>NZ_JAKLTZ010000040.1:0-15508 GCF_022012555.1 Bradyrhizobium zhengyangense | reverse complement strand
CGGCGACACCAGCCCGCCAACGTGATCAGAGGCGCAAAACTCTAGTTCCGGGTGGTCCAAAGTTCGGTCTCGCTGCACAAAACTCCGAGACTCTAACTGCCGCTGGATGAACATTCAGTGGCAGGTCACTCCGCTTACACATTCACGGTCGCACCTGATGGCGGAGAGCATTTGGATGAGAGGCTGTCGCGAGCTCGTCAAACCGGGGCTCCGCGGCCCGAAATCAAGTCTACGTATTGTTGCATTTGTTCTAAGTGACCGAAGTCGGCATTTTTCGCATCCAGGTGGTCTCTAAGTTGTTCAATGCGCATCACTTTGTTATCGCCCCTGTAGAAGATATTTCTAAACAAAGGAGTAGCGGTGACACTTTCGATGTAAGTACGGCTTCCTGCACTTGTATCACCTTTTGCGAACTGAAAGTTCAGCATCAAGCTCAAAATTAAATGTGGAGCCGTATACCAGTCCCAAGTTAGGCTACCCAAGGAGTAAGCGATGACCGCAACTCGGTTGGGATCACGTGTAGTGCGGTAGTACTCGATCGGCTGAACTACGTGAGGATGATGGCCCAAAATTATGTCGGCGCCTTCCTCCACAAGCGCATGAGCGAGCTCAATTTGCTTTCGTCTTGGAAAAAACTCGAATTCGAAGCCCCAATGGATTGAGGCGATGATGACATCGGCATTCTGATGTTTACAGCTCCTTATTTGCGATTTGAGTAGCTCAAGATCGGCCACGACACGTTTGGACATGAGCGGTGACGCGTGCACACAATAATGTTCACCGTCGGGTAGGGGTCGCCCATTGAGACCGAATGTGACCGACACGAACCCGAACCTGATGCCCCTCTTCGTGAAAACCGTGCCCCGGCCGTACTCCTCGGCGCATCGAGGGGCGCCGATTTCAATGATCCCATTCGCTCTGCAGAGCTCTTGAGTGGTTCGAAGACCCTGAACGCCCAAGTCCAATGAGTGATTGTTCGCGAGGTTAAGAATCGTGAAACGTCTACCCTGGTGTTCTGTTAATGCGGAATATTGGGCCGATGAGCAACACATCATCGAAGAGCGGCCGTCGCCTATAGCCTCGCTCACGACATGATCGTCTGCCACCACAGATTCATAATTCGCGAAAGAGATATCGGCATTGAAGACAGCGGCTTCGATGCTCTCGAACAAAAGATCCTTAGAGTGTTCTAGCCCGCGCGCCTGGATCAGATCCCCCAGTGCACTCAGAGTCGCAGTCTGCTGCTTTCGAAATGCAGTCGGTAATTCCACAATAGACTTGTCGTTCAAGAACAACGCATCAGAAACATCCCGTGATGTTCTCGTAATTGGGCGCGCGCTTTTATAGAACCAGTACGCGCGGTCAATTCCATCCATTTCTGCCGAATCTGTTGCAGCGCTTTCGAGCGGAAAATCCCACCAGCCAAATCGCTTGGCGTTTTCCGCCAGGTCCAACGTTTCCGGAGTTGTGCGCCAGACATCAACAGGCGTGTTGGGAAGTTTACGCGGCACGGCTTGCATCTCCTCGTCGCATGGCTTTTGATCTACGGTTTATAGTCTGCGCAGCACGCAAACCAGGCTCTTTCGCATCCGAAGTCTCCGCAATGCACAAGCGCCACAGGTGTTAACGTTGACGCGCGTGTCATACGCTTCAACGCAGCTCTTCGAGATTCCCTCTCAGGGGTAAGACGTTAGGATCTCGTTTTGCATCTCTTGCTCAGCGGAAAAGAGACAGAAAACAAACCGCTCGGCTTACTGAGGGAATCTCAAGAAGGGAAATCTCAGCTGTTTCGGGCGAATAACTTGCCTGAGAGTTCCGATACAATCTCCTCCGTCGTCACTTTCCGGACAGCGCCATATTGCATACGAAGAGAGTAATTGTGTCTCTCTTCAGTATAGGCGGCGCAGCAGTCGGTGACGCAAATCATATGGAAGCTGCGATCTACACCGTCGCGCAGCGCCATATCGATGCATTGATCCGTTAAAACGCCAACAACAATTACCTCCTCAATGCCCATGTTACGAAGAACCCGCTCCAGGATGGTCGAACTGAATACCCCAGAAGCTGTCTTTGGTAAGACGATGTCGTCTTCGCCAGGCGCTATCTCGGGAATTACCTGAGCTCCCCATGACCCCTTTGGGATGACTAGCTTACGGTGGCAAAGCGAACGATCGCGCCCATCCTTGGTGAGGCTTTCGATTACCGTGTACATCACTTCCACGCCGCACGACCTCGCGGCTTGCAGTAGCCGCTGGACGTTCGGCACGATCTGATGTTTCACGCGGTCCACGTACTCCGGATATTTGCGCTGTTCTTCCTCAGAAATCTCGTGGTTCTGCAGGTCGACAACTAGCAATGCTGTTTTTTGAGGGTCAATGGGGCCGTCATAATTCTTCATGTATCGCTCCTGGGTTTGATCTACCCTTCCGATCAATCTAGCAAGGATCGTTCCATCGGGCCTGGGCCTATCATGTGACGGCGACTCGCGCTTCTTGAGACCGACCTTCGGTCGGCCTATGAGCCAAGTTTCGTTGGAAAGCCTTGATCAAGAGCGGGCTGCCTGTTGCTCGTTCACAAGAGTGTTTTCTTATCGCGGGTTCATCCATAACTGGCCCTGTTCGCTCGCGACCAGAAGCGCCAGCTCTTCCGCATTAGTCCGGCCCACGACCTCAGAATTGCTGCGCTTTTGCAGGCAAGAATTCGGCGGACCGGAAATGAGCGCTCAGCCGCGGTGATTGCCGCCTTTGTGTCGCCGGCGCTACGGCGAGCAACATCGGCGGTTGGCCCGTCTCTGTGCGTGCCCGCTTCCTACGGGCCAACAAGAAGAGCCGCCCGGCACGAAAATCGCGGCGATGGAAATGGTAGAGATGCTCGTGTACTGGAGTAGCGCCAATCGCTTGCGGGCTGTTGTGACTGTTCGATTGGAGCGTCATTTGTCGGTCCCCGCGAGGTCGTCTCCGATATATTCCATGCGCTTAGGATACTAGTATCGTACAGAGATTTGCGTCGCATTTTCTTGCCGACTTGAAGAATTCCTGCAGCCCTTGTGGGATTTGCGAGGGATGGCGCCTGGAAGGTGAAGCAGATGATGTAATACGATCCGATCGATGTGTCATCGGCAAGCGAGAAAATCATCAATTCGTCGGTTGAGTTGATCAGTAGGTTTTATGTGACCGGTGATAGTTCGTGCTCCACATTGCTGCTCGCGCCATATCGCGCCACGCGGGTTAGAAGACGAGAAGAGTTGCCGAGTAGGTGGAGGCAATTGGGCGGGGTTATCCCGCCGCCTTATCAGGTGTATTCGCAAAACGAGCGGCTTCCGCCACGAGATCTGCGAAAACGCGTCCGCCAGTCGTGAGATGATCGTGCATAGCCTGAGCAGCCGCCATGGCATCTCCTCGGGTGATCGCTGCCACAATTGAGCAATGATCTTGATAGGACTGTTGAATGCGACCTGGTTTTTGGAATGGGTACCGACGATAGAGACGCAGGCGAGCGCGGGTCTCTTTTATCGACTGTTCCAAATATGAGTTTTGCGCACCCTCGTAGATAGTTTCATGGAGCTCTTTATTAATTGCATCGTACAGCTGCGCATTGTGAAGCGCGCTTTCGCTGCGAGAGTGTATGTCGCGGAGGCGCGCCTGTAGGTCCGTCGGCATTCGCGCCGCGGCCAGCCTTGCAGACATTCCCTCAAGCTCCGTCATAACTTCGAACATAGCGACAATTTGCTCCGCACTCAGAACCGAGACGGTCGCACCCCTCCGCTGCTTCAGATCTACCAAGCCACGCGATGCCAGCTGTATCAGGGCTTCCCGGACAGGGGTCTTCGAAACGTTAAACCTGTCGGAGAGTTGCTTTTCATCAAGCTTGGATCCTGGCTGCAAAGCACCGGAATCAATTTCGGTCTTGATCCAGTTGGCGATTTCGCTAGTTCGGTTGAATTTGAGCACGGTCCTGCCCGCGGGTATGGGAGTTCATACCACGATCCGCGAGTAGATAGCGAAAAGTTTCGCAATTGTATCGCGACGAGAGGCGGACCGGTTCGTCAACCGGTAGCTCAAAGGCTCGAACCTTTAGCCCAACAATACTCGAAGGAGCACGCGATTTGCCGGCCCGGCGCTCAACCTAGGCGCTACTTCCCCTACCTATGGTGAGACGATCGACGAACATACGGGCCCGAGATCAGATGCTGCCGAATTTACCTCGCCAAGGGCCCATGCCGGTCGAACTCAGAATGAGCCAGCAGAGATTAGACCGATCGCGCCGGAATAGTCTCGCTGATCCAACGCCCTAAACCTACAAGGTGCTGATCGGTATGCTGCTGGCCAATAACCTGAATTCCGAGAGGCATTCCCCTCACCGCAAGAAGCGGAAGCGTGATAGTTGGCGCCCCTAAGACGGAGGTAACAGCATTGTAACTCGGCAGGCCTGTTGTATGTGAGATGCCCGAGTCAAGTCCTTGATTGTCTAATTTTGGAGCTGGTCCAACGGAGGACGGAGCAACGATAGCGTCGGCGATATGAGCAATTGCGGCGTGGGCTGCTCTTGCCTTATCGCGCTGGGCGAGTAGTTGACGATAGTCATCTATGCTCATCTTTCTCGCGAGTTCCAGACGAGAGGTCAAGCTGTCACTCAGCCCTCCGCCAAACCTTTCTACAAGGTTCTCCAGTGACCAGCGCATCTCGTAGGCACAAACGTCACGAGTAATTTCAAGACTTTCGTCGATGGCACGTTCGAACGAGTCGACCAGCGAGTGGTTGGTTCTGTCGATGGTGTGGACGCCGGCGTGGCGAAGCTGAGTGAGGAACCGTTCAAATGCGTCTCTGGAATCGTCGTCCAATTCTGCCGCACCTTGGGCCTCCATCACAATCACTCGTAGTGGCCGGGTTGCCGGATGAAGAGTTGTCTCACCGTAAAGGCCGGGATAGCCGGGATCGCCGCCTGATCTCTTTGCGACTTCAATCGACACATGCCACATGTCACGAAGGTCGCCAGCATGGATCCCCACGTGGCTTTGGCTAAGTGCCAGACGCTCCCCACGATGGATGGCGCCCATTGTCGGCTTGATCGCATAGTTCGCGCAAAAGCTCGCTGGTCGAATCACCGAGCCAGCCACTTGCGTTCCGATTGCCGCAGGTATCATCCGCGCGCCGACGGCCGCTGCCGATCCGCTCGACGATCCGCCGGGGGTATGGCGATGGCTGAACGGGTTGGTAGTCGGTCCAGGGTAGGACATGCCGAGTTCCGTCGTCACTGTCTTACCGAGCACGATGGCGCCCGCGGCTCTCAATGCCTGGACGCAAGCCGTATCTTGATGAGTGTGATTGTCTCTGAACAAGGGAGATCCCATACGCGTGGGCATATCCTTTGTCATAAAGAGGTCTTTGATCCCGACCGGCATGCCATCGATGGTCGAAAGCTCTCGTCCCGCGAGGTAACGCGCTGTGGATCGATCAGCCACGGACCTCGCCTCTCGCACGTTCATTTCGACCCAAGCTCGCACGGTGGGCTCGCGAGCGTCGATCGTTTCGAGACAGCGCTCAAGGTATTTGCGCGGGCTATCTCGTCCTTCTCTGAAGGCGGGTACCGCATCATGAAATGTCAGCGCTTGAAATTCAGCGGGATGGTATGCGCACAAGTGTGCAATCTCCAGTTAGCCTAGGGAGGCCGATTATCTATTGGCGTTATCCGAGCCAAGCGTGGGAAAGTCCGCTAGTGTCGTCCGGAGCTCCTTCTTCAAGACTTTTCCCATAGCATTCCGTGGAAAATCATCGACTACGATGACCTTCTTGGGGGTTTTGTAACTTGCCATGTTTCGCTTGACCTGCTGAATCACCTCGCTTTCGCTCGGTGGGTCGCTCTTATCGCTAGCAATTACGAAGGCAACGACGCACTCTCCGAAATCCGCGTGAGTTGCTCCGACAACGGCTGACTCCTTAACGGAAGTCAGTTCATCGATTACAGCCTCAACTTCTGCGGGATAGACGTTGTATCCGCCGCTGATGATGAGATCCTTGGCGCGGCCTGTAATCGAGACGTATCCCTTCTCGTCGACGAGACCCATGTCGCCGGTACGGAAGAACCCGTCTGCTGTGAGCTCGGCTTTGGTTTGCTCAGCATTGTTCCAGTAACCGGAGAAAAGCCCCGGTCCTCGCGCTTGAATGATACCTACTTGTCCGACAGGCAGAGCTTCATCTCGCTCGCCTGCAATACGCAAATCAACACCGGGAATCGGTAGCCCTACCGAACCTGGTCGACGATCACCTTCCAGGGGGTTCGAGCAGAGAATCATTGCCTCGGTCAAACCATAACGCTCCAGGATACGGTGCCCTGTCCGAGTTTCAAAATCGCGATGCATCGGAGCCGATAGTGGTGCCGAACCGGATATGAACAGTCGCATGTTTCGGCAAAGAGAGCTGGCCAGCGAAGGGCAGGTCAATAGACGATGATAGTAAGTTGGCACTCCCATAAAAACGGTTGAGCGAGGAATTGCGTCGAGCACTGGACTTACATCGAATTTATTTTGCAGGAGAATTCGCGCTCCGCCTGCCAGCGCGACGTTGAATGAGATGAATAGACCATGGCTGTGGAAGATCGGCAGCGCATGTAGCAGAACATCCGAAGACGAGAAGCCCCACAATCGACTCAGCGTTTGAGCGGTGTACGAGAGCGCAGCATGGCTGATCAGAGCACCCTTGGGCCGGCCGGTTGTGCCTGAGGTGTAGAGGAGAGCTGCGGGAGCCGCACCATTGAGTTCGACGGTGCTAAACGAGGTCTCTCCTGCTTTGACAAGTGATGCGAATGTTCCTTCACCCCGGATGCCAAACGTTAAGACCTTGGTTGACCGAGGCACCGTCATGTCGGGAAGAGCTTCCGTATTTGGTCCTCTGAGAAGGAAGGAAGGCTGCGCGTCCTTTAGAAGGTAGGCCAACTCAGCTGAGCGATAAGCTGTGTTGATGGGCAAATAGCAGAGCCCAGCACGGAGGCAGGCAAGATAGAGCGCGAAAGCATGTGCGGACTTCTCGACCTGGACGGCCACGCGATCACCGACCGCACATCCGAGCCGCCGGAAGACGCTGGCATAGCTACCACAGAGCTTGTGCAGCCACTGAGCGGATAGCGTTTCGCCGCTCTCAAGCTCTAGGAGCACGTCTGTCGGGTTTGCCTCGGCCCTCCCCTCAACCAGGACATAGAAATTGCGGTTGGACATGACTTACGCCTCTCCTCGCCGCGCTGCCGGCAGGGCCAGTTTCCGAGATATTCTATTGAATGTAAAAAAAATATCTGTCAACGTAAAAAGAATACGGAGGGGCTGAGGGCATAGGGCCGAAGCTTCTGTGCTTCATCGTTGACAACCGCGCCTCACCTACCCGTCCCTGCAGCGCAGGTTTCGCCAGTCGAGGGAATCGAATGAATAAATTTGGAAGTGAGGTCGCAGCAGGGAAACAAAGGAATGAAGAAGCATCTGAGCTCGGGAACTTGCCGACCTTGCATGTGTCAAAAGGGATCGCGAGAATTCAATTGAACCGGTCTCGGCAGCACAATCGGTTCGAGCCAACAGACATCGAGACTTTCTCTGAAATCGTCGCGACTTTGGCTCGGCAGTCGAGCGTGCGAGTACTAATGATAACGGCTCAAGGTCCAAGTTTTAGTTCAGGATTTGACCTGGATACATTGTCGAGTGATCGTGCGGCGGCATGTACAGCCCTGTTCGCCGCGATGTGCGATCTTGTCGAAGAATGCCCCTTTCCTACTATATGCGGCCTGAATGGAAACATTTACGGAGGCGCTACTGACCTCGCGCTTGCATGTGATTTTCGTATCGGAACGCGGGGATGTCTCTTGCAAATGTCTCCTTCTCGCCTCGGTATTCAGTACTACTATTCTGGTTTACGACGTTACGTGGAGCGGCTTGGCCTGTCGCAAACGAAACGCCTTTTTCTAACAGGCGAGCAAGTTGACAGCATCACGTTGTTACAGATGGGTTATCTTACCGAGGTGTGTACTTCGGATGCGCTTGAAGCGCGATTAGAGCATTTTGCCGGGATGCTCGCCCAGCGTTCGCCGGCTTCTCTCCGGGGCCTGAAGACGTCGCTCAATTCAATTCGTCGAGGCACTGCTGACCCGGTCGAGATCAATGCGAAGTTTTTCGAAAGCCTAACATCACCTGATGCCCGAGAGGGCCTAAAAGCGTGGTGTGAGCGCCGGCCTCCTTCATTTGCAGACGTGTGAGGCCAAGGCTCTTCGCACAGCAAAAATAAACTGCCTAAGCCTTGCCTCGTCCTCCGATCGGTTGGCTTTTGCGCGGCGGCGATCAGGGTGAGACTCCGCATTGTCTCGCCCTAATTGTTACCAAATGCTGAGCCGTTGCCTCACGTAAATTGCTCCCTTGGATCGGGAGCGAGCGGGGGCGAAGATGGGGTGGCTAAGCATGGCAACGCGGAAGGAACTGACGGCGGCAGCAGGCGCGCGCTATCGGCGTTCGGATCGCGCGAAGAAGACGCGGATATTGGACGAGTTCGTCGACATCACCGGATTCCATCGCAAGCAGGCGATGCGACTACTTCGAGGTGAGGAAGACGCGCGCCCAAGCCGAAGGGCGCGACGTCGAATGTATAATGAGGTAGAACACAACGCGCTCGTGCTCCTTTGGGAGGCGTCAGACCGGATCTGCGGGAAGCGGCTGAAGGCGTTAATGCCTGCGTTGATTGAGGCGATGGAACGGCATGGCCACCTCGACCTTACCCCCGAGATCCGCGACAAACTTTTGGCAATGAGCGCTGCGACGATCGACCGCGCATTGGTGGGGGTCCGAGAAGGATTAGGTCGCAAGCGTCGGCGGCTGTCAAGCGACGTCCGGATTTGACCCCGCAACGACATGAGGAAGCGACCCCCTTGTTGTTTGCAGGACTGAAGCAAGCCGCTCGCGAAGCGCGCCCTTCATAGCGCTGTAGCGAGCGAGCGGCTTGCGTCACGACTTCTTCTCCGATTTGGCTTCTGGTACAGCGGGCTTCTGCAGAAGTCCGCTGCGGCGCTTCTCCTTCAAGCGATAGCTGTCGCCGCGGATCGTGATTACGTGACTGTGGTGCAGCAGACGATCAAGGATCGCGGTGGCGACCACGGGGTCGCTGAAGACCGAGCCCCACTCGCCGACGCTGCGGTTGCTGGTCAGCAGGATCGCGCCTCTCTCGTAACGACGGCTAACGAGCTGGAAGAACAGATGCGCGGCATCGGGTTCAAAGGGCAGATACCCGAGCTCGTCGATGATCAGGAGCTTTGGCTTGGCAAATTGCGCGAGTCGCTCCTCGAGCCGGCCTTCGCTGTGACCTTTGGCAAGCTGCGCAACGACAGTCGTGGCTGCGACGAACTGAACGGAATGCCCAGCCAGGATCGCTTCGCGCCCAAGCGCGACCGCAAGGTGCGTCTTGCCAACGCCAGGTGGCCCAAGGAGCAGCACGTTCTCGCCATTGGCGATCCAGCGGGCGCTCGCAAGCTCGCGTATCTGCTTCGGATCCAGCGAGGGCTGGGCCGAGAAGTCGAAGCCCGACAGATCGCGAACGAACGGGAAGCGAGCAAGTTTGAGCGTCATCTCGATGCGCCGCTCATCCTTGCGGGCGATCTCGCGCTCGCACAGCAGCACCAGAGTCTCGCGTAGGCTCAGCTCTTGTCGACCGGCCTCATCCAACAACCCATCCAGTTGGTCGCGGACAGCCGTCAGCTTCAGGCGCGTCAGCATATCGCTCAGGCGGTCGGGGACAATGGCTCGCATCAGAAGCCCCCTCCCACAATCGCTTCGTACTCGCCGAGTGGCCGCAGCAGCGTCGGCGACGGCGGCGCGACAGGCGATAACGCGAGCTCGCCAGCACGGCTCGGTTTAAAGCCAGTCAGGCCCTCAAAGTGTTTAGGGTCAACGACGCGACGGCGCCGACCGACACAGATCGGATGAGCGGCCACCTCATGGATCCCGTGGTGGATGCGCACCACGCCATCGGCGATCGTCGCTCTCACCGTCTCGCCGATCAGCCGCCATGGCACAGAGTAGGCGTTGCCATCGATCTCGACCGCGCAGTCGGCCTGCACGCGCCGGATCAGTTCACGTGCGGCCTGGAAGGGCGGCCTCCCAGCGATGGGCTTCAGCGCGTGCGCCTCAGCGCGCCTGAAGCGCTCAATTGGTGCTTCGCCAGTCGTGCCATGCTGGCGTAGGTCGGCGATCTCCCGCGTCCAAGCTTCAAGATGCGCCTCAAAGGCTTCCCAGCTCGGGAAGGTGCGGCCGGCGACCGCGTTCCGTTTGACGTAGCCGACGCCATTCTCGGTCTTACCCTTGGTGCGGGCTCGATATGGCGCGCAGGCCCGTGGCCGGAACCCCCAGTGCTTGGCAAACGCGGTCAGCTTGTCATTGAACACGACGGTGCGCATCGCGGCATCGTGCTCCACGACCAACGCACGCGCATTATCGAACAGTACCTCCTCGGGCACGCCACCGAACTTCACGAAGGAGCTTTCCAGGCCATCGAACCAGCTCTCTTGCCGTTCGTTGCGGAATGCTCTGACATGGTGCCGGCGCGAGTAGCCCAACGTGGCGACGAACAGGTAGGCGCGAACCTTGCTGCCACCGATCTCGACCAGCCGCTCGCCAAAATCGATCTGCAGCTGTTTGCCGGGCGGTGTCTCGAACCGCACCGTCGCGCGCGCCTCGGCCGCAAGCTCCTGGCGATAGCGCTGTACCGCCCGCTCGACCGTGCGCAGGCTGACGATGATGCCTTTCTCGGCTGCCAGCTCCTGGCGAATCACATCGGCATTGCCGTGGTGCTGCCGCAGGCGCTCCTTGAGCCAGGTCTCCTGGCCATCGAGCGCCTTTTTGCGCTGCGGCTGCCGATAGGGTGTCCAGCCGCCGGCCGCCACGTAGTCCTTCACCGTGTTGCGACTAATCCCGAGCTCCCGGGCAATCCGTTTGCTACCCCACCCCAGCTCGTTGAGCCGGAGTATCGCCGAAACCTCGTCCGGCTCCAGCATGGCCTCCCTCCGCGGATCTTTGAACCGCAGAGGACCTGAACTGAGTCGCTGCATAAAAACCCCCGTTCTGACCGTGTCGCGAGGGGGGCAATTCCTCGTGTCGTCAGGGGGTCAATTTTCCATGTCGCCCGACAGCGGCACGCGACGCATTCCCTGCGTCGCAGGGCTCCAATAAGGACGTCGGCAGATTGGAATGATCCGGCGCCCGGATTCGTCGAGGCCGACCTTGTCGCGCATAGCGGTCCATCTGCGCGCGGCAGCTTCATCCAGACCCTCGTGCTCACCGGCATTGCTACCGGCTGGACGGAGTGCGCTCCTCTGATCGTGCGCGAACAAACGCTGTTGAGCACGGTGCTGACGGAATTGCGCAAACAATTGCCTTTTGCGCTGCTCGGCTTCGATACTGACAATGATACCGTGTTCATGAACGAGACGCTGAAAGCCTACTGCGAGGCGGCCAACATCGTCTTCACGCGTTGCCGGCCCTACCGAAAAAATGACCAGGCGTTCGTCGAGCAGAAGAACGGCGCCGTCGTGCGCAGGATAGTCGGCTATCGTCGGTTCGAGGGCGCCTGGAAGCGGCCAAGCTGCTGGCTGAACTCTATCGATCGGCGCGGCTGTTCGTGAACTTCTTCCAACCCTCGTTCAAATTGATAGCCAAGCAGCGCGACGGTGCCCGTGTACGCAAGACATACAGCGCGCCGGCTACACCACACCAGCGCCTGGCAGCGGACGCCCGCACGCCTGACGCTGTCCGCCATCATCTCCAAGAAATCTATGCCGCCCTCGATCCAGTCGCGTTGTTGCGCGACATCCGCGACGTGCAGGAGCGCCTCGCGGTCCTCGGGGACACCCAACCAATCGGCCATCCTGCTGCGGCATCGCAATCGATCGATCGCTTCCTGGCAAGCCTGCGCACGGCCTGGAAGGACGGAGCTATGCGACCGACGGATCGGCCACTCGTGAAGGCGGAGAGAGGCCGACGTCGTCCCGACCCGCACATCCGAGCAACGCCAGAGTTGCGAAAATGGTTTGAAACCGAGCCTTGGCGGACTGGCAGCGAACTGCTCTCGCGCTTGCAGGAGGAATATCCTGGAGCCTATCCGAACAAGCTTCTTCGAACGCTTCAACGTCGGCTGAAATCCTGGCGCAGCGAGCAAGCGAACGCGCTGCTGTTCGCTCCTAGCGAGAAAATGCCGCCAGGGTACGAGGTCACAACACTCCAATGACGTGCGAGGTACCAGCGGAGGAGGCCGGGCGCTCCGAAACCCCGGCCATCTCCGCACCCGGTCTCCTCCTCAACTCAAGCCAGGAGCAAAATAAATGAGGCAACCGATCGCACCCGGGAGCATCAGTACATGAGGCAATACGCGCTCTCATCCTGATTGGCGCGCTATAGGCTTTGTCAGTCCTAGATCAAGTGGCTCCGAAGGCGTCGCATGGATGAACAATCTGGCGTGTCTGTTGAGCGGCTCGTGCATTCTAAACAGAAACACGTGACTGAGCTGCTGCCGGTTTGATGGACACCCGGTCAAGCTAATCCCACCTTACGCCCGAACTCAACCGGGCTGAGATAGCCGATGGTCGAGTGCCTGCGCGTCGTGTTGTAAAATCGTTCGATGTAGTCGAACACATCGGCGCGTGCCTCGTCTCTGGTTCGATAAATCTTGTTGGCCGTACGCTCGGTCTTGCGCGAGGAGAAGAAGCTTTCCATCGCCGCGTTGTCCCAGACGTTGCCGGAGCGGCTCATGCTGCAAACGATGCCGTTGTCGGCCATCAGGCGCTGGAACTGCTCGCTTGTGTACTGGGCGGATTCAAGCGGTCGTCGCAACACCTGAACGAAGGAGGTTGCGATGGGATTCGAAAGCGACGATCACACCGTTCTGGACGGGCGCCGTTGCCGTCACGGGGACGACCGCCGGTAGCGGGGCGATCTGCACTCCAGCGATTTTGGTTGGGGATCGCGCAGGGGATGACCAGCGAGGATGCTGCATTGGCGGCTGGTATGTCGCAGCCTGTCGGAACCAGATTGTTCCGACGCGGGCGGCATGGCACCAGCGATGTTCAGTACTTCGACCAAGCCGCCGTCCGGGCGGTACCTCTCGTTTGCGGAACGTGAGGAGATTGCACTTCTTCGCGTTCAGGGCCTTTCGAGCCGCGAGATCGGGCGCCGACTTAGCCGATCCGTCTCGACTATCTCCCGTGAGCTACGACGCAATGCCGCGACGAGCAGCGGCGGCCTGGAGTATCGTGCGTCGACAGCCCAATGGCACGCCGAGCGATCGGCCCGTCGACCCAAACCGAGCAAGCTTGCGCTCAACACAACCTTGCGCACTTATGGGGAGCAGCGCTGGCTGGCGTCGTCACGACCCTGAGTGGCGCTGCCGTTCCTGGTCCCGCCGTTCCGTGGAAGGGCCGCCCGCCCGCGCAAGGATCGGCGATGGGCCAGGGCTTGGAGCCCAGAGCAGATTGCCCGACGCTTGCCGATCGACTTCCCGGACGACAAGACGATGCGCATCAGCCACGAAGCCATCTATCAAGCCCTCTTCGTTCAGGGGCGGGGAGCGCTACGCCGCGAACTGTCGGCCTGCTTGCGAACGGGGCGCGTGTTGCGGGTACCCAGGGCGCGCGTACGCAGGCGAGACAGGAGCTCTGTCTCGCCGGAGATCATGATCAGTCAACGCCCCGCCGAAGCGGCCGATCGCGCGGTGCCGGGTCACTGGGAGGGAGACCTCATCCTTGGTCTTGGCAGCTCGGCGATCGGCACGCTGGTTGAGCGTACGACGCGCTTCACGATGTTGCTGCATCTTCCCCGGCTTGCGGGGCATGGCGAAGCTCCGCGCATGAAGAATGGGCCTACTCTCGCAGGGCACGGAGCTGAAGCGGTGCGCGACGCGATTACGCGCACCATCATCAGCTTGCCCGAAGAGCTGCGTCGTTCGCTGACCTGGGATCAGGGAGCTGAAATGGCTCAGCACGATCGTCTTAAGATCGACGCGGGTGTCCAAATCTACTTCTGCGATCCGCACAGCCCATGGCAGCGTGGCACCAACGAGAACACAAATGGGCTGCTGCGTCAGTACTTCCCGAAAGGCACCGACCTTATCGTCCACGGCGCCGACGAGATCGCCGCTGTGGCCGCGGCCCTCAATGCTCGACCGAGAAAAACCCTGGGTTGGAAAACGCCGGCAGAGGCCCTTGACGAGTTGCTATCGTGAGTGAACACAATTGGTATTGCGACGACCGCTTGAATCCGCCTTGGCTGCCCCGGTCGGAGTGATGCAACAGCGCATCCGGCTTGCCGCGTCGCCAGACGACCATCAACAATGCGTCCGTCACGAGCTGTGCGGTCATGGCGGCACTCATCGACCAGCCCACCACGCGGCGCGAGAACAGGTCGATCACCGCTGCGACATAGAGCCAGCCTTCGGCCGTCCAGAGATAGATGAAGTCGGCGATCCATTTCTGGTTGGGACGCTCGGCGGCGAACTGCCGGTCAAGGAGGTTCGCCGGTACGGTCTCGAGCTGTCGATCGCCGCTGTCCTTCGGCAAGCGCCGACGTCGCGGCCGCGCCCGCAAGCCTTGCAGCCGCATCAGCCGCTCAATCCGGTGCAGGCCACAATCCGCCCCTTCGGCGAGCAGGTCGCGCCACACTCGGCGTGCGCCATAGGTGCGGTCGCTGGCGGCGAAGCTGGCCTTGACCTTGCCGCCGAGCTCCTCGTCGCTGCGGGATCTGGCGCTGGGCGAACGATTCAGCCAAGCATGGAAGCCCGACCGCGACACCCCCAGCGCATCGCATAGCCATGCCACCGGCCAGATCGTCCGGTGCTTCGCAACGAAGGGGAACTTCATGTCGCTTCCTTCGCGAAGTAGGCTGCGGCCTTCCTAAGAAACAGCCGGATTGGCGTCGCCCGGGATGGCCTGCAACACGAAGCCTAGCGATTTCGCCCGGCGCTGTAGGTTGGCGAGGACGCGGCTACGATATTGCTGCTCATATTGGTCGGCGCCAGGATCCTTGTAGCTCATGCCGTGCCGGAGTGTGTTGTAGAATAAAACCGCAATCTTGCGAGCCGTCGCCGTCACCGCCTTCGATTTACCCGCACGTGCTGACAACCGGCGATAGAATGCTCCCAGCGCTGTCTCGCTCCGCCCCACGGTTGTGGCTGCCAAACGCAACAACGCAGCTGCGCGACTTGAAGATCTCCGTGTGCGCGAAGACAGCACCTTGCCGCCGGAGATCTTGTTGCCGGGTGCGAGGCAGAGCCAGGAAGTGAAGTGTTTGGCGCTCGGCCATGCCGTTAGATCGATACCGCACTCGCCAATGAGCTTCAATGCGAGCGACGGACCCAACCCGTGGATCTCAGTCAAATCGACGCCCCGCACTCTGTACAGTGCGGTCCTGACATCGAAGGTGGGGGTGTTGACCTGCTTGGTCTTTACGCGCGGCTTGGCTAGGTTTCCGACCGGTCTTGCTCCTTTGGTGTTCAATGCACTG
>NZ_JAKLTZ010000004.1:113200-980284 GCF_022012555.1 Bradyrhizobium zhengyangense | reverse complement strand
GAAGCCCGGGCGGAAGGTCGATCCCGCCACCGCGGGCGACGCCTCCGACGGTGCTGTTCTCGGGCTCTGGCGAGGCCTGAAATCCTCGAGCGGACCTCACTGATCGCCGTCTTCGCCTTTGGAGGTGATCTCGGCGGCGCGCCTCTCGCATTCCTCGGCAAGGCCGGTGAGACGCTCGACCGTGTCCGGATCCGTGATGGAGGCAACAAGCCTCCGGCACCGTTCGGCCTGGGCCAGCAATTTGGCTCTCTCATTCTCCATGGAAGATAACGACCGCTGCTCACTGCAGTTGCTGGCCGTCTGCGCCAAATCCGCGAGCTCAAATCGCGCAGCATGTGAGAACCAGTAACATCCTTGGTGAGCACCGAAGTTGGGCCACAGGGGTGAACAAGTGCGTGCGGATTCCATCCAAACGGCGAATTCATCCTATTGCACCGAACGACCATCCATGGCGTGCCTACACGTACTGCACTGAACTCCATAGGGGACCACGCGGGACTGTAAATGTGCTGGCGTCCACTCGAGTCCAATCAGGAGCGCTACACTTACTGTCTTGATCGCCCATTGCTCTGAGAAAATGATCGCTAAGTTCAACACCTCCTGTTGCGAGCGGGAAATAGCCTAGTGGCAAGGCAAGAGATGCTCGATCGATCACCTGACCGATGCCGAGCGGACTTGGGGTGTGAACCTTGAAGCTCTCCCAATCTTGGTGGGGAAGGTCAGGGTGGGCTGGATCAGCAAAAATTGGCTGATTGCTCATCGGTTTACCTTCTTACCGTCGATGTTCGGCTGAGCGCATTCAGGCTGTGTGGCTAGGAGCCTGGCGCGGGTTTGCCGACGGGCAACCCAGGGCATTGTGCGACCATCGCCTTGCGGCCAAGTCGACGCCCCATCCGCTTTGCTCTTTGAAAGTCTCGGACACCCGTACGTTCCTCGAATTGGCTTCCTAGTAACGGGTTCGATCGTATCTGCCGAGGCGCGCGCAGCCCTAAAAGCTCTCGGTCAAGGCTTACGCTAGGGCCGCTCAACTGAGGTTGTGCCGATCGCTTCCGTGGGCGCTATGAAGTGGCATGGTTGGAGCGAGCGGTAGACCGGGAGCCTTGAATTCAGGGCCAAAACCGACGCGATAGACGCGCTTCGGCAACCGGGGGATTTAGGGTTCATCGACGTCTATATTTTAGCTGGCTGGTCATTCAGATATCGTCTGGGCCAATGACCAAGATTCTTGCGTTGGTGATCGCAATTCCTCCGTCGTCAACAAAGATGAGATTTGTCTCTCCGAGGTTAAAGGTTTCCAGTGTGACTCTGCTATCGTCGAGCGTGCGAACATTAACGATTTTCGGATCGCCGATCAGCACCTTCTTGAAAGGTCTTTTGAGCACGAGGGTCGTCGGAGCGCCGAGTCTAAGAGTGATTGTCTGATCAGCTGCGCAAGCGACGGAGATCGTAGTCAGGAGCAGGACCAATATCGTTATGCAAATTCGCACGCGAAGCACAGCAGCCGCCATGGCAATTACTCCGCCGTACTTTCATACGGGTGGCTTAGTGTTTGAACCAAGAAAGACCAACGTAGCGGCTCGACGCGCAGGTGGTCAGAATTAACGACGACGTGTTGAGTTCCACTCTACCCACTGCATCGGAAAGCAGCATTGGAGCTTCGACTTAATCGGAACTAAAGTCGCTGCGCAGGGACGTTAGAAACGCAATTACGATTGCTGTCCTCCATTTCCAGTGTGTGCAGGTGAGCGGCCTTACTTCCCCGGGCCCGTCGTTGATTGAGAAGCAATTCAACGCCCAGGAGCTCAAGGCGCAGTGGTGTCAAAGCCAAACACCTTTCATGCCAGAGAGTACGGCAATTAAAGAAGTAAGTAAGCCAATCGCGGAAAAAATAGCGACTGCGATTATTTGCTCAATCTCAATGGTCGTCGAACGGGCAGGTGTTCTCGCTCGAACGATCGTCGTCGAAATAGATGTCGGCATAAAACATATTCCCCAAAATGCCCGCCCCCGGCCTCGACGACCAGCGGAATGACCTGCTGGGCGGTCGGGATCTCATAGGGGTCTGCGCGTCGAAGCAATAGGTTCAACAACTCAAGCAGTTTTCTATCTCATATTCTGGAAAGGATCACGAATCGCCTTGGCGGGCCGTTATCGGTAGCGGTACCGGTTGGTCATAGCCTCCAGAAAGGCGGTCAGGACGAATCTCAAAAGCCTGATCGTTCCTAAGGACCTAGAGACGACAATCTTTATGAGACGGCGAATTACGGTGGCGCGGGTCGTCTGCGGATCGTTCGCAGCAATCCACGCATCGATTGCTGAAATCAAGGCCGAAGCCTGGAACCAATAGCTGTTTCACCCAATCGCGTGAGAGCGGCTGCAGGGCTCCAATTCCCCGGCGAATCCGAATACGTACGTAAAAGCAAGTGACCTGCGCCAAGCGCTTCGAGCGGGACGCGCCTCGCGCACGCTTAAGATATCGGTCTGCGGCAGCGAGCATGCGCTAACTGCGTAGCACAACCGCGAACCGACGCCGCCTAGCCGCAGGTCGAGTAACGCTGATTGGCACAAATCGAGGGCTTCGACTCATGATGGATTGCCCGCCAACAGTCGGCCCAACAGCGGTGATTCCCCGAGGTCGCAGATAGGCCATGAGAGACAATCAAGGTCAGCAGCGTTGGCCGCTCGCGAACTGAAATTCGGCCTCGATCTCTACTGGTCCGCCGGTGTCTCCGAGACTGCGTTGCACTTCTTCACGGACCGCGTCGCGGACCGATTGAGGGAGCGAGATATAGGCTTGTCCCGTCGAGGCGCCGCCACGTTCAAAAGGACCGAAATAAGCGTCAAAAGAAGGTAATCTAAACCGATGGGCCTGCCGAGAAATTTCGACGTCCTGAAACCCTGCACTTAAGAAAAGCTTTCGAAGGTGAGCCGCGTCTCCTAATGCAAATGTCCTTGCCGTCGCCTCCCTGATCATCGATAAGTGCTTGGCTATGACTGCGTTGATCCGGCCGTTGTAGGACCGCTCAGGCACGGTAAGAACCGAAACCGCTGCGCGCCCGCCCCGACGAAGCACTCGCGAGAACTCGGATAAACCGCGCAAGGGATCGGGGAAAAACATCAGCCCAAGGCTGCAAACCAGCGCATCGAAACTGTTATCAGGAAATGAGAGAGACTGGCCGTTCTCCACGGCAAAGGTAATGTTTCCTGCCGGACTCAGGCGTTGCTTGGCCTTCTCGACCATCGCTTCGGATAGGTCGGCGGCAACGACATGACCCGTTGAGCCAACTGCGCGCAAGCATTCCGCCGCCGCCAATCCAGTTCCCGTCGCGATGTCGAGGACTTTCGTGCCAACCGCGACACCTGCGGCACTCAGGAGAAACGGCAAGAAGTGGCTTGATACGTGGGCAAACGCCCTATCGTACTCAGCAGCGGCGTCATCATCGTACGCGAGCTCTTTTGCCATGGCGCACTCGACCTCGTGTGCATCAGGTCAGGACCAGAGAAATCAGCGGGGACAAGAAAGCATAATGACGGTGTGCCTCGCAAGGTCGACTCCCAGCCGAACTGAACCCAACGGCGCATCTGAACAGTCTCGGTGTTCTCTCACGAACAGACGCCATCTAACCAGCCGGTTAATTCAGTTCGTGCTATTAGGAAAGGTGGCGGCGACCATCTGCCAGGTTGAAAGTTGGCTGCCCAGAATTGTGCTTAAACGTCATCGATCTTCTTCAACGACCCAGCCTTGGCGGGGACTATTGCATACTTCGCCACGGCGCCCCGCCGAAGCGCTCGGTCAAGAAATCAAGGAAAGCCCTGACCTTTGGGGTTCGTTGCCGACCCGGTGGCAACAACGCCCACAACGGAAAGTTTTCCGGCTCCTGCAGGTCTTGCAGGAGTGGTTCGAGTAGCCCTTCTTGAATCGCGCGGGCAACTATATTATCGCCGAAGCGGATGATTCCGACCCCCTCGATTGCCAGCCGCAGCAGCATGTGTGCGCTGTCGGCGACGACAGGCCCCTTGACCTCTACTTCGACCCGCTTGCCGTCCGCTCGAAACGGCCACTTGTTGGCACCAGGAAAGTGGCTCAGTGTCAGACAAGCATGGCGCCTAAGATCGGATGGCTGAACGGGCCGACCATGGCGGGCGAGGTACTTTGGACTCGCGCATACGACCTGCGTTAGGTTGACGATCTTGCACGCAACCGAGGTCGAGTCGGTTAGTTGCCCCACACGCAACGCGACATCAATATTGTCATCTATCAGGTCGACTGATCGGTTCGTAATCAGGAAATCGAACGTGATGCGAGGATAGCGCGCAAGAAAATCAGGTAACGCGGGTGACAGATGGTCGACGGCGAAGGTTGGAAACGCGTGAACCCGAAGCTGTCCGCGAGGCGATACGCGAGTCGTAGCGATCTCGGCCTCCACGGCTTCAATGGCACGAAGAATGTCCCGCGAGCGTTCAAGATAGATCTCTCCCTCCTGCGTCAATGCGAGGCGCCTTGTGGTTCGATTTATGAGTCGCACGCCAAGGCGAAGCTCCAACCGCGTGATTAGCTTTGAGACCGCGGAGGGCGACAAGCCGACGTCCTCGGCCGCGCCAGCAAAGCTTCCGCGCTCGATCACGCGTTTAAAAATGCACATCTCATGTGATGAGCCGATCATATTCAAGAAAATAATTCACGAGTGAACGGAATCAAGCACTTATTATCGCGCAAAGATATATGAATTAGACCTCAACGTCGACACGGCTTCGCCGGTCGCTCAGGCGAAGCGCCTAGAGGCTTTTTCATGACCTTCTCCCGAAGAGAAATTCTGAAATTTGCCATTGCTGCGACGGCAGTCACCAACCTGTCGTTCGTGCGGACAGCGAGCTCGCAGCCCTATCCTGCTCGATCCATACGAGTGATTGTCCCGGTCGCGGCTGGCGGCTCGGTCGACGTCATTACCCGTCTGATCGTCCAACACCTATCGGAGAATTGGGCGAGCCAAATTCACGTCGAAAACCTCCCGTCCGGCGCCGGCAACGTGGCAGCTGGCGTCGCTGCCAAGGCGCCATCCGATGGGTATACCGCACTTACCGTTACCACGGCGCTGGTGATTAACCCTGGCCTGTACGCCAACTTGCCATACGATCCGGTCAAGGATTTCGCGCCAATCACTTTGGTGGGGTCCTCATCTCATGTGCTCATTGTTCATCCATCGCTTCCAGCCACGAACGTGAGCGAGCTCGTGTCGTTGGTGCGAGATAATCCCGACAAGTACAGCTACGCATCGCCAGGTACGGGGCAATCAGGTCAGTTGGCAGGTGAAATGTTCCGGCTCGAATGCGGGCTCAATCTCGTGCATGTGCCATTCAACGGCGCTGTGCCGGCCATCACGTCCACAATTGCCGGACATACGCAAATCGCATTCATGTCTCTGGCTGCTGCTGCAAGCGCCATCAACGGCGGCAACCTGCGCGCGCTCGCGGTAACCAGTAGGATGCGTTCAGAGGTGTTTCCTGAAATCCCAACGATGGCGGAGGCGGGCATCCCAAACCAGGAATCCTCCTTCTGGCAAGGCATAGTGTTTCCGGCGGGGACGCCGAGGGAGATCATTCTTCGTTGGCACGACGACATCGTCAACATCATCGCGCTGCCCGACGTGCGGCAACGCCTGACGGCGATGGGCTTCGAGCCGGCAGGAAACAGTCCGGAGGAATTTGGCGCACTGATCGAATCAGAAATCCCAAAATGGCGGAAAGTCATTGAGGGCGCGAAAATGAAAATCTGATCGGTGAGTGCAGCACGGACCTTATTTATCTTGCGAAGGAGGGATTTGGTGGGGAGCCGTTTTGAAGAGGTGATTACAACGCAACAGAGATTGCGGAAGCTAAGCAAACAACCGAGCCAAAGAGCCATCAGAAAAGTCATCAATTTCGTCGACGAGATTTGTCAAAGATTCATTGCGTCTTGCCCATTCGTACTCGTCGCCTCTCGAGGGGCTGACGGGCGCATCGATCTCTCGCCGAAGGGTGATCCACCCGGCTTCGTGAGAGTGTTGGACGAGAAAACGTTGGCGATACCGGACCGTCCGGGAAACCACCGCCTAGACACCTTTCAAAACCTGTTGGCGCATCCGGAGATTGGATTGCTTTTCCTGATTCCAGGCAACGGGGATACCTTGCGTGTCAGCGGCAAGGGAATAATTGTGCGCGACAGTTCCTTGCGGTCCCGCATGGCGGTGAATGGCAAAGAGCCGGAACTCGTCCTTGTAGTCGCTGTTGAGGAAGCTTTCATGCATTGCCCCAAGTGCGTCGTGCGATCTCAGTTGTGGGTCCCCGAACATTGGCCGGATCGTTCAAACATACCTACGTTGGCAGAGGCTGTTGTGACGCACGCGAAGCCAACTGAGACAGCAGCAGAAGTGCGAGCTATTATCGATCACCACAACGCACACCTATATTGAAGTCTCGCCGCAGTTTCGCAGCGTCATGAGATCGGTCGAGAACGGAGCAGCTAACGTCCCATCTCCCTGATACGGCGGTCCTATGCGGCTTTCCATACCTCTTCGCCCGCCGGCCACAAGCAGACTTGCGCTCCGCGGCAATCCGCTCTCTATTCGATCAGCTCGTCGTAAGTGTGATCGGGATAATTAGGCGCAACGCTGGCGGTCTTGAGATTGATGATCAGCTCATATTTCGCGGGCGCCTGGACCGGGAGATTAGCAGGTGCCTAGCCTTTGATGATGCGGTTCACATACGGCGCCGAAGGTGGCGGTCGCCTCGCGAAAACCGGAGTTCATGGAGCTGAGCCATTGTCTGGCTTAGTTGGGCAATCCGTCGTCATCGCTTTTGCGGTTAGGAAGGTATTTCATGGCGGGAGCCGGCGAGGACGTATCGACCCACAAAGGCTCTATCTGCAGTAGCGTACTTTGTCGGACCTGGCACTAACCCAGGAGGTTACATTGACTAGTCCCACCTCAGAACGACCGCGGGCTCTTATCACTGGCGCTTCGTCTGGAATGGGCTGGGTGTACGCAGAATACTTGGCACTTGAAGGCTATGATCTGGTTCTGGTAGCTCGTCGGCGAGAACGGCGTGTTGAGCTCGCAGAACGACTGAAGTGAGGGAATGGAATTCCGGCCGACGTGGTCTGTGCCGATCTGACCGACCCAGATGATTTGGCGAAAGTCCAGAAGCTGGCTGGCGGCGACGAAGCGCTTAGGCCGCTAATAAACAACGCTGGTTTTGCGGGTACCGACCGTTCGTGTCAATTGATCCCAAAGTGATTGACGATCTCGTCGATATTCACGTACGCGCGGTTGCGCGACTTTCGCGAGCGGTAATGCCGGGCATGGTTCGACGGAGCAAAGGTGCGGTCATCGACGTAGGATCACTCCTTCCAATCAGTGCAGTGTTGGCGGCAAAATCCGCTGCCGTCGCGCGCGACCTACGCTGGAGCAAAAGCGTTTATCTTGGCTTTCACCCAGGCGCTTGCAGGCGAGCTTTAAGGCACTGGGGTCGATGTGCAGGCTTGCCTCCCGGGCCGCGTTAGTACTGAATTCCATGTGACGCACGGCATTGACACCAGCAAGCTTCCCCTCCGATGACGGCGGAAGACGTTGTCACTGCTTCATCAGCTCTTTTGCGCCAAGAGATCGTTTGCATCCCAGCGCTTGCCGTCCAGCGTTGTTTGGCGAAAGCGGACCGTGCGAGGCTGAGGGGGAAGTCAGCCGCGGGGCCAATAGCTGACTCATGCACCGCAGCAAAGAACGATATGTCTATTCGATCACTTCATCGGCGCGGGCAAGCAGCGTCGGCGGTACGTCGATGCCCACCGCCTTCGCAGCTTTGAGATTGATCGCGAGTTCGAACTTGCTCGGTTGCTGGACTGGAAGCTCGGCGGGTTTTTCGCCGTTGAGAATACGGTTGATATAGTCCGCCGCCTGCTGGAAGAGTTCGGGAATGCTGATGCCATACGAGATTAGCCCTCCTTCGACGACAAAGCTGCGAAGGGCGTACGCTGCTGGCAAGCGGTAACGAGCCGCCAACCCTACGATCAATTTGCGATGCCCAGCGATAGTCGGATCGGGTGGGACAATGAGACCACTGCCAGGCTCCCTGGCCATTAGCTCTGCGGCAGCCTCAATCTCTGTTGCGCTCCGAATCGGAATTGCGGCCAGCTCCAGCCCAAATTCTTTCGCCCTAGCGGCAGCAGCGTTGGCGAGAAGTACCGAACCCGAATTGTTGGGATTAAGTAAGATAGAGACTCGTGTCACGCGCGGTGCGACCTCCGTAAGTAACTCCAGCCATTTCGGCCCGAGCGTGGGCTCAACGGTGCTGAAGCCCGTCATGTTGCCAGCGGGATGCGCAATGCTTTGAACGAAACCTTCAATGACCGGGTCGCTTGAGCCAATGAAAACTATTGGTACCGCTTTCGAGATTGACTGAGCCGCCCGCGCTGCCTGATCGCCGTTTGCAAGGATCACTTCAGGCGCGAATTTCATTAGGTTGGATGCCGTGGACTCAAGATCACCCACACCCCAACGGAAGTCGATCAAGAGGTTAGTTCCGGTCCGCCAGCCACTTGCCTCCAGGCGATCACGAAAGGCTCGCGCTCGAAGCTGCCCTTCCTCGTCGTTCTCCATGAATTGCATAAGCACGCCAACGCGTCGCATTCGCCGCGATTGCTGTGCGCACGTCGCAGACGGCCGCGCCGCCGCCGCACCGAAAAGGAACGTGATGAAATGGCGGCGCTGCATGTCCGGCCCCAACATTAGGAGACAGCATTTTAGGGTTTAAATCGATCACTTTGAAGGGCAGCTGGGCGTCTTTCATTTCTCAGTTTGGTCAAAATGCGAAGAACTTAAGGTGAGCAAATGGTGCGGTATGCTTCCGTGACCTCGTGGAAACGTGCTCCACGTCGCCAATCGGCCAAATCTGTAGACGGACCGCGATAAACCGCACAGGCACTATTCGATTAGCTCGTCAGCAAGCAGCAGGATTGACGGGGGTATTGTCAGCCCGAGAGACTGCGCGGTCTTGAGATTGACGACAAGACGGAAGCGGGTCGGCTGTTCAAGCGGCAGATTGGCGGGCCTCTCGCCTTTCAGGATGCGCTCCACCAAACTCGCCCCGCGCTGAGCGGTCTCTACCTCGTCGGGACCATAGGACATGAGACCTCCGTCGCGCACGAAGATATCCGCCTCATAGATGGCAGGCAAGCGATGCCTCGCCACAAAGTCAAAGACGCGCTTGCGATTGAGAGCGGTGAGCGCGTCCGCGACCATCAATAACCCATCTGGCATGGAGCGTTCCATGCTCGCAAACGCATCTTCGAAATCATCGGGCTCGCGCACGCCCAATGCCATCACTGTGATGTTCAACGTCTTCGCTGCGGCCGCAGATGCTTCGTAGCGCGCGGTCATCCCGGGGTTACTTGCATTCCACAGCAACGCTACGCGCTGAAGTCGGGGCGCCGCGTTCTTCAACAATTCGAGGCGCTTCGGTGCGAGCTCGGCTGCGACATCGGAAATACCCGTTATGTTTCCTCCCGGCCGATTGAGACTGGCGACGAGATGCGTTTGCACGGGATCACCGGTGGCAAAGATCACTGCCGGAACCGTACTGGTACCCTCCTTCACTGCAGCAGCCACAGGATAGCCGATGGCGATTATGACGTTGACCTTCGCTGCAACCAGCTCAGCTACGAACCCCGGTAAGCGGTCGAAATGTCCTTCGGTGGCACGTTTGACCAGCTCGAAGCCGACCCCAAGAATAAAGCCATTCTGCGCGAATTGTTGAGTTAGTTGGTCCGTGAGCCTGCCGGGATAAGAGTCCGACGCGAAGCTTCCTCCGCTTATGACGCCGACGCGGTAGAGCTTTATCGTCTGCCCGAACCCAGCCACTGGCCACGCGAGCGGCCAGACTGCTACACCCCCTAAGGTTAAAAGCAACTGGCGTCGTTTCATCGCGGTACCAAGGACCTGAGTGATGACCGCCTCAATGTAGCACGACCCGGTATCGGCCGGGCATGATTTCGCTGCCTGAAAGTTTCGGTTTGGCGCTCAGCCGCAAACTTCCGCTCTGCCCCCATGAGCCGATATCTGGTTGCACAGCGTCAACGGTAGCGATGGGATGCCAATAACGGACATGGCGTAAGGCGCTGGCTGGGGGCGCTAGGAGAGCTAAATTACGATGCCCTTCACCACCCAGGCAGTCGCTGCATAAGAACGAGGCCCATCTGTTTCACCATCGAGATAGGCTGACTGAACGGCGTCGCGCAGCTTCGCTTTCGCAGGGCGCTCAAGCGAACAGACAAATTCGGCTACTGGACCCTCGCTGCCCTCGGCTGGCAGCCAGAAATCCTCGAAGGAGGAGAAGTCCATCCGAATGGTACGCATGTCCTGCACGACATTGTCTAGTCCGGCATCGCGCCAGGCATGTGCCAGCTCGTCGGGTCGGCTCAAAGGCCGTGTGTAGGCGCGCGCCCGCATGGCACGGCCGCGCGGATCGAGCATTGCAGCAGCGTCAAAGATGATCCGAAAGGCAACAAATCCCCCGCGCGTGTCCCATGTCGCGGCGGCGATCGTCCCGCCCGTTCGCGTCACCCGGCGCATCTCGCGTACCGCGAGGCCTATATCCGGCGTAAACTGTAGCGCTAGCATCGAAATGGAGTGATCGAAATAAGCGTCCGCGAATGGCAACGCGCAGGCATCGCCGACCTCGAAGTTCAAGCGGGCATCGTCATTCTTACGTTTGGCGTGTTCGATATAAGCAGGCGACAGATCGATACCGCTGACGCTGCTGATTCCGGGATTACGGACAAGGGAAACGCTCAGATTTCCAGTGCCGCAACCGACATCGAGCACATGCCTTCCACGACTAATGCCGGCGAAATCGATCAGCAATGGCGCAAGCCGCCGGCTCCAACGTCCCATCTGCAATTCGTAAGCATCGCCGTCGGTAGCCAGAAACGGCGACGTCGCAGCGTCCTTCATTGAGGCGCTCCCCCTATTGCGCTTTCAAACCGGCAGTGCGCACAAGCTCGGCATCGACGCCAATCTGCTTTTTGACGAAGGAATCGAAGGTCGCGGGCGTCATCTCCATGGGCTCGATACCGAGTGCAGCCAGCTTGTCCCGCACTTTGGGCTCGGCTAGCGCTTTGCGCGTCTCCCGCGCAAGCTTCTCGACTATCACGCCGGACGTCTTAACGGGCACAAAGACCGCGATCCAGAATGAATATTCAGCATTGACGAAGCCGGCTTCTGAAAGCGTAGGCACATCCGGGATTGTGGGCAAGCGTGCCGGCGTATTGACCGCCAACGCAGCAAGCTTGCCGTCACGCACGAATGGAAGCGCAACGGCGATCGGAGCTAGAAAGTAATCGATACGGCCGGCCATCATTTCGCCCAGTATCTCCGGCGCAGCCTTGAATGGCACGTGTACGGTCTCGATCCCCGCACTGGCGTTAAACCTGACTGCGCTCAAATGGGTCGCGGTGCCAACGCCCGCGGACGCGAAATTGAGCGACCAGGGTGTAGCCTTGGCAGCTCTAACGAGATCGGAAGCGGTCTTGAAACCCTTCACTGAAGATGCAAGCAGTACGCTCGGTACGACGCCAAGGGGCGCGACCGCGGCAAAATCGCGAGAAACGTCGTAGTCGAGGCTAGAAAAAAGCGATGGCGCGATAGTATGCGCGGAAGAATTAGCAAGCAATGTGTAGCCGTCGGCATCTGCCTTCGCGACGGCGTTTGCGCCGATCGTCGCTCCAGCGCCTGGCCTGTTCTCAACGATGATCGGTTGCCCAAGTTGGATCGAGAGCTGTTCGAACACAATACGTGGAACGATGTCGGTCGTCGTGCCCGCACCAAATGGCACAATCACGTGCAAGGGCCTAGTTGGCCAGTTCTCGGCGTTGGCCGCGGAGGCCGTCAGGGCCACAGCAAACGTGGCGGATACGAGCAGCCGATGTGGTTTCATGGCATCACCGATGGTTTTCGTTCGCTTGGGACGAAGCATGGATAGTCTCGGGGAAACAAAGATAGACGTCCAATATCTAATCTATCTTGGATTCTATGCCTTTGCGGCATAGACTACCGTCATGGATATTAGGCACGCCCGAACGTTTGTCGCCGTCGCTGACTTCGGCACGGTCTCAAGGGCCGCGCTTCAGCTTCGCATCGCGCAGCCCGCGCTTTCGCGACAGATTGCGAATCTGGAACGGGAGTTTGGCCTGAAACTGTTTGATCGCGCGCGCGGTCGCCTGGTGCTTACGGGCGAAGGAGAGCAATTGCTCGGAGACTGCCGCGTGTTACTCAATCAAGCCAACGCCATCGGCGAGCGCGCCCAACTGTTACAGCGCGGAGAGACCGGCGTGTTGCGACTGGCTGCTTCGCCGCAATTTATCGAAGGCGTCGTTTCGCCGTTCTGGCGCCAATATGCCGAGCGTTATCCTGATGTCCGACTGATGATGACCGAGGCGCTTGGCTGGTCTCACACCCGCGCGCTTCTGGAGTGCGGCGAGATTCATCTCGGCCAAAACCTTCTCAACGCAGTGGCGGCCGACGACAAACGCTACGCGAGCTTCACCCTGAAACCCGTGGACCATCTCGCGGCCTTTCATCCGAAGCTTGCTATCAGAAAGTCGGCGGCGATCGAGATTGCTCATCTCGCTTTCCATCCGTTGTTGCTGCTGGACAATAAATTTATCTTCCGCCGCACATTTGACGCGGCCTGTCGGCTTGCCCGTATTGAGATGAACGTCAAATTTGAGAGCCAGACCCCGCATACCCTATTGGCCATGGCTGAGGATGGACACGGCATCGCAATCATCCCGTCTGCCGTGCGAGCAAAGAGGTACATGCTGCGGATCGCCCGGGTCACCTTCCAAAATAAGCCACTGCGCGAGCCGATCGCGATATTCTGGGATCGGCAACGTACCCTGCCGCGCTATGCGAAAGCCTTCTGCTATATGCTTGCGGACTACATGAAGGTTGCCTTTCCGGTGACCCGCCCGTCTGAACCGAAGCAGGATAAAGGGAGTGCACACAGTATTTAAACGCGGACAGGCGGGCGACGGACGCCTATGTCCGAATGGGGGTCAAAGACCACCCTTGTCGGCTGGCATGACCTTGATCGGCTCATTTTCCGGAAGCTGACGTCGCAACGTTCTTAGCTTCGGTCAGCCACGGGCCACGAGCCTCCATATCCTTTACGCCGCGTCGCGCCACTCATGTACCCTCTACACCAGCTGCCTATCGAGACATGAGACCAATTGTTTCAGGCCGGAAACTGTCCGGTATTCGAGGCTCGCGCCTCCGTGAGTTTTAGCCAGACCGACCCTCCGGAAAGACCGGTTAGGGACGTCAGCGGCGAGCTGTGTCAACGTCGGGTTCGCGCGGCATCTGGAGTGGCCGCTCCCCGAACGTCTGGGGCTGGGCTTAGCCAGTTGCCCAAGCTGGCCTCAATCAGAGGTGCCGCCATTTCGCGCTTTGGCCGTCAGCGGTGATCGTGAGCCGAAGCCATAGACCTTCGCTTTCAGTTCGCCTTCACCCTGAAGACTATATTGCTCAGTCGCCGGATGCTCTTTGAAAGCGGCTTTAAGCCTGCTCCGATGATCGCGAAGAACATCATCAACCAAGCCGCAAGCGCGGCAGACCACAATACGACTTCCAGTGTCGCAGGCATTGCCCCTCCCAGGAAATAAATGATCAGAATTGGCCAGAGTTTCTCTGAACAAGGGCGCTGTGACAAGTTATCTTAAAAGTAACAGGCCCGCGAAAATACTCGTCCTATTTTATCTCGCGTTCGCCGGAAGCCCAGTTCACAACTCCGACCGTCACCGTTCAAGGACATGAGCAACCGCTCGACCGCTACACACCTGTGAACGCGTCGGCTTGTAACGATCGATCCGATGCCATTTGGGACCGTCGGCTTGCTCATAAAAGTGCAGCAGCGTTGACCCACAAAATTCGCAATGCGCTTGAACTTTTGGGTGATCGTCGGGACGCATAGTGAACGGCCTCACAGGGCGCGTCCGCGATTGCAGGTAAGGTGAGGATCGAATTTGCAAGGAGAATGAAATCTCACATGCTGGAGCTTTCCCATGGATTATTTCAGTGAGGATTCCGCGCACGTTACCAATGACTTTTCGCTAAGCGAACCTGCTGCTAACACTTACGAAAACGGGGTTACTCACAGGCGTTGGGCGAAAGCCGTGCTGGCCTTCTACGCCTTCTTGTTCTTGGCTGGTGGGATCGCGATTGGTGTCTACCAGAGCACGACCACGGCAGTCGGCGTAGAGCAACACGCTACCTTGCGCGCCGGCAACCGATCCGCCCACTAAGATCTGACGCATTTTACAACGGGAGCCATTCGCCGTCATCTCAGCGCGCCCATTAAGGGCCAAACTGGAAGGAGGACCTAAGTCATGGCAACCACAGTCTATACTCACAACACATCATCAGCGCAGACAACAAGAGATTACGACGGATGGATCATTGCCGGCTATTGCGTCTTGGGAGCGATCGCGCTTGCTGCGATCTATTTTGCGGCAGGTGGACCGGGAAATGGGGGGGCTGCTCTCGCTACTATGGCTGCTATGCCTTGATTTGACGCCTCATGATGCGATTGCTTTTTCGAAACGGCATCGACGATTCCGATCATGGAATTCACGGAAAATTCGTCGCATCCGGTTTTCTACACATCAGAAGCTTTAACAGGAGCGACCTGACCCCAGTAAACGGCCATGGCTCGTCCTCTAAGGATAATGATTCAAATATACGAGGCGCGGTAGCCGCGCCTCGGTCGGCTTTCAAATCATGATTAGCTTCCCGGAGGACTATACGAGGAGCGCAGCTTGGCAGCGTTCTGCCGAACCTGCTTGATTTCGTCCTGTGTGAACAGCCGAGTGAGTTTTACGTTCTGTAGCGTGCCCGCAGTGACGGTCAGACCAGAAATGGCCGGAGCCGCACTTGGATCAGGTACGTCGAAAATTACCATGACGCTCGGGCCTTCAGATGCAAAGCTGTAGAACGACAGAAGCTTTCCTCCAGCAGCTTCGATGAGCTTTTTCGCTGCTTCCTGTCGATCAGTTGTCGGCTTCTCCAGAATGGCGTTAAGCGCGCGTGGCGTATATTGTCCGGTAAGGCAAAAATGCATGAACGCCTCCTTTTGAGGTTGTGGCAGTAACCATCCATCCCGATCCGAGCTAGTTGTCACGGGCCGCCGCGTTCAAAATGTCGCAAGTAGAGTGCCCGCCGCGGGCATAAACGCCGCCAATAATTTCCGAGATTTCGGCACATCCCGGTAGCGACTCTGCCGCTAAGATACATCAACTGCCAAGTTAGCGAAAGTGAGTAGCGAAACATCGGCACGACTGGCGCGCCCAAACCGCACGCCCGGCCTTACTATTCAGCGTCGCGGAGCCTCGAAACGCAGCAAATGGTTTTCCGCCAGTTCAACCTGAAGTCAGTTCGGCGCGGCTACGGGCCTTCTGTGGAGGTGCAACGACGCTGACCTTTCCCGAGGCAATTGAACCTTTGCGCAAGGCCTCGGACCAACAGTGAAGCGGTTCACACGGTTTCAAGTGGACCAAGAGTAGGATGAGTGCGGAATTTGTGGTGGGAATATCTTCTAATCCAAGAGAGGGGAAATCCCATGAAGAGAATGTTTCTGATGGTGACCGCCATTTCCAGCATTGGAAACGTGGCCGTCAATCACGCCAACGCATGCGCACTGCAGCGCCCAACTTTTGAAGTTACAGGCTTCCCGATCTCAGGGCATCAAGTAGCGGTGCTTGGCTCGGCCCAGGTGGAGGAGAGCGCGGCTGCACCGACGCTCATGTTAGCTGGGATGCCGGCTTCTCCCAGTCAGATTGAACTTCTGACGCCACGCCCGAAAGCAAAGAAAATAGTCGAGGCTTCAGCAGATGCCAGCCTGCTCACCGTTGGTGTGGCGAGACCGAGCTCGCGCAGAAGCACGGGAGAGACATCGTGCAGCTCAGAGTGATCTAGGGATCACGCAGTATCTTGCGCCCCGCCTCCGGGCGGGCCTTTTTTTGCGTTTGCACGTGAGCGGCAGCCTTACTGGGATCGCATCGATTGCAGAAAATGCACGATCTTCTTTCGATCCTCAACGGACGCAAGACCTCCGTAGGGAGCCATTTTATTCCCGGGAACGACCTCATCTGGATTGGCTATGAAGCGCGCAAGTTTTGCTTCATCCCAAATGAAATCACTGTCCCTCATCGCTGCCGAGTAATTGCACTCCGACAGCGATCCCGCTCTCCTTCCAATAATCTGGTGCAAGTTAGGACCAAGACGATTGTCGTCCTTTTGGATCGAATGGCAAGTTCGACAAGCGTTGTTGAATAACTGTTGCTCTGCGAGAACGTCCTGAGCCGAAAGCGAAGACGACGATAGCAGGATTGCGCTCGATATCACGAGGCCCAGCCGGCCGATGCGCTTCATGCCAACCTCCGGTCGTCCGCGAAGGACGACTGAAACCGCCGCCTGAGTCACTCCAGCTTATAACGGAAGGCCGTCATCAACCGGCCATCTGCCTCCTGTCGGCCCCGGGTCAAGACGGCGGTCGGCCGAATCGAGACCGACGGCTGGTTGACCGCCAACAGCGGACCTATGGGGCGGACCCAGGGGCCTCATCGCCTGCGAAATAGGACAGTAAGACGTTCAGTATTTTCCCGGATTATCGAGTCTGTGTGAACGTCTGAGCTGGCTCTTGCCGGGGCTGGATTTCCACCGAACAAGCATTCGACCGGCAAGGAGTCGTTCTCCAAGCGCCCCTTTCGCTATCCCACGATCCGATAGCGCTTAGGCCGCTTCTTCCTCGGCTCCGCCGTCGGCCTGCCGGCGTTGATCGCCCGCATCACGCCGATCCGCGCCAACAGGGAGCCCTTTTGAAGTTTGAGGCTGGTCATCCCGAAGGCCGGATTTTCCTATGAACAAGTCGACATTGGTCTCGATGCTCCCTTTCCAAGCTGGCGATGCACTAGCGTCGTTCGAGGATTATCGCTCGCAGGCGCGAGCCTGCGATCTAACATCGCGTTGTCGGAGTTTAGAAAAACTGCTACATTTCGACTGATTTGCAGAAGCTGTTTCCAGTCGGAGTATTTCCATGGCTAGGCGAGCAGTATCCCGCGATGATTTTAGAGGCTTGTTCGCGCTCTTTGCATTCGCCGCACGACATAATGAAAATCACAAAGGTGCGTCTCGGCTGCTTCACCTGTTCATGTCCAGCCGACAGATTCCTGATGACCTTCTCGATCTGTGGTCAGAGCGCGCCGAAGCCGTTGGCTTTGAAGCTGTAGGCGACCAACTCTGCCGATGCGCTCACGCGGTGGCCGATGGAAATTCAACATACGACCATGCGAGCGCATTCTTGCACGCGTTGCTCAAAGCGCTTGATCAAACACAGCATTGAACCCTCTCCGATCTGCAACTTTGCTCACCCTTCAGTTGGCGAAACCTGTCGATTGAAAAAAGCCACTTCGGGGTGCATGTTAAACAGATGCAAGTGCAATGCTCCAAATGTACAGTGATCGTCTCCATTGGTGCCACCAAGTGGTTCTTTGACGGCGGCGAATGCCGGGAGCTTCGTGGTACTGAGGCGGGCGATGCCAAGGCATATGAAAACTGCCCCTTCCTGATAGAAGCGGTGTCCAAAGCCGAGAAGAATTTCGTTAGCCGCCCTCAAAAATAGATCCCAAGTGGCGGCCTTGGCCAGTGCTCACCAAACGCACCATCGGCGTCCGCGACTACTCGATGCAACCTCGATGTCTGATGCCGCCCGCCGAGCGATTGCCAACATCGAAAATGCTCAAGTCATGCGCACTGGTCGAGCTTTCTACGAAAACATCATCATAGAGCGGCCCAATCACGCCGCCCGCGCTAGCTAGAGGGTGCGTACTCATAAAATCTGCTGCTAAGTGTCGCGCCCGGCTCTGGAGGTTGCGGATATCTTCCGCGACCGTGGTCCGGCATGGCGGCACGCCCCATGCCGGCCACGTCAGCCTCGACCGGTCGAAGGTGATGTGGGCGATCGAGAACTGCCGCACGACAGCGCTCGGCGGCCATGTCGCGCGCTGCGAGGACTGCGCCTACACGTCCATCGCCTACAACTCCTGCCGCAACCGGCACTGCCCGAAGTGTCAGGGCGCCGCGGCCAAGCAGTGGCTCGCCGATCGCGAAGCCGAGTTGCTGCCGGTGCCGTATTATCACGTCGTGGTCACGCTGCCGGCTCGGATCGCCGACATCGCCTACGACAACAGGGCCGTCGTCTACGATCTGCTGTTCAAGGTCTCGGCCGAGACGATGCTGACGTCGCCGCAGACCCGAAGCATCTGGGCGCCAGGATCGGCATCACGTCCGTGCTGCATACCTGGGGCTCGGCCATGACCCATCACCCGCATGTGCACATGATCGTGCCGGGCGGCTGCATCTCGCCTGATGGCCAGAGCTGGGTGTCATGCCGGCCGGGGTTTCTTCCTGCCGGTGCGAGTGCTCTCACGCCTGTTCCGGCGCTGTTCCTGGAGCGGCCTTGCAGCTCTCCACCAGGCCGGGCGCCTTAGCTTCTTCGGCAACTCATCTCGCCGGAGCACAATCATTCACCGCATTGCTTGCAGCGGCGCGCAAGACGGAATGGGTCGTCTATGCCAAGCGTCGGCGGGCCACATGCCGTGCTAGCTTATCTGTCGCGCTATACCCACCGCGTCGCCATCCGCCAACAGCCGCCTGATCGCCCTCGACCAGCACGGTGTCGCCTTCAGATGGAAGGATTACCGCATCTGTTCGTGAGAATGAGCCGATCGAGACCGTCAGCGACACCGACAAGCCACCCTGTCCATGCTGCGGCGGCCGCATGATCGTCATCGAGGTGTTTGAGCGAGGCGCAATGCCTCGCCACCGACCGACCGCGCCAACCAACCAGCGTCATCAGGATCGACACCTCATGACGCCACATCTGCCATTCTGCAAAGCTGCTCGTCATGCCCGCCGCTCATCGAACGGCAACGGCGGAGCGCACCAAAACGCTCATAGCTCGTCGCCGATCCGTCGATCATCGATCGCGTTCGAGGCCGCCCACCGCCCATTCAATGATCCCGACAGCGTCGTGCCGCTCGCTGCACCGGTTCGAGCTCCATCAGCCGGCTCGCCTGCAGCGCTAAAATCCCCATAGAGCTTGGCGCACCATCCCCGCCCACCATGCGCGGTTTCCTCCCTTGGAGGCTTTCGGACGCCGGCCGCCCCAATACGCCGCGCCGTCAATCATGCGACCGGCATCCGAAACCCTTCACATAAGCGGGCTGGTTGTATCCCGACATTCACGTATACTCGTGGCCGCTTCCAGGCTGATGGTCGGAGTTTCCTTGAATCAAAGGAGCTTTTGTCATGACGAAAAGCGATATTACCCGCCGCCACATACTTCGCAGTGCCACGAGCGCTGGTTTCGTGGCTGCATCGCCCACCGTTACGGTGCATGCGCAATCGGCACCAAAGACCTTCGTCTTTATTAGCGGAGCTTTTTGTGGAGGTTGGATATGGCGCCGTGTCACCGACCGGCTTGAACAAGAGGGGCACAAAGTCTTCGCTCCGTCGCTCACGGGTTTGGCCGAGCGTTCGCATTTACTGAGCAGGGACGTCAATCTGGACACCCACATCGCCGACGTCGTCAACCTGATCACATGGGAAAGTCTCGAGAACTTCTGCCTCGTGTCGTGGTCACCTTGCAGGCTATGTAGGTTCGGGCGCACTCGAAAGCATCGCGATCGCGTTTCAGCGATCGTATGGCTCGATGCCTTCATTCCAGCCGACGGAGAGAAGGCGGCGGACACTGCAGCCGAGGCGGTCCGCAAAGGTACCCAAGCCGCCACCGACAAGGGCGAACCTGGCGTTCGCGGATTGGTGAAGATTTCGTCCGACGCCGTCGTTGCCGAGCGAGATCGGGCATTCGAATCCAAAGCTACACCGCATCCGGTTGGCGCTTATCTCCAGCCGATCAAACTTACCGGTGCTCTCCAAAAGGTGGCAAAGAAGACATACATCCGCCTCCCAAAATATCCCCTGCCATCCTTCGATAGAGCGCTGGCAGATTGTAAGAGCGACAAGTCTTGGACCACACTCGAACTGCCGGACGTTGGGCACATGGTTATGCTCGATGCACCTGATCGCTTGAGCGATTTAATACTGCAAGCTGCTTGAGATCGACCTCACGTGCGTGTGGCCGCGCTGAAGTACGTGGTGTGCGTTGGTTTCACGAGCCGCCCTCGGCAGGCTGCTTCAGCTTAGTCGGCCCATCTCCCGGAAGCAGACATCGCGGCTCTTCCAGCGAAGGTCAGCACCGTGCTGAAATCACCGAATAGATAAATAAAAAGGCCGCCCAGTGAGACGGCCTTAGTTCTTTATAATCAGCTTGGGGGAGTCCTCCGCCGTTGCCTCGACGTCAACAGGCGGGAGTTCCTCAGTGCGGTCTTGCAGGTCTGCCGCGCGCTGAACCAAGCCGGCCGCAACCATAGAATCTTTGGTTGTTTTTGCCATACGTCGCTGCGGCCTCACGGTCAAAATAGTGAAATCGCGGCACAGAACTCAACCGTTCGACGACAGGTTTGCCAATAAAGGATGATTCAGCAGCCGCGATTCCGTTCCGGCTACGTCAAAAAATGCTCTCGTGGCGCGCGACTAAACCCGCTCTCGTGACAAAAAGGCCCCAGCTCGCTTTAATTTGGGGGGCATGGAGCTGGGGCCATCGGGGTCGCCCTTGGGGGAGGGCACCAGGAAAACTTGGCAATTGTCAGAACGTTCCTGTCTCAGAGACGCGCCGCGGCGACGTGGCCCCCGTTCCCCCATCGGAACAAAAGCGCTGTGTGTACTTTGTAACACTCAGCGGGGCTAAAAGGGGGAAGATGTGCAACCGGAACTTCCGACCATCCTGGTGATCGAAGACGAGGATACAATCCAACTCGTCGTTGAAGACGCTCTCACGGAGGGCGGCTTTCAAATTGCGACAGTAAAGACAGGGGAGGAAGCCGTCACGCTTCTGAAGGGTGGTCTCACGCCCTACCGAGCGCTGGTCACGGACGTCAATTTGCTAGGGCGTCTCGATGGCTGGGAAGTCGCAAGAGCCGCACGTGAGATCGACCCGCATTTTCCCGTGGTTTACATGACAGGCGGCGCCGCTGATAAGTGGCCGGTACTCGGTGTCCCAAACAGCATTCTGCTCCAAAAACCCTTTGCCCCGGCGCAAGTGGTTTCGGCTGTTTCCCAGCTCCTAAACCAGGACTCGCAGCAGAGGGGTCCCGCCTGAGGAACCCAAACCGTGTCTGCTTCAATCCTCCTCATCGAAGATGAAGCGCTTATTCGAATGATGTTGGTCGAAATGATCGAAGAGGTAGGGCATTCAGTCGTTGCGGAAGCGGGCGATGCCAAGAAAGGTGCTATTCTTGCAGCGGATGCTGACTTCGATCTCGCGATCCTGGACATAAATATCGGCGGCAATACTGTCGAGCCGATCGCCTCCGCGATTGCTGGTCGAGGCAAGCCTTTTTTCTTTGTTAGTGGGTATGGATCGTCCGGAGTGCCTCACGCATTTAGAGGTACTCAAGTGGTGAGAAAGCCTTGCTTACTTTCAGAGTTGCAGGCCGCCATCGAGACAACACTGTCGCAGCAGAGCAACAAACTCGGACCGATCTAGCCGATACACTCTCGCTAATCGTGAATCGCTGGGCTTGTTGTGGTGGTTTGTTACGGGCCAGCAACGGGCATCGCGGCGCACTCCTACCTTGGTCCGCTCTCTCCCTTTCAAAGCCGACATCACGGCGCCTGAGCTGGTGGACAGCTAAAGGCCGATTTTGTTGCAGAAGTCGGCAGTGACCGGTGATGTGGTTCGGCCATTTCACTTGGGGTAACGGGGCTAGTCCCGCGACCCCGACGCTCTCTACGCAACTTTTACGCTACGAAGTACACGATCTTCTTGGGCTGATGCCGCGACCGTTCGAAGCCCTTGTTGCCTTCCAACGACCGGGCAACGTCTCGGGCATGCTCACGGATATCGCGTGGGATCTTGCGTGATGGCTCCTTTGGACAGCACTGCGGTTTGAGTGGGCATGCATTGCAGTCGAGCTTGCTTGCGCGATACAGTAGGGTCTTGCCCTCGTGCACGGTACCGCTCGTCCCAAGCCGCTTTCCGCCCGGGCAGTGGTAGACGTCGGTGGTCGGGCCATATCGAAAGTCGCAGCGCGAGAAGGTGCCATCATCCCGCTTCGACTTGTCGAACACGGGGATATGTGGCGCGATGCCCTTCTCCTCGACCAGCCAGTTCAGCAGTGACCGCCCGCGCAGCGAGGTCCGCCACGACCGCGATTCCGATCGTCTATGCGGTGGTCGTACACCCGGCCAGGGACGAACTCGCGGGTCCTTCGGGCGACCCCTTGGCGAATATGACAGGCGTTACGACCTTCGACGATGGCCAGGCCGCGGCCCAGATCGCGCTGGCTCCGCCAAATCAATCCCGACCTTGCGAGGATCGCGTTTTTGTCCGACGCAGCCGTCTCCGGCTGCCTTCGCAACGCAATCATGCGCGCCGCGCAGAAAGCCGGTCTGCACGCAATCGATGTACGCGTCAGCGGGCCTGAACCCGATCTTCAGACGGCCTTCGCCAGATTGCGGGAAGATGGCACGCAGGCTCTCTTGGGGCTGGAGAATCCGATCATCGGCGTTCATGCTGCCCAGATCGCGGAGCGTGCCCTGTCGCAGAACCTGCCGGCCTTGGTTGCGCTGGAGCAGGCCCGCGCCGGAGGCCTTCTGAGCTACGGAACAGCGCTTGGGCAAGCCACTCACCGCATGGCGGGCCAAGCCTGCCGCCTCCTCGAAGGCCGTGCCGCAACCGAGTTGCCGATCGAGACGTTGCGTTGCCCGGACTTGGTCGTGGACATGCGCGCTGCGCGCCGCCTGGGCCAAACGGTTCCGCCCCAAGTGCTGCGGCGTGCTGCCCGGATAATCCAGTAGCTGGAGTTTTCCAAAGGCTACAGTCGGCCAGCCGAACGGCGAAACCATTTCTCGGGGTCGCGACACATTCCTGAAACCGAACGGGAGCACCCTCTCCGCATTAGACCGGATGGGGATTTGGTCATGTGGACATTCATCGAAGTTCTTTATCGCGACTATTGCCTCGCCCGCCTGCAAGAGATGCGGAAGCTCGAAGCGTCGCGCTAGACTAGCCAGGGACAATACGAAATATCCCATCGCGTCGACCGTCCTGTCGGCGTTCGTGATCGGCGTCGCGATCTGGGCCGTCATGGGGCAGCCGCCGACTGACCATCCGAAGAAGCCCGTCTCTCGTCTTGTATCGAATCTCTAAGACGCTTCCCTCCGAACGGAGTAGGCAATGCAGGACCAAACCAATGATTTCAGGATCTCGACCGCATTATCCATGACGCGCGGCATCGCTGGACCGCCGACCTTCTCGGGTGGCTGACGCGGTTTCTTTCGGAACGCCGACGGGCGAAAGATGCGGGCCGAGCACGCCCTGCCGACCTCGCGCCGACAAGCCGATCCGCCGCAGGTCCCGTGCCCGGTTGATCGCCGCTCAAGCTGCGCGATCACAACACAGTACGGCAACGCGCTACCGTCGGCCCGGATTTGCGGGCAGCATTTCCGGGGCAGAAACGGAGAACGCGATATGAAACACCGTCGCCGATCAAGTCAGTGAGGGCGGGACCGGCGCCGCGATACGGTGCATGGACAATGTCGGTTACGCCGGACTCTAGCTTAGAAATTCCGCGAATTACGTCATAATTTCAATGACATATGAGTTCGTAGTTTTATTCTGGATGGTGCGCCATTCGGCTTTGTTTTCATTAGATTTTCTCGACGCCGGCTGAGCGCGTTACCGTAAAACGCCCATGGTGTTTGGCGGTGCGTTGCGGTTTCCAACATTGACTTGCACCGTCGCAGTCGTTCCGACGATCAGGCGATCGACATCTTTGCGCGGGATGCGGATCCGAACCGGAATGCGCTGGGCGAGCCTGACCCAGGAGAACGATGGATTGACGCTGGCGAGCAGGCTGGACCCCAAACTTCGATCGCGGTCCTCGATTCCGCCAGCGATACTCTCGACCCGACCGCTCAGCGTCGTTCCGCTCATCAGTTTCACGTCAACGGCGTCACCGAGGTGGATCCGCGGGATCTTGGTCTCCTCGAAATAGCCTTCGACACGCACGGTGTCGATGTCGATCAGCGCCATGATGCCGCGCCCCGCGGCGAGATAGGTGCCGGGCCGTAAATCGAAATTGGTCACGCGGCCGTTCGCGGGTGCCCGGATTTCGGATCGATCGAGATCGAGCCGCGCGATCTGAAGGTCGGCCACGGCCTGACCATAAAGCGCCTTGGCTTGCAAATCCGTAGCGCGGATCGTCTCGCGCTGTTGCTGCGACACGACACCTTCGCTCAGCTTCTCGTATCGTGCGCGGTCGCTCGCTGCCTTCTCCGCGGCGGCTTCGCGGTTGGCCAGAGACGCCTCTGCTTGTTGGACGGCGAGGCGGAAACGGTCGGGATTCAGCCGCAGCAAGATATCACCCTTGCGGACGACCTGATTGTCCCGGACCAGCACCTCGTCGATCAGCCCGGAGACATCGGCGGCAACGGCGATGATGTCGGCGCGGACGCGGCCGTCCCGTGTCCATGGCGCCGCCTCATAATGCTCCCACATGCCGATGCCGACCGGTGCCGCGACGCTCACCATCAGGACAGTGAGCATCATGCGGGGAAACATCGAACTCATCGTTGTCATAGCGGCAGCTTTCCCAGAACAGCGTAGAAGATCTTGGTCAGAATGACGAAGACGGCGAAGTCGAACAGCGCGGGGTGCCACGCATACCTTCGAATATGGACGCCGATGAATTTGCGGTTGGCCGCGGAGGCGATAAAGCAGGCCGCGAGCGCACAAGCACAGGCCAGCGCTAACGTCGGAACGTAGACGCCGACAATGGCGATTTCCTCGTTCATGGCATGGCCTTGATGGACAAAGCATGAGCATCCGGAAACATCGTCCGACGCAGGCCGATCAGCGCGAGCGTTCGCTGCTGGCGGGCGGTCGTGTCTTTGCGCGTGTCGCACAGCGCGTTGTCGATCGCGGCCAGAAGGGCGCGCGCATCGTCAGGCTTCAGTTTCGCGTTGCCGCGGGCCAGCCAGCGGAATGCCTGCGACAGCATCGGCAGAAGCTGCTGGAGGCCAGGGTCGCTGCGCGCGTCCTCATGCACTGCGGCTTGCCTGAGCGCGAGCAGATCGAGTCCGATTTGCAGCGCGGCCAAGGGACGGGCTTCCACCGCGATGTCCGTCGTCGCGCCAGCCAGCCGAGGGATCACCAGGCCGAATCGATCAAGCATGATGCTGGTCCATCTGGCGCGGCTCATCGGCCGCCGTGCAGCAGCCAGCCTCGCCAGATCGGACCAGCCGTGGCGCAGCAGACGCTGCGCCGCTCCCGATGCCGACAGTGAACGCAGCAATCGAATTGCGATGAACGCTGTGAGAAGTCCGATCATCGCAGCCGCATTGCTATTGATGAACAGAGCGAAGTCGGCGCTGAATTTGTTCTGGAGGTCGAGCGCGCTGATCAGTCCGAGACCGAGCGCCAGCGCCTTGATGAAATGCCGGGGATTGGCCTGCAGATAGCCGATCACCAGAAAGGTCGGCGCCAGCGAGAACACCAGCATCGGAAAGCCGGTGATGGCCGGGAAGATCACGAACAGGTAGATCGCGGCGATCGGTAGGCAGGCCAGCGTCCAGAGCGCGTAGGAAATCAGCGTTGGCGCGGGATCGTCGAGGCTGCTGTAGAGCGCCGCGGCGATGGCGGCGATTTGCGTGGCGACGCCGCCTTCCGGCCACGCCGTCGTGATCCAGACCGTGCAGCAGCCGAGCACGGCGACGCCAAGAGCCACGACCGACAGAACGGCAAGGCCGGGATCGCTGTGCAGGCGTCGCCTCACGTGTCGATCCCGCAGGCCAGCTTGGCTCCAAGTGGCAGGGTGAGCACCGCTGTGCAATGCGCGCGACAGGTTTCGCGCGGCAGCCAGCGCTTCGATCAGCGTGGCCAATCTGGCCGCGGTTCCGGCCTCGATCAGCCGATCCCATTCGCTGCGATCGTCGCAACAGGTCGCTTCGAACGATGTGCACTTTCTGATCAGTTCGTCGGAAGTGGCCGGTGATCGCTCCGGCGCACGTGTCCAGTCGGCGAGTTCAGACAGCAGTTGGTTCAACTCGGCCGAGCGCCGCTCTCCCAAGGCGGCGAGTCCGTCCTCCACCGACAGCAGCATCGGCAAGACCAATGCGAGCTGGTCCTGCACGGCACCGATGGCGCGCAGGTCCGGCTTGCTCGCGGCGGTGTCGTAGCGCAGGTGCGTCGACAGGATCTCGATTTGCGTGATGTCCGCAGCGAGCTTCCAGCGTCCCGTATTCGGTGCCTTGTCGACGCGCGCGCAGAGCACATCGGTGGTCCGGGCGAAGGCGTCCGACAATGCGGCGCAGAGGGATTTCAGCACAGGAGTAGTGACGTCGCTCGGGAACAGCAGGGTGTGCACCAGGGTCGCACAGCCGATGCCGAGCAGGATCTCCTCGACACGCGACAGCGCGGTCACAAATACCATCGCCGGAACGTTGACGCTCGAGAACGCGATTGTCGTCGCGGTGTAGCCTGCCAGCAGGAAAGCATAGCTGCGCGGCGTGCGGTCCTGCAAGGAGATATAGAGGCAGAGTCCGGCCCATGCGGTAACGGCAACCGACAATAACGCGGGTTGATCGACCAGGATCGGGACCAGCGCCAGCGCCACGCAGGCGCCCAGCAATGTCCCGACAAAGCGGTAGACGGCTCGTGACCGAACCGCGCCGGCGAACGGCTGTGCGGTCAGATAGACCGTGAGCATCGCCCAATACGGCCGCTCCAATCCGAGCCGGAAGGCAAAATAGATCGCGAGCATTGCCGCGATGAAGGAGTTCGCCGAGAACAGCGCCCATTTCGGATCGAGCCGGCCGGGTGCTGCTGTTGCGAGAAGCCGAGACAGAAATGGTGAAGGCATGATGTGATCGTCCGTGAGGCACGGAGACCATAGGCGTTGCTGCGTCGAGAGAATTTCGTTATTCTGCCAATTAATTGCTAAAGGATGACAATGCGCGGCACGCTCTATCAGCACTATCGGCGGTTCGATCCTGACATTTTGGACCGTCCGATCGTGGCCGGCATGGTGGATACCCGGGAGCAGGAGGACGAAGTGCCGGTTCACATCCATCGCAAGGGACAGCTCGTCCTCGCCCAGCGCGGCGGTGTGACGTGCGAAGTGCCGAGCGGCCTGTGGATGGTCCCGCCGCGCTGCGGCGTCTGGATTCCCGGCGGTATGCCCCACAGCAATCGCGTCAGCGGCAACGCCAGCCTGCTGTTTCTCTATGTGGACATGGATGCGGCGAGCGTGCCGCAGGAATGCTGCACGCTGTCGATCTCACCGCTGTTGCACGAGCTGATCCATCGGATGGCGACGCTGCCCCCGCTCTACGATCCCGACGGCCCGCCCGCGCAGATCGCCGCGGTGCTCCTCAACGAGTTGATCGCCATGCCGACCGAACGGCTGCATCTTCCGATCACGCGGAGTTCGAAACTGCGTATGATCGCCGATGCCTTGATGGACAATCCGGCCGACCGTAGGACCGTGGCGGAGTGGGCGCAAGCCGTCGCGCTCGGCGAGCGGACGCTGATGCGCATTGTGCTCGCCGAGACCGGCATGACCTTCAGTCGCTGGCGTCAGCAGCTTCAGATCATCGTCGCCATCCAGAAATTGTCTGCTGGCAACACGGTTCAGTCCGTGTCCGAGGCGCTCGGCTACGAGTCGGTGAGCGCGTTCATCACCATGTTCAAGAAGGCGCTTGGCAAATCGCCGGCGCGCTACTTCTCCGAGCGGGAGGCCGGCCAGACTGGCCCGGGGGAGACCTGCCGCGAGACGAACTGCAAGCTTCGCCGGATGCCTGAGGTGCGGGACGCGCTCAATGGACTTTCGAAACGCGGATGGCTGGAGTTAGAGCGCTTCGTTTCGGACGATCTCGATGCCGAAGCCTGACAGTCCCTTGAAGTGATGCGTCGACGACGTGAGGTGACGGATGGAGCTGATCTTGAGATCCCGCAGGATCTGGGCGCCGACGCCGATCTCGCGCCATTGCCGATTACGGTCGTCTTCGCGCGAACTGATCGGGCCTAGCGGCGCAGGCGGAACGCCCGCCGCGCCGTCGCGCAGATAGACGAGCACGCCGCTGCCATTATCCTTGAAGCGTTGCAGAATGACGTCCATCTTGGCCTGTTCCTGACCCGAGAACAAATCGCGCAGGATGTTGGGTTTGTAGAAGCGCGTGAGGACGTTGGTGCCGTCGCCCAGTTCTCCGTAGATATAGGCGACGTGATGAATGGGGTCGAACGGCGAGCGATACGAATAGCCCTGGAGCGGGCCGATCGAGCTCTCCGCCGTGACGCTCGAGACGCGCTCGATCAGCGTCTCGCGGGCCTGCCGGAAGCTGATGAGGTCTGCGATGGTGACCTGTTTCAGCTTGTGCTTGTCGGCGAACGCCGCGACTTGCGGACCCTTCATCACCGAGCCATCGTCGTTCATCAGTTCGCTGATGACACCGACCGGCTCGAGACCTGCCAGTCTGCACAGGTCGACGGCGGCCTCGGTGTGACCCGAGCGCATGAGTACGCCCCCTTCTTTTGCGATCAGCGGGAAAACGTGTCCCGGCCGGCAAAAATCGCCGGCGCCGACGTTGGGGTTGGCGAGTGCACGGCAGCACGAGGCCCGCTCTTCGGCCGAGATGCCCGTACCGTTATCCGGCCGGTAGTCCACTGACACGGTGAACGCCGTGGTGTGAGCCGAGTCGTTGTTGACAACCATCGGGTCAAGCCGCAGGCGTCTCGCGTCTTCAAGGGTAATCGGAGCGCAGACGATTCCCGATGTATGGCGAATGATGAAGGCCATCTTCTCAGCCGTACACCGCGAGGCGGCAACGACGAGGTCCCCTTCGCCCTCGCGATCGTCGTCGTCGGTGACCACGACGATTTCGCCGTCGGCGAGCGCCTGCAGGGCCGCTTCGATCGATCCCGTCATCTCGGTCGCTCTCCTCGCTGGAACCGACGGGTGCTCGCGTTGGGTCGTGTGCAGATTGTCAGGCTCGCAGCGCCGCTCGAGCACTCTGCCGATCTTAACTTCACCATTATTGCCAACTGGCCGGAGCCCATGGCGGGGCGCCTCATAGCCTTTCCACGCTGTAGCTGGGACGATTGGTGTCGAGCCCGATCGGCGCATCGGACAGCAAAGGACTGGTTGGGTCGTATCGGGGTCTTGGTGAGCGCTCCAGAGGGCGCGAGGGGGTGGCGCAAGCCTTGACGGTGACCGGCCGATTAGCGTCGATCGGCAGCACGGTCTTGTGCGAAATGCGCTTGAGGGCCAGATTTGATCGAATGCTGCTGACGCCGGGAATGCGGGATAGTTTGTTGACAATCAGGTCTTCGAGATCTTCGATGTCGGCCGCCATGACGCGGAGCATGTAGTCGCTCTCACCGGTCATGAGATAGCATTCCATTACCTGGGCCAACCGGTCGATGGATCGGGTGAAATTCTCGAGGGACGTCTGGACCTGCTTTTCCAGCTTGATCTGGATGAAAGCCGTTACACCAATGCCGAGCACGGCGGGATCGAGAAGGGCGATCCGTCGATCGATCACGCCGAGCTTTTCCAGTGTTCTGACGCGTGCCAGACACGGCGACGGCGAGAGATTGACGCGTGATGCGAGCTCGACATTGGTCAAGCTCGCATTCTGCTGGAGCTCGTTGAGGATCTTGATATCTATTCTGTCGAGAGAGGTTGTCGACATCGCGTATCTCCCAAGTATGGCAGTCTTCTGCGGCGCGTATCACCGTCGTTTGCGGGGTGATGACAATCGCGTGGTAAAAGCTAACCGCAATTGCGCTTGTGGGATTTCGACAAATCGTCGATTTGTATCGAAAAACCGTCAACCTTCGCGTTGTGCATTGCGATCAAAAGGTTAGTTGCCTACTTCCGATACATTTTTTGCCCATGCGATATGCAGGCCGACGTTGATCCACGGATTCGGTCAAGATGTAATGCCCGCCGCTCCATCGATTGGCTCCCCGTGTCACTTGACGGGACGTGCAGCAGAGCTGGATGTCGAGAGCTGCCCTATTTCGTACAACCGCCTGTCGTCGCTGTGGCTTCGGTCCCACGTCGCTGACCACGCCGCGGGCGTTGCGCGAGACAAAAGGTTCGGCAGCAACGACGCCCACCTCGTCAATCAGAAAATGGCAAAGATCGGCCGGATGCAGAGTTGGATCTAGCGACTCGACGAGTCGTTACAGCATAAAATGCTGATGAAGCTTCTGTGACAGGCGTTGTTCAAGCAGTAATGCTGAGAGGCTCGGGCGACTATCCACCCACGATCGCACTTGGGTAGCGACGGTTTGGATGTCGAGCGTGAAACTGAAGCAAGTCTATTTGACAGCGAACGATCCTGGACGCCTGGCCGAGTTCTACGAAGGCCTGGGTCTGAAGGTGCGCTTCGCTGATCCCGGCAAGTGGATCCAGTTCGTGAGCGATGCGGCTGCGTTCTGCGTCGCCGGACCGACGGAGTCGGTCTCGGACCAGCTGCAAGATGCTGTTCTTGTCTTCGATGTCGATGACCTCGATGCCGCCATGGAGCGTGCCGCAGCCATGGGGGCGCAAGTCGGCGCTGTCCGGGACATGGAAAGTCACGGCCGTGCGGTGAAGGTGCGGGATCCGGGCGGTAACGTCATCCAGTTCTATCAAGCAGCCGGATAGCTCAGACGTTCACCGGGGCAGCGCTGCATGCCCGGACTCACAACCAGACAAAGAGGGCGCATCCATCCCATGAATCCAAGGGTCGTAGCCATGCCGTCCGCAACACCGCCGCTGTCCGAAACGAGCCCACTCGATGCCGCAGCATTCCGTGCTGCGATGCGCAGCGTGCCGGGCACCGTGTCGATCGTCACGACAGGCCGGGCGCCGAACCGCCATGGTCTGACACTGACGGCGGGCTGCTCACTGTCGGCGGCTCCGCCCAGCGTGCTGGTTTGCGTCAATCGATCTGCCGGTGCGCACGACACCATTCTCAGCAGTGGGTCGTTCTGCTGGAATATTCTAGGGGTCGAGCATCGCGATCTGGCGCTCAAGTTTTCCGGGCAGGACGGCAGCAAGGGCGATATCCGCTTCGGTGACGGTGTGTGGTGCGATCTCAAAACCGGAGCACCAAGTCTGGTCGGTGCGGTCTGCAGCTTCGATTGCCGCGTGGTGAATGCTTACAGCGAGAGTAGTCACACCATTTTCACCGGAGAGGTGGTGGCTCAGACCACGAGGGCCGGATGTGAGTCGCTCGTCTACATCGACGGATGTTTCGCCGCGCCAAAGGCGGTCTGAAACACAGGACGACGTCAGGCGCCGCTACGTTTCCGCTACAGCCAAGATGGAACCGATCAGCATGCAAGGAAGACGAAGACTTTCTATCGCGCATCCATCGGCGGCCGGTCGCTGATGCTGTCGCTCTGGCTCAATGTCATCGCCGGCGGGGTGCTCATCGGGCTGGTTTACGGGCTCGTCGCGCTCGGTCTCACCATCATCTTCGGCGTCATGCGCGTGGTCAATTTCGCTCATGGCGAGATGGTCGTGTTCGGGATCTACATCGGATACTGGACCGTTCGAATCTGGGACATCCCGATCGTTTTAGCCGCCGCGATCGCCGCGGTCGTCATGTTCGTGTTCGGCTATCTGCTAGAGACGCTCGTCGTGAAGCGGTTCGTCAATCGGCCGCATCATTATCAGTTCATCGTCTTCATCGGCCTCTCACTGCTTTTCAGCGGCGTATTGCTGATGTCGTTCGGTCCGGATCCGCGGCCGACGGCGTCTCAGTTGTCCTTCCAGACCGTGAGCGTGGGACCGCTCACCTTGGATTGGGCCCGCATCCAGGCGGCCGCTACGGCCGGACTGCTGATCGCCGCACTGGGAGCCTATCTGAAGTACTCCGCATTCGGCCGATCGCTGCGGGGCGCCGCCAATAATCGACTGGGCGGACTGGTGGTCGGGCTGAATATCCCTCGGGTCTATGCGGTGACCTTCGGCATCGGAGCCGCCTGCGCTGGCGTCGCCGGCGCATTGATCTCGCCGCTGTTCGATGCGCAACCCTATCTCGCCGTCGACTTCACGCTGCTGGCCTTCGTGACGGTGATCGTCGGCGGTCTCGGCAGCTTCGGCGGCGCTCTTCTGGGCGGCCTGACGATCGGGGTCGCCGAAGCGATCGCGGCCTTGATGTTCACGCCGTCGATGAAAACAGCACTCCCTTACGCGCTCCTGATCATCATCCTGATTTTCCGTCCGAGGGGGTTTTTCGGTGCAAAGGACATCTGATCAAGCCAGCGACACCAAGCGTTGGGGTGCCGGCGCTCTGGTCTTCGCCGCCCTGGCCGTGGTGGGTGGCATATCCAACGCCTACGTCATCTCACTTCTGACGATCGTCCTGTTGTTCACCTTCATGGGACAATCGTGGAACCTGATGCTCGGGATCGGCGGGCAGCTATCCATCGGTCACGCGCTGTTCGTTGGAATCGGTGCGTATGCGGTGGCGATCCTAAACATCAAATACGGCGTCACCCCGTGGATCGGTCTGCTGCTGGGCGCGGTGATTGCGGGCTTCGTCGGCGCGGTGCTGGCGTGGCTGAGCTTCCGCTTCGAGGTCCGTGGCATCTATTTCGCGCTGCTCACGATCGCGGCCGCCGAATTCGCCCGGATCATGTTCGGCGGGTGGGACTATGTCGGCGGCATGCAGGGCCTGTTCTATCAGGCGCCGAGCGGCACGATGGACCTCGGGATGCTGCGCGGTGACGCGCGGTTCTACTACTTCGTCGCGCTCGCGCTTGCGGCCATCGGCGTCGCAGGAACGGAGCTGATCTCGCGATCCTATTGGGGCTATGTCTGGCGGGCGATGCGGGACGACGAAGAGGCCGCCCGCGCACTGGGGGTGCGGACGTTTCGCCACAAGGTGCTGGTGGTCTCGATATCGGCCGCGACGGCCGCGGTCGGCGGCGGCGTGCTGGGCTTGGTGCAGGGTGCGATCTTTCCGGATTCGATCATGGGCATGGCGATCTCGGTCGACGTACTGATCGGCCCTGTGGTCGGCGGATTGGGCACTGCGTTCGGCCCGCTGGTCGGCTCGATGGCCGCGATCCCGCTGCATCACGCCATGGGGGCGCTCGGCGACAGCCTGGGGCTCCCCGGACTGAACAGCGTCGCCTACGGGGCGGTGCTGATCCTGGTCGTGTGGTTTCTGCCCGACGGCATCTGGCCGGCGATCGTCCGGCTCTACGAGGCGATCCAACTGCCGGCGCGCGGCCGGATCTCACAATTGCGGAAGGTCGAGGAATGACCGCGCTGCTCGAAGTGAAGAACCTGACCAAAGCGTTCGTTGGATTGGTCGCGGTCAATGACGTCAGCTTCTCACTGCAGGCAGGCCGCATCACCGCCCTGATCGGGCCGAACGGCGCCGGCAAGACCACCTGCTTCAATCTCGTCGCCGGGGCGCTGAGACCGACCGCCGGGCGGGTGCTATTCGAGAGGCGTTCGCTCGAGCGCGAGCCGCCCGAAGCGGTGTGCCGCATGGGCATTGCGCGCACCTTCCAGATCGTCCGACCGATGAAAGATATGTCGGTGCTCGAGAATGCCATGGTGGGCGCCTTCAGCTGGACGACGAACGTCAAGGAGGCGCGGGACAAGGCGTATGAGTCGCTCGAAAATGTCGGGCTCGCCGGCAAGGCGAATGCCCGGACGGATCAGTTGACGTTGCCCGATCGCAAGATGCTCGAGATGGCGAAGGCGCTCTCGACTCGCCCCAAGTTGCTGCTGCTCGACGAAGTGATGGCGGGGCTGCGTCCGACCGAAGCGGCAGGCGTCGTCGGCGTGCTGCACCGGCTCGCCGAGGGTGGACTGACGATCCTACTGGTCGAGCACGTGATGCGGATCGTGATGGAAGTGGCGTCGACCGTGGTGGTGCTACACCACGGCGCCAAGATCGCCGAGGGCAAGCCGTCAGAGGTGGTAGCGGATCCTGCGGTGCTGGAAAGTTATCTGGGAGCCGGTTTCCATGCCTGACGACGCGCTTCTCGAAATCGACGACCTGTGCGTGGCCTATGACGGCTCCAATGCGCTGAACGGCGTGTCGCTCCGCATCGGCAAGGGTGAACTGATCTGCGTGGTCGGCGCCAACGGCGCCGGCAAGACCTCTCTGATCCGATCAATCGCGGGGATCGTGCCGTCGTCGCGCGGTTCCGTCAGGATCAACGGAGTCGAAATCTCGCGGCGACCGCCGTGGGACATATGCGAAATGGGCATCGCTCAGGTCGCCGAGGGCCGCCAGATCTTCAGTGCGCTCTCCGTCGAGGACAATCTGCTGATCGGCGGCTCGCTGAAGCGGGCCAGGCACGACCTGGCAAATACGCTTGATTCCGTCTATCAGCTGTTCGGGCGACTTCGCGAGCGCCGCGACCAACTCGCCGGCACGCTGTCCGGCGGCGAGCAACAGATGCTGGCGATCGGTCGGGCGATCATGTCGAAGCCAGAAATCGTGATGTTCGACGAGCCGTCGATCGGACTGTCGCCGGCGCTGACCGATGTGATGTTCGGCGTCGTCAAATCCCTCAACGAGCAGGGCATCACGGTCCTTCTCGTCGAGCAGAATGTCGCCAAGTCGCTCGCGCTGAGCAGCCGCGGCTATGTGCTCGAGAACGGCTCCGTGGTGTTGCATGGATCTAGCCGCGATCTGCTCGAGAACCCCGATGTCCAGCGCGCCTATCTGGGATTGTGAGGCGCGCCGTCTCGGCGAGGCGTCGGGCGTTGCGGCTCTCGTCGCGCCGCCGTTCGGTCCACCGCTCCCCGGCTGTTGCAGCCGCCTCTCGCTTGGGTCTCATTGATGAACACTGCCACTTCTCTCCTGATCGAGCGTGATCAAGACCTGGTCACCATCACGATGAACCGGCCGCCGGCCAATGCGCTGAATGCGCAACTCATCGTCGAGTTGCTGGAGGCGATCCGGCGCCTTGCCGACGACGAGAATCCGCCCGGCATCGTGCTCACCGGAAGCGGCGACCGCTTCTTCAGCGCAGGCGGCGACATCAAGGAAGTCGTCGGGATCGACGTCGCTAGGCCGCGCATTCGGTTCTTCCACGAACTCCTCGTGGCGATGGAGAACTATCCGGGCCCGATCGTCTGCGCCGTCCGCGGCTATGCGGTCGGAGGCGCCCTGGAGTTTCTGCTGCATGCGGACTATGTTGTGGCCGATGCGGCGTGCAAGATTGGATTTCCGGAAATCAACCATGGCTTGCTGCCGGTGACCAAAGGCATGCGCCGGGCCGTCGAAAAGCTCGGCGTGCGGGCGGCGCAAGAGCTGCTGTACTGGGGCGAGCTCGTCGGCGCGGAGCGCGCCGTGGCGATCGGCGCCGTGAACGAGATCGTCCCGACCGAGGAGGTCGCATCCCGTGCGCGAGACGTGTGCGGCGTGTTGCGGCAGAAAGACCGCAAGCTGTTCCATGCCATCAAGCGATCGCTCAATCTCACCGCGCAAATGAGCGATCAGGCGCTCGAAAAAATGACCGTGGCCGACCTCGACGCCTACGTCACAGCCGAGAGCTCAACCAAAGCGCGTGCGATATTTTTGTCAAAGAACAGTAAGGGCTGAGCCGATGACGCGCGGATATCCCGATCAGATCTATCTGGAGCAGATGAGCCACGAGGAAGTCGCCGCGGCGCTGGCCGATGGGTGCACGACGGTAGTGATCCCGCTGGGGGCCGTCGAGCAGCATGGGCCGCATTTGTCTTTGGGCATGGATGCGGATCATGCCGATGCTCTGGCCGAGCGGATCGCGCGCAGCCGCGGCAACACGCTGGTGGCGCCGACCATCACGGTCGGCTGCTCGTCTCACCATCTGCCATTCGCGGGTACGATCTCGCTGCGGCCGGAGACGCTGGAAGCGATTTGTGTCGATTATTGCACAAGCCTGGCGCGGCACGGCTTCAAGCGTATCCTGATTCACTCGGGTCACATCGGCAATTTTCCGGTCCTGAAGGACGTGCTCGGTCGCTTGCGCGAGGTCGTCCCCTCGGATGTCGAGATCCTGGCGTTCTTCGACTCGACGAAATGGATCGACACGTGGCGCGATGCGGTGCGCGAAGCCGGAGGAGACGTGTTGGCCGTCGGCGGCCACGCCGACATCGCCGAGACGTCGCTGATGATGGTCATTAGGCCCGACAGCGTCAGACCGGACCGCTTCGAGGTGGGCCATCTTGGCGGCTTGTCGGAGGCTGATCTCGAACTGATGTGGAAGAACGGCATCCGATCGGTTTCGCAGAACGGCGTGATCGGAAGTCCGATCGGCTCGAGCTACGCCATCGGCGAAGCGTGCCTCGCGGCGGTCGCCGAGTTGCTGATCAAGACCTTCGATAGCGAGGCCGGAGCCGCCAGCGCCCGCCGTTGACGGTCAGCCCGTCCGCTGCGTGGCGAAGCTTCCCGGGGCGTCTGCCATGTTGCGAATGCTGACAGCATAAAATTCGGAAAGCGTTACTACGCAACGCGGCTTTCGGGCGAAAATATCGCCACGCCTATGAAACCCTGTGCCATCTCGCAAGCTAAGAGGATTGAGACATGGCACTTACGTTTGGGTTCTGGTCTGAACAGGAAACCCAGGTCGGCCACAGTTACTCGCGCAGGCTTCACGAACTAGTCGACGAAGTCCGTCTGGCCGAGAAGGTCGGCTTCGACTGCGTCGCGCTCTCCGAGCAGCACGTGGCACTGGGCGGGATCTCGAGCTCGGCGCCCGAAGTGGTGTTCGGCTATCTGGCCGCGGTGACGTCGCGCGTCAAGCTGCGCGCGGCGGTGACGCTGATGCCGCAGCGCATCAACCACGCCTTGCGTTCGGCCGAGCGGCTTGCCGTGACCGACATCCTGTCCAACGGCCGCATGGAATTCTACGGCGGCCGCGCCAACACCACCATCGCGATGCGGGCGTTCAACGTCGATCCGAACGAAACGCTGGCGCAGATGGAGGAAGGGCTGGCGCTGCTGAAAACGGCGATGCGCCAGGACATTTTCACGTTTGACGGCAAGTACTACCAGATCCCTCCGCGCCAGCTGGTTCCGAAGCCGCTGCAGAAGCCGCATCCGGTGATCGGGATCGCGGCGACCAGCGAGCGCAGTCATCTCTGGGCGGCCTCGCAGGGCTTCGCCGTGATGAGCAGCAACATCTATCAGGGCTGGGAAGCTCAGCAGAAGCTGATCGACGCCTATCAAAAAAACTGGAAGTGCGACGCGGAGGGACCGCTGCAGCGTCCGCGTATCGGCATTCCGCTGTTCATCGGCATCGGGAAAACGGACGAGCAGGCCAAGGCGGATTATGCCGGCCCGCTAATGCACTATGCCAAGATCTCGACCGATGCCTATCCGCGTCTCGCGGCGATTGCCGACGACTACAAATACATGGGGGAGAGCGTGCCGTCGATGGAGCGCGCCGCCAACGACTGGGACTATCTGGTCAACGAGTCGGCCACGACGGTGTGCGGCAGCCCCGATACGGTCATTCGTCAGATCGAGAAGTTCGAGGCCATGGGTATCGACGAGGTGCTGCTGCACATGGACTCCGTCCCGCACGAAAAGATCATGGAGGCGATCGACATGGTCGGTCGCTACGTCATCCCGCATTTCAACGACGGAAACAACGTCGTGCGGCCGACCGAGGAGATCCTCGGGCAGATCCGGCTGATGCGGACCCAGAAGCAGTAATCGAACGGTGAAATCAATGTCGCAATACGGCTACAAGTACCTGATCGTCGAGCAGCGCGCCACTGGCGTCGCGATCGTCACGATGAACCGCCCGGAGATCCTCAACGCGATCAACTGGGAGATGCACGAGGAGCTCGAAGACGTCTTCGTCAAGCTGGATCACGACAGTTCTGTCAACGCGATCGTTCTCACCGGTGCGGGCCGCGGATTTTGCTCTGGTGGCGATCAGAAGTCGCTGGATAAGGGAACGCTGCCGTCCCCGACGCGCAGCGGTCGCCACCTCATCCGCAACATGCTGGAAGTCGAAGTGCCGATCGTCGCGGCCGTCAACGGTGTCGCGGTCGGCCTGGGTGCCACGCTCGCGCTGTTCTGCGACGTGATCTATGCGAGCTCGACAGCCCGTTTCGCCGACACGCATGTCAATGCCGGCGTCGTCGCGGGCGATGGCGGCGCGGTGATCTGGCCGCTGCTGATGGGGCCGGTACGCGCGAAGCACTATCTGATGACCGGCGAATTCATCTCCGCTGAGAAAGCGGCTGCTATCGGTATGATCAACGAGGTGGTCGCAGACGGCAACGTTCTCGATGCCGCGATCGAATACGCCGAACTGCTGGCAAGCGGGCCGAAGGAATCGATCGTGTGGACCAAGTACAGCGTCAACAAGATCATCAAGCAGTACGCCCACCTGCTGCTCGACACCTCTGCGGCGCTGGAGATGTTGACGTTCAAGTCGCCCGAGCGGGCCGAGGCGGTTGCCGCATTCGCGGCCAAGCGCAAGCGTTTCGCGGAGCGCTGAGATGAACGTCGCTGAGATGACATCCGGCGCCCAGTTGGCGGATACGACCGTCGTGCAGCTTTTGGCCGCGCGACTCGCGGAGCGGCCCGACAAGATCGCCTTGCAACAAAAGCGTCACGGCGCCTGGACCGCCATGACGTGGGGCGCCTATGCGCAGCGTGTCGTGAACCTGGCCAGCGCGCTGCGGCGTGCTGGTCTCGAGCGCGGCGATCGGGTCGCGATCATGGGCGATTCGTCCGAGGAATGGCTGATCGCCGACATGGCCACGATGTGCGCTGGCGGCGTCATGGTGGGCGTTTACTTCACCTCGTCACCCGAAGAAGTGGCTTACTGCTTCACGGATTCAGGCGCGAAGTTCGCGTTCGTCGGCGGGGAGCCGCAGCTTCGCATCGTGCTCGCCTCCGGTCGGGCCGAGCAGCTCCGCGGCATCATCGTGCTCGACCCGGATTGGACCGGCGAGGCCTCGGCGTCGATCAAGTCGCTGGCCGACTTTGTTGGAGCACACGATGTCGATGCGCATGACTATCTGCAGAACGAGAGCGCGACAGCAAAGGCGTCCAATGTCGTCAGCATCGGCTATACGTCCGGGACGACCGGAAACCCCAAAGGGGCCATGCTGACGCACCTTTCCATTCTCGCCGGCGTTCATTGCATCACCCTGTTCGGCCCCAGCATGCGCGAAGAGGAACACCGGGTGGTCGTGCATTTGCCGATGTCGCACACTGTGGCGCGCGGGCAGGCGACCACGTTGCCGCTGATCGCCGACGCAGTTCCATATTTCGGCGAGACGACCGCGGACTTCGCCCAGACGATCAAAGAGGTGAAGCCGACCTACTATATGGCGCCGCCGCGGTTCTACCAGCGCTTTGCGACACAGATCCTCAGCAAGGTGCATCCCGCCGGGGAAGCGGGAGATCAGAACTACACGCTTGCCGTGACGATCGCGCGCAGGGCGCTCGAAGACCGTCAGCGCGGCCACGAGGATGCCTTCGTCTCGAAACTGTTCGCGGCCTGCCGCGAGCAAGTGTTCCTGCCGCTGCTCGCGGAGGTCGGTTTCGACGAACTGAAGGTCGCGTTCACCTCGTCGGCGGCGATGCCGTCCGAGCTGATGTCGCTGTGGCAGTTGTGGGGCTTGCAGCTCAAGGAGTGCTACGGCCAGACCGAACTGGTCGGTGCCAATCTGGTGCAGATGGCGGAGTGGCCGAAGGCCGGCAACGTCGGGGTCCCGCTGCCGGATCCGGCCTGGGAAACCGCCGTGCTCCAGGACGGCGAGATGATCGTCCGTGGACCGGGATTGTTCGCGGGCTATTGGAACAAGCCGGACGAGACGAAAGCGGCGCTTCGCGACGGCTGGCTCTACACCGGCGACATCGTCGAAGTGTCGCCGGAAGGAACCTTCAAGCTTGTCGACCGGAAGAAGGAGATCATCAACACGTCGAACGGCAAATCGATCAGCCCGACTCAGATCGAAAACGAGCTGAGGCACAGCCCGTTCATCTCCGAGGCGGCTGTGATCGGCGAGGGGCGAAAATATCTCACCGCCCTGATCGAAGTGGATGCCACCGCCACAATGGACTGGGCGAAGTCGCGCGACGACAAGATCGCGAGTTACGCGGACCTGGCAGGCTCCGAGATCGTCAACCGGCTGATCGAGGCGGAGATCGGCAAGGCCAACGGAAGGCTGGCGCGAGCCGAGCAGATCAAGGCGTTCCGCATTCTGCCGGAGGAGCTGTCGCTCGAGAACGGCGTGATGACGCCGACGCGGAAGAAGCGGCGCAAGCAGATCAACGAGCGCTATCAGTCGCTGATCGCGTCGCTCTACGACGAAACCGAGGAAGAATTGATCAAGGCCGAGATGGGCCTTTGAGGTCGGCGGTCGGTCCCAAAACGTACGAAGCTACCAGTCGAGATAAGATTTCACTCCTTCAGCAACAGGACATCGAGATGACCAAGCGAAGCGGAATCACGCGGCGGACGATTGTCGGAAGCGGATTGGGAATTGCGGTAGGCCTGGTATCAAGGCCATCGTTTGCGGCGAACACGAAAGTGAAAGTCGGAGCGATCATGCCCAGCAGCGGCGTGCTGGCGTTTCCCGGTCAGGCCTGCGTGCGCGGCATCGATCTCGGCGCCAAATTCGCGCGTGAGAAGTTCGGCCTCGACATCGAGATCGTTCACGCCGATACGCAAAGCCGTCCGGAGAACGGTCGGATTGCCGCCGAGAGCCTGATCCGGCAGGGCTGCACCGTGCTGATCGGCGCGTGGGATTCCGGTGCCACCATTTCGGCGCTGCAGGCCTGCGAGGCCGCCAAGGTGCCGATGGTGGTCCACATCGCGAGCGCCACCCAGGTAACTTCACAGGGCTTCACCCAGGTGTTCCGCTATTACCCCACGTCGCTGACCATCGTGCGGCAATCGTTGGCCGAACTGAAGTCCGTGCTCGGCACGCTGAAGGATCCGCCGAGCAGCGCCGTCGTTCTCCATCTCAACAACACGATGGGGCAGTCGACGGCGGCCAGCATCGATCAGGCGTGGAAGGAAGTGGATGTTCCGCTCAAGATCGCGCAGCACGTTGCCTATGACGAGAAGGCCAAGGATCTGTCGGTGGAAGTTGCCAAGGCGAAAGCGTCGGGTGCCGATGCGTTGATCTCAGTCACGCGCGTCAATGACGCGATCATGATCGCGCGCGAATGCATCAAGCAGGGCTGGGACCCGAAGATGGTGTTTTCGCCCAACTCCAACGGCGTGTCCGACAAGGCGTATCACGACGCGCTCGGAAAGTATGGTGACGGTCCGGTTCTGTCGGCGTTGTGGCTCAATCCCAAGGGCGCCGAGACCGACAAGATCATGAAGATGTTCGCGGCCGACTACCCGAACGACTGGTTCGATGCCAATGCGGGCTGCGCGTTCGAGGCGGTGCAGATCGTCGCAGACGCCGTGACGCGGGCGGCTTCGCCGGAGTCCGCGGCGATTCACGGCGCGCTCAAGAAGACCGACATGAAGCCGATCCTGATGTACGGCGACAACACCTCGTTCGACGAGACCGGCCAGAACATCCACTGTTCGATGGTGATGCTGCAGGGTTTGAAAGGCAGGCCTCGGGTGGTGGCTCCAAAGGCCATTGCGGAAGCGTCGCTCGAGTATCCGCTTGCGCCTTACAGCAAACGCTGACGTCGTTACGGGCGGCCCCGCGAAAGCGTCGCGGGGTCGCGGTCGTCAAGTGCCCAGGCAGGGACGTGCGAGCTAGGGCAAACTGTCCGAATTAATCAGGCGCGACCGCTCGGCAAGGAAGCGGCGAGGGCTCTTTCCCATCGTCTTCTTGAACATCGTGATGAACGCGCTGGGGGTTTCGTACCCCAGTTCCAGCGACACGGCCTGGACCGAAGTGCCCGCCGTGAGGCGTTGCATGGCGATCAGAATGTGGAGACGCTGGCGCCAGCGCCCGAAGGTCATCCCCGTTTCCTTGGCTATGAAGCGTGCGAAGGTACTCTCGCTCATCGCGTAGCGCGAGGCGACTTCGTCCATCGTGCTGCGGTCGCCCGGATTATTCAACAAGGAGGTCGCGAGGTGTTGAAGACGGGCGTCGGGGGAGATCGGCAAATACATTTCATCCGTCGTCGGCATCTGCACGAGTTCGTCGAGCAAAACCCGGCCGAGACGGCTGGTCGGTCCTTCCAGCGGATAGAGCGGTGGGAACACCGAGAGGCGGTGGATTAATTCCCGCACCAGCGACGTGATCATCAGCGTGCAGCAGGTCCGCGGCAGCATGCTGACCTGCGGATCGATGAACACTGTGTAGAGTTTGCCGAAATCGGCCACGCAATTGCTGTGCTGCACGCCGGCCGGGATCCATACCGCGCCTTGCGGAGGCACGATCCACAAGCCGCCGGGCGCCCGGCACATCACCGAGCCGTGAGATGCGACGACCAATTGGCCTTTGCGGTGTGAGTGCAGCGGCAGGTCGTCGTTGTCTTTGCTGGTTTCGAGACAGAATGAAGTGACGGGACGATCGAACTGATCCGGATCGACAGGATCATAGTTGATCCGAAGATCGGGCAGATCCATTCGCGCAAAATCGCGATCGAACTCGGTCTCGGGCGGCATTTCAATCCTGCCAATTCGTCAAGTCAGTCAAGCCTTGATGCAGATCCTGCTGCTAGCCGAGGTTAGCTGTTTTGAAAGGTCAGGTCACTAGTCGCGGCGAGCCGTCGAGTTCGCTGATCTGCGACAAGATGCCCGCTACTGCGGCGTGAGCGCGAGCGATGCGGCATGCTGCGCCGTGACCAAGCGGGAGCACCTGTCAGGCGGCCGACGGCTCGATCACTCGCCCGATTAAACCAACAGCAGAGAATGCTGCGATGCGAGCCTCCGCGTCCCGCCGGAGCCGGGCAATCCGTCGGAACGCGGCCGAATTCAGCAGCACGTGCCATAGCACCCGATGCTACCAAGTGCGGGCTTTCTCGGAGCCCGACGCATGACTGCACACATCGATCCGCCACGCAAGGTCGTCAACGCCGATCAGGATGCGGTCGAAACCGCCGATTGGCTCGCCTCGCTTGGATCGCTCCACCACAGCGCCGGTGCCGAGCGCGTGCGTTACATCCTGGCTTCGCTCGATCGGCGCGCGAAGGAGCTCGGCGTTCTGCCGGAATCTCCGCCGTTTTCGCCCTATCGCAATTCTATTCCGCTCGAGCAGCAGAAGCCCTACCCCGGCGACATCGCGATCGAGACCCGCCTGACGGCGATCATTCGCTGGAACGCGCTCGCGATGGTGGTCCGCGCCAACAAGGCCTATGGGGAACTCGGCGGGCACGTTGCCAGTTACGCCTCGGCCGCGGAGATTTTCGAAGTCGGTTTCAATCATTTCTTTCGCGCGTCAAGCTCCGAGTCGGAGGGCGACTTGGTGTATTTCCAGCCGCATTCGTCCCCCGGAGTCTATGCACGAGCGTATCTCGAAGGCCGACTGTCGGACGAAAATCTGAAGCTGTATCGCCAGGAACTGAGCGGCCCCGGTCTGTCGTCCTATCCGCATCCCTGGCTGATGCCGGAGTTCTGGCAGGTGCCGTCGGCGTCGATGGGCCTTGGGCCAATCAGCGCGATCTACCAGGCGCGGTTCATGAAGTATCTGCAGCATCGCGGCCTGGTGCAGACGGCTGGTCGTCACGTCTGGGGTGTGTTCGGCGACGGCGAGATGGACGAGCCGGAATCTATCGCCGGGCTCACCCTGGCGGCGCGGGAAAATCTCGACAACCTCACCTTCGTCGTCAATTGCAACCTGCAGCGCCTGGATGGGCCGGTCCGCGGCAACGGGCAGGTGATTCAGGAACTCGAATCACTTTTCCGGGGCGCCGGCTGGAACGTAATCAAGGTGCTGTGGGGATCGGACTGGGACGATATCTTCGCGCGCGATAGCAAGCATGCGCTGCTGCGCAAATTCGCCGACACCGTCGATGGCAAATATCAGACGCTCGGCGCCAAGGATGGGGCCTACAACCTCGCCCACTTCTTCAGCGAGGATCCCGAGGTCCGGGCGCTAGTTGCGCACATGTCGGACGCGGATATCGACGGCCTGAAGCGCGGTGGCCACGACTTCAAGAAGCTGTTCGCGGCCTTTGCCGCCGCGAAAGACATTAAGGGTCGGCCGACCGTCATTCTGGCGAAGACCAAGAAGGGCTACGGCATGGGCGGCGCCGGCGAGTCGCGCATGACGTCGCACCAGGCCAAGAAGCTCGATGTCGACGCGCTGTATGCGTTCCGCGACCGGTTCGCCCTGCCGCTCAGCAACGAGCAAGTCGAGGATCTGGAATTCTTCAGGCCTGCGGAAGACAGCGCGGAAATTCAGTACCTGCGCGCCCGTCGCGCGGCACTCGGTGGCTACATGCCGGCGCGGCGACGCGCTTCGGCGGCGCTGCCGGTGCCGCCGCTGCAATCCTACGCGGAGTTCGCGCTGCGCGGCGACGGCAAGGAGACGTCGACCACGATGGCGATCGTGCGGCTGTTCACCAATTTGCTCAAGGACAAAACGCTCGGCCCGCGCATCGTCCCGATCGTCGCCGACGAAGCCCGCACCTTCGGAATGGCGAACCTGTTCAGACAGGTCGGCATCTACTCGCCGGCGGGACAGCTCTACGAGCCGGAAGATGCCGGTTCGATGCTGTACTACAAGGAAGCGATCGACGGTCAATTGCTGGAGGAGGGGATCACCGAGGCGGGGGCGATTTCGTCATGGACCGCGGCGGCGACCTCCTATAGCATCCATAACTTCCCGTTGCTGCCGTTCTATATCTACTATTCGATGTTCGGCTTTCAGCGGATCGGCGATCTGATCTGGGCGGCGGCGGACCAGCGCGCGCGTGGCTTTTTGATCGGGGCGACGGCCGGCCGGACGACGCTCGGCGGCGAAGGCTTGCAGCATCAGGACGGGTCCAGCCATCTGATGGCGGCGACCGTTCCGAACTGCCGGGCCTACGATCCGGCATTCTCCTACGAGGTGGCCGTCATCGTCGATCACGGCATGCGGTCGATGCTCGAGCAGGGCAACGACGAGTTCTATTACCTCACGGCGATGAACGAGAACTATGCGCAGCCCTCGATGCCCGACGATGCACGCGACGGCATCATCAAGGGTCTCTATCGGGTTCTGCCGAGCGCTGACGGGCCGGCGAAGATTAGGCTGGTCGGCTCGGGCGCTATTCTCCCGGAGGCGCTCGCCGCCGCAGCGATGCTGCAAAGCGAATGGAAAGTGGCCTGTGAAGTCTGGTCGGCAACGAGCTTTTCCGAGCTGGCGCGGGAGGCGCGCGATGTGGAGCGAACTAATCGGCTCTCGCCACTGTCGACCCCGGTCGAGAGCCACGTCGTACAATGCCTCGGCGGCAAGGTGCCGATCGTCGCGGCATCGGATTATGTCCGGGCGTATCCGCAACTGATCGGTTCTTACATCGAGGCGCCCTATACGGTGCTAGGCACCGACGGCTTCGGGCGCAGCGATACACGCGCCGCGCTGAGATCGTTCTTCGAGGTCGATCGCAAGCAGATCGTCGTTGCGGCGCTGTCGGCGCTGGCAAAATTGGGTCAAGTGGCGCGTGAGCAGGTCGCCGAAGCCATCGCCAGCTACGAATTGCCGACCGGCGTTGCATCGCCTTGGTCGCGCTAAGAGAGGGCGGAGCGCGCATGTCTCGTTCAATTGAAGTCGTTCTGCCAGATATTGGGGACTACAAGGATGTTCCGGTAGTCGAAATCAATGTGTCGGTCGGCGACGAGGTCACGATCGACATGCCGTTGCTGTCGATCGAGTCCGACAAGGCGACGATGGAGGTGCCATCCCCGGCCGCAGGCACGGTGGCCAAACTGATGATCGACGTCGGGGTGCGGGTTTCTCAAGGTTCGGTTCTGATGGTCCTCGAAGGGCGCGGCGAATCCACCGCGCCTCCGCCGGCGACTGCGTCGGCACCGCAGGTGGAGCAACGGATCTCGCAGCAGGAGACGCTGTTACGGCCGGCGCCCGTGGCTCCAGTCGATGACTCGCGAGCACGTGCACAGCAGCTGCAGCTTAGCGGGGCGGCGCATGCATCGCCGTCGGTCCGCGCTTTGGCGCGTGAGCTCGGCGTGACGCTGGACTCTGTCGTGCCCACAGGCCCCAAGGGCCGGATTTTGCGCGAGGATGTGGCGGCCTTCGTCAACGGACTGGTGCGATCGAGACCGGCGACGGCGCCTGAGCCCGGCGCCCCGGTCGATTGGCCCAAGGTGGATTTCGAGAGGTACGGCGCGGTCGAGCGCCTGCCGCTGACACGGATCCAGAAGCTGACCGGTACGAACCTCTCGCGCAACTGGAGCGTCATTCCCCATGTAACGAATTTCGACAGAGCGGATGTGACCGACGCCGAAGCCTTTCGTCAACTCGCCAATGCCGAGGCCGCGAAGGACACGGCGAAGCTCACCATGGTGTCGCTGCTGATCAAGGCCGCGGCCTTGGCGCTGCAGAAATACCCGCGCTTCAATTCGTCGCTCGATGGCGATGAGTTGATCCTCAAGCACTATGTCCACATCGGCGTCGCTGTCGACACGCCGAGAGGTCTGGTCGTGCCGGTGATCCGGGACTGCGATAAGAAGGGCTTTCGGCAAATTGCCGCGGAGATGCGCTCGCTCGCCGACAAGGCGCGCGCGGGGCAGCTCGCGTCGGGCGACATGCAGGGCGGCTGTTTCTCGGTGTCGTCTCTCGGAGGCATCGGCGGTCAGGGATTTACGCCCATCATCAACGCGCCCGAGGTGGCGATCCTCGGCGCCGGGCGGGCCGCCACCGAGGCGGTCTGGAACGGCCGCGAGTTTGAACCGCGCCTCATCCTTCCGATGAGTCTGTCGTGGGATCACCGGGTCGTCGACGGCGTGGCTGGGGCCCGGTTCCTGGGCTTCGTCGCGTCGGTGCTCTCCGATCTGCGGCGCTTCGCGTTGTGAGGACGCAGATGCGGACAGAGGAAATCCGGGTCCCCGACATCGGGGATTTTCGAGACGTCGAGGTCGTCGAGGTCCACGTCAGGGCGGGCGACGTCGTCGTGCGAGAGCAGGCGTTGATCACAGTGGAATCCGACAAGGCCACGCTGGAGATTCCGTCGCCGATCGCAGGGGTGATCACGAGCATGTCGCTGCGTGTTGGAGACAAGGTGTCTCAAGGCTCCATGATTGGCACGGCGTCGGCGTCGGACGAAGCGGGCGCGCAAGGCGAGACGATCTCAGCGGATCAGGATGTTGGCCAGCGCGCAACAGATTATACGCGCTACGATCTTGTCGTGATCGGAGGCGGGCCGGGCGGCTATTCAGCAGCGTTTCGGGCCGCAGACCTTGGACTGAACACCGCGATCATCGAACGCTACGGCACCTTGGGCGGAGTTTGCCTGAACGTTGGATGTATCCCGTCGAAGGCGCTGCTTCATGTTGCGGCCGTCAAGGAGGAAGCCGAACGGATCGCGGACAAGGGCATTCGCTTCGCCGCGCCGCAGATCGATCTGCAGGAGCTGCGCGCCTTCAAGCACGGCACTGTCAAGAAGCTGACGGATGGGCTGAGCCAGATGGCAGCAGCGCGCCGCGTCACGGTGATCCGCGGCATCGCGAAATTCGCCTCCGCCACGCGGCTCGAGATTGTCGGTGAGGGGGCAGGCTCGCAGCAAATTGAATTTGGTCAATGCATCATCGCCACGGGCTCGCGCGCGGTGCAGCTAGCGGTGCTTCCCAAGCATGAGCGGGTCGTGACCTCGACCGGCGCGCTCGCGCTGCGAAGCATTCCGGGCCGCATGCTCGTGATCGGAGCGGGGATCATCGGGTTGGAGATGGCGACCGTCTACAACTCGCTCGGCACCAAGATCGATCTTGTCGAAAGGCTTCCCGATATCCTGGCGGGCGTGGATGCCGACGCGGTGAAGATCTGGCGTTCGCGCAACGCGCATCGCTTCGAGCATATCGACGTCGTAAGCAGCGTATCAACCGCCGAAATCACGCCGGACGGCGTGAGGGTCGGTACCACAGGCGCATCGGTACGGACACGATCGTACGATTTGGTGTTGCAATCAGCCGGCCGTGTTCCTAACAGTAGCGAACTCGGCCTCGAACGGATCGACGTTGCCATCGATTCGAACGGCTTCATTCAGGTCGACGAGCAGATGAGAACGACGGCGCGCAACGTCTTCGCCATCGGCGACGTCGTCGGCGGTTCGATGCTGGCGCACAAGGCCGTTCACGAGGGGCACGTCGCCGCGGAAGTAGCTGCCGGGAAGCCGGCGGCCTTCACCGCGAAGATCGTCCCCAATGTCGCCTACACCGATCCTGAGATCGCCTGGGTCGGCAAGTCCGAGCGTGATGTCGCCGAATCCGGACGGAAGATCCGTTCGACAAAATTCCCATGGGCCGCGTCCGGCCGGGCCATCGCGTCGGGCGCATCCTATGGCATGACGAAGCTGCTGTTCGACGCCGAAACCGGTCGCATCGTCGGGGGCGTGATCGTCGGACCGCATGCCGGCGATATGATCGGGGAAATCTGTCTCGCTATCGAAATGGGGGCTGACGCGATCGATATCGGAAAGACCATTCACCCGCATCCGACCCTCGGCGAGACGATCGGCATGGCTGCCGAAGTCCATGAGGGCATTTGCACCGACCTGCCTCCAATCGCCAGAAAGCGGTAGATCAGTTGGCCCAATCGATGTCCGTTATCGAAGCCCTTGAACAACGTCGCGCCGGTGCCAAACTCGGCGGCGGCGAGAAGCGCATCGACGCGCAGCATGCGCGCGGCCGCCTCACCGCGCGGGAGCGGATCGACCTGCTGCTCGACAAGCATTCGTTCGAGGAGATGGACATGTTCGTCCAGCACCGCTCGACCGAATTCGGGATGGAGAAGACCAAGATTCCGGGAGACGGCGTGGTCACCGGCTGGGGTACCGTCAACGGCCGCAAAACGTTTGTCTTCGCCAAGGATTTTACGGTGTTCGGCGGCTCGCTGTCCGAGACCCACGCGCTGAAGATCACAAAGCTCCAGGACTTGGCGATGAAGGCGCGCGCGCCCATCATCGGCCTCTATGATGCCGGCGGCGCGCGCATCCAGGAGGGCGTCGCCGCGCTCGCCGGCTATTCCTACGTGTTCCGCCGCAACGTGCTTGCCTCCGGCGTGATCCCGCAGATCTCGGTCATCATGGGCCCCTGCGCCGGTGGCGACGTCTACTCGCCGGCCATGACCGACTTCATCTTCATGGTGAAGAACACCAGCTACATGTTCGTCACCGGCCCCGACGTCGTGAAGACGGTCACCAACGAGGTCGTCACCGCCGAAGAGCTCGGCGGCGCCTCGGTGCACGCCACGCGCTCCTCGATTGCGGACGGCGCCTTCGAGAACGATGTCGAGACGATTTTGCAGATGCGCCGTCTCATCGACTTCCTGCCGGCGAACAACACCGACGGCGTGCCGGAATGGCCGAGCTTCGATTCCATCGAGCGGGTCGACATGTCGCTGGACACGCTGATCCCCGACAATCCGAACAAGCCCTACGACATGAAGGAACTGATCCTGAAAGTCGTGGACGAGGGCGACTTCTTCGAGATCGCCGAGGGTTTTGCCAAGAACATCGTCACCGGCTTTGGCCGCATCGCCGGCCGCACCGTCGGTTTCGTCGCCAACCAGCCGATGGTGCTGGCGGGCGTGCTCGACTCTGACGCCTCGCGCAAGGCCGCGCGCTTCGTTCGCTTTTGTGATGCCTTCAACATCCCGATCGTCACCTTCGTCGACGTGCCGGGCTTCCTGCCGGGCACCGCGCAGGAATATGGCGGCCTGATCAAGCACGGCGCGAAACTGCTGTTCGCCTATTCGCAGTGCACCGTGTCGCTCGTCACCATCATCACCCGCAAGGCCTATGGCGGCGCCTTCGACGTCATGGCCTCCAAGGAGATCGGCGCCGACCTCAACTACGCCTGGCCGACCGCCCAGATCGCGGTGATGGGCGCCAAGGGCGCGGTCGAGATCATCTTCCGCTCCGACATCGGCGACCCCGACAAGATCGCGGCGCGCACCAAGGAATACGAAGACCGCTTCCTGTCGCCGTTCATCGCGGCGGAACGCGGCTACATCGACGACGTCATCATGCCGCACTCGACCCGCAAGCGCATCGCCCGCGCGCTGGAGATGCTTAGGGACAAGAAGGTCGAGATGCCGGCCAAGAAGCACGACAACATTCCGTTGTAGGAAGAGCTGTGTTCAGGAAGATTCTGATCGCCAATCGCGGCGAAATCGCCTGCCGGGTCATCAAGACTGCCCGCCGGATGGGAGTTGAAACGGTCGCGGTCTATTCCGAGGCCGACCGCGACGCCTTGCATGTCGAGATGGCCGACGAGGCCGTGCTGATCGGCCCGCCCGCCGCGGCCGAGAGCTATCTGGTGATCGAGAAGATCGTGGAGGCCTGCCGCAAGACCGGCGCCGAGGCCGTGCACCCCGGCTACGGCTTCCTCTCCGAGCGTGAGGCATTTCCGCGTGCGCTGGAAGCCGCCGGCATCGTCTTCATCGGCCCGAACCCGGGTGCGATCGCGGCGATGGGCGACAAGATCGAATCCAAGAAGGCAGCTGCGAAGGCCAAGGTCTCGACCGTGCCGGGCTATCTCGGCGTGATCGAGGACGACAAGCACGCGGTCAAGATTTCCGACGAGATCGGTTATCCCGTGATGATCAAGGCGTCCGCCGGCGGCGGCGGCAAGGGCATGCGCATCGCGCATTCGAAGGCGGAGGTCGCCGAAGGTTTCAACCTCGCCAAGGCCGAGGCCAAGGCGTCGTTCGGCGACGACCGCGTCTTCGTCGAAAAGTTCATCGTCGATCCCCGCCATATCGAGATCCAGGTGTTGGGCGACAAGCACGGCAACGTGATCTATCTCGGCGAGCGTGAATGCTCGATCCAGCGCCGCAACCAGAAGGTCATCGAGGAGGCGCCGTCGCCGCTGCTCGACGAAGCCACCCGCCGCAAGATGGGCGAGCAGGCGGTCGCGCTGGCCAAGGCCGTGAACTACGATTCCGCCGGCACCGTCGAATTCGTCGCGGGGCAGGACAAGAGCTTCTATTTCCTGGAGATGAACACGCGCCTGCAGGTCGAGCATCCCGTCACCGAGCTCGTGACCGGCGTGGACCTCGTCGAGCAGATGATCCGCGTCGCGGCCGGCGAGAAGCTCGCATTGGCGCAGAAGGACGTCACGCTGACCGGCTGGGCCGTGGAGTCGCGGCTCTACGCCGAAGACCCGTTCCGCAACTTCCTGCCGTCGATCGGTCGCCTGGTGAAGTACCGTCCGCCCGCCGAAGTCAGCAAGGACGGCATCACCGTGCGCAACGACACCGGTGTGCAGGAAGGCGGCGAGATCTCGATCCATTACGATCCGATGATCGCCAAGCTCGTCACCCACGCGCCCTCGCGCGCGGCGGCGATCGAGGCGCAGGCCACTGCGCTGGATTCGTTCTACGCCGACGGCATCCGTCACAACATTCCGTTCCTGTCCGCGCTGATGCATCATCCGCGCTGGCGCGAGGGCCGGCTGTCGACCGGCTTCATCGCCGAGGAATTCCCCAAGGGCTTCGCCGTGCGCGTGCCCGAAGGCGAGGTCGCGCGCCGCATCGCCGCGGTCGGCGCCGCCATCGATCACGTGCTCGGCGAGCGCAAGCGGCGGATCTCCGGCCAGATGGGCGGGCGCGTCGTGCAGCGCGAGCGCCGCCGCGCGGTGTGGCTCGATCGGCAGGAGATTTTGCTCGAGGTCGCACGCGAGGGAGCCGCCATCGCGATCCGCTTCGTCGACGCCGAGGGCAAGGCCGGCAATTCGCATCTGCTGGTCTCGTCGTGGAAGCCGGGCGATCCGGTCTGGCAAGGCACCATCGACGGCCATGTCGTCGCCGTGCAGGCCCGCCCGATCGCCAACGGCATCCGCCTCGCGCATCAGGGCGTCGAAGTCCCGGTCTATGTCTGGACCGAAGCGGAAGCGACCTCGGCGCGGCTGATGCCGGTGACGACGGCCGCCGATACCGGCAAGAAGCTGCTGTGTCCGATGCCCGGGCTGATCGTCTCGATCGCGGTAACGGAGGGGCAGGAGGTCAAGGCCGGCGAGACGCTCGCGGTCGTCGAAGCCATGAAGATGCAGAACGTGCTGCGCGCCGAGCAAGACGGCGCCGTGAAGAAGATCCACGCCAGTGCCGGTGCGACGCTCGCGGTCGACGCGCTGATTTTGGAGTTTTCCTGAACACCGCAAGAGGCGACCTGAGATGGGCAGCCTGTCTGCAGGAATTCCGGTTACTTCCAGGCAGAAGTCATGTTGGGCAACTCGGCGTCACTTGGGATTAGGTGGACTTGATGAAAACCGAACGGTTGGCATTGGCATCGGGCTTTGCGCCTGCTTCACGCCAGGACTGGCACAAGCTGGTTGATGGCGTGCTAAAGGGAGCGCCGTTCGAAAAGCTGATTGGTAGGACGTACGACGACTTGAGAATCGAGCCGATTTATCTCCGCGCGAAAGACATTGCACTAGTCGACGGGCGGGCACCCGCGGCGCCTTGGCAGATCATACAGCGCATCGATCATCCAGACGCGGTGACGGCCAATAGGCAGGCCCTTCACGATCTGGAGAATGGGGCGACGGGCCTGGCGCTCGTCTTTGCCGGCGCCAACTGCAGCCGCGGGTTCGGTCTCGATCAAACGGCAGGTGCCGTCGCCATAGCTTTAAAGGACGTCCACCTTGATGCCGGCATCGGGATTGAACTTCAAATTGGTACAGACGGGCGTAAGACCGCGATCCATGTTGCGGAATATGTGAAGTCGGTCGGTCTCGATCCTGCCGTCTGCGACATTCGATTTGGGCTCGATCCGCTGGGCGCGTGCGCCCTAAGCGGACGCAGTCCATACACTTGGGAAGAAATCGCACGGAACGTTGCCAGCACGATCAAAGGGCTTGTAACGCTGGGGTTCAAGGGGCCGTTTGCCGCGAGCGACGGGCGTATCGTTCATGACGCCGGCGGCTCAGAAGTGCAGGAGCTTGCCTTTGTGCTCGCCTGCGGCGTGGCATATCTGCACGCTATGGAGGCGGCGCGCATTCCGCTGGATCAAGCGCGAAGTATGATCTATGCGCGACTCACTGCTGACGCCGACCAGTTTTTGACTATGGCTAAATTCCGCGCGTTGCGGCTCCTCTGGGCGCGCATCGAATCGGCGTGCGGTGTGGCGCCGAGGCCGCTGTTCATTGCGGCTGACACGTCCTGGCGCATGTTGACCCGGCGCGATCCCTACGTAAACATGTTGCGCGCTACCTTGGCGACATTCTCTGCGGGAATCGCCGGTGCCAATGCGATCACAGTTCTGCCGCACACGTTGGCGCTCGGCCTTCCAGACTCGTTTGCCCGGCGCGTGGCCCGCAACACGCAGCTTCTGCTGCTGGAGGAAAGCAATCTTGCCAAGGTTAGCGATCCTGCCGCAGGTGCTGGCGGCATTGAGGCGCTAACAACGGAGCTTTGCGACGCGGCCTGGAGGAGTTTTCAAGAGACTGAAAATGCGGGCGGCATTTTTGCCGCTCTACAGCAAGGAACGCTTCAGGCGAAGATCACAGCTACACGCACAGCGCGCCGTGCAAATCTCGCGAAACGCAGCGACCCGCTGACCGGAGTGAGCGAGTTCGCAAACCTTGGCGAAGGCGCAGCGGAGGTACTAAGCGTAAGACCGATGGCTCTTCCGCCTAGCTTTGATCAGAAATTCGTATTCGACGCACTGCCGCCGATCCGGCTTGCGGAACCCTTCGAATCGCTCCGCGATAAGTCCGATGCGATATTGAAGCTACTCGGCGCGCGGCCGCGAGTGTTTCTTGCTAATCTCGGCACACCGACCGACTTTACGGCCCGCGCGACATTCGCCAAGAGCTTCTTCGAAGCGGGAGGAATTGAGGCTATCGACGGCGCCGGCTTCGCCGACCCAGCCGAGCTTGCCCTCGCATTCACGGGATCTGGTGCCGAACTTGCCTGCCTTTGCTCCAGCGATAAGATCTATGCGGAGCGCGCCGAAATCTCCGCCCACGCGCTTCAGCAAGTCGGAGCTAGGCACATCTATTTGGCGGGACTTCCCTCTCAATCCGAGGCCGCGTTTCGGCGGGCTGGCATCTGCAGCTTTATTCACGTCAGTTGCGACGCCTTGGCAACGCTAAATGCCGCTTACAACCGGATCCAAAACCCGAAGGTTTCCGGATAATCGACAATCGAACGCGAACACTCAGATGTCATCCATCAGCGTTATCCCGAATTTTGCAAGTATTGCTTTCGAAAGGTGCTTGGTCGCCGCTTCTTCTGTTTCCGTCGATCCGTGGGTGACTCCGGAGGGCATTCCGGTCAAGTCAGCATACGGAGAAGCAGATATCGCCGGGCTCGATTTCCTTGAGACCTGGCCAGGCATCGCGCCGTTCCTGCGCGGTCCCTACCCGACCATGTATGTCAACCAGCCCTGGACGGTCAGGCAATATGCCGGCTTCTCCACGGCGGAGGATTCCAACGCGTTCTACCGCCGCAACCTCGCCGCCGGGCAGAAGGGTCTCTCGGTCGCCTTCGACCTCGCCACCCATCGCGGCTATGACTCTGATCATCCGCGGGTCGGCGGCGATGTCGGCATGGCCGGCGTTGCGATCGATTCCATCTACGACATGCGCACGCTGTTCGCGGGCATCCCGCTCGACCAGATGAGCGTGTCCATGACCATGAACGGCGCGGTGCTGCCGATCCTGGCGCTCTATGTCGCGGCTGCCGAGGAACAGGGCGTTCCGCCGGAAAAACTCTCGGGCACCATTCAGAACGACATTCTGAAAGAGTTCATGGTGCGCAACACCTACATCTATCCGCCCGCGCCCTCGATGCGGATCATCTCGGACATCTTCGCCTACACCTCGCAGAGGATGCCGAAATACAACTCCATTTCCATCTCCGGCTATCACATGCAGGAGGCCGGCGCGACGCAGGACCTCGAACTCGCCTATACGCTTGCCGACGGCGTCGAATATCTGCGCGCCGGCCTGGCCGCCGGTCTCGATGTCGATCGTTTCGCGCCGCGGCTGTCGTTCTTCTGGGCGATCGGCATGAACTTCTTCATGGAAGTCGCCAAGCTGCGCGCCGCACGCCTGCTCTGGGCGAAGCTGCTCAAGCCGTTCAATCCGAAGGACCCGCGCTCGCTGTCGCTGCGCACGCATAGCCAGACCTCGGGCTGGTCGCTGACCGCGCAGGACGTCTTCAACAACGTGATGCGGACCACGGTCGAGGCGATGGCGGCGACGCAAGGCCACACCCAGTCGCTGCACACCAATGCGCTCGACGAGGCGCTGGCGCTTCCGACCGATTTCTCGGCGCGCATCGCCCGCAACACCCAGCTTTTCCTGCAACAGGAGAGCGGCACCACCCGCATCATCGATCCCTGGGGCGGCTCTTATTATGTCGAGCGGCTCACGCGTGACCTCGCCGCGAAGGCCTGGGGCCACATCCAGGAGGTCGAGGAGCTCGGCGGCATGGCCAAGGCTATCGAGGCCGGCGTGCCGAAATTGCGCATCGAGGAGGCCTCGGCCAAGACGCAAGCCCGCATCGATGCCGGCAAGCAGGCGGTGATCGGCGTCAACAAGTACAAGCCGACGGATGAGACTCCGATCGACATCTTGAAGGTCGACAACAGCAATGTCCGCCGCTTGCAGATCGACAAGCTGACGCGGCTGAAATCCGAGCGCAACCAGAAGGACGTCGACGCCGCGCTTGCCGCGATCACGCATTCGGCCGGCGAGGGCAACGGCAACCTGCTCGCGCTCGCCATTGATGCTGCGCGGGCCAAGGCGACCGTCGGCGAGATTTCGGACGCGATGGAGAAGGTGTTCGGCCGGCACCGCGCCGAGATCAAGTCGATCACCGGCGTCTACAAGCGGGAGGCGTCCAGCATGGGCAATCAGGTCGAGAAGGTTCAGGCGCTGATCGACGCCTTCGAGGAGGCGGAAGGCCGCCGCCCGCGCATCCTCGTCGCCAAGATCGGCCAGGACGGCCACGACCGCGGTCAGAAGGTGATTGCGTCCGCCTTCGCCGACATCGGCTTCGACGTCGACATCGGACCGCTGTTCGCCACCGCCGACGAAGCGGCGCGGCAGGCCGTCGAGAACGACGTGCACATTCTCGGCGTCTCCTCGCTCGCCGCCGCGCATCTGACCGCCGTGCCGGAGCTGAAAGCCGCGCTGAAGAAGCAGGGCCGCGACGACATCATGATCATTGTCGGTGGCGTGGTGCCGCCGCAGGATTACGATGCGCTCTACGCGGCCGGTGCCGAGGCGATCTTCCCGCCCGGGACGGTGATCGCCGATGCCGCGGATCAACTGATCCAGAAGCTCAATGCTCGGCTCGGGCACAGTGAGGCGGCAAATAGTAAGCGCCACGGCAGATAGTAACGGCGTATCGGTCCAGATTGAAAGCTCAAAGCCGGGGCGTCGAACTTACGAATTGATCCTGCAGTCCGCAGGCAGAGTGCCGAACAGCGCATATCTGGGCTTGGAGAAGATTGGTGTAAGATGCGACGCAAAGGTTTCGTTGCAGTCAATAGGCAAATGCGGACGAATTTGCCCCATATTTTCGCGATCGGCGATGTCGCGGGTAACCCGATGCTCGCCCGTAAGGCGGTTCACGAGGGGCATGTCGCGGCAGAAGCGGCTGCCGGGCTCAAGAGCTTATTTGACGCGAAAATCGTCCCGAACGTCGCCTACACTGATCCTGAGGTGGCCTGGGTTGGCATCATGGAACATGAAGCGGCCTCCTCAGGCAGGCACGTTAGATCCGCGAAGTTTCCGTGGGCTGCCTCGGGCAGAGCGATCGCCTCGGGCGCGTCTTATGGCATGACCAAGCTGATCATCGACCAAGAGACGCACCGCATCATCGGCGGTGTGATCGTTGGCCCGCACGCTGGCGACATGATTGGAGAAATCTGCCCGGCGATCGAGATGGGCGCCGATGCAATTGATCTCAGCAAGACCATCCATCCGCATCCGACGTTCGGAGAGACAATAGGCCTGGCTGGCGAATTGTATGAAGGTGTTTGCACGGATGTGTTGCCGGGTCCGAAGAGACCGACCAAGCGGGCGAGCCACTAGAAATCCAAAAACCTGAGCCGGCTCAGGTGCCTCGCTGCCGATTGTTCATAGGGGACCCGAATATGGCGGGAAGTTCTCGCAGGGAAGTAAAGGTACCTTTGAGCGTTCAAGAGGAGGAATTTGCCGCGGCATGTCGAGACTTCGTTCTGGAGAGGAAACCTGATCTCGCGGCATCCATCGTCATTGTACACAACCAGCTCAGGATTGTGAACGATCCGCATGTTCGGCTCGCGTTTGTAGAACTTGGTCTTGCCAGATTGGTACGAGTTCTACATCTCGCAATCGAGGGCAAGGCGATTGCGCTCAAAAGAGTGCCAAGACTCCTGTTCGACCTGGCGAGCTATAGAAGGAAGATACTCCGCGCGCTAGGTAGGGACGATTGAGGACGGCCCCTCGGGTTACTAGCACGATTCATTCAACGCGCAGATTAGAGGAATAGATACTCATCGACGCAACGAGGACCGGCAGTCATCCCTTGGCAGGAGATTCGGATCTCTGAATTGCAAAGGCGGGTACGGCGGTGCGGGCAATGCGAGATCGGAGCCGGGCGATGAAATGAACTACCGGACGCGCGGAGCCTGGTGATCGGGACCTTCCAAGTCTCGCGCGCGCTCTTTGTCGTGCTGTCGAAATCGTACGACCCGTCAAATGCCGGAAACGGTGCGGAGAGGTGCCGACTTCAGCACAAAATGCGGTCTGACATGTACGATAGTATTGCTGCTGGAGGTCGTTCGTTGGGTTTCTGCGATCGAATTCCGCATTCGGCGTCTGCGAAAGATTTGCGATCTTTCGTTTTCCTCCCTCTACTCGGCCCGGCGCGATCGCCGGGCCCTTTTTCTCGGCTGCTGACGATATCTAGTGCCGCTCGAAGCCGGTTGATCAGCGTCGTATGATCTTCTTCAAGATTTCGGTGAGCGCTCGAAATTCATCTTGGGTCAGCGGAGCGAATGTCTCGCCGGAAATCTCGCCAATAGTTTCAATCGCTGCGTCCGCTATCCGTCTTCCCTTCTCGGTCAAATCTATCTCGCGTCGCCGCGGATCCAGAGGGTCTTTGGAACTCTTGATGAGGCCGCGAGATTTCAGGCGATTGATAACGCCGGTGATGGTCGCCGAATCATAATGAATTAGCCGTCCTAAGTGGTTTTGCGAGCAAGGACCTACCTCCTTCAATTTCGCTAGCGTCGAGAATTGGGGCCCCGTTAATTCTTCAATCATCTTAGCGGCAAAGATGGACGTGTGAGTACGGAGCGCGACTCGCAACAAAAAGCCCGGTGCGTCATCCAGCCGGTACGAATCTATAGCTTCTTTCACTTTCCCGGCCGCGCGCGGCTTTGTCTTGGGTTGCACCACTTTTTGCTTCCTTGCCGTAGGTTGCCTCAGTTCAAGAAATCCAGGCTTTTAGCTCCGAAGGTCTTCGGTGCCGGCCGATTGTCTACATTTCCCGACCTGGGAAATCCATCTTTGTTCGACTTCGTCCTGTTTAATGCGATTTGCTTCGTTGAGAGCCCCGGCAGTGGCCGCCTTCGTTGCGTCCGTCGTTGGCATTTGGAAATCCGCTCCGCCTAAGAGGCAAACCATTCTCGCAAGCGCTCGGTTAGACCGATTCGCTCGGCTTGCCTCGGATCACGGGAAGAAATCAACTCAGCGCTTGTAGACGAGTGTAGCGCTTGCATACGAGTGGTAAATGTCGTAGTGTCCTGAGATTGCTCCCGGGGCCTTTTGCTTCTCGCCTTACGGAGCGGCGCACCAAAGTACTGTCGGATTTGCGTATGTCGGCGATTGACAACATGAGTTCCGTTCGACCCGACCTGATTGAAAAGGTCACGGGACGCGCTGAGTACGTTACCGACCTGACGGTTCCGGGGATGCTGCACGGCTTTGTGGTTCGCTCGCCGGCCATTCATGCCCGCATCGTTTCGATTGATACGAGCGCCGCACGATCGATGGGCGGCGTCGTGGACGTGCTCATCGGCGAAGATGTCGCTTCGTTCGGTTGCTGGGGTGTTGTGCTCAAGGACCGGCCGATTATCGCTACCGACCGTGTGCGATATGTGGGCGAACCCGTCGCCGTGGTGATCGCGGAGACAATCGAGATTGCGGAAAACGCCGCAGAACTAGTCGATGTCGAATACGACGAGCTTCCGCGCGCAACGACCATCCAGGAAGCCCTGGCGGAAGATGCGCCGCTCATCCACGAGCGCCACGAAAACCTCGAAGACTTTTACTTCAGGGGTGGGGCACGGCCGACCGAGAGCAGCAACGTATTCCATACTTACCGGAGCAACGTCGGGGACGTCGACGCTGCGGAGGCGGCCGCGGCTTTTATCCACGAAGACCATTTCACCTTCCCGGCCATTTCTCACTTCGCTATGGAGCCGCATGCGGTCATTGCTGATTTCCAGGGCGGTTCCCTCACGGTCTGGGCGGGCGCACAAACGCCGAGCGCTGTTCAGAAGGTGCTCTCGCGCCTCTTCGGACTGCAGTTGGCCAAGGTCCGGGTGATCGTTCCATTTGTCGGCGGAGGGTTTGGCGGCAAGGCCTCGGTGAAGATCGAGCCTTTGGTTGCCGCTGCTTCGTGGAAGGTGCAACGCCCAGTCCGCGTTGCCCAATCCATAGTTGAATCGATGCTCACGTGTCGAAGGTTGGGCGCCGACATTACGATTCGAACCGCCGTGGACGCTGAGGGACGGATTCTCGCCAACAGCGCCAAACTGCTGCTCGATGGCGGGGCATATTCCGACACAGGCTCGGCCGTCGCCACTAAAGCGGCAAATCGCATCATGGGCCCCTACGCGGTGCCCAATCTGCGTCTCGAGGCCTGCGCGGTCTACACGAACACCGTTCCAGGTGCGGCATTCCGCTCGATCGGGGGACCGCAAGCTGTTTGGGCCAAGGAATCGCACATGGATAATGTCGCCGCGGCAATCGGCATGGATCCGGCGGAGTTTCGGTTGCTGAATTTGGCGTCCCGCGGTGAGCGCATCCGCCCCGATTTGCGGGCGCTCGATATGGATATGAGCGAGCTGATAGGCCGGGTGACCCAGTCGTTCGCATCGGAGGTGAAGGCCTCCAACCGGCAGGCGTGCGGACTGGCAGTCGCCGCAACCGATCCGGCCAATACGCCGATCAGCAACGCGATCGTACGTCTTAAGATCGATGGGTCGATCCTAGTTTCGGTCTCCAGCATTGAAGTCGGCCAGGGCGCGCACGCGGCCATGGCGCGCATCGCGTCGCAGACCTTGAAGCAGCCGGCCTCCGCGGTAACCGTCTTGCGCACCGATACGGCCGTCGCCCCTTACGACTGGGGCACAGGCGCAAGCCGATCGACCGTGGTCGTCGGCCTTTCCGTCGAGAATGCCGCAATCGACGCAGCCGATCAGATCCTCGAAATGGTTGCTGATGTTTGGGAGCTTCCCCGGGAGAACCTGTCGTTTGTTGAGGGGGGTGTCTCTACCGGATCAGAGATTCTCACTTTCCATCAGATTTTTCACCGCACGCTGGGTGTCGACTCGGGAGAGGTCATCGGCCGCGGCGCGATTACGCCGCGCTCGAAGAAGGGCGCCCTGGCCGAGTCCCCTCTGTTCTGGGAGACTTCCGCGGGCCTTGCTGAAATCGTTGTCGATGAAGGCACCGGCGAGATCCGTGTCCCCCGATATGCCAGCGCCGCTGACGTCGGCCGCGTGATCAATCGCGTCGCCGCGGAAGGGCAGGATGAGGGGGCTGCCGTCATGGGTCTCGGACACGCGCTTTATGAAGTGTTGGAGTTCGAGGATGGGCAGCCGATCAACGCGACGCCTATCGATTATTGGATCCCGCGCATCTCTGACGTCCCCGCCGTGTTTGACACCATTCTTGTCGAAAACGGCGACGGTCCTGGCCCAGGCGGCGCCAAGGGTATGGGCGAGGGAGCAATCCTTCCCGTTGCGCCAGCAATCGCCAACGCACTGTTCTCCACCTACGGCATTCGGATCACCGATCTGCCGATGACGCCAGAAAAAGTGTGGCGAGCCCTGCAGAAGAGGAACTGAATTCATGGAATTCAATATGTCGATGGTAGTGCCAGCGACGCCGGCTGAGCTTTGGAGCACGCTGCTCGACGTCCCTCGCATATCGAGCTGCATCCCCGGCTGCGAAAACGTCGAGGAAATCGAGCGGCTTGCGACTTACAAAGCGACGGTCAAACAGAAGATCGGTCCTTTCAAGGTCGAAGTCCCGGCCGAGATCCTTGTCGAGGCGGTGACGGAGCCGTCTCACGTCCGCACCCGCGCCACGGGACGAGACAAACTCACCGGGACAAGGCTCGCCGTTATCCTCGACGTGTCTGTGACGCCGGAAGGCGCGGGGTCTACATTCGCTGTCGACGCGAAGGTCGACGTGCAAGGCCGCCTCGCAACTATGGGGTTCGGCGTCATCAAGCGTCGCGTCGATCAGAATTTCGAGGAGTTCGAGAGGCGGCTCAGAGAAATGTTGGGCGCGGCCTGATCATGTTGCCTTCACCTTTTGTATTCGCGAGACCTTCGACGATCGTCGACGCCGTGCGTGCGGTCGGGGAAACCGACGATGGCATGTTCTACTCCGGCGGAACCGAACTGTTGCTGGCAATGAAGATGCGTGTCATCCATACGGACCGGCTTATCGACATCAAGGGAATCCCCGGGCTTGACCGCATTGTCCTGAACGATGCGAATGACATCGAAATTGGTGCGCGCTGTACGCACAACAAGATCGCCAGTGATCCTGTTATCCGCGAGTACGTGCCAGCGCTGTCCTCGCTCAGTGCAAACGTCGCGAACATCAGGGTCCGCAGCGTCGGAACGATCGGAGGAAATCTGTGCTTCGGAGAGGCTCACGCCGATCCGCCGACTATGCTCGCGGCCTTGGGAGCACGGCTGGTGCTTAATTGCCCCAGCGGTACGCGTGTCGTAAACGCCGACGATTTCATCCGGAGCGAACTGGAAACGGTGCGGGCGCCGGACGAGCTACTAACGGTCATTGCGTTTCCCCGCCCTACCGGACCAGTGACCTATCGGCGGTTCAAGCATGGCGAGAGGCCCTCGGTGAACGTCGCGATGGCCTGGTCGCTGGGCGTCGGCGGAAGGACGATCACAAGCGCACGTGTGCGGGTCGGAGCGCTAGGTTCGCGACCTCAGCCCTTGAAGGCTGTTGAAGACGCCCTCAAGGGCATATGCGTCGCCGAAGTTCGCCCGGCTATTGAGGCGGTGCTCCCGACGGCGCTGGATGAGCTTGAAGTCAATGGAGATAGGCATGGTGGGGCCGACTATAAGCGCCACCTTGCAGGTGTTTTACTTCTGCGAAACGCCGAAGAGGCAATCGCAGCAGGCGGGAGCGCATGAAATGACACATGTGCTGCCGATTTCGTTCTCGCTGAACGGCCAAGCGATCGCGATCGACGTTCCTGCCCATACGCTATTGATCGACCTGATCCGGGATCGCCTTGGCCTGAAGGGGACAAAGCGCTCCTGTGACATGGAGGTGTGCGGCGCCTGCACCGTTCTGCTCGACGGTGAGCCGATATCAAGTTGCACCACGCTTGCCGTCGATGTCGATCAGCGGGAGGTCACGACGATCGAGGGCGTAACGCCGCCCGAGGGCCTATCGCGGATTCAGAAGGCGTTCGTGCTTCACGGCGGCCTTCAGTGCGGCTTCTGCACGCCGGGCTTCATTATGGCTGTCACAGCGTTGCTGAAGGCGACGCCGCACCCGACTGACGAAGAAATCCGTCACTACCTGTACGGCAACCTCTGCCGCTGCACCGGATACACCAAAATTTTCGAGGCCGTAAGGAGCCTTGCCGCCGAGCAAGTCTCCGAAGACGCCGCCTAGCCCGTCGCAAGATAGCGCAATGTCGTTTGGAGATATCATGACTCTTGAACAGGTCAGTAAATCGAGTGTCCTCATTGCCGGCGCCGGCATCGGCGGCTTGGCGATGGCGCTTTCGCTGCTTCGTCGCGGCATCGATTGTGACGTATTTGAGCAAGCGTCCGAGTTGCGCGAGGTCGGAGCCGGCCTTTGGATCTCCATGAACGGCGTGCGCGTTCTTCGGGATCTCGGCCTCACCGAACAGGTCGAGCAGAACTGCATCGCAGCCGAGCGACGCTCGATCCGGCTCTGGAACACCGGTGATAGGTGGCCCCTCTACAACCGCAGCTCCGACGCGGCGCGCAATCAGCCCTATCTGCTGCTCCGTGCTCACCTGCTGAAGATTCTCGTCGACGGCGTGCGCGAGTTGAAGCCGGGCGCCATTCATCTGAGCGCCCGCGTTGTCGGGTTCAGTCAAGACGACGAAGGGGTTCGGGCCAAGCTTGCTGACGGCTCCGAAGTCGAAGGGCGCGCGCTGATCGGCGCTGACGGTGCGCATTCGAAGGTCCGTCTTGGCCTCATCGGCAACATCGAGAGCGAGTACACGAAGGCCATCGCCTGGCGTGGTCTCGTGCCCGTCGACCGCCTTGCGCCGCATCAGCGCGAACCCGAGGTGGCAACCTGGATCGGACCCACCGCTCATGTCACTGCCTATCCGGTCCGTTGGCAGAACACCGTCATGATGACCTTTTCGGGCCAGGTCGATCATGACGACTGGCTCCTCGAATCCTGGTCGGAGAAGGGTTCTGTCGAGGAATGCCTGAAGGACTTCGAGGGCTGGCATCCGGACATCATCGAACTGGTCAAGAATGTGGATACCCTGAACAAGTGGGGACTGTTCGTGCGGCCGTCGCTGGGTACGTGGTCGAAGGGATGCGTCACCCTGCTCGGCGACGCCTGCCATTCGATGCTGCCGTACCTCGGGCAGGGCGTGAACATGGCCCTGGAGGATGCATCCGTCCTCGCCCGTTGCTTCGAGGAGAATCCCGATGACCTCGCGGCGGTATTCAAGACGTATCAGGGCCTGCGGCTCGATCGCACCACCAAGGTCGCAAAGTCGGCGGCCGGCATGCTGCCGATCTTTCATAACCAGGCGCTGTGCAAGCCGGAGACGGCGGGTGACTACATCAAGACCCAGTGGGCACCGGACGCGACGGCTGCGCGATACGATTGGATCTACCAGTACGACGCGGCCACCGCGCCGCTTCACTGACATGCTCACGATTGTGACCTCTGGAGCGCAACAGTGACTGACACCAGGCAACCCTGGGACGACGTGATACCGCTGGAGGAGCGCGAAACCTATGCCCTCGCAGGGCTGGGTGGTGCGGCGGGATTCGGCAGACGACCGGCATTGCTGGTCATCGACGTGCAGTATCGTTCGGTCGGCGACCGGCCGATGCCGATCCGCGACGCGATCAAGCAATACCCCACCAGTTGCGGCGAGGCCGGTTGGCATGCGATCGCACACATCGCCGAATTGGTGCGGTTGTTTCGCGAGAAAGAACGGCCGGTGATCTTCCCGCATGTCGCGCGGAAGGTAGGCCAGGACCAGGGCGCGTTCTCCGCGAAGATCCCGGGTATCATGCGGATCCCGTCCGAGGGCTACGACTTCGTCCGAGAGGTGGCTCCGCAGCCCGGCGAGTTGCTGCTGCCAAAAACTCAGGCAAGCGCGTTCTTCGGCACTCCGCTTGCGACCTATCTGATCGGTGCCGGCGTCGACTCGCTGGTGGTGACCGGCTGCACGACCAGCGGCTGCGTGCGGGCCTCCGTCGTGGATGCGTGCGCGCTGAACTTCAAATCAATTGTGCCGAGCGATGCGGTCTACGACCGCTCGCCCACGTCCCACGCCGTCAACCTGTTCGATATCGCCAGCAAATACGCGGATGTCATGCCGACGCAGGTCGCCATCGAGCGGCTTCGCGCGCTGTCGGATGACCACACAAAGGATCAGCAGACGTGAGCGGCGCCGCGGCATCCGGATTGCTTTACGGCGCCAATGTGCACGCCAACGGCATTCGGCAGCATTATTTGCGGTTCGGCGGGGCCGGGCCGGCGATCATCATTGTCCCTGGCATCTCGACGACTGCGGCGCAATGGGCCTTCATCGCAGAACGCCTGTGCTCCGGACACGACGTTTTCGTGCTCGATGTCCGCGGTCGCGGCCTTTCCGAAAGCGGCCCGCATCTCAATTATTCGCTCGACGCATACGCATCCGACCTCATCGGGTTCGCTGAAGCGCTTGGAATGGGCCTTTATACGCTGCTGGGCCACTCGATGGGCGGCCGCATCGGAATCCGCGCCGCGCGTTGGCGGCCATCGTCCATGGAGCAACTGATACTGGTCGATCCGCCGGTCTCCGGTCCCGGACGCCGCGCCTATCCGATTCCGGTCGAACCGCTTCTTAAATTGCTTCAAAGCGCGAAGCGCGGAGAAGCTGACGCGGCGCTGCGAAGCCCCTCTGCTCCGCGCTGGCCCGAGCAGCACATTCGCACCCGGGCCGAGTGGATGCATACCTGCGACGAGCGTGCGCTCGTCGAGAGCCACAAGGGCTTTCATCACGACGACATTCATCGCGACCTCGCCCATCTCGGCGTTCCCACCGCATTGATCGTCGCCGGGCGGGGAGGGGTCATTCGACCCGAAGATGAAGCGGAAATTCGCGGATTGCTGCCGTCGATCGCGATCAGGACGCTGGAAAGCGCGGGTCACCAAATGCAGATCGACGATACCGAGGGCTTCCTTTCGATCGTCGAAGAGCTTCTAGCGCGACCACGCGATCGGTTCGAAGGCCGCGTGTCTAAGTGCGGCAAACAGGAGATCAGTGAAGATGCCCCGACAAATCGTTGATGTTGAAATGCTCGAGCTCTTCAAGGCCGAGCTGACACTCTGCAAGGTGACGAAGGGCGAAGTCGTTGCGGTCCTGAGCGGCGGCGAGGATCAGCAGGAATACGCCCAGGCCTTCATGCTGGCCGCGCAGAGCCTCGGCGCAACGACATTTCATCTCAACGTGCCCAAATACGGCCAGGGCAAGGTCGCGGGCCTGCAGGGCCGGCATGCGCTCACGGGCAACCAGCCGGCGATTGATACGCTCAAGCGCGTGGACATGGTGATCGATCTCCTGGGGTTGCTGTTCTCTCGCGAGCAAGCCGAAATTCAGGAAGCGGGCACGCGCATCTTGCGCGTGATGGAGCCGTTCCACATCCTCAAGAAGATGTTCCCGACCGAAGATCTGCGCCGGCGAACGGAGCTTTCTCGAACCCTCCTCCAGTCGGCCAGCAAAATGCGGATCACGTCGCCCGGCGGAACGGACGTAACTTATGGCCTGAAGCAATACCCGGTCATTTCCGAATACGGATACACGGATGAGCCCGGGCGCTGGGATCATTTCCCGTCAGGCTTTGCCTTCACTCAGGCGACTGATGGCGAGGTCAACGGCACGGTCGTGCTGATGCCCGGTGACATCCTCTGCGCGTTCAAGCGTTACATCCAGTCGCCGGTCACGCTGACCGTGAAGGACGGTTATATCGTCGACCTCAAGGGCGAGGGCACCGACGCGCTCCTCATCAAAAGCTATATCGACAGTTTCGGCGATCCGCGCGGCTGGGCGATCTCGCATATCGGCTGGGGATCGAACGAGCGTGCCACCTGGCACCACATCGCCGCCTCCCAGGAGCTCGCGTCGGAGCACATCATGAATGCGCTTTCCTTCTACGGGAACGTCCTGTTCTCGACGGGGCCGAACACGGAGCTCGGCGGTACGAATGACACGCCGTGTCATTTGGATATCCCGCTTCGCGGCTGCAGCCTGTGGCTCGACGATATCCACATCCTCGACAAGGGCGACTTTGCTTATCCGGAATTGAGAGCGCCGGGCCGCTAGGCCCCCGCGCATCAAAATCGGTGCCCGGAGCCGCATTTGCGACTCCCAACGACGCAGAAAGCGTTTCGATAACGACCATCAATTGTCCAGTTCTCTCAACGGGAAGCGCACCACATGTCTACGGCGATCGGAACTTCGGAAGATTACACGGCGAGGCAACGGTATTCGATTATGATCTCGGCGATGCTGGGCTACATTCTCGACTTCTACGACGTTCTGATCTTTCCGTTTCTTTTGCCCGCGATCCAACGGTCGATGTCGCTATCGTTGGCCGAGGTCGGTTCACTGCAGGCTCTGACATTGTTTGGGTCGGCCATTGGCGGCGCGCTGTTTGGGATCGTTGGTGATCGACTTGGCCGAAAGACCTCGCTTCAACTCACAATCGCGCTGTTCTCGGTTGCCGCGATCATTTCGGCCTTCGCATGGAATTACTGGTCGCTTGCCGTGCTGCGGTTGATCACGGGCATCGGTCTTGGCGGCGAGTATGGCGTAGGCATGGTGCTCTTCAACGAGGCCTGGAAAAGGAGCAGCCGAGGTTTGGGCGCGGCCGCGCTCCAAGGCTGTGCCGTGATCGCGTCATCCACGGCTTCAATCGTTGGCATCTGGCTGATTGCGACGTTCAGCGACGAGTGGAGCTGGCGCATCGGCCTACTGAGTGGCGGTGTGCCCATCCTGCTGATCATCTTCATTCGTTTCTTTATGCCTGAATCCAAGATCTGGCTGGAGTATGAGGCGCAACGCAAGGCCGGTCAGGTCACCGCAGAAGCCCGCACACTTCCCCTTGCGGATCTCTTCCGCAATGGGCTGGCACGGCAGACCGTCATCGCCTTCGTATGGCTGATGAGCTACATGCTCTGCTACTACAGCGTAGTCTCCTTTATTCCGACACTGCTGCTGCGCGATATGCATACGCCAGGTGATGTCGTTCGCACGACAGCCGTTCTGCTCTCGGTGGTCAGCGGCATTTGCTACCTCGCGAACGGCTTTTTCAACGACAGGGCTGGCCGCCGCTTCGGAGCCCTCGTGCCCGCGCTGTTCTGGGTCGGGTCTTTGGTCGGTATGGCTGTGTGGGGGAGCCAGCTCTACGTAGGATCGAAGACTGAGTGGCCGATGTTCTGGCTCTACATCGGCTTCGGCATTGGCAACGTCGCGCTGGGTGTGACGGGCGTCTGGATCTCGGAACTCTATCCGGTCAACCTGCGTGCGACAGCGGTGTCTACATTCTATATGGGAGGTCGCGGGCTCGGCAGCATAGCCCCTGTGATCGTGCCACTTGCGGCCGCCCATTTCGGCGGAAGCCTTCTCAACGGCATGGTTGCGGTGGCCCTTCCCGCTGCGGCCGTCTTCATTCTCGCCTCTCTTTTGCTGCCCGAGACCCTCGGCCGGGATTTGTCCGCGAAGGGCTTCAAGGTCGACACGGAAACGGAGGCCACGATGAAGGCTGCGTCGGTGTCGAGCGTTTGACGCTGGTGGAAGGGCTTGACCGGCGAGATGAGGGTTGTCGACCTGCTCATCTCGTCGATGCATGCGCACTGGAAAGGAGCTGGCACTCCGTCATCCGATCCTGGTCAACTTGGCGCAAGTGTTGGCCGACTTGTAGCGGCTGTAACGAAACCTAAACAGATCACTTGTATACAAGCAATAATCTATGCGCCTGAGCCCGCCGGGCAGTTGCCTTGGAGACGTTCCTTGAAACCACTCAATAACCTGCCGATCACTCCCAAGATCAGCATTCTAGTTGCGATCTCAATGCTGGGCCTCTTCTCAGCTGGATTGCTTGCGGGCTATTTGATGCAGAAGGAAATGATCAATTCGCGTGTCGAACAGACCCGCGCCATCGTCGAGATCGCCAAGAACTTTGCATTAGGCTTGCAGAAGCAAGTCGAGGCAGGCCAACTCACCAAAGAGGCTGCAATTGCTGAATTCTCCCGCCGTGCTCAGACGATGACGTATGACAAGGGCGCGGGCTATATTTTCGCAAATACGATGGAAGGTGTCGCGGTCGCCTCTCAGGATCCAAAGACAATTGGGGTCAATCGTCTTGACGGCAAGACCAACGGACGTGCGCTGATCCGCGAACTGCGGGACGGCGTGGCGGCGAACGGCGATGTCGTGCTGCGTTACGAGTTTATGAGGCCCGGCGAAAAGGAGCCGATCAGGAAGCTGTCCTACGCGGTAGGCATTCCCGGATGGGACATGTTCGTCGGTTCCGGCGCGTATCTGGATGATCTTGATGCCAAGCTGCAACCGATCATGTGGTCGCTCGGGGGTGCCATCATCGTGATCGGACTGGTCTCGGGTGTCATCGCCTGGTTCCTCGGCCGCAGCATCACTAAACCGTTGGCAGTACTTGGCACGTGCATGAGGCGGCTCGCTGACGGCGAACTCGAACAGGACATTCCAGGTGTAGGTCGGAAAGATGAGATCGGCGCAATGGCCGCGACCGTCCAAGTGTTCAAGGAAAGCGCGATTCGCATTCGGGGGCTGGAGCAGATCGCGGCCGAAGCTCAACGACGCACGGCTGCCGAGCGCCGTGCCACCTTGGAGAGCATTGCGAATGATTTTGAGCTAAGCGTCGATGGCATCGTTCGTGCGGTCGCCGCTTCAGCCGCCGATATGCAGGGCACAGCGGATATTATGACGACGACCGCCAGCGATGCTAGTCTGCGCGCGTCCACCGTCGACGCTGCGTCAGAAAAAGCGTCCGGGAACGTCGAAATGGTAGCCGCCGCCGCCGAAGAATTATCTGCGTCGGTAAGGGAGATATCGCAACAGGTGTTGCAGTCGACCGAGGTCGCGCGCCAAGCTGTTGGTGACGCTGAGCGCACAAACGCTACGGTGCAGGTCTTGGCAAGCGGAGCCGAAAAGATCGGCGAAGTCGTCCAGCTCATCCATAGTATCGCCACGCAGACCAATCTCCTGGCCCTAAACGCGACGATCGAAGCGGCGCGTGCCGGCGACGCCGGACGCGGATTTGCTGTCGTGGCAGCCGAGGTTAAAGCGCTTGCCAATCAGACGGCAAAGGCAACGGAGGAGATCTCCGCGCAGATCGAGACTATGCAGGCAACCACAAACGACGCAGTTCTCGCCATTAACGGAATTACGCAAACGATCGCCAGGATGAGTGACATCACGCTGAGCATTTCCTCCGCGGTCGAGGAGCAGAGTGCTGCGACAAGCGAAATTGCGCGCAACATCCAGTCCGTTGCCGCGGGTTCCAGCGAAATCAGAGGCCATATAGGCAGCGTCAGCACCGCAGCGGCCGCCACCGGTACAGCAGCCGGCGACGTTCTCACTAACGCGCGCGGGTTGGAGAATCAGTCGGATATGCTGCGTACGGCGGTAGACCAATTTCTGACCAAAATGCGAGCCGCCTGACCGGACGTTCCTGCCAGCGGCGCATCGCTCGTAGGCACTTGAGACGTCCGCGCCCAACGCGAGGCAACTCCGCCTTTCACATGGCGGTTGGGTGGAAGTTCTTACGTGATGATCACGCGACCATTAGACGTTTTGATGCGTTGGGTCGCCATTTTTAAGAGATATGTTTCTTTTTCCCTGTCGAGGTTGACAGTTTTATCTCGTGCTCCACAGGAATGCCCGGTTGCAGGTGCCATCCCGCCCCAACGGGTCGCGGTCTCAAGAACGTCGCAACGAATTGGTGAAACGACCGTGAACAAAGCGTGACGGAAAGGCCTATTGCTACCAGTGAAATCAATAGCTTAGAGGATGGCCACCGCGTTCGAGAGGCGGGGGCTCGGTCAGATCGCAACTTGAACCGAATGTCGGTATCGGTGGTTGCGCCTCCTCGATTTGAACTACCATTCGACAAGTTTCTGAGTTTTGGTCGGAGATGTCGACCGACCAGCAGCGCATCGAGTTCGACACTGGTGCGGCGATCGAGGAAACCGAGCGGCTCATCCTGATGCTCGCGCTCGGCGGCATGGCACTTGGTATTGTGCTGGCGCTGACCTTGGGCAACGGCATTTCGCGCCCGATGATCGCGATGTGCAGGGCGATACGTGAGCTTGCCTCCGGCAATTTCGACGTCGTGCTGCCAGGTCTCGGCCGCAAGGATGAGATCGGCGAAATGGCCAGAGCGGTCGAGGAGTTCAAGCTGCAGGCAGTTGCGAAAGCCGAGCGCAATGCGGCCGCCGGCGAAGCCCAGAACAGAAGGGCCAGCGCAGCGCGCCGCGCCGAACTGATCCGTTTCGCCAACGATTTCGAGACCGTGGTCGGCGCCATCGTCGCCAATGTCTCGGCTTCCGCCATACAACTTGAATCCGCAGCGTCCACCCTGACTCGCACCGCGGAAACGGCGCAGATCTTGTCAAGCCAGGTCGCCGGCCTCTCCCAGCAGGCCTCCTCCACCATGCAATCGGTCGCGACTGCGACCGAGGAGTTGTCGGCCTCGGTCGACGAGATCGGCCGCCAAACCCGGATTCCAGCAGGATCGCGGAGGCTGCCGTCGTGCAGGCTAAGTAGACCGACGACCGCATCGGCAAATTGTCGCGCGCCGCCCAGCGGATCGGCGATGTCGTGAAACTGATCACCGCGATTGTCGAGCAGACCAATCTGCTCGCGCTTAACGCTACGATCGAGGCGGCGCGCGCGGGCGATACCGGCCGTGGCTTTGTGTTTGTTGCAAGCGAGGTGAAGTCGTTGGCGAGCCAGACCGAAGGCGACCGACGAGATATCGTCGCACATTGCCCACATGCAGGGCGCAACTCCGGAATCGGTCGCGGCGATTAAGGAGATCGGCCACCATTGAGCAGATCTCGACGATCGCGACCTCGATCGCGGTCGAGCAGCAGGGCGCCGCCACCCAGGAGATCGCTCGCAGCGTACAAAGCGTCGCGCAGGGCACGCTGACCGCGGCCACCGATATCGGCCAGGTCAACCAAGGTGCCGCCGAGACCGGCTCGGCTTCGGAAGAGGTGCTGAACTCGGCCAAGACACTGTCGAGCGAAAGCACCCGTCTGCGAACCGAACTCGACCGCTTAATGGCAAACATCCGCGAGGCGTAACGTAGACGCAATTGAGGCATGCGTTGGGAGGAAATGGAAGAGTTGACCCCAACAGTTCAGTGGGCCTGGTGCGATGGGGAAACGGCCGAATTCACGTGAGGAGGCCCGCGCACCTACGTGACATGGCCGTGGGCGGCGCTGCCGGCGTGTAAAAATCTGGGCTTTGAATTTGATAGCGATGGTCATGCGGGATGATGCAGAACTGGATGAAGCAGTGCTTACAGCCGCGAAGACGGACTTTGTGATACGCTGAATGGGTGACGCACTCCGCCGCTGGTGCTTTAGCGGCATTTTCCGCGATACCATTGCGCAAGATCGGTACCTAGAAGGGCAATAGATCGCGGTAGTAATATTGAACGTCGCTCTTCTTATTCGCGCCAAAGGCGTTCGAAAGTCTGCAGCCAATGTATGCCGCATTGATATCGTTCAGCGAGATACTCGCGCTCCTCGGCACATTTACGCCCCAACTCGAGGAGAAGGCGAGCCCGCCCGGAATGATCAGCGCGACGTGCCCCGTCGGGCCGTTCGACTGCCAGGCGGCGACGACCGGATTACTGTCGGCCGCGCGCATTGCAGCAGTGTCGTTTGCTTCCTGTTGATCGCCTGACCCAATTGCCTTCCAGTGGGAGAAGACACCTTGGGAAAGCCGATCGGCCAGTTCGTTTGCGGTAAAGTACCCGTCGCCATTTTTGAAATCGGAAAAGTTCCAGACAGTTTCCAGGGATTTTCCGACAAACCAATTACAGGCAGTGGCGTCTCTCAACTTGTACTCTGTCGGGTCCGAGGTGTCGATGCATTGAAAAAGCGTCGCGAGCTTGCTTTCAAGCGCTTGGTTGATAAGGCTTGCATTCCAAAGCGACTGTTCGCTGGTTTCGCAGGTCGTCGGCGCTCCGTACACCTGGGTGACCCCGCAACAAGCCAAAATGATCCAAAGAAATTTCCGAAGCATGCAATTTGCTCCAAATAGAAACACCGGCCGCTGCCGGCAAAGCGGAAGTGACAAATCGGAAGAGATCTGGTCCGTCTCGCAGCCCCTGTCGTTCTGCTTCACGGTCTCGACGCTCGCTTCCCCAAGACCTGACGGCCTCTTGAATTTAATCGGTCATTTTCAACCCAGAATAGTGAGCTTCGGTTCTCTGTCAACATTCAACAGGAAGTTGTGGACAATTGTTTGCAGTGATGCGGGCGCCGAGACTCGACGACGATCTTCAACCTAAACTTTTGGCTGGCTCGCGTTTGAGTCATTGCAGTGAATATCTCGAGTTTGCTTCCTTAGGTCATTTTCAGCGCGCAGTTAGAAGTCGCGGGGCAACATGGCGCATCACCATGTTTCGATTGCGGAAGAGGAAATTCAGCCGCGTCCCGTCGGGTCGCAATCTCCGCTCAAGATACCATTGTCTCGCCGTGGATTTCTCGCGGGCGCGGCAAGCTCTGCGCTGACGATCGAAGCTGCGCTGGCTGCCGCCGGCAACGTGGTAGCGAAAGTGCTGCGCATCGACCTTTTGGACGGCGGCAGGGCCGTCGCCGTCCGCGAGGTCCCGGAAAATCCCAACTCTCCTGACCCCGGATCGCAATGGTGCGTGCAGGCTTCGGCGTTCGGACCGAAAGCCTGGTTCGAGCTGGTCGTGGTGGGCGCGGATGCGAGCAAGCGCCTCAGGGTCCGGCAAGCAAGCTTTGGCGGCAGCCAGTTCGTAAGGCTCGAATTCTATTTCGAGCCGAAGATCGTCAAGGACAAGGACAAGCAGGTCGTTGATCACTGGAACGTCAGCCTGATCACCGGCCTCTGGAACGATGCGAAGAAAGCGAACACGCCCTGGAAGAGCAGTGAGATCGCGTTCGCGGACTTCGTGTCGAAAAAGAACTTCCTTGAGGCGCCGCCGGGCCTGGCGCAAGCCAGGACGCGGTTCTCCGAGATGTTCGAGGGACGGGTGGTGGCTTCGGACAAGCCCGCCATCCTGCCCAACCTCCAGTTTCTTCCGGATTGCGTCTGGCGAATAACCGGTAGCGCCGGCGCCGTCGTATCAGCCTTCAACGGTCGCGCCCGTGCCCACAGCTTCACGTTCGGCTGGTACGGGTTTGGGCAAGGGGCTCCATTCTTCCGCGGTGTCGCAGGCACCGACAAGCCGGTGACGCTGGATCAGTCGTTCTTCCGCCTCGGTGAGGCCGGTGGAACCAATATCGAAATTGCCGATACGTCGGCCCTCGGCTGGGAGGCGCGCCGCACCGACTCCCCGTTGATGCCGGGCAAGGGCCAGACATTTGCCAAGCTGGGCTTTGGCGCGTGTCAAATCAGCTTGTCGTCGGACGGCGGCAAAACGGCCAGGGATATTCCGGCGGCGAGCCTGTTTGTAACGGAGACCTCCTTGCCAAAGGCAAAGGCGGCCCCCGCCGGCAAGCCGACGGTGCTTCGATATGCACTTTGGGGTGACGTAAAACCGAGTGCCGGCAGCCCGGGCTTCGAAATGCGTACCCTCGTTGGCCGGCTGGTTGTCGATGCGCCGCCCAAGCGGGAAAAGACGCCCGATACGGCGGATAAGAGTAAGCAGTCAATCGTGCCCGGCCAGCCTGCGGCTCTGGCTTGTGCGCCCGGACCGTGTCCCGCGCCTCAGTCGGACCAGACAAAGGATTGCGCCAACCCGCAGGATTCGACCCAGAATTCCGACGCATTGGCCGCCGTTGGCGATCGCGCCGGCGCAAGTACCGCGTCGATCTGGGCGGTGTTCGATCGGGCCGGAGAAGCCGGCCCGTTCGAAGCGCGGCGCATTGCCGTTGATCTCAGCCTTTTCGCTAGCAATCTGTCGCTCAGCGATGTTAGCCACAGTTCGATTGCCTTCGAGGCCGCCGACCTGCGGCTGCTCTATGAGGACGGCAAGCGGCTTGATGAACTCAAGTCAGGTGAGCTTCCGCGAGCGAGCGCGTCGAGCTACGTCTGGGTCGGGCCCACCCTCGAAAAGACGGCAAACGTTGCGCAGTTCGATCTGTCGCGTGCGACGCTGACCGTCGCGCGCGACCGCGATCTCGTGAAGTTGCGATTCCGCTTCCTCGATCTAAACTTGGTGCTTTGTCCGAAGCCGGTCATTCGTCCTGCACATCCCGATTGCAGGGTGATTGAGGTCGAGAAGGGCGTGTTCCGCGACGACCGCCCGGTCCTGGTCGCCGAATTCGACCCTCAGCATGTTTTTGAGGAGGCGATCTTCCGGCAGAATTTGCCGCCTCCGGATATCCAGCTCGACGATCCCGACTTCAGCCGCGACAAGATTATCAGCAAGCTTGCCAGCTTCGATACGTCGACCGAGGCCGGTCGAAAAGATCTCCTTCAGTACCGCCAGGATGTGCGGGACCGGAAGATAAACGCCTACAAAGTGTTCGACACCAGCAGTCCGCCAAAGGAGGATCCGACTAAGGAAGATCCCACCAAGAAGGCCGCCTGCGAGGCATTCAAGGTTTTCAGCGACGAGTTTTCCCAGCAAGCACGGCGCGCCGGCCTGCCGGAGCCGCAACAGATCTACATCGGCCCCTTTGCGCTCGATCCGGATGGCATGGCGCTCACGCGCCCGGTGGCGCAGAAGATCAGCACGGCGACGATCACCGACGCCATCAAGGCCATGTTCGATCGCATCGATGCTTTCATCAAGGAAGATGCGAAGAGATCGCCACGGCTGCTGGCTCCCGTTCTGCCACCGGCTCCCGTTACAGGGGCCCCCGCGCCGAAGGTCGAGCCTGATGAGGTGTATCTGGCCAACGCGCTTCGCAACGAGACGATTCTGGAGCAGCAGGAACCGCTCTACGGTGTCTTCCGGGATTTCTACCGCGACGCCAGGATCGGGCAGTTGCAGCCGGCAGATGGCAGTCCGGCGCAGTCGTTCGATCAAAGGCTGGTGGAGTACCTGGCTGCGTCCAACCGGCCTGCGAAGGACGATCCGAACCGCGGCAAGCATGAGGATGAACAACGAAAGGGTTTCATCGACAATATCGTAGCGGCGCCGTCGTTCGACAGGCTCAGCGAGGCGCGGCTGTCGGGAAGGAGCCGACTGGCCTTCCATGTCAACTGCCAGCCTGCCCCCGGCGCGACACCGGAAGAGACAGGACTGAACCCCACTTCCGGCGCCGCACCGTCGACGCCGGCGAGCGGCGGATTCACCTATCCCGAATTGCCGTTCACGTTCGACGCCCTGACCGACTGGTCGCGGCACGAGCCGGCAGTTACGCTTCGCGCAAGAAAACTCTTCACCGCAAATCCGAGCGGCATCCTGCCGCCGATCGGTGAACGCGCCTCCAACCTGACGGACGCCGATATTCTCGCGTTCCAGGGGCTGACGCTCGGATCCGTCACGGCCGAGCAACGGCTCGGCGAGATTCGCGCTTCGCTTGCCCGCAAGCCCGAGAAGTTCGAGACCGCGATCGAACTCCCGGCACGCCTCACCCTGTCGACGGCCCAGGACGCCGTGTGGCTGGCGGACAGGCTGTTGCCCGAAGACGTGCGAAACGAACTGTCCTGCGCCACGCCGAAGCCATTGGTGCAGCCGCTCGCGGACAAGGACGACAACCTTGTGCTGAAGGATGGCGAAACCAGCCATTCGCGCAAGCCGTTGTGGACGACGCGGCTGTCACTGGACGGCGCGGAACCCGATTTGCGCATCGTGGACTCGCCTGACTTCCGGCCGCTGGCGTTGTCGCGCCTGACAACCCAGCAGCTCAAACCCGGTGAGGAACCGTCCCCGATCCGCAAGCCCGGTCAGGGAGCCCCCCCGCGCGGGCCTCTGGCGCCGTGGTTCATCGGCCCGGAGCAGATGGACGCCGGGACTCTCACGGCAGGCTCGCTGAATGAATCGCTCAAGCCTGCCGGCACGGCGCGACCCGAAACGCCGGACCTGTTCTGCAAACCGCCGCTCAAGGACCGCATCTGGCGTATCCTCAGGGCGCTGTGCGAACGTGACGAGGCGCGCGCGCAATTGAGCGACTGGCGGCTGTTCCGCGCGACACTCGATGCCTACGATCGTCACGAGTTGGTCCTGCTGTCATCGGCCTATGGTTTGCCGGTGATCGGCAAGCGCAAGCCGCGGGAAGGCGACCCTCCCGATTCAGAGGTCGCCGGCGGCCTGGTTGCAAACTCCGGACAGATGGAGCCGGGCGACCTGTTTCCGATCATGGAGGCGGACGATGGCCAGGCCGTGCAAAGGCCGCAGCCGTTGCGCGTCACTGAACTCTGGCTCAGTGCGCTTGGCGGCTCGCTGACTCACGATACGCTCTTCTACCCGTCGGCGGGCCTCGACGATCTCTGGGGCAAGAAGATCTTTGACGGCTTCTCGATCGAGCGATGGCGGGCCGAGATTGTCATTGGCCGAGACATCGTCGGGGAGGTGGTTTACAAGGGCTATCTGTTCCCGCTCGGTCATCGCGCATCTCTGGTCAAGCTGACCGAGCGGCTGTTTCTGCTGACGAAGAACAACGGCGTCAAAGCCATTCTGGTGCAGCGGATATTCCTCCGCGTCGGACGCAAATCGCAGGCCTATCCTGCGATCGGCCAGGCGTTCCAGGGCCGGCTATGGTGCGCGCAGGACGTCACGATCAGGACCTTGCAGACGCCGGACCTGCGCGACCCCTACGAACTGCCGAAGGGTGACAAGCCGGAATCCCCGCAAGGACGGATCGGGCTTGACGGCGCGCCCGGACTTGCCTTCTGGCCGCGCATCAACGAAACCGACGCGGGTCTCGTCAAGTTCGATTTGACGCTCGACGGCGCGGTCACCTCGATGCCGCTGATCTTCGTCGACAACATCGCCGCGACCAACGCGGCCTCTCTCAAGCGACTGATCGAGCGCTATCGTGAAACCGGAATCTGGACCGCACGACGAACTTTGGCGCTCGGGCTTCAGAAAATCCGCTTTGCGCCGGAGTGGAAGCCCGGCGATTGCTCGCTGAAGACCGAGTCGATTTTTGTCGACGTCCACGCGCGGCTCGCGGAGCTCAACAGCGATTGGGCCGGCAACCTTGGCGAGTACAAGACGACGCCGATCCTGGAGGGCGCAGAGCAGCCACCGTTTTATCCGGCCATGCGCAGTGCATCGGTCCGGCTCGAGCACGTCGAGCGCTTCAGCGGCGGCAAGCCGAACTCCGTCGAAGTGCAGTATGACGGGCATTATGTGCGGCTCGGCTTTTCCGACCGCTCGGCCGAGAACCCGGCCAATCCGATGGAGATATTCCTCGACCTGCGCAAATGCGTAAGCATGTCGATGGGCAACAATGGCGACCGCAGCGGCGCCATTGGCCGTCCGGACTCGGACATCGTGGCAATCGGCCGCCGCAAGGGGCCGATGGGCGCGAGCGGAACGATCAACTACGCAGCGTCTGCGCCGCCGGCCAACACGCCCATGCCGGTATCCGTCTCGCCTGACGCGACGCTGATAAAGGATGAACATCCGGACAAATTCGAGACGCTGGTTTCGCTGGCGGCCTTCTTTGATGCGACAACGACGGCCGCGGCGGTGCCGGCTCCGGCCAACCCGTCCCGGCAACTCGTCGTTGGAACGCGCTCGCCGTCGCCCAAGGACGACGTCGCCAATACCCTCAAGCTTCTGCAGGGGTTCTTCAGCGGATCAGCCAAGATTCTCGGCGTTGTCACCTTCAGGGACCTCTTGAGCTTCCTTGGTCTGGGCAAGCTGTTCGAGTCGACGCCGCTGTTGCGGCAAACCCTGGAATTCGGCTCCGGCGCGCTCGACAGTCTCAACGACGGGGCGCAGTCGGTCGTCGAGGACATCCATGCGCGGATTCTCGTCCCGCTCAAGACGGTCGTCGACAAGCTCAATGAGCAATGGACCGCGTTGGATGCGAAGCTGCGACCGCCAAAAATCGGTGACAAGCCCAGTCTCGGCCTGACCGATGTGTTTCCCGAGATCGCTGCCGGACTGAGGGATCTCAGCAGCAAGCTTGCGCTGGCGGCGGCCGAGAACGATGCGATCCAACTCGCGCTCGATCTCGGCGACATCTACGAGAGCGGTCACGCGTTCGCCGACGCGCTCGATCGCATCGCCGCCAACCCGCTTGCCCGCTTGAAGCAGGCTGCGATAGGCCAAGTGCAGCAGGTCCTTGCGAACTTCGCCCAGGCGATCACGGTGTTCAAGGACCCGCTAGCCGTGCTGAAAGCTCGGCTTGACGAGGCGCTGGACAAGGCCGCAATCGCGAATTTCATCGACGACCAGTTGAGTGGCCACGACGACGTCAAGGCGGAACTCGACCAGACGCTGGGCCTGACGCTTGCGCCGCCCGATCTCGTGACGCTGCTGCAGCAGACCGGCCAGGCCATGGATGCCGACCTGACCGCGATCGTCGACAAGTTCAAGAAGGATTTGGCGCTCGACGTCGCCACCTTCGCCAAGAAGGGGGTGGCAGACATCCTCGACGGCAAGCCTGTCAATCAGGTGGTCGCAAACTTCGTCGGCAATTTGAAAATCCAGGCGGAAACGGCTGTCAGCGCCGCCAAGAAGTCCATCAAGGACAAGCTCGAAGCTGCGAACCAGCAGGCCGTCTATATCGTTACCAATGAGCTTGACGCCTTCCTCGACTCCGTGACCTCAGATATCACGCAAACGCCGGCATTCGAGCAAATGCTGAAGGCGGCGCAAAGGGCATGGGAAATCATCGATAAGATACAGGGCGCCGCCAAGGATATTGGCGACGGCAAGATTAGCGACGCGCTCGCCAAACTGGACATGCTTGCCGGCCTTCTCTTCGGGGTTGGTTCGGGCCCGTTCGCAAAAATCAACGGCAGTCTTACCAAGGAATTCTCAGCGCTCCAGTCGGAAGCAAACAACGCGCTCATCGCGATCGTGAATGGTCCGACTGGCGACGCCGTGTTTGCCAAGGAAGTGCTCGCATGCAAGACCTACGCAGATCTCGTCGCAAAGAATGATGCAAACGCGAAGCTTGTTCCGGTAGATCCGGCGAGCGGCGAGCCGATGAAGACGCTGTTGCCCGCCGTCAAGGCGCTCGACGCGGCGGCCGTCAGTGTTGCCAATGTAAAGACAGAGCTTGCCGATGCAGGCAATGTCGCCAAGATCAAGCAGGCGATGACCAACGCAGGCATGGATCCCAACAGCCTCACGCCCATCGTCAACTTCGCCGATCTGACCGAGAAGTTCCTGATCGGTGCTGGTCCCCCTGACTACGGACTGCGCGGGGACGTCAGCACGCTGTATTGCCAGAGCGTCAAGACATTGGTGCGCTTGCGCGCGGTACTCACCCTCGTCGCCAGCAACGGCAGCTGGGACAATATCGACAAGGATTTTTCCGATCGCTTCGCGCAATACATCCGCGCGGTGTTCGACTCGGCGAAGACGCTGGGCGAAACCCTTTCCGCCACCATCAGGCGCATCGACAACTTTGTCATCGAGCATGACAAGGTCATCGCTGCCGGAGCGCTGCTGGGTGGAGCAGCCGAGTACATTTCGACGTCAGTTCCCAATCTCGATGCCACGGTCAAGAACAAGTTCACCACGCTCAAAGCCGGTTTCGACGCGACTGAGCCCGATCTGGTCGCCAAGCTCACCGAAGGGATCAAGTTTGCGATCAAATTGCTGACTAGCAGCGCCTCGTTTGCCTCCAAGCTGGTGGCGACTCTCGAAACCCAACTGCAGGCCGTAGGGACCGGAATTGCTGGGTTCGGCATCGATCTCAATCCGGAATTCGCCGGGATGAAGGATGCGGTCAAGCGGATCAAGACAACCGCGGACTCGGTGGCCCAGTATCAGGTCCCCGTTGTTCCCAAGCGTTTCGCCGACCTGTCCGCGATGAGTGTAACCGCGGACAATTCGGTCAAGCTAAGCGGGTTTCTGAAGGATCTGAATGGAAAGTACTTCACGCTCACCCGCGAACTGTTCGATGCGGAAGCTGCCGCTATAGCCCAGTGGCGCGCCTTGCAGGCGCGGGCCAAGGGCCTGCCATGGTTGATCCAGGGCGCGTTGTTCAAGAAGGTGCAGCCCCGCATCGGCGATCTGGCGAAGACATACGGCGACCTTGCCGAGGCGCGCGACGCCGCCGCCACCAACATCGACAGCCCGCTGTTCAGTCTGCAGGCGCGCCGGGCCTTATTCGCGCAGCCCGTCTTCAAGCCAACCACCCCGCCATTCAACGTCGACGATCCGAATGCCTCGCTTGACGCCCTCAAAAAGAGCGATCGGCTGCGAGAGGAGGTCGGTGTGCTGGCCGATGCTGCCGCATTTGCAGTGCCGGCGGTGAAGCCGGCCGCGACCCCTGAAATCGATAATTTGCTGCGTTTCTTCTCGAGCTGGACTGATAGCACGGCCGCGCCGTTGCAGATCGCGGATCGGGTCAAGGCGCTGGCCCAGGAAGTGCTGAGGGGCGAGATATTGTCGCTGATCGACGTCGCCGCCTTCCGCGACGCGATTCTGGATGCGGTCTCACAGCTGGTGCCCGCCCGCGCCGTCTTCTCTTACGACTTCTCCAGCACCGTCACCGAAGAGCCGAACGAAGGCTCGATCTTCCAGGCACAGCAGGGCGCGCAGTTCGTGCTGTCGACCCGGCTGACAGTCGACCTGCTGGCGCCGAAGAAGGCGGATTTCCAGGCTAGCGGCACGCTCGGGGCGTTCGACGTCAAGCTGGTCGGCGATTTCATCGACGCCGTAAGACTCCGGTTCGGCGGCGCAAAATTCGAGGCGCGCGGCGACTCCAAGCCGCGCTTCGACGTCTCCTATCTCGACTACGAGATCGGCGAGGATTTGCAGTTTGCAGCGGAGCTGCAGTCCTTCCTCACTCCAAGCAACGGCAGCGGCGTCCATATCGGGCCGCTTGCCCGTACGCTTGGCCTCGAGGCGGGTTATGGCATCAATCTCGGTAGCATCGGCGTCGGTGAAGTGTCGTTTTTCAACGTCATTCTCGACGTCTCGGCCGAACTGCCGTTCACGCAAAGCGAGGCCTTGTTCAAGACGTCGCTTGGCACGCGACTCTGCCCCTTCACCATAAGTATCCTTCCATTTGCGGGGTCGGGTTATTTTTCGATTTTCGCGGCGGCGGACGGCATACGCGGCTTTGAAGCCTCATTCCTTTTTGGCGGCGGGGGCTCACTACAATTCGGACCGTTGGCGGCGCAGGTGCAGATCCAGGTCGGGGCCTTCATCAGGGTGCTGCGGGTCGACGGCGTCAGCAGCACTGAACTGTACGGAACGTTCCTTGCTGCCGGCAGCGCCAGCATCTGGATCTTCCACTTTGCTGCAACGCTCTATGTCAGCCTGGGTCAGGATGCTGCCGGCAACGTCCATGGTGAGGCAACCTTCACTTTCTCGTTCTCCGTCGGCTTCATCGACTATGATTATTCGGTCACCGCCTCGCACAACGAGCCCGCGCTCGGAAGCAAGGGGGGAGGCGACAAAAAGGGTGGTTACCTTCTGCCGGATTCCGAAGGCCGGGTGCAGTTTGCCGAATTGACGGACCCTTCCGTCATGTCCGAGGTCTCGCGGAACGCGTTCGGACAGGCGGCTTCCCCGCCAAGCCCGGCCGCAAAAGGCAAGGGCAAGTCAAAATCGAAAGCGCCGGCGCAACCGGTTGCTTATGCGAGCCCGGCGGCCGAACAGATTGCCGACGTCATCTCGAAGGCGAAATGCCAGTCGGACGACTGGGCGGTGTTCTCGTCCTATTTCGACGTCACTCTATTGCCAACGGAGCTGTGATATGGCGTCCGACCAGAACGATGTTCCCGTTCTGCCGTTCATGAGAGTTGTCGCCAACGGCGTGACCAAGGACGGCAAGCTGAAGGCGACCCTCATCGTCACGCCATTGCCCGACAAGTCGGGCACCATTCAGCTCGCAGACTGGCCGAGCGCGATTGTCAAGTATTTGAGGAAGCTGGATCAGGCTGTCCCTGACCATCACGGCAAGCTGACCAACACTTTTCAACTGTCGATCAGCGACGCGGATCCCTGCAAAGGCGCCGCCCCGATGCTGGTCGACGCAAAGTTCAGCGCCACGCCCGACGACAGCACGGACGTGGACCGTCTTTGGCGCGAGGCGATTGAAGGCAAGACAGGTCTTCTGCAACGGCCATGGACGGAACTGGCCGCCGACATCGGCCGTTCGATGCAAGGCCTAAAGCATAAAGGCGATCCTCAAGCGAGTTATGCCGGGTCCAAGGACCTGCCGGACATCAACAGCTTTACCGGGCCCGGCGCCATCGTGGCGAAGCCGCATAACCCGCTGCAACAATCGGTCGTCAAGGGCATCGTGTCCAATGCCCAGGCGCAATATGCAGCCGAGACTGAAGGCGCGCGGGCGCAGCGGATGGCGGCAAAGCTGGTGTCTGGCCCGTATCTCCCCGGCGACACGGACGACAGGGATGATCCTTCCGCCAAGGAGGATTCCGCCGCGTTGCCCCCCGGCGCGAAGCCCGGCGGCGCTCCCCTTGATGACAAGCAACTCACGGCGAAGCTCAAGGAGCGGCGGCGCGAAGAACTCTTCAATCGGCTCAAGACGTCGATCGATGCGACGGAAACCGCCCGGGCGAACTCGGCTGCGGCCTTCTCAGCCGTAAAGACCTTCCTTGCCACCGGCGCTGCACCGCAGCCGGCGCCGCGGACCGCCGCCCCGAAGTTCGTCGCGCCAAAGCAGCAAGTCCTCGGAGGCTCGGACATGCGCGACCGCGCGAGCCATGTCTACGGCGCCTGGACGCAGCGTTCGACCCCGGTCGCAACCGTACCCCAGACCGACGCCGTCGAAGCGTGCGCGAGCCTGGATGAACTGGCCCGATTGCACGGCGTCTATTACAGCCTTCAGGGCGATCCTATCTTGTCGCGCTTTTTCGGGTTCGCCTTCGACGTCGAATTCGACCAACCCGCCAAAGTCGTGTCCGATAAGGCCGTCTGGCTCGCCCCCGGCGGCGTCAAGAACAGCGTCTGGACCAAGGCGCTCTACTCGCGCAAGGGACAGGACAAGGCAGCCGGACATTTCTGGCCGGCGTCCCGCTTTGACGGCAGCGTGGATGGCGCTGCCTTTGCGGCCGAGCAAATACATGGCGTGTTCGATCTCGGCCTTGGCCATTCCTCGGGGAGCCAGAACAGCGGCGCGCCGCGCTTTGACCTGACCTCGCTCGACGTTCGCGGCGCCGTTTCGGGCGCCCGCGACGCGCTCGACTTGGGGTCGCGCCACCGCACGATCGGCTGGACCTTGCTGGACCGCGGCCGTGCGGATCAGGTTGCCCGGGACCTTGCGGTCGCCGAGCACCAGATCAATGCGAACGCGTGTGGCGATGCGGTCGTGCTCCATGCCGAGGAATTGACGATAGGCCGCCGGCTCGACGTTGCCGCGGCGCGTGACGGCACCGACATCGCCAAACTCGAGTGGCGCAGCTTGATGAATCGCTTTGTCGAATTCACAAATCTGAAAAATGGCGCTAGGCAGCACCTCAATCGCATCGTCGCCGACAGGCTGCTCGAGGGCAAGATTCTTGATGAAACGTCGTTCCAACTGCTGGCGCGCTCGATGCCGCTTCTTGGACCCAACAGCGACGGCACTGCCGACCGGCGCGAGGTCGAAGCCGTGGTCGAGGAGGCGATCCAGACGTGGGACGGCACTCCGTTGGGCGCGCTTGCGCAAAAAGCGTCCGCCAAGGAGAAGTGCGTAACAGCATTGCTTCCCGTCAAGCGGGCTTATGATCTGCCGCAAGGCAGGTCCCATTTGCGGCCGCCGCCATTGCGGTTCGGCGTCGGCTATCTCTTTGCCATGCGCTCGGTGTTCCTCGGCGGCGGATCGCCGACGGTCGAGGAGGCAAAGCGGGTTCGGCAGGACGTGGACAAGGCGTGGACCCTGCCGCCGGGCGCAAACCAGCTCGCGCAACCGCGCCGTTATCTTCGCCATGAAGGCATCGACGCGCCGATATTGATGTTGCCATCCGGTCTGACCGAGAAGGTGCATGGCGCGATGGGTTTTGAAGCGCCCGGGCAAGCAACGATCCGATCGCTGACGGCTGCGGATCAGCCCCATCAGGAAAGTTGTGTGGTTTCGCCGGCGCAGAACACTCCGCCAGGGCAGGCCTACGTCCCGGCGAAGGACCGCGCCAATCCCAACAAGACCGCGCGCGTGTTCGTGGCGCCGATGGTTGGATTCGACTTCGCGTCGCGGCACCGCGTGTTCGACAATGGCGACACCGCAGTCCTGGGCGGTGGATTGCTGGATGTCGAGTTTGACGACCAGAAGCCGCGGTTTCCTGTGGCCATCGTCAAGCGCAATACCGGGTATGACGGTGAAAGGCTGGTCTACCGCCGCACCAAAGGCTGGCCGCAGCCGGACGCAGATAAGGATAGCGATGGTCTTGGTGCGACGCTCTTTGTGGCCAAGGCACCGGCCGGTCGCAAACCGGGGCAGGGCTATCTGCCCGACCCTGCGGCACAAACCATGTCGGTGCGGCTGCGCATCTGCGGCGCCGACACCTACCTCGACGGCGACATTCTCGTCGACCTGTATGCGCCGGAGAAGCGCATCGTCTATCCCCATGCGCTGCCGCTCGTCGTCACCGTCGAAAAGAGCAATGGCCCGCGAAAGGATCTCGCCCGCAAGGTCACTGAAGTCGTGACAGGAGATCCGGCTGCGATCATGAGGATGGGCAATGGCGACATGCCGGTACCAGATGCGGCCGGCAAGGGCGTCCGGATCCGGCACCTGAAGATCGTTCTGGCGCCGGGCGAGCAGTTCGACCTTGAGGTCACCTGTTTGCCGACAGCCGGGAAACTCGGCGAGTGGTTCTCCCTGCCGGAGACGATGGGCGTGCAGCATCTCGCCGCTGTGGGCTCCCCGCAGATTCTCGCTGATTTGAATGCATGCTGCCAGAAAACGCCGCTGGCGGACGATCTGAAGGCGATTGGCGCTGCTGCGCGTGTCGGATTCGCCGGTAAGCCGCCGCCGGCGCTCACCGGTATCGACGCGATCTCCGCGAAGTTGCTCTATTGCGTTCGCAACAACTGGCCGATGGCCGAACTCGCCAGTCCCACTACCTTGCGCGTCGCGCACGCCGTCAATGCCCCGGTGGATGCGCCTTCGCTCGAGCAGCTAACGGTTTTGCGGCCCGCAAAGCCGACCGCGATCAGCCCGCAACCCGCGCTCGCGCCGGCGCCCGGAAAGGGTGACCCTGACAATCCCGACCTGGTTCCGGGTTCGTCGACCCTGCTCCTGTCCGGCGAAATCCTGGTCGATCTCGAGCAGACCGACATGATCGACATCGTCGCAACCGTCGTCAACGGCAGCGGAAAGCCGTTCGACGACAAGACACGCGGCCGTGGTTTGCTTGCCAAGCGCACCGGTCGATGGCCGCGGATCACCGATGGTGAAGGCGATCGCCGTCCGGTGCCCAAGCGCAGCGTGTTCGGCTTCGACGTGGATCCCGACGGACGGACGCATCTGGCGCGCGAAGTCATCACGCTGTTGCGGATACAAAATCTGCCTGACCCGCGCGCCGCCATCAACGGCGACGCGAAACCTTTCAAGGCCCCCGCGAAAGGCAGACTGACGCGGCTGGATATGCGTGTGCTCCATGCTGCGGCGGTGTCCGGCGGCGAGATAGAAATTCCGATTGCTTCCCCGCCGGGAACGACAGGGAAGTTCACGCGCAAGATCAGCGTCACGCGCCCGCACGAATTGTCGGACACCAAGGCGCGCGAATTGTCCTTGCACGCCGTGTCCTATTCCCGCTTTGCAGGCACGTTCGAAACGGCGCCGATGTTTTCCATCGAAGGCGAGGAGCATCTGCTGCAGCGCCGCCAACCGCTGCAGCCGCAGGATCAAACGCGCTCGGGTCCGCTGGCAAGTGCCTGGAGCCCGGCGACGGAGCGCCCGGCGCCTTGTGCAGCGAAGACGCCGACACTGTTTTTCTCCATGAATCGCTGTGCGCGAACGCAGGAAAAGGGCGTCAGGCAGTTTCTCGAACGCGAGTGCGGCGTCAGACTGCGTTTCGAGCGCGGGATGTTTTCCTCAGGCGAAGGCGAGCGAATTGCGGTCGTCCTCTGGCCACCCAACATTCGCGAACAGTCTGCCCTTGGTCTCGACCAGAACTGGGTGCAGACCGGCGGTCGCTGGATGCAATTGTCGGACTTCAATGATTCCGACCTGGGCGAGGGCGGTCAGTTCGTTTCACGCTGGGGAGGCGACCCGATCCGCTCGGACCCGGAGCCGCAAAAGAGCTTTTTCATGCCGTGGTCGGCGTTCAACTGCTGGGCTACGAAGGCACATTCGCCGGAATACATCCCGAGTGTGCAGATGCCGGTGAGCGCTGCCGCGAAGGATGGTGAGGCCGATCCGGCTATCGCGGGCTTTCTGGAAGTCGCGCTGCTCACCTTCGAGCCCTATTTTGATATCGATCGGGAGGAGTGGTTTGTCGATATTCCCCTAAAACTGGCGGCTGCCACCGATCCGTTTATTCGGTTCGGCCTAGTGAGATATCAGCCCCACGCCATTCGCGACGATCTCAAGGTTTCGATGCCGGTGCGCGTATGGACGCAATTGCCGCCGCGTCGCCACGTCGTCGTGGAGCACGATAAGGCGGACGACATCATCTCCGTATGTGCCCGGGTGGGCGGTCAGGCATCCGACGGCATCAAGCCTCTTCCCGGTGACCTCGAGAAGCCGTTGCTCGAGAGGGAAGGCGCGAGGGCCATTTGGGAGCGGTTGCAACGGCCGAAAATGATGTTGCGGCTCATCCATGAGGCGGCGCCGACAAAGTTCGGCCGACATCAGACCGACGTTCTTTCCGGTGCGCCGGTGTCGGCTGTCCCTAAGCAGGAAAACGGCGAGTTCGTCTGGACGTTAAATGCCTGCATTCCGCAGGCGCGTGTCAAGGACCTCGGGCCGGGATTACTGTTTGCTCTGATTGAAGAAGTGGAGGAGCGACTTGCCGCCAGCTATCCAAACGAACCAATCAAGCTCAGCGATGTTCTGACCGACAATTCGATCATAGAGTCCGGACCGCGATTCATGGCAAGGATCCCGTTCCTGGACGTCTAAGCGTGGAAGAAACAATGGCTCTCCAAATGCGGAATACCGTGGTTCTTCAGATTGAGCGGCATTTTGCCACCAACATGTTAGTGGCGTTTCTCAAAAGGCATTCCACGGTTGATCGATTTTCCTTCCTCCATGGCGTCAAAGAGTTCGCAGCATTACGCAGTGACAGCTTTGATACACGGCAAACTCAAGGAGGGAGAGCGCTACAAAGCTCAAAATGAAGCAACTTGCTTGAGGGACATCATTCTTTATCGAACTGGCCTTTCGCGCGACATGATGATCTTGAGTCGGGTCATCAGGTTTAGTCGCTCTTGTGTCTCTCGTTGTCTGGCTCGCAACCAAAGAGGATTGCGCACATGATAAATCGCCGTAGAGTCGTAGCCCTAGTTCCTGGCGCTGCAACAATGTTGCTTCCGAAGTTCGCTGCGGCGCAAGCGCCACAGTCGAAAGTAGTGGACAAGCGCAATGCATCCGAAGTCGGTGAATATGGCATTTCGTTTGCCTCGCGCGACACATCCGCAAATGACTACGAGCACGCATTCATTGTTTGGTATTACAGTGACGATGCACATCACCGGACCAATCGCAAAGGCGCCGGATTTTATCCGGCCGGTGGTGATAAATATGATCTGACAATAGGGGGCACTGATGGAGTAGTGTTCGACGACTCTAAGGAAAAGATTGCCAAGGAAATCGTCGTGCTCGTTAACAAGGACATATTCGCCGCAGCTCAGGCCATACAGACTCAGTATCAGAAGGGAGAAACATACCGGCTCATAGTCAACGACTGTGTCAGTTTCATCGAAGCTGTGGCGGGAACGATTCCTGGCCTATCCGTGCCTTCGCGCACCCTCAATCCGACTCCGCCGCTTTTTGTGTCGGCTCTGTTTAATGGGAACAATTGACAAACGTATCTCGAGAACGGCGAGATGAGGCGGAGGTCGCGGATTGTTGGCGACCACCTAATTTCGGCTCGATAGATCACCGCGCATCACCGGCGAACGACGCCGCCTGCGACCAAGCGAGACCGCAAGGCTCGGCGCACATGAAAGCTCCGACGGCGGCCAATCGAAGGCGGATAGGGCGCTAAGACAGCGCCCCGCCGTCAATCAGGTTTCATCTTTCGGCCCAGCAGAGATGACGCAACCTATCGAGCTTCTCGCCCCAAAGCCGGAGACATTTCCCAACGATCCGATTGAGCAACGGAGGGGGCCACGCCGCCCCATTTTTGCCTCTCGCTCGTCGCTGATGGCGTTGTTGTTGTGACGGGCCGCCGGCGGAACAGGCCTTTGCGGAGCCGAAAATCCCCTTTTCCGGCCGTGGCTCAATGGTGGTTTTTGGTTCAGGAGCGTCGAAAATGCCTTATCTTTCAAAAGGAGTTGACTGACACTCTCTCCGCCGAACGGCTTCTCCGTTGTATCCGGGCATTCGAAGCGACAGGAAGTCGATGAATAGAGTGACAACGGCTGTTGCGGATAATTCCGCGATGTTACCCATAGTCACCGCGCAAACCGTAGTTTCGGAACGTGGGCTCGGAGGACGAGTTCGCATTGAAGAACATGGCGCGCAAACCCATTTTGGCGCCTGGCGGGTTGGACGCCTCCAGCAGCTTGGTGGCAACCGCAGCGGCCCACGGGATGGGCCGTTCCGTGGGAGACGCTCAATTCGTGGGAAACCGCTCGCGAATGTGCTCGTAGCTTCCAGCGGCAACCGCTAGCACCTCCCGCACGAGCTGCCTTGCGAACCGCGCCTCACTGAGAGAAGCCGTCTCACCTTGGTGCACAACCAAGCTTCGCTTATCGTAAAGTCGCACGGCCGATTTGCCAACGGCGCCAGAGTCTGGATCTCCCAGAGTTCGCGCCGCGTCAATCGCCAACCGACGAACTGAACTCCTAATCGACTCCGACTTCCAGTGTACCGCCCCCGTGTGCATGTCGAGAAGCGCTTGGCGAAGCGCCGGATCCATCGCTGTTTCGGCCTCGCTTTTCATCCGGACCATCGCGTCTTCAATGATGTCGAGGCAAGGCTTTGGGCGAGGTGCCGGCCTCGCCATTATCTCTAGGATCGATATCAGCGCGAGGAACTGCGCATTGTTCGACGCTTCGAAATCGACCGAGGCGAATATCTCGCAGGCGAGCTTCAGCTCCGGCTGCGGGCTCGGTCCGGTCAGACACTCTAGCTCAGCGCCTTCGATCAGGGCTGAAAACAAGCGTGCATCCGCCTCCTCTGTCCGATGATTGCTCCCGATCCTCATGGGGGCGGGTGCGAGGTGCGCTGGATAAGCCGTTGCGAATTGACCGTCGAACTTGGGGCCATCCGCGACCCGTAGGTCACCCCCAGCAGCGAGGATGCCAAAGTCCAACCGCAACGCCGCCCATGGTACGATCGCTCGAATCCTGTCCAACAGTTCGGCAGCCAGCTGTGCGGGAATGCCCTGGAGTTCGAGATACGCGTAGGGTTCTTCAATACGCATCTGCACGACGTAACCGAGCAACTGCCGCTGAGCCGCCTCACGATGAATAAAGAAGCCGTTCTCGTTCGTGGTCCGAAGCGGGATAGAGACATTGACGTGGGTCACGACCATCGGTCTCCTTGAGTCCATCCGGATTGCTGGCCGGCCGTCGCTAGTCGGTTATGTTGGTTCGCGAAGGAAGGTGCCGGAGCATCATATGAAGATCGGTCCGGGCGTAAACCTGACACGGAGGGTGACACATATGAGCAAGCGGTCTGGGATATTCGCTCACCAAGGTAGCACGCATCAGTTCGCGAACCTTCGCGCCTAATCCTTGAAAGAAACTGGCGCACCCGACACGATTCGAACGTGTGGCCTTCGCCTTCGGAGGGCGACGCTCTATCCAGCTGAGCTACGGGTGCTTAGTGCTTACGCGGATTTCGCGTTGAAGTGAACCCCAACGTGCAGCCCTCGCAAGCCATTGCAGTACAATGCTCTTTCTTCCTCACTTTCCGCACCAGCCGGCTTGACACGTGCCTTCGGAGGTAATGCTACGTTACGCTGTTGATCGGTGGGTCGTACTCGCGATCAATTTGAACGACGGCGAGCGGCTAGCCCCTGATTCCTCAGCGCTACGCCGGTCCGAAGGCTCCACCGGTCTGGCTGGCGGGGGTGTCATCGCTCTCGGTTTCCGGCACGAGTCCGGCTTGGGTAGCCCATTTCAGCGCGCTTATTGATGTCGCCAGTTCCTTTTCGTCGTCGATTGACCAAAAGCGAAGTTGGACGGTGGACGGGAAGTCATGGTAGCCAGCCACCAAGTTCTCGAACAGCTTCACGGCAAGCTCATGAGGCTCAAGACGGCGAAGTCGCCCTTTCCTGCCAAGGTGAAGGATGAGGGGGTCACGACCTGGGTGCGCCCTTCGCTGGTCGCGGAAGTGAAGTTCGCGGAGTGGACCAGCAAGGGCGAGCTGCGCCAGCCGGTCTATCTCGGCCTGCGGTCCGACAAGAACGCGAAGGACGTTGTTCGCGAAAAGAACTGGTCGCGAAAATAATGCCGCCGAGCCGAAGCGTTCGATGTAGAGTTCAGCCGGCGTCGCGCTCGGATGCCGAAGGCCAGGGCGGCAGGGGCGGTAACCCGAGAGCTTTGCGTACAGGTCCGAACGACCTCCGGTGAGCGGCGCATGCGCCAAGCCTGGCGAGCGCGTCGTAATGAGCCGGCACCGGGTAGCCCTTGTGATCCGCGAAGCCGTAGCCGGGGTAACGCAGGTCGAGCGTCCGCATGACGGCGTCGCGCTCGACTTTCGCGAGGATGGAGGCGGCGGCGATGCTGGCGGACTTGGCGTCGCCTTTAACGATGGCCTGCTGAGGGATGTCGATTTCCTTCAACCGCTTCGCATCGATCAGCAAGTGCTGCGGCGTCAATCCCAGGCCCCGGACCGCACGCTGCATAGCCTGAATGCCCGCCCAATAGATATTGATCGCGTCGATCTCCTCGACTTCGACGAACGCCACACACCAACTCTCAGCCTTTTCCTTGATCTCCTTGGCAAGTTCATCGCGAGCCGCAGCGTCGAGTTTTTTCGAGTCGTCGATGCCGACTATCCGTGTGCCTGGTTTTAGAATCACGGCGCCAGCGGAGACCGGCCCTGCGAGAGGGCTCATTCCAGCCTCGTCCACGCCGGCCACGGCATGATGGCCGCTTTCCCAGAGAGAGGTCTCGAAGCGGAGCATCTTGCGGAGGCGCTGGCCTTCGGATCTATTTTCGAAGCGGCGTTTATCGATCAAAGCCAGGATGGCACGCGCTCCCGCCCGGGTGTCGGCCCGCAAGATCTGCTCGACGCTGGCCTCGAGCGGTCTTTTCTCGACGACATAGCGCTGACGCAACACTTCGAGTGAATACTGGGACATCGCGGCCTGCGTGGAGACTGACTGGGGAGCGTGTCGGTGAACTTTGTGGCGATTGTCTGCGTTTCCTGCAGGCCAGGAGCGAATATTGATCGCGTCCCGACGATCAAACCAGGATCGGCACGAGCACCAGGACCCGCCGGCCGGCGTCTCTCCGGATAAAGCGACCGCGGAAGTTAAAGATGTCCTGGATTCGATCGGCGATACGTGCCCGGAGTGTCCTCCAGAGAACAAGATCTAACATGGCGATGGGAGCACGGCGAACCTCGCAACCTGCGAATGGGCGATGTCGTCCGGAGCTACCGTGTCTGGCGCGAACCTGAGGGATTTTCCGAGCGCGCCCTGTATGTCATCGATGCTGTGGCATCATTCGCTACGCACACGTCTCGCCAAAAAATGTCCCGGACATCTATGAACTGTTCGAGGTCCGGGACGGACTTGCGAACGCGCAAGGCCGCTTGATGGAGCATTCCCATGTATGCGTCCACTTCCTCTGTGTTTCGACCTCCGCCACATGCCGGCGATATCGTTGTCTATGGCAGCCGCTGGCGTGGAACCACGATGATGGTGCGCCGTCATCTCGATCGGGCTGGCGTGCCTTTATCACTTCGTGGATTGGAGGCATATCCGGAGGCGCGAAGTCAGCTCGAATGGTTGGCCGGCGGACGGATTGCAAGTCCAACCGTCACGATCGGCGGGCAAGTGCTGGTCCAGGCTTCGTTGCGCGAACTCGACTGGGCTTTGACCCGCGCCGATTATCGCTAACCGCGACCAATGGTAGCTGACCCACTCGTCGGCGGTCGGCGCATCCGCGGCGAGTGAACGATATCATCCACGTTGCGCTGATGGTCGTACACGCAGCGGCATGCGATGTGCGCTTGTTACTTGAACTCGCCGCGGACACTTCTAATTCAGTCTATAGCCGAACGGTGGTTCGGCTAAGAGGACCATGATGAGATAAGTGCGCAAAGCGCGTAGAAAGTTGAGGGAAACGACATGAGAAAGCTTGCTCTTGCAATCGTCGCGGCGGCAACGCTCCTCATCGGATCGATTGCGCCGGCTTCGGCCCATTGGCGTCACCATGGTTGGGGCGGTCCGGGTATCGGTCCTGGGCTTGCTCTCGGATTGTTCGCGGGAACATTAGCGGCCGCTACCGCACCCCCGATCTATTATGGACCGGTTTATGGTCCGCCCTCCTACTACGGGCGCCCATATCGGGTAGTCCGCTACTATCCGCCGGTTGATCCCTACTGGTACGCCTGGTGATGAGGAGAGGCCCGACTCCGTCGGGCCTCTTCTTAGGCCCGGAGTGCGCGACACGCCGCGGGCGCTGAAACCAAGCTCGTTCTCCCCGGTTGTTCCGCAGACAACTCGGGTTTGCCGCATGACCAAAAAGAGCCGGTTTAACGTCGCTTACGCGATTTTCGCTGTCTGCGCGCTGTTCTTCATTCAGTACGTCATCACCACGGCGAATAGGATCGCCATCATTCCCTACAGTGAATACCAACAACTGCTCCGCGACGGTAAGGTCGGTAGCGTCGGCATTTCCGACCGAACGATACAAGGATTGTTGAAGGAGCCGCTGCCCGGCGGACAGAAGCAATTCGTAACCACCCGCGTCGACCAGGACGTCGCGCAGGAGCTTGAAAAATACCACGTCCACTTCACCGGCCAGATCGAAAGCACGTTCCTTCGGGACCTGCTCTCATGGCTCATGCCGGTGCTGCTGTTCTTTGGCGTCTGGTGGTACATCGGCCAGCGTATCGCCCAAGGCGGCGGCCTTGGCGGCGGTTTGATGCAGATCGGCAAGAGCAAGGCCAAGATCTACGTCGAATCCGACACCGGCATCACCTTTGCGGATGTTGCAGGCGTCGATGAAGCCAAGGACGAACTTCGCGAGGTCGTCGATTTCCTGAAGAACCCCACCGACTACGGCCGGCTCGGCGGCCGGATGCCGAAAGGCGTATTGCTGGTCGGGCCGCCCGGCACCGGCAAGACGCTGTTGGCAAAGGCCGTCGCCGGCGAAGCCAAGGTGCCGTTCTTCTCGATCTCGGGGTCGGAGTTCGTCGAGATGTTCGTCGGCGTCGGTGCGGCGCGCGTGCGGGATCTGTTCCAGCAGGCCCACGAGAAGGCGCCGGCGATCATCTTCATCGACGAGCTCGACGCGCTGGGCCGGGCCCGCGGCATCGGCCCCTTTGCCGGCGGGCACGACGAGAAGGAACAGACGCTGAACCAGCTGCTGGTCGAGCTCGATGGTTTCGACTCTCGCTCTGGCCTCGTGATCCTGGCTGCCACCAACCGGCCGGAAATCCTCGATCCCGCTCTGCTGCGGGCCGGACGCTTCGATCGACAGGTCCTGGTTGACCGACCGGACAAGAAAGGCCGGATCGAGATTCTCAAGGTTCACATGAAGAAGGTGCAGATCGCAACTGACGTGGCACCCGATGCTGTCGCGGCATTGACGCCGGGCTTTACCGGCGCCGATCTCGCCAATCTGGTCAATGAGGCGGCCCTTCTGGCGACCCGACGCGGCGGCGATTCCGTTAGCATGAGCGACTTCAACAATGCCGTCGAGCGTATGGTCGCCGGCCTGGAAAAGCGCAATCGACTGCTCAATCCCAAGGAGCGGGAGATCGTCGCCTTTCATGAGATGGGGCACGCGCTGGTCGCGCTTTCATTGCCCGGCGTTGATCCCGTGCACAAAGTCTCGATCATTCCACGGGGTGTCGGCGCGCTCGGCTACACCATTCAAAGGCCGATCGAGGATCGCTTCCTGATGACCAAGGAGGAGCTCGAGAACAAGATGGCGGTCCTGCTGGGCGGCCGAGCTGCGGAGTTGATCGTGTTCGGCCATCTCTCGACGGGGGCGGCCGACGATCTACGCCGCGTCACCGACATCGCCCGCAGCATGGTGACGCGTTACGGCATGTCGGACAAGCTCGGCAGCGTCGCCTATGAGCGCGATCCCGGAAATTTCCTGGCGAGCGCGGACCGGCCCTACCCGGTTCGCGAGCGCGATTATGCCGAGGAAACCGCTGCGGCCGTGGATCGCGAGGTCAAGGATATTGTCGATCGCGTGCTTGAGCGGACCGAAGGCATACTGACGACGCGCCGTTCGATCCTCGACCGCGCGGCCAAGAAGCTATTGGAGAAGGAGACGCTGGAGCAGGCCGATATTGAGGCGCTGGTCCGGGAAATGCCCAAGGAAGGCCTGCGCGCCGTTTGAGCAGGGTGGAGCAGGTCCGGAGGGCGGTATGTTCAGCCATTGCGGTTGTTCTTGACGCCCTGGTGCGGATCAGTCGCGTTCTCTTGTGGCAACGGCGCGCGCGAGATCAGGGCCGGCGGCGTCTGAGGTTGCTCGGGCTGCTCGACCGGATGGTTCAGCAGCGTAGGGTGTTGTTCGAGGTAGAGCTGCCCTGTGACCAGCATGACACCGGCACACACAAGTGTCAGGCTGACAGTTACCAAATCTCGATAATCGTCCATCCCGCGTAACCCCGATTGATCGAGGAGAGAACATCAGCATTCCTGCCGACACAGACAAGCTGTCTCCTCCGCGCGGCGCAAGCCGCGCGGAGGATGCAGTCAGCCGGCAGGCCTCAGGCCGTCTGCTTGTGCTCGATCGTCTTGTTGTCGTTGCTGGCCTGGATCGGAATCTGGCGCGGCTTCATGGCGTCCGGGACCTCACGCACCAGCTCGATCTTGAGCATGCCGTCGATGAATGAAGCGCCCCTCACCTGCACATATTCGGCCAGATTGAACTGCCGCCGGAACGGGCGGGACGAGATTCCCTGATAGAGGAACTGGTGCGCGCCCTTGTCGGCCTTGCGGCCTTCGATGGTCAGCACGTTCTGCTCCGCCGTAATGGTCACCTCGTCAGGCGAGAAGCCGGCCAGCGCGAGCGAGATCTGATAGTGGTCCTCGTCGCTCCGCTCAATGTTGTAGGGCGGATAATTGTCGCCCGTCCATTGGGCGGAATCTTCGAGCAGATCGAAGAGGCGGTCGAAACCGACGGTCGATCGCCAGAGCGGGCTGAAGTCAAAAGTGGTCATAGCCACATCCTCCTTTGAGCAACATGGTTAGGGGCGCACGGACACCGTATCCGGCGCCCGATCACCGGGTCCTCAGAAGGCACCCGGAGCAGCGCATCATGGGCGCTGCACTAATGGAATTAGAACGGGCTCAGTCAGTTTCAAGGCCTTATGCGTCGCGCCGGAGTCGACAGGACCCTTCGAACGCGATGCCGAGGGTCTGCAGGAGCGCATGCAGTCGCTTGCCACCCTCGCCGATTCCATATCGGCGACAAAATGGCGGCGATTACCTGATCACCGAGTATGTAGCTCCGCGCCAGGTTTGAGAGGCCTGGGGCAAGCGGATTTGCGCTCCATCTCACTCGAGCGGGTGACTGCGGGCACGATGGCAAGCCCCACCGATTGGGACCGTTCGCTCGGCCGGCGGATGGCGGCCGCTCGATCGTCGACGATGGTCCGAGACGGAGAATTTCCGACCAATGGGCTAGTCGAAACATGGAACAACCCACTGGCTTCGCAGTTCTTTCGGCGCCGCCGGCCTGAGTGTCACTGGGCGCCTACTGGGCCCAGCTAAGCCGGGCAACGGGGCGGTTCGTGCCATTTTGCTCCATGGAGGATTTGGATATGAAAGCCACCTGTCCCTTCACTTTGCGCTCCACCGGTCTCACTCACCTCGGTGGGCTCGCGTGGTCGCATCTTCCTCTTGGCAGCCCGTTCGAACTCAAGAACGGCTCTGGCGTCTGAAGGAGGGCAAGTCATGTCAATTGCCTCAGCCCTCCCTGCCATCCATTCGGAAGCGGGGTTGTCCCGGTATCTGCAACAGATACGTAGCTTCCCGCTGCTCGATGCGTCGGAAGAAGTGATGTATGCGAGACGTCTTCGGGATTCTGGCGACCGCGAAGCTGCCTATCGGTTGGTGACGAGCCATCTACGGCTTGCCGCCAAAATTGCGCTGAAATATCGGCGCTACGGTTTGCCGATTGCGGACCTGATCTCGGAAGCCAATGTCGGACTGATGCTGGCCGTCAAGCGGTTCGACCCTGAAAAGGGATTTCGCCTTGCCACCTATGCTACGTGGTGGATCAAGGCATCCGTTCAGGAATTTGTCCTGCGGTCGTGGTCACTGGTGAAGCTCGGCACAACGGCGGCGCAAAAAAAGCTGTTCTTCAACCTGCGCAAGCTGAAGCGACAGCTGGGTGCGCCTGATGATGGCGAGCTTTCGGCAGACCAAGTGAGGCAGATCTCAGAGCATCTTCAAGTCAAGGAAGCCGATGTCGTCGAGATGAACGGGCGGATCCGTGGCGACATGACGCTGAATGTTCAGCTCAGTGGCGACGAAGGCGAGCAATGGCAGGACCGGCTCGCCGATTCATCTCCTGACCCCGAGTCCCTTCTCGCGGAGGCCGGAGAGCGCGAACGGCAGAGGGCCGCACTCTCGGAGGCGCTGAATGCGCTTTCCCCACGAGAACGCACCATCGTCGAAGCGCGTTACCTGGCAGAACAGCAAAGCACGCTCGACGATCTTGCGCATACTTTCGGGATTTCTCGTGAGCGCATCCGCCAGATCGAGCAGCGTGCGTTGAAGCGCATCAAGACCATGCTATGCGCACGCCTTCCGGATCTTGAGCCTGCTTGAGCAAGCGCTTGAACACTGGCCGGCTGCTGATCACTCAGCAGCCGGTGCAGATGTCAGGCACAATAGCCTCCGCCGAAAAATCACGATCCTTGCGGCCGTCGGACCTCGTTCTTGCGGGCTTGGCCGGCGACTGGCCGCTTTGATTGCTGACAATCTGCTTGACGGCGACGTCGGAGCCTCGCACGGCGCGCGGCGAATCCGCTTCTTTCGCCTGCAGCGAAATCACCATCCCGAGTAGAGCAGCAAGTACCAATAACGTCCGCATCTCTGGTCACCCTCCTTTCGACAATGCTCCAATCTGCCGCGCACAGATGCTCCGCGGCCGAGCAACATCTCGGTTTGGTGATCCAACTTTTCAACGTGCGAGCGATTCGGACACTAGCGAAGCCTCGCCCCCGGGGCAGCGAGCCGCAAGGGCTGTCGGCGAGCTGACCTTGGGGCAGAAAATTTGCTCACTTCCTCTTGAAAGTAGAACCTCGGCTCCTAGGTGGATTTTCGCCCGGGGGCCGCTATGGACCCGGTTTTAGACATTGCTGAACCTGCCCAAGGAGGATGTGCATGCATTTCCGTCCCTTGCACGATCGCGTGCTCGTGCGACGTCTCGACGCCGAAGAGAAGACCGCCGGCGGCATCATCATTCCAGACACAGCAAAGGAGAAGCCGCAGCAGGGCGAGATTGTCGCCACTGGCCCCGGCGCACGCAACGAGCAGGGCCAGCTCGTTCAACTCGACGTCAAGCCAGGTGATCTTGTCCTGTTCGGAAAGTGGTCTGGCACCGAGGTCAAGATCGACGGAGAGGAATTCCTGATCATGAAGGAAAGCGACCTTCTGGGTGTCATCGACAAGACAGGCACCGCCAAGAAGGCAGCGTAGCGCACTGACAGTCATAAAAGGAAGGGAGAAACAAAAATGGCTGCCAAGGACGTGAAGTTCGCAACCGAGGCCCGCGAGCGCATGCTGCGGGGCGTCGACACACTGGCTAACGCGGTGAAGGTCACACTCGGTCCGAAGGGTCGCAACGTCGTCATCGAGAAATCGTTTGGTGCGCCACGCATCACCAAGGATGGCGTGACCGTCGCCAAAGAGATCGAACTGGAAGACAAGTTCGAGAACATGGGCGCCCAGATGGTGCGCGAAGTCGCGTCCAAAACGAGTGATGTGGCCGGTGACGGCACCACCACGGCGACCGTGCTTGCCGAAGCGGTCTTCAAGGAGGGCAGCAAATCCGTTGCCGCCGGCATGAATCCGATGGACCTGAAGCGGGGCATTGACCTCGCCGTCGATGCCGTCGTCGCCGATCTTAAGTCACACGCCAAGAAGATCACGTCCAACGACGAGATCGCTCAGGTTGCCACGATTTCCGCCAATGGTGACACTGAAATCGGCCGCTTCCTCGCTGATGCCATGAACAAGGTCGGCAATGAGGGCGTGATTACCGTGGAGGAAGCCAACAGCTTGCATACCGAACTCGAAGTGGTCGAGGGTATGCAGTTCGACCGCGGCTACATCTCGCCCTACTTCGTCACCAATACCGAGAAGATGCGGGTCGAGCTCGAGGATCCCTACGTCTTGATCCACGAGAAGAAACTGTCCGGCTTGCAGACAATGCTGCCGCTGCTGGAGCAGGTCGTCCAGTCCGGTAAGCCGATCCTGATCATCGCGGAGGATATCGAGGGCGAAGCGCTTGCGACATTGGTCGTCAACAGATTGCGCGGCGGACTGAAGGTCGCGGCGGTCAAGGCGCCGGGCTTCGGTGACCGTCGCAAGGCCATGCTGGAGGACATTGCAATCCTGACCGGAGGCAATGTCATCAGCGAGGACCTGGGCATCAAGCTTGAAAAGGTGACGGTGAAGATGCTCGGGCGCGCCAAGAAGGTGGTCATCGACAAGGACAATACCACCATCGTCGGCGGCGCGGGCGCCAAGAAGGATATCGAGGCGCGCGCCCAGCAAATCAGGCTCCAGATCGAGGACACGACCTCCGACTATGATCGCGAAAAGCTGCAGGAACGCCTCGCCAAGCTTGCCGGAGGCGTCGCGGTGATCCGCGTGGGCGGCGCGACGGAGGTCGAAGTCAAGGAACGCAAGGATCGCGTCGATGATGCGATGCACGCAACTCGCGCGGCGGTCGAAGAGGGCATTCTCCCGGGCGGCGGGGTGGCCCTCCTGCGTGCCTCCAAGGCGCTGGATGGCATCAAGACGGCGAACGCCGACCAAAAGGCGGGCATCAATATCGTTCGCCGTGCCATTCAGATGCCGGCTCGCCAGATCGTGCAAAACGCCGGCGAGGATGGTTCACTCGTCGTTGGCAAGCTTCTGGAGCATCAGAGCTACAACTGGGGCTTCAACGCGGCGACTGGCGAGTACGAGGACCTGGTGAAAGCCGGTGTGATCGATCCTGCCAAGGTCGTCCGCACCGCCTTGCAGGACGCTGCGTCGGTGGCTGCGCTGCTGATCACCACCGAGGCGCTCGTGGCCGAGAAGCCGAAGAAGGCAGAACCAGCTCCGGCAGCTCCCGCTATGGACTTCTGATCAATTGAGCCCGGCCGAGGACTGCCGGGCTCTGCCGATGAGAGGAGAGAATCAAAGACGGAGTCTCGCATGAACAGGTCTGACCGTCGTCGGCTCAGGATGAAACAGGACGCGATGCATTGGTTCATGTTCTCCCTGAGCTTTCTCACCATCGCCTGGATCTGTTTTCGAACGATTGGAGGAGTATAGATGCTGAGCCATCACCATACGTTCTCCGCCCGGACGGAGACTAACCGAAATCCGCGGCAACGGCTGCTCGCTCTGCTAATGGGCGGCGCAATTTCCATGACCGCCTTCGGCGCCTACGGCATGGAGAGCCCGCGCGGAGCCGAGACGACGCAGAGTGCTTTCACGGGCCTGCCGCTGCCGCCAATCCCATATCTCGATACGATGCCCTGGATGAAATGGCAGCCGGAGCCAGCAAAGATGAAGATCGACATCTTGCTGCCGCCGACCTCTGCGCCGACCAGCATCTTTCCGCAGCCGACGCCCCGTCCTATCGGACCGGCTGCAACAAGCTGAACCTCAGGGAGCGGTCCGTCAGGCCGCTCCCATTTCAGTGCGAAGAGGGAGCGGCGATCATGTCCGGACCGAATTCGGCGAGGCATTCCGTACGCGGAAGTTCCGACCTGGCCTTCCGCGCAACATTCCGACCTGACGTTCGCGACTTTCTCATCTGGGGCATTCAGAAGGTGATCGGTCACTACGAGCGCCTCCTTTCGACCGCCAAGAGTGAGGAAGAACGCCAGCTCTATCAATCCCGAATTGAGCGAGAGCAGCGCGTGATAGATGATCTGCGACAGGGTGCTCTCCCGGAACGCTTCGCCGCGTAGTCACTGAGCGAGCTTCCGCGGAAAAAGTGCGCATGGCCTCTTGAACTCGCGCATGTCAGTTCTAGTTCGTTTCTCAACCGCGACTGCGGTGTGTCGAGCGCCAGGCGGGGCTCGGCACAAGACGCTGGACCGGAGGTATTCAACCCAACCGAAACTCCCGTCCTGCCTAGCTTCGTATCCATATTGCTCTTAGGAGGACTTGGCTATGAGGACACTTGATTTTACGCCACTCTGGCGCACCACCGTCGGCTTCGATCATCTGGCTGACCTTGTCGAGGGCATGTCGCGCCAGCCGACAGAGGACAACTATCCTCCGTACAATATCGAGCGGTCCGGTGAAGATCACTATCGAATCACGCTGGCCGTGGCCGGCTTCGGCGCCAACGATATCTCCGTGACGGCCGAGCAGAATGCTCTCACGATCGAGGGCAAGAAGTCTGATGGTGCCGCGCGCGAGTATCTGTACCACGGTATCCCGGCGCGACCGTTCCGGAGAGTCTTCAGCCTCGCCGATTATGTTCAGGTGAAGCAGGCATCCTTCCAGGATGGTCTCTTGATCGTGGATCTCGTTCGAGAAATTCCGGAAGCGATGAAACCGCGGAAGATCCAGATCGGAAGTGGAGAGGCCTCTTCGTCTCAAATTGAACAGAAGAAGGCAGCATAGACTGGCTCGACATGGATGCTGAGTTGTGACCTCGAGCTAGGTCGCGCTCCCTCGGAGCGATCTCGCCGCGAGGATCATTGCTCACCAATACGGAACCCCGGGTGGCGACGCACGTCGCGCCGCCGCTCATAACGTAAGCACCATCCCTTTAGAAAGGAGTTATAGGGAGGCACCCATGACCAACGTCAACATTGATGGCGGTGGCATGCATCCATTCTTCCACCCCGCCGCTCACTACAGTTCGCCGGCGGAAGTCCTGAATGACAAGGAGCTCTCGACCCCCGAGAAGCGAATCATCCTGTCTTCATGGGCGTCCGACATGTACGCCGTGGAATCCCGTCCCGATTTGCGGGAGATCCCTGGCATCGGCCATTCGGTACGGTTGAGCGACATACTTGGAGCGTTGCGTCAGCTCGATGGCGGCGACGATGACGATCCGCCCCGTGGCGGCGGCGTCCCCATGCGGTTGCGGCGGCCTTGGGCGGCCGCCGCACAGCAGAGGAGCCTGTGATGGTTACAGAAGCCGTTCTGGGCATCGTTCTGCTTGGCCACGCCGCAGCGGCATGGGCAGTTCCGATCGTGGCATGGCAACGAGAGCTTCTGCCTCTGCTTGATGACTCCACGCGCATGCAGGAGTGATCGAGATGCTTGGTCAGCGAACAATATTGGCATGGGTTTTAGTTGCCGCGTTCTTCGCGTCTCCACCAGCTTCAGCTCAAGTGCCGGACCTGAAGACAGGCGGTACTGTGCCAACATTGGCGCCGGTGGTTCGACAAGTGACGCCCGCCGTAGTCAACATTTCCGTGCATGGTCGTGTGCGCGAAGACAATCCGCTTTATCGTGATCCCTTCTTCCGCGAATTCTTCGACATTCCCAAGCAGGTCGAGAAAGAGGTCAATTCCACGGGTTCGGGAGTCATCGTCGATGCCACTCGCGGGTACGTTCTGACCAACAACCATGTTGTCGAGGGTGCCTCTGTGGTCCAGATTACGACCAAGGACGGTCGCCAGCTTTCTGCAAAAGTAATCGGACGCGATCCCCCTACCGACGTTGCTGTACTGCAGATCCAGAACCCTGTCGGGCTTCAGGGGCTTCGCTTCGGCGACAGTGATGCGCTTGAAGTGGGAGACTTCGTACTTGCGATAGGCAATCCCTTTGGTCTTGGCCAAACCGTCACGTCTGGCCTCGTGAGTGCGCTGGGTCGCACAGGATTGAGCAAAGAAGGTTATGAGGACTTCATCCAGACCGATGCTGCGATCAATCCGGGAAATTCCGGCGGCGCATTGGTCAACCTTCACGGTGAGTTGGTCGGGATCAACTCGGCTATCATTTCGCCGGGTGGAGGTAATGTGGGGATCGGCTTTGCAATTCCAGCAAACATGGCGCGGCTGGTCATGGACCAGATTGTAGACAAGGGACGCGTCGAGCGCGGCCGCATCGGAGTCTCACTGCGCGACGTCCAGCCATCGACCAATCAAGGTCGTAACGAAGGTGCGGTCATCGCAGAGGTCTCGCCGGATTCGCCCGCTGAGAAGGCGGGTTTGCGCAAGGGTGATATCGTTATCAAGGCGGATGACCGTCCGATCCGCACGGCCTCGCAACTTCGTAACAAGATCGGTCTCGCGCGTGTCGGCCAAGACGTCAAACTTACGCTCGTGCGCGGCGAAGCCGCCAGCTCAGTGGTCGTCAGAGTCGCCCCGCCAGCGGAGGCGAGTAGTGCATCCACTGGCTTGCGCTAGGTGGAGGACCCCGAGGTTCGTACCCAACGGTAGTACAAAGCGGCTGAGCGAGATGCGCTCAGGCGGAGCAGCGCATTCATTCCCAAGAGCACTATCTCCCCAACCGGCGACAATTGGCTAAAAGAGAAGGTCCTATGGCCTTCTATGGCAACCACCTGACGTCCTCAATTCTGTAGCTCTTATCTCCTCTCGGCGCCTCTACAGTCACGAGCGCACCCTTCGACTTGCCAATCAAGGCTCGGGCGATCGGTGAGCTCACCGAAATCTTGCCTCTAGCAGGGTCGGCTTCCGGTTCGCCAACAATCTGGCAAGTTCGCTTCACGCCCGTATCCTGATCGCTCAGCGTGACCGTCGCGCCAAACTTGATGGTTTGGCCAGACAGCCTGGATACATCGATGACTTCTGCACGCGCGAGTTTCGCTTCCAAATCGGCTATCCGGGCCTCGTTATGGCCTTGCTCGGTCAGCGCCGCCTGGTATTCCGAGTTCTCAACGAGATTGGGATCGTCGGCGATCGCTTGCTGAATGCGCTCAGCAAGCTGCGGCCGCTTGATCCTGACGCGGTCGTTTAGTTCGGCCTGAAGAGCGGCGTGGCCGACCGCAGCCATAGGAAGGGTTGGCATCGCAATAGCTGACGTTTGGCACTGAGCCGAGGCCGGCCGGGCTGCCTTATCAGCCGAACTCGCGTCGGGCTGAAAACTGCCCTGAACCATCGTTGTTCCAGAGCGCCGCCCTTGGGGCGCCAGTCTACGAGGCCGCACCGGACGTCTTGTCCACGTGCAAGCTGTAGCCCGAGGAACTGCCGTTGTGGTCGAGAGTTTAGTGCGTATCAAGAGCCCGCTTCGGCGCGGACGCAGACCGAGCGTCCGACGATCGCGTTGCTTGTTGCCGCGATAGAGCAACATCGGGGTTCAGACCAATGTACCAGCATGCCGAACTCACGCCTGCGATGACGAGCATAGCAATGCTCCTCACGCGCAAGCAGCACCTGATCAGCCGCCTGGAAGAGAATCCCGGGCCAAGGGAACGCGAGGAGATCGACCGTCTTCTCGAAAGGGTAGATGCCGAGCTGGACGCAGTTGATAGCCCGGATCGGCTCTGAGCATTGCGGCATCTATGTCGACGCGTTCCTATTCCGACCTGGGCGGTGCCGATCAAGAGGACGCGGCATACCTTGAATCGCTCATCCGCCAGGATTTTGAGCGATGCCATCCCGGAGAGACTCTTGACGATCTCAAACGCCGGGCAGCCTTTTCAAGAGAGGACAGAGGATTGCTGCGCGATTGGATGGCGGTCGCGGCACGGCGCGCCGCGGACGAGCGGTCCAGGAGGACTCGGTCCAACTCCGCGGCCTAGTTTACTCGTTTAGGCGGCTCGGTTTACCAGGCCGGGCAGCTCGCTCTTGATTCCGGTCATGATAAAATTTACCGCGATCGCCGCAATGATGAGCGCCATCACGCGCGTGATGACGTTGATGCCGGTTCGTCCCAGGAACCGCTCAACCGCAGCAGCCATCCACAGTGTCAGGCCGATTAACGCGGTCGCGAGGACAGCCGCCGACGCCAAGAATGCCTTGCCAAGCCATCCCGGATTGTCATTCGAAAGAGTGATCATGATGCTCAACTCGGCCGGCCCCACGAGCAAGGGGAATGCAAACGGCGTAATGGCCAGTCCATGTACATCGACCTCGCTGTAATTCGCTTCGTCGGCGCGAGGAATGAACTTTCCATGTTGCGCCTGGAACATCTCGAACGCGATCACCAGCACGAGCAGCCCGCCTGCGATCCGGAAATCATTGAGCCCCACATTGAAGAAGGCCAGGATTTCCTTGCCGAACATCGCAGATCCAACGAAGAAAACGGCGACTGCCGCGCAGGCCAAAATGATAATCCGGTGGGTCTTTACTGCGCCAGCACGCCCGGTCATTGCCAAAAACACGGGGATGGCTCCGACCGGGTTCGTCAGGGCGTAGAGGAGGATGGTGGTGCCGACAAACTGATTCCAAGCCACAGTCGTTTACTTCCTCTCTGTCAGCCAAGCGCCTGTCCTTGTCCGAGATCTTGATGCAGGCACCGGCTAACTCCGATCCGAGATCGCGGTTTCGGCCCGTATCGGTGCAGCAGCTTGACTCGGCAGCAGAAATTCGTACGAAATAGACACCGGAAGATGTCCGCGCCAAGGTGCCTGCTCAAGGGCCTGGGCCTTGTCTTCGCGAAAACCACGCCAATCACATCGAGCCATGTCAACCGGGCGGAGCGATGCCTGCTGGCCGGCGCGCGCTTGGACATCCGGAAGACAAATGAACTCTCCTCAAAGCAGCACCAAAACGCAGGCAATCTCTACAGGCATCGCCGGCTTCGACGGCATTCTCGATGGTGGATACGCATCGCACCGCGTGCATTTGATCGAGGGCCAGCCGGGAACCGGCAAGACCACCCTCGCCCTGCAATTTCTTCTCGAAGGCGCATCGAGGGGGGAGCGCTGTCTCTACATCACGCTCTCAGAGAGCAAGGACGAACTGCGGCAAGTGGCCGAAACCCACGGCTGGAATCTGGAGGGCATCGAGATCTTTGAGCTCGTCCCGGCGGAACTCAGCCTCGACCCCAAGCAGCAGCAGACGGTGGTTTATGCGTCCGACCTCGAGCTCGGGGAAACCACGAAGATGACCTTTGATGAGGTCAAGCGCGTGGCGCCTTCACGCGTGGTCTTCGACAGTCTCTCTGAGATCAGGCTGCTCGCGCAAAACCCGCTACGATATCGCAGGCAGGTCATTGCCCTGAAGCATTTCTTTGCCCAAGAGGGCTGCACCGCGCTTCTTCTGGATGACCTGACCGACGAAGCCGATGATCTCAATCTGCACAGTCTCGCACATGGCGTGATCCGGCTCGAACATAATGCGCTGCAATACGGCGCCGAACGCCGCAGGCTGCGTATTTTCAAGATGCGTGGGCGCAGCTTCCGGGGCGGCTTCCATGATTTCGTCATTCGCAAGGGTGGACTGGTCCTGTTTCCGCGCTTGATCGCGTCCGAGCACGTCGATGGCTCGCCGGCGGCGGAGCCGCTCCTGAGCGGCATCGACGAGTTGGACCAGCTGCTGGGAAGGGGGCTCGACCGGGGCACCAGTACTCTCCTGATCGGCCCGTCGGGTTCTGGCAAATCGTCAATCGCCATGCAATTCGTCATGGCGGCTCTTGGCCAAGGGGAACGCGCTCTCTTCGTGACCTTCGACGAGACCAAAGCGATCCTGATGAAGCGCGCAGCTGGCATGGGCTGGCATTTGGATCAGCCTATCGCATCGGGACAGCTACTGCTCGAGCAGGTCGACCCTGCAGAGCTTTCTCCCGGTGAGCTCACTGGAATGGTGCGCCGGCGCGTCGAGACTGACAATGTGCGGGTTGTAGTCCTCGATAGCTTGAGCGGCTACCAGAATGCGATGCCCGCCGAGCAGTTCATGCTACTGCTGATGCATGAGCTGCTGACCTATCTCAATCACCGCGGAGTCGTGACGATTTTGACTCTTGCCCAGCACGGACTTGTTGGTTCGATGCAGTCCAGCGTCGATCTCACCTACCTGAGCGATACGGTGCTGCTGTTGCGCTTCTTCGAGGCCGCCGGACGAATTCGCCGGGCGATCTCGGTGCTAAAGAAGCGCACCGGGCGCCACGAAGACGAAATCCGAGAGTATCGGCTCGATAACCGCGGGATCCGTGTCGGTCCTCCCTTGGCGGAGTTCCAAGGCGTCTTATCAGGTTCTCCCGTCTATACAGGCCAGCACGGCGCGCTCCTTACGACGAGGAGCAATGGACAATAATGATGCAAGCCCGGATGGGCCGGTGCTCGTGTTGGCGCCGTTCGGTCGTGATGCCCGCGTCGTCTGCTCGGCGCTACGTGACGTCGGCATCCACGCGCTGCAGCAATCGAGCCTTTCGGAGTTGGTGGGCAACCTGAATGATGCCGCCGCGGTGGTCGTTGCTGAGGAAGCGCTGGTCCACGAGCATCGTGGCGCATTGGCCCAATGGATCGCCAATCAGCCACCTTGGTCGGATTTTCCCTTCGTGTTGCTGACATTGAGGACGGGCCAAAATGGCGCGGCTCTTACGGAGCAGATTGAGCTGCTCGGTCATGTGACGGTCCTCGAGCGACCATTGGCCGCAACCTCTCTCAGGAGCGCGGTATTGGCAGCCGTGCGAGGCCGGAGGCGCCAGCGACAGGCCGAAAAGTATCTCGTGGAATTGAAGCGGATGGCTGACACGCTGGAGCGGCGCGTGGGAGAGCGAACCGCGCAGCTCTCCGAAGCGAACAAGCGGCTGAGAGAGGAGATGGTGGAACGAGAGCGTACCGAAGTGGCGCTGCGTCAGGCCCAGAAAATGGAGGCCGTGGGGCAACTCACCGGTGGCATCGCTCACGATTTCAACAATCTTCTGATGGCTATCATTGGTAATCTCGAGCTGATCGCCCGGCGGGTCGAGGACGAGCGCATTCAACGATATGTCCGCAACGCCATGCACGCCGCACAGCGTGGAGCCAAGCTCGTGGGACAGTTGCTTTCATTTTCCCGCAAGCAGCGTCTCGCGCCGGAGCCTGTCGACGTCAACCAGCTCGTGGACACAGTTGCAGAGATGCTGTCCAGAACCCTCGGAGCCTCAATACGGGTCGACGTCGTCACGCAAAAGGATCTTTGGCCTGCACTGGTTGATGCGACCCAACTCGAGCTGATGTTGCTCAATCTTGCGATCAATGCACGAGACGCAATGCCGGAGGGTGGACTTCTTACGATCGAGACCAGCTTCCTCCATGGCGTCCCGGAAGATCTGCGGACCGATCTCAAGGCGGGTGAATATGTCTGCATCGCAGTGAAAGATACAGGAACCGGAATGCCTCCAGATGTTCTGGCCCGAGCCTTTGATCCATTCTTCACCACCAAGGAGCCCGGCAAGGGAACGGGACTGGGTCTGTCTCAGGTCTACGGGTTTGCCCGCCAGTCCGGCGGGACGGCCAAAATCGAAAGCGAGCTTGGCCGGGGAACTGTGGTGCGAATCCTCTTGCCACGATCGACCGACGTTGTGGTCGGAAGCGACGATCGCCAACTGGGTACTCCCGGTGCGGGAGCGAGGGAGCACATTCTCGTTGTGGACGACGATGCCGGCGTGCTCGAAACGACACGGAGCATGCTTGACGATCTTGGATACCAGGCTATCGCTGCCGACAATCTGGATGCCGCGCTGTCAACTCTGTCCCATCAAGGCATCGATTTGGCCATCATCGATCTCGCAATGCCTGGCGTCTCAGGATTGGACGTCGGGCTTGAACTTCAACGAAAACAGCCTGGCCTTCCCGTGGTGTACTGCAGCGGCTACCCAGACCTCATCGAAGAGACCGGCAAGCGTATCAACGGCAGCATGCTGCTAAGCAAGCCATTCTCCTCACGCGAGCTCTCCGCCAAACTGGAAGCGATGCTGCGCGCAAAGCCTGATCAACACTCTGCTTGAGACGAGCGCGGATGGAAAATATCGCTCCGTTCGGATTCAGTCGATGCCGGTTCGCACCATTGCGCGTGCCAGCTCCAGCTCGCTGATCGCTTGCCGCAATGACCTGCGGGCCGCGCTCTTGTCGCCGTTCGCGCAAGCCGCTTTCAGTTCCTTAATGTGCCGGGCCGCGGTCTCCGCGTGCGCGACGATATCCGGAGCGCCTGCAAAACTGCCTTTCCGCTTTGTGTCCATGGCGGGAACACACCCCCGAGACTGTCTGCTGGCTCGAAAGCAAGACGGGAGCGGAGACCCGCTCCCGTCGATCTGCGCTCATTTCGAGTTGATCGCGATGCGTTTCACCTTCGTTTCGGCTTGCGGCAGCTTTGACATGGTGACCGTCAGCACCCCGTTCTTGAACGCGGCAGAGATCTTGTCCTGATCCACATCATCGACCGGGATGCGCCGTTCAAACCGGCCATAGTAGCGCTCGCTGAACTTGCGATCCTTGTCTTCCGTTTCGGTCTTCTTCTCTCCCTTGATCGCGAGCACGCCATTGGCGAGTTCGACCTGGACGTCTTTCTCCTCGAGGCCCGGCAATTCTGCCGTGACCTTGACGTCCTTGTCGCTCTCGTTGACCTCGATGCTCGGCCAATTCATCGACTGCTCGAAGAAGCTGCCGCCGAATGGCGCGACATCAAAGCCACGGAAGACGTCGTCGAACAGCCGGTTCATCTCCCGATGCAGGGTGAGAACCGGATTGTAGTTTTCGGAGCGGCGGGTGGTCAGATCACGACCACGGCTCCAGGGGATCAGATCAGTGATAGCCATATCGTTTCTCCTTTCTCTGTTCCAAGCGCCCACGGCGCGGCATGGCCACGCCGCGAGCTCCAATTCCGGGCAGGGGTTAGGCCGCTTGCTTGTTCTCAACTTGCTGGTGGTCACCACCTGTGCTGATCGCAATCTGGCGGGGTTTCATGGCTTCCGGAACCTCCCGCGCCAGATCGATCTTGAGCATGCCGTTCTCGAACGAGGCGCCCTTCACCTGCACGTATTCGGCCAGATTGAACTGCCGCCGGAACGGGCGTGAAGAGATGCCCTGATAGAGATACTGGTTCCCGGCCTTCTCAGCCTTGCGGCCTTCGATGGTCAGCACGTTCTGCTCCGCCGTGATGGAGACCTCGTCGGGCGTGAAGCCCGCAAGAGCCAGGGAGATTTGATAATGGTCCTCCCCGACGCGTTCGATGTCGTAGGGGGGATAGTTGTCCCCGCCGGTCCATTGGCCGGAGTCCTCGAGAAGGTCGAACAGACGATCGAAGCCAACGGTCGATCGCCACAGGGGAGCAAGATCAAGCGTGGTCATAGCCATATCCTCCATTGAGCAACATGGTTCTGGGCGCTTCGGACACCTGCCTGGCGCCCGCTGACCGGGCCCTGTCTCAGGCGCCCGGGTGATACCGCGCGATGGCTCGCGCTTTCACTCATCAAATTAGAAGCGAGCTCCGCCGTTTCAAGTCCCGTCGATATCTTGCGAAAACGGCAATGCCGCACCCATCTTCTTCGGCGGGTCCGGCTGAGACAAGAGGCTTCCATCATCCTGCTGCGCCTCGGCCGGTTCCGCTAAGCACACCGATTCAGCGAGAGTGACCATGGCAGCAATCCCTGAGGACGTCGTCGAAACGGCGCTTCTGGATTCATTTCCAGCGAGTGATCCGCCTTGCTTTGCCGCCCTCGGCGTCAACATCGGCTCTCCCGATCGATCAAGTGCTTGGCGAGCGCGACCAGGCCGCCGCTCCACGCGAGCGACCCCGGAACGACCGGCTCCTTCCGAGGTTCATAGCGCTGCCGCGGGCCGACGTGGTCATGTGACAAAGCCGGCCGGATCTCTCGCTTGAAAAATACACCCGACTGGACGAACGGAGGACCGAATGAAGATCGCGCAGATTGCCCCGCTATTCGAGAGTGTACCGCCCCGGCTTTATGGCGGGACCGAGCGGGTCGTGCACTACCTGACGGAAGAGCTGGTCAGACAAGGGCACAAGGTCACTCTGTTTGCGAGCGGGGATTCGATCACATCGGCCGAACTCGTCCCCTGCACGACCCAGGCCCTCCGGCTCGATCCGGATGTCAGTAATTCGATTCCGCACCAGATGCTGCTGCTGGACAAGGTCCGCGAGCGCGCAGAGGAGTTCGACGTGCTTCATTTCCACGTCGACTACTTGCACTTCCCACTGTTCCGAACCCCGGCCGGACGGACCTTAACGACTCTGCATGGACGCCAGGACCTGCCCGACCACATGCCGTTCTACGCCCATTTCCCCGAGATGCCCCTGGTCTCGATCTCCAACGCCCAACGCGCGCCGCTGCCGCGGGCCAATTTCGTTGCCACCGTCTACCACGGACTACCGCTCGATCTGCACAAACCAACTCTCCAACGGGCCGGCGGCTATCTAGCCTTCCTCGGACGAATTTCCCCGGAGAAGCGACCTGACCGCGCGATCGAAATTGCGCGAGCAGCAGGACTTCCGCTGAAGATTGCCGCGAAGGTCGACAATGCCGACGAGGCCTACTTCCGTGGCACCATCGCGCCGCTGCTCGACGGTCCAGGGGTGGACTTCATCGGCGAGATCAACGAGGGCGAAAAGACCGAATTTCTTGGCAACGCGACAGCGCTATTGTTTCCGATCGATTGGCCGGAGCCCTTCGGCCTGGTCATGATCGAGGCCATGGCCTGCGGCACGCCGGTCCTGGCGTTCCGCGGCGGATCGGTCGCCGAGATCGTTGAGGACGGGATCACCGGACGCATCGTCGAGAGCGTCGAGGAGGCCGTGCAAGCCATGCCGTCTCTTCTGGCGCTGGACCGCAAGGCCGTGCGCGCCCGATTCGAGGAGCGCTTCTCCGCCACCCGTATGGCTGCCGAATACGTCAAGCTTTACCAGAAGCAGCTGCGAAAGCGCCCTGCATCCGAGCGTCACCTGCAGAGCCTCGCGGGACATTCAATCGCAAGATTGCATGCTCAGGCGGAAACTGGGTTTCAAAATGAAGCCAATTGAGGAGGCCCAATACGGGACATAACCATGACGCCCCTCGATGTCTCGGAGGCCAGTACATCCGGCCCTGCGTCTGGCACGTTGGACAACAGCACGGCATGGGCGAGTTGCCTGGACGGCGATCGGGACGCCTTCCAGGTTTTGGTCAGCGCTCACTTGGCTGAGCTGTTCGCTGCCGCTGAGCGGGACCTCCGATATCACGTCGCCCTCGGCGATCTACGCGACGGCGATTTGTCTGCCGAGGAACTCGTTGGCGAGACCCTGCTGCGGGCATGGCGAGACCGCCGAACCCGTCCGCAAGCCCTCGGACTTCGTGCATGGCTGCTCGGGCTCCAGTTCCGCGTGCTGATCCGCATCGTCCGGCAGGAGCAACTGTTACGACGTCTCGTTTCGGTTTCGCTGGAGTCGCGTGCTCCGGAGCCGCCGATCTACGACGATGACGAAGGCTTCTATGAATGGTTTCAACCGGACGAGGTGGTGCGCTGGGAGGACGTTTTTGGTGCTGAGTCCGATCTCGAGCCCGCCACGGGAGTATTCGACCAGAACATTCCTGGTCTGTCGCCCATCGCTCGCCAGGTGCTGGTGATGCGTCATGTCCACCGCCTCAGCTTTACCGAAATTGCAGTTGGCTTGCGAATTTCGCGGGAGAACCTGTCTCAGCTCTGGCGAGAGGGGCAAGCCCGCTTGGCTGAACTGATGAGGAGGACTGCAAATGAAGGCTCTCAGCCTCGCCATTGACGCGCATCATGCTCTCACTCCCGAGTTGCGGGACCGAATCGTCCAGAACGTTCGCACACGGATGCAAGAGCGCTCCTATCGCTTACTATCCCCCGAGCATTTCCGCGCTCTCGTTGCGCTCGACACGGCCGGCCCTCCCGTCGTCAGCCTCTATCTACAGCTGACCCCGGAACGGCGCGTGGCAAGCGGCTGGCGGTCCGCGCTATCAGCCCTCAGCCACCGGATCTCTCGGACGACTGATCAGGCCACTCGGGCCAGCGTCAATGCCGACATCGAGGATATCCAAGGCGCGTTGGATCACCAATTGCCCGAACTTGGCCGTGGCGCTGCATTCTTCGCTTGCCGCGAACGTGGGATCTGGCGGCAGATCGCCCTGCCGATTCCACTGCCGGACAGTATCCAGATTGGACCCCGGCCATACCTGCGACCTTTATTACGCACGTGGGGCCGCAGCGACCGCATGCTACTTGCGCTTCTGTCGCGGGAGCAGAGCCGCTTTTTCGTCAGCCATCTCGGCACCATTGAAGAGATCTACCGCGTCAAGGGGCAGCGCATTCGGGGCATGCTGACGGATCGTGTCCCGCGCGACCGCCGCGATGCGCTGGCGATCCAACTCATGAAGGACGAGGCAAAGGCCTTGGCTTCGATGGCTGAGATCATCGGCCGAGAGTTCGAAACGTCCCACATCCTTCTGTGCGCGCCTCCCGACATGAGCGCGGCTTTCCGCGGTCATCTGTCGAAGGAGTCTCTCTCCCGCCTTACGGCGTTCGAGACCAGCGTGCATGCGTCGTCCGCCGAAATCGGTGCTGCGGCCGCCGCGATACAAGATCAGCTCAAAGCCCAAGAGGAGCGCGAGCTTATCGACCGGTTGCGCGAGGCGAATCCTGTGGCGGTCTCAACGGGAACACAGGAGACCTTAGACTGTCTGAGCGAGGGACGGGTTCTCACCTTAGTCATTGACGATAGCTACGCTGCTGCTGGCACGCAATGCCGGCACTGCGGGAGTTTGTTCGAAGACGCACGGCTGTCCAAGTGTCCGGTTTGCGGCGAGGCCGATCTCGATGCGGTCGATGACCTCGTTGAGGCGGCGCTCCAGCAGGCACTTGAGCGCAGAGCGCAGATCGCCTTCGTCCGTGATCCGGCATGCCGCTCAGCCCTTTCCGACAAGGCGCCGCTGCAGGCCTTGCTGCGATACTGAAGGAGGCGGCCTTCGGGCCGCCCGGATCAGTGTCGACCACTTGCGTCCGAACGACGCGAAAACCAGATATTTGGTGCGCGCTCGACCCAATCGCAGGCTGCCCGGGCCGCCACGAAGGCGCCAAGGCGGAAAAGGCCGTGCCGTCCCCGACTGCCTGCGATCGGGCCGAAAGTCTCTGTCCTCCATGGCATCCTGGACGACTTTCATGAACATCCAGGATAGAAACACACCCAACCTACTCAATTGCTCTCCTTTCAACTCGCCCGCACATCGGCTCGATGTGCTTGACGAGATCGTCTCTCTCGAATGGTTTTCGAAGATCTTATAGTTGCTGGTCAAGCAAGGAACCGGCCTTCGCGGGCTCACGTTTAGAACCAGATCAGAGGAGTTCTAGTTATGGCGGCAGGCACCCTCTTACCACCGAGAATCGTCTCGCGTGAAGAATGGCTTTCCGCGCGCAAGGCACTTTTCGCCGAAGAGAAGGAGATTACGCACAAACTCGACGAACTCAGAAAAAAGCGCCGCCAGTTGCCTTGGGTTAAAATTGAGAAGCCCTACGTCTTCAATGGACCGGATGGCAAGTGCACGCTTGCCGATCTGTTCGCTGGTCGCGGCCAACTCTCCGTCTATCATTTCATGCTGACCCCCGGCTCCGATCACGTTTGCAAAGGGTGCTCGTTCGTCGCCGATCATTTCGACGCCGCGCGGAAGCACTTCGACGATGCCGACCTGTCATTTGCCGTGATTTCACGCGCACCAATCGAGCAAATCGAGCAAGTGAAACGCGCTTTAGGCTGGTCCTTTCCGTGGGTGTCATCCTATGGCAGTGACTTCAACTATGATTTCGGGGTGTCATTTAAAAAGGAGGATTTGGCCGCTGGCACAGCGAAGTTCAACTACGACACGATCCCGCTCAAGAGCAGCGAAGATATGATGGGTGCCAGCATATTCGTCAAAAGCGAGACCGGCGAGATCTTCCACACCTATTCGGCGTATTCCCGTGGAATTGAAAATCTGATGGGTGCCTTCATGTGGCTCGACCTCACGCCCAACGGCCGGCATCAGTTCGACGACGGTCACAGCCGACTTAGCGAGGATGGCCGGGACGTCCGGACAATCGGGCGATCGCGCGGCGCGGTGCCTGGCTGTCATTGAAAGTTTCCAGCCACCTCACCGGCCGACACGCTGCGGAGATTGCCGACTACGATCCCTGCGGAGACGTCCGCTCCGGCCCGCGGTCGCCGCAGCCAGCTTCATCGCCACCTCGGCCTCGCTCATGGTCGCTGTCCATAGTGCGATCAAAGCCGCAGATGACGCACCGGAATTGGGTCAGCTCTCCTATCCGCATGTCTTGAGGATGCCAAGCGAAAGGGGCGATCATTTCGATCGTGAATTCTGTGCTCGGGGCAGAAGAGTTCTATGAGGACAATTGTTGGCTCGGGCTCGACCACCAAGCGAGGAGTGATCATTCCGACATCACGGATGCAGCGTGTGGCTCGCAAATGGCGAAAGTCGACCGAAGAAATCGCGAAGCACGTCGCAAAAATAGGTAGCGTGTTCTAAATCGGCAAGCTCTCGCATGGCGCGCAAAAATCGGTAGTCAAACTGGTGGCAGAAGCGATGCAGGCCGCGGCTTTGCGGTGATCGTTATCGAAGTGAAAGCTAGCGCGAGGTCAACCCATGAGACTTCCTAAGACATCGCGAGCACGTAGGGTGCGTTACGGGGAATCAACACGCGCTAGGGCTGCTCGCGCTCGCCGACATAGCTGATCAGCTCTTCCTTAGGCACAGCGGGCGAAAAAGTCTGTCAGCCCGCCCACCGAGGCCGACAACGGCGTCCCTGGAAAAAAAATTGCGCAGGCGTGTCACATCACCCCCACCCACGTCGTCAGTATTTTGACGGATGAGACGGGTCGCAGTTGTGACAGCAGTCGAAAGAAGACTCTTTGGTGAGATGTTCTCAAGGGGGCGGAACTGGTTTGCAGGAGCGGTCCCCCTTGTTGCTATCGATCAGGCCATCGAAGTCGGCTTGAAATGAGTGTTCGCTGAGGTGCGAGAATGATAGACGGTCGTGTGACCATCACTCTAGAAGCGAGTGTTGCTGACGTGCGCCTGAATCGTCCCGAAAAGATGAATGCTCTGGATCCCCCAATGTTCAAGGCATTTGCGGAGGCGGGTGAGCGGCTCAGGGGTCACACGGGAGTTCGGGCAGTCGTTTTATCCGGCGAAGGCTGCGCCTTCTGCGCTGGCCTGGATGTCGAACGGCTCGATGCAATCTCGCGAGGCGAAAGTCTGCTGCCTTTTGCGGATTTGACTCAAGCTTCCCACGGCATTGCCAATTGGGCTCAACATGTCGTCTGGTTATGGCGGCAGCTTCCCGTGCCGGTGATAGCGGCGGTTCATGGCTTGGCCTTCGGTGGCGGCTTTCAGATCGCCCTCGGTGCGGACATTCGCTACGTCGCCCCGGGAACCAAACTGGCAGTGCTTGAGTCGAAATGGGGCCTCGTACCGGACATGTCGGGCACGCAGCTGATGCGTCACCTTGCTGCGGAAGATGTCGTCAGGGAGCTGACCTACACCGGGCGGATCTTCAGTGCCGAGGAGGCTCTTTCTCACAGGCTGGTGACGCGTGTGGTCGACGATCCACATGCAGAAGCGATGAAGACCGCGCATGAGATCGCCGCCAGGAGTCCGTCCGCGATTCGCGCCGTGAAGCGGCTCTTGAACGAAGCCATTGCCTGTGATGCGGGTGTGGGTCTTGCGAGCGAGAGACGGGAGCAACACGCCCTGATCGGTTCCCCAGATCACATCGAGGCTGTCGCAGCGAACGTGGCGGGCCGGGGAGCGAAATTTGCAGATCCTGAAGCTGTGGTCGCGCCGCACGATGCTCCACTAGGTCAATAGATCACGCAACGCGGCCGTGCCCGGAATCGGCGACCTGATCGCTTCGCCGCCGGATTCGCCGAAGCACGTCGCAGTGGCGATAGGCGGCGCTGTTGAAGCCAGGTCCGGGAAGAGGCGACAGTCATGGAATCGACAAATCAAGGGCGCCGTCGTCCATCACAGAGACGGAGATGCAGAAGTTCGAGGCCTCGACGCGCTGCTTGCGTCACCGAAGCGCAGCAGCGGTAGCGGACCTCGAAGTTAGTGAGGCCATCGAATTCGGCGCGCCGACCTACATGGGAGCCTCGGCGGATGCATTGGGTCAATCTGGGGCGCCCGTCTGCCAACGCCTCCTCGAAGGGATCGGATGAGCAGCAGAACCCGGCTTGGCATTTGTCTCGGAGCAAGAGCCCCCAACTCAACGTGGACCAAGGCGCGCAGATCTTGCTCCGTCCCGGTCGGACCTGCACACGGCGTTCCTTGGCGTGGAGTCACCGAAGCGGCCCGCCAATTAAGGAAAGATCGGTCATCGGAGTGGCTGGATTCAAGCGGTCGTTGGCGAACGGGAATGATCCACACCAACGGCATCTCATGGAAATAAACATAGAAGGGCACGTGGTCGCGAATGTCCGGAACGAGGCGCCGATGAGAGGTCAACGGATGGTCGCGACGGCGGTGGTGGCGATGAGAACAACATTAACGAGCGCTCCGGAAACGTAGAGAATGGTTCTGATGTTGCCGCCTTTGGCTGCCTTGCCGCCGCGCAAATAGACCACGACGTGGATCAAACGAATTGCGACATAGACCCATACGAGCGTTGCAAGCGCACCGGCGCTAACTCGCACCATCATGGCCAAGACTGATGCGACGACAAATGGCGGCAGCGCCTCCACCGCATTCATGTGGACGCGATCAATCCGGTACAGCAAGTTGTCGTCATCGGCCGGCAGAACAGGTCCGGAGAGTGCGCCCGCTCTTCCTTTGGATGATCCTGAATGGATCGCCAGCAGAATAGACAAAAGGCAGAGGACAAGCACTCCGATAACACTAAACGAGTAAGCTGCCATACGGGGGCTCCGCGGTTTACGACAGAAACGCATGAGGTACACGGGCGAGCAATCTGCGTGGTTTAGATTGAGTGGCCAACCTGACCGCCCCGACGACTTCGCGCACGCCTCTCTCCAACCCTGGCCATAACGTTCGAGGTGAATATGTCCGAGTTCTAACTGCCGCCGGCTTGGCGTTTCGGATGAGCCGCGACAAATATTTGACTGCTGTCACAGCTGCGACCTGTCTCACCATCCGTCAAAACACTGACGAGGCGGTGGCGGTGATGTGACACGCCTACGCATTTTTTTTATGAGGTTGGCGAACCTGAGAAGTACGCTCTCTCAGCTCCCCTGGAGACCGAGGACACAGGGGCGTCTCTCAAGGCGAAAGTCTGCTGCCTTTTGCGGACTTAACTCAAGCTTCCCACGGCATCGCCAATTGGGCTCAACATGTCGTCTGGTTATGGGGGCTTCGCGTGCCGGTGATAGCGGTGGTTGCAATCGTGCTTCGCTGGCGACGTTGGCAAATGAAGGTGCTGCCGGAAAGGTCGAACCGGGGCTGGCAATCCGCACGAGCTCGGAACGTTTTGCAAGGCAGCATTGTTTCTTTGCAACCAATGCACATGTCACGATCCACGCCCGTCTGTCGTCTCTATCATGAGACAGTCGAGGAGGTCGCCAAGTGACACCACGCATCAATCTTGCAATCCCGAATGAGGGCATTGAGGCCATGCGCGTCGCCGATCGATGGGCGGCGGGCCATCTTAATTCAAAGCTTCTCGCACTGGTCAAGGTGAGAGCTTCGCAATTAAACGGGTGCAATTTCTGTCTGCACATGCACAGCGGCGAGGCGTTCAAGCACGGCGAAAGTCCTACCCGGCTGCTCCTATTGGACGCCTGGCGCGAGTCGGCGCTGTTCTCAGATCGGGAGCGGGTGGCGCTAGCGTGGACCGAAAGTTTGACGCGGATTGCGGAAACCCATGCCCCGGATGAAGTGTTTGAAGAACTGCAGCGGCGCTTCTCGCAGGATGAGATCATCGCGCTCTCCGTTGCGATCGCGCTCATCAATGGCTTCAATCGCCTTGCCATAGGAGCTCGCGCCGAACATCCGGGCGAACGCCAGGCCAGCTGACTTTCAGCTTAGCCGCTTTCTCGGAGGTGTACCATGAGGGATGCCTTACAGGACCACAGATTGCCCGCAGAGAGCGGGTACAGGGCCGCAGACCAGTTTGAAAGACACCGCCGCTATCTGACCGGCCTGGCGTATCGCATGCTTGGCTCGCTGACCGAAGCCGAGGATGCCGTGCAGGAGGCCTACCTTCGATGGCATGGAACGGACAAGGCGAGAGTCGAATCGCCACGAGCGTTCCTTGCCAAGGTCGTCACCCGCATCTGTCTTGATCAGATGAAATCCGCCCGCGTTAAGCGGGAAACCTATGTCGGCCCATGGTTGCCAGAGCCTGTGCTGGATGCCGAGAGTTTGGCCGCGGAGACGGCAAGCGACTATGCAACCGATCTGTCCGTCGGATTGATGTTGGCCCTGGAACGGCTTTCTCCCCTCGAGCGGGCAGCCTTCCTGTTGCATGACGTCTTTGATGTCGAATTCGAGGAAGTGGCGCGCCTGCTCGGACGCAATGTGGCAACTTGCCGCCAATTGGCGGCGCGGGCGCGGGCCCATATCCGAGACTCGCGACCGCGGTTTCAGGTTCAACCTGACAAAGGGAATAAGATTCTCCAGGCCTTCATGACAGCCTATCGAACCGGCAATGTCGACGGCCTGGCGAGCGTCCTCTCCGAGGACGCGGTGTTGTACACCGACGGCGGCGGCAAACGGCGAGCCGCTCTCAACCCAATCGTCGGACGCGCCAGGATTCTCGCGCTTCTCGCGGGGCTGGCGCGCAAGCGCGCGGAGCCTGTCGTCGAGCTGCGGCCGGCGATAATCAACGGGCTCCACGGATGCGTGGCAACTCTCGCAAATGGAGAACTCTTTACCATCGCTATCGAGATTGCCAGCGACAAGATCGACATGGTTTATGTCGTTCGTAATCCAGACAAGCTGAAGCATGTCTTCGACCAGGCGCTCGCTGGCGGTCTCGGATCAGGGCTCTCCGATGCTTGAGCACGCTGCTGGCCAAAAGCGATATTGGGCCGACGTACTGCGAATTGCCACTGTCGTCTCCGTCGCAATCTACCTCGTCCCGGAAGGCGCCCACTTCTTTGAGATGTTCAACAAATCGAGGATGTCATCGGTCGACTACATGACGATGCAAAGGGCCTATGATGGTTGGGCGTTCTTCGGCATCGCGATCGTCATCGCGGTCGGCTGCACGCTCGGCCATGCGATCGCAATGTGGGACATTCCCGTCGCGCGCTGGCTTTCGCTGGGGGCGCTTGGCTTGCTCATTGGTACCCAGGTCATTTTCTGGTGCTTCATCTATCCGATGAACGCTCTCACACGGAATTGGACAGAGATGCCGGCAAATCTCGGCCTAGTTCGGCAGCAGTGGGAATATGCGCATGCCGTGAGTGCGGCGCTGACATTGTTGGCGTTGGTGCTGGTGCTCTGCGCAGTCCTGTCCGGTGTCCGCGGGAACGACCAAGCTTCGAGGAAAGTCTGACAGATGCAAGATCGATGGTCCTCACAGCAGATCCAGATCGGCTACATGCCCTCGCAATCCCTTGTCATCACGGCGGCGTTGGGGACAGCTGCGTTTATCAGCTTGGCCATCCTCGGGTGGGGTGGGCTGCGCCCGTTCTTTGCTCATGCACCACTGACGGCGCTGACAGTGGTTACGGTCGTGCTGACGGTTGCAGCCATGTTTACCGCCGGAAATCTGAGCTCGGGCGTTCGTGAGGATCGGTCGAACCGCTGGGTTCTGGCCGCCTTCGCGGCTCTCGGCATTCTCATCGGCTGGCTACCGGCTTTCACGGACCGATTAGACTGGGGGACGATTGACGGCGACACAACGCGCTGGTGCGGCGTCGTTGTTTACACGACGGGCGGAGTGCTGAGGCTCTGGCCCGTATTCGTACTTGGCAATCGCTTCAGTGGACTTGTCGCGATTCAGCCAGAACATCGCCTCGTTACCACCGGGCCGTATCGCCGGATACGTCATCCGAGTTATCTCGGCATGCTCCTATGTGTCCTCGGCTGGGCCCTTGCCTTCCGCTCAATGGCGGGCGTTTTGTTGGCAGCCGCGACAATCATGCCGGTGGTCGGGCGGATGAATGCCGAAGAAGCACTGCTGATCGACGCGTTTGGCGAGCAGTACCGTAGTTATCGAGCCCGCACGGCTCGTCTCTTGCCTGGCATTTATTGACGGAGCTCGGTGCAGTGACCACGACATCAACGAAAAGGAGTGCATCATGGAGTTAGTGTCCCCCGATCGCGTCCTGAGGCTTGATCCTGTTTTCGGATCCATGGGGCTTGAGGCCGCCCGTGGCATCTGGTCGCCGTCACAGCTCTCGATGCGCGAAAAGACCTGTCTGCTTCTTGCGGGAGATATTGCGGTGCGCGAGCTTGGTCTGCCATTCGAGCTGCATGTCGCCATGGCCTTAAGCAAGGCCGATATGTCCGTTGAAGACCTGCGCGAGCTTTTGCGTCATGTCGCGCCAGCGGCCGGTCTTAATCCAACCTCGCGGGCGTTCGAGCGACTGGCAGTCGTCGTTGCAGAGCTCGGCCACAACCCCGACAGCCATGCAGCACGCGCTCCGTCGCCTCATCCGGCAACGCCGTATCCGGCACATGCTCTTCGAGTTCTCCGATCCGTCGATCCCAAGCTTGCCTCGGCTATCGAACGACAATCGTCTGAGCTTTGGGCACGACCTAGCCTTGGCCACCGCGAGCGACTGTTTGCTAGTTTAACTATCGATGTCGTGAGCGGAACTCTCGGACAGGTTTTTGCTGCGCATGCGTGCATGGCCCTTCAGGCAGGCATCACCGTGGCCGAGATGCACGAGGCTTTGCGTGTGCTCGCCGAATACTCGACGGTGAGGGCGTGGGAAGCGGCGATTGCTCTTGAAAGCGTTTTGCGATTCGCTCCGGTTTCTCACGGCGGCGCCTTGGCGGCTCACGGAGAGGCGAGGTATGAGCCTCGCATGGTGGAGAGCAACGTAGAGGTGGAAAAATACGAGAGGTCCGTCCTCAACGAGACGGACGCGAGCGGCCTTGCCATCGTCGAAACGCGCCTGGTGGAAAAGTTTGTCGGCGGCATCGCCGGCGAAGGGAGGGCCACGCATCTGAGGCTCGAACGTCCCGACGGCACGGGCACTCTAATCTGCTACGAGCGCATTGCCGGCTCAATCGGGATCCTGACGGGATCATTCCTGCTCAAGGCCGAGGGAGCCATGGAAGCGGGCTCGGTCGTCCGCGGCCGTTGGGAGATCGTGGACAGTTCAGGAACAGGAGAACTCGAAGGACTGAACGGCTACGCAGAGTTCTCGGCTGAGAAGGACGAGAGGTCCCCCACGGGATGGCGTGCCAGCACGTCCTTGACGTACTGGCTCGAGGCCCCGCCCACGTCTTGATACTCCGGCGAGACAACGATGCTCCAATCGATAGCGGACAGGATCTGGCTAGCGGACGGGCCGGACGTAAGCTTCCACGGCTTTCCGTATCCCACCCGAATGGTAACCGTCAGACTATCGGGTGGTGGCCTCTGGGTCTGGTCGCCGATCGACCTCAACGAAGAGCTGCGCGCGGTCCTGGCCTGCCTCGGTCCCGTGCAGCATATCGTCAGCCCGAACAAGCTTCACCACCTCTTCCTGTCGCAGTGGCAGGAATGCTTCCCGCAAGCACATCTTTGGGGCCCAGCGTCAACGATCGGCAAGCGACCCGACCTGATCTTTGAACCTGAGCTGACTGATGAGCCGCCGGCCGCCTGGAGCCGTGACATCGATCAAGCCTGGTTTCGCGGCTCGCCGTTGCTGGACGAGGTCGCATTCTTCCATAGAGCATCCGGCACGGCGATTTTCGGCGACCTCGTTCAGGCCTTTGACGAGGATTACCTCAGGATGAAATGGAAGCCCTGGCAACGATATCTAGCGCGGCTGTTGGGCATCACTGCACTTAGCGGTGCTCGTGCGCCGCTCGATGTCCGTCTATCGTTTCTCGACCGTCGGTCGGCGTGCAAGGCGCGTGAGAAGGTGCTGAACTGGCGGCCAGAGGTTGTCGTGATGGCGCACGGGCAGTGGCAGCGGCACGGCGGATCTACGTTCCTCGCGCAGTCACTTTCGTGGATGGGTTGAAGGCGATGTCGCCACCCGCACTGCCGCCCGTCGCGCGCAAATGACCGCGACCGCCGCTATTGCAAGCATGAAGAATGCTTTCAGGATGCAGTGGCTAATAAATGAGGCCGCCTCGATTGGCGGCCTCTTTATGGCTGTGATCTGCGTGGCTGGATTTCGGCTTTGAAATCATCCGCAACCTATCGCGACCCGTCGATCGCGTATCGTTTGACGATGTCGATGGTCGAACTCGCAAGCAGAGCTTCAGCCCCACCGTCGGCTGGTGGATAGATTAGCTTCGTATTGATTTTTCGCTTCAATGCCTTGCCTTCAGCGCCGGTCAACTCAACTCGTCGATCCCAACCCTGGGTCCTGACGGCGCCCCATCGACCGAGGTCCAGACAGGTGACATAGTTCAATTGAGAATACGGCACAGCAGGCATCCCAAGCAGGTCCCGCGCGGCGTTCTCGCCGGCAACGCGCCCGATCTGCAAGGCGTGCTGGCAAGATTGCAGAGCCCGATGCCCATCTCCAGTGTCGGCTGCCGCAGCATCGCCGGCAACGAAGACGCCCGGCGCGGCGGGGGCCCTGAGCTCCGCGTCGACGATGACCCGGCCGAGCTCATCTCGCTCGCCCGGAACCTTGGCTGCGAAAGACGAGGCTCTCATACCCGTCGCGAGCACGACGGCATCAGCGGAAAGCACGCTGCCATCCGCGAATCTCACAAGATTTGACGCAAGTCCTGTGATCGTCGCGTCAAGTCGGAGCTCGATGCGAGCAGACTGCAAAGCACGTTCGATCTCCGAACGCGGCCCAGGCCCAAGCTCGGGTCCGACCACGTTCGACCGGTCGATCAAGACGATCCGCAACCGTTCCGCTGCCTCCGCTGCGCCGTGCGCCACGAGTCGATCCCGCAGCTCGAGCGATAGTTCGATGCCTGTGAAGCCAGCGCCGACAACGGCGATAGTGGGTTCTCTCGTGTCGCTGGCGAGCTCCTTCAGGCGTCGATCGAAAGTGATCGCTTCCGTTTGGGTGTCGACTGAATAGGCCTCCGCGGCACCGGGCACCGGCGGACGACAGATGCGGCTGCCTGTGGCGACGATCAGGCGATCGTAAGTGAGGCGGGTGCCATCATCGAGCGATACGATCTTCCCGGTTGTGTCCAGCCCGGCTGCTTCCCCGCGGACGAAGTTCACATCGACTTTGTCCAGGTACGGAAGAACGTCGACCGCGAGAGTGTCTGGCCTGGCTTCGTACAGCCTCGGCCTTATCTCGAGCCGTGGCTCCCTTGAGACGACAGTGATATCCGCCGCCGATTTAGCAACGCGCCGGGCGGCGATCGCCGCCCAAAACCCGGCAAAGCCGCCGCCAATGACAAGAATATTCCTCGACATGCTCGCTCCTTTCCTGACCTCAGAAATCTCGTGCTATCAAGACAGGACGAAATGGACCGACTCCTTGTGACATTGCATCTGGGGAATCGACTCTGACCGTCTCGGCGCCACGGTCTGCTGATGCGTGAAGGCACGACACCGTCCATGGGCGGGAAAAAATGGATAAGAACCTGATTCGAACTCTCGGCGAGTAGGGCAGTGGGGGCTGCTGCCAGCGCAGATTTGCAAATTGGGTAATTGCGCGTGCATGTCACGGCGGAGGGCTTCAGGTCGTCTTGAGAAGAGCCAGCGGGACGACCGCTGCCGGCGATCGTGTCGCGGCGCGGAGTAAAGACCCGCGCTCGACGTCAAGACCAGCAGATTTTCTCGGCGAAGCGCTGAGCAGAAGCCCTCTCGGCGAACCGATCGTAACCAGCTCGTCAGTTCGGTCCCCGAGAGATTGTTCGCCAAAAGAGGAGCCGCGGATGACAAACAGCCAACCAATGAACCTGCAACAACTCGCTGCTGCAAACGCTGCCGCGAACTTCAACCGTCGTTTCGGGTTCGAAGTCGTTTCAGCTGCCGACGGAAATGCGGAGCTCCGAATGCCCTGGAGCGATGATGGCACACAATATGCCGGCCATCTTCATGCTGGGATGATCGCTGCGTTGCTCGACACGGCGTGCGGGTTTGCGGCCGCGACTCTCGTCGGGGCCGTGACTGCATCGCATTTCTCCATGAACTGTCTGAGGCCTGCAGTCGGTCGCGGTTTTGTCGCGACAGGCGTGACGGTTCGTGCCGGACGTAAGCAGATCTTTTCCAGGGCCGAGCTCTTTGCTGAGGATGATTCTGGCAACCGGTCGCTGGTTGCGACCGGCGAAACGCTTTTAATCGCGGTAGGCTAGTTACCACTGAGGTCAAGCGAGTCTCAACGCAGCTGCGGAGGCCGCTCAGTATAGTTCGTAGGCTGAAATCAAGACGCTGAGGGCAGATGAGAAATCGTCCGCCCGACCGAAACGAGAGCCAGTCCTAGCTCACCAGGCAATCTGTCGCCGGCTGTCGTTCTCGTCGAGGAATGAAGCAATGAAATCGCAACAAATTGGGCGAAACGAACGTGAACGGAAGCCGCTCTTCCAGGTGCATTCTCGCTGCCCTTGCCACAGTCCAGTGGTACACGCGTCAGACTAGGTGCAGATGTAAGCGACTGTTTTTGCTGCAGTTTTAATGAATCGGGCCCCAATCCTACTGCGAGCCCGAGAGCAGCGGCTGTTGGACGAACTCCTGGGCCGCCCCGGGGCATCTCGCCCCGTAGCTGGACGGCAGACGGCGCCACCTGCGTGCTGTGGCTCGATTGTACTAGTCGACCCCGAACCCGGTCCCGGTACGTTGCCCGGCGAGGGGCTGATGGGCGACGCGTACCAAGTGTATTCGAAGAGCGGTGGCGGTGGGGCGGTTGGTGTCGTGGTGGGCTCCACGAACGAGGCTCTTGCCAAGGCCCGCGAACTCGCCGAATCCGGTGGCGGCATCCTGATCAAGGACCTTTCCGGAAAGACGATCGATCCGGAGGCGGTCGCAGAGATCGCTGCGCGGGAATAGAGCCGCCGAACCGATGGGATACGCTCCAGGCGGCGCGCCGCCCTCTAGGCCGATCTCTTGGTCGCTTCCACCAGCGCCGCTTTCGCCACTTCGGTCCGACCGATGAGCGTCGTATTTCCCGCGACGGCGCTCTCCAGCATTCTCTCGGCGATCTGCCTTCTCAGATCATGATCGCCGCCGCATTGGCTGATCGATGGCACCTTGATTCGCCTCCGGAAAAACCGACGCCCTCAGTGCTCCGCCTTGGTCGACAACTGTACATTTTGGTGGTACAAGCCCTCCTCGAGGGAAGCAAGTAAGTCATTGATTTTGCTGATCTGTTTCGGAGTTGGTTCCAATCCGCCCCTGGGCACCATTTTCCACGCTTTTCCACGCTGAACTACGATTTGGTGGGAGGTCATTGCGTGAGAAGCCGGACCGCGGCGCCACGCTGCGCATTGCTGTATCCGCGCAAGACGATGGCAATTGACCAGTAATCCGAAGCCGCGATGGGAAAAATCGCGAGTGTTTCCTGAATAAGGGTACTCGATATTCGGAAATCGAAAGTGCGATGACGTCCTAAGCATCGTCCTCATCGGTTATCCGGTCGCTCTCCAGCCGACTCTCCATCTGGTCATACGACGTTTCGGCGATCCTGTCGTTATGCGCCTTGATGGGAGGTTGTCCCGAAGATGCTTATCGCCCTTGATGCTTTCGCAGCGCAGACTGCCAACGGCATTGATGGCTCCCTCATCCGATCCGCCGCGCGCTTCGATGCCGCATGTATGATGCTGGAAAAGGGACCGGCGGCTGAAGCCCGCAGCTTCCGATCACGCCTTCGATCGGGACCAGCTGAGGGTGAGCCCCCTGGCGCCACCCTTGTCCAACATCGCGGCAGCTTAGGCTGGGTGGAATCGGAATAGATCGAGAATCATCTGACGGCGAAACCGCTCCGGGAACGTTCGGACGGGCCTTGTCAGGAAACGACGTACGGCTGTCCTGATCCGCGGGATCTTGCTCGTTGTCCGGGGCACGACTCGTTGCGACATACGGATAAGCCCGTCCCCATCAATCGCCCCGAACGGTCGACGGCAATCATGACGCGCCGAGCGCAAGGAGGATGTGATGACCGCGAGCAGCATTGTTCCTCAAGCAAACGAAGAGCGAACTCATTCAACAATGATGGCCTGGCGCGTGCACGAGTTTGGGTCGCCAGAGGTCATGAAGTTCGAGCGCGTGCCGCGACCCGAGCCAGGTCCTGGCGAGGTCCTGGTCAAAGTTGCGGCCGCTGGAGTTGGCCCATGGGATGGCTGGATCAGATCCGGCAAGAGCGCTTTGCCGCAACCGCTTCCCCTCACTTTGGGCTCGGATCTATCCGGTGAAATCGTCGCGATGGGGCCCGGCGTTTCCGAACTACGTGTGGGAGATCAGGTTTATGGTGTTACGAATCCGCAGTTTATCGGTGCGTACGCCGAGTACGCTGTGGCTTCCGCAGGAATGGTCTCGAGCAAGCCAAGCTCGCTAAGCCATCTCGAAGCCGCGTCCGTTCCTGTCGTTGCCGTGACGGCATGGCAGGCGTTGTTTGATCGCGCCCAACTCAAAGCGGGTCAAACGGTGGTCATTCACGGTGCGGCCGGCAATGTCGGATCCTACGCAGTTCAACTGGCCCGTCACGCGGGTTTGCAAACCGTGGCGACCGCATCGATGGGCGATATTTCCGTCGCGGGCAACCTCGGCGCAAACACGGTGATCGACTATCGGACGCAGCGCTTCGAGGAAGAAGTTCAGAACGCGGACGCTGTGATTGATCTGGTCGGCGGCGAAACACAAAGCCGCTCGTTCCGAGTCCTTCGTCGCGGCGGCAAGCTGATCTCGGCAGTGTCCTGCCCGGATCGGGATCTTGCAAAGCGCTACGGTGTTGAAGCCGCCTTCTTTCTGGTCAACGTTACGAGCCAATACCTGACAGAGATCGCTCGCTTCATCGATGGTGGAAAACTACGAACAAACGTAGGGGCAGTCTTACCCCTCGCGGATGCGCGCGAGGCTCATTTGATGCTGGAACGCGTGCGGCCTCAGCCGAAAGGAAAGATCGTGCTCGACGTCGGAGCGAGTTGATCAGCACAATTTCGTAGTTGCGCGCGCAACGCACAACCAAGCCTCACAGTAACTCTTGAAGAGACGCAACCATGACAACCCCAAATCTCTCCAATGCTCTCGTCATTCCCGATTCCTTGCTTGCGAAAGAGGCGACAGACATCCTGCGCGAACATTCTACCGATCTGCTCTTCAATCACTCGATCCGCGTCTACCTGTTCGCGGCTGAGCAGGGTCGTCAGAGGAATCTGCGCTTCGATCGTGAACTCCTTTACGTCGCTGCCGCATTTCACGATCTCGGCCTGATCAAGAAGTTCTCGAGCTCAGACGAGCGCTTCGAGGTCGATGGCGCAAATGCGGCCCGACAGTTTCTTAACACCCACAACATCGCTGAAGATCAGGTGCAGACCGTCTGGGAAGCAATCGCGCTGCATACCACTCCCGGCATCCCGAAGTACATGGGTCCTGAAGTAGCGCTCCTCAATTCCGGTGTCCTTCTCGATGTCATTGGAGTGGGGTTCGAGCAATTTCCCGCGGAGCTGCGCGAGGAAATCGTCGCCAAGTACCCGCGCACCAATTTCAAAGAAGGCTTCATTGAGGAGTATTTCGCCGGTTTTGCGCACAAGCCAGCGACCACGTATGGCACCGTCAACGCCGCCGTTTGCGAACGTTTCATCCCGGGGTTCGAGAGTCCCAACGCCTGCGACCTGATCGCTGCTTCTCCCTTCTTGGATTCCCAGCACCAGGCTCACAATCATGACTAGAACCTATCTTGTGCTCCAGGAGCTCAACCCCGATCGCGCGCAAGCTACCGGCGCCGGCTCGCTGGCCTCTCTCATCTGGCTAACTCTCGGCGCTTCTGCCATCGGCACCGAGGGGTCCATGAGCGCCGGGCTTTTACCCGCCCTCGCGCGGGACCTGCACGTCGGTTTTCCCGCCGCCGGCCATCGGCCCTGCATCTTGGTTCCAGCTAGTTCGCGCGGGCTCGTTAGAAGAGGAGTGCTATGATGTCGATCAGTGGATTTTCCTATCGGATTGGCGCGCTGGCAAACCCTCGAGATATGACAGCAAAAGTAGTGAGGAGAGCAATGCGAGCTGCCTTCGCGCCGCTGATAGCGTTAGTGATCGCCTTGGGAGCTTCACCCGCGATCGCGCAGGAGCGGGAGGAGGTGAAAGTCGCGTTCGAGCACGCACTCCCGAATGTCGAAGGAAAGAAAATAGTTGCTGTGACGGTGAACTATCCTCCCGGAGGCAAATCGCTGGCTCATCAGCACGCAGCCTCGGCATTTATCTACGCCTATGTGTTATCCGGGGCCATCCGCAGCCAAGTCGGCAATGACCCCGCCAAGGTCTATCACGCAGGCGAAGGGTTTTACGAAATGCCCGGCTCACATCACACCATCAGCGAGAACGCCAGCGACAAGGAGCCCGCCAGCTTACTGGCAGTCTTCGTCGTCGATTCCAAGAACGGGCCCTTGACGACACCAGACAAGGGGCCGTGATCACGAAAATTGCGCGACGAGCTCGCCTGTGGCCGTGATGCTCAATTGAGGAGCTGCAGGGGCTACTGGTTGGCAGCTGCGCCTGCGAGCCAACCGGTAGACGTCTCGCTGTTGCTTCGCTGGTGCGCCAAGCCTTTTGCAGTCTCCGTAACTAGTTGCATAATGGGGCGCTAGACTGGAGAGACAGAGAGGTGCCGGTACAAGCTGTCGCAATCGTCGTCTGTGAGGGGGTCCAGGCGCTAGACGTGGCTGGGCCGATGGATGTGTTCAGTGAGGCGAACGCATTTCTCGGCAGCGCGGACCGCTATGAAACGGTATTGGTTGCTGCTCACCGCAATCCGCTGCGCGCGTCGAACGGCATACGCATGGTCGCCGACCTGACCTTCGAGGAGGCGGCGGGCGGCTTCGACATCGTTCTGGTGGCCGGCACTCCGACGCCACCGAAAGTGGAGCCCGAACCCTGCCTGCTTCAGTGGGTCAAGGAGCTGCCGTGGCGCTCCAGCGTCTATGGATCGATCTGCACAGGGGCTTTTGTGCTCGGCTATGCCGGCCTCCTCGACGATCGGCGAGTCACGACCCATTGGCAGGATGCACAGGCGCTGGCGGCAAGGTTTCCGAAGGCAAAAGTTGAACCGGATCTGATCTATGTCCGTGATGGACGGTTGATCACCGCGGCTGGTGTGACTGCGGGGATAGATTTGGGCCTGGCGCTCGTCGGGCAGCGGCATGGCGCGGAAACGGCGCTCAAGGTCGCCAAGCGGCTGGTTGTCGTTGCCCAGCGTCAGGGCGGGCAATCGCAGTTCAGTCCCTATCTCACGGCACCTGCCGATCCGGAATCGCCAATCGCACGCATCCAGGACCATGTCATGGCCAATATTGGGGATCGCCACACGTTGGAGTCGCTTGCCGCTGTGGCCGGCATGAGCGCCCGGAATCTGGCCCGGCATTTCGGGCAGGTGACCGGGACCACACCGCACGAATTCATCGAGCGCGCCCGTATAGATGCCGCGCGCATGATGCTGGAAGCAAGCGACCGACCGCTGAAGGCCATTGCCTTTGATTGCGGCTTCGGATCTGCGGATCGGATGAGGATTGTCTTCAGCACCCGCCTCGGCGTGACCCCTGTCCAATATCGCGCCAGCTTCCGGCGAGCAGAACCGGAATAGTTCGCGAGCTATCCGAGGACGAAACTGCGGGCTCCTACTGCCCTGAAGCTCCGAGCGGCCCTTTGTCAGGAAACGACGTACGGCTGTCCTGATCCGTCGCATCCCGGTTGTTGTCCGGAGCAGAGCCCTGTTGCCTAATCCCGACAAGCACCAGCCCGTTATCCACCTGAGGAGATTGCTCCATGTCCGAAATCATCGCTGGCATTCGCGCGCCTGACAGCGCCATCGCGCGCGCGGCCACGCAGCTCGTGCGCGATACCGAAGACGACCTGCTCTACAACCATAGTCGCCGTGTATTCCTGTGGGGCGCGCTTACCGGCGAGCGCCGCGGGCTGAAATACGACCCGGAGCTGCTTTACCTCGGCGCCATGTTCCACGACATGGGCCTCACCGAGAAATATTCGAGCCCCGATCTGCGCTTCGAGGTCGACGGCGCCAACGCCGCCCGCAAATTCATGAAAAGCTACGGCGTGCCCGAGCGTGACATCGAGGACGTCTGGACTGCCATCGCGCTCCACACCACGCCCGGAATCCCTGAGCATATGCGCCCGACCATCGCGCTGGTGACCGCTGGCGTGGAGATGGACGTGCTCGGCATCGCCTATCACGACTTCACGCATGAACAGCGCGACCATGTCTGCGTTCATCATCCGCGAGAGCCGAATTTCAAGGAAAACATCATCGATCACTTCGCCAACGGAATTATCAAGAAGCCGCTGACGGCGTTCGGAAACGTGAAGGCCGACGTTCTGTCGCTGAAGGACATGAACTATGTCCGTCAGAACTTCTGCTCAATCATCCTTGGCTCAGCTTGGCCGAACTAATCCCCTCCTTGGGTACGGCATCTCCGTCGGCCAAGATCGAGGGACGGGAAACATTGATGCCACGAGCCGGATACTGATGCGTTCGCCACGTTTCAGGGATTCGAAGTGTAAAACTTAGTCGATGAGGAAGATCACCATGGGAAGCCGGGAAGAACTCATCCAGCGTAGCATTACGTTTCTCCGGGAAGTCAAGGACATGACACCCGGCGCGGAGATGGAGCGCTGGCTCAACACAACATATGGGGAAGATAGCGCGCTCTATCGCCATCTCGCCCGCCTGATCAAGATCGGGGTCGAGGAGGGATGGGCGGCAAACCAGGAGGTGGACGGCCCGAACTACCGGCGCAGCCGCATCCTGGAGCCGACAACTGAGACCTTCCAGTTCAGCATCACCGCTGTCTACATGAACAGCGCTGATCCGCGCCGCTTCAAGGACGAAGATGACCACGACGTGCTGCGCGGCCAGTATCACGGCCATCCCTATGGCGAGCTCAACCTCGTCGTGCCCCTGAACAAGGGGGCGGAGTTGAAGGGATTGCAGGGATGGCAGGGACCGGGCTGGACGGCACCCGATCCGGGCAGCAGGCACTATCCAGAGGTCAGGGGCGGCGCGGTTATCGCTCTGTTCTACCTGCCGGCTGGACGCATCTCATACGATTTCAAGGCTCCCGCCTGATCATCGCACAGCACATCGCCAGCCAGGCGGGGCTCCCCGCGATCCGGTGCGGGTCGGGATGTAGCCAACCTCTGCCATGGTCCCACGCATCAGACCATCATACTGAGCACAAAGAGCGGTTCCTCCTGTCGGTGACTGCGTATGATTCCCTCCCTGGGCACCATGGCTCTCGAAGCTACGCTTGGCGCGGCCATTCTGATCTCCCTCACAGCGAAGCCGTGAAGCTTGCCCGGCGAAGCCTTTTGGCGAAGACGCGCTGCCCTGGATGGGCTCCCTCGCATCGCTGGTTTGCTCCAGGACGCCCGTCCGATTATTCTCCAGGTTGTAGCGTCTGCACTTGAGTTGCCGAGCGGCGCTTCGATGACAACAATCCGTCGGCTCGCGCAACGTCTGTGCAACATCTTGGGCTTCGCCGGTGGGAATCGCGGACAGCATGGAAGCCACCGCACTTGACCTCGGCCTGCGCGGCGCAGTTGCCGGTCTCTTCCTGATGATGGTGGTCGTGACCCTGGGGCGTGTTCGCCCGCTGGATACGATCAAATGGCTCAGCGTCGCCATGGCCGCCTCGGGCGCGCTCTACGCGATCGTGACGGCACCGTTCGTGCCCAAGGCCACGGTCTGGTGGATCATGCCGGTTTTGGGCGCCAATCCGGTGCTCGTATGGTTATGGGCGCGTGCGAGTTTCGACGACGATTTCGTGGTTCGGCGCTGGCATGGCGCCCTGTGGCTGGCCGTTGTCGGCGTCTGGTTCTCGGTGATCTTCAAATGGACGACATGGCCGATATTCGCCAAGGCGGGCGTTCGATCGATGTCGATCCTGGCGATCATCCTGGCACTCTCCGCAGCCGTGCAGACGATCAGAACGTGGAAGACCGACCTCGTTGCCGGTCGGCGCCGGCTGCGGCTCGCGGTCCTGATCCTGGCGCTGCTCATTGTGGTCATGCTGTCCGTCCCGGACCTGACGTCGATCTCGGCCGACAGCGTCGGCATATCAGGCAGCTTGGCTACGTCAGCCGGTCTGCTGGCGATCGCGGCACTGGCCGGATGGGCCCTGTTCCATCCGCCGCCGGCCATTCCCGCTGTCGTCGCGATGGCCGCGGCACCTGCGTCCGAAACTGCGGAACGCGCGGCGCCGATCAGGGCGGCCGACGGCGGTCGCGATGCGACGGCGTCGCTGCTGTTGCGCCGGCTCGACATCTTGATGACGGTCGAACGGGTCTATCGGCAGGAAGGCCTCACCATCGGCGCCCTCGCGGCCAAGCTCGACTTGCCGGAATACCGGCTCCGCCAGGCCATCAACGAGGGTCTCGGCTATCGCAACTTCAACGCCTTTCTCAACCGCTATCGCATCGATGAGGCCAAGGCGGCGCTGTCCGATCCGAGTCAACGCGACGTCGCGGTGCTGACGATTGCCATGGACGCCGGTTTCCAGTCGATCGGTCCGTTCAATCGTGCGTTCAAGGCCGAGATCGGCCTGACGCCGACCGAATTCCGTCGTGACGCACTTGCCCGGTCGGCAGCCATCGCATTGGAAAACGACGAAAAACTTCAGAATCGGCCAATCCCGTTGAAAATCGGCTAGCCGAATTCTGTAACGGGCGAGAGCGAGCTCGCCGGAGCAGGCAAGCTGTGGAGATGGATGACAGGACGCGATCGCTCCGCTCGCTCACGATCGAACGGTCTCCCCCGGCCGGGCCTTCGTCGCGGCCGCGACGATGGCTGCTTCCGGCCACCGGGATATTGATCGCCCTGATCGTCGTGGGAAGCGGCGCGGTGCTTTGGCTCGGCAGCCCGATACAGCCGGCGCAGGCACCCGCCGTCGAGAGGCCGTCTCCCCAGGTTGTCCAGTCCGATAATGCGGTTCAGAAGAGTGTGGCGGTTCCGCCTGGTAGCACGGGCAGCCTGATTGCGTCCGGCTACGTCGTGGCGCGCCGCAAGGCCACGATCGCGGCCGAGGTCACCGGCAAGGTGGTCGAGCTCCTGGTCGACGAGGGCATGGTGGTGCAGGCCGGCCAGGTTCTCGCCAGGCTCGACGATGTCCTGGCCGACAAGGATTACGCACTGGCACAGGCGCGCGCCGAGGCTTCCGAAGCGGCCGTGGCCGCCATTGCGGCTGACCTCGCCGACGCCGAGCGAATCCTCAATCGAACCCAGACGCTGTCCGGGAAGAACTATGCCACCGAGGCCGATCTGACCAAGGCGCAGGCGAGAGCCGGCGTGCTGCGGGCTCAGCTCCACCAGGCGGAAGCGCAACTGGCGGCAGCGCGGCTCGAGGCGCAGCGCTACGGCGAGGTGCTCGGCAAGCACCGGATCCGCGCGCCGTTCGCCGGCGTCGTGGTCGACCGCAGCGCGCAACCGGGCGAGATGATCTCGCCGCTGTCGGCCGGCGGCGGCTTCACCCGCACCGGCATCTGCACCATTGTCGACATGGACTCGATCGAGATCGAGGTCGACGTCAACGAAGCCTCGATCGGCCGCTTGCATGCCGGCACTCGCGTCGAAGCCGTGCTCGATGCCTATCCGGACTGGCGCATCCCTGGCGCCGTCATCGCCATCGTGCCAACCGCCAATCGCGAGAAGGCGACCGTCAAGGTCCGTGTCGGCATGGACCTGAAAGATCCGCGCATTCTGCCTGACATGGCGATCAAGGTGACATTCCTGGACGACGGCGCGCCCGCCGCGGCGCGGTCGGATTCCCCTTAAGCACGCGGGAGCAACACCCATGTTATCGCCGACCGATCCGATCGACCCGATGATCGACATCGTCGATCTGTGCAAGCGTTTCACCAAGGGGAAGGAGACGATCACCATCTTCGATGGTCTCAACCTTGCCATTCCACGCGGCGATTTCGTCGCCGTGATGGGGCCGTCGGGATCTGGCAAGACCACCCTGCTCAACCTGCTTGGTGGCATCGACCGGTCCGACGCCGGTGAGATCGAGGTTGCCGGTGAGCGCCTTGATCGCCTGTCCGAGAGCGAGCTTTCGCGCTGGCGCGCATCCCATATCGGCTTCATCTTCCAGTTCTACAATCTGATGCCGATGCTGACCGCTGCGCAGAATGTCGAATTGCCGCTGCTGCTGACGCGGCTCGGCCGCAAGGAGCGGCGCCAGCGGGTCGAGACGGCGCTCGGCGTGGTCGGGCTCGCCGATCGGGTCAAGCATTATCCCAAGGAAATGTCGGGCGGACAGCAGCAGCGCGTCGCCATCGCGCGCGCCATCGTCTCAGATCCGGCGCTGCTGTTGTGCGACGAGCCGACCGGAGATCTCGATCGCACCACCGCCGACGAGGTGCTGTCGATCCTGCAAGTGCTCAACCGCGATCTCGGCAAGACCATCGTGATGGTGACCCACGATCCGGCGGCGGCGCAATACGCCAAGCGATCGCTGCATCTCGACAAGGGCCACTTCATCGAAAAGGAGCTTGTGGCGTGAACGATCTGGTCCTGATCCGCAAGAATCTGTTCCGCCGGAAATTGCGGGCCATCCTGATGATGGTCTCGATCCTGATCGCGTTTGCGATCTTCGGCGTGCTGGCGAGCTTCGAGCGCGCCTTCAACGCCGGGCAGGATCGCGCCACGCCCGACCGCCTGGTGGTGCTCAACAAGATCAACTTCACCCAACCCTTGCCGATCTCCTACTACAATCGCGTCGCCGCCATCGACGGCGTCGCCCAGATCACCCATTTCAGCTGGTTCGGAGGCTATTACCAGGAGCCGAGGAACTTCATCGCTGCCTTTGCGGTCGATCCGGAGAACTGGATGAAGCTTCGCGACAGCGACTACGTGTTTGCACCCGAGGTTCGCGCCGCGTTCATCCGCGAGCGAACCGGCGTTCTGGTCGGGGCGCGCATGATGGAGAAGTGGGGCTGGAAGGTCGGTGATCATATTCCGATCTCGAGCAGCATCTGGTCACAAAGGAGCGGCTCGCACGCCTGGGACTTCATCATCGTCGGCAGCTTCACCGCCCGCATTCCGCAGGCCGACACCAACGTGATGCTGATGGGCTACGACTATTTCAACGAGACCCGCTCGTTCGGCAAGGACCTGATCAACTGGCTGGCGCTGCGCACCACGTCCGTGGCCGCGAACGAGCGCGTGATCGACGCCATCGACGGGATGTTTGCCAATTCTCCCTACGAGACGACGACCGACAGCGAGAAGGCCTTCAACAAGGCGTTCGCCGCCCAGCTCGGCAACGTCGCGCTGATCGTGGAGCTGGTGGTCGGGGCGGCCTTCCTGACCATCCTGATGATCGTGGGCAACACCATGGTGATGACGGTGCGCGAGCGCACGCGCGAAATCGGCGTGCTGAAGACGCTGGGCTTTTCCGGCGGCCGAATCCTGCGCATGGTGCTCGGCGAATCGATCCTGCTGGCGCTGCTCGGCGGCCTGCCCGGCCTCGGCGTCGCGCTGCTCCTGATCACGCGGGTGCGGGACAGCTTGATGAGCTTTGTTCCGACGCTGTCGCTCTACCCCGATATCGCAGCGGCGGCGGTGGGGCTGATGGTCGTGTTCGGCATCATCACGGGCCTGGTGCCGGCGCTCAACGCGATGCGCCTCAATATCGTCACGGCGCTCGGACGGAGCTGACGCGATGCGCTCGATCATGCTGCAGATCCTGGCGGTCACCGTCATCAATCTCAAGAGCCTGCCGCAGCGCCTGTGGCTGTCGCTGGCGACGGTGATCGCGGTCGGCCTCGTCGTCACGGTCCTCCTGGCATTCCTCTCCATGGCCAACGGCTTCAGGCGCACCATCGCCGATTCCGGAGCGGAAGATATCGCCGTCGTGTTGCGCAGCGGCGCGGTTTCGGAGATCAACAGCGTCGTCCTGCGCGACCAGGTCCGGCTGATCGAGGACGGTCCCGGCATTGCCAAGGGATCCGACGGCAAGCCGCAGACGTCGGGCGAGCTCTATCTGACCGTCAATGGAATCAAGCGCAGCACCGGGACCAAGGCGAGCCTGCCGCTGCGCGGCCTCGGCCCGCAAGGCCCCGGCTTGCGTCGTGGCGTCGTCATGATCGCGGGCCGGATGTTCAATCCGGGCAGCAACGAGATCATCGTCGGCAGGGCGCTGGGCAAGGAATTCGAGGGCTTCGAGCTCGGCCGGACTGTGGCGTTCAACAACACGCGGTGGACGGTGGTCGGGATCTTCGCCGCCGACGGCAGCGTGTTCGAATCGGAGATATGGGCCGATCTGCCGGTGCTGCAGAGCCTGTTCAAGCGCACCGGCGCCGTCCAGACCGTGCGGGCGCGGCTCACCAGTCCGGCGGCGATCGAGACACTGCGCGCGTACAGCGACAACGATCCACGTCTCAAGCTCGACGTGATGTCCGAGGCCGCCTATTTCGCCCAGCAGGCGTCGAATACTTCGGACCTGATCCAGAAGCTCGGCTGGCCGCTGGCGATCGCGATGGCGTTCGGCTCGCTCGCCGGCGCGCTCAACACGATGTACTCCTCGGTCGCGGCACGGGCGACCGAGATCGCGACCTTGCGCGCCATCGGGTTCGGCGGCTTTTCGGCGTTCGTCGGCACGCTGGTGGAGTCGCTGATCCTGGCTGCGATCGGCGGCGTGATCGGCGCCGCAGCCACCTATCTGGTGTTTGACGGCTTCACCGCCTCGACCATGGGCGCAAGCTTCAGCCAGGTGGTCTTCAACTTCCAGCTCAGCCCGCGCCTGATCGGCCAGGGCCTGCTGCTCGCGCTCGCAGTCGGCTTGTTCGGCGGATTGTTTCCCGCCCTGCGCGCTGCCCGCATGCCGATTGTCGCCGGGCTCTACGGGTGATGGTCTAAGTGCGCCGCGCGCCATCCTCCCTTGAGCCACCAAGTCCTCATCAACCGGCCGTCGCCGCTTGCCGCGATCGCAGGTAGCCGCCGAGTGCGGCGAGGGCGGGGCCCAGCGGCAGATAGAGGATGTCGAGCCAAAGGTGGCCGGTGCCGCGGGCCGCGGCGTAGATCCCAAGACCAACGCAAAGAATGGACGCAAGTGCACCGTTCAGCACCTCGTCATGCCTGGCAATGCGCGCCGAAACGTAGCCGCCGAGAACCGAGCAGAGCCCGCCTAGTCTAGAACGCTCGAGGCAACCAGCAACACCGCGCTCCCCTTCAGGATCGCCTTGATGGCGTCGTTGTCGGGTTGAAAGCGCTTCCAATCCAGATGATTTGGTCCAATCATAGGCGAGCGTGCCAAGGTGCGGTCGACGGGCCTTTACAATCGCGCCAGCGCCAGGGGCGCGTCGCCACGGAAAGGACTATTTAACGGTATTTTGCGAGGTTTCCGGTTTCGCGGAGAGGCGCAATGGCCGATACTTCGATCGAGTGGACTGATGCCACGTGGAATCCAGTCGCTGGGTGTAACGTTCTCTCGCCCGGCTGCACAAATTGCTATGCCATGCGAATGGCCGCTCGCCTTGAAGCCATGGATGTTGAGAAGTATCGTGGGCTGACCCGCAGGAGCGGGAAGAGGACTATCTGGACTGGCAAGCTTTTTCTCGATCGCAAGACCCTTGAGCTTCCGAAGACGTGGCGTAAGGCTCGCCAGATCTTCGTTAACTCGATGTCCGATCTCTTCCACGACGATGTTCCGCCCGAGTTCGTCGCTGAAGTCTGGTCGACGATGGCGGCGACGCCGCAGCATACTTACCAAATCCTGACCAAACGTCCCGATCGCATGGCCGACGTCACCGCGGCGCTTTCGGTCCTCCCGAACGTCTGGCTCGGTACCAGCGTAGAGAATGCCGATTATCTAGGTCGCATCGATGACCTGCGTCGCGTGCGCTCGGTCGTGCGCTTTATCTCATTCGAGCCACTACTGAATTCGGTCGCCGGCGCCGATCTGTCAGAAATTCATTGGGCGATCGTCGGAGGCGAGAGCGGCCCGCGCTCTCGCCCGATGGATGCGCAGTGGGTGGATGAGGTCGAAGCCATGTGCCGGCGCTACGGCACAGCGTTTTTCTTCAAGCAGTGGGGCGGCAAGAACAAGAAGGCAACCGGTCGACTACTGCGCGGACGAACGTACGATGAGATGCCTCTTGGGGTCTAACAGATGATTGCCGATCCTCTTTGCAAGGCCAATCGCCTCCGGCGTCCTATTCGATATACATAGGAACAGCGAGAACATCTGCGGCGATCGATCGATCGGCAACGCCAATGGGTTCAGCACGGCGCCGAAAAGTTCGCTCAATCGAGCCTGGACATAGCGCTCTAGTCCCTTTGGATCGAGGTCCCGTCGTCGCTCCGGCAGCATCCCAAACATGTCGGGATCGCCGTCAGGATACAGTTCTGCCTCCCATGAATTTGAGCCGAACATCCTAGTCAGAGCGGCGCGCTTATGATCATCGATGTCAGTGAGCTTTCTTGTCGCTTGTCTAAAAAGACCAGCCAGAGGAAACAGAAACCAGACATCAATAGCTTGCGTTGATGCAAGTGCTTGTAGGGTGGACCATTCGACTTCCATCCCATAAGGATCAAGGAACACGACGGCCCGCTTATCTCTCCAACTGTTGTTCGAGATGAGGCGTTTCAGCGCGGCGTTCGCGTCTTCCTCGGCAATAACGATTCTCCGTTGAAGGTTCTTGGCGACTAGATCATTTAACGCCGAAATGTAGTTGGTGTTTTTCTCAATAAAGACGAGAAAGTCGAAAGTCGGCTGCACGTCCAACGCAATCTGCGCTGAACCACGGCGGCGTTCAATCGCTTCCTCAACGGGCATCTCGACCAAGTCTGCGCCTCTGCGCTCTGTCCGCACGGTTCTGCTTCCGGTGCCCGCGAACGCGTCCACGTACCATAGATGTTGAAAATGGGGCCGCAATGCGGTTGTGAAAGCTTTGAGATAGCCCTCAACGATGGACAGTTTTAGTTCTGTATGCTGACCGCCGAATTCATGGTCTATTGGCATGCAGCCCCCCACTATGATCCTCAATATGAAGTCGGCTTCAAGTTTCAAAATCGCACGCATGCCGAACCGCTGGTTAGATTTCTGTTGCGACCTAGCGCTCGCGTCGCAGCGCGGATCAGCGGGTACTCTCTTCAGGCCACTCGTTTGTTATCAAATCCATCAGCGTGCCATATACGCCAGTAATGGCGTGGCAGGTCAGCGTTCGAACTCCGGCCTGGGATGGAAGTGATTGCTGGAACGGAATGCCCCACAACCGGCTGGCGATAACCTTTGCCTGATCTTGATCTATATCGAAGAATATCCGCCAGAGTGCTCCGCCACTCGTTCCCTCAAAACTGCTAGGCAGGTTGGTGTCAGGATATACTTTGGGCGCAAACTCAATCAGGTCGAATTCGTTCTTACGTTCTGTCTTAACGATAGCCCCGTCTGAAAAGACCGCTTCGAACCCGGCTCGGCGTTCGCCCGGCCTATCGGCCGGCAAGTCCTTCGTGCGCTCATTAATCAATCCCACGACAGCATGAACGTGATGTGGTGCCGGGGGATGAACTTCACTGAGGTCGTCGCGGTGCGTTTTGAGATCATAGAAAGAATTAAGGCCGCCGAACCAACCCAAGGCTTCTTGCGGAAGTCTGAGGAAGCCAAGATCTCGTCCATCCGCCGCTTCGTTTTCGCCGCCGATCTTGATCTTCTTGGCACCGGCCATGTCGATGAGCCGCTTACGGTAGTGGATTGTTTCGCCCAGAAAATCGACGATCCCCACTTGGCCTCTGTCCGGCAAATTTTCAAGGACGTGTGCGGCGGTCAGGATACCGCGAACGCCGCCAACGCTTACGAGCGTTCCCGACCCGGCACAGTCGGCGCGCTCAACGCCGTTGCTCACGGAGAGCTTCACAAATCCGACCATGAAGCTCGCAATCGCGGCACCGAACTGTGCAGTCGCTAGTTTAATTTCGCGCATACCGCGTGCCTCGGTTGTGTCGCGACAATAGACTGAGCCTCGCGGCGCCGCGCGTGCTCCCGCTACGTTATCCCCGCCGAAAATTCCGCCAGCGTTCGTGATTGTTGGTATCGTTGTTGGTAGGGCGCCGCAGCGTCCACGATAATATGCATATTATCAATGCCTTAAATGAATCTTTTGGGCTCTGCCTTGGGCATCACTCTTTGAGAGCTCCGCACGAACTCCGTAAATCTGACGGCTGATCCGCTTCAAGGCCTGCGAAAGCGTGCCAAGCGCGTGACCCCAGCCGGCGCGCGGTCCCTTCCAAGCGCCATGCCTTACGCCTTACCCCGGCTTCTTCCGCTGCCCCAGATACCGCAGCGCCAGCTTGATGAAATTGTGCACCACCATCGACGTCTCGTCCTGTCTGAACACCAGGAACACGTCGGCAGCCGGCGGTGACGGCCTGATCGGACGAAACGCGATGTCTGCTGTCGTGAAACGCGCGATCGACTGCGGCACCAGCGCGACGCCGAAGCCGGCCGCGATCAGACTCGGGATCGACTGCGCGTCGACGACCTGCTGGGATACTTTTGGCAGGAAGCCGGCATCGACACAGCAGGTCTGCACATGGCGCGCGAAATCGGAGCTGTCGGGGTCGAGGACGACGTGATCCTCCGACGCCAGTTCGCCAAGCGCGACGCGCTTGCGTTTTGCCAAGGGGTGCGTGCGGGGGACGGCGAGAACGACCTCTTCCCGCCATGCCAGCTTGCTGGTGAGGTCGCGCTCGGTGGGAACGCCGCGGATGAGCGAGATGTTGGTGGTGCGGTTGAGCAGGGCCGCGATCTGTCGCGCCGGTGCCTGCTCGTACACGGTCATCTTCACCAACGGCGCGACCTGCCGGTAGGCCGCCAACAGCTCCGCGAGACGACCGCGCAGGATGGAGCCGGTCGCGCCGAGATCCAGCGTTCCGACCATACCGGCGCCGATCGAGCGCACCTCGTCTTCCGCTGACTTGACCTGCTGCAGGATGGCGCGGCCGCGCAGCAGCATCGCTTCGCCGGCCTGCGTCAGCTCCACCTTGCGGCTGGTCCGGTAGAGCAGCGGCGTGCCGAGCTCTGCCTCGAGGGCCTGGACATGCTGGCTCAGTGGCGGCTGCGACAGGTTCAGCCGCCGGGCGGCGAGGGTGAAGCTGCGCTCTTCGGCCACCGCGATGAAGTACCTGACCTGGCGAAGATCCATAGCGAAACCCTATCAATCGTGTCGTTCTATATATTGGACTTGATGTCGCACCTGGTCAACGAATGACCGATGCAGCCGTCGTCCGCCCTGCAAGCGGCGGGTGGCCCTGCACGCAGCGGCGTCGCGCCGCCAACGACAACAATGGCGAAAGGCTTCAGCCGCCGACCAAGCCAGACCGACACCAGCCCTTTGAGCGAGGAAAGCCATGCCCAGGATTTTCAAATCACTCTTCTTCCAGGTCGTCATTGCACTCGCGCTCGGCATCGCGCTCGGCATGGCCTATCCCGACACGGCCTTGCAGATGAAGCCGCTCGGTGACGGCTTCATCAAGCTGATCAAGATGCTGGTGCCCGTCATCGTGTTCTGCGTCGTGGTGCAGGGCATTTCGGCGGCCGGAGACCTTTCGAAGGTCGGCAGGGTCGGCATCCGCTCGCTGCTCTATTTCGAAATCGTCACCACGATTGCCTTGGTGTTCGGCATTTCGCTGGCCTATTACTTTCAGCCGGGCGCCGGAATGAACATCGATCCCTCGACGCTCGATGCCAAGGCGCTCAGCGGCTTCAGCCAGACCGCGGCCCAGGTCGCCGGCGGCGGCGTCTCCGAATTCCTGATGAAGCTGATCCCCGGAACGATCGTCGGCGCGTTCAGCTCCGGCGATGTCCTGCAAGTCCTGATCGTCTCGATCATGTTCGGCTGCGCAGTGTCATTGTGCGGCGAGCGTGCAAGGCCGGTCGTCGATTTCATCGAACGCGTCAACGAGATCATCTTCAAGATGATGAACTTCGTGGTCCGGCTCGCTCCGATCGGCGTGTTCGGTGCGATTGCCTTCACCGTCGGGAAGTATGGCATCGGTTCGCTCAAGCAGCTCGGCGGCCTCGTTGGGCTGTTCTACCTGGCGGTGGTGCTGTTCGTGGTGATCGTGCTCGGATCGATCATGCGTCTGTCCGGCTTCAGCCTGTTCAAGCTGCTGGCGTACTTGCGCGAGGAGCTGATGATCGTGCTTGGCACCGCCGCCGGCGACAGCGTGCTGCCGCAGACCATGCGCAAGCTCGAGCTGCTCGGAATCAAGCGATCGACCGTCGGCCTCGTCATCCCGACCGGCTACTCGTTCAACCTCGATGCCTTCTCGATCTATCTGACCCTGGCGGCGGTCTTCATTGCGCAGGCGACCAACACGCCGCTCGCCATGGGCGACCTTCTGGCGATCCTCGGCGTCGCGTTGCTCACCTCCAAGGGCGCTCATGGCGTCCCCGGCTCGGCGATCGTTGTCCTCGCCGCGACGCTGTCGGCCATTCCGGCCATCCCGGCGATTGGCCTGGTGCTGATCCTGTCGGTCGACTGGTTCATCGGTATCGCTCGCGCGCTCGGCAACTATGTCGGAAACTGCGTTGCGACAGTCGTTGTCGCCTCGTGGGAAGGCGACCTCGATCGCGCCAAGGCGCATCGCATCCTGAACGGCGAGATCGTTCCTTCAGGTGAGGTGTTGCAGGTCGAGCCAGATGGTACGGCCGCTCCCGTCGCGGGCCTGCAAACGCTTTGAGCGCAGGAGCGGTTGAGGTTGGCAATGGCAGCGATTTCGATTGAGCCCCTGACGAAGCAGGCCTTCGCGCCGTTCGGCGAGGTCATCGAAACGGACGGGGCGATCCCCCTCTCGATCAACCAGGGCTTTGCGAAGCGTTTCAACGACCTCGCCAAGATCGATGTCAGCGCGGAGGGTGGACAGACCAATATCAGCTGGTTTGTCGCCTCGTTGCGTCCTGCGCCGATTGCGATCCGCCTGATGGAGCGCCATCCGCTGGGAAGCCAGTTGTTCATGCCGCTCAATGGTGCGGACTGGCTGGTCGTCGTTTGCACGGACCCGCGCAACGCGGCGAGCTATCGGGCATTCGCGGCGAGGGGCCATCAGGGCGTGAATTATGCGCGCAACTGCTGGCACCATCCGCTGCTGGTGCTCAAGGACGCAAGCCCGTTCCTCGTCGTCGACCGCAAGGGCGACGGCAACAATCTCGAAGAATATTGGCCGGACGAGACCATGCAGCTCGATCTCATGCCTGACCACCACGAGGCCTGACGATGTCATCGCGAACCTATCACGTCCCGCAGGGCGGCCTGCCGCCGCAGACGGATCTCCTGAGCGGCCGCGCCGTCTTCACGAACGCCTACGCCGTCATTCCGAACAGCGTGCAACGCGACATCGTCGTCAGCCATCTGCCGCATTGGGACAACACGCGTGTCTGGGTGCTGGCGCGACCGCTCTCCGGCTTCGCCGAGACGTTCTCTCACTACTTGATGGATATCGGGCCGAATGGAGGCAGCGAAATTCCCGAGCCCGAGAAGGACGCCGAGGGTGCGCTGTTCGTCGCGGGCGGGCAAATCACGCTCAAGTTGGCGGGCAAGGACAGAGAGCTGAAGGCCGGCGGATTCGCCTATGTGCCGCCCGGTTACACCTGGAGCCTGCGCAATCGTGGAACGGGCTCCGCCCAGCTGCACTGGATTCGCAAGCTGTACCAGCGCGTGCCTGGTTTGGCCGACCCCGAACCGATCGTGACCAACGAAGACTCGATGACACGGGTGCCGATGCCGGATACCGACGGGCGGTGGGCCACCACGCGCTTCATCGATCCCTCGGACATGCGCTATGACATGCACATCAACATCGTGACGTTCGAGCCGGGGGCAACGATCCCGTTCACCGAGACGCACGTGATGGAGCACGGGCTGTACGTCCTCGAAGGCAAGGCGGTTTACCGTCTCAATCGCGACTGGGTGGAAGTGGAGGCTGGCGATTACATGTGGCTGCGCGCATTCTGCCCGCAGGCCTGCTACGCCGGCGGCCCCGGCCGGTTCCGCTATCTCCTGTATAAGGACGTCAACCGGCACATGAACCTGCGGCAGGGCGCGCCGCTGATCTGATGTCGCGTGGGCCGCTGGCTCACGTCTGCGCTCATGCCGCCTGTTTCTGGCATCCGGCTTGCTCAGTCCGCATCAAAGCCAGGCCTCAGCAGCGAGGCCGTTTCAGGTTGAGGCAAGTGATGCAGGAAGTGTCCCGTTCTGGTGCAGCAGGAGAACTCAAGCTCGATGCGTTGATCGCCGATTTGTGGTGGCGCGTCCGGCTGCTTAACACCGACATTCTCGAGGAAGAGGCCAAGGCCGGAGTGTTCGACGCGCAACAGCCGACCTATCCGCCGCTCGCGGCGAACCTTCGCGTGAGACGCGACAATCTGGTCGCGACGATCGGCATGCTCGAGCAGCGCGCGGCATCGGCACGCGAAGCGGCTTAATTCACGCGAGGCTGGCCTGAGGCACGCGAGGCGGCCTGAGAGCCTGCCTCACACCGGGCCGGCGTCAGCTCATGGCTTGATCCTAGCAAAGCTGACAACTCCGAGGCCTTTGTTGACCGAGCGGTCGAACACGGTGAAGTAGTTGTTCATCAAGGGCAGCCCGAGAATCGACGGGCCGTCGCCGGTGTAGAAGACCAGCGAGGCGTGGCCGGCTTTCGGGGCATTGGTCTGCCAATAGGTTTGCGGCGCGACCTCCAGGGTGACGTCGCTGCCGAGCGCGCCTTCCAGGACGAAAGTCAGCACCGGCCAGTCGGCCAGCTTGAGCTTGCTCATCGGCAGATATCCGGCGTGAATTTCATCATCGAGGCCGAGCGACCTGTAGCGGGCGAGGACCTCCTTGAAAACGGGTCTGTCGAGATAGATTCCATTGGTGCCGCTATCCACGATGGCGTTGGACGGATCGTGGCTTGCCTTGGTCGGTGGAGTCACCTGGACAGGCGCGGTCTTGCCGACCGTGACCGACTTCAGATTGACATTGTAAAATGTATCGTGAACCACGCGCGCGAGCTGGAAGGCGCCCTCGTAGAGATCCGTTTGCTCTTCGCCGCCTCCGAGGATGAGAAATCCGTTGTTGATCGGATCGCTCTCGGGTTTCGCCGTCGTCTTGTTGACCATCGAGCGCAGCGTGTAGAAGGCGAACTTGTTGGCGACTAGGCCCGCGGCCTCGAGTTGCGAGAAGTACGGTTCGATATAGGTGCGGTGGCCTTTCTGAATCTCGTTGTAGGTGTAGTGGGGCGGAATGGTCTTGCCCGGCATCGTGTAGGCGTCGTTGAGCCTGGTATAGGCGAGGCCGAGGATGCCGCCGTGTGACTTTCCGAACATCTCCTCGGTCGCATGATACGCGACGGCCGTATGGACCTTCGGCAGGACGAGAGGGTGAGCGGAGTTGACGGTGATGTCGGTCTGCACGATGCCACCAACCCAGCGGCTGCGATCCTGGTAGGAAACTTCCTGCCCGATCTTGGTCAGCTTGGCTGCGCTGTCCTTGGTGGGGTCGTAGAAATGGCCGTCCACCGCGAGCGTGCTGCTGCCGGTATCGAGAAGCACGTCGATCTCGACCTTCTTGGCGCCGACATAGATCTTGCCGCTGTAATCGCCGTCGTTGAGAACATTGGTGATCGGCATCCGCACTGTGGTTGCCGAGATTTTTCCGCCGAGGGCCGCTGCGGCGCTGAAGATGGGGTGCGTCAATTGCGGAGCGACCAGGGCCTTTGGCAGGTAGGCAGTCGTCGTGGCTTTGGCCATCACGGACCTCTCTGGCGACATGTTGCGGCGTTGCCGCGCCCAATCGAGTTGGGGCGAAATTCTCAGTGGTTGCTGGCGGTGCGCTCCGCAGTCGGGGGCCTGAGGAGCGTCAGGCGTTTCGTATGAATTGCGAGATCAAAATCGATCGTCCAAATGCCGTCGGGACTGAGCCCCGAGGCAGGATCCAGCATAGGGCGGGAATTTGGGGCGCGCAACGTCAACGCGATGAGAGGCCTGGCATATTGTTCAGATTGCAGCGAGGGGTACGGTCGGGAGATTGCCGTGCGGTCCTACCGAACCGCCTTCGTCAGGTTGGCCAGGCTCGCCGCCAGCTCATCGCTCCGGAACGGCTTTGTCAGCCGCGACAAATCCGGCGTGATGCCTTCGTTATTGGCGTAGCCTGATACGACGAGGATCTGGAGCTCGGGGTACTGGTTGCGCAGCGCCAGGCCGAGATCCGTTCCGCTCATGCCGGGCATCAGGTGATCGGTGATCAGCAGGTTCGGTCGCAGGCCGTCCTTGACGCGCTGGAGCGCGTCCTCCGCGGAGCTTGCTTCGACGACACGATAGCCGAGCTCGCGCAGCATCTCGGCGGTGCTCATGCGCACCAGCGGCTCATCATCCACCAGCAGTGCGGTGCCGGCTGGCAGTGGTCGCAGGTTTGTCTGCGGCTCAGCATCGGTCGCGCCAGCGGCAGCGTGGCTAACCGGCAGCCACAACTCAACTGTCGTGCCTGCCCCTACGGTGCTCCTGATCGTCAGCGCCCCGCCGAGCTGTGAGGCGAGGCCATGGACCATCGAGAGGCCGAGACCGGTGCCTTGTCCGATACCCTTGGTCGAGAAGAACGGCTCGACGGCGTGAGCCAGAGTCTCCTCGTCCATGCCGATGCCGGTATCCGCAACCGAGATGCAGACATAGGTGCCGGGCACGAGGTCTGCGCCGTGCGCGCGCTCGACCGTCCGGGCCTTGGCCGAGATGCTCAGCCTGCCGCCCTCGGGCATCGCGTCGCGCGCGTTCACGCTGAGGTTCAGGATCGCCATCTCGATCTGGTTGGGATCGGCCATGGCCTCCGGCAGTCCTTCGGGCGTGTCGACAGTCACCTGGATCTGCGGTCCGGTCGTGCTTGAGATCAGCTCGCCCATATCGGCAACGAGCCGGCCGATATCGACCGGAACGGCCTGAAGCGGCTGCCTGCGGGCGAAAGCAAGCAGGCGCTGCACCAGCGTCTTGGCACGCTCGGCCGCCTGTGCAGCGCCGGCGATGAGGCGATGCTCGCGCTCGCCGCCGATGCCCTTGCGCTGGAACATGTCGAGCAGGCCGACAATCGGCGTCAGCAGATTGTTGAAATCATGTGCGACGCCGCCGGTGAGCTGGCCCATCGCTTCCATCTTCTGGGCCTGACGTAGGGCTTCCTCGGCTTGCGCCAGCCGCGCCTGCTCCTCCAGGCGATCCGTCACGTCGATCCCGGTCAGGAACGCACCGATCCGCGTGCCGTCAGGCGCGCGCAGCGACTCGAATTTCATTTCGTAGACGCGGCGGTCGAAACTGATATCGCCGAACTCCTCAATGCTGGTGAAGGCTTCGCCCGCCAGCGCGCGGCTCCAGATGGCCGTCGCCGCCGCGAGATGCTCGGGCCGGTCGGCCAGGAATTCGTGCAGGGAATCGCCGATCTTCGGCCGCTTGCCATAGATGCGCTGATAGGCGTCGGCGCAGGATGCGTTGATGGCGAGCCAGCGATAATCGAGATCGAGTGCCTGGATCTGACCGTCGGTGGTTTCCACGATGGTGGCGAGCAGATGACGTTCGGCAGTGCGCTCAGCCACGCGCTGTTCGAGCGTCGCGTTCAACTCCCTGTAACGCGCTTCGCTCGCCCGCAACTGCGTCTCGCCGAGAACGCGCTCGGTCGTCTCCGAGACGATGCAGAGCACGCCGCCAACCGAACCGTCATCGTCAGGCACCGCCGAGTAGGAGACGTCCCAATAGCTCGTCTCGCCATAGCCATGGCGCTCGACATAGAAGGCACGATCCTTGGCCGCGAAGGTCTTTCTCGTTTGGCGCACGCCCGACAGCAGCGGCTCGAGATCGTCCCACAGCTCGCCCCAATTCTCGATCGCGGGCCGGCCGAGCGCACGGGGGTGATTGGCACCGATGCCAGGCGCATAGGCGTCGTTGTAGAGCGCGACGTAATCGGGGCCCCAGAACAGCACGATCTGGGCCTGTGCGGCCAGCAACATACTGACCGTCGTTTTAAGCGCCCGGGACCATTGGTTGGGAGGGCCGAGTGGCGAGCCCGACCAGTCGAGGGCGCGCATCATCGCACCCAGCTCGCCACCATCGGCGAGGAAGCCCAGATCAGTCGACTGCCGAGTAGCCTTCTCCGACAGCACCGGCCCCCCTTGCGACGCGAGACATGGGCGTCCTTGCCCATTCGAGCCCGATTTCGAGGGCTCGTACTCAAGGCCCCACAACGCGCGGGGCAGCCTTCCGGTTCCATGACAGGTGTTTCGCGCTGCCCGTGTGCTATTGCTGCTGCGCGCAACGACGCGAGGTCTCCATGCTCCCCATTCCTGCCGACATCTTCACCGAGCCCGAGGACGTTTCTCCGGACAGTCTTGCCAATCTCGGGCCGCTGCGCCGGCTCGCCGGCACCTGGCAGGCCGACAAGGGCATCGACATCAATCCGAAGGCGGAAGGGCCGGAGCGGCGCACCTTCATCGAGCACATCAGGATGGATCCGATCGACCCGCAGGCCAATGGGCCTCAATTATTCTATGGCCTGCGCTATCACATTCACATCAACACGCCCGAGGAAGACATCACCTTCCATGACCAGGTCGGCTATTGGCTGTGGGAGGCGGCGACCGGGCTGATCATGCAGACGCTGGCGATTCCGCGCGGGCAGGTGCTGCTCGCCTCGGGGAAGGCCAAGCCGGACGACAAGAAAATCTCCGTCACGGCGAAACGCGGCGACACGACTTACGGGATCTGCTCGACCGACTTCCTGGAACAGGCCTTCCGCACCGACTCTTATCGTTGCGACATCACCTTCAACGATGATGGCAGCTGGAGCTATCAGATCCAGACCGAGTTGTTCGTCCGCGGCGCCCCGTTCAATCATCACGACAGCAATACGCTTCGGCTGGTCGCGCCGCCCAAACTCAATCCGCTCGCGGTGATCGTGAACGATCGCGAGAGGGGCAACAAGCCGGCCTGAGAAGCTGGCGCGGAGATCTTGCATGAAGCCTTACGTCATCTGCCTGATGCATTCGAGCCTCGACGGCCGCACCCATCCCAGCCGCTGGCGTCCGAAGGGCGCCGGCACCGATTGGTTCGAGAAGATCCATGACCAGCTTGGCGGCGATGCCTGGGTGATCGGCCGCGTCACCGGCTCCGAGTTCGCCAAGGGCAAAGCCTATCCCGAGACGAGCGAAAGATTTCCGCGCGAAAACTGGTTCGCGCGGGGCGATGCCAAGACCTCCAATATCAAGACCTACGGCGTCGTGCTCGATGCGCACGGCAAGATCGGCTGGGGCCGCTCCGATATCGGCGGCGATCCCATCGTCGTGGTGCTGACCGAGAGCGTGCCGGATTCGCATCTGGCCGGACTGCGCGGTGAGGGCGTGTCCTACATTTTTGCGGGCAAGTCCGAGATCGACCTCGCCTTGACGGTCGAGATCCTCAATCGCGAGCTGGGCGTCAAGCGCCTGCTGGTCGAAGGCGGCGGTGTTGCCAATGGCGCATTCCTGCGCGCCGGCCTGATCGACGAATTCAATTTGATCCTCAGCCCCGCGATCGATGGTGCCAGGGGCGCGCCTTTCGTGTTCGATTCTGCCGAGGAGGATCACGACAAGCGCGCGCCGATCACTGCGATGACGCTGGAGAGCTCGCGGGATCTCGGCGGCGGTGTCCTGCTGCTGCGCTATCTGATCCAGAACGATCCCGCGCGCCAATAGCAGCATGCCAGACAGTTCGGAGCACATCGTCATCGTCGGCGCGGGCGCGGCCGGCCTGATGGCGGCCCGCGAGCTCGCGCGCGCGGGAAGACGGGTCACGATCCTGGAAGCGCGCGAGCGCTGCGGCGGACGTATCCATCCGCTGCCGGCCGCGGAATTCGGCTATGCAGCCGATGGCGGCGCGGAGTTCGTCCATGGCGAGGCGCCGGTGACGCGCAGCCTGGCGCGCGAGGCGGCGCTGACGGTGCGCGGAATCGGCGGCGCGCAATGGAGCTTCGACGGCACGACATTCTCGCGAGAGAACCCGCGCGAACCCTACGACCCACAGCTTCATGCGGCCGTGAAGGATCTGACCGACGATCTCACCGTCGCCGATTTCCTGCGCCTGCATTTTGCCGAACCGCAGCACGCGCCGTTGCGGCACGCGGTCGAACGCATGGTCGAGGGCTATGATGCGGCCGACCCCGCGCGCGCCTCGACGCTGGCGCTGCGCGACGAATGGATGAATGACGGACATGCGACGCAGGCGCGCCTCGACGGCGGCTATGGCGGCCTGATCGATTTTCTTGTCGCGGAGTGCCGCAAGTCCGGCGTTGTCGTTCGTCTCGGTGCGGTGGTCACCGCCATCGAGGAGAACGGGGACAAGGTCATCGTCCGTTGTGCCGGCGGTGAGCTGCAAGTCTGCGATCGGGTAATCCTCACTGTGCCGCTGCCGCTATTGCGCGAGATCGCGCTGCCCGCGGCCGCGCGCGAGACGGCGGGAGCTGCAGACGACATCGGCTTTGGCGGCGTCATCAAGATCCTGCTGCGGTTCAAGCGGCCATGGTGGCGCGAGCGGCGCGGAGAGCTTGCCGACATGCTTTTCCTGCTGTCGGACGAGACCATTCCCGTATGGTGGACGCGTCATCCGGATCAGCATCCCGTGCTGACGGGATGGTTCGGTGGTCCGCGAACGGCGGGGCTGGCGCATCTCGATCAGCAAGGGCTGATCGATGCCGGCATCGCTTCGCTCGCCGCCATATTCGGCCTCCCGCGCGAGGAGATTGCGCGGGACCTCGTGGCGGCGGCCGCTGCCAACTGGGCGAATGATCCCTTTGCCCGTGGCGCCTATTCCTGGGCGACGCCGCGGACGCGGGCGGCGCAAGAGATTCTCGCGTGCGCCGATGGTTCGATCTTGTTTTCCGGTGAGGCGCTCTATCGCGGTCGCGACATGGGAACGGTCGAGGCTGCGCTTGCGAGCGGCCTGGAAACGGCAGGGATCATTTTGCAGCGTTGAGAAAGAAGGCCCGCATCTCTGCGGGCCTGTCGTGTCACCAGCGACTGCCGCCATAGCTGAACGTCACGCCGGGACCGCGGCCGCCGTAATAGCCGTAGGGGCCGCCATGGTGGCGGGGATAGTAACCATAGCTGCGATGGTGCGGCCGATAATAGCCGTGATGATGCGGACGCCAATGATGTTGGCGATAGCCGTGATGGCCATGTCTGTGCTGCGCGCTGATGTCGGTCGATCGGCCAACTTGCGCATTCGACCTGGCCTTGCCGCTGCCGGCCGCGTTGGCTGCCGTCGCGGTGAGCGCAGCAGCGCCGATAGCCATCGCGACAAAGAGATACTTCATGTCATCACTCCAGTTGAGATATCGAGTGACAACAGATGGGCTCTATTCGCGTTCCGGTGAGAGCGGGCGTCGAAACGACGCACGCGATCGCCGCCGCGAAATCGCGCTGAGATTTATTGTCGCACCGCTGCGAGCGAGGCGATCACTTCGCTTGCGGTCACGATGCGGGCAAATTCGCCGTTCAGATTCGACAGCGTCATCGCGTGGATGTCCTCGGCCGAATGCGTCTCGCCATCGGGGCCGACGCGATCGAATGTCCAGGTGGCATCGCGCACGAGCTGCGCATCGAAGTCGAGATTTCCGGCCATGCGTGTCGTCGTCTCCACGCAATGATTGGTGGTGGCACCGCAGATCACGAGCGTTGAGATGTCGTCTGCGCGCAGGCGCGTCTCGAGGTCGGTGCCGATAAAGGCGCTGTTGACGCGCTTGACGATCACGGGCTCGCCGCCCTGCTCGCGCGCTTCCTCCTTGACGGTGTAGCCGGAACGCGAGGGCAGGAACGTCGAGTTCGGCTTGGTGCCTTCGTGGCGGATATGGAAGATCGGCGCGCCGCTGGCCCGGAACGCCGCGAGCAGATCAACGATGCGCGCCACCGCATCCGGATTGTTGCGCCGCTTGCCCGCGGCCTCCCATTCGTCGAATGCGCGCTGGACGTCGACAACGATGAGAGCGGGGAGGGGATGGGGCATGGCGACAGATTCCGCAGTTTTGCGGACTATGCGAGGCGTTCGCCAGCTCAGGCAATGCCGATTATCCCTCGTTTCGGGACGGCCTCACGGGTGCGGCTCGGGAAAGCCGTGGCGCTCCGACAGCGCGGCAATGATGGCATCCTTGTCGTTGATGAAGGCGCGCCCCTGATGGCTGCCGGTCTGATGCGGCGACGTGGTCCCGTCTGCGAGCACGAGCAGCGGCAGCCACTGATTGTCTTCACCGATCAGTGCGATCACGTCCTGCCGAGGCTTCGGCCACGCGATGCGCTCGACGTCGAGCTTTTCGGCCAGTGCCGGAAACGAGGTGAGCAGGCCCTCGATCAGCGCGCAGTGCCAGCAAAAGAAGCGGCGGCCGGGAAGGGCAGGGTCTTCGAACCCCTGGCGCAGCAAAAACAGGCGGTCACGCGTCATGGAGCGCTCCGAAAGGGAATCGAGGCCGTCGCGGGAGGACTCCATGCCACGACCGGCTCGCGGACCGCAAGGTGCGAGCGCTCACTTCGATTTGAAGTGCGCCCTCCGCCGCGCTTGATCCAGCGCAACTTTCCTCGTCGCTATCGGATGCAATGTCGCGCCGATCAATCGGACTGCAATCGAGGCAAGGCATGAAGGCGTATTTCATCGGCGGTGGCATCGGATCGCTCGCAGGCGCGGCGTTCCTGATTCGCGACGCGAATTTGTCGGGGCGCGACATCCTGATGTACGAGGCGCAGCCGTTGGTCGGAGGCAGCCTCGACGGTGCGCTGCTTCCGAATGGCGCCTATTCGCTGCGTGGCGGCCGCATGCTTACCACCGACCATTACGAATGCACCTGGGACCTGCTGTCGGACATTCCCTCGCTCGAACGACCGGGCCACAGCGTGCGCGACGAAACCGTCGCCTTCAACGAGGAGAACCCGGCGCATTCGCGCGCGCGGCTGGTCGACCGCAACCGCTTCAAGATCGACGTCTCGCATATGGGCTTCACCGCCGGCGACCGGCTCGAGTTGTTGCGCCTCACCGAAGCGTCGGAGGCGACGCTCGGGAGCAGCCGCATCACCGACTGGCTGTCGCCGGGATTCTTCGAATCCAATTTCTGGTACATGTGGCAGACCACCTTTGCCTTCCAGCCCTGGCACAGTGCGGTCGAGCTGAAGCGCTATCTCCACCGCTTCATGAACGAGTTCCCGCGCATCGAGACGCTCGCCGGCGTCAAGCGCACGGTCTACAATCAGTATGACGCGATCGTGCGGCCGCTCGAGGATTGGCTGAAGCGGCAGGGCGTGCAATTCGTGCGGGGGACGCGCGTCACCGACATGATGTTCGAGCCCAATGGCGAGAAGCTGCGGGTGCGCCAGCTCGTGCTGGACCGTGATGGCCGCGCCGCCAATGTCCGCCTTGAGGACGGCGACCTCGTGTTCTTCCAGAACGGCTCGATGACGGATGCCTCGAGCCTCGGCACCATGGCCGAGCCCGCGCCATGCCTGACGAAGAATGACAGCCAGGGCTGGGCGCTCTGGGAGACGATCGCCAAAGGACGTCCCGAATTCGGTAATCCCTCGGCGTTCAACACCTCGATCCCCGAATCCTATTGGCTGTCCTTCACCGGGACCTGCCGCGACCCGCGCTTCTTCGACCAGATGGGAGCCTTCTCCGGCAACAGGGCCGGTACCGGCGGGCTTGTGACCTTCAAGGATTCCAGCTGGCTGATGTCGGTCGTGCTCTACCATCAGCCCCATTTCCTCGGTCAGCCCAAGAACGTCCAGGTGTTCTGGGGCTATGCACTGCATCCCGATCGCATCGGCAATTTCGTCGCCAAGCCGATGTCGGATTGCGGTGGCGCCGACATCCTGAAAGAGCTCTGCGGTCATCTGAATTTCGACCGCGCAATATTCGAGGACGCGATCTGCATTCCCTGCCGCATGCCCTACATCACCAGCATGTTCATGCCGCGGCACGTGACCGACCGGCCGCTGCCGGTACCGAAAAATTCGGTGAACCTCGCTTTCGTCAGTCAGTTCGTCGAGATTCCCGACGATGTCGTCTTCACCGTCGAATATTCGGTGCGCGCGGCGCAGATGGCGGTTTATCAACTGATGAAGATCGACCGCCCGATTCCAGCCGTGACCCGCCATGACAAGTCGCTCGCCGTGATCTTCGCGACGCTGGAGAAGGCGTTCGCGTGATCGAACTATCCCGACGCGACCAGTGGCAGGCTGACGTGAAAGACCGCGCCGCCTGACGGTGCATTCTCGGCCCAGATGCGGCCGCCATGCGCCTCGACGATGGTGCGGGCGATCGACAGACCGATGCCCATGCCTTGCGCCTTGGTCGTGAAGAACGGCTTGAAGATCTCGGTTACCTTTTCGGCAAGGATGCCGTCGCCCGAATCGGCGATGGAGACGACGGCATGATTGCCCTCGGCGAGGCTTGTTCGACCGACGACGCGGCGCCGGTCTGCCGGAAGATGCGCCACCGCATCCATGCCGTTCACGACCAGGTTCAGGATGACCTGCTGGAGCTGGACCCGGTCGGCTTTGACGCGGATGCCGGCCGATGACGGCTCCGTCGTGAGCCCGACATCGTGGGTCAGCGCTTGCACGGAGAGAAAGCGAAACACCTCATCAACGGTCGCATTGAGGTCGATCTCGCGCCGTTCGGTAGGGTCTCGCTTCAGAAACGTACGCAGCCGGCCGATGACCTCGCTGGCCCGTTGATCGTCGCGGCGAATGTGCTCCAGCATGTCGCTGATTTCGCCGAGGTCGGGAGCGGAGTCCTGCAGCATCTGCCCGGCCGTCTCGGCATTGAGCAGGATCGCGGCAAGCGGCTGGCTCAGCTCGTGTGCGATCGAGGCGGACATCTCGCCGGCGGTGGCGCGGCGGTTCATGTGGGCGAGCTCCGACATGCGTTGACGTGCCTCGACTTCCGCTAGGAAACGTAGGCGGCGCTCGCGCAGCAGAATGGTGATCATCAGCGCCTGCGTCAGCAGCACGCCCGTGACGATCATGGTGTGCCAGTAATACTGTTCCCAGAAGCTCGGTACGCGGAAGCGCACCTCGCTGCCCGCAGGCAGATTGGATTCGTCGACATTCCAGCGTTTGAGCTCTCGCCAGTCGAAGATCGGCTTGACGTTGTTTCCGTTGAAGGGCGGGATGCTCGCCGGCGCTTCACCATCGAGAATTCGCATCGCGACAGCGCCGGCCTCTCGTCCGATGATGTCGGGTAGCAGCAGGAAGCCGCCCACGCCCGCCTTTCCGAGCAGCGTATCGGATGTGATGATGATCGGCCGGTTCGTGCTTTCGGCAATGCGCGTGAGCGCGGCGGCCGGGGAATAGTAGGTGCCTTCGCCGTCGGAATACATGGCCGAAGTCAGGATCGCGGAGCCTTCGGGCAGGTTGGCGACCTGCTTGCGCACTTCGCGCAGCACAGTGCCCGAGAGATCGGTAACCTCGAGACCGGGCATCGCAGCCGCGAAATCCTGCTTCCAGTGTCCATAGACCAGCGGATTCGACCAGGCGCTGCCGACAAGGACGACACGGGTCAGGTTGGGAACGACGGCGCGCGCTGCGGTCAGGAGATGGGTCGGCTTCACTCTTGAAAAAACGGCGGTGGTGTTGGGCAGGAACACCGCGCGCACCTCCGGCAGATCGGGCACGAGGCCGTACACGACGAGTGCGGCCGGCCAGATGTCCTGCTTCCGCTTCTGGAGAAACTTTGCCGACGCGACGCCGATCGACACGACGACGTCGATCGGTCGGCGCGCATATTTGGTCTTGAGGTGGTCGACGAGACTCTCTTCGTAATCCGGTCCCGGGAAGCGGGGGAGATCGAGGCTTTCGCCGTAGATCACCGTGTCGATATTGCCGTTCTGTTTCGCGACGGCGCGGATGCCGTCAAAGATTTCGGAGTAGAACGGCGAGCGGAAATCGGCCTCTTCCAGCACCAGGATGGAGCGCTGTCGGGGGCCGTCGGCGGCGCATTCACGTGACAGGCAGGCGGACAGAAGGACGATGAGAATGCGCGCAAGCCCGGTGATGATACGCATTGCTGGACGCTCGGCCCCGCCTCGGGTTGCAATCGGGCCTCCTCCTGAGGATGCACGAAAGAAGCATACCCGCCTAAAGCGGAGTTTCAACGACAGGATGCGTGTCGAGGCTCGATGAACAAGCGGCGTGACGAGGGGCCGCTGCTACTTGAACGGGTCCTGGATCGAATGCGACGACTGCCTGATGCGGCGCACGCTCACCGGCTTACCGTCAGAGACGAACAGCAGCTCATATGTCCGGCCCTCATTGTCGGTCGCCGAGCAAGTGACGTCGTTCACCTTCCTGGCGGCGAAATTGCCGGTCTGGCGGCAGACGCCCCTGGAGGTCTGCTCTGCCGGTACCGGAAGGCCGTCGACCCTTGGCCGGCTCTTGGAGTTGAGCAGCATGCGGTCGATCGGCAACTCGTAAGAATTGTCGTCGGCCCGCTTGCCGTTCTCGCCGGAAAACGACACGACGTGGTTCTCGTCACTGGGGTCGTCGACGGCAACGGCGAAATTGACCCGGCCCTTGTCGTCATGGGCGAAGGCCACGGTCTTGCAGGCAAAGGGACGACCGGCGACCTTCAGCGTCTTGCAGTGGCCGGACATCAGCGCCAGCATGTCGACAAGCGAATTTCGCTGGGCCGGCGGATTGTTCACCGAAATCGCCGTGGAAGACTCGGCAAAACAAGGGCTTGCGAGAAAGACGAGGATTGCAGCCAGAACCGGTCGGGGCAGGCGCATCGTCGGGCTCATGTGCCAGGGGGCCATGGACGGGCGAGAGTTCCGTCCACTAACCATCGAATCGCAAATTGGTTGCGATCCGGTTTGCCCGACCAAGTGTTCGACCAAGCCCGTCTGGAATACCACCGCGCCACCCATCGGCGATTCGCCCCGATCGCCCCAACCCGCTCTAGCAGGCACTTGTCGCCAGGCCGATGTTTTTTTCGTGGCGGCGAGGGAGAGGTGTCACGCGGCCCGCATCATGGTCCGCGCAAAGGCCGGGTAAGTTTCGGCCAGCTCGTCGAAAATCCGCCCCCGCAGCAGCGCCAGCGTGGCGGCATCCGGCCGCTTCGTTTCGCACACCACCTCCGGCTCCCGATAGGCAAAGCCCGTGTTCTCCATGATATCGGCCGGGGTGAAGGGCGGGTGCACGGAGCGAAGTGCGAAGCCGCCCGCCTCGCGGTCGAAGTCGAACAGCGCCATGTTGGTCAGCAGTGCGTAGGGGCCGCCGCGCCGCGGCACCTCCGGTGTGATCGCGCGGGCACTGACGAAATCGACCTTGGGCACGAAAACCCGCGGGGAATGCTCCTCGCGAAACAGGATCACGCGCGGAATGAGATGATAGAGATAGGCCGAGCCGAACGAGCCGGGCCAGCGCACGTGGCTTGTGGGATAGTCTCCGGTGCCGACCAGGTTGATGTTGCCCTGGCCGTCGATCTGGCCACCGCCCAGGAAGAAGGCATCGACGCGGCCCTGGGCCGCACAGTCGAACAGCTCGATCCCGCCATTGGTGAAGAAGTTGTGCGCTTGCGATCCCAGAATCGAGATGCGCACCGGCGGCTTGCCACAGAGCTCGTTGCGGGCGCGCAGCAGCATGGCGCCGGCCGCGGGGATCGGCGACGACGCGCCGACCGCAACGTGTCGGATGCCGTCGAGCAGATCGGCAATGGTGGCAATCAGGATCTCGCGCCGCTCGCGATCGGCCGACATCAGGCCACCTGCTTGCGATGGGTCAGGAACGCCGAGAGGTAAGCGCGAAAGCCGTCCTCGCTGCGCGCCATCGCCGCGTAGCGCGCGATCTCGGCCTCGTCTGCCGGATATTCGTCCCACAGCGCCAGCGGCCAGGCGCCGCGCTCGGCGACTGCGATGGCGTCGACATAGAGCGAGGGCAACACGCCGGCGGCGGAGTCTTCGCTCTCGAGCAGATTGCGATCGACGATGCGCTCCACGGTGACCAGCGTGCGCTTTGCGGCATAAGCGAGGTCGGCGAGCTCGCGATGCCGGCCGATGCGGACATTGCCGGCGCGGTCGGCCTCGGGCGCGTGAAACAGCGCGACATCGGGTGAGATCGCGGGCACCACGACGACCTTGCGCGCCTCGCCGACGGGGCTGTCGATCACCTGCCAGTCCGGCCGCACGTTGAGCAGATCGCTGCCGATGATGCCGGCGATCGGCATGAACGGCACGCCTTTCTGCGCGGCGAGCAGGCCGGCATAGATCGCGGGGCAGGTGGAGTCGCGCATCGTGAAGGCGCCGCTCTTGACGCCGGCGGTGAAGCGCGGCGCGCCGCCGGCCTCGCCCAGCGACACCGCGCTGGTCTCCAGCGAGGCGACGCAGCCTGCGCCGATCAGGAGATCGGCCTGCAGGCCCGAGATCGGCACGCAGATCAGCTTGAGGTCGCTTATGCCTGTTTCGAGTATCGCCGCGGTCGCGGCCATTGCCACGCCCGAGCCATCGACAGGAATGGCCAGCGATTGGCCGGGCCCAACGCGCGCGGCCAGCGCCTCCAGCCCAACGATCTCGGTCATGGCGTCCTCCAGCCGGTTTTCTCCATCCTGCCTCAAGCCATCGCCGTCTGCCAGCGCGTATCGCGCAAGGAGGGGCGGCGGTGCAGGCGGGTGTCGAGGAGGTTGCGGGCGCGCGGCAGCTCGCCGCCGCGCATCAGGGCGACGAGGAACGTGTCCTCGATCAACTCGCGCTGCGCGTGGCTGCCGCCGATGCGGACGACCTCGTTAAGGACCGGTGCAAGCTCGCGCACGCAGGCGGCGTAGTTCTCATCCGCAAAGGCCGCGAGTGCTCGGCAAATCGCGGGCACCACGGGACCGGCCGGCAACTTGCCATCGGTCAGCCGCTGCTCGATCACGGCAAGGCGCGCCGCAAGCGCCTCGCGGTTTTGCGTTGCGGCTGCAAACAGCGCCATGTGGACGTCGGCGAAGGGCAGGCCGGATTTCGGGAAGAGCTTTTGCGCGGCGGCGTCGGCCTCGGCCCAGAGCCCCTTCGGTACGGCATGGCCGTAGGCCGACAGGCGCCAGAGCAGCGAGGCGCTGTCGGTGATCACGTTGAGCGGCGGCGCTTGCGTGGCGGAGGGCTGCAGCACGTCGGCATAGATTTGCAGCGCCCGCGTCGCGTCGCCGTGCTCGAGCGCGCCGAGGGCCTGATGCCAGAGGATATGGCCGTGCAGAATGCCCTCGCGGCCATAGGTCGGTATCCACTCCTCGACGAGACGATCGGCGTCCTCGATCGAGCCGTCCTCGAACATCGCGTGCAGCACAGCGTGCGCGGCATGGGCGTTGGCCCGGCGGAGGTCAAAGCCGCGCTCGGTAACTTTCCGGCCGCGCGCGACGTCGCCATTCTCCGTCATCGCCCAGCCGGACATGGTGAGAAACCACCAGTCCTCGCCATAGTGATGCGCGACGCGCTCGCACAGCTCGTGCCGCGCGCGGTCATGATCGGCCATGCCGGAGAAGGCGAACAGGCCGAACGCACCGAGCGGCAGCGACAGCACCACGGCATCGCGCGGCCATGCGTCGACATGTTTGCGCATCGCGGCGATCGCGTCGGGCAACCGGCCCTCGATCGCTAGCGCCAGCGTCTCGACATGCGAGCGCTCGCGTTCCGTGCCGCTGATGGCGACGAGCTCGCGCGCGGCCGCCGCCTTTTGCCGGGCGAGATCGCCCTGCTGGTAGAACGCATGCACGCGGGCACGTGCGATGTGGGCGAGCGCCAAATCCGGATCGGCAACGATCGCGCGCTCCAGCGCTTCCGCCGTGCCGGTCCACCCCGCGAGCATGAGATCGACGCCTTCGCGATAGGCCGACGCCGCATCGTCGGAGGTGGTGGAGAGCGGCAGGCCGTAGCGGTCCTCAAGCGGCATCGTTGTCTCCGAAAGCTCAAGCCGTCCGCGCGCGACGTCCTTCGATCGGATAGGCCGGGTCGTTGTAGCCCGGCGTCGACGGGTGGCCCGGCACCACGAGCCGGTCGATCAAAGCCTCGTCCTCGGCGGTGACGCGATAGTCGAGCGCGCTGATGTAGCCGTCCCACTGCTCCTCGGTGCGCGGGCCTGCGACGATCGACGAGACGAACGCGGAGTTGAGCACCCAGGCCACCGCGAACTGGCCGGCGGTGATGCCGTTCTTCTCGGCGTGAACCTTGATCTCCTGCGCGAGCTGCAGGGACTCCGGGCGCCACTCGGTCTGCATCATCCTGGTGTCGTTGCGGCCGGCGCGCGTGTCCTTGTCCGGAGCGGCGTCGGGCTTGTACTTGCCGGTGAGCACGCCGCGCGCCAGCGGGCTATAGGGCACGATGCCGAGGCCGTAAAAAGAGCAGGCCGGAAAATGCTCGACCTCGGGCATGCGGTTCATCGCATTGTAATAGGGCTGGCTGACCACGGGACGGTCGATGCCAAGCCGGTCGCAGATGTTGCAGATCTCGGCGACGCGCCAGGCGCGGTAGTTGGAAACGCCGAAATAGCGGATCTTGCCTGATCGGATCAGATCGCCCATCGCGCGCACCGTCTCCTCCAGCGGCGTCGCATGGTCTTCCTTGTGCAGATAATAGATGTCGATGTGGTCGGTGCCGAGGCGCTTCAGGCTCTCCTCGGCTGCCTGCAACACCCAGCGCCGCGACAGCCCGACGCGATTGGGATCGTCGCCCATAGGATTGGCGAGTTTCGTCGCGAGTACCCAGGCGTGCCTGGTGTTGCCGATCGCGCGTCCCACGACCTCTTCGGAGCCGCCTTTCGAATAGGCGTCCGCGGTGTCGATGAAATTGATGCCGGCGTCATGCGCTTTCGCGATGATCCGCGTTGATGCCGCCTCATCCGTCGGCCCGCCGAACATCATGGTGCCCAGGCAGATCGGCGATACTTTCAGGCCAGAGCGGCCGAGTTGGCGGTATTGCATGGGCTGTTTCCTCGATGCTCCTGTTGTGAGGCACCATAGCCAGCTACGCCCGTCATTGCGAGCGCAGCGAAGCAATCCAGAGATGCGTCCGCAGAGGGATGCTGGATTGCTTCGCTGCGCTCGCAATGACGGGGTGACAGTCGTGGCAGCCTGGCTATGCCGCCGGCCCCTTCAAGATCTTGAACACGCCATTGGCCATCACGACGCAGCGTTCGTCCACGGTCACCTCGGTGCTCATGAAGATCAGGCTCCGGGTCGAGCGCACCACGCGGGGGCGGGAGATCAGGATGTCGCCGATCTGGCCGGCCTCGACGAAATGGGTATCGAGCTGAACCGTCGCCATGTAGTCCTTGCCGGAGACATAGCGGGCGGTCATGCCGCAGGTGCGGTCCGCGAACGTCATCATCACGCCTCCCTGCACCATGCCGCGGCGGTTGTGATGCTTGTCTTCGGTGGCGAGTGCGAACTCGTGTCGGCCGTCGACCTTACGCTCCCACAGGGGGCCGACGAGGTGCATGAAGCCCGTGGTCTCCAGGATGGTCCAGCCATCTGATTTGAGCTTTGCTGCGGCCTTGCTCGTCATCGCTCCGTCCATCCCTGCAACGCATGATCTCTTCTCGTTTCATCAGATGCGGTCCTGGTGTAGTCAAGCATCATGAGAACTTTCAGCGATGCCACCAGACGGAATATCGCAGCCGCCTGCGCGTCCTTTGCGCGGCTGCCTGATGTGGCCGAGCCTTCGGCGCTGAAGCGCGCCGCCGTAGTGCTGGCGTTGACCGCATCCAGTGACGGCGACGACACGGCATTTCTTCTGACGAGGCGCGCATCGAGTTTGCGCTCGCACCGCGGTCAATGGGCATTACCCGGCGGCCGCTGCGATGCCGGCGAGACGCCGGTCGAGGCGGCGCTGCGCGAGCTCGACGAAGAGCTTGCGCTCAGGCTTCCACCCGATGCCGTCCTCGGCCTGCTCGACGATTATCCGACGCGCTCCGGCTATCTGATCACACCGGTCGTGGTGTGGGCCACTGAGAGCGCTGCGCTCACGCCGAACCCGGACGAGGTCGCCTCCGTCCATCGCATCGCGCTCGACACGATCGAGCGTGACGACGCCTTCGACTTCACCGCGATTCCCGAAAGCAGCCGCCGTGTGATTCGCTTCCACCACCAGATGAGCCTGATCCACGCGCCGACAGCGGCGCTGATCTACCAGTTCCGCGAGGTCCTGGCAGGGCGGCAGACCCGCGTCACCGACCTGGAACAGCCGGTTTTCGCCTGGAAATGATGGTAAACGGCGCGTTAACGTGACGGTTACCGGATGCCTGCTAAGAGGGCAGCATGCATCATTCGATTCGAACACATCTGGCGCTGGTTCCACTCGCGCTCGTTCTGCTCGTCCCCGCCGCGCGTGGCGGTGAGTCCGACGCGCTGCCGCCGGCCGTCAGCAATGCCAACGCCCAGCTCCTGTCGCAGTTTTTCGCGCAAGGCGGTGCCTCGCCGGCCGTGCTCGAATATCGCCGCAAGCTCGCTGAGTATCAGGCTATCAGGGGTGCCTTCGACCAGGAGGCCGGCGCCTATTGGAGCCAGGTCTCGGAGAAGCGAAAGGGCCGCAACGCCAAGCGGCGCAGCGGGCAGCAGATCACGCTCGACGATTACGTGCTGGAGCAGCCGCCGGTTTATACCGGGCCGAAGCGACCGGTGAACCCGGAGCCGGAGGAAACACCGGAGCGTCCGCCCCGCAAGCCATTGCCGGTGGCCTCCGATCTGCTGCGCGCCGCGCAGGATCTCTATCAATTCACACCGCAGCGGCCGACGAACGAGGTCGAGTTCAAGCGCGCCTATGCGCGCTACGCACTCGCCTCGGGGCTGACGCGGGAGCAGGCGGTGCGGGTCTATTCCTTCGAGACCGGCGGCACCGGCAATTACGACGTGCAGGCCGGCATCGAACATGGCGGCAAGCGCGCGATCTCGACCGCGATGGGCTACAATCAGCTGCTCACCACCAACAGCGTCGAGCTCCTGGCCGAGCAGGGCCACGAGTTGATCCGCGCACTGTCCGACAAGGTGGCGCGCACCTCAGGTCCGGCGCGTCAGGCGCTCGAGCACAAGCTCACCGTTCTCAGGAAGATGGTGGCGCATGCGAAGTCGGTGCCGGACTCCTGGTCGGAGCACGAGAAGATCGGCGACAGCGCGCAGGGCTGGGCCATGCATGCGATGGTGCTGGACGTCGACATCGGGCCGATGCTGCAAACCCACAAGCTGTTGACCTCGGTGCTGTTCGCCCGCGCCAAGGGCTACACCCGTCCGCTCACCGCCGCCGAGCTCGAGATGATGAACCTCACCGGCGACGGTACCGGCCTCGACATGGTGACGATGCCGCAGGCGATGCGCGAGCAGGTGCCGACCTCGAACTTCTTCCAGCGCAGCGGCTACGAACGCAATCCGGTCGCGATCCGCCACAACACGGTGGCGAAGCTGCTGGCGGTGACGGATGACCGGATGGACTCGAACAGCAGCAAACCCGGCGCAAGGGAGCTGGCGGCGGCGTTCTAGGACGACGGGCCTGCCGCATTCCCTTCTGTCATGCCCCGGCTTGACCGGGGCATCCAGTACGCCGCGGCCTCTCGATTCGATCACAACGGTCTCTGGAATACTGGATCACCCGCTTTCGCGGGTGATGACACCGAGAGTGTGACGACGCCGTTGCCCGCCACTTTAGCCCCCTACTGGTCCGGCCCGAACTTGAACCTGCCGTCGCCTTCCAGATATTGCCCGCTGCGCATGTAGAGCTGGCCGTTCTGGCCGATGAAGAACAGCGTGCCCTTCGGCACCTTCTTGGCGCCCTTCAACAGCTCGCCGGCATTGCTGGTGCCCATCTTGTAGGAAAAGGTCTTGCCTTCCTTGTCATAGGCATAGCCGGTGTCCGGCTTCAGCTCCCACGGCGTTGCCGCGTTTTGCGCGAGAGCGGGGGCGGCGAACGCGCCCAGCACGGCTGCGATTGCAAATGTCTTGATTGAAAATGCCATCATCCATCCTCCCCATTGTCGGGGTGCCCGTTTGAACAAATCACGAACGATGCGTCCGGGTCAATCCGCGATGACGCCGCAGCGCATCACGTCTTGACCAGCAGTTTGTGATTTTCCCTTCGTCCCCTCGCGACTATGTTCCGCTTTCGGTCTAGAACGCAACACGACAAAGATATTGGTGGGGATGATTCGAATGCGTCACGTCGTAAAAATTTGCTGGATTGCCATGACGTCGCTGACGGCACTTGCGCCGGCGGCCCGGGCCGATGACTACCAGCTCAGCCACAACCAGCGGATTTCGTGCAGCCGTGGCCTTGCCCCGGGCAAGCTCAACACCGCGACCTGCAAGTCCTACACCTATCTCTTCAATACCAGGACCTCGGAATATTTCCGCTGCCAGGTCTCGCTGGCGCTGACCCGCGACAACAAGGAGGTCATCAACGTCCAGACCGACGGCGGCTGCACCAAGCGGCCGCGCATCTTCGAGGCCGACGGTCACTATGATTTCGACGCGACCGAGACCGAGCCGCCGAACACCAACTCGTTCTTCGGCCCCGGCGGCTATTCGATCTGGGCGGCCGACATGACCGCGCAGAAGATCCGCGGCTGCATCACCATCTCCTCGGGCCTCGGTTCCGACATCTCCAAGTGCCTGGACATGACGTTCCAGTAAGCACTTGCCAGTGACGGCCTGCCAGTAACGGCAAGGCGCGCTACAAGAATAACAATCAGGGAGAACGCGCGATGGACCGGCTCAAGGGCAAGGTTGCGATGGTGGTGGGCGCCGGCTCGATCGGGCCCGGCTGGGGCAATGGCAAGGCGACCGCGGTGACCTTTGCGCGCGAGGGCGCGCAGGTGTTTTGCGTCGATCGTAACGGCGCTGCCGCCGAGGAGACTGCGAAGATCATCGCCGGCGAAGGCGGCAAGGCGACCGCGTTCACGGCGGACGTCTCGCGGCCGGCCGAGATCGAGGCGATGGTCGCCGCGTGCCTGAAGGCCTATGGCCGCATCGACGTGCTCGACAACAATGTCGGCATTGCCGAGATGGGCAGCGTGGTCGAGGTCACCGAGGAGAGCTGGGACCGCGTCTTCTCCGTCAATCTCAAGAGCGCCTATTTCGCCATGAAGCACGTCATTCCGGTCATGGTGAAGCAGGGCGGCGGCTCGATCATCAACATCTCCTCGATCGCCTCGATCCGCCACATGGGCATCTCCTACGTCACCTACGGCACTTCGAAGGCGGCGATGAACCAGATGACGCGCACCACCGCGATCGAGTTCGCGAAGCATCATGTGCGGGTGAACGCGATCCTGCCCGGCCTGATGAAGACGCCGATGGTGGAGCATTCCGCCGGCCTCGCCAACAGCTACGCCAAGGGCGATGTCGAAGCGATGTGGCGCGCCCGCGATGCGCAGGTGCCGATGGGCCACATGGGCGACGCGTTCGACGTCGCCAATGCCGCGCTGTTTCTGGCGTCGGACGAGTCGAAATATGTGACGGGCATCGAGCTCGTGGTCGACGGCGGAATCACCTGCAAGGCGGGGGCTTAATTAGCACCGCTCCAGATCCGTCATCCCGAGGTGCGAGTTACTCCGCGCAACGCGCGGGGTGCCGAGCCTCGAAGGATGAACGGCCACGATGCAGCCGGGCCGTCGCCCTTCGAGGGCCGCTGAAGAAGCGGCCACCTCAGGGTGACGGATCACATCATCCCCCAGCGCTCAACTCCGCGCGATCGAGCTCCTCCTCGAGCCGGTGAAACGCATCATCCCCGATTACTTCCGTTGTGCGGAGGTGGAAGATCGATTTGCGCGCGGCCTCGATGGCGCGGCGGCGCAGGGGATCGGCGGGCAGTTCGCCGTTGGGGATGCCGCCACGAGGATCGTCATCGGCCTGCATCAGGATGGCGCGGTATTCGAGCCTGAGGATTTCAGCCTCTTCCGAGGGATCGTCCTCGATCGCATCGAGCGCGGCGCGATAGGCGATGGCGCGGGCGCGCGCGACCTCGATGCCAACAGGATCGTCGTCCTTGAGGCCGAAGGCAAGAATCAGCGGCCGCAGCGTCAGGCCCTGGACCACCAACGAGCCCAGCACCACTGCGAAGGCGATGAAGACGATGAAGTCGCGATAGGGGAAATTTTCCGGCAGCGCGAAGGCGGTAGCGAGCGTGACGAGGCCTCGCATGCCGCACCAGGCGATGATGAGGCCGCCTTTGGGCGAAGCGACCTGTTTCGGATCCTTCGGGTGATAGATCCCATTTGCGATCAACAGGCGCAACGTGGTGCGGTAGAACGTGATCCAGAGCAGCCGGACCAGGATGACGGTAGCCAGGATCCACGCCGCGGCCACGCAATATTCCCAGCGCACGTCTGTATCCAGCTTCGCCCAGATCGGCCGCATCTGCATGCCGATCAGCATGAAGGCGAGCACGTTGAGGACGAACACCGTCGTCTCCCACACCGCGTAGGACGGCACCCGCAGCCGCGCCGGTATGCGCGCCGGCGCCGATTGCGCAATGGTGATGGCATAGACCACGATGGTGAGGATGCCGGAGAGGCCGAGATGCTCCGCTCCGATCCAGATCAGGAAGGTGGTGGCGAACTGCACGATGATCGCGCTCGGCACCTCTCGCACCCGCTCCATGATCGGCGGGATGATGCGCCCCGCAACTAGGCCGGCCAGCACGCTGCCGACCAGTCCGAGCGCGATCGTCGGCGCGACCTTGCTCCATTTCAGGTGCTCCATGACGACGGCGCCGACCGCGATGCGATAGATCAGCAGCGCGCTCGCGTCGTTGAGCAGGCTCTCGCCCTCGAGCACCTTGACCATGCGATAGGGCAGCTTCACCTGGCTCAGGATCGCGACGGCAGCCGCGGCATCCGGCGGCGCCACGATGGCGCCGAGCGCCACGGCGGCGGCCCAGGGCATGTCGGGGAAGAGCCGATGCGCGACATAGGCCACGCCCACCGTGGTCAGGCCGACTGCGGCCACGACAAGGGTCGAGACCGGAACCCAGTTCTTGCGCAGGTCGCGCAGCGACGTATCGAATGCCGCATCCAGCAGCACCGGTGCGACAAAAAGGGCCAATGCCAGGCCTGGATCGAGCGTCCAGGATGGGCTGTTCGGCACGAAGGCAATCAGTGCGCCGCCGATGGCGAGAAAGGTCGGATAGGGGACCTTGATCCGCCGCGCCAGCGCCGATAAGGCAACGGCGCCGAGCAGAAGCGCGATGATCCATTCGAATGTCGACACGACGATCCCCGAAACCGATGCGAGCGGCGCCACAAGCTAGCACCAATCCGGCCGTATGATGGATAGTGCGGCCTCGAGGCAAGCCTTTCGACAACGACGAGCATGCGTTTTCAAAAACTCATTCAGATGTCAGCAGCCCTTGCGCTTTCGGCGGTCCTGCCCGGTGCGGCCCATGCCGCGACCGGCGGCGAGCCGGCCGCCGTCGCGCAGATCGACGTCGCGGCGTGCCTCACTGCGGCCGCTGGCGATGACATGGACAAGGCTGGCCCGGCCTGCGCCGCCGTCATCGACAACGAGAAGACGGCCAAGCCCGATTTGGTCAAGGCGCTGGTCGCGCGCGGCGCGCTTCATGCGCGGCATGACCAGATCGACCGCGCCATTGCCGACGACAGCCGCGCTCTGCTGCTCGATCCGACGCTGGCCGACGTCCTCAACGCGCGTGGCGAGCTCTGGCTGAAGAAGGGTGACAAGCCCAAGGCGGTGCAGGACTTCGGCGCAGCGCTGCGGATCGATCCGAACCACGAAAAGGCCAAGGCTAATCACAAGGCCATCGCGCGCGAGCTCGAGCGGATCGGTGCCCAGATGGCGGTGGCCGGCAAGCCCAGCTTCAATTGTGCCGGCGCGCGCCGTCCCGTCGAGAAGGCGATCTGCGCCAATCGCGAACTCGCGGATCTCGATCGCGAGGTCTATGCCGCCAATGCGCGCGTGATCCGCGAGGCGCGCAACGAGGGCGAGGCGAAGAAGCTTCAGCGCGAGCAGGACGACTTCATCGCCCGCCGCAACGCCGGGTTTGGCCGGTCAGGCTTTGATCTGAAGAAGGCGATGCAGGACCGGCTGCAAAAGCTGAACGGGGTGGACGGGTATTGAGGCTTCTTTGCCTCTCCCCGCAAGCGGGGCGAGGGAGACTGGGCGGCGATCCGTCCCTAACGGACTGCAACTTGAACCGAATCTTGGCCCGCCGCGACAACGGGAAAACCTGATGTCACGGAGTTATCGCCATGTGCGGCCCGCGTTCTTCCGCGCAAACATTCCCGATTGCAAATAGCCGGCTGCGCGCCTTCCTTCTCGGCGCGGCGATCAGCCTCGCTATCGCCGCCCCGGCATCCGCCGCCGATTGCGTGATGGACAGCAGGGCCGCTCCCGCCGAAATCCTCTCCGCGTGCAGCGCCATCATCGACCAGACCTCGAATCCGAATTCCGACCGCGTCGCGGCGCTGCTGGTGCGGGCCGACGCAAATGTGCAGACCTCAGGCGGCCTCACGCAGGCGCTGCGGGACATCGACCGCGCCATCGCGCTCGACGGCAAGAATGCTCGGGCCTGGCGGCTGCGTGGCAATCTGTTGCGCGAAGCGGGCGGCGATCTCAATCGCGCCACGTCCGATCTCAGCAAGGCAATCGAGCTCGATCCGAAAGATGCCGAAGCCTATGAGCAGCGCGGCATCGCCTACACCAATCAGCACCGTTACGATCGCGCGATCGCCGATTACGACCAGGCCATCAAGTTGAAGCCGGATTATGCACAGGCCTGGTCCGACCGCGGCGCGACCCACTATCTCAATGGCGACAACGACAAGGCGGTTGCCGATCTCAGCGAGGCGCTGCGGCTCGATCCGAACCGGGCGCGCAGCTACACCAATCGCAGCGCGGCCTACCAGAAGCTCGGCCAGCTCGACAAGTCCGTCGCCGACGACAACGAGGCGATCAGGCTCGATCCGAAAGTGCCTGAATATTACGACAATCGCGGGCTCACCTATGCCGCGATGAAAGACTACGACAAGGCGATTGCCGATTACGACCAGGCGCTGCGGCTGGCGCCGCGGGCGAACTTCTTCACCAACCGCGGCGATTCCTACCAGTACAAGGGTGAGTTCGGTGCGGCGCTCAGCGACTACGAGGCCGCGCTGAAACTCGATCCTGACTTCGCGAAGACCTACAACAACCGCGCCGTGCTCTACTCGAAGATGGGCGAGCGCAAGAAGGCGCTGGCCGATTACGAGACCGCGCTGCGGCTCGATCCCGGCAACACCAACGCCGCAGACGGTCGCCGCGCCATGATGGCGGAGATCGCCAGGTTCGGCGCCGAGGCCCCGAGCCCGCTGGCCGCGAATTCCGGCAACGGCCCGTCGTTCGATTGCACCTATGCCAAACGCGAGGTGGAGAAGGTGATCTGCGCCGATCCGCAATTGGGCGCGCTCGACCGCCAGCTCGCCGAGGCCTATGAGCGCGTGCTGAAATCGATGAACCGGCGCGCGGCCGCCGACCTGCGCAAATCCCAGCACGAGTTCCTCGCCACCCGCGACGCCAGCTTCCGCCGCCCCGGCTACGATCTGAAGAAGGTCATGCAGGACCGGCTGCAGCGGTTGAATGCGATGGAAGGCTAGGTTCGCGTCTCCACCCTAAGAACGAGGAGAGGGAGGCTATACACCTCCCTTTTCAGCTTGAACCGCGGCCCGTTCCCGGGAAAATACCCCTCAAACAAGGTCGGCACTTGATCCCGGTCATGGCGGGACTGACGTCCAGGCGTCAGGTCAAGATGAGGCCAATAAACGGAACGGGAGCGCCGGGAATGAATGTCCAGGGAAAGAGCAGATATCACGAGGTCCATGCGCGCTCGCTGGCCGATCCCGAGGGCTTTTGGGCCGAGGCGGCCAAGGAGATCGACTGGATCGAGCCGCCGAAGACAATCTTCGATCCCTCGCAAGGCGTCTACGGCCGCTGGTTCAACGGCGGTGTCGTCAATACCTGCTACAACGCGCTCGACCGCCATGTCGAACGTGGCCGCGCCGACCAGGTCGCGCTGATCCATGATTCGCCGCTGACTGATACCGTCACCAAATTCACTTACGCCGAATTGCTGGCCGAGGTGCAGACGCTCGCCGCCATCATGCAGGATTTTGGCGTCGCCAAGGGCGACCGCGTCATCCTCTATATGCCGATGGTGCCGGAGGCCGTGGTCGCGATGCTCGCCTGCGCGCGCATCGGCGCCGTGCATTCGGTGGTGTTCGGCGGCTTTGCCGCGAAGGAACTCGCGACCCGGATCGACGATGCGCAGCCAAAGCTCATTCTCTCCGCGAGCTGCGGCATCGAGCCCGGCCGCATCGTGCAATACAAGCCGCTGCTGGATGAGGCGATCAAGCTGGCGTCCGCGAAGCCAAAGGCCTGCATCGTGCTGCAGCGTCCGCAGCTGACATGCGACCTCACGCCGAAGCGCGATTATGATTGGGCGAGCCTGCGCCGCAAGGCGATGAACGACGGCAAGAAGGCGCCTTGCGTGCCGGTCGCTGCCACTGATCCGCTCTACATTCTCTACACGTCTGGCACGACAGGCATCCCCAAAGGTGTCGTGCGCGACAATGGCGGGCATCTGGTCGCGGTGAAATGGTCGATGTTCAACCTCTATGGCGTCAAGCCGGGCGAGGTCTGGTGGTGCGGCTCAGACATCGGCTGGGTCGTCGGCCACAGCTACATCGTCTACGGCCCGCTGCTGCATGGCGCGACCTCGATCATGTATGAGGGCAAGCCGGTCGGCACGCCCGATGCCGGTGCGTTCTGGCGCGTCATCAGCGAGCACAAGGCGGTCGCGCTGTTCACCGCGCCAACCGCGTTCCGCGCCATCCGCAAAGAGGATCCGGACGGAAAGTTCATCCGGCAATATGACCTCTCCAAATTCCGCACGCTGTTCCTCGCCGGCGAGCGGGCCGATCCGCCGACGGTGGAATGGGCGGAGCAGCAGCTCAAGGTGCCTGTCATCGACCATTGGTGGCAGACCGAAACCGGCTGGTGCATCGCCGGCAATCCGGTCGGACTCGGGCAATTGCCGGTGAAGCACGGCTCGCCGACGGTGCCGATGCCGGGCTACCAGGTCGATGTGGTGGATGAGGCCGCGAAGCCGGTGCCTGCGAACACCATGGGCTCGATCGTGATCAAACTGCCGATGCCGCCGGGCTGCCTGCCGACGCTGTGGAATCAGGATGAGCGGTTCAAGGAAGCCTACCTGAACGAATTCCCCGGCTACTACAAAACGTCGGATGCCGGTTACAAGGACGAGGACGGCTATGTCTTCGTCATGGGGCGCACCGACGACATCATCAATGTTGCCGGACACCGCCTCTCAACCGGCGGCATGGAGGAGATCCTGGCCTCGCATCCCGATGTCGCCGAATGTGCCGTGCTCGGCGTCAAGGATGCGATCAAGGGCGAGGTGCCCTGCGGCTTCCTGGTGCTGAAGGCCGGCGTGAAACGCTCTCCGAGCGAGATCGAAAAGGAAATCATCGCGCTGGTGCGCGACAAGCTCGGTCCGGTCGCCGCCTTCAAACTTGCCATCACGGTCGGCCGCCTGCCCAAGACGCGCTCGGGCAAGATCCTGCGCGGCACCATCAAGAAGATCGCCGACGGCGAGGCCTGGACCATGCCGGCGACGATCGAGGACCCCAAGGTGCTGGACGAGATCGGGGCGGCGCTGAAGGGGAGGGTGTGACGCGAAGCGTCATCCCGGGGCGGTCCGCAGGACCGAACTATGGTGCGCAATTGCGCACCTGAGGATCTCGAGATTCCGGGTTCGGTCCTGCGGACCACCCCGGAATGACGATGTTTGCTGACTTACAATCTCCTCATTCCGCGCTAAACAGGGCCAGCCAACAGGGGGCCTCCCATGTCACTCGCCACCGCGCCGCGGCTGCTCATCGCCGTGGGCCTCGCCATCGCTCTCTCAGCCTGCGCTGGGCGTTACCAGACGCCGACGGCAATGGGGAGTGACGACGATGACGCGGTGTGCCAGAGCCGCGGCCTCGCGGTCGGCTCGCCGGAATATGTGGCTTGCCGCAAGGACCGCGACGTCCAGCGCAATGCCGCACTTGCCCGTTCCGACCGCCGTCAGCGCGATCTCGGCGAATACATGCTGAACCATCCGGACCGGCCCTGACTCTGGCCGCGGAATTATCCCGAGCGAGTGTCGCGTTCCTCGTGACACATCTGCAACGCCGCGGCCAAATCGTGTCGCGTCCGTCCTGATTTGATCGGCATCAAATCCTTCATCACTCCCTTTCTGCTCTGACGCTGACGTCGCGCAACGACGCACGACATGGCTGAAGGGGAATGACAATGCAGAGAACAATAAGAAACCTGGCGCGGCTTGCGACGTTTGGCGCTATGGTCGCGGGGACCATTGCCGGAGCGCAGGCCGCCGACTTGCCGGTCTATACGAAAGCGCCGCCGGCGGCTGAAAACTTCAATCCGTGGATGGTGCGCTTGCGCGTGCTCGGCGTATTGCCGGATGCGGGTGGCTCGACCGTCAATGTCGCGGGCGTGCCCACGCTGTCGTCGCCGAATTCCGGCCTCTCGATCAGCAACCAGGCGGTGCCCGAGCTCGACATCAGCTATTTCTTTACCAAGAACATCGCGGCCGAGCTGATCCTCGGCGTCACCAGGCATTCGATCAGCGGCACCGGCTCGCTTGCCAACCTGCCTGTAGGCAAGACCACGTTGCTGCCACCGACGCTGACGCTGCAGTATCACTTTGATAATTTTGGCGCGTTCAAGCCCTATATCGGCGCCGGCGTGAACTATACGGTGTTCTTCAACACCTCCGCCTCCAACACGGCCGCCGCGATCGTCGGGCCGCCCGCGATCGTTGCGACCACCACGGGCCTGCACGTCAGCAACGCCTGGGGCGGCGCGGTCCAGTTCGGCTTCGACTATATGCTCGATCGCCACTGGGGCTTGAACGTCGACGTCAAGAAGCTCTGGCTGCGCCCGGACTATTCGGCCACCGTGAGCGGCCTGCCGGTCACCGGCACCGCGCATATCGATCCGTGGCTGGTCGGCGGCGGTGTCACCTATAAATTCTGACGACGCGGCAGTCGCGAGACAAACAAAACGCGGCGGGTTGGCCCGCCGCGTTTTGCGTTTCAATGACGAACGATGGAGAGCGGAGCCTTACTCTTCCTCTTCCTCGTGCTTCTTGCCGCCGAGGGTCTTGAGCTTGGCGAACACGGCGTCGACGTTGAGGTCGTCGCTCGACTTCTCCGACGGCTCGTACTCGTCCTTCTTGGTGGTCTCGGAGGCCGGCAGCAGGGTGGCGCCGCCGTAGTTTGCGTCGATCGGCTTTTCCTTGGCCGCGCGCGCCACTTCGAAATCGAGCTCGATCTGCGAGCAAAGGCCGAGGGTCACCGGGTCGATCGGGGTCAGCTGCGAGGTGTTCCAGTGCGTGCGGTCGCGCACGCTGGCGATCGTGCTCTTGGTGGTGCCGACCAGGCGCATGACCTGGGCGTCCTTGAGCTCGGGATGGCTGCGAAGCAGCCAGAGGATGGCGCTGGGACGCTCGTGGCGGCGCGACACCGGGGTGTAGCGCGGGCCCTTGCGCTTGGGCTGGGGCGGCAGCACGACCTTGCTCTCCTGCAGACGGAGCCGATAGTCCTGGTTCTTCTCGCCCTTCTCGATCTCCTCGCGGGTCAGCTGTCCGTTGGAAATCGGGTCCATGCCCTTGATGCCCTGGGCGGCGTCCCCGTCGGCAATCGCGCGCACCTCGAGGGGATGCATCTTGGTGAAATCGGCGACCTGGTCGAAGGTCAGCGCGGTGTTGTCGAGCAGCCAGACGGCGGTCGCCTTGGGCATCAGAGGTGCGTTGCTCATGGCAAATCTCCTTTGTGCTTCGCCCACCCCTCAGGAGGCGAAACCGGTGGTCATCAGCGATGACAGGGAATTCGCGCTATATAAGCCCGGAGGGGGTAGCCACGCAATGGTTCTGCTATAGATAGTGCCTTGACAGCGCTCGAAAGGGGGCCCAATTCCCTCTCAAGCCGCCATAAGCCCTTAAGCTTTAGCCCTAATCCATCCATCGACCGTTTTCCGCCCATATTGCCGGGTGATTCGGTCCCGAGATCGCTCAATGTCAGCCAAACCAGACCTCAAGATCGTGCTTTGTTCTCCCCGTGGCTTCTGCGCCGGGGTGGTCCGGGCGATCGACACCGTGGAACGGGCGCTCGATAAGTATGGCGCCCCCGTCTATGTTCGCCACGAGATTGTGCACAATAAATATGTCGTCGACGGGTTGAAGAAGAAGGGCGCGATCTTCGTCGAGGAACTGGCGGAGATCCCGGAAAACACCACCGCGCCGGTGGTGTTCTCGGCCCATGGCGTGCCGAAGTCGGTTCCCGCCGATGCCACGTCACGCAATCTGTTCTCGCTGGATGCGACCTGCCCGCTGGTGACCAAGGTCCACCGCGAGGCCGCGATCCACTTCAAGCGCGGCCGCGAGATATTCCTGATCGGCCACTCGCATCATCCTGAAGTCGTCGGCACACTCGGCCAGCTGCCGGTCGGCGCCGTCACCCTGATCGAGACCGCCGAGGACGCCAAGACCATCAATCCGAAGGACCCCAACAACCTGGCCTTCGTGACCCAGACGACGCTGTCGATCGACGACACCGCGGAGATCGTGGCGCTGCTGAAAGAGCGCTTCCCGAACATCAACGGCCCGCACAAGGAAGACATCTGCTACGCCACCACCAACCGCCAGCTCGCGGTGAAGAAGGTGGCGCCGGTGGTTGATGCCTTGATCGTCGTCGGCGCGCCGAACTCGTCGAACTCGCAGCGCCTGCGCGAGGTCGCCGAGCGCGAGGGCTGCAAGATCGCCGTGCTGGCGCAGCGCGCCGCCGACATCGACTGGACCAGGTTCGGCAACATCGGAAGCCTCGGCATCACCGCGGGCGCGTCGGCGCCGGAAGTGATCGTCGAGGAGATCATGGACGCGTTCGCCGAGCGCTACACGCTGCATGTGGAGACGGTCTCGGCTGCGGAAGAGAACGAGTTCTTCCCGCTGCCGCGTCAGGTGCGCCCCGAAGCTGCCGCCGAGTAGTCTTGCATGGCGGTCTACACCGACGTTGCCGCCGACGAGCTTGCGGATTTCCTGAAGCAATACGATCTCGGCGAATTGCTCTCCTACAAGGGCATCGCCGAGGGCGTCGAGAACACCAACTTCCTGCTGCACACCAGCCAAGGAAATCAGCAAGCCTCGTTCATCCTCACGCTCTACGAGAAGCGCGTGGCCAAGAACGATCTGCCGTTCTTCCTCGCGCTGATGACGCATCTGGCCGAGCATGGCGTGACGTGCCCGCTGCCGGTGAAGGCGAAAGACGGCGAGGCGCTGCACGAGTTGCAGGGACGGCCGGCCGCGATCATCACCTTTCTCGAGGGCATCTGGCCGCGCAAGCCGAACGCTGTGCATTGCGCCGGCGTCGGCGAGGGGCTGGCGAGGATGCATCTGGCCGGCGCCAATTTTGCGATCAAACGGGCCAACGCGCTGTCCGTCGCGGGCTGGCGGCCGTTGTTCGATGCTGCGGCGGATCGCGCCGACGAAGTGCAGCCCGGCCTGCGCGCGTTTCTCGAAGCCGAGCTCGACTATCTCTCGGGTGGAGTCTGGCCAACCAATCTGCCCGAGGGCGTGATCCACGCCGATCTCTTCAACGACAACGTCTTCTTCCTCGGTGACAAGCTCTCGGGCATCATCGACTTCACCTTCGCCTGCAACGACATGCTGGCCTATGACGTCGCGATCTGCCTGAACGCCTGGTGCTTCGAGCCGGATCATTCCTTCAACGTTACCAAGGCGCGCGCCTTCCTCAACGCCTATGGCCGGGTGCGAAAGCTCTCGGAGGCGGAAGAGGCCGCGCTGCCGCTGCTCGCGCGCGGCGCCGCGATCCGCTTCCTGCTGACGCGGCTGGTCGACTGGCTCAACGTCCCCCCGGGCGCGCTGGTCAAGCCGAAGGATCCTCTCGAATATGTCCGCAAGCTGCGGTTCCATCAGAGCGTTTCCAGCGTGCGGGATTATGGGCTGATGCCGTCAGGACTGGTCGCGTGAGCGAGCTTCCCAATGTCACGATCTTCACCGACGGCGCGTGCTCGGGCAATCCCGGGCCCGGCGGCTGGGGCGCGATCCTGAAGTTCGGCGAAAAGGAAAAAGAGCTGAACGGTGGCGAGCGCCACACCACCAATAACCAGATGGAATTGATGGCGGCGATCTCGGCGCTGGAAGCGCTGAAGAAGCCGTGCACGGTCGATCTCTACACCGACAGCCAATATGTCCGGCAGGGCATCACCGGCTGGATCCACGGCTGGAAGCGCAACGGCTGGCGCACCGCCGACAAGAAGCCGGTGAAGAATGTCGAGCTATGGCAGCGCCTCGATGCGGCGCTGAAAGCGCACGAGGTGCGCTGGCATTGGGTCAAGGGCCACGCCGGCCATCCGGAGAACGAGCGCGCGGATCAGCTCGCGCGGGACGGGATCGTAAAGGCGCGGTTGCAGCAGCGGTTGGCGGAGTAGGTCTTTCCACTCGTCATGGCCGGGTTGACCCGGCCATCCGCGCCTTGATGCGCACGACCAAGAACGCGGATGCCCGGGACAAGCCCGGGCATGACGTCATTCTTAAGAAGAGCCGCGGCTAAGGCTCAGAGCTGCCCCAGCAGCGTATCGCCGCCCGAGACCTCGACCTTGCCGGGCATCGCCTCGAGGTTCAGCTTCTTGACCACGCCGTCCTCGACCAGCATCGAGTAGCGCTTGGAGCGGATGCCGAGGCCGTTGCCGGAGGCGTCGAGCTCCATGCCGATCGCCTTGGCGAAATCGGCATTGCCGTCGGCGAGGAAGATCGCCTCGTCGCGCTGGTCGGTGTCGCGCTTCCAGGCGTTCATGACGAAAGCGTCGTTGACCGAGACGATCGCGATGGTGTCGACGCCCTTGTCCTTCATGGCGTAGGCATTGAGGAAGATGCTCGGCAGATGCATCTTGTGGCAGGTGCCGGTGTAGGCGCCGGGCACCGCGAACAGTGCCACCTTCTTGCCCTTGAAGATATCGTCGGTGGTCTTCACCTGCGGGCCTTCCGCCGTCATCACGCGGAATTTCGTCTCGGGCAGCTTGTCGCCAACTTGGATCGCCATCGTCAGTCTCCCTGAAAATCGGTCCCGCTTTTTAGACCGTGCGGCCGAACTGCACAATATTGCCGGCGGAAGAAGCGGACGGGCAGGCCTCCCTTCACCGTTATGTCATCAGCCGGCAAACCCGCCGCCATCGAGGAAGGCCTGTTCGTCAGCCGTGGTCTCGCGTCCGAAGACAGTGTTGCGGTGAGGGAAGCGGCCGAACCGGCGGATGATCTCGGCGTGCTCGGCAGCCGATTCCTGGGCGTCCTTATTGTCGGTCCCGCGGAACAGCGCGACGCATTGCTCCTGGTCGCCGAGGTGCTCGGAATGCATCAGCGGCATATAGAGGAATTCGAGCAGGGCAGGATCGACCCGGCCACCGGCGCCTCGATCGATGGCGCGGCGGGCAATATCGAGCGCCAGCGCGTCGCTGGAAAAAGCAGCGGGCGTGCCGCGGAACATGTTGCGGGGAAACTGGTCGAGCACAATGACCAGCGCAAGCGCGCCGTCGTCGCTGCCCTCCCAGGAGGTCAGCCGGCCGGCGGCGGCCTGCTCCCACAGGCCGAGATAGCGGCACCTGATCTCGGCATCGAAAGCCTCGTTGCGCTTGTACCAGGCGTCGCGGCCGGCCTCTCGCCAGAAGGCGAGAATGCCTGATGGCGTGATGTCGCGGACGTCAGTCATGGAGCAGAGACGGACTTACGCCGCCTGAGCCTTCTTCTCGTCGCGCAGCTCGCGGCGCAGGATCTTGCCGACATTGGTCTTGGGCAGGTCGGTGCGGAATTCGATGTGCTTGGGCACCTTGTAGCCGGTGAGCTGCTCGTGACAGAACTTGATCACGTCCTCGGCCGTGAGGTTCGGATCCTTCTTCACCACAAAGGCCTTCACCGCCTCGCCCGATTTGGCATCGGGGATGCCGATCACGGCGCATTCGAGCACGCCCGGATGGCTCGCGATCACTTCCTCGATCTCGTTCGGATAGACGTTGAAGCCGGAGACCAAGATCATGTCCTTCTTGCGGTCGACGATCTTGGTAAAACCCTTCTCGTCCATCACGCCAATGTCGCCGGTGCGGAAATAGCCGTCCGCCGTCATCACCTTGGCGGTTTCCTCCGGCCTGTTCCAGTAGCCCGACATCACTTGCGGGCCCTTGGCGCAGATCTCACCGGCCTGACCGAGCGGCAACTCATTGCCGTCGTCGTCGCGGATCGAGATCCAGGTCGAGGGCACGGGGATGCCGATCGAGCCTGAGAATTCGGTTGTGGTTGCAGGGTTGCAGGTCAGCGTCGGCGAGGTCTCCGACAGGCCGTAGCCTTCGGCGATGAAGCAGCCGGTCACGGCCTTCCACTGCTCGGCCACGGGGCGCTGCACCGCCATGCCGCCGCCGTTGGAAATCTTCAGCTTGGAGAAGTCGAGCTTCTTGAAATCGGGATGATGCATCAAGCCGTTGTAGAGCGTGTTGACGGCCGGGAAGCTGTTGACCTGATATTTCGCCAGCTCCTTGATGAAGCCTGCGATGTCGCGCGGGTTCGGGATCAGCAGATTGCAGCCGCCGGCGCGCACCGCGAGCAGGTAGCAGGCCGTCAGCGCGAAGATGTGATAGAGCGGCAGCGCGCAGACGATCATGAGCTGCTCGACATGCGGCGGCGAATTGAGCGCCGGCTGCAGCCAGGCGTCGTTCTGCAGCACGTTGGCGACGATGTTGCGGTGAAGCAGCGTGGCGCCCTTGGAGACGCCGGTGGTGCCGCCGGTATATTGCAGGAAAGCGACGTCGCCGGGCGAGAGCTTTGGCTTGTTGAAGGTCTGGCCGCGGCCGGCCGCGAGCGCGTCGTTGAACGTCACCGAGCCCGGCAGTGCGAAGGCCGGCACCATCTTCTTGACGCGGCGGACGACCAGATTGACGATCACGCCCTTGAAGCCGAGCAGATCGCCCATGCTGGCGACGATGACGTGCTTGACCTGTGTCTTCGCGATCACCTGCTCGACGGTGTGGGCAAAGTTCTCCAGCACGATGACGGCTTCGGCACCGGAATCCTTGAGCTGATGCTCGAGCTCGCGCGGCGTGTAGAGCGGGTTGACGTTGACGACGGCAAAGCCGGCGCGCAGCACGGCCGCGGTGGCAACCGGATATTGCAGCACGTTCGGCATCATGATCGCGACGCGGGCGCCGCGCTGCAGGCCGCGGCCCTGCAAATAGGCGGCGAGCGCCAGCGACATCTGGTCGAGGTCGCGATAGGTGATCGCCTTGTCCATGCAGATGAACGCCTTGCGGTCGGCGAACTTCGCAAAGCTCTCCTCCAGCAGGTCGACCAGCGATGCGTATTGCGTCGGCTCGATATCAGCGGGCACGCCGGGCGGATATTGCTTGAGCCAGATGCGCTCCATGGAAACTCCCCTCTCTTAACACCAGAGCCCGTTGTGTCCCGGGCTGCCTCATTGCCGCCAGTATCGAGCCTGCCGGTACGGCTGGCAAGCGGTCGAGGCTTAGGGCAAAGGCCGGAAAGTGGCTACTGGAATCGTCGCAAGTCGCTGCCGCAGGTGCGAAGTGCGCCCCGCAGCCTGACGGACCTGGAGCGTTAACCTAGCTGTTGTTGGGCGCGGGCTTCTTTGTCGCGGCCTTGGGCTTTGCAGATCTGGCAGCCTGATCGCCGCTCGCCGCCGGCTTGTTCGCAGCAGGCTTGTTCGCAGAAGGCTTGTTCTCAGAAGGCTTGTTCTCAGAAGGCTTGGCCGCGGCATGCTTGCTCGCGGCCGGCTTTGCAGCGCTCTTTGCATCGCTTTTCGCCGTGGCGTCGGGCTTGGCGGCCGCCGTCTTGGTGTCACTGCCGGCGTCGGGCTTCTTGGCAACGCGCGACTTCTTGCCACGCGCTTTCGGCGTGGCCTGCTGGTCCGTGTCGGCTGCGACGGCCGCGACGAGGGCCGCGCCTGTGCGAGTCGGGCCGGTATAGACCACCACGGGCTCCACAGGCTCCGCGGCCGAGGCCATCAAATCGGAGGCCTTCATCAGTGGTGGCTGGAGGCCGGCGGTGAAGAACGTGACCTTGGCTTCGCCACCGGTTAGAGAGGTCGATCCACTGCCATTGGTCGCGATCAGCGCATCGTCGTCGTCGCTGGCCGGATGCTTGCGGTGACCACCGCACATCTCCTCGCGCAGGTTCGGCGGCGAGGCATCGACCGGCACGAGGTTCTCGACGGTGCCGAGCGAGGGGCGCAGCCACGACAGATTGTCCTGGCTGAAGCCGCGCTCGAGCAGCTGCGCCGCCTTCACCGCGCGCGCAGTGCCGGAGCTGGCACCGAGCACCACCGCGATCAGACGGCGGCCGTTGCGCGTGGCTGACGCCACGAGGTTGTAGCCGGAGGCGCAGATGAAGCCGGTCTTGAAACCGTCGGCGCCGGGGTAGCGGCCGATCAGCTTGTTGAAGTTCGGCGTGATCCGCTTGCCGAAACGGATCGCGGGGATGTGCACGAAGTATTCGTATTCGGGCAGGTCGCGCAGGAACGAGCGGGCGAGAATGCCGAGGTCGCGCGCCGAGGTGACGTGTCCGTCCGCCGGCAGGCCGTTGGGATTGACGTAGTTCGTCTGCGTCATGCCGAGCTTCTTCGCGGTGTCGTTCATCATCACCGAGAAGCCGTCGATCGAGCCGCCGAGGCCTTCGGCCAGCACCACGGCCATGTCGTTCGCCGACTTGACCATCATCATCTTCAGCGCGTTGTCGACGGTGAGCTGCGTTCCCGGACGCAGGCCCATCTTCGAGGGCGACTGCGAGGCGGCCGTCGGCGACACCGTCAGCAGCGTGTCGAGTGTGATCTTGCCGTCCTTCACTGCCTTCAGCGTCACATAGGCGGTCATGATCTTGGTGACGGAGGCTGGATACCAGGGGATGGTGGCGTTATCGGCCTGCAGCACCTTGCCGGTATCGGCTTCGATCAGCAGCAGCGCTTCGGCATTCGCGAGGCGTGGCGCGAGGAGCGCAGCGACGGCGAGCGTCGCGGCGAACAGGTTGAACAGGGATTTGCGAAGCAGCGGGCGAAAGGCGTGCACTATCCGATTCCGGTCCTTGGAGAGCCGCTGGTTCCACGCGGTTCTCGTGATCTGATGTTCGGTTTTGAAATCCGGCGCCGCCGCTCGCGGCAGCGCAAACCTATACCGGCTCGTGCGTCGAGCATAGGGGCTTCGGGGCGGTATTCCGCAACGAAATAGGCTGAATTTCGACGGCGCTACGGGGACTTGCTGTGGGGACTTTTATGGGGCTTTGACGGCAGCCGAAGCGGCCTCCGCGGCACTCGCGCTGTTCCGTGTGGCCTGTGCTTGTTCCTGCACCATGAACTGGGCCCGGGCGAGCTCGGCGAAATGGCCGCCTTTGGCGACGAGTTCATCGAAAGTTCCGCTTTCGATCACCCGCCCGTTCTCGAACACCAGGATCCGTGTCGCATTACGGATGGTGGAGAGGCGGTGGGCGATCACGAACGTGGTGCGGCCCTTCATCACTTCGTCGAGAGCAGCGTTGACCTTGGCCTCGGTCACGGCATCGAGCGCGCTGGTCGCCTCGTCCAGGATCAGGATCGGCGGGTCCTTCAGCAGTGCACGCGCGATCGACAGCCGCTGCCGCTCGCCGCCTGACAGCATGCGGCCGCGCTCACCGGCATTGGTCGCAAAGCCGCCGCTGCGCTCGATGAATTCGAGCGCCTGCGCGCGCTCCGCCGCCTTGCGCATCTCCGCTTCGGTCGCGTCGGGCTTGCCGACGCGCAAGTTCTCCTCGATCGAGCGGTTGAACAGCAGCGCTTCCTGGAACACGACGCCGATGTTCCGCCTCAGCGATGTCAGCGTGACGCCGCGCACGTCCATGCCGTCGATCCTGATGAAGCCGGATTGCGGATCGAAGGCACGGTGCAGCAGCGCGATCGCGGTCGACTTGCCGGCACCGGTCGGGCCGACCAGCGCGATGGTCTGGCCCGGCAGCGCAGTGAAGGAGAGATCCTCGACCGCCGGCCGCTTGCCGTCATAGGAGAAGGTGACGTCGTTGAACTCGACGAGGCCGGAGAGCCTTCCGGCATCGATCGCATCTGGCCGGTCGTGAACGGCCGGCACGGCATCGAGCACATTGAAGAACTCGCGCAGGCGCGGCGCTTCCATGAACACGTTGTTGATGAAGCTCACCACCTGTTCGAGCTTCTGGATCAGCAGGGTGGCGAAGCTGACGAACATCACGATCTCGCCGACCGAGGTCAGGCCCTGGTCATGCAGCGCGATGCCGAGCGTGAAGATCGCGAGCACGGTGATGGTGGTCGAGGCGCGCGTGATCACGGTGACGAGCGCCCACCACGACAGCACCGGCATTTGCGCCGCGAGCAGCTCGTCGGCGACCGAGCGCAGTCCCTTGACCTCGGATTCGACGCGCACGAAGCTCTGCACCAGCGCGACGTTGCCGAGCGCGTCGGAGGCACGTGCGGAGAGCTCGCTGTAATGCTCCTCGACCGCCATCTGCATGCCGAACGTCCTGCGCACGACGAAGGTCGTCAGCGCGGTGAAGACGATGCAGAGTACGAATAAGAGGATCGCAAGCCGCCAGTTCAGATAGAGCGACAGCGGCAGCAGCACCACGACGGAGAGGATCGCGGCAAAATGCTCGCGGAAGAAGCCGAGCCAGAGCCGCCACAGCGCATCCGTGCCGTTGAGCATCACCTTCATCAGCCGGCCCGAATGGGTCCCGGAGTGGAAGGTCAATGGCAGCTGCAGGATGTGTTCAAAATAGCTGGTCAGCACCGCCTGGCGCTGGCGATGGGAGAGCCGGTCGGCTTGCAAGGCCACGAGCGCGCTGCAGGCGATGGTGAACAGGCCGAACGCGGCCCACGCCAGCAGGAACGGCCAGGCCGAGCTCGAGCCTGCGACCGTCTTGCCGGAGAGCACGTCGACGATCCGCCCGAACAGCACCGGCTCGGCGAATTGCGAGCCGGCCAGCAGCAGATTGGCGAATGCCAGCAGCCAGCCCAGCCGCGCCTCCTTGCCGAGCAGCTCGAGAACACGGGTGTAGAGACGGAAAATGGACATGAGGCAGGCGCTGACCCAGGCAGGCGGTATGACCTTGAGATGACATTCTAAACAGGGATCGCCCGCGAGATACAGCGGAAGCTTTTGCCATCCGCTCGATCTCTCGCCGACGGCACTGAGCCGCGGCGTGCCTGATGTGCCTGCGTCACCCAACCTGAACGGGAGATGAGCGGCGGTTGCGTCACGATCACGCAAGGCTGTTCAGCTTGTGTTGGGGTTGGGGAACCCAACATGGGATGCGGGTGTTTGAAAGACACGAGCCTGTATCGAGGCGCCAGTGCAGGTCCCAAGGAGGGTCCAGGACATGTTTGACCGATTTTCAAAGTTTGCCGGCCGCAAGGCCGTTCTCGCCACTGCCGCGGTGCTGGCGCTGACCAGCGTCGCCCCTACCGCTTCGTTCGCCGGCGGCCGTCATTGGCATGGCGGTGGCGGCGCGGCCTTCGCCGGTGCGGCGATTGCCGGCGCCATCGGTACCGGGCTTGCGATCGCCGCGACCCGCGACGCCTACGCCTATGATTCGGGTCCGGGCTACTACTACGACAGCGGCCCGGCCTACTACAGCGGACCCGGCTATGGTCCCTATTATTACGACTCGGGCTACCAGGAGCGCTATGGCGGCTACACCAAGGTCTGCGCCCACGGCTATTCCGGCTACGCTTGCGAATAACCAATCGCTCCATGCCATCGATCAACAGGCCGTCGCGCTTGTCGCGCCGGCCTGTTTTTCGCTTTTATTGTCGCGCGTTAACGCGCTCTCCATTGGTTTAGAGTAGTTTTTACGACATGAGTGATTCGCTTGAGCGGCTGTATTTGGCTGTGCTCGCGGCCAGGGATCTTGATCCGGCAACATCGCGCACCGCGCGCCTGTTTCAGCGCGGCCCCTCCAAGATGGCGAAGAAGCTGGCTGAAGAGGCCATCGAGGTCGTGATCGATGCGGTCAACGGCGACGCCAAGGCCGTGGTCCGCGAAAGCGCCGATCTGCTCTACAATCTCACCGTGCTCTGGGCGTCCGCAGGCGTCCGCCCCGAAGACGTCTGGCGCGAGATGTCGCGGCGGGAGGACATGCTCGGCATTGCCGAAAAGCTGCCGAAGTCGGCGATGAAGCTGCCCAAAGTCGCCTCACCTCGCATCTCCGCGAGGCGGCCAATTGCCGCGCTCGAAGGGCGCGGAGCGCGAAAAAGGCACTAAAGCGCGATGAAGCTCATCGCGCTTTAGGTTGTTGTTTGAGCGTGATCTTTTCGGAAAACCGCCTACACTTTGCGCTAAGGCGGCCCTTCGGGTCCGGATCACGCTAACCGTCACAAAACTCGCGATGGACAAATCCGTCCCATGGTGCTTCATCGCGGCGCCATGCTGAAACGTATCTACGACTGGTGCATCGACGCCGCCCACAAGCCCTATGCGCTCTGGATCATGGGTGCCGTGGCTTTCGCAGAAAGCTCCTTCTTTCCCGTCCCCCCGGACGTGATGCTGATCCCGATGTCACTGGCGCGCCCGCAGCGCGCCTGGGTCTATGCCGCGATCTGCACCGCGACCTCGGTGCTGGGCGGACTGCTCGGCTATGCCATCGGCGCGCTGCTGTTTGACTCGGTCGGACATTGGCTGATCCAGGTCTATGGCCTCGGCGACAAGGTCGACGCTTTCCGCGCCTCCTATGCCGAGTGGGGCGCGGTGATCATCCTGCTCAAGGGCCTGACGCCGATCCCCTACAAGCTCGTCACCATCACCTCGGGCTTTGCCGGCTACAATCTCGCTCTTTTCGTCCTGTGCTCGATCGTCGCGCGCGGTGGACGCTTTTTCATCGTGGCGATCCTGCTCAACCGCTATGGCGACTGGATCCGCGAGCGGATCGAGCGGCATCTCGGCCTGTGGGTCGCGCTCGGCGCCGCCGTGCTGGTGCTCGGCTTTGTTGTGGCGATCAAGCTGATCTAACCCCGCGCTTTGCCACCGCGCCGGCTTCGGCTACGGTTGACCTCATGATGGTTCGATCCGGCAATCCGGCCGTATGGCTCGGGACGCTGATGTCAGCAGTGCTGCTCATGGTCAGCGCCGGCGGGATCGGCTGGGCGCAATCGGCGCCGCAATCGCTCGGCTTGCAGGAGCAGGGGCCTCAGGCCGCTCCGCCGCCCGCACCCTCAGCGCCGCAGGCGCCAGCGGAAAATCCCGGGCTGATCAACGAAATGGGCAAGCTGTTCGACAAGCTGCCCTCGATCCTGCCGCCGATCAAAAGCCCTAGCGAGACCATGAACGACCTGTCGCGGTTGGCGACGCCGTCCAGCATGGTCTCCGGGCGCGCGGCTTGCCCGGCCTCGTCGAACGGTGCGCCCGACTGCAAGCTCGCGGCCAACCAGCTCTGCCAGAGCAAGGGCTACAAGGAAGGCAAGAGCCTCAACACCGATTCCGCCGAGAAGTGCTCGGCCAAGGTGCTCATTCCGGGCAGGCAACGCAAACCTGACGATTGCCGCACCGATACCGTCGTCACCAGCGCGCTGTGCCAGAACTAGGGACGTCGCGCGAGCAGCAAGGAGCGCCCATGAGCCGCACGGAGCAGGACTTCCTCGGACAGCGTGAGATCGCCGACGACATCTATTACGGCGTCCAGACCATCCGGGGGAAGGAGAACTTCCACATCACCGGCATTCCGATGAACCAGGAGCCTTACTTCGTGAAGGCGCTGGGCTACGTCAAGAAGGCCGCGGCGATGGCCAACCGCGACCTCGGCGCAATCGACGCCAAGGTCGCCGATGCCATCATCCTCGGCTGCGACCGCGTCATCGCCGGCGACATGATGGATCAGTTCGTCACCGATTTCATCCAGGGCGGCGCCGGCACCTCGACCAACATGAACGCCAACGAGGTGATCGCCAACCTCGCGCTGGAATCGCTCGGCTTCCACAAGGGCGACTACCAGCACGTCAGCCCGAACGACCACGTCAATTATGGCCAGTCCACCAACGACACCTATCCGACCGCGTTTCGCCTCGCGCTGATCCTTCGCCTCGAGAGCTACATGACGGCGCTACGCCAGCTCCAGGAGGCCTTCTTCGCAAAAGGCCGCGAATTCGACCGCGTGCTGAAGATGGGCCGCACGCATCTGCAGGACGCGGTGCCGATGTCGCTCGGCGCCGAGTTCAAGGGATGGGGCACCACCATCGGCGAGGAGGTCGACCGCATTTCGGAAGCGCGCGCGCTGCTGCGCGAGATCAATCTTGGCGCCACCGCGATCGGCACCTCCGTCACTGCGGCGGTCGGTTATCCCAAGCTCGCGGTCCGGCATTTGAGCGCACTGACCGGCGTCGATTTCATCCTCGCCGGCGACCTCGTCGAGGCGACCTCGGACACCGGCGCCTATGTGCAGCTCTCCGGCGTGCTCAAGCGCACCGCGAGCAAGCTGACGAAAATCTGCAACGACATTCGCCTGCTCGCCTCGGGCCCGCGCGCCGGCTTCAACGAGATCAACCTGCCGCAATTGCAGCCGGGCTCCTCGATCATGCCGGGCAAGGTCAATCCCGTCATCCCCGAGGTCGTCAACCAGACCAGCTTCCTCGTCATCGGCCTCGACATGACCGTCACGCTGGCAGCAAGCGCCGGTCAGCTCCAGCTCAACGTGATGGAGCCGGTGATATCGTTCGCGCTGTTCTTCTCGATCCGCACCATGGAGCGCGCCGTCAACAGCCTGCGCGAGAACTGCATTGTCGGCATCACCGCCAACGAGGAGCACACCCGCAACATGGTGCTGAACTCGCTCGGCATCGTCACCGTGCTGAAGCCGTTGCTCGGCTACAAGCAATGCGCCGAGATCGCGCGCGAGGGCTACAAGAGCGGCAAGTCGCTGCACCAGATCGTGGTGGTCGAGCGCAAGCTGCTGACGCAGGAGAAATGGGACGAGATGTTCTCGTTCGAGCGGCTGATCAATCCGGATTTGCTTGGGTAGGCGGTCGCTGTCATTCCGGGGCGACGCGTAGCGTCGAGCCCGGAATCCATCGCGCGTCAGCGCCCGCGGCCAAATGGATTCCGGGCTCGCGCTTCGCGCGCCCCGGAATGACGGAGCAGGAATTCCGCGCGTTGGAATTGCCGTAGTGGCACCCGCCACGGCGTCACAACGCAATACTTGACAGTGGAAAGATTGCCTTGTTGGTATGGTCCCAACCTCTCATGCGCCTGCCAGCAAAGGATCGCTCCGCAATGTCCATGCCTGCTCTGTTCAAGGGACGCCTGTCGATCCCCGTGATCGGTTCGCCGCTCTTCATCATCTCGGTGCCCGACCTCGTGATCGCACAGTGCAAGGCGGGCGTGGTGGGCTCGTTCCCGGCGCTGAATGCGCGGCCGCCGGAGCTGCTCGACGAATGGCTGGCGCGGATCACCGAGGAGCTCGCGGCCTATGACCGCGCCCATCCCGACAAGCCGTCGGCGCCGTTCGCGGTCAACCAGATCGTGCACAAGTCGAACAACCGGCTCGATCACGACATGCAACTCTGCGCCAAGTACAAGGTGCCGATGATCATTTCCTCGCTCGGCGCGCGCGAGGAGCTGAACCAGGCCGTGCACGGCTGGGGCGGCATCGTCTTCCACGACGTGATCAACCAGAAATTCGCTCACAAGGCGATCGAGAAGGGCGCCGACGGCCTGATCCTGGTTGCGGCCGGCGCCGGCGGCCATGCCGGCACCATCTCGCCGCTGGCCTTCGTCGCCGAGACCCGCAAATGGTTCGACGGCCCGATCGCGCTGTCGGGCGCCATCGGCAACGGCAAGGCGATTCGCGCCGCGCGCATCCTCGGTGCCGACTTTGCCTATATCGGCTCGGCCTTCATCGCGACCAAGGAAGCCAACGCGGTCGAGAAGTACAAGGAGATGATCGCGGGCTCGACGGCCGACGACATCGTCTATTCCAACCTCTTCACCGGCGTGCACGGCAACTACCTGAAGCCGTCGATCCTCGCCGCCGGCATGGATCCTGAAAACCTGCCGACGTCGGATCCGTCCAAGATGAATTTCGGCACCGACGCCTCCGGCGAGCGCGCCAAGCCGAAGGCCTGGAAAGAGATCTGGGGCTCCGGCCAGGGCATCGGCAGCGTGGACGGCATCGTGCCTGCCGCCGAGATGATCGCGCGCTTCAAGAAGGAATACGAGGAAGCGATCGATCCGCCGCTGTGATGGCGCTGGCGATGAGTGCCATCTATCGCGTCGACGGCAACAGCGTCGTCACCAGTCCGAATGCTGCCGGCCCCTGGGACCGGCGGATGCAGCACGGCTCGGCGCCGTCATCGCTGGTGACGTGGGCGGCGGAGCGGATTCCGACGCCCGTGCCGATGAACGTCGCGCGGGTCACCATTGACTTGATGCGGCCGGTGCCGGTCGCGCCGCTCACCATCGAAACCGAAGTGCTGCGCGAGGGCCGCAAGATCCAGCTCTGCGAGATCAAGCTGTTCGCCGACGATGTGCAGGTCGTCGGCGCCACCGTGCTCAAGATCAAGCAGCAGTCGCAGCCACTGCCCGACGATGTGAAGGATCTGCCTGTTACCCTGCCGTCGCCCGAGGACTCGCTGGTCGAGGACGGGCACGGTGCGACAAGTCCGTTCGCTGGCATGGTCTCGATGCGCGCCGCGCGGGGCCGCTTCGGGCAGGCCGGCGCCGGCGCGATCTGGTTTCGCCTCGATCACCCGCTGGTCGAAGGCGAGGCGGTCTCGCAGACGATGCGCGCGGTGGTCGCCGCCGATTTCTCCAACGGTACCGCCTCGACGCTCGACTTCCGCAGCTGGACCTACATCAATGCAGACCTCACGGTGAGCCTGGCGCGCCAACCGGTCGGCGACTGGATCTTGCTGGACGGTGAATCCTGGATCGGCCCTGACGGCGCGGGCCTTGCGATGTCGCGGCTCGCGGATCGGCAGGGTTATTTCGGTCGCGCTGTGCAGAGCCTAGTGATCGAGAAGCGGTGAGGGTGACGGCCGTGCCGCGATCGCTCCTGGAGCCGATTGAACGGCAGGCTTCCGCCGCCGCGGAAGGGATGCTCGGCATCCTGCCAGTTCACAGTCCGTAGAAGATCTTGATCTCCCACAGCACCACGATGATAGCCGTGATCAACGTGACCGCGGCGACTGCACTTTCCAGGGAAGCGACTCTCATGTCCCACTCCGCTTCCCAGCCCCATCAGCGGTCTAGTTGATTCCCTGATTCGCGGGCAATCGCGCAAGCCGCGCGGGCACACACTCCGTGGCGCGTTGTGGTGTCGCGGCCACAACGACACCGTAAAATCCCGGGCAAATGCGCTCAAAACTCCCGGTGTTTCGCGCGATGCGTGTAGTCCGAACCCGTCGCTGCAATCAGGGAGATTATCCCACCATCCGGTCCCGCCCGCTCCAGAAGCCGGCGCGCAGCACCTTCTTGTCGACCTTGCCGACGCCGGTCATCGGCAGCTGCTTGACGAACTGGATCTGCTTGGGCGCATGCGCCGAGCCTTTTCGGGTCCGTACCATGTTGATCAGTTCGTCCGGATCGGGTCTGGTGCCCTCGCGCGGCACGACGATGGCGGTGACGGCCTCGCCCCATTTCTCGTCGGGGATTCCGACGACCGCGACCATCGCGACATCGGCATGTTGCGACAGCACGTCCTCGACCTCGCGCGGAAAGATGTTGAAGCCGCCGGTGACGATCATGTCCTTCTTGCGGTCGAGGATGAACATGTAGCCACGCTCGTCCTGGCGCGCGATGTCCCCGGTGTGGACCCAGCCGTTCTTCAATGTCTCGGCGGTGATGTCAGGCCGCTTCCAGTACTCCGCCATCACATGCGGCGCACGCACGCAGATCTCGCCGGCCTCGCCTGTCTTCACCTCCTGGTCGTTGTCGTCGAGAATCTTGACCTCGCACGCCGCGATCGGGAAGCCGCAGGACAGGAACAGCTCGGGCGTTTTGGGATCGTGATCCTTCTTGCGCAACACTGACACCGGATAGCATTCGGTCTGGCCGTAGAGCTGAGAGAACACCGGGCCGATGCGCTCGATGCCTTCGACAAGCCGGCTGGGCGACATTGCCGAGGCGCCATAGAGCACGAGCTCGAGCGATGAAAGATCGGTCTTATCAAGCGCGGGATGATCGAGCAGCACATAGATCATGGTCGGCACGAACAGCGTGAAATTGATGCGCTCGAGCGCGATCGTCGCCAGCACCGCCTCGGGATCAAAGCCCTTCAGCATGTGCACCGTGCCGCCACGCATCAGCGTCGGCAGCACTTTTGTGCCGGCGACATGGCTGATCGGCGCCACCGTGAGATAGCGCGCTGCGTCGGGGATCTCGAAATCGGCGAGGATCGCACCGGCAGCTCCGGCGTTTTCGCGGTGGTAGCGCAGCGCGCCCTTGGACTTGCCTGTCGTGCCGCCGGTGTAATTCAGTGTGGAGAGATCATCGAGGCCAGCGAGGCACTGCGCGCCGGCATGTCCGGCGCTCTCGATCGCCGCCAGCAGATCGACGCCGTAGTCGGCCCGCCCCATCGTGAAGACGGCCTTGAGCAAAGCCGCCTTCGCTGCGAGCTCGCCGCCGCGATCGCGGAACGCAGCCACATCGACGACCAGCACCTCGGCCTCGGAATCCTCGAGCTGAAAAAGCTGATCCGTCTCCGATCCCAGCGGATGCAGCCAGGTGATGCAGCATCGCGACAATTGCGCGGCGACGCCGGCGCACCAGGTGTCGGCGCGGTTGGCGGTGAGGAACGCGACGCGCGCACCCGGCTGCAGGCCAAGCCGCATGAATACGCCCTGGATGCGTCCGATCAGATCGAGTGTGCCCTGATAGCTCAGCGATCCCCCGGGCCATGCGAAAGCCGTGCGGCCGGGATAGCGCGCCAGCGCCCGTAGCGTCTGCGCACAAGTCGGGGACGATGCGTGGAGCGGATCGGACATATGTTTCCTCGCTGCTTTGTCATCGGCTTCTCGCGTGCCAATGTTGCTGACGAGGCTAGCACAGAGAATGCGGGATGGAACGAGGAGGCGAGAGAGTGACGTCCGATCGACTGCAAGTTTTTCGCGATCGTCTCGGCCTGCCGCTGATCGCCGCGCCGATGTTCCTGGTGTCGGGCGTCGAGCTGATGGTCGCGGCTTGTCGTAACGGCGTCATCGGCAGCTTCCCCACCGTGAATTGCCGCAATCCGGAACAGCTCGATGCATGGTTCGCCGAGATCGCAACACGTCTACGCCAGCACGAAGATCAAACTGGCCGCAGGGCCGCGCCGCTCTGTCCGAACCTGATCGTGCATCGCTCCAACGCGCGGCTGGAGCAGGATCTCGCCGTGCTGCTCAAGCACAAGCCCGAGATCGTCATCACGTCGGTCGGCTCGCCCGCGCCCGTGTTGAAGCCGCTACATGATGCAGGCAGCCTGGTGCTGGCGGACGTCGCCTCGATCCGCCACGCCGAGCGCGCGGCAGAAGCAGGCGCAGATGGGCTGGTGCTGCTGACCGCGGGCGCCGGCGGACAAACCGGCTGGCTCAATCCGTTTGCCTTCGTCCGCGCAGTGCGCGCGTTCTACGACGGCATCATCGTGCTGGCCGGCGGCATCAGCGATGGCCGCGCGCTGCGTGCGGCCGAAGTGCTCGGCTGCGATCTCGGCTACATGGGCACGAAATTCATCGCGACGCGCGAGAGCATGGCGGACGAGCGCCACAAGCAGATGCTGGTCGAGAGCAGCGCCGACGACATCCTGCTCACCACCGCCTTCACCGGATTGCAGACCAGCATGCTGAAGCCGTCGATCGTCGCCGCCGGGCTCGACCCCAATGACCTGCCGGCGCGCGGCGCCATCGACATCGGCAAGGACATCGACGTCAGCGCGCGCGAGAACCGGCCGAAGCGCTGGCGCGATATCTGGAGCGGCGGGCACTCGACGTCGGGAGTCACTGACGTGATGGCGGTCAATGACCTCGTCGCGCGAACGGTCGCCGAATACCGCGAGGTGACGTCGCGGTAGCCTCCTGCGCCGCCCAGCACGGTTAATCCCGCATGGCTCCGCACGCCCGCATTTAACGGCAGATTAACCATCGCCCGCCAAGAATCCCTCACGGCCGCCAATCAGGACGAGAGGGACAGGCAATGGATTTCGATTTTCTCAACAGCAAGACCGCAGCTACGCTGGACGAGATCCGCGTCCGCGTCGCCCATGCTCTGGCCCGTCACCCGCTCTGCCGCAATGTCCGCTTCGACATCGTCCGCGTTCCCCGTACCCGCCGGGGCGGCAACTGGACGGTGACGCTGCAATCGGTCGAGCCGCGTGCGGTCTGGGAGGCCTCCGAGATCGTCGCCGACATTCAGGACGCCTACGATCTGGGCATAGCGGCCTGATTTCGCTCGGTTTTCTGCCTCCGTCGTCATAGGCAAGGCGATTGTCGCCTGAAAGGCACACTCAAGCCTTAATTCGTGCCCTTTTGCCGGGCATCTCTAACAACATCGTGAAGCGGTCCTTCCGGAGACAAGTTTGTCCAGAGCCATCACCATCACCGTGCTGACCTGTATCCTCGTCCTCGGTGCCGCCACCACCGCCATCCTCGGCCGCGACAGCGTGCCCAGTGTCAGTGCCGAGATGATCACCCAGGCCCCGCCCAAGCCTCTCGCTGCCAACCGTGCCGCCAAGGCCGATCGGCTGGTTCCGACCCTGGCGCTGGCCTCGGCCGCGATTGATCCGGTCCAGGTTCCCGCCGACAGGCTGTCGCAGGCACCGGTGCTCACAGAGCCCCTGCGCCAGGCTTTTGCCTCGGCCACGCCGTCCGATTTCCCGATGCCGAAAGCGAGCGTGAACGAGGCGCCCGCTGCTCCCGAGACATCAGCCGCGATCGAGGCTCCGTCGAAGCCGAAGCCGGTTGCGAAGCCGCAGCCGCAAAAGACCTACTCTCTGCTCTCCGACGTGCAGATCGCCGGCATCCGGGATCGTCTGAAACTGTCGTCGTCGCAGGAATATTACTGGCCCTCCGTCGAGAGCGCGCTGCGCAGCGTCGTCAAGAAGATTTCGGCCAACAAGCTCTCCAATCCCAATGGGCCGAACGTGCAGATCGATCCGAATTGCGACGAGGTTCAGCAGCTGAAATCGGCCGCGATGCCGCTGCTGTTCCAACTGCGTGACGACCAGAAGGAAGAAGTGCGCAAGCTCGCCCGCATCATCGGGCTGGAGAAGGTCGCGCAGCAGATCTAACGTCGTTCCCTCCTGGGGAACCACGTCTTTCAGGAACATCCGGCAATCCCACCGCGTTGCTCGCTCCAAACAGGGAGTGGGCCAATGCGCACGTCGACAGCTTATTTCGTCGGTGCCGGATCGATCGTTGCTGCCATTGCAATTGGCCTTGGCGGCGGCATCGTTGCCGGCAACATCATGAATCCAATCGCGCCCAAGCAAGGGCCCGATACCAGCAGGGTGGCGCAACGCACCGAGGCCAATGCGCCGGCCATGACGAACGCGCCCTCGGAGCGCGTGCAATACCTCACGGGCTCGCAGGTATTCGGTACGATGGTTGCTGCGCCAGCTCAGGCCGAAGCCAAGCCGGACGCGAAGCCCAATGCGCCGACCACTGAGGCCAAAGCTGAACCGCCGGCGCCGCCGCCTGCGCAGACCGCAGCCGTCGAGCAGCCCAAGCCCGCGCCTTCGTCTCGGCCGGAGACGAAGTCCAACGAGCAGCAGGCCTCGACAGAACCGGCATCATCTCCCGAGAACGCCTATGCCAAGGCGAGGGATTCCGACGTCAGGCGTGCCGCATCCGAGCGGCGCCGTGCAGAGCGCCACGAGCGCTGGGCGGAGCGTCGCCGCTATGAACAGCGCGATGCGCGTGGTGGGCGCGACCAGACCAATTGGGATGATGTCGCGCGCAGCGTCCGCCAGGATTCCGACACGCGTGATTTTGCCGGTCGGCCGCGCGGCGGCTTCCCGCAGATCCGGCTGTTCGGTGACGATGACGACTAGCATTTGATGCCGCGCACACGAATGTGAGCGGCATGCGATGCTTTCCCTCAGTATTGAGACGGCGGCCGAAGGCCGCCTGCGCAAGGCGAGCAGGAAGAAATGTCAGCCGCCGTGCGACTCCACCACCTTGCGGCAGCCGTCCGAAAGCTTTGTCTTGTTCTCACGCAGGCAGGCATTCATCTCCGGCGGCTTGCCGATGTGCTCGGCGCAGAACTTGCTGGCATCGCCGCGGCACGCGATCTGTTCCTGCGGCGTGGGGCCGGATTGCGCCACGGCTGGCAGGACAGCGGCGGTGAGCAGCAGCGCGGCAAGAATTGAAGTCTTCATAAAGCACCTCTTTGCAATTGCGGTGGTTCGCTGGGATCGAGCGCGGCGGACCATCTCGCGGAGATCCATGGCCGGTCCATGCCATGTTCATGGCATCGGCTCGCAGGCTTGCCTGCTGCACCCCCATCTTCATGGCATGTCTTGGTGATCAGTCTTTTGCCATTGAGGCTGCACGTCGGCCGCAAGATCAGGTGATTGCACCGGGGCGCCGAACGGGAAGCAGGAGAGCAAGAATGTCGAAAAGAGTGGGAGCGCTGAGCGCCGGGCTGACGGTGATGATGCTGGCGGGTGCGGCGATGGTCTCGCTGGGTACGAGCCCGGCGCAGGCGGTGGTCTATTGCAAGACGGTCGGCGTGCCCAAGGGCTGCGTGGTACGGCCGGACGCGGCGGTGGTGGTTGCACCGGCCGCACCGGTCGCGGCTGCAGCCGTGGTGACGCCCGGCGTGGGCGCCCCCGGTGTCGGTGTCCGTGCCGGCACGCCGATGAATCGTGGCGGCCCGGTCAATCGCGTCGGCGTGCGTTGATGACTTTGCTGGATTGAGTTGATTGCATTCTTTCGGGCCAAGGGAGCCCGCTGCAAGCGAGCCCGCGAGCGAACCCCCCGTCCTTCGCAAGCCAAGATCCCGGCCCGATCCCTCTCCCCGCACGTCCCATGCGCCCGGGGAGGGGGCTTTTCAGCCGCCGGCCGCATCGCTGTCGGGAAAGATCTGCGGCAATTGCAGCCGTACGCGTGTGCCCGATCCATCCGAGCTCAGGTCGAGCACCGCGCCGCAACGTCTCGCGCGGCTTCTCATGTTGTGCACGCCGCGCGCGGTCTGGCCCCCACCCGCAGCTTCGCCGTCGTCACCACGCGCAAAGCCGCGGCCATCGTCCGCGACGCTGATCACGCCGTATGGTCCCTGGCCGTCGTTTCGTGTCTCGACGGTCACGGTGATGCGGCGCGCGGCCGCGTGCTTGACCGCGTTGGTCACGGCCTCGTCCAGGATGCGCACGATCTGGATGACATGCCAGGGCCGCAGTTCCGGGTGCAGCGGCAGGCCCTGCGGCGTTGCCACGCGCCAGTCGAGTGCGATGTCATGCGGCCGCAGCTGCATCGCCGCGCGCTCGCGCCACGAACCGAGCGCGAGCATGAGATCGCCGCCGATGTCGTCCATGGAATCGATGACGAGACGCAAATCCCTCAGCGCGGCGCGCGCGGCGTCCGTGATGGTCGCGCCCTCGTGCCCGCGCTCGGAGAGTGCGACGATGCTGATGAGCTGGCCGCCGAGGCCGTCATGCAGGTCGCGCATCAGCCGCGTGCGCTCGTTGGCCAGCGCTGCGGCCCGTGCGCGCGCCTCCTCGCGGACAAAGCTTGCTTTCAGCCGTTCCTCCGCCTCGCGCACGCGCGCGACGAGCTGGCCGGCAAAGCTGTCGACCTGATTCAGCGCCCGAGCGAAGCGCCAGGTCAGGCCGGCGCCGATCGCAATCAGCAGCGCCGAGTAGGACAGCCGCGATACGAAGGTGCGTTCGTTGGGCATGATCTCGAACACCGACAGCATGTCGTGGGCCCAGCAGGTCAGCACGATGGTCGCCGCACAGCCGAGCGCGAGGCTGACGACGTCCTGACGTTGGAGCGCGGCGTAGGCTGCGATGCCGGCCATCAGGACCAGACAGAATCCGACCGTGGGGATACCTAGAAGCATGAAGAGAATGCGCGGCAGTGGCGGACCGGCGATGAGACCGCCTGCGATCACGATGAGTCCGGGCACGAACAGCAACACGCCATAGCGCGGCCAGCGCCAGCCGAGGAACAGCACCGCCGACGCCACGATCAGTGCGCTCTCGATCGGCGCGGAGGAGAGCAGCACGCCGACAAGCCTGGACGAGTCGGCCGGCGGCACCGGCGGCGTGATGAAAGCCTGCACGACGCCGAGCACCATCGCCACCGCGAGCACGCCATAGACAGGCTCGTGTCGCCGCATCAGCCACATGATGGCGAGGATGACGGCGAGGATCGACTGCCAGGCGGAGAACACCACGGGCAGCGTGACGAACAGCAGCGTGCGGGTCTCGAAGGCCGGGCGCAAGGCGGCGTCCGGGCCGACATAGACGGTGTCGAGGAAGCCGCGTAGCGGTCCCCACACGAACAGCCGCACGGAAATGTCGTTGCTGCCCTCGTGCAGCAGCGAAGCCGGGATCACCGCGATCTCGGGCGTGTTGCGGTCGGGCCGGTTGGCCGTGGGATCGCGCCGGGAGTCCAGGATCGCGACGCCGTTGATCGCGACCTCGACGCCGTTGCTGAAGCGCGGCAGGAACACCGACCAGGTCGCGTCAGCGCCGTCGTCCCTGAACACGAATCTGCCCGAATAGAGCGGCGGATCGGTGAGCGAATAGCGCGACGCGGTGAATTCAGGCAGCGTCACGGGCCGCGTCGTGCCGGCTTCGCGCAGTGAGAACTCGCTCACGGCAAAATTATCGGGGTCGCGCGGCTCGAAGAGCCGCAGCCCCAGGATGATGGCGATCACGATCAGCGCCTGGAGCAACAGATATGCCGCCATGCGCGCGAGCTGAAGCGCGTGCCTGGGCACTGCTGTCTTCGCGGCAATCTCGCTCACAGCTTGATCAGGCCCTGCTGCACCGCCTCGAACACCGCTTCGCTGCGCGTGTGCACCTCGAGCTTGCGATAGATGTTCTTGATGTGACCGGGCACGGTCTGCCTGGACAGACCGAGGTGGCTGGCGATCTCGGCGTAGCTAAATCCCTTGGCGATGCCCCAGAGGATGTCGATCTCGCGCGGTGTCAGCTTTGCGGTGTTGAGCACCGGCCCCGGCGGTGGCTCGGCCGAATTCTGCGTTCGCCGCACGATGAAGCGCGCGATCGAGGCTGAGATCGGCGAATGCCCGGCGACCAGATCGCGCACGGTGGTCGCGATGTCGGTCGGGAAGGCGTCCTTGAGCAGATAGCCGGTGGCGCCAACGGTGATGGCGGAGATGACGCTTTCCTCGTCGCCCAGCGCCGAGATCACCATGATCTCGGTATTGGGAAAACGCTGCCTGGTCTCGCGGATCAGCTCGACGCCGTGGCCGTCGGGCAGCCGCAGATCGGTCAGCAGCACGCGGGGCGCGCCGCTCGCAAGCGCGCTGCGGGCTTCGCCCAGCGTGCCGGCCGTGTGCACCTCGTAGCCGGCCTTCGCCAGCGCGTCCTGAAGGCGCCAGCAGGTCGGTGCGTCGTCTTCGACGAGGAGGATGGTGATGACCTCACCGGTCTCGTCCTGGTCCGTCATGGTCATGGTCCCGGCCGCGTGTCCCCCGCGGCGTGTGCAGCCAGTCTAGCCGCGGCCATACCGGCGCGACACCCATAATCATGGGGGCGAGGCCATGCGTTGAGAGCCCAACGGCTTCGTTTGCGCAGCTCGGCGTGGCGTTACTTGTTCGCCAGCGGCGAAGTGGTCTTCGCCGCGGGCAGCGCAGGTGCGGGCAGGCGCTGCACCGAGATTTTCGCCGTGCCGGTGTTGTTGCGATAGAATAGATCCGGTGGGCCCTGGATCACCAAGAGCCACGACGGCACCATCGACTGCGGCAAGAGCTGCGGGAAGATCTGCACCGCATCGTTGACGTAGAAGAACAGTTCGCCGGAGTCAGGGGCGATGAACTCGGCGACGATGCGGTCGGTCAGTCCTTCGGTCCGCCAGACCTGCTCCGCAGCCGCGAGCATATCCTGCGGGATCGGCTCGAAATTGCCGAGCGTCTTCAGCTCGCCCTTGAACCGGTCGATATCGTCGAGGCTGACGGGATATTGATTCTGTCCTTCAACATCGTCTTCCGCAGGAAGCGTCGGCTTGGCCCGACGCGGCAACGCGTCAGCCGGGATCACGTTGATCGCCTGCAGGGGAAGCTCAGTCACCCCTTTCGTCCCAATGCGAACCACGGGCTGGAACCAGTTTGCCGCGTACAGACGCAGCTCCGGCAAAGCGATGGTATGACGCAGCCCATGCGTCCGGAAGCCGTTCGCTCCGCTCAAGGTGGTGCGGTCGAACCAGGGCTCCTTGACGTCGATGAAGACGCGATATTTGCGGCCTTTCTCGACCGCGAGCCCGCTCCACCAGCAAAACGTCCTGGTGTCGAACAGCGCGACTGCATCGGTCGGGTCGTCGCGCACCGGCGTGCCGATCTGGGGTGATCCGGCAGCATCCTTGCTTGTGGTGCAGACCTTTCCGAGTGCGACGCGCCCGGTGAACAAGCTGTTCGACAGGATCAGTGCCGCCGAGCCGAAGATCGTGAGCAGGAAGATGGCCGGCACGAGGCCCTTGGTGATGAGGCGGCCTGCCGGTCCGGCATTCGTCCGCATCCAATGGCCGAACCTCAACAGCGGGCCCGGCTCGTCGATGTGGCTCAGGCTCGCCTTGCGACGGGGCGTATTCCAGGCGAGGCGCGCGCGTTCCTGGATGGTGTCACGCAGCTCCGAATTCTTGTTCCAGATCCACCAGGTCAGCGCGCCCACGATCGACGTGATGAACGGATAGTAGACCGCGACGTCGAGCCAGGGCGCCGCATAGGACGGCATCACGTCCCTGACGAGATTGGCGAACGGGGCCACCACGGCGCCCAGCACCCAGTCGATGTTTGCGATGATGGAGATCCCCTCATGGCCCACGGGCTGTTTGGACCATTGCACCAACGGATAAGAGATCCACGGCCAGGCGGCGATCACGCCGACCATGAACAGCAGCGCGAAATAGGCGACGCGCCGCCACCATACGGTGTCACGCGCGAGCGAGGCCATCTCGGCGTCGGGCATGCTCATCGCGGTGAACGCCTCGGCTTCCTTCTGCCGTCGCGATCCCCTGGCCTTCGTCAGATAGGCGCCCTTCATCGCCTCGCGCGTCCCCTGGTCGGTGAGGTCGAGCTTGGTGCCGTCAGGCATCAGCACCCGGGCGTCGGCGGGAAGCATGATCGGCGCGTAGTCGTCGCAGCCGTGCAGCATGCGCTCGACCACGGCGAAATGCACCACAGGCGTGCCGCCGTTGGCCTTGCCCGCCATGACCGGACGCGGGCCGTAGCGATACAGCACCGCCGCACCGCTGCGCGAATCGTGCATCGGCCCGATCGCCGATTGATAGTCCCTGAAGTGCTCGACGGTGCCCTTCTGGAAGCGGAGCTTGTTGCCGAGCTGGTCGGCCATCCAGACCAGCGGAACGAACGACAATGTGCAGTCCGGATAGCCGCCGCCGATGTCGGAATGGACGCCGGCGAACCATACCTCTTTGACCGTCTGATCGGCCGCGAGATGAGACTGGTCAATCCGCAGCGGATGGAAGGTAGTGCGCTCGTCGTCGAGCCCAAGCGCGTGACAGATGTACTTTGCCTTGCGAGAGGGGCGGTGGTTGCGGAACGAGATTGGCCAGATAGCCCAGTCGATCGCAACGCGCAGTTCCTCGATCGGGACGCCGAAGGCCTCGACCGTGTCGAACAGTCCGAGGAAGTCGATATTGACGTCCTTGCGGCCGTTCATCGCCGCGCGGACCGCGGTGTAGGAGCGGTGTCCGAACAGCAAATGATAGAAGTAGAGCACGATGTCCCGAATTAGGCGCGTGATCCAGATCGTCGGCAGGCTTCGCTTCCACGGCACCGTCTCGCGGCGGTATTCGCGCCACGCGGACATGGTGTTTCGCTCCATTTCGGCATGCGAGACGGGCTCGTCGTCGATCACTGCGGGCACCAGACCCTGGCTGGCGATCAGGGCCGCCAGCGTGCGGGCGGTGAAAGCACCGCGGCTGAAGCCGAAGATGTAGATCTCGTCGCCCGGGCGCCAATTCCAGCACAGAAAGCGATAGAGCTTGCGAACGTTGGCCGGCACGCCGATGCCGGTGGCGCCATCAAGCGCGGCGAGCGGCGCCCAGCCGGCGGTGCCGACACCCTTGATGTAATAGGCGATCTGGTCGGGCTGGGTGTGGTCGAGCGCCTCGTAGAGCCGCCAGACGCTGGATTCCTGGGTCGTGAAGGCGTTGCCGGTGCCATCGGCGAACAGCACCAGCTTGCGCGGCACCCGCGCGCCGGGTGTAGTCGCAGTCTGATCTGCATGCGGATGATCCGCTGCTACAGGACTGCCGTGCGGCGTTCCGTCATGGTGAGTCATGGGCCCCTCCGAAATTCTGTCGGGGATGCTTCAAGCCCTGAAGGGCGGCATCCTCTGAATTCAATCGATAGATGCACTATGAAATATTGGATGTATTTTGTCTGAGAACGCGCCGAGGTAGCAACAAGGATCGCGCTGTCTCGCTCGGGCCGTCTATGAACTAGGCCACAGTCGGCAAAAGAAATGCCCGGGCGAGCCCCGGGACCTCTCTTATTTTAATCGCTCTTTCGCCGCAGGTTCGGCCTGACGCCGTCGGCGGCGCGGGGCAAGTGTGCGCGCGCTTATAGCGTCTCCACCTTCGGTGGCGGATAGCGCCGTGCCAGCATCGACAGCGGCAGGCGCCGTTCGTCCATCGGCAGCTCCAGCCAAGCCAGCACCTGCGGCCGTTTCCAGTCGCCGATGCCGAAATCCATGTCGATCCATTTCTGCGGCTCCGGCCCCTCGAGCCCACGAACCCAGACGAGATAGCGGGGCAGGTCGTCGACGTCCGTTCCGGTCGTGGGTCTCCTGGCCATCACATGCTCACTGCATCGACACCTATCCGCCCCAGGATATAGGTACTGGCCCGGCAAAGTCGAACGCGTCGCTGGTGGTCGAGGCCCGAAGGATATGAACGAGACTGTGACCGGCAACTGGGGTGACGGCTCCGAGGTGACGAAGCGGCTGACCGGCTCCTGGTCGTTCAACAGGCTGATCGAGGGGCAGGGGAGCATGCAGGGTCTTGCGACCTTCACGCCGTCCGGCCCGGACGGCCTGGCCTATCGCGAACAGGGACGGTTGAAGCTCCTGACCGGCACAGAACTCGAAGCTGAGCGCGAGTACGTCTTCCACGGGCACGGCCGCGGATTCGACGTCTTCTTCAAGGAGGCCCCGCCGCGGCTCTTCCACACGGTCGAACTGGTTGCGTCCGACGACGGCGCCTTGAACGGAAGCGCCGACCATCTGTGTGGTTTCGACCGTTATCAGTCGACCTACACCTTCCGCCCCGAAGGCAGCTTTGTCATTCGCCACATCGTGTCAGGTCCGCGCAAGGACTACACGATGGTCACGACTTATAGGCGGAAGGCGTGAGGCCTGCTGTCGCTTCGCGACACCCCGAAATTTTTTCGCCGACGCCGATGAGTCTCCGGGGTGCCGAGGGTCTCTATGAGCGATGACGGTGGCCAAACCGGCCTCCGCACCGAACTCGAGATGAAAAGGGCTCGTCATGCTCCTCGAAAACAAGACAGCAGTCATTTACGGCGCCGGCGGGGCCATCGGCGGCGCCGTGGCGCGGACATTCGCCCGCGAAGGGGCCAAAGTCTTCCTCTCCGGCCGCACGCTCGGCAAGGTCGAGCGCGTGGCCAAGGAGATTGTCGCAGCAGGCGGAACAGCAACGGCCTTTCAGGTCGATGCTCTGGACGAAGAGGCCGTGGAAAGCCACGTGGCCACGGTCTTCAAGTCCAGCGGGCGGCTAGATGTGTCTTTCAACGCCATCACGCCGATCCCGCAGCCAGGGACCCAGGGGATCCCGATTGCCCAGCTGTCGGTCGACAGCTTCACCGCGCCGATCACCGCCTACATGCGATCGCACTTCCTGACGGCGCGAGCGGCGGCACGGCGAATGGCCGGGCAAGGCTCCGGTGTGCTGTTGATGCACACCCCTGAACCCGCACGGCTCGGTGCGGCTCTGGTCGGAGGGATGGGTCCCGCCTGGGCGGCGATGGAAGCCTTGAACCGCAACCTGTCCGCCGAATTCGGTGCGAGAGGTGTTCGCGCGATCTGCCTGCGCTCGACCGGCATGCCGGAGACGGAGACAATCGAGGTCGTCTTCGGGCTGCATGCCAGCGCGATGGGCATCCCGCGCGAGCAGTTCCTGGGCTTCATCGAGAGCCTCACGCATCGCAAGCGCTCGAGCAAGCTCTCCGAGGTGGCGGACATGGCGGCCTTCCTGGTCTCCGATCGGGGCAGCGGTATGACCGGAACCGTGGCGAACCTGACCGGCGGGTTGATCGTCGACTGAGCGCGTTCTGCTGCCGGCGATCAGCGACGCCGGGTTTGTAGAGACACTTAAGAGAGAGAAGCCATGAGCTACGAAAAGATCTTCGAATACGATCTCGACATCATGAGTGTGACTGAATACGGCCTGAACATGCAGGCCGTATTAGCGGGACAACAGAGTGTGCCGCTGCACGGCGCTCAATTCGACGTCGCGCTCGCGGGACCGATCAAAGGCCGCATGACGGGCGCGATGCGCGGCATCGACTATTTGCGTGTCCGTGCCGATGGCCGCAGGGAGCTCGATCTCCGCGCGACCATCGAGACCGAGGATGGCAGCCGGATCGCGTTTTCCGCCGACGGCGTCGGGACCCCGCGCGACGGTGAGCCGATCGTCGACCTGGCTGTGAAGATCGACCTCACCACGGCCGCCGCGGCCTATGCCTGGGTCAACGCACGGCCGGCCTGGGGCGCGGGCTACGCGAACCTGGCGACAGGCAAGATCCACATCGACGCGTATCTGCATTGAGATTGGGGCGCGCTTGGGAGATTTGAGCCATGTCGTCGGAAAACGGATTGCTGCAGGGCAAGCGAGTGGTCGTCCTTGGCGCCAGCCGGGGCGTCGGCCGCGAGATCGTACGGCGTGCTGCGGACGAAGGTGCGCATGTCCTGGCGGTCGCCAGGCAGGCGCGCGGTCTTTCCTATCTCGCAAAGGAAATGCGCGTCGACACGCTGGCGCTGGACGCCGCTTCGGAAGCCGCGCCGCAGGAGGTCTTCGCCAGGACGAGGCCCGATCTGCTGGTGATATGCGGCGGGGCGATCCCGCCGGTCCGTCCGATCCCCGAGCTCACCTGGGCCGAATTCGGCGTGAATTGGGAAGTCGACACCAAGATGGCCTTCCTGTTCTGCCGCGAGGCGCTCAACTTGCCGCTTGCGCCGGGCTCGGTCGTGGTCATCATCTCCAGCGGGGCCGGCCTCGGCGGGTCGCCGATCTCGGGCGGCTACGCTGGCGCCAAGCGCATGCAGATGTTCATTGCCCAATACTGTCAGGCCGAATCTGATCGCCGCGAGCTCGGCATCCGTTTCGTCGCGCTCGTCCCCTCCCGTGTCATGCCGGAGACGGAGCTCGGGCAGGCCGCCGTGACCGGCTACGCCCGCTACCTCGGCATTCCCCAGCAGAAGTTCCTCGAGAACATGGGCGCGCGCCAGTCGCCCGCAGATGTCGCCGAGGCGGTGCTCGAAGCCGCGGTCAAGCCGCCGGCTCAGGCAGGGGCGATCTTCACCGTTTCGGCCAATGGCGTCGCCGCGGCAAGCTGAGAGAAGAGCGGGACTGCAGCAATTCAATGGTGTCGCCAAATGGTATCGTCATGAGAGACAGGACGTCGGTCGGTTCTCCAAACGTTGCGCCGCCGAGCCGAGCGGACTTCGCCCGCGTGGCCGAAGCGCATCGCCGCGCGCTCAAGCTGCATTGCTATCGGATGCTGGGATCGCTTCACGAGGCCGAGGACGCGGTCCAGGAGACCATGCTGCGGGCCTGGCGGGGCTTCGACGACTTCGAGGCGCGCGCCTCGATCAAGAACTGGCTCTACCGGATCGCGACGAACGTTGCGCTCAATATGGCGCGCCGTTCGAAGCACGGCCGGACAATGCCCGACCAGCTGGGAGGCCCGTCGACCCAGAGGCCGCAGGGGCGGTCGGATGCGGAAACGCTGTGGATCGAGCCCTATCCCGACGCCGAGCTCGAGAGCCTGCCGGATCCCGCCGGAGGGCCTGACGTCCGCTACGAGCTGCGCGAGTCTGTCCGTTTCGCGTTCATCACCGCCATCCAGCAACTGCCGCCGCGCCAGCGCGCCGTGCTGCTGCTGGCCGACGTCTTGGGCTGGTCAGCGATCGAGGTCGCCGCCGTGCTCGATGCTTCGGTGGCCTCGGTGAACAGCGCCCTGCAACGGGCGCGGGCCAAGCTGGTCACGCTCGACCGTGACGTTCGGCAGGCCCCGACCGCCGATGAGCATCAGCGAAGCCTGCTGGAGCGCTACGTGCTGGCCTGGGAAAGCGCCGACCTGGAGCGGTTCGTCTCGCTGCTGAAGGAAGACGCCGTCTATTCGATGCCTCCCTGGCGAGAGTGGTATCGCGGCCGCTCTTCGATCGCGGATTTCTTCCGGGCCGTCTGGCCCGCCTACCGCGGCTTCAGGCTGGTGCCTGTCGGCGCAAACCTGCAGCCGGCATTCGCCCTCTACTCCCTCGGCGCGGAAAGGCGCTGGAATGCCCATTCCATCCAGCTCCTGGCGCTGGACAAGGATCGGATCGCGGCGATGACGATGTTCATGCAGCCGCTCGCCCCGAAGCTTTTCACTGTGTTCCGGCTGCCGGCGGTGCTGGAGCCCTGACCCGGCTCATTGAGCCGCTTCGCATTGGCCTCCTCCTCCTCGGACGACTTCTGGATGGGATTCCTCGACTGGGCGTTTGATTCTGCTCAAGCGACGATGCCGGTTTCGGGAGAGAGTGAAGTCCGTGTAGCTATGGAACCAAGCCATGTCGTTTGAGCGGGTCCTGCGATGGGGCCTGGTTGCGATTGCAATCGCAGGATTGACCGCGGGTATTCTCGCGCGGGTGGCGGGCCGGCCTGATCTTGCGGATCTTGCGTGGAAACTCGGCACCGCGCCCGTGATCGGCGGACTGGCGGTCTCGATCGTCAGAGATCTTCTGGGCGGTCGCTTCGGAGTGGACGCGATTGCGCTGCTGTCGATGAGCGCGGCGTTGGCGCTCGGCCAGCCGCTTGCTGGCGCCGTGGTTGCGCTGATGTATTCCGGCGGCAACGTGCTGGAGGATATCGCGATCGCGCGGGCGGAGCGTGACCTGCGCTCCCTGGTCGATCGCGCACCGCGGCGGGCACACCGCAAAGGCAACAGCGGGATCGAGGAGGTCCCGATCGAGGCAGTGTCGGTGGGCGAAGAGCTGCTGGTCAGAGCGGGCGAGATCGTGCCGGTCGACGGTATCGTTGGCTCGGCCTCGGCCACCATCGACGAGTCCGCGGTTAGCGGCGAACCCATTCCGGTCGAGAAGACACGCGGCAGCGCAGTTCTTTCCGGTTCGTTGAACGCGGGCGAGACCTTCGACTTGACCGTGACCGCGCCGGCCGGCGAGAGCACCTATGCCGGCATCGTGCGGATGGTGACGGCAGCCCAAACGGCGAAGGCGCCCTTTGTGCGGATGGCCGATCGTTTTGCGCTGGTCCTTCTCCCGGTGACGCTCGCGGTCGCCTTCCTTGCATGGTGGATTTCCGGTGATTTGACGCGCAGCCTTGCTGTGCTGGTGGCGGCGACGCCTTGCCCCCTGATCCTGGCTGCACCAGTCGCCTTCATCGCGGGGGTGGCGCGCGCGGCCCGGCGCGGCATCCTCGCCAAGGGTGGAGGGGCCTTGGAAGCGCTGGCTCGCGCGCACACGGTGCTGTTTGACAAGACCGGCACCCTGACCGTCGGAGGGGCACGGTTGCTTTCTGTCGAGGTCGCTCCCGGGGAAGATCCGGACGAGGTCCTCAGGCTTGCGGCATCGCTCGAGCAGGCCTCGCATCACGTGCTTGCCAAGACCGTCGTCGCTGCAGCCCTCGATCGCCACCTCAAGCTGAAAGCGCCCGAACAAGTCAAGGAAACCATGGGCACCGGCTTGAGCGGCCTGGTCGACGGGCGAAGGGTCACTGCGGGCTCGCGAGAGCTGCTTCGCGCGCATGCCGAATTGTTGCCTTGGGAGCTGCGGGCGATCCGGCGCGCCTCATGGCGCTCGGCCCTGATCGTCTTCGTCGCTGTGAATCGCCGTCCGATCGGAGCGTTGCTGCTGGCCGACGAGTTGCGGGCCGATACGCCGCGAGCGATCCGGCTGCTGCGCGATGCCGGCATCGCGCGAATGGTGATGGTCACGGGCGATCGCGCCGCGGCAGCGCAGGCCATCGGTGCCGCGCTCGACCTCGACGCCGTGCTGGCCGACCGCGTTCCTTCAGACAAGGTCGAGGCAGTCCGCGCGGAGCAGAGGCTGCATCCGACCATCATGGTCGGCGATGGCATCAATGACGCCCCGGCACTGGCCGTGGCCGATATCGGGGTCGCGCTCGGCGCGCGCGGCGCGACCGCGTCGTCCGAGGCCGCCGATGTAGTGATCTTGGCCGACCGGCTCGATCGCGTCGGCGAGGCGATCATGATTGCGCAGCGAGCACGACGCATCGCCCTGCAAAGCATTGTTGTCGGCATGGGGTTGTCATTGGTGGCAATGGTCGCTGCAACCGTTGGCTGGCTCAATCCCGTGCCCGCGGCCATCGTCCAGGAGATCATCGACGTTGCGGTCATTCTGAACGCATTGCGGGCGCTCACTCCGGCCCTTGCCAGGGGCGGTGCACGCATCAGCGCGGAGCAGGGGCTGGCATTGCATCACGATCATCTGGCCCTCTTCAAGGACCTCGACCGGGTGCGCAGAATCGTCGATGCATTGGATGATGCGACGCCCGAATCCGCTGCGGCGCTGATAGTGGAGGCCCAGCGCCTTGTTCAGAGCAGCGTCGTGATGCATGAGCGCGAGGACGAGGACAGCGTCTATCCGAAGCTTGCGGAGGTGCTCCGCGAACGCCACGGCCTTTCTGCCATGAGCCGCGCCCATCGGGAGATTCTGCACCTGACAAGGCTGCTCGATCGGATCGTGGAGGATCTGCCGTCGGAGAAGGTCGATCGCTATCTTGTCCGGGATGCCCAACGGGTGATCGAGGCGATCGAAACGCTGGTGCGCATGCACACTGCTCAGGAGGAGGACATTTACGAAGCCGTGGCGGCTCAGACGGCAGCTTGAGTTCGCCATTCACGCGACGGCCCCGAAGCAAAGCAGGGCTACGGCCGTCTCAATTCCTTTGTTCGGAATAACGAAATTCGTCGTGAAACGCTATTGTTCTTACTTATATTTTCAGGATGGTGCGCCATTCAGAACTAAATTGCGAACTCTTATATAGTTGAAATCACCATGTAATTGCATTCAATCAGACATTGCTCTTTTGCTCTCTAAGCCCTCACCCGGACGCAACCGAGAAGATGTCTTTGCATGCGCTCCCTTGGGGAGTTCATCGACGGCCTTCGGGGGGCGGATGCTGCACCTTATTGAAGCCGATCCAAAATAGCGTTTCCCGACGGAAGCGACCCTGCTCGGCGGGAAGACCTCAGATCCATCTAGCGTGCCCTTGGAGTGATTTAGGTTGCCCGTCGACAGAGCGAACGTAAACCCGCTACCCCGCTACCCCACTACAATGCCTGCAAAGCTCATCAGGGAGCTGCGAGCAGCGGCGTCGATTTGAAATCTTGACTCTGGGCAGTTTTTTGTCAGGCTACAATTTTAGGGCGAATTCTAAAAAGTTCCTTTGAAGCGTGCGTTTGGGGGCAAGGCCGTGTTGACGATAAGCCTGCTCGGGTCCAGCCGAGTCGCGAGTGACCACGAACATATCTGGGCTGAACTCGGACCAGCCGGGCGGCGGATGGCCGGTTTTCTCTTCACTTTTCCCGATCGCCCACATCGCCGCGAAAGAATGATCGACCTGTTTTGGCCGGACCTCGACGCAGAGAGAGGGCGCCGGGCCATGAACTCGGCGGTCTGGCGCCTGCGGAAACTGCTCGCGTCGTCTCGCGAGTGCGAAAAGGATAACAATCTCAGGACCGTGGGCCTTGAGACGATCCTGGAGAAGTGCGCGTGGCTCGACGTCGATACCTGGGCTCTCCTTCACGCCGCCCAGACGACGCTCGGCGGCTCCGTGGCTGACCTCGACACGCGCAGGATCAAGGAGATACTGACCGTCCTGTACCGGTATGAGGGTCCCTTCCTGGATGGAGAGGAGGCCGATTGGGTTCTGGAGGAACGTGAGCGGCTTCATTCCATGTTCGTCCAGGCCGCCCTCACCCTCGTCCGGCATCTTGGACAGCAGGAGCGTCATCACGAGGCCATTCAGCTCGCGCGTCACGCACTCCGCTTCGATCCCTACAGGGAAGAGTTGGTTCGATACCTCCTGATCGTGCTCGCGCTCGACGAGCGGCGCAATGACGCCATTCGATATTATGATCATTGGATCGGCCTGATCAGGAAAGAGCTTGGGATTTCGCCGCTTCCGGCCACACGGGCGACCATCGAAGAGATCAAGAACCTGCACGATGCCGAAACCTTGCAGCATTTGCGCGCGCGGTTGTTCGGCACCGATGGACGACAGCGCTTCCTGAGCTGAGCTCACTCTCACTGCCCAGAGCATCATACGTACTTGCTGCGACCGGGTCGCCGGCGCTGCCCGCGCGGCTGCAAGTCATGCCGTGATCTCACCGTGATCGGCAGACCATCTCTGCGCGAGCCATCCGCGGGCGAGCCGAGATCGGACACCTGGCGATCCCGAGATCATCGCCGGATCGTTCCGAGTTCGGACCATGCCATCGTCACGGCATGAGCTTGCAAAGACCACCGTTTGATCCGGTTTTCATCCTGCGATTCTGGCGGGAGGCGCTCGACGGCAGCGGCTCGGCTCGCTGGCGGGTGCAGGTCCGCAACATCAACACGGGTCGCCGCGACGTCGTCGACGACGTCCAGAGCGCCTTCACGATCGTCACTGCCAATTTGAACGCTGCCGAGGAGAAATACGAGCGCTCCGAGGAGCCGAGAACCGGGACATCTGGCGATGATTTTGACGACAAGTCACTCTGCTAAGACGGGGGCGTGGATGCGCTACGTTGCGAGGTGGGCGGCGTGTATCGCGATGGCGCTGTTTTCTGCCGGCTGCGACCTGAGCTCCAACCAGGGCGTCGGCACCAAGCTCTATCCCGCCGATGTTGCGGCGCAGACCGACCTGCAGAACGCCTACGTTGCCGCGATCTGCCAGCAAGCCGGAATCGTGCCGACGGCTTTCGATGGTGTGACGAGTTGCGGCCCCGATCCCTATGATGCGAAAACATGGTGGCTGTTCGTCCAGGCCGGCATGAACGATATCGACCAGCGCTGCGATGCCTATCTGGCCTGGCTCGACGATGCGCAGCGCACGCGCGAGCCGGTGCTCAACGAACTGGCTCTCGCCAGCGCGACCGCGCAGACGATCATGCTGGCGAGCGGGGTGGGCGCCAACCCGATCACCATCGTCGGTGCCGCTTTCGGGCTCGCGGCCGGTACTTTCACCAACGTCCAGTCGCGCCTGATCCTCACCATGCCGCACTCGACGATTCAGGCGGTCGTGCTCAGCCGGCAGAAGGAATACCGGGACCGGCTGATGGGTACGGCGTCGACCAAGGCGGTCGCCATCATCAGCAGGCCGAATGCCCTTTATGCGCTGCGCTCCTATCTGCGCCTGTGCATGCCGATGACGATCGAGACCGAGATCAACAACACCATCGCCACGTTCGAGCGCAACGGTGCCGACGGGCTGCAAAAGGACTCGTTGATTTCACCCCGGAGCGCGGGCGTGCCATTCACGCCGACGAGCGTGGTGAAGAAGCCGGACCGCCCTTTCAACCCGCCGCGCGCTGAGTTCGATCAATTCTTTGCCGAGAAAGGTGCGCTGAGCAACGAGGACGAGCAATTCGCTCTGAATGGGCTTTGTCTCGACAAGAACACCAAGAGCGGCCTGCCCCAGACAAAACTGATCCAGATGCTCATCGACATCTACGAGGCGACGCGGAGCACGCCGAAGCCGACGGTCAATCGTATCATCGACAAGACCGAGCGGCTTGCGATCATCAGCCAGCCGGACTGCGGCGACGCGATGAATTTCTTCGAGAAGTTCACCTTCGCCAATACGACGGTGCAGGACGTCAACGGCAACAATCCCAGTGCCGGCAACCTGAGCGCTTTCATAGACCTGCTGAACGTCTCGGGGCCCAGCGCGCCCCTTCTAAACACGACCAAGCTTGGTGCGCCGGCGTTGCGCACCAAGATCGCGCTGGTTCGCACAGAGTTGGGACAAGTTGATCTGGTGGCTTCAGCAACCACCCAGGCGACCCCGGCCTTGGTGGCCAGGCTCGTAAAGCTGCAAAGAGACAAAGCAGCCGCAACCGCGGCTCCGGCTGCGACTCCAAATGCGGCTTCAAGTCCAAATCCAGATCCGAATGCGGCTCCCGCTGCGCCTCCGAAACATTGATGAAGGTCAGCCATGACAGTTTATCTGGTTAAAGGTTTCCCCGACCTGCTCGATAAGCCCGGCGGCAAGGCCATCGATGGCTTGACCGGAAACATGACCGTCGTCGGCACCGGAAACGTCTCGGGCGACTTTATCGAAGTCAAGGTCGACGATGCGGATGAAACCGGCTGGGTTGCGAAAGAAAGCCTGGCCGTGAAGGGGCGAGACATTATGAGCGAAGCGGCCTTCGTTCGCGAATGCCTCGTCGCGGAGCGCGCCGTCAACGCGCTGGACCAGACCGCGCCCTGGTTCGTCTCGGCCGACTATGTGATTGCACGGGCGATCTTCGAAACCCAGGATACCGGCCACAAGATGGTGAATGTTGGCCCCAAGATTCCCGGATCGGATGGCGTCGGTCCATGCCAGATCAGCACGGCCGAATGGCAGCGCTTCCTCGATAATGGCGGCACGCTTGCGGCCGGCTTCGGGACGGGGAGCGTGGATGATGCTCTGTCCCAGGCCTGGGGCGCGGCCTTCACGATGTTCACGGACGCCAAGGCGATCACCCAGGCGAAGCGGAACGCCGGCCAGGGCAGCGACACCGAGCCGCCGCTGCCGAGCTATCTGGAAATCTTCCTCGCCTATCTGACCGCCAGCCCGAAAGCGGCGATCATGCTCGCTGCGGCGGCCGCGACGCCGGCGGATATGGGCCAGGATCCGGCGGCTGCGGCGCCGGCAGCCGGGTCCGACGGTACCCTCAAGCTCAATGATTTTCTCAAGAGCAAGGCGGGCCTCGCCGACGACCAGATTGCGGCCCTGTTCAAGGCGCGCCCCGGTCTGACGGGAACGAACGACGCCAACGCCAAGACCGTTACGGATTTCGTCAACGGCGTCAGCACGAGATTCGCCCAGGGGCTGAGCGACGCCTTCGATCTCATCAACAAGAACGCGCCGGAGACGATTGTCGCGGTCCTCGGCTCCGGCAAGGCGCCGTGGTTGGATGTTGCCAGGCAAGAACAGGCCAAGAATATCAAGGAGGGCGTCGGAAATAGCGACGCCAGGATCCTCGAATATTTCAAGTCGATCAGTTTCCCGACCGACACGTCGCAGACACCCTGGTGCGCGGCCTTCGTCTCATTTTGCATGAAGACCTGCAACAATCCGGTCGCCGCCGCCAGCGTACCGAAAAATAATCCGGCAACGGCCTCATCGTGGAAGAGCTGGGGCGATCCGCTGCCGATCAACGCCAGCAATACGCCACCGGGCGCGGTCGTGGTGCTGGCGCCGACGGAGAAGCACGACACCACCGGTCACGTCGGCTTCTACGTCAGGGGCGACACCAACACGATCACGCTGCTGGGCGGCAACCAGTCGGATCAGGTGAAGGAGAGCACCTTTGCGCGCTCGCGCGTCGCGGCGATCCGCTGGCTCGACGTGGCAGGGGCCACTGCCACCGGACCTGTTGCCGTCGGCAACATCAACCTCCCCAAGGATTTCGGTCCCGATCAGAGGAAGAACGCCGATATCATCATGAATGCCTTTGCCGCCGCCGGCTTCGATCGGATCCATCAGATCACGGCGGTTGCCAATGCATGGAAAGAATCGACCCTCAAGGCCGACGCGAGAACCAACAATTCGATCGAAGACAGCGTCGGGCTGTTCCAGCTCAACATGCGAAAGGGTCTCGGGGTTGGTCATCAGCTGCCCGACCTCCTCGATGCGAAAAAGAACACCGATATCATCATCGGCGTTTGCAAAAAGGTGCCCAGCTTCGTCAAGGCGACAAACCTCGAGCAAGCCGTGACCGCCTTCGTGCGCTTCGTCGAAATTCCGGCGAATCAAACCGCAGAGATCGCCGACCGGCTGCACAAGGCCAATTCACTGATGGCCTGATGCAGGGTCCCCGTCGACCTGGAGAGAAAAATGGACGTCACCCCATCCACGAGCGTCATCCAAGCGCTGCTTAACGGCAGCGTGTCGAATCTCGCGAATCTCGTCACAGCCATCGGCGCGCTCGGTGGCGCGTCCATGGGATTGGTCGACACGACAAAGATGTTTCGCGGCGGACCGTCCAATTTCGGGTTCGGCTTCATCGAAGACGGGCTCGCCCCATTCCTGGATGCGATCGCCTCGAACGCGGCGCCCTTCGGCAAGCACGCGATCCTGCGAACCCTGAAAGGCGACTGGTTGAACGGCGCGGCCAAGCCTGACCAGAAGGCCAAGGCCAAATCGCTCATTCAGCTCAGCTTGTCGCCGGCCAATGCAGCGGCGCTCGCCAATGTCGCGGCGGTCGATGCCGGCGCGTTGCTGTCGGCGGCACAGAAGAAGGCCGACGGGGGGGCCGCCGCGGCCGAAAACACCGGTGCTCTCGCGCAGTTCGAATCCGTGCTCACGGCCGTGATCGATGAAGCCTATGAGCGCGGCGATCAGAAATATCGCAACGCCGCAAAGACTCTCGCCATGGGGACGTCGGTCGTGCTGAGCGAAATCGCCGGCATGTCAATCTGGGGACACTCGCAGGAGAACCTGATCTTCTTCCTGGTCACCGGCCTGATCGCAACACCGCTGGCCCCGATCGCCAAGGACGTCGCGAGCGCGCTTCAGACGGCGGCAACTACTGCAGGCGTCCTCAAGAAGTGACGGCAAAGGCAGGGCTTGTATCAGCGCGCGGCGGCGGTGCTAGCTAACAAACGGCCATCTCGCGCGACCGCACCATCCGCAGCATCGGCTCAAATGACAATATCAGGGCAACGCTCGGCCCGAACGGCGAACCGAAAACCCCGGTTCGTAAATCTGTTCAGGAATGGTGCCCCTGGCCGGCAGTCACCTATTTCCTTAACTATCCGAATTTATGGCGATTTTAGTCACGGATTGCTGCCGATACCAGCAGAAATACCAGCAAGCTGAGACGCGCGGTACTCGCTGGCAAAAAATAAGCCAGCAGGCTCCCCGGCAGCAGGCGCGCCCCATGCCGTTCTGGTCTCCACAAGCGCCACGACCGGAATCGAACCCGGCTCCGACTCGAATCCCGATAGGATCGCCCAAACTTGATATCGCGAGGTCAAGGGAGCGCCTTGTCATGCGTAGTCTTTACACTTTGCCCCACGATGCCGAGCGAGATACGTACCTCGTGTTGAACGACTTCGGGGCGAGTCGGTTGCGCCTGGCCAGACCAACACTGAAAGCGCCGGCAGCGACCACTACGCCCGCGGCTTCCGCTCGATCGCCTCGACCCTGCTTAACGATGAGGGCACGTCGGCAACCGGAAAGCAGAAAGCCGCCGTGCGCCTCCGTTTGGCGTTTGCGTGATAGTGGTAATGAAATCATGACCGCAGGATCATGCCATGGCTGATGTGCCGAAGCTCGTCGAGGAATTGTGGAGCTTAACGCTGCTCGAAGCTATAGAACTCGCCGAGATTCTGAAGAAGAAGTGGCGACCGCCGGAGGTATCTCTAGCCGATATAAAGCGCTATCTTCCGCATTGGCCCGATGCAGTCATTGAACTGTGGCTGTTCTACCTCGCAAACCGCAGCGCTGGCGATACGGGTTGGCCGCCGCCGGAGCCGCTCGGCAATCACGCATGGGCAGCCATCCTTGGATACAGGCCCCTTTCATGGTGGCGAGAGGTTAGCTGGAAGCGCGAAACGACTGACTGTGGCTTTGCAAATCTCTGCCAGGGTACGAAGGTCATTGTGGCGCAGATATTGATGGAGAAAGCAAGCGGCACCATTGATGAGGAGACCGGGAGGCGATTCAAGAGGGGGGCCGATTACCTGATGAAGAATGGCGTCTTCGAAAAGCCGCTAGTTGCGATAAGGCTTCCCGATGGCTTGAGCATCCTCGACGGTAATCACCGGATAAGCGCATTCTGTGGCCTGCAAGAAACCCCCGCCGAATTACTGGAGCCGCGCGGTTTAAAGAAGCCGGCGCCCGAACAAGACCTATAGATTGGGACGCACAGCGGCGGCGAAGTGCCGCTGGATTATCTGCCTAGCCTTTAGGCCGCGCCGTCTACCGCTTTGATGCCGAGCTTGCCGAGTTCATCGCGGAGGAAATCGAGGTCGCAGCCGGGGCCGGGAAAAACCTCCGTGATCGTGCCATCTGTCATGGCCTTTCGATAATCAAAGCCGAGTTCGAGTCCGGGGGCAAATTCCATTTTCGTGCCATCGGCCAAGACAAAATGTCCCATGCCAATCGCCGAAAGCGAAATACGCAACTCGCGCTCATCAGCATAGCTCTTGTCCTTGACGTAGGTGTAGCGGATCGGATTGGGCATCCGATCGATATTTTCCCGCACCTCTTCCCACGACAAATAATCGACGATTCCGTAGTTTACGGAGAATATCTGCTTGCAGGCGTTTCCCCGGTACAGCAGTCCATTCCTGACGCTCATGATCTCATTGATGACGGCACGCAGCTTCGCGAAATCGAAAGCGATGCCGACTTTACCATGTGCGCTGCCGTTCCCGTACTCGTGCCAGATGTAGTCGGAGTTCTCCAGCGAGAAGCAGCACGCATAGGTCCGGTTTCGGCAGCGGTCATAATAGTCCGCCCCAGAGAAATCGGGTGCCCTTTCGAACTTGGCGGCCTCATTGGCGGCGCGATCTTGTTGCAACTGCTCACCGTCATGCCCGTCGGCATTCCGGAAGTCCTTGTAGCTATCGACCCGGTTGAAATAGAGGTATCCGCCGCTCACCGACCGGAGCAGGTTCTCAATCGTCATGATTTTGTAAAGCTGTTGCCCGTCCGGCGGTGCGGTCAGCGTTCCGGCGTGCGGTTCGATGGCCCCCAGCGCGGGGTCGAACGGAGCATTATCGGTGTTTTCGGTCATGGCAGCAGTGTGAGGACTTAGCGGCTGCGCAGATCGGCGGCCTAGCTTGCTCTCGTTTCGACCCTCGGCAGCGAAGCATGATATTCATCTATGCTGTTGAGATCAATCATGGTCTTGCCCCCCATCTTGTAGGCCCTGATCCTCTCGTGGGCGATCAGCTCATAAGCTTTAGTTCTTCCAAATTTGCCATAGCGGCAACCATCCTTGAACTCGACGAGCCGGCGCCGCTTGTTGTTATCACTCTCAACCATGAGTCCCTGCAAGCGCTTCGATGATCCCCCGATAAGATCAAAACCGCGCTGAGTGAGATGCGCATATCCATGGCGCGACGCTGTCGGTGCGGGCTCGCCAGAAGACCTACCGTTGTGGTGGCTGACGAGATTCCTGCTGACCCGTTTCGGCGCCATCTACGCGTAACCCAATTGCCATGCATCGATCTAAATTGTCTACGATGCCAAACAAAGGGTCCCCTGATGCCGCCCCCAAGTCCAGAGTGCTGTAGCGTGCAAATCGGATGGACGAGGAAGCGCGGCTCGCGGACGCTTGTATTGTCACCTAGTGCTTTTGACGTGAGAGGTTGCGCTGCATGCTGTGGAACAGGCCTGTGCTGCCAACTGCTCGAAGTTTGATATCGGGGACCTGCTCGCCGGAAATGGAAGGCTACAAGCGGTTGCGATCGAGACGCTTGCCTAACTCTCTCAAACTGGCATCGCGGTGAACTACGCGGAACCAGCCATCGGCTGTGTTTCCAAGAGGCTCCACCATGGCAGCGCCCAAGGTGCGCATGGGGCGTCCATCGACGTAGAGTTCGACACGGAGCATGCCCTGATCCGATGCCATTTGGGCTAACAATGTGATCTGGCCGGTCCGAGCGGTGATCCCTTCTCCGGAAGGATCGATTTCCTCGATTGTGAGGATCCCGTGATCGGCAGGACCGCGTACTACGAGGTGTATTCCCGATTGCATCTCTGAATGTCGTTTAGACGGCCGTCCCATTTCGCCGAACGTAAGGTGTGTCGTGACGGACCGAAGGTGAGGTTGCTGTTCCAACGCTTCACGCGCGCGATCGAATGTGTCGGTGGCCGCGTAGAGGTACCGCGCACTATGAACCGTTTGCTGATGATTGAGGAACAGGACCGCATCTTCATCAATATCGATCGGATTGCCGGACCTGAGGCCGTCTCTGTATCGGAACACTCGCTCCTTTTGATCTGCCTCGAGACTCGCTTGTTCAGCGAACTCATAGCGCTTCACAATTGTCGGGCAGTGCAAGGCAATCATAATCTCTGGTGAGATCGGCAGGACGACTAGTATGCCGTGCGAAGTAAGTCCGAGTTCCCCATAGGGAAAAGCATTCATCACTGCGGTGGGATGATCAGAGATTATGAACCGATGGTCCCCGTTTGCTCGGTATAAGGCGGGATACAGGCGCAGAAGCGCGACGACCTGCTCGCTGCGATCAAGGAATGTCCGTACTGCGCCGAGGCGCAGTGCTGCATCGGGGGGCGTCGCCATGGTCGGATTCTGATCCGGATCGTAGCCGAGCTGCCGTGTGATCTCCCGAAGACGATCAGCGAGGTGCGCCCGCGTGGTTCGACTGAAATGCGTGCGAAGCATCTGGGTGGCGAACAAGTCGGCCAAAGCAAGCCGATCATCCTCGGATAGCCAGGCTAGCGATTTGCGCGAGAGGATCTCCGCAATAAGCAAAGCCGACCGGGTGTCGACTTCCTGGAACAGATCTTCGAAGTTCCACTTGCTGGCGCCGAGACTGATGGTGTTGAAGTCGTTCTCTGAGCCAGCGTTGAGGATCGAAGTTCGGAATGATCGATCCGTTTGTTTGTCGAGCACATAGAGAAAACGGCGCTCCGCGTCCGCAGAGAAATTTCGAAGCTGCGCCTGTGGTACGAAGTGGTGCTTTTTAGAAGGCCGGTTCATTGTCTCTATGCGGTGTATTGACACAGAACATCCGAGTTCCTATCGACGCGAACGTTTCGTAGGTAGCAGCTCACTACACCGCTGCCGGGTAGCATCATCAACCGTGAACTCCTCCGGCGATTTACCACCTAATTCCCGCCTCCTGCCTCGCATCCATAAATTAGCTCGCTCGTCGTCGTAATACCGGGATTGGGCGAGCGCGGCGAGCTCCGCCACGGCTTTTGCCTTCCGCTCGCTTGCTCGATGCTGAACCTCAATCTCTCTTGCTCGGTAATGGAGCGCGCGGACCGCATCCTCGTGACCAGCTTCGCTATCCAAAGCGACCTCGATGGGAGGGCGTCCCCCAGTGTTAGAGTTTGTCGTCACGAGCCAGAGTTCCGCTTCTCTCCCGATCTGTCGAAGCGCGCGATGCTGCAGATCGGCGACGCGGGCAGCTTTATCTGCCTCGATTTTCGCTTGATTGGCGCGTTGACGTTCGGCTTCTTCTGCATGCTTGCGCTCAAGTGCGCGCGCCAGGGCGCCGTGGTAGGGAAGCCCAAAAAGGTCTAAGCGTTCTCGCGGCGAGAACCGGATTTGCGTCGCGATATTATCCAGGTCGTTCGTGAGCGATCGCCACTTCGTTTCATCGAAGTCGATCGCATCACGAGGTGAATGGCCGCGTTCCGGGAGCATTGAACTCCACCATTGTTCAAATACGAAAGCAGCGGTCTCATCCGCTGGAAGAGTGGCAATCAGCTCCTCAACTAATTGACGGAGCTCGCGCGTACGCTTGACCGGTCGCGCGCGGAGCTCGCGCGCCTTATCGATCCGTGCCTGTAGCGTATGTGAGGGCCGCCAAATCTCAGTCGGATCCGAATGAACGAAGCCAAGGCGCTCGAGTTGCGTTAGATATGCTTCGACGGCCTGGAAGGGGGAGTTGAACGGAATCCCGGCCGCTCGCACCCCACATACGATTTCGTCCGAAATGTCAGCAAACGATGAGTCGAGCCATCGTCTGCTTCGGAGTGCCGCGAGCCCATTTCGAGTTCGGAAAGGCGTTTTCGTTGGAGCGAGCAATGCTTCCAGAATAGCCGCTTGCCATTCCGCAACGGCCACTGTGAAGCAACCAGCCCCATATACCGGCAGATTGATGAGGTCGGCGAGGCCGTTTTTCCGGGCCGAAGATTCGCATGCCCCGCTTCCCGGGGATTCTGACGGTGAACGATGGCGATAGGAGCCGCGGTAATTTTCGATTTGCGTCCGCCTCTCCTCTGCTCGCTGTAGCGCTCTCACTTCGAGGCGTGCGCGCGCTTCACGTTCCCGCGGATTGTGCAGCCATGTTCGCGGCGCGTCGTAAAGTATCCGGTCTCCGATCTCGCTGAGCTTGTGGTCGCGGTACTGGGAGAGGTCGATCTCGATTGCGCCGACATCCATCGCTTGGATCCGGGCGATTTTTATTGAGTCGCACGGATGAGTGACCTTGAATTCTACGATGAGCCTGCGATCGCGTAAGAGCAGCACGACGTCGGGAACGATCTGCCCATCTTTGGTTTCTAGGATCGCTCGATCGAAAGTACGCTTCGCCGCCCGGACAACAACTTCGCGATCCTTCTGCTCCTCCACGACCTGCGCTGGCAAAGTAATTTCCAGGCGCTCATCCAAAATGAGTTTCGCAAACTTATGCAGGGCCGTCTCGCCGGCGGACGCGCATGACCGGCCATCTTGCTGAGCATTGTGCGCAAAATGGTGGGCCTGCACATCTCCCTTTTTCGCAACCATCCGCCTTCCGCAGCCGGGACAGACGCAGTTGCAGGCGAGCCCGGAGGGCACCTCGCCAATATGCAGGAGTCGACCATCGGCAGATTCGGCGACGAAAGCGCCGCCTTGCTCCGTACAGGCAAACAGTTCTCTCAGGCGTATAGACATCGTCCGGCTGCTCCCTGGCCGGTATCGCCAGGTGGAGTGTCAGCGCCACTCCATCCATCGTGCTACCCGTGATAGGTTTTCCAAGAATAGATCGAGGTATGCTTCACTGCCCAATGCGAACCCTGCTTTAAGCAGTTGTTGCCTGGTAGGAGTTGATTTCAGCTCGTGTTCTATTGAGCGTCGCCCCTCGCTTCGCCAGCCGATGCGACCGACAGACATCCTAGCCTTCCTGTCGCCGTTCTCCAGTTGATCCTTCAGTGCCCTTTCACTGTTCTCTTCAAGGTGGACCAACGCCCCCAGCGCCTCAAAACGATCGAACAGCAGAGCATTGTCTGTGGGGACGCCCAAAAACGCCGTGCCCCACTCGAAGGATACGTCGAATAGATGGTCGCTGAGTGGTGTTTTTCGGCGGTTGTTGCCTGTCGTGAAACCTTCAACGTTATTCCAGAGATTGTCGTCTGACCCCCTCCAGTCCCACAGGAAGAGCGAATTCACGAGACGTTTTGGGTCCCGCTCGTCCCTAGGCATCGAGAGAGAAAACAGGTCATGCAAGGTCTTCCAACGCTCTGCTCTCGCAAGTCCGAGCCCATATGCAGTCATGAGCAGAACGGCCGGATACGTCCTTAGATCAAGCCATATATTCAGGCCGCTGCCCACCTTGTTCGCCCTGGCAACGACGCCGCGGATCGTATCGGCAATGAGTGCAAGCTCGGCGTCATCCCCCCATCGTCCGAGAACACCAAAGGCTTTCGCGAGCGGCTCGGTAGTGGCCTCATAGAGTTTAAGGCGTCGGCGGAATTCCTCAACGGACCACACACCCTGCGGAGAGAGCTCCTTCGCGTCGAGGCGGTCGAAAAGCTTGTTAACTTCCTGTGTGATGACTTCATCGAGTCGAATGCGAAATTCCGGCCTCGCAACGTACCGCTTGATAGAGCCGACGAGGATATCAATCGTCAGCGGACTCTGCTTCCGAGTCTCGGCGAGTGTTTTCACCAGCTCGGCCAACTTCAGAAAAAAGCTATCGGCGTCGGCAACCGGAATGGTCACAGCCTTACGCTGACTGATGATGGGCTCTGCGCCGCTCCCAACTTTCCCCCGTATGCTCCAGAAAGTAGGGTAACGCCTGTTAGGAGCGCGCAACAATGCTGCCCGTAGCGCGTCATCCCACTCGCCTGACCAACCGCAAACTATAAGACCGTGCTCATCCAAAATGCGGTCGAGCAGCGCATCGTATTGCGGCGGATACACGCCTAACTCTTCGTCGGTATTCAGGATGCGTGCATCCTTGTAGTCACCATGAAGCTTCAGCACGTAGCACGGGCTATGTGTGAGCGGCTCGGCTCCTGACAAGCTGTCGACGGAGGTGACGACAGTTGGCTCAACGCCAACTTCTCGCAGTGCATTTTCTAATAGCCGATCGAAATTGGTCGTTAGTATCACTCGGACATACCCGTCGCGAACCAGGCCCGCGATTGCATGGTGCGCGGCTGTCGGAAGTTTCTTACCCTCTGCACGATCGTCTTCGTCAGGCTCGATGTACGAATGTAAGATGGATCGCCGTTCGGCAGGCGAGGCCGCCAGTCCTGCTAGAATCGCTGAATAATCGGGTTCCGCACCATACGTTTTGCGATACCACGTCGCCCAATCGGACTGATTCTTGACGCCTTGCGCGAGCGCGACTCGTCGAACTAGGTCCAAAGTGATTTCCCATCCAGTTGGAATCCCGGCTGCACGAGAGAGACCAGAGCCGAGAAGCAAAGCATAGACACCCTTGCTCTCGAACATCGAGAATGCGAGCTGAGTAATCGGATCGCTTGATAAAATGCTCATGGCAGGCGCGAATCACTAGGAGGGAAGGGTCCGAGCATAGCAAGATTGCGCAGCAATCAATCGCCGCTCGCGCCTGCTCGGGCGCGCCGCTTCTCGTCGTCGGGTACGAATCGGTCGGCGTACACGACGGACGTGCCGCGCTCGCCGTTGCGGACATTGCCGCCGAGCGCGAGCGCCTGGCGGAAGGTGGGCCCGCTCTGGCCCGAAAAGCCGTGCCGCGGCGCTCCAAAGGATCAGCACGTTGATCCCGGAATAATTCCGCCCGGTCGCGGCGTTTGGCAAGTGGCGCCTTCGCAGCCGCCGTCCTCCAAGGTTGGACCCAGGCACGCGCCCGGCCTCAAGTTCTGCGATGATATTGTCGGTAAGTTCATCGTATAGCTCGCCCGGTCCTGGCCAGCCCGAGCTTGTCAGGTCTTTCTGGACATCACCGATCTCCGCGACCGGCGCCGGGGCCCCTCTTTCAGCCCTCAACCCGTCACGGCGAAGCCGGTCCGCACTCTCACTCTGAAGGGGGCGTTGCGGGGGCTCCCCGCAAAAGGGGGCGGCTGAGACGAAGGCCGGCCGCAGGGGATGGCGTTCCCCTCAGAAGCGCAAAGCCGGGTTTCAGCTTCTCAGGATTGGCATCTTTCCGCCTTTCAGGACATCACTCGTCCGGCGGATACTCACGCGGATCGAGCTCGGAAAAGTCGGTCAGCGTGTCGCATCGGATGCAATAGTACATCTGCGAGGCTTCCTGAAAATGCATGCCGCATAGACATCCGCAGAACGGGCAGCATTCGTCGATTTCCAGATCGGCCCATTCCCACACGCCGAGGTATTCGGGAATGGCGTCGCGATCATAACCGACGATCTGGAAAGCATCGGCGTTCTTGGCGACAAATCCAGCGCGGCCGGCGCGCTTGAGAATGGCCAGGATGTCACCCGGCTCGATGTCGAACCATTCTCCACGCACATGGGTCGATCCAAAATGCTTGTGCAGCTCTCGTTCAAGCTGGAAGGCGTCGGTCGCTTCGATCCACCCGAGCAGTCGCAGCTCCAAAGGATTCCCCGTGTGGAGGTTGCGCTGGCGCGCCTCGATGTTCTTCGCCACGCCGATCTTGATCGGGGAGCATCCGTTTTCATCTTCGCCAATGAAATAGACCGGCACGTCGCGCTCCCCGCAGCGTCAACGGAGCCGGTCGAGCAGGGCCTCGACCATTTCCTGATTTGAGTACGCGATGATGTCGAGCGGCCGGCCCTCCTGCCTCATCAGCGTGATCAAAAGGCAGGCCGTGAAGGGCCAGAAGGACGAGCCGGGCGGCAGATTGTAGCCTCCGATCATCGCCGTCAGCCGCTCGGCGATCGGTGGATACTGCCGATTGCCCCAATGCGCGTGGGTCGGCGTCATCGCATGGATGATCACGGCGGCGAGCGCTATTCCCATCGCGCGCTTCTGCTGGACTTGAGCGTAGTTGTCCTATGCTCCTTCGCATAGGCGGCGAGGCCGCTGGTCATGAACTCGCGGGCCCAGTTATCGCAGCCGATTTCCTCCTCGGGCAGTGTCGACGGTGCGCTCTTGTCGGCGCAATACATGACGTGCCGGAATTCGTGCAGCAGCGCGAAGGCCAGGGCAAACGCGACGAGGTCGAACATCGTCTTGTGCTGGACATCTCCCAAGCTGTCGCGGTCAGCGGTCGGCTCGGGGATGTCCGCAGGCCAGGAAATCTGTGCGGTCTGTTCGGCCGCGATGAGCGATTGAGCGGTGCTGACGCGCTGCTTGTAATCGAATTCGTATTGCCCCCGTTCGGCATCGATCTTGAGGGCCTGATCAAGCGGCATTCCGGTCCATGTCGCCACCAGCAGGGCCGGCGAATACACCTCGATGGCACGCCATGCGCTGAAGCCGAGCAGCCAGAAAAAGTCGATCGTCTTGGTGTCGAACTGGATGCGCTTGTCATCGGCCTTCATCGTCACGCCCTTGGTGCTCGGCGCGACTTCCACACCATGACCATACTGGCTCCATAGGCCGCTGATCTCGTCGGCGCGCTCGGGTACAGCCCCGCGCAGGAGATGGAGGACGATGGTCCGGTCGGATGGTTCCGTTTCCATGTTCAACGATGCTCCTTTGATGGGCGAGGACGGCGACGCATGCATGGCGGGCAGATCATGGCCGCTCGCTTTCGCCTTGCGCGCCGGCCATGCGCAGATGAGTGATCGATGAAATGACCGAGTTCGCCCACATGGTGTTGCACTCGACGTCGCCGCCGCGCTCGAACCAATGGGTCGCGCCGGGTATGAGATCGAAGGGAATGGGGTGCGTCGCCTGTGGGTTGTGAAAGACCTCCAGTTCCTGACACCAGGCTTCGCCCCAAGGCCAGAGCGCTTGGTATTCGGCGCTGTCGACCGACAGATCGAAATCAATGGGCTCCAGCGCGCCCGGCGTTCGGTCGAAGAGAATGCCGCGGCGGGTCATCGTGAGGCCCGGCGGCCGCCATCCAGCGAGAAAGCCCATGCGGTTGAATTTGGCGAGCGTCGCCGCGTTGCTGAAGATGACGGCAGAGAGGTGAGCGAAGTCGGGATCGCGGAATAGCCCGGCCGGAATGCCGTGCCTGCCCGTAAGATTGTTGATCGGCGTGCCGATCGCACGTCGCCCGGCGCCTTCGCCTTCGACATCTGCCCGCAGGCCGTAGAGATAGGTCGGCAAAGCCTCGCGGCTCCAAACCATCGAGCCGGATTCATAGAAGTCAGCGATCGCCAGAGCGAAGGGTATCCCCTTTACATGATCCAGCTCATGATAGTTGCGCTGAAGCTTGCCGCGCAGCGTCTTGGCGAAGCGCTCAGCTGGCGCGCCGGTTAAGCGTTCATTTCGATCGACCGGAGCATGCACCCAGTCCCCGATCCCGCCGGAGCGGGGCGTCTCGGAATTCGCGGTCACGGCTTCGATCCAGCAGGCGGCGCCATCGTTCTCGATCAGGAAGTCCGGTGAGACATGCTTCTGCCGGACGATCAGGCCTTGCTCGCGGAAGCAGGCAAGAAGATAGAGTTCGAAGAGGCGGGACGCGAAATTGCTGGTCTGCAGATCGGGGACGAAATTGGCATCCGGATTGGGAAGCGCGAGGTAGCATTCGCCGACCGCCATCAGCGCCGGGAAATGGCTGATCGTGCTCGTCAGCAGGTCGAACTCCGGCGATGTGCCTCGCGATCCGGTCTTCAGCAGAAGCGGCCGTCGCCGTGCGCCCGGCGGCAATGGCTCGGGCGGCTCGCCAGCGCGCATGCTGATGGTGAGCTGATCCAGCGCGGCTTCGGGAGTGGGATAGGGGCCGCCTTCATCGACGCGGACCCAGCGATGATCGACACGCCTGCGCAAGGCCAGGGCGGTGAAGGTCCCGCGCTCCGGATCGAGGAGGATGCAGCCGCTCGCGCTGCCGTGTCCGGCTTGATAGCTCCCGAAGATCTGCGCGGGATCAAAATTGGGCCCACGTTCGAGCGACAGCGCATAGAGCTCAAACTGCCGCTGGCTGATCGGCGTGATCAGTCGCTGCTCATCGCCGACGGCCATGATCAACCTCACGGAACGGAAGGCGCCAGACGCGGGCACTCGGGCGCATCGTCATGATGCCTCCGCTGCGGCTTGCGCCAGAATGTCGTTGGCCTCCCACTCGTCGCCGCGCGGCGTGATGACGAACTCGCGATCCCAGACGCCCCAGCTTGTCGCCAGCGGAACCTGCGCCAAGGGGTTGTGGACATAGGTCAGCGGGCGGCTTCGACGCGAGAGGTTGCCGAGGCCAACGCGCGACCAGATCACACCTGAGATGTCAGCGAAACGCTCGTCGAGAAACGCCGTGCGCGGGATCGGATTGCGTTCGCGGTCGATGAAGGGGGCCGGGTGAAATCCTTCGTCAACGACGTTGCCGGTCTCGCGATCGATGGTGATGTAGGCATCTCCGATCGGAAATAACGTGGTCATGATCAGCGGCAACGGCTGGTCGGCGACATAGACGCCGAAGCGGCTCGCACTGATCGCGATGATCCTCGTGTCTTCCGGGCCGATCACACCCTGTTCGAGATAGCGCGCGATCCTCTGCGCCTTGGTCCAGAACGCCCCGGACGTGCGCAACTGCGCCTGACGGATCGGTGCGGCGAAGAGGCCGCCGCCCTCGTTGAGGGGGACCGGACGCACGATCTGGTCAGGACCCGGTGCGCCTTCATCTGGGGTAATGGCCTCGATCCAGATTCGGCGGCCATCTTCCAGGACGCAGAGGTCCGGCTGACCGCCTTCGCGCTGGCGCTCGACGACGGGAAGCAGGGTGCGGCCCGCCTCGAGCAGCGTGCAGCCCAGATACATCTCCCAAAATCGGCCATCGACATCGCGTGCGAAACCCTGCCGAAAGTCGGGGTCGGCATAAGGCTCGTAACGCCCCCACATCTCTTGCAGCATGGCGTGAAGCTGCTGCTCGATCGGAAGCTCGGCGGCTTTCAGGTTTTCAAACCCGCGATCGAGATTGGCGCCGTCGACATCGAATAGATCAGTCATCATCTGCTCGTCTCATGCCCGGCGCAGCATCCGCTCGATGCGAACACGGTGGAAGCCGTGCGAATGGACCTGCTGACGAAGCTGCTTGATGTCGTTGACGCCGAACGCCACCGCCGCTTTTAGCGGGCTGGCGAAGGTAGCGTAGAAGGTCCAGCGCGCGCCGTTCGGCAGCGTCGGATTTTGCCGGCGATCGGTGATAACGACGTCGCGCGGATCACTGCTGTTGCGGAAGGCGTGAAAGGTGAACCAGTCAGGCCGGCGATAGCGTGCCGCCTTGCTGAAGGGCACCGACTGAACTTTCACATCGGTCTGGTCGAGCACCCAATCTCGCTGCTCCAGGATCTGCCGCACCATATGGCCGACCATCTGCTTCACGCGGTCGGCCAAGACCTCCTCGCGGAATTCCGCCAGGAGCTGCTCCTCGATGCCTTCGACCGCGGGCTTGCCGAGTTCGGACGCGGTCTCCAGGCGGGCGACGTTTTCGGGCCGCGTGAGAAAGGCCCAGATGCGCTGGCCAAGTTCGGAGGCGTAGAGCGACGCAAATTTTTCGGGGCTATAGGTAAACATGACAGGCCTTCCTTTACCGGGCAAATATGGCCGGTTATAAGCTCCTGTCAATGGTGCGCGCTGCGCGTCCGCAGATATCGCGGGGAGGCTGGATTGGATTTCGAGGATCTCGTGACGGCGCTCGAGCCGCCGCCGAACCGCGCCGGAAAATCGGACGGCGCCCACGAACATCATCTGTATGAGGGCGCGGTGATGGTCGCCTACGCGATGCACTTGCTCCGCACGCAGGGCGCACGGGACGTCCGTGTCCATCCCGACGGCGAGCACGGAAAGCAGTTCGATTTCGCGGGCTGGCTGGGGCGGCGAGCGTTCACCAAGGTCTCCGGCGTCGGTAGCACCGCCTATGGCGGAGTCTATCGAAATCCGGCGGGCCAGACGATCACCGTCAACCCGAAGTCCGGGCTCGGTGATGTCGTCGCGAATATCGGCGACCACGTCATCTCGGCCGAATGCAAGGGCGGCATTATCAACGCGCGGCATCCAGGCCAGTTGTCGCGGCTCTACCGGGGTCTTTGCGAGACCGTAGGCCTGCTGATGGCCACGCCATCGCAGGGGCGTCAGGTGGCCGTGGTTCCGCTGACGGACGGCACCTTGCGCCTGGCCGAGCGGCTCGCGCCGCGGTGCGCCTTGGCCGGCATCGAGATCGCGCTCGTCGGCAGCCGCGGCGAGGTTTTGGAAGTGAAAGCTAGAGAGGCGGCCAAGCAGGCGGCGGAAAGGAACGACACGTGAAACGGGTGCTGACTGTCGGGCTGACTTACACCGGCGACAAGATCGATGGCGTGGAGATCGAAAATCTCGGGCTCTGCCAGCCCGATGTCGATCGAGAGCGGGCGGCCTATCCGCTCTACGAATACGACACGATCATCATCAATCCGGAGAGCTACACGCATTTTCTGTTCGGTAAGGCCGGAGAGTTTTCGAACGAACTTTACGAGCTGGGCAAGCTGAAGGGGCAGAATGACCGCTACGACCTCGACTCCGCCTTCGATGGCGAGGACCGACGCAAGGAGATGGAGGCCGCGATTGCGGGTGGCGCGACGGTCGTTTGGTGCCTGTCCGAGCCGAAGCGGGTGAACTTCTTCGGCTATCGCGAAACCCATCTTGGATATGTGGCGCCGAAAGTGGCGAGTTTCGTAAAGCGTTCGGAGCTTCTCATTAAGAAGGGGCGCAGGATGGGGCCGGTCGATCTCGACAGCCCCTTCGCGCGCTATTTCGAGGTTCTGTCGCGGACCGGCGGCTGGACGCTGTGCCTATCCGATCCCGGCGAAGGCTATGGGTCGATCGCCGCGACGCCGGAGGGCTACAGCCTCGGCGGTCAGCTGATGCTCGGCACCCCGACGGGCTGGCTGCTGACGCCGCCGACGTCGCAGGAAGCCCAGAACCAGCTCGTTCGCGACAGCCTCGCGTTGGAGAAGGCCGATCCGGCGCATGAGAAGTATCACGGCATCTTCCTGAGCCATACTGGCGTCGACAAACCCTTCGTGCGCCAGCTTCGCAAGGATCTGCTCGCTCATGGCGTAGAGCATGTGTGGCTGGACGAGGCCGAAATCGACATCGGGGACTCGCTGATCGCCAAGATCGAAGAGGGGATGAAGCTCAGCCGCTACATCGCCGTCGTCCTGTCGAAAAAGTCGATCGGCGCTCCTTGGGTGAAGAAGGAGCTCGACGTGGCGATGAACCGCGAGATCGCGAGCGGCGAGGTGGTCGTGCTGCCGCTGCTCTACGAGGAATGTGAGCTGCCAGAGTTCTTGAAAGGCAAGCTCTACGCCGATTTCTCCAAGCCCGAGGAGTACGAGGCGGTCCTCGGCAAGCTTTTGCGGCGGCTCCGGATCTCCTGATGAGCGAGACGGGTCCGAGAATGGCGATGCTGATGGCGATGACGGACCTGTGGCGCATACGACCGCCCGGGCCCGACAATATTCTTGCGCACCCGGCCTTCATGCGGCTGCGTGAGATCTGCCGCGACGACTACCCAAACGCCGGCAAGAAGGGGCCGAACTTCGCGCTCTCGACGGCATTGCGGGCGTTGGGCCTTCCATGTCACCTGCAGAAGGACACGGCCCATCTTGCCATGCCTGTGGAGGAAGCGGCGAAGGGATTGGACGCGGCGCTGCGCGCTACCCGGGCCAGGCGCATTCACCTTGCGCCGCTCGATCTTGCCGCCGACCTGCCGCCGCACGCATTCGGTCCGGCCAGGGTGTGCCGGTTGAGCGCCGACGAGCTGCGCGGCGTGATCGATGCGCGCCGGCTGAGGCGGCTTTATCCGCGTCAGGACTTCGATGCCGAGCGCTTCGCCGAATTCCACTGGCTGATCGTTGAGGAGGTCGTGGTGCTCGAGCAGGAGCCGGAGGAACGCGCGGTCCCGGTCCTGTTCATGGACCTGAGCCTAGATCTGGGGCGGGTCGAACCGCATCAAGGGCGGTTCCCGACTGCCTTGGAAGAAGCGCTGTTCTTCCTCCTGCTGGCCCCCTGGGAGAGCTGGTCGACCATGCAGGAAGTCGATTGGCGGGGCTTCCGTGTGCCATGGGTCTACACGATCGACAGCGACATCTTCGTTCGTCCCAGTTCGCCGCCGTCCCCCGACACGTTGAGCTGGGAGGACCGGGTCTACGACGATGGCTATGGCGGGACATACGAGGAAGAGCGCCCGGTCGAGCTGCACCTAGAAGAGGATGCAAAGACCGAGCTGACGGTGTGGGACCAGAGCCGATGGACGACCGTCGAGCAGGCGAAGCAATCGGTTTTGTTTGAGACGCCGATCCCTCACTTCCTCGTCCGCGCGTTCCTGGCCGAGGGCGTGGATGAATTCCTTGCGCACATCACGACGATCGAGGCGGCGCTCGGCTTGCGCGCGGACTATCAGAAGAATTTTCGCATCGCGCCTGACCGCCACAAAGGGATGCGCGCCACGAATAGAATTCGGGGACGGGTGGCCGGCCTGCTGGGCGATCGACGCTTCGCCGATCAGTATGAGCAGCTCTTCAACGTGCGAAGCGCATTCCTGCACGGCCGAGCCATGACCGCCATCTCGACGAAAGAGCGGGTGATGGCGCGGTCGTTGGCCCGCCAGATCGTCGAGGCGTTGATCCTTGCGACGCTCGCGGGGCCGATCAGCTCGCGGGAGGATTTCCTGGATGGTCTACTCGACAGGGGTTCGCCCTTGATCTAGCCGAAATAGACGGCTCCCCAGCAAGTCCGCTGGCTTGAAAACTGTCAGAAAACCGCGTATATTTCTGACAGGAGAACGGCCATGCAACGGTTAACCGAACAGATTCTCGCGCATGCCGAAGGGTTGCCGGAAGGTACGCCCGTGGCGGCTAAGAGCTTGCTTCACCTCGGTAATCGCGCCGCGGTGGATCAGGCTTTGTCGCGTCTGACTGAGCGGGGCCAACTGATCCGGGCCGGTCGCGGCGTCTATCTCCGTCCCATCACGAGCCGGTTCGGAACGAGGGCCCCCTCCGTCCAGCAAGCGGTCGAGGCGCTCGCCAACCAGCGCGGCGAAGTCATCGTCCCGAGCGGGGCGGCGGCGGCCAACACTCTCGGCCTGACGACCCAGGTGCCGGTTCGGTCGGTCTATCTAACCTCCGGCCGCAGCCGAACGATGAATCTCGGCAAACAGGTTGTCGAACTTCGTCATGCTCCGCGCTGGCAACTCGCCCTGGCTCATAAGCCGGCTGGCGAGGCGGTGCGGGCGTTGGCCTGGCTTGGGCCGGAGAAAGCGGAAGCCGCCTTGAAAACGTTGAAGCGGAAGCTCTCGCCGTCCACTTTCAGCGAACTGGTCGCGGCAGCGCCGCAGCTTCCGACCTGGCTCGCGCGCAGCGTAGGAAAGGCGGCGCATGGCTGACGCCTTTCTCCACCTTCCGGTCGCTGACCGCCGCGAGGCGCTAAGCGTCGCGGCCGATCAGTCGGGACGACCGGCGCACCTTCTCGAGAAGGATGTGTGGGTGGTTTGGGCGCTCGCCACGCTCTACGGGTCGGCGCTCGGCGAGCATCTGGTGTTCAAGGGCGGCACGTCACTGTCGAAGGCCTATGGGGTCATCCGGCGGTTTTCCGAGGACGTCGACCTGACCTACGACATCCGGGCGATCGCGCCCGACCTGGTGGACGGCAACGGCGAGGCGTTGCCGAAAACACGTAGCGAGGAGAAGCGCTGGTCGAGCGAGGTGCGCAAGCGCTTGCCGGATTGGGTGGCGGGCACCGCGCAGCCGGTCGTCGCGGACGCGTTGGCTGCCGCGACGTTGGCGGCTGCCGTCCGCGTGGAAGGCGAGAAGCTGTTTGTCGACTACGAGGCGACCACCGCTGGCTCGGGCTACGTCGCACCGAGTGTGATGCTGGAGTTCGGGGCGCGATCAACGGGCGAGCCGGCGAGCCTCCGCGACATCAAATGCGATGCATCCGGCCTGGTTGAAGGCGTAACGTTCCCAACAGCGCGGCCGCGCGTGATGCACGCCGAGCGGACCTTCTGGGAGAAGGCGACGGCTGTCCACGTCTTCTGCCTCCAGCAGCGGCTGCGCGGTGATCGCTTCGCACGCCACTGGCATGACATAGCGCGTCTGGATGACGCCGGCCTGGCGGATGCGGCTTTCGCCGATAGGGAGCTGGCGAACGCGGTCGCGCGCCACAAGGGCATGTTCTTCGTTGAGAGGGCGGCCGATCGAAGTCCGATCGATTATGCGGCTGCCGTGAATGGCGGTTTGCAGCTCGTGCCTGGCGGTGATGCCGCGAAGGCGCTGGAAGAAGATTATGGTCGCATGGTCGAGGACGGTCTGCTGTTGGAAGATGCTGAAACCTTCGAGGTCCTCATGGCGCGGAGTGCAGATGTCGCGCGCCGGGCAAACGAGGCGGCGAAATAGAGATTTGGGGGGAATGCGGTGGCGGATGCAGACAAGACGGAGCCATCGAAGCTCACATTCAAGTTTATTCGCGGCGTCGAGGGTGAGAAGGCTGATTATGATTGGCCTGATGGGGCGGATATTGTCAGAAAGGCGTTGGCTGAGTCACTGAATGCCAAAAATGTGGCGTTCCTCCTGGGAGCTGGCTGTTCTTCGTCGTGGGCTAATGACAAGGAGGTCGGCATCCCAACGATGGCGCCCCTCGCGAAGGAATTCACGGCGGCACCGAAGGAAGGGGATCAATCGTTCCCGACAGCCGACGAACGTGATGCTCTGTTGAAGCAGTTTGGAATCGACCTCGGTGCCGCGGAGTATGCGCGCAACCTAGAGCGGCTGATGGAGCTTCTTTTCAGCCTGCGCTTCGTCTTAGTGCGCAGTTCGCTGAGTGATGCCGCCACAAGACTCAAGACTGTCGAATCGATCATCAAGAAGGTTCAAACATTTCTTTGGGCCAAATGCACGAACGGCGCCTTCGCGAATGGCGACCATACCGTCGTTGGCCTTTATGAATCCTTCTATCGCAAGCTTGTGCTGCGCGACCGATCTCTTCCGCGTCCTTGGGTGTTCACCACGAACTACGATCTCTTCAACGAGACCGCAATGGATAGGCTCGGCCTGCCATACACGAACGGCTTCTCCGGCGTTGTCGAACGGCGGTTCAATCCAGCGACGTTTCGGTACGCCCTCGCTGAACAGCTCGATGTCACCAGCCGCAAGTGGTCTGCGGTCGATGGCTTTGTCTATCTGTGTAAGATTCATGGGTCCATTAGTTGGACAGAGGACGATCACGGACTTTTCCCGATCCGAGAAACGGCCGTCTCCAAAGAACCGGGCAAGGTGATGATCTATCCGACGCCTGCCAAGCAGAATTCGAGCCTTGGGTCTCCCTATGCCGATCTGTTTCGGGAATTCCAGTCACGCATTGTTCGCGAACAGAGCGTGCTATTTACGATGGGGTATGCCTTCGGCGACGAGCACATCAACAATATCATCTATCAGGCCCTGACGATTCCCACGTTCCGGCTCGTGATCTTTGTAGATCCAGATTTGGACGGGGAGATTGCGAAGCTTCGCGCGCTAAATGATCCACGAATTTGGATCATTGGGGGTGCCGGACGCAGCGCCGGACGCAAAGCCCATTACTTCGACACCATTATCGAAGAGTTCATGCCGCAACGCCCGAGCGAGCGCATTGATGACGCCGTTCGGAAGGTGATCGAGGCGATGGCCCCGAAGAAGGAGGCCGCGGCTCCCCAGAAGGGGGAGGATGACGATGAGTCGTGACGATCGGAAGCGCGCAATCGGCAAGGTGGTCTCGGTCGCGGCCGACCGTTTCGTGATCGAGATGCATGCGGGCACCGACAACTTCACCGTCGTCGGATTCGACGACGTTCACTATGTCGCCAGGCTCGGATCGTTCCTGATGGTCGCGGTGCAAACCGAGTACGTGGTTGTCGAGGTCGTCGGCCTGCGTGAGCGCGACGTTGGTCATGTTAGTCGCAGTGAAGGGGAGCTGGATAAGGCTTCTTCGGCGAAGTACCTCGATGTCGTTCCCGTCGGGATGCTGCCTCAAGATCGGCGCGAAAGGTTTCGCTTCGGCGTCTCCGTGTTCCCGTCACTCTACGGCGACGCACTGTATGCGCTGGACGCTGAACTGGATCGAGTCTTCGAAACCGATCATCCTTCGGAGCCTACACCCCCGATCGACAATGTTCCACCCACGCCACCTGATGCCACCCGCTATCGCGCATTGACGATCGGCCGGTCCGTCATATTCGAGGGTTACGACGTTAAGGTCAGGATCGATGATTTCTTCGGCGGACACACTGCCGTCCTGGGAAACACAGGGAGCGGGAAGTCCTGCACGGTCGCATCGGTCCTCCAATCCTTGTTCGAAAAGGCGGAAGAACACCATGCTCGCGGTGCCACGTTCGTCGTATTCGACGTCAATGGAGAATATGCGAAGGCGCTGTCGCCGCTCGCAAAGCGCAAGCAGATCGGCGTGGACCATGTCATTCTGGACGGCACCGCACGCACGGAGCGTTTTCGTCTGCCCCATTGGTTTCTGGAGCAGTCAGAGTGGGAGCTGCTTCTGCAGGCCAGCGAGCGCACCCAACTACCGATACTGCGCATGGCGCTCGGGCTGGCAACATTGTTCTCAGCGGGCAGCGCGGCGGAGCTGAAGGGGATCAAGAACCACATTCTGGCAACCTGCCTGAGCCAAATTCTTCGTGACGACACAGGCAGTCCGTCAAAACACGATCGCATGGTCGGTCTGCTGCAAAGATTCAACACGCCGGAGATCAACAATCAAAAGATCGCGCCATTCATCAAAATCGGCTTCGGCCAGATGGCCAACCCTGCCGGTTTAACAACCTATTTGTTGGGAAACGCCAATGGCGGCGGATTTATCATCGAAGGTTTGAAATTCCCGGCATATGCCAACCTTCCCTTTGAGTTTTCCGCGTTGGGAGAGGCGCTCGATCTGGCGATCCTATACGAGGAGGCTCACGGTAACCGTCAGATCCGAGATTACTGCTCGCAGATGCTGACGCGTTTTAAGTCGCTCGAGGAGCGACCTGAATATGCGTTCCTGCGCTACGACCTTCAAGGAAGCCAAGCTGGGCCGTCGCTCGAAAACTTCCTTGAGCAGCTCCTCGGTTTGGCACGCGACGGAGCGGGTTGGGTCAAACGCAACCAGATCGTCATCATCGACATGAATGCGGTGGAGGATGAGGTTGTCGAGCTCGTAGCGTCAGTGCTCGCTAGAATGGCCTTTCGGCTGCTCCGACAAGCAGATCCACGCAATCGGTTTCCGATCCATCTGCTTCTTGAGGAAGCGCATCGATACATCGCGGAGAAGCCATCCCGCTATGCCATAGACGCCAGCAGAGTTTACGAGCGGATTGCCAAGGAAGGGCGAAAGTACGGGCTGTTCATTCTCGCCGCTTCGCAGAGGCCCAGTGAACTCTCGAAGACCATTCTTTCGCAGTGCTCGAATTTCGTCATCCATCGAATCCAGAATCCCGACGACCTTGCTCATATACGGCAGATGACCCCGTTCATCTCCGAGGCGGTCCTGAAGCGGCTCCCGTCGCTTCCGAAGCAGCATGCGCTGGTCTTCGGCACCTCCGTGAACCTTCCCACGACCTTTCGCGTGCGCGACGCAAATCCTTTGCCTGCAAGCGATGACGCGAGAATTAGAGATTTGTGGTTCCATGAGGAGGGGCGAGCGGCTCAGGTTCGCATTACGCCGGCAACTTTCGAACATGGCGATGATAGCGTCGCGGCTGAGGGGAAATGAGTCGACGATCGATAGTTGTCGAAGGGCCGCTTGCATTCCGTACAGCGCGGATCGCTGCCGCACAGCGAGCGGATTCTGGGCTGCAGATTTTCACACTTCCACTGCTTGCTGCACGTCTCGCCGGAGGCTTTAACCGACCGGCGCGATCCCAGGACCTCGACCCAGCCATTCGCGCTGCACTCGCCGCCGGCGGCTTGACGGAGCTCGAAGGTATCCGTCAGCTTCCGGGCACGACACGGTCAATCGCCCGCACGCTCGCAAAGGTTTGGCAAGCCGACCTCGATCTTGAGGGGCTCGCTAGCCACAATGCTCGGCTTGCCGAGCTTGCGGAGGTCGAGCGCCGCGTTCGCGCCAACCTCCCAGCAGGGGTTCTGACACCGCGCGACTTGCGCGATGCCGCAATTGCGCACGCGGCCCATGCGGCTGCAGCGCTCGGGTCAATCGATATCGATCAGCTCAGTGAGATTGCATCGGTCTGGCGTCCGCTTCTTGCGACGCTCGCGAAGACGGTCCCACTCGCTTGGCGCAATCCTGGAACCTCCGATGCGAACTGGTTTCCGGGCCAGTTAATTACCAGCGACCGCGAGATGGCTGCGGACATATCCTTAGTTTCCTGCGCGAACCCGCGCGCCGAAGCAGTCGAAGCGCTACGTTGGATGCGTGAACTCATTGCCTCTGGCCGCGCGCGACCCGATGAGATCGCGATCTGTGCCACGGCCACCGAGGACTGGGACGAGCACTTCCTGGTTCTCGTCGCGGACGCGGATCTCCCACTCCATTTCTCGCACGGCGTGCCGGTCCTCGCATCGCGCGAGGGACAAGCGTGCGCCGCACTTGCCGACGTCCTGCTCAACGGGCTTGGCCAGGATCGCCTCCGGCGACTGTTCGGCCATGCCGCGGGTCGAAGCCGTGCCTTGGCCGACTTGCCTGCGGACTGGTCGCTCGGCCTCCAGCCTGGTGCGGCGCTGTTCGAGATTGATCAGTGGCAGCGCGCGCTTGACGAGGCGACCGGCCGCCGCGCCGACGCAGGCGATCCAAGACCGGTCGTGATGCCCATTCTGCGGCTGCTTGCGAGTGGCCCCGAGGCGGCTGCGCAGGCCGGCGCGATGCTATTGGGCACAGCGGCCCGTGCGCTCTGGACCGAGGCGCTTCGACGCGCGCCGGCCGAAGGGCTCGAATTCTCACTAGAGGACTTGCGGCTGCCCGATGGACGCGATCCAGGCGCGAGCGCTGTCTGGTGCCCGGCGAGCCACCTTGCAGGTGCGCCGCGTCCCTGGGTGCGCCTGCTCGGCATGACATCGCGCTCTTGGCCGCGCCGCACGGCCGAGGACCCACTGATACCGGCCCACATCCTGCCGCGCTCTGTGCTTGACCCTGATCCCGTCGCCGAGCAAGATCGACGCGCCTTTGCCGTCATCACCAGTCAGGCGGCGCGCGGCTGCGTTCTCTCGCGAAGCCGGCGTAACGCTCAAGGTGGGCAGTTGTCCGCCAGCCCGCTGATCCCGCAGAGCGCATCTTTGCAGATCCTGAAGCGGGCGCGCATTCCGCAGCATGCATTCAGCGAGGCCGATCGTCTTCTTGCACGGCCGGACGAAGCGGCGACATCGCCGGCGCTCACCGCAGCCAATCTCTGCTGGCGCAACTGGCGGCGCCCGATCGTCACCGCCCACGATGGCCAGGTTCGCGCAGACCATCCCCAAATCGTCCGCGCAATCGGTGATGTCCAGTCCGCCACCTCCTTGCGGCTGATGTTGCGCGATCCGCTCGCCTTCGTCTGGCGCTACGCGCTGGGCTGGCGCGCGGTCCCAGAAGACGATCAGCCCCTCACGCTGGACGCACGCTCTTATGGTGAGCTGGTCCATGAGTTGCTGAAGCGCACGGTTGATGCGCTCGAACCTGTGCCGGGCTATGCGCGTGCGTCCCGGGAGGAAATCGAAGCTGCGCTCGCGACCTCGACGGAGACGGTCCGCACGCATTGGCCACTCAAGCGATCGGCGCCGCCCGCGTTGCTCTGGAAACACACGCTCGCTGCCGCAGCTCAGCTCGCCCTCAAGGCACTGACGCTTGACGAGACGTTCCAACCCGGTACGCGAAGCTGGACGGAGCTTGCTTTCAGTCAAGCTGGCGATGGTGCGATGGCACACGATCTACCCTGGCGCCCCGATTCCCTTGTTACGATTCCCGGTACCCAGGTGCGCATCCGAGGCAATATCGATCGGCTCGATCTCACCGGCGACCGTCGCGGCGTGCGCGTGTCGGACTATAAGACCGGCGTAGAACCGCGCCGAGCGGAGGAGATCGTGCTTGGCCGCGGTGCGGAGCTTCAGCGCGTCATCTATTCGGTCGCGGCCAGTCAGTTGCTCCCCGACAATCCGCGCGTGATCGCGCGCCTCGTCTTTCTCGGCAACAAAGAGCCGAGGCCCTATCGCCTACCGGACGTCGACCAGGCGATCGCCGAACTCGGCGGGCATGTCACGGCGGCCATCACCCTCCTGCGCGGTGGCCATGCCCTGCCTGGCCCCGACGCTCAGGAAGAGCACAATGACTTCCGCATAGCCCTGCCGTCGTCGCCAGCAGCCTATCTTCAGCTCAAGAACGGCGCGTTCATGCGCGCTTTCGGAGGGTTTGCACGAGTGTGGGGCTGCCGATGACACTCGCCGACGATCCCGCACGGCTTCGCATCCTGACTGATCTCGACGCCACGTTGCTCGTCGAGGCCGCCGCCGGCACCGGCAAAACGGCGCTAATGGCCGGACGCCTGACCATGCTGCTCGCGCGTGGCACCGAGCCCGGCGCGATCGCCGCGATCACTTTCACAGAGCTTGCCGCGAGCGGGCTGGCGACGCGCGTGCAACGCTATGTCGAGGAGCTGCTTGCGGGACGTGTGCCTCAACCTTTGCGGCTTGCTCTGCCCAACGGACTAAACGTGGACCAACGACGCGCACTTTCCGGTGCAGCGGCGAAGCTCGACGAACTGACAACCGCCACCATTCACGCATTTTGCCAGACGATCATCTCCAGCTATGCGGTTGAGGCCGACATTGATCCGGGCGCGCGCATTCTTGACGCCGTTCAGGCGGCGGCGGCCTTCGATTCCGTCTTCGAGCAGTGGCTGAAACGGCGATTGAATGCGCCCGAGCGGCCAGGCGATGCCATCGCGACACTCTCGCGCGATGATCCGCGTCGCATCGTCGATACTCTTCAGGAACTCGCACGCTTCCGTCTCAGATATCGCGGCGCACGCGCTCTGCCCGCCGAGCTCGGCGGTCGGCCCGACATCGACCTGGTCGACGCCGTCGCGGACTTCCGACGCTGGATTTCGTCGCAGCCGGTCGAGCCCAAGACCCTAGAATTGGTCGGAGAGCTTGAGACGCTCGCCAACTTCTACGCCGGTAGTTTCGACCCTCCACCGGATTTTGCCACGCTCTGGCGTCTCGCCCATCCGCCACAGCTCGCGTGCATGCGCCGACACAGTTTCGATCTTCTCACGCCGAGACGGAAATCAGCTTGGGAGCGTGTCGCGGGCAAAGAGCGAGGCGCGCTCCTCAATGAAGAGGCGACCGCATGCTTTGAGCGGGTCAATCGCTGCTACCGGACCGTTCTTGGTCGGTTCGCGACCGCGCTTGTCGCCCAGCTTGCGGCCGAGCTCGACGAAGTACTCGATGACTACGCCGCCTTCAAACGGGCCGCTGCAGTCTTGGACTTCGACGACTTGCTCGAGAAGGCGCGTGCGCTGGTGCGCCAGCATGACGACGTGCGCCGCGCGCTTGGAGAACGCTATCGCCACATCTTCGTCGACGAATTTCAGGACACCGACCCTGTTCAGACAGAGATCCTCTTCGGGATCGCGGGGAAGGATCGCGCCGGACGCTGGCAGGACAGCGTGCTGCGTGCCGGGGCTTTATTCATGGTCGGTGACCCGAAGCAGGCAATCTATCGCTTCCGAGGCGCCGATATCGGCTCATACTCGCAGGCGCGCGCCGCTGTTGAGCGGCAATTGCCGGAAAATATCGTTCAGGTCACCGCCAATTTTCGTTCGCGTCCCGACATCCTTAGGCACATCAACCGCTGCTTCGCGCGCCCGTTGTCGGGAGAAGGCCAGCCCGGTTACGTGCCGCTCACGTCGACGCTCGGCGACCCCGATCATGATCTGCCCTGCGCGGCGCGAATCACAGTGGATGTGCCGCCTGATTCTCGGCCCGCTCAAATCCGCGACGCGGAGGCCGAAGCCGTTGCCGATCTCTGCACCCGCCTTATCGGCAATCTCCCTATCCGCGACGAGGACGGCGCAATCGTACCGCTCACTGCCGGCGGCATCGCCCTGCTTGCGCCAACTGGCGCCGAGCTTTGGCGTTATGAGCGCGCGCTCGAGCAGCGCGGGCTGCCGATCGCCTCGCAGGCCGGCAAGAGTTTGTTCCGCCGGCAAGAAGTGCAGGACCTGCTCGCGCTAGCTCGCGTACTCGCCGACGCTGGCGACACATTGGCCTTCGGCGCGCTGCTGCGTGGCCCACTGGTCGGGCTTACTGAGGAGGAGCTACTCGACATCACCGTGGGTCTTCCGCCGCATCTCGATCGCGCCGAAGCGCCCCAGCGCTTCTCGGTGCTGACCGATGTCGATCATGTCGCCCATCCTCTGGCACGTCGCACGCTCGCGATCCTACAAGACCTCAGAAAACGCGTGCGGGCGACCACGCCTGCGCTGCTCTTGGCCGAAGCGATCGAACGCCTCGCGGTCCGTGCAACCCTCGCCGCGCGCGAGGGTGATCGTAGTGCGCGCGCGGCCGCCAATCTCGAAGCGTTCCTGGAACGTGCGCGGCCTTACGGTGTGCGAGGCCTCAGGAAGTTCGTTCGGGATCTCGCCCGGGAATGGCGCGACGGCGTGCCCCACAATGAGGGACGAGTTGATGCGGAAGGCGATGCGATCGAAATCATCACGATCCACAGCGCTAAGGGTCTCGAATGGCCGGTGGTAATTCCGATCAACACCGGCACCTTGCTGCGCTCGCGCGAGGCATTCGTCTACCGCGCCGACGACGAAACACTGCATTGGCTGATTGGCGACGTGGTTCCGCCGGAACTGCTTCGCGCACTCGAGTCTGAAGACGATAGCTTGGCCCGCGAGCGGGAGCGCCTCTGGTATGTCGCCTGCACGCGCGCCCGCGAACTTCTGATCGTTCCGGAATTGCCTCAGGCTGAGCAGCGGTCCTGGGCACGGATCGTTGATCTTGCGCATCGGGACTTGCCGCAGCTTGTCCTGTCGCACTTGACGCCGGTCGCCCGCGTGACCGACGTCGCGCCTCCGAATACGCAGACGCCGGAGCTGTTCGGGGCAGAGCGTGCCGCGATCGCCGCCGCGGCGATGCCGCTCCAGTGGCTGCGGCCAAGCGATCACGATCCTGATCGAGCGCCAAGAGGTGAGGCGATCGCGATGGAGCCTGGCGAAGCCCCAGAAACCGAATTGCCGGTCGGCGCCGGCCGCGTGCGGGGCCTTATTCTCCACAAGCTGATGGAGGAGATGCTTACCGGCGAACTGGCCGAGGAGATGCCGGTCGTCGCTGCACGTGCGCGAGTGCTGATGACGCAGCTTATAATTGATGCTGACAACGGAGCGAAGCTTCCGGACCCAGAGGAAATAGCGGTGACCGTCGCGCGCACCCTTGCACTGCCCGAAATCGCCGCACTCAGGCCAAGCCTCGCTCCGGAGTGGCCAATTTATGCGATGCTCTCGGCTTCACCCGCGGCGACTGCGCTGGCTGGGCGGATAGATGCCATCGCTGTTCAAGATGGTCAGCCTGCCGTTGTCCTGGATTGGAAGAGCGATGTCGCGCCCAGCGAGCAGGATAGGCGCGATCATGCCGCTCAGCTGAGCGACTATCTTCGTGCCACAGGAGCACCTCGGGGCGCCGTGGTTTACATGACGGATGGCGTCATTCGGTGGGTCACGACTAGAACGCCACGGTAAAATTCGTGAGGCGGTCTTTTGGACGCTCCCGATCGGGGCTGCCCACCCGGCTAAGCACTGCAAACGGGTTGCGTTATGACGGCGTGGCTTTCACGACGGCAGATTTTTGGGGGTCATACCGATCTTCGTCGTAGTCTGTAGGAAAATCGGCGAGCTCGGTCTGCTTTGTATTTATCAGGCGTTTTGGCTGCGCCTGATGATAGATGGCGAAAGGTTCTCTTTCCACCTTGAACAAAGAACTCAGCAATTTCAGCGCAATTGGCGCGCAGCGCGTTGACAATTTGGACGCAGCCCAAAATACGTGTCAGATACTAATCGTCGAGTTGACTCTCGAACTTCATTAGGAGGAACTCGGCTATGCCAGGCCCTTCCAAATGGAGGCCGATCTCGTCGAGAGGATTATCCGGTGAACCCGACTGAGAGCCCCAATTCATCGTGCTCACCACGACGTGATCTCTGTCCCACAAAAGAAACTTTGCATGGACTTGCGGATCCTCCACGGCGATCAGATCGACTACACCATGTAGCCGTTCGCGGTGGGCCTTGACGTGCCGCCGTTTGATCGGCCCGGTCTGGCGCGAGTAGTAAACACGGACGTCGTCGAGTCGGCGTCCTGCGATTTCGGCGGGGTTAAAGATCGCCGGCACCATGGGAGCTCCGACCTTGTTGGTACAGCAGACAAATCGCTCTTCGGCTTCGTGAGCAACCCTCCGAATCAATCGCTCATGATCGTCAGCCTGGAGAATGCTCATCCGAACTGGAATACTCCCTCCAGCATCGGCGCTAGATGTTAAGGCGCTCCGCGAGCGCCTTAAATCCGATGCTATGAATTGGAGCGTCTCAATCGAACGGCTGGCGCTTGAAAGAGGTGACACGATAGAACGCAAAAGATCCAGGCCCGCCGCGGCCGCGCGGTTCTCTGTCAGCTCGACAGACACCTCCAAGGCAGAAAAGGGCGACGACAGCCAATTGGAGGAGCCGAGCACGACGACAGCGCCGCCGTGGCCGTCATCCGCGGCAAGGCATTTCACATGGCTTCGAACAGAATCGCGCTGCGTGAACACAAAGCCACGCGCGCGACGGACCGACGAGAGCCGCATATTGAGCTCCTGCATCGCGATCGCGTTCTTTCTGTCGGTGTCTAGCGCAGTACCGTAGAACAAGTGGCAGCGCACGCCACGCTGCGCAGCCTGTTCAAGAGCTTTTCGAATGCGTTCATGTTGCTCCGTGTATTTTTCGCCGTGAGGCGTCACAAAAGTCGAAAGTACGAAAACGTCTTCCTCGGCCTGACCCACGATGCGTTCGAAGCATTCGAGATGCTGTTCGCCGCCGACGATCAATTGATCGGTGCCAATCATCGTATCGACGGTCACTGACCGGCTTGGCTGCGGATCGCTAGCTTCCGGCAGAATACCAGTCCTGATTGTTGCTTGAAGAGCGCCGATCAAGTCCTGGCTGGCCCCCTCAGGGAGCAATCCGTTCTTGACGTCGTTCAGTTCGATCGCGAGATATTTTCTTTCGAGAACGGAGTTGATCGTTTGAACGCCGCGCAGCCATTCGCCGGGACGGAGCATGCCGGCGACGAGCTGCGTTACGCGGACCGCCATTGTGTCATCGGTCTCATCTGGGCCCGGAGGAAAGTTGACCTTGTGATCTGTATGGGTCATCCGATAGAGTGGAGCGGTCTCGACGTCGCGGTTGCGAAAGACCGAGTGTCCGACCTTCTCCAGCACTAGACTGATGTGAATCTCCCGATCTTCAGTTCGCTCCGGCAAGGCGCCACCCAACCGGATGAAGTCTTGACCGACGCCGCTTGTCGCCAATTGAGGGACAGGAGCCAGGCGAAGCTCGACCAGGCCGAACTGCATCAACCGCGCGATGGTCGAGCCCGCGACCTGGCTTGGAATCCCGAGCGACGTTGCCACCTCTTCGATCGTTTCTGGGGTGCGATCGAGCGCGAGCAGGATCATTTCTTCGATTGGACTCCATCCCCATGTGCGTTGAACGATGGCGCGCGCGCGATAGTGCCAAGCGGGAAGGTAGATTTTCACGCCGGAAGCCTCCCGTTCTCGTCGATCGCGACGATGGATGCGCCTTTCACCTTAATGCTAGGAGCATCCTTCCTGACGAGCTCGTAATCGGTCCCGGCGAGGGTCGCGAGCTCCTTCAGCATCTTTCGTAGGAATTCAAGATCGTCCTTTTTTGCATCCGGATCGATTCCTTCGACCACTTCGCGAATGAAGCGCTGGCTTGTGGCAAGAATCAGCTTTTGCTTGGCGCGGCTGAGCAGCACATTCATGCGCTGTGGGCTTTTGACGAATCCGAGCGCGCGCGATCCCACCATGACATTGTTGCGCGTAAGGCTGGCGGCCACGACATCGGCTTCGCCACCTTGGAAGCTATCGCTGGTAAAGACGAACTCACCATTACTGCGCGGGCTCGCGAAGCCGAACAAGGTCTTGTCTTTCCTGACTTGGCCGCGCAGTAAGCGCTTGAACCATCTCACCTGCGCCGCGTAGGGCGAGATGATCACGAGGGTCGGTCGGCGGCCGTCCGCGCCAACTATCGGCCGCAACCCTTTCAAGGCCGCTATCAAGGCCTGCGCCTCAAGCTCGTTGCGGAATGATCGCTCCACTTTGTGTTCGAAATGTCGCCGTTTTGACATGCTGAGGGGCGGAAAATCGAGAAGAACGATTGGAGAGGTGAGGTACGCGACCGTGGACGTGACCGTTAGCGTGCGACGCTTGACGCGGTCGGAGGGAGCGAGCTTTCTGTCATAAAAAGTATTCGAGACGAGATCGCCGATGGCGGGGTGCATGCGGCTCTGTTCCAGCAGCGTGTTGACGATCGTGCTCGGACGCCCCGTGTCCTTTTCGCGCTCAATTTCGCGCTCAGCTATTGATCGAAACGGTTCTTCAAGACGCGCCGCTGTTGCGAGAGCCTCCCTCATCAGATGTTCGCTCGACTTAACTGTATCAAGCGCCTCAGTAACTTCCGGCGGTAGATCGGAGATGGTTTCAAGCCGCTCCTTCGCGTCCCGCAGCAGATCAACTGCGCGCTCGGGATCGTAGAATTGTTGCCGCTGGGCGGCATCGAATGGAGAGAGTTGGTTGTGATCGCCAACCATGATTCTTCTGTTGCCCAGCAATAGCGCGCCGATCAGTTCCGCACCGTTGGCGCGGGCCGCTTCTTCGACGATGACCCAGTCGAATTGATCGCCATCGGCAATCATCTCCTCGATGATGTGCGACGATGTCGTGGCAAGCGTGACATCGGAAGAGCGCAGCAGCAGATTGTCGGTATCGCGAAATACGCGTTCCGCAACCGTCGCTTCCGACGCATCAACGGGCCGGAGCGCCTGCTTGATTTGATAGCGTTGGTTGACCATCATGCTTTCAGCGGCGTGGTCGACCGTCGAAACGGACCTAAGAAGATCAACGGAGCTCGCACGCAAGGAGCTGACTTCATCGGTCGATCGTGTCCGCTCGACACGAACGACGATCTTCGTGCCGCTCGCCAGTGTCGCCTTGAGTTCGTCCTCCATTTGAATCAAGGTCTCGTGGTTTTGCGCCGACACTAGAAGCCTTGCGTCCGGTGTTTTGTCCAGAATGCTTTTGACAAGATTCGAAATTAGGAACGTCTTGCCGACGCCAGGAGGGCCAACAACGACATTGATGGACTTGCCTGATACGATTGCGTCCCATGCCACCTTTTTCGAACCGTCCATCTCGTCCGGCGGCACCGCATTCGGGGTCGCAATATCACGTAATACTTCGTCCAGCGCGACCTGCGCCGGATCGTCAATCGCTCTCAAGAGTTCAATATTCGTCCGGGCCGCCACAATATTTTGAAGGCGGCGGCGAATTGCGCGTTCAAATCCACCATCTCTTCGAGGACGAAGAAAAAGAAGCTGCCCCGGTACAACAGCTTCGCTTGTCGCGAACGTGAACGGTAGGCGGCCGTCGACGACACCGCCCGTTCCCTCATAACTGAGTTCCGGAAATCGCTCCCGATCGCCGGCGAGCGCGTCGCTGCGTGAAAGAGTCCAATTTGGTTTGCCGTCGTCGTACTTCAATTCGCGCGCCAAGGCGTCGTATGCCGGGCGCAGTCCCATCAGCTTGCGTCGCATGTCCCGGTCGGGATCTTCGCGGGAGGCGATCCAGGCCAAATCTGAATCCCCGCCGGACGGCGGGTGAAGCACTTCGACGGGATAGATTCGGAATTGCTCCCGCAGCCAAGTAAAGGCTTCGAGAAGAATGAGGGCGTACCAAGTGGGAATCTCTTCGACTGATCGGCTCACTCCTGTTGTGACACTCGCGTCAATCCACGGTTTGGCGCCAGGGCCAAGCCTGCGTACTCGCTCTTCGGCGCTTCTCCGAGTTCGCGCAAGATGAATCCGGTGGCGAACCTCGACGGCATCATAGATGTAGTCGTCAGGCCGCCTCTTGTTGGCGTTCTCGATCATGCCGACATAGTCATCGATGACTTTCACGCCATACGCGGCAAGGTCGGTGACGATACGCACGAAGGCCTCATCTACGACAACAGTGCGTACCGTTGGTCCGCTGAGATCCTCTTCGACAAAACGGAGGACCGCATCCCTATCGTCAGCCGGGATGGTGCCCGATGTAAGCGATGCAAGGTCGCTTTGGGTAACCTGGGTGGAAGGGTAGAGAATTAGCTCGCCTTCGCCGCTTGACCCCGACCGGTCAAGATCGGCCACGACCTCGGCGATCTCGTTTAGCACGATACTTCCGTCGAAAAGCTGGTAGCGTGGCGGATCGGCAAGACGATTAAGCATGCGTCGCTCGATCGACAGCAGGGAAGGACCGCCGCCGTCCTCGGTCAGGCCGAGGATCCGCGACGCTGCCTGCCCAAGATCACTCCAGTCCCGGCGAAACGAGACGGTGCCGGAGGGCCGCAGCAGATGTCCCGCGCCGCCCACATCGCCGTCGGCAATGTGTACGCACGCTTCGTAGCCGCCGAGTCGGAAATCCTCTTTTTCATCGCTATGCGAAAAGATCGTATGTTCGCTGACAGCGCCGTGCACGATGCCCGCATCATGACAAAGTGCAAGTCCTTCAGCTACGCGCAAGATATTGCGCCAAAACATCTTGCGGCCGGTCGTCGTAAGCAGCCGGCCTTCTCGCGCTCGAACCCTGTGCAATGACCCGCAGATCGGACTGCCAGGATCAACCATTAAGATACCGATCTCTTCCTGGTCCTCGACGATCTCAAGAACCTCGACCAATAACTGGCGCGCACGGCGTGACGACAGAACACGCCGGACACGCCTGAGGCCGTGCGTGATGAGCCGCTTCAGGTCCTCGTCCAGCGGGGTTCCGGTCTTCTTGAACAGACGAAGAAGATAGTCCTCGCCGTCGGCGATGCCGGTGGCAAAACGAAGTTGAGAATTCCAACCTTCGGTGCCGCTCGAAAACGCGGTATCAGCAAACTTGAATCGTGCGTCGAGCGTCGCTTTGCCTTGCATGGTAGCTCGCGCCATAGCGCCGTAATCCATCCTTGAAACAGTACAAATGCGGTGATTCGTATATGATAGCGCAGTATATGCTTTGGGTCAGAGTTATCGACTGCAAAGCGATATTTTGCGCGTTTTCCCAAGCATGCTCTGTGTAAATTGGGGGAGTGGATGGCACCTATTGCAAGCAGCAACGAGATGCGGTTGGACCCGCCAAATCAAGCCAGCATGAGTGGCAATTGATCATCATCGAGCCCTGACCCAACAAACCCCCGAAACAGAGATACCGATTAACCGGATCGGCCTCTTTGGCGGCATAAGTTGCGCTAATAGTTCAAGAGCCAGGCTAGAGAGATCGTCCGCGGTGTCGTTCATGCGTACGGACGTGCTGCGAGTGATCAGCTCGAAATCTGAAAAGGATCGCCGTTTGGCCTCGCGCGCCCGTCGCCTCGCAGTGTTGCCGGACCTTGTCGACCAGTGGGCGCAGTTCGATGGTCAGCGCTTCGTGGTCTGCCAAGTCCCGCGAAACGTGCTTTCGGCGCCGACGGACCTTCGGATTCGGTTGGCACGGACAGGACGCTCGTCAATCCCCCGCGAGATCCAGTAATAATACGCCCCAGCTTTCCCAAAATTGGCGTTCATGAACTCGAGCGACTGATTGCGCATATTCATGCCGGTGAAGATGCCAAGGCCATGCATCTTCGCACTGGTCGCCGGTCCGATTCAATGGAATTTGCCGACTGGGAGATCCTGAACGAAGCTCGGCCTCATCTTTGGCGTGATCACGAACTGTCCGTTGGGCTTCCGTTGGTCGGACGCAAGTTTTGCCAGGAACTTATTGTAAGAGATGCCGGCAGACGCGGTCAGGCCTGTCTCGCTCAGGATCTTGACTCTAATCAAGGTCGCGATCTCTGTCGCGATTGGGAGGCCTTGGATGTTCTCGGTGACATCTAGGTAGGCCTCATCTAACGACAGGGGCTCAATGACGTCAGAATGCTCCGCGAAGATTGTCCGGACGTGTCGAGAGACCTCCTTGTAGACTTCGAAGCGCGGCGGCTTTACGAAAATTAGCTCTTTGCATTGCCGTTTGGCTGTCACTGACGGCAATGCCGACCTAACTCCAAACTTTCGCGCCTCATAGCTCGCTGCAGCTACGACACCGCGCTCTTTCGATCCCGCCCACAGCGACTGGCTTGCCACGCAAGTCCGGATTGTCCCGCTGCTCCACTGATGCGTAGAAGATGTCTATATCGACAGAATGATCTTGCGCTGATGCGGTGCTGGCCCCGTTTGGTAGTCGGTCTCGTCCGTCACGTCGTCGGCCCTATTGGGTCTTCCTTGACGCCGCGAGCGACGACCCGGAGGCTTCCGTCCGGAAGCGGCCTTTGCAATTTCAGTACTTCGTCCGCAGGGGCCGTCATCCAGGTCTCGACTTCATCTGGCGTTGTCAGGATCACCGGCATCGCCTTGGGGTGGATGGCGCCGACCTCGGCGTTGGGCTCCGTCGTGAGGAACGCGTAGAGGTCGTTGGTCGTCTCGCCTTCCTTGACCTTCCGGACGGACGTCCAGTTGGTCCAGATACCGGCGAAGCAGGCGAGGGGACGTGTCTCATCGAGCGCGAACCAGATATCACCGCCCTCGGCCTTGTTGAACTCGCTGAACGAGTTGAACGGCACCACGCAGCGATTTTCAGTCCCCAGCCATCGCGTCCAGTGCTTGCTCTTCACATTGCGGATGTTGGTCGTGCCGCCGTCCGGCTCCATTCGCAGCAATTCCTTGAAATCCACTGCCTTGCCCTTGGCCTGCAGCTTCTCGGCTCGCTTCTTCGTGGCGTCCATCAGCGCCTTTGATGACGACGGCATTCCCCATCGCGCCGTAGCGAGCTCGCGGCCCTCCACTCCGTTGCGCACGATCGGTGCCTTGTAGTCGGGAAAATCCCCCGGCATCGGCGCCAGATTTCCAACGTATCGGTTGACAACGCGGAACAGCGCGTTGATCGCGGCTTGATTGGTCGTGATCGAATAAAGATTGCACATCGGTCAGGATTCGGCTCGAGGGTGGCGCGGCTGCCAGGTCAACTGTAGCAGAGTCGCGGATGGACGCCGGCCGGCCTTGGCACATTTGCGACAGCGCAGCCGGCTGGCGAGATCGTGCACGAAGGTGGTCGGCGGGTGCTTCATCGCGGCCAGGTCGACATCGCTCGGCGTCTTGCAGCGCGCGCACCTGATCTCCAGCCAGGGGAAGCCTCCATTTACGGCCTGATCGATGGTCGGCGACGGATCGATCGGTTCGCCGTCACTCCACATCCGCTCGTTCCAGCTTTCGCAAAGCAGCCTGTCGGCTTGCTGGATCATCGCCCCGCCTTTGGCCCGCATCTCCGCCGATTGGGTCGCCAGCATGCTGGCCATCGCGCGTGCCTTGCCGAGCTCTTTCGCCAGAGCCTTGCGATCGCCGCCCGACAAGGGCGTAGGGTGATACTTCGGGGCCATCCAGACATCCAGGCGCAAAGAGATCGGATCGGCAAATCCAGAGCGGCTACGGCGTCTCGAACGCTGGCCAGCACCCGTCTTCTTCATGCCTGCCGGTGCGCTGCCGGCAGGTATTGTCGAGCAGCCGCTGCGCGACGTCCTTCCAGAGCGCGTTGGCGCCATACAGTCGAACGGCATCAGCGGTCTGGATTTCCACGGTCCGCTCGCAGCGGCGGCAGGAGACGCGCAGCACGTGACGCTGAATCTCGGAAAGACGTCGCTGCCGCATCTGAGCCCCGGTCGTGCCGGCGCGTGCGTCTTTCAGGACCGATTCCCAATATTCGGCCGGGAGGGGGGCATCTGGACCCGCAGCGGGCGGCGCTCGTCTGCGGTCGGCTTCAGCGGCCAATTTTTCCATCTGTTTCGGGGTCGGCATGCGCCAGCTCGCGGGTCGGTCGGTCATGCCCGAATTAGAACATAACAAGAACAAATGTCGAGTCCGGCCAGGCAGGCCGATGAGAAAAATCCCGCTGTGGGGCGGGTCGCGATGTCGGAACCAAGCCCGGTCGTTCGTCTTTAATCCGGCATCAGTAATGGAGTTCCCCGCGATGGCCCCCCGCGCCAACTGGAAAGGCTTCCTGCGTCTTTCCCTCGTCACCTGTCCGGTTGCGCTCTATCCGGCCACGTCGGAATCCGAAAAGGTCTCGTTCAACCAGCTGAATCGAAAGACCGGCCATCGGATCAAGTACGCTAAGGTGGATGCCGATACCGGCGAGGAGGTCGACAACGAGGACATCGTCAAAGGCTACAAGGTCGACACGGACACCTTCATCGAGGTGACGAAGGAGGAGCTAGAGAACGTCGCACTGGAATCAACGCGAACGATCGAAATCGACGAGTTCGTCGACCGCAGCGAGATCGATCCGCGATATCTCATTCGCCCCTACTATCTGCGTCCCGACGGTAAAGTCGGGCACGATGCTTTCGCCGTTATTCGGGAAACCATCCGCGAGATGAACAAGGTCGCGATCGGCCGTGTGGTGCTGACCAATCGCGAGCACATCATCGCGCTGGAGCCGTTGGACAAGGGCCTGATGGGAACGCTACTGCGCTATCCTTACGAAGTCCGTTCAGCTGATGAGTATTTCGACGACATTCAGGATGTCAAAGTCACCAAGGACATGCTTGATCTCGCCAAGCACATCGTCAATCAGAAGGCGGGCCATTTCGAGCCGGACAAGTTCGAAGACCAATACGAAACCGCCCTCATCGAACTGATCAATCAGAAGCGCGCCGGCAAACCCATCACCGCGAAAGCGCGTCCCCGCGGCGAGAACGTGGTGGACCTGATCGACGCGCTGCGAAAGAGCATCGGAAGAGAGGGCGCCTCAGCGACAGAGGCACCCAAGAAATCAGGAAAAAAGCCGCGCAAGGCGGCGGCCGGGCAGAAGGAAATGCTGATGCCGATCGCAGGCAAGAAGCCGGCGAAGGAGGCCGCGGCGAAAAAGCCGGCGGCCAAGCCGCAGCGGAAGTCGGCTTAGGTGTCGTGAAGCATCCGGTGACGCCGGACGGCACTCCTTCGTCGTCCGTGGCAGGCTCTGGCGAATGGCAAATCCGTCTCAACGAGGTCACGCGAGATCATCTCGTCGCCGTCTAATGGCGACCCGGCGGGTAGGTGCGTGCGCCAGGAAGGCGGCCGAGCGCGAGGCCGAAGTAACGGTGCATAGGACCGCGGACGAAGCTAAGCAGGCGCTTGGCGAACGCGGTCCCGTATGGCGGGACGACGGCTCGCCGGCTCTCGATTGCTCTGCAAAGTAGGAGCCATATGGCTGCGGTGAAAAAGACTTCCAGGAGATCGACCTTGAGCGCGGGCATTCTCGCATACCGCAAGGGAGGAGCTCGGGGGCTCGAGGTTCTGCTCGTTCATCCCGGCGGTCCGTTCTGGCGTGAGAAGGATGATGGCGCCTGGTCCATTCCAAAGGGCGAAATCGATGCCAATGATGTTCCGGAGAACGTTGCTCAACGAGAATTTGCCGAAGAACTCGGCCCGAGCGCTTCGATTGGTCCACTCCAGGCGCTGGGGGAGGTCCGACAGCGAGGAGGCAAGCGCGTCATCGCATTCGGCGGCGAGGGACACTTTGATCCGGCAGCACTGACCAGCAATACCTTCGATGTCGAATGGCCGCCTCGAAGCGGTCGACGGCAGAGCTTTCCCGAAGTCGACCGCGCGGAATGGTTTGATATCGAGTTAGCGCGGACCAAGATGCTGTCCGCTCAGGTAGAGTTTCTCGATCGTCTTTTGGCGATCTCGGCTGAGAGCGTCGGGAAATGATGTTCAGGATTGGAGTCATTTCGGACACGCACGGCCTGTTGAGGTCCGAGGCGGAGCGAGGCCTGACGGGCGTCGATCACATCATTCATGCCGGCGACATGGGACGCCCCGAGATCGTCGACGCGCTTCGCCGGATCGCACCCGTCACGGCCGTTCGTGGAAACGTGGACAGTGGCAAGTGGGCTCGCGACTACCCCGACACGAAACTCGTCCGTCTGGCAGGTAAGTCGATCTACGTTCTGCACGACCTGAAGACGCTGAAGACCGATCTCGGCGCCGGCTTCGACGTCATCGTCTCCGGGCATTCCCACGTACCGAAGATCGACACGGTCGGTGGCATTCTCTACCTGAATCCCGGCAGCGCGGGACCTCGGCGTTTCAAGCTGCCGATCACGTTTGCGACGCTCGAACTCACGCCTGACGGCATGCGACCGGAAATCCACGACCTTGGAGGCGAGTGAGTGTCGGCGGAGAGTGCATCAATCCTTTTTGCCGGCTTTCGCCGAAGGGAAGCTACTTGCGCGGACGTTCTCGCTCACGCACGACATCCTTCGCCCGCTTGTCGGACCTGAGCCCGAGGTAGACGGGCTGGCGCAGTTCGCCCTTGCTCGTCCACTGCGCAAATTTGACCTCGGCGACCAACGAGGGCTTGACCCAGGTCGTGGCGGCCTCGTCCTTCACTTTGGCAGGGAAGGGTGATTTCGGGATCGTCAGCTTCACGAGCTTGGCGTGGAGGTCTTCCAGGACCTTGTGGCTGAAGCCAGTGCCAACATGTCCGATATAGCGCCATGTGTCGTCTTCCCGCACGGCGAGGACCAGGGCGCCGAAGTATGGTCTTGTACGCCTCGGCGCCGTGAAGCCCGCGATCACCACTTCCTGCCGCTTTGCTGTCTTGATCTTCAGCCAATCCGCCGTCCGGCTTCCGGACGCATACGCGCTGTCGGCGCGCTTCGCCATGACGCCTTCCAGACCCTTCCGCTCGGCCTCGGCGAAGAATTTCATGCCGTTCGCTTTGCGGTGATGGCTGAAGGCGATCAACTTGTCGCGCGGCAGTATTGCCTTCAACCGCTTCTTCCGCTCGAGGAGGGGGTGGTTGCGCAAGTCCGCTGCGTTCTCAAACATGAGATCGAAGGCGCAGTACAGCAGCTTCGCCTCATGGCGCAGCGCGTTTTGAAGCAACTGGAAATGTGAGACGCCATCCTTACCGATCGCGACAAGCTCACCATCGATCACGGCGTCGCCCTTCACGCCCTCCAGCGCTTTGGCGACCTCAATATAGCTGCGGCTGATTATCTTGCCGTTGCGGCTGTAGAGCGCAACTTTGCCCCGCCGGATTTCCGCGATCATCCGGAAGCCGTCGTACTTGTCCTCGAAAACCCAGCTGGGGTCGTCGAACGGCGCCTCGGTAAGCGTAGCAAGCATCGGCTGCAGGCGCTTGGGCAGGGTCGACATCCGGCTCATTCAAGGCCAATCCTTAAGAGCGCGTTGCGAAATGCATGGACGTCCTTCAAGGATTGGGGAACGCTTCGGGGCCGCGTCGTGTTCCGCAGGCATGGTGGCGTGCGAGACGTTGACGATCGACGAGGGCGGATCAGACCGATGGCCAGAAAACTGAAGACCTATCAGACCTCGCTGGGCTTCTTCGATCTGGCGATCGCCGCTCCCTCCATGAAAGCGGCCCTCGAAGCCTGGGGCGCTGACAGCAATCTCTTCCACCAGGGCGCGGCGAAGGAAAGCGACGATCCGGACGTCATCGAGGCGACTATGGCTGCGCCGGGCATCGTTCTGAAGAGACCCGTCGGCTCCAACGGGCCATTCAGGGAGCATGCCGAGCTACCTACCGACCTTGCCAGCGGCAGCTCAAAGAAGACAGGCCGCCGTCAACCGCGGAAGCCTTCTAAGCGGGCCCACGACGATGCGGCCGACCGGAAGGCTGCACTTGCTTTAGAGAAGGAGCAGATGCAACGGGAGCGCGAACGTGCCAAGGAGGAGGCCGTCCGGCAGAAGGAGCGTGAGCGACGGCAGCACGCCGTCGACAAGGCGCAAAGTGCCTTGGACGCGGCCCGTCGCAAGCACGAAGAAAAGGCCGCTGACATTCAACAACAGCTCGAAGTTCTTGAGGAAAGCGCGCGGGACGAGGAAGCGCGTTGGGAAAAGGAGAAGGCCCGGTTGGAAGTCGCGTTACGACGCGCGCGAGGCTAGGTCTCAAAGTGCGACCATCTCGTGTCTTAGCGTTGACGCCTGATTTGCCGCCGAGACCGGAAATTGCCAGACTCTAAACTGCCAAGTCGCGAGCCTTAGCAGTTGCGCTCTTCCCGCAAGATGCGCTCCAGATCATCCTCGAAGATATTTTGCGTTGCTTCAAAGAGAGCCAGGAGCTTCAGAGCTTCTGCGATGTTTGCGCCACCCTTGCGGACCATCCGTTGCTGCCTTTCGACGATCTGACGTCCTTTGGCAACATGGTGACGGGCAAGGATGACACGTTCGGAATAATGAGACATTGGTGGCTCCTGCTGCAGGCGGGAGCGCGATTGGTCTCTCAGTCACCGGTGCCCGCGGGCAGAGTGCCTTTGCCGGTGATGACCAGATCATACTCCGTTTCGCGAATTCGGACACTGTCCAATTCAAGCAGGTCAATCTTGAATGGTGGGTCTCGAGCGGGCGCGCTCAGACTGGGCGCTCGCTGGTAACTATCGGTCGGAAACCGCCCGCCCTGCGGCCTCATTGACCTTTGCGCGGTCCCGCCTGTCCTCCGGAGACAGCTCCATAACCGCTCGATGGAGCTCCGCAGGGATCGTCAGCGGACTATCGAGCGGCTTTTCCGCCCACTCCCAGAAGCGGTCAAAGGCATCCATTACAGATCCTCCCGAAGCCCCCTGAAGAAGGGATGACGGACTTTTCCCTCCGCTGATTTTGCACGGTACTCTATCTCGGCCAGCAGCTTGGGCTCGACCCAGATTCCTTTGTGCGCAATCCGCTTTGCATAAGGCTGCGTCTTGCGGATCAGCGGCTTCAGACGCTTCTGAAGGTCGGCGGCTGATGCCTTGTCGAATCCATGGTCCACCTTCCCGGCGTATATTAGATCGTCGCCCTTACGCCGGCCGACGTAGATGCCGTCCCACTTCGTTCCATCGAGCGCGAAACCCGCAATAGTCAGGGTCTCACGCTGCACGCAGGTCTTCTTGACCCAGTCATTCGTGCGTCCGGCCGGATAGGCGCCGTCCCGGACCTTCGAGACGACACCTTCGAGGCCAAGCTTGCAGGCGTGCGCAAACATCTCGCGGCCGTCTATCGCGAAGCTTTCGCTGAACTGGATGTCGGTGCCGGTCAGGATCTTCTTGAGTTCGGCCTTGCGCTGAAAAAGCGGTAGCTTCCGGATATCTCGGCCGTTCAGATAGAGCAGATCGAACGCCACGAGCACGATGCTCCTCGACTTACCCTTGAGCTCGTTCTGCAGGACCGAGAAGTCGGTCGTGCCATCGGCAGCTGGCACCACGATCTCGCCGTCCACCACCGCAGAGTTCGCCTTGATCCGCCAGGCGTCATGAGCGACCTTCTTGAAGCGGTGCGTCCAATCGTGGCCGCGCCGGGTGGAGATCTTCGCCGTCTCGTTGGCCAGATGGACCTGAACACGGTAGCCGTCGAACTTGATTTCGTGGATCCAGCGCTCTCCCGACGGCACTTTCTCTGTCGAGGATGCCAGGGCCGGTTCGATGAAGGCGGGGAAAGGCGCCTTGACGCCGATAGCCGCCGGCTTGTTACGCTGAAACGCCACTGAAGAACTCCACGCTACAGCCGATTCAAATTGGCACAGTTCGAATCGTTCCGGAACCTGCGAATCCCTGTCGCGTTGCTTCGATGTCCCAACAGGAGGCACCGATGGCGGCAGCGAAGAAGAGCAAAACGGCGCGCGGACGAAAGCAGGACCGGGCGCGGGTGGCAGGCGGGCAGGACTACGAAGTGCAGTACGAGGCGAAGAAGACCGGAAAGTCGGCGCCGGCGGTGAAAAAGGCCGTCAAAAAGGTCGGCAACGCGCGCAAGCGGGTGGAGAAACGGCTAGGCCGCTGAGTAGCAGACGGGTCGGCGTCGGTGCTTAGCGCGGGTCCTCCTCGTCAGGGGGGCATTCTGGGCAGGTATCGCCAATCGAGTCGAGCACGTCGTGAAGCGCGGCCTCCGCGGCTTGACGGGAGACGTCTGCTGGCGGGTCTCGACGGGCAATATCGAAGGCTCGCTCTCGTGCATGCGGATCGGCGCGGTCCTGCATCCAACCATGCTCTTCGCATTCGCGGATGGCGCCCGCTTCCTGGAGCACGTGGATCGCCCAACCCTGCAGTGTCCGTATCGCCGGCCTTCGCTCACTGGTCATCAGCATTGAATAACTCCGAATACACGAATCTAGTGGTCCGCCGTTTGTTCCGGCTGCTAACACAAGGCTGGGATTCTCAGTCAGCAGAGGACAAGGTTTTCGCCCGTTCTGAGACCACTGTGAAATTGCCAGGCTGTTCTCGCAGGATTGCCAGCATCACTTTCGCTCAAGTCTTTTAGTGGTTGTGCGCGTGCGGCCAGGGCCGCACCGGGCTCTCGTGAACCGAGCCGCGCCGCGTCTCGGCCTGCGGCTTCGATCCCTCGCGCCAGAGCTTTGGTGCTCCTCGCCGGGGGCACTCGGAAAAGGGGCTCGCCTGCGGCGATCGTTATCACTGCCCCGTTCCCGGGTGCCCTTTTAACCGGTCTCGTCGCTGCACTCGGTCCCGCGTGCCGCCTTCGGCGTCGCTATGCTCACGCTCCTGCGGGTGCCATTTCTCTTGGGGCGATGCGCCCCTGGCGCACGCCGGATCAGGCCTGCGGCCTAAGGCAAGAAGCTGAGAGTAAGAGTGCAGGCTGGTTTTCCGTGACGGGTTACAATCTGCGAGAGAGGCTCGCGGTGCCCGTCGCGGAGACCCGCGATGTCAAACCCTAATGCTTGCGCGCGCGCCGGCCAGGACCGGGCGAACCTCTACAACGAAATCACCGACAAGATCATCGCCGAGCTTGAGGCCGGACGCGTCCCCTGGGTTCAGCCCTGGGGTACTGCCGCGGCGAAAGCGCCGCTGGCCATGCCGAAAAATGCGTCGACCAACCGGCAATACAGTGGTGTGAACATCCTCATCCTCTGGGGAGTCGTGATCGAACGCGGATTTACCGGTCAAAGTTGGCTCACTTTCCGCCAGGCACTCTCTCTTGGCGGCCACGTTCGCAAGGGAGAGCGCGGGACTACCGTCGTCTACGCGGATCGTTTCGTGCCGAATGATGAAAAGCGCCGCGCCGCCGAGACCGGCGAAGACGCGCAGGCGATCCCGTTCCTCAAGCGATTTACCGTTTTCAACACCGATCAGTGCGAGCAACTGCCCGACGACATTGCCACCGCTGCGCCGCCGCCGCCGGCCGGCCTCATCGAACCGACGGTCGATGCCCTGATCACGGCCAGCGGAATTCCATTTCGGATCGGTGGAGATCGCGCATTCTATGCAACAGCCGAAGACTATGTTCAGGTCCCGCCGCCGCAGGCCTATTTCGAACCCATCAACTGGCACCGTACGGCCTTGCATGAACTCGGTCATGCGACTGGGCACCCGTCGCGTCTCAATCGCGACCAGAGCGGATCCTACGGTACCAAGAAATATGCCTTCGAAGAGCTGGTCGCCGAATTGAGTTCCGCGTTCAGCTGCGCGTCGCTAGGGATCGTCCCCACCGTGCGCCATGCCGACTATATCGGCTCCTGGCTCGAAGTCCTGCGTGAAGACAATCGCGCCATCGTGCGGGCCGCCTCGCAGGCGAGCAAGGCCGCGGACTATTTGCTCGGTTTCGTTCCCGGGTCCATTGAGCCCGCATCGCTGGATTCGGCTGTCGCCGATCACGAGACGGCGTGATGCCTGGCCTCGCGCGAGAGTGAGAGGAGGGGAGGCTGTTCGCGACGGGTTGGAAGCCGAGAGAGAGTCTCACGGCCACCCGTCGTGGAGAGCCAAAATGACGAAAGCCGTACAAAAGATCACGCTGTCCCCTTCTCGGGACATTCCCTTCAACAAGCTCGTGCTCGGCCAGTCGAACGTTCGCCGCGTCAAGGCCGGTGTCTCGATCGAGCAGCTAGCCGAGAGCATCGCGCAGCGTACGCTTCTGCAAGGTCTGAGTGTCCGGGCCGTCGTCGATGCAGATGGCAACGAGACCGGCATGTTCGAGGTGCCAGCGGGCGGCAGGCGCTATCGCGCTCTCGAGCTCCTGGTAAAACAGAAGCGGATGTCAAAGACGCAGGCGGTGCCGTGCGTTGTGCGTGAAGGGGGCATCGCCGAGGACGATTCGGTGGCGGAGAACGATGAGCGGGTCGGCCTGCATCCGCTTGATCAGTTTAGGGCCTTCCAGACACTCCGCGATCTCGGCATGAGCGAGGAAGACATTGCCGCGCGTCATTTCGTGAACCCTGCAATCGTCAAGCAGCGCCTGCGCCTGGCGTCGGTCTCGCCAAAGCTGCATGAGGTCTATGCCGAAGACGGCATGACCCTCGAGCAGCTCATGGCGTTCTCGGTCACGGCCGATCACGCCCGCCAGGAGCAAGTCTGGGAGAATGTCAGCCGCTCCGGTTATGACGAGCCATACCAGATCCGCCGGCTGCTCACGGAGAACACCGTGCGCGGTTCCGATCCCCGGGCCCAATTTGTGGGCCTCGATGCCTATCAGAGCGCGGGTGGCGGCGTTCTGCGGGATCTGTTCGAGCACGACGACGGCGGCTGGCTTCAGGACGTCGTCTTGCTCGACCGCCTCGTAACCGAGAAGCTCAAGGCCGAAGCTGAGACGATTGCTGCCGAAGGCTGGAAGTGGATCTCGGTCGCCGTAGATTTCCCCTACGGTCACACTCAAGGCCTACGACAAATCGAAGGCAAGCCCGTCGATCTCTCGCCTGAGGAGCAGGCCACCATCGATGCGCTGAACGCCGAGCAAGCCAAGCTGGAAGTCGACTACCGGGATGCCGACGAGTTGCCCGACGAGGTCGATCAGCGTCTCGGCGAAATCGAGTCGGCCCTGGCTGCATTCGAAGACCGGCCGATGCTTTACGAACCGGCGGAGATCGCCCGAGCTGGTGTCTTCATCAGCATCGACTCCGAAGGACGCCTCGCCGTGGACCGGGGTTACGTCCGGCCGGAGGACGAGGTGCCGGCAACTGATCCTGATGTCGGGCAGGGCGCCGATGCGTCGTCGACCGAAGGTCTTGAAGTGGGCCCTTCCGTCCAGCGCACGGTCATCGCGGTCGCAGGCGGCGCTGCTGATGCCGAGGAGGATGATGAGGACGCGACCAAACCTTTGCCGGATCGTCTCATCATCGAGTTGACGGCGCATCGTACACTGACATTGCGTGATGCGTTGGCGGGAAATCCAGCGGTCGCGTTCCAGGCAGTTCTGCATAACTTCGTGCTGACGGCCTTTTACCGGTTCGCATCGTCCGGGAGCTGTCTTGAGATCAGCCTTCGCACGCCGAACTTTCCCGCCCAAGCTCCGGGGCTGAGGGAAAGCGTCTCGGCCAAAGCAGTCGAGGCGCGACATGAGGTCTGGAAGGCACGGTTGCCAAAGAGCGAGAACGATCTCTGGGATGCGCTGACGGCTCTCGATGGTGGTGCACAGGCGTCGCTGTTCGCCCACTGTGCGTCGTTTGCGGTCAACGCCGTCCATGAGCCAGCCAATCGCTACAATCAGGGTCGCGTCTCCGCCCATGGCGTTCGCACGCGTCTCGACCAGGCCGATGTGCTGGCGCGCGCGGTCGGGCTCGACATGGTGCAGGCCGGCTGGCGACCGACCGTCGACAACTATCTCGGCCGGGTTACCAAGCCGCGTATTCTGGATGCCGTGCGGCAGGCCAAGGGCGAGTCGTCGGCGCAACTGATCGACCATCTGAAGAAGGCCGACATGGCCAAGGAGGCTGAACGACTTCTGGATGGCTCGGGTTGGTTGCCGGAGCCGTTGCGTCTCCTCGATCCCGATGCGGCGTCAGAGCAGGAGAGCGAGGCGGGCCGGCTGCCCGAATTCCTCGCCGACGAGGAGGATCAGGAGACCGCCGCCGACGAAGATCCGCAACATCTCGACGCGGCTGAGTGATCATCACAGAGCGGGGCGGCTTTGGCCGTCCCGCGGTTGCTTGGGGACCGGTGTGTAGCGCTGGTCCCCATTCTTATTGGGAACGGCGGAGAGTGAGAGTCGGGCCGGGAAGGGTTTGAGCCGTCGGGGGCAAAGGAGAGCGCCTGATGGTTCGACCCATTCCTGCTCTCCGAAAGAATTCCTGCCATGACCGAATCTCTTGCCGGCGGCATCGCCACGCCGCTCTCCATGCGTGCCGCTGCAAATCTCACCTCTGCCGCTGTCAGGGCCGCGCGACAGGTCCTGACCGAGCTCGAACGCGGCCGTCGCATCGATGCCGCTGTTCTGCGTAGCGCCATGGAGTCTGCCTTTGGCGCCTCGGACACGGCCGGCGTTTGGAATTGGAAGACCGCCTATGACGTCTGCGAGGCGGCAGCCGTTCTGTTCCTTCGCAAGTTCGGCCCCGCGATGCGTGCCAAGGCTGGGTCGACGGCAGCAATGCTGCCGATGCTCACGAAGATCGCTAGCTGTCTGCCGACCCACACGCGGCGTTCCGAGGACAGCCAGGCGCTTCAGCAATTCTCGACGCCGATCCCGCTTGGGCTGGCCGCATGCGCCGCGGCTGGCATTACGCCGGCCGATCGCGTTCTTGAGCCTTCTGCTGGGACCGGTTTGCTCGCCGTCTTTGCCGAGCTCGCCGGCGGCGTTCTGGTCTTGAACGAGTTGGCCGAGGCCCGCGCGGCGCTGCTCGATCATCTCTTCGCAGGCGTTAAGGTCTCGCGGTTCGATGCTGCACAGATCGACGACCACCTCGACGCGAGTGTCGTGCCGAGCGTCGTTCTGATGAACCCGCCGTTCTCGGCATTGACGAACGTAGACCGACGGATGACGGATGCGGCTCTCCGTCACATCGCTTCAGCGCTCGCGCGTCTTGGCGACGGTGGACGCCTTGTCGCCATCACTGGCGCCAGCTTCGCACCGGATAACCCGGCATGGCGAGAAGCCTTTGTGCGGCTCCAGGAACGCGGGCAGGTAGCGTTTTCTGCGGCGATCGACGGCGCCATCTACGCGAAGCACGGAACACAAATCGACACACGGCTGCTTGTGATCGACAAGCTGCCCGCTGCCGATCCGACGGCTTTTCCGGCTTCGCCAGGCATGGCGGCCGACGTCGCTACCTTGCTCGACTGGGTGAACCAGCATGTGCCTCCAAGGCTGCCCGTCGCCATATCACCGGAGATCGTCGCTATCGAGCGGCCGGCTATGTCGCGATCGCTGGGCGCCGTTGCACCACGCTCATCGTCTTCTTCGAGAGACGCCGCGCCAGAAGGCGTCGAACTTACATACGAAACGGTCGAATGGTCGCCGCCGGAAGGCACCCGGCTCACCGATGCCCTTTACGAGGAATACGGATTGCAATCGATCCGTATTCCCGGATCGTGCGCACACCCGACCAAGCTCGTGCAGTCCGCGGCGATGGCGTCCGTTGCGTCACCGAAACCATCCTATCGTCCGCACCTGCCTTCGAGTCTGGTGGCAGATGGAGTTCTGTCGGACGCCCAACTTGAGAGCGTCATCTATGCCGGCGAGGCGCATTCTGAGTTTCTCGTGGGCTCCTGGACGGTCGATGCGACCTTTGATGTTATCGCCGCCGCGCGCGATGACGCAGAGAATGCCGTCCGCTTTCGCCGCGGCTGGTTCTTGGGCGATGGCACCGGCGCGGGCAAGGGCCGGCAGGTCGCCGGGATTCTGCTCGACAACTGGCTCAAGGGCCGCCGACGTGCCGTCTGGGTCAGCAAATCCGACAAGCTGATCGAGGACGCGCAGCGCGATTGGTCCGCGCTCGGGATGGAGCGCCTGCTCGTTACGCCCTTGTCCCGGTTTCGCCAGGGCACCCGGATCCGGCTTGCGGAAGGCGTCCTATTTACCACCTACGCCACGCTACGGACCGACGAGCGTGGCGAGAAGCTTTCGCGCGTCAGGCAGATCGTCGAATGGTTGGGCTCGGACTTCGACGGAGTGATCGTCTTCGACGAGAGCCACGCCATGCAGAATGCGATCGGGGGCAAGGGCGAGCGTGGTGACCAAGCGGCCTCTCAGCAGGGGCGCGCGGGCTTGAGGCTCCAGCACGCGCTGCCGAATGCCCGCGTGGTCTATGTGTCGGCGACGGGCGCAACCACGGTCCACAATCTCGCTTATGCCCAACGCCTCGGCCTTTGGGGCGGCGCCGACTTTCCGTTCGCCACCCGTGCCGAGTTCGTCGAAGCGATCGAGGAGGGTGGGGTCGCGGCCATGGAGGTGCTGGCGCGCGACCTCAAGGCGCTCGGCCTCTACGCAGCCCGCTCGCTCTCTTACGAGGGCGTCGAGTACGAGCTTGTTGAGCACCAACTGACGCCGGAGCAGGTCCGCATTTACGACGCCTATGCCGGTGCGTTCAGCGTCATCCATAATAACCTGGACGCGGCGATGCGGGCCGCCAACATCACCGGCGCAACGGGAACGCTGAACGGGCAGGCCAAATCTGCGGCACGCTCCGCCTTCGAAAGCGCGAAGCAGCGCTTCTTCGGTCACCTCCTGACCTCGATGAAGACCCCGTCACTGATCCGTGCGATCGAGAACGATCTTGAGGCTGGGCACGCCGCGGTCATCCAGATCGTGTCGACGGGCGAAGCGCTGATGGAGCGCCGGCTCGCGGAGATTCCAACTGAAGAATGGGGCGACGTCCAGGTCGACATCACCCCGCGCGAGTATGTCCTCGACTACCTCGCCCACTCCTTCCCGGTCCAGCTCTACGAACCCTTCACCGACTCGGAAGGTAACCTCTGCTCCCGGCCTGTCTATCGCGACGGCCAGCCGGTCGAGAGCCGGGAAGCCGTCGCACGCCGTGACCGCCTCATCGAGAAGCTTGCCTCGCTGCCGCCGGTACCTGGGGCACTGGATCAGGTCATCCAGCGCTTCGGCACCGAACTGGTCGCCGAGGTGACGGGCCGCTCGCGCCGCGTCATCCGCAAGGGCGACCGGCTGGTGGTCGAAAACCGCGCAGGCTCGGCCAATCTCGCCGAGACCTCGGCCTTCATGGATGACGTCAAGCGCATCCTCGTGTTCTCCGACGCCGGCGGCACGGGGCGGAGTTACCATGCCGAACTGTCGGCGCGGAATCGCCGGTTGCGCGTCCATTACCTGCTCGAGCCCGGCTGGAAGGCCGACGCCGCGATCCAAGGCCTTGGCCGCACCAACCGGACCAACCAGGCGCAGCCGCCGCTGTTTCGTCCGATTGCGACAGACGTGAAGGCCGAGAAGCGCTTTCTCAGCACCATTGCCCGCCGGCTCGATACGTTGGGAGCCATTACGCGCGGCCAACGTCAGACCGGAGGACAGGGCCTGTTCCGGCCCGAGGACAATCTCGAAAGCCAGTATGGACGTGATGCGTTGCGTCAGCTCTACACGCTGCTCGCGCGAGGCAAGGTCGACGGTTGCTCGCTTGGGAGGTTCGAGGATGCAACCGGTCTGAAGCTCATGGATGCCAATGGGCTCAGGAATGACCTGCCGCCGATCACGACCTTTCTGAACAGGTTATTGGCGCTCACCATCGACCTCCAGAATGTGCTGTTCACCGCCTTCGAGCAGCTCTTGACCGCTCGGATCGAAGGCGCGGTTGCATCCGGCACCTACGACGTCGGGTTGGAAACACTCCGTGCCGAGAGCCTTGTCGTCACCGACCGGCGGACGATCTATGACCAGCGGGGGACCGGCGCCGAGACCCGGCTGCTCACTGTCACACAGCGCCAGCGCAATCATCCGGTGAGTCTGGATGACGCTCTTGCTCGTCTTTCCGATCGTCAGGCCGTCCTGCTGGTCAATGAGCGCTCGGGACGAGCCGCCGTGCAGGTCCCCGCGGCGAGCGTCATGCTCGATGACGGCGAGATCGAGCGGCGCGTCCGTCTGATCCGGCCGATGGATCAGCACACGGTCCCCTTGAGCATGATGGCGGAGAGCCACTGGATCGAAGCGGACCGTGGGCGCTTCGCTGCGGCCTGGGTGGCGGAGCTTGCCGAGGTGCCCCAGTTCACGGAAAGCACGATCCACGTTGTGGCGGGCTTGCTGCTCCCTATCTGGAAGCGGCTGCCGAACGAATCAACCCGCGTCTATCGGCTCCAGACCGATGCGGGCGAACGCATCATCGGACGCAAGTTTTCGGCCACATGGGTCGCAAACGTCCTTTCGAGGGACGCGCCCGCGCTGACGCCGGACGCTGCCTTTGCCGCGCTGATGGAGGGACGCACCGTCCTCGACCTCGCGGAGGAACTCCAACTTCGCCGCGTCCGGGTGATGGGCGCCTATCGCATCGAGCTGTCCGGATTCAACGACACGATACGCGATCGCCTCCGTGCTTACGGCCTCTTTGGGGAGATCATCTCCTGGAAGCTGCGCATGTTCGTACCCACGGACGCGAGCGGCATCGAGGTCCTGTCCAGGGTGCTCGACACCTATCCGGTTACGGGCGTCAGTGAGCGGGAGGCCGCGTGATGGCCGGCGATGCTTCCGAACTGGCACGCCGCCTCTCGTGCGAGGCTGAGGCGGTGTGCCGACACTATCTCTCTAATGGCAGGCGGGCGGGGCGGTACTGGCTGGTCGGCGACGTCTACAATACGCCGGGCCGCTCGTTGTTCGTGCGGCTGCACGAATCACCGAAGGGACCCGCTGGGAAATGGACCGACGCCGCGACCGGAGAACATGGTGATCTCCTCGACATCATCCGCGAAAGTCTGGCCTTGCGAGACTTTCGCGAGGTCGCCGAGGAGGCGAGGCGCTTTCTGAAGCTGCCTCGTTCCGAGGAGCAATCACTCCCGAGGCCCGTTCGTCCAGTCGCGCCGGCCGGATCGCAGGAAGCCGCTCGTCGGCTCTTTGCGATATCCAACCCGATTGAAGGGACATTAGCCGAGGCGTACTTGCAGCGTCGCGGAATTAGTTGCATCAACCATGGTGGCAGCTTGCGCTTCCATCCTCGTTGCTACTATCGACCGGATGAGCATTCGTCGACCGAAACCTGGCCGGCGATGATAGCCTGTGTCACCGACCTCGATGGACGGATCACCGGCGTGCACCGCACCTGGCTAGATCCACACGGTTTTGATCGCGTGCGGCTCGGCAAGGCTCCGATCGACACACCACGACGCGCCATGGGTGACCTGCTCGGCAACGCCGTTCGCTTCGGCGTGGTCGATGATGTGCTCGCTGCCGGCGAGGGAATCGAGACCATGCTGTCACTGCGTTACGCACTGCCGGCCCTGCCCATGGCGGCCGCGCTTTCGGCTAATCATCTCGCAGCGATGATGCTGCCATCTGGCCTGCGTCGGCTCTATATCGCCCGCGATGACGATGCTGCCGGAGATACCGTACAGGCGATTCTCACGCAGCGCGCGGTAGAGGCCGGCGTTGAAGCGATTCCGCTGTCGCCTCGGGTGGGCGATTTCAACGAAGATCTGCACATCTTTGGCCTCGAAGCCCTCCGCGCATCGTTGCGGCTTCAGCTCGTACCAGAGGACGTCGTCCGTTTGCTGCATTCGTCGTTGGCAACCGCGGAATAGCCCCGGCAATTCGATGGGCATCGACAGGTCGGTCGCGGTGCGGCCACTGCCGGGAGAGCACGCGACCACGGCCTTCTAGAGGGCGATCGGACGGCAAGCGGCTCGGACCGGCAATGGCTGCGTCCGGCTATTTTCCGCCGCGCGCCGGCGACGAGAAGACACATTAGCCATCTGGCGAGCGCGCTTTGCATCGCGAAGCAAAATAGCCCGGCCTCCGCCATCCTCCGCTGCGCTTCGGCCCTCCGCTCTGCTCCGGGTTCTGGCCCGTTCCGCCTGCCGTCTGAGTGATCGCCACGAAGGCCGCGATGGTCGCGGCCGATCCGGCAAAGGATCGCCTCCATGACCGACCACGATGACATCGAACCACCGCACGACGCATCTCCGACCGAACACGTTCTTGCCGAATTGCAGCTCTTCGGTTACCGCCCCTTCGACGACCAGCCCGATCCACGGCCGCTTCCCGACGGCAGGATCATTACCGGTGCCGTCGTCGATATCTTCGATGCCCTGGTCGCGACGTTGAGCGACACGCGGCTCGAGCCGGACCTCGACGATCTGCTCTGGTCGACCGTCAACCTGTTCCACCGAGCCGTCGACCGCATCGGTCGCCAACTCGACGACAACGAACAGGCGCAACGGAAGAGTCAGCGCGAGCAGGACGGTTCCGAAGTTCGATCCGTCGAACTCGAACGCATCACGGCGGAAGGCACCACGTTGATCGAGCGACGCAACTGCCTGGAGCTCTTCCGTGACCAAGCCATCGAACGCTTCGAGACTCACACCGGCACATTATGGCGCCCCCGATCGGGATCGCTGGTGAACCACCGCACCCTGACCGCGGCGATGATCGACTCCCGCGACTTCATCGCAGCCAAGCGCCGCGCCGAGACCGAGATCCTGCTGCCCTCAGGGCCAAAGATCGCGCTCACCGGAGGGCTCGACTTCAACGACCACCACCTCATCTGGGATCGTCTCGACAAGGTTCATGCCAAGCATCCCGACATGGTCCTGCTGCATGGCGGCTCCCCGAGGGGGGCCGAACTGATCGCCTCGAAATGGGCGAGCAACCGCAAAGTGGCCCAGATCGCCTTCAAGCCCGACTGGACGAGGCACGCCAAGGCAGCACCGTTCAAGCGCAACGATGCCATGCTCGAACTCCTGCCGATCGGCGTCATGCACTTCCCGGGCACGGGCATCCAGGACAACCTCGCCGACAAGGCGAAACGGCTCGGCATCCCGGTCTGGATGTTCGGCGGCGCATGAGCGCCGTCTGCTCAACTGAAGTCTTTGAGGCGAAATTGCTCCCGCCGCAACTCCGCCTCGTTTCAGTCTCATATCCAGAGTTGCGCCGTGGTGGTGGTGGAAGGCGCGACTGGTAGATCTATGCACATGGAGCCACCACCATGCTCGCTATTGGGCTTGTTCTCAACACACTCGGCATCGGTCTGTTCTGCTGGGCGATCATTGCGCTTGCCGTGTATGCCCTGCCGTTTTTTGTCGCACTCATTATCGGGATGATGACGTTTCACAGCGACGCCGGCCTCATTGGCGCCATGCTTATCGCGACGGCCGGCGGTGCGCTGACGCTGGTCCTCGGCCAGGTCGCCTTTGCTGTTACTCGGTCCTCGGCCTTGCGCATCGCGATCGCAACAGCATTCGCTGTTCCCGCCGCCGTCGCCGGCTATCATGTGGTGTTCGCCGTGTCCAATATCGGGGTGCCCTCGCTGGCTTGGCGTGAAGTCTTCGCTTCCTTGGGCGCGGTTTGCGTTGGCGGCACGGCGATGACGCGCTTGGTGGTTTTGGCGAAGACCCGCCCGTTCGAGCCCGATGTGGTGGTGGAGAAACCGTCCTAGCCAATTCTTACGGCCGCATGGCCCCAGGGGCGATCGCTTACCGCTGCCATGTCGAATAGCTTCGTTTCGCGTAGATCGGCGCGGTGAACGGGATGATCGAACTTGAGCGCGGAGATCTCGTCCTGCTCGGAATTCATCGATCAAGCTGCCGACATTCGGTCTGGCCCACGCAGCCGCGGCAGAACGATCTTATCTCGATCCGTTCTTGGGAGACGATACCGCCTTTTGCAGGAGATTGTTTCTCTTTCCCCGCTGAATCGTTCACGCCTCTTGTTCATCAAAACCGAGATAGCCACGCTTCTCCAGATATCGTGGTTCAGCACGCGGACGCACGTGGCCTCGTTGATGGCTTGATCTGGCCGAAGACCGGCTTCGCCTCGATCGTCTGAGCCGCAACGCCGTTGATGCGACTTTCTTCCCCTGGGCTTCGCCCATTCCTCGCGAGGCAAGAAAGTCGCCACAACGACGTCCTCCGCTGCGCTCCGGCCCGAGCGGGTGCGTCGCCGATCGTCCTCGGCCCTAGATCGCCATCGAGGCCGCGGTGGTCGCGGGCTCGAAACACAACAGGAGAAGTGACATGGCTAACATCGGTTCTTTCAAGAAGGTCGGTAACGAATTCCAGGGCGAGATCGTCACCCTGAGCCTGAAGGCCAAGGGCGTCCGCATCGTCGCCGAGACCAACCGCTCCAATGACAACGCCCCCAGCCACCGCATCTATGTGGGCCGGGCGGAGATCGGCGCAGCCTGGTCGAAGCGTTCCGAGGAAGGCCGCGACTACCTCTCGCTCAAGCTCGACGATCCTTCCTTCAACGCGCCGATCTACGCGAACCTGTTCGACGACGAAGGCGGTGAAGGCTACACCCTGCTCTGGTCGCGGCCGCGCAAGACCGGCGAGTAGGCCACTTCATCAAGCCCCGTCCGGTCTGCCGGGCGGGGCTTCCCATCCTTCCAGGCGTCAGTGAGCGCGAACCGGCCGCCGGATCGAGCGGGTCGGCTCAATCACTCGGCCTGCCCCCGAGTCCTTTTCTTGGTGCTTGTGGGCGGGCGAGTGAGCAGGTCGGCGGCCTCGACACCCAGGCTGCGAGCGAGCCGATCGACAACGTCGATACCCGCCGCATAAACGCTTCGCTCGAGTGCGCTGATATAAGTGCGGTCAATTTCAGCACGATGAGCCAATTCCTCCTGTGACAAACCACGGGCCTGCCGGAGCTTCCGCAAATTGATTGCAAGTATCTCGCGTATATCCATACGCGAGAGGGCATGTCCTTGAAGAGTATTTCACCACGGAGTATTTTCGACAAAACGCGATCCGGACGGCTTCCGCGACAATTTTGGCGCTTCTGCTCCTTCCTGCCCGCGTGTTAGAAATTGTCTAAACTAAGGCGTGGAGTCTTATGAGGAAGCCGCCGCTCGACCCAGGCGTCGCCGACGCTGCGCCTGCAGATCAAATTCTCACTGCCTACGATGAGCAGCATGTCGTGACCTACATGCGCCTTCTGCAGGCCGAAAGCCAAGGGGCTGACTGGATGGAAGTCGCTCGAGTGGTGCTGCATATCGATCCGGTGCGGGAGCCGGACCGTGCGCGAAGCGCATATCAGAGTCATCTCGCGCGCGCCAAATGGGTGACCGAGCAGGGACGCCTCTTGCGCGGCACCGGCTCAAAATAGAAGAAAACCGCCGGCCGGCGACTTGCAGGCAGAACTATTTTCTTTTGCTGATCGGTGGTCATTCCGGTGCACCACGTGGTGCCAAACTAGGGGCTTCCTACAACCGCCTCGTTCATACCTATTGCGGCGCAATCGTTGTTAGCAGCGTGCAATGGGGCGGAAGCAATGCCTGAATTCGACTGGCGGTCGCCGGAATCCTACAAGAGCCTACAAGACGCCGAAATCACCGACATCGCCTGGGAATGTCTCCGCCGCAACGCCGGTTACCGGCGTGAGTACGAGGTGATGATTGCCAACAGCCCGAACGGCGAAGTGACTGACGAATTCAGGAGGAGGTGGGGCCTCTGCTTTCGCCCATGACCCGCGGCGGTCGTTCGATGAGCAGACGATCTTTTGGGCGCCTGAGGTTCTAGCGGCGGTCGTTCCGGTCAAGGTTGCCTCGGCCGCCGATCGCAGTTCAGCGCCTCAACCGCTGCTTGACCTTGCAGCAGGCCAGATGCGCCGCGCCGCCGACGGCTGGCACGCCGTGCTGCGCATCGGTGCAGTGGATCACCGTGTCTGGTCCAAGGATCCACCGGTGCTTGGCGCGTCATATGCAGCCGAACTGCCATTTGACGGCGATTTCGGCGCGCGTGCGTATGCAGCCCGCCGGCTGTGGCGCGCGATGAATGGACGCGCACCAGGTCCTGCCTTTCACCAACTATCTAAACAGCGGCGCGAACGCTTGAGCGCCGCGATCCGTGCGCTTGATGCTCGCAGCGCCGGCGGAAGCTATCGCGTTATCGCCGAAGCGCTCTTCGGCAAAAAGCGAATCCCCGACCGTGCCTGGAAGACCCATGATCTGCGCAATCGAACAATCCGCTTGGTGCAAGGCGGCCTTGCGTTGATGCGCGGTGGTTACCGCAAACTTCTGCGGTCCGGGCGCAGGGACGAATAGCCCTTCCGGTTGGGGGGTATCGAAAGCGGCCCCCTCCATATTCGGCATCCCCCTCCGAGATCTTGCTTCTCCATGATGACCGCACACACGCCGGCCTAGCCAGGCGTAGTGCGATGTCCTCCTGGAGTCCTCAAATGCCCGATCCGATGGCCGGTCTACCACCGCGATTCCTGCGTACACCTGAGGCCGCGCGCTATCTTGGCCTGTCCGGTCGCACGCTCGAGAAGCACCGCACGTACGGTACTGGACCGACGTATCGGAAGATCGGCGGACGTGTTGTCTACGCCGTCGATGACCTGAAAGCGTGGGCTGACCGCGGCGCCAAGACGTCGACGTCCGATCCCGGGAAGGGGACGGTACTGCCGGCCAAGAAGCAGCCCGCGCTGCGCCCGTATGCGGGCCAGGAACGTCGCTGATTGCCGCGTGAGAGTAGTGACCATGCGGCGCAAACACCATTCGGAGCGCGACCAGCTTGAGCTCTTTCGGGCGTTGCCCGGCGATCTTGCGCCGCGCGACGCGCAGGATCTGATGGCGTATCCGTTCTTCTCCCTCGCAAAGACTAAGCGGATCGTGCCGATCGACTTCCGTGCCGGTGCGATCGCAATTCGTGTCGAAGCCGTGCCGGAACACGGCATGGCGACGATCTGGGATGCAGACGTTCTGATCTGGGCCGCGTCCCAGATTGTCGAAGCCCGTGATGCCGGCCTGAAGACGTCGCGCCTGATGGCTGCAACGCCGTATGAAATTCTGACGTTCGTCGGCCGCGGCACCGGCGCACGCGACTATGATCGGCTGAAGGCGGGTCTCGACAGACTTCAGTCAACGACCGTGCTGACGTCGATCCGTCAGCCGGCAGAGCGGCGACGGCATCGCTTCTCCTGGATCAACGAGTGGAAAGAGACGGCCGATGCAAATGGCCGCCCATTTGGGATCGAGCTGATCCTGCCGGATTGGTTCTACGCTGGCGTCATCGATGACGCGCTCGTGCTGACGATTGATCGCGCCTATTTCGAGCTGACGGGCGGACTTGAGAGGTGGCTTTATCGTCTTGTGCGCAAGCACGGCGGACGCCAGGACGGCGGCTGGAGTTTTGATCTGGTGCACCTCCATGCCAAGTCCGGCATCCTCTCGCCCCTCAAGCACTTTGCTTACGACGTGCGCCAGATCGTCCAGCGCCAGACATTGCCCGGTTATCAGCTCGTGCTCACGCGCGACCCTGATGGCACCGAGCGACTGAACTTTGCACCCACGCCTGTTGATCCCTTAACGGCCCGCTTGCGCCGGCGCGGTCTCATTCCAAATTCGGAGGACAACCTGTGAATCAGCTCGTGCTATCGGGGACCGCAACCCTCGTGCTATCGGGGACCCGATCCTCGTGCTATCGGGGACCGGAATCGAGCTTAAGAGCTTGTTTCTCCGCGCTTTCCAGCCGCTCTAACTTTACTAACCGGAAATCCTTCGGATTTCTTCTAACGGAGCAGGCCGAAAGCGGCGTCGATGGCGCTCGGCAACGGCAGTCCGACAGGCCAGCCTGCCTTTGCAGGCGATACACACTCTCGACCGAGCCCCAAGCTCACGGCTGCCAGCCCCAGCGTCCGGGAGCCGCCGCATGAGCGATCTCACGGAAGTGGAAGTGTTGTGGCTCGAGAAGCGCATCGAAAACCGCATTCGGTTCGGTCGCATTGTCGGGGAACGGAAGCTTGATCGCCATCGGCGTGTCCTGTCATTCGCGCCAGGCAGCATCTTTGCCTTCGTCCGGTGGACCTCCAACGACTTTGGCACGATCATTTCGCGCATCGACATCTTGCGCGCGGTCGCACTGGGACAGCGCTGCTCGACCGTTCCTTATGTGACGCCCGGCGGTGAGATTCTGCTGCGCCTGTCCGGCTGGCCGAAGGTCGAGCGCGTGCTGCAGATGATCGATGCCGTTGAGGCGCTCGGCGTCGATCCGGCTGATGTCGCTCCCGACCATTGGCATCACGTTCACAACCGTCTGTCCGTTAATGAAAACCCGCGCCCGTATACGAAAGCGCGCCATCAGGCCTGGCTCCATCGCCAAAGGGTGATGCGATGACGGGCCGCCTACCGATGCTGGCCGTGACGATTGGGGTCGCTGCTGCGCTCATCGCGACGATCGTCCTGGAGCCGATTCCGCTATACATCTGGAACGCATCCGCGAGCGTGCCGATCGGTCTCTACCGCCTCCGACCGGCGGACCAATTCCAAGTTACTGAATTGGTCGCCGTGCAGCCGCCGGAGCCGCTCGCGACCTTCCTCGATTTGAACGGCTATTTGCCCATTGGCGTGCCCATGCTGAAGCGCGTGCTCGCCCTTCCGGGGCAGAGTGTTTGCAGAACCGGCCTCACGATTTCGGTCGACGAGGTCGCGGTGGGCGAGGCGAAGGACCGCGACGGACGCGGCCGGCCGCTGCCGAAATGGCAGGGCTGCCGCGTCGTCGGCGACGGCGATCTGTTTCTGATGAACTGGCAGTCGGACGACTCTCTTGATGGCCGGTATTTTGGATTTCTTCCGGCATCCAGCGTGATCGGCCGTGCGATGCCGGTGTGGACGTGGGAGGGGTGATCGTGCGTATTCGACGTGTTCTCCTCGCCATGCCCTTGTTCGATCGATTGCGGGATCATTCCTCCGTCTCGATCGATGTCTGCAAGGCTGGCGCGAGCCCGACCGCGTGCTTGGGTCGGTTGGGCACGCGCGTTTGTGCAGTCGTGCCCGTGATGCTTCTTCTGACCGCGTTCGACGGTGCTGCTTTGGCCCAGAGCGGATCAACCGCCCAGCCGGCGATCAGTCAGACCGCTCACTCATTTGCCGGCTTCATCAATGAAGCCGCACAACGCTTTGCGATTGCGCCGAACTGGATCCGATCAGTCCAACGCATCGAGAGTGCTGGTGACGTGCACGCCAGATCGCCAAAAGGCGCAATGGGCCTGATGCAAATCATGCCAGCGACTTGGGCGGAACTTCGTGTGCGCTACAATCTCGGGAACGACCCCTACGACCCGCACGACAACATTCTGGCCGGTACGGCGTACTTGCGCGAACTGCTCGATCGGTATGGCTCGCCTGGCGTGTTTGCGGCGTACAATGCGGGACCATCTCGCTATGAAGAGCATCTTGCGGGCGGCTCTCTGCCAGACGAGACGCGAGCATACGTCGCAAAGCTTGCAAATCTGCTTGCCGTCGAACTGCCGCCGAGGTGGACGTCCGGCGGACAGTCATCAGCAGCTGCGACGCTATTCGTCACGCGATCCGATCTCATGAAGACGCGTGATCGGTTGTTGGCGCTCATGCCGTCTAGCGGTGTCACGACCGCGTTCTCGGCGCCCGATGTTTCGCCCATGGTCCCCCGGCCAATTGGCATGTTCGTCCCTCGATCGGATTCGGGAGTATCGCGATGACCAGGTGTGCGGGTTCGCAAGCTGATGGTGTATGGGCGATGCCTTCGGCCCGCGCTCTACTCGTCGCTTCGCTCCTCACCGAGCCACCCTTCGGGTGTCTCGGCCCTTCGGGTAACGATCGCTATCGCAAGCGCTCGGAAGCAGTGGGGGCTTCGCGAGTTGGCGGCCAGGTCGCGGTGGCTCTTTCGGGAACCGGCGACCCGGAGACCACGACGGCAGGACGGCGAGATAAAAGGGGCTCGCCGCTCGAACCGCAAGCCATTGACATGGCTTGGGTTCCGGCGTGCCGGTCGGTCGGGGCGCGTGCCGCGCCTTGGATTTTTAAGAATGAGATCAACTACATTTTCGGCACTCTACGCGTTTTGGCGTCCTTCGAGGCGCAGTCATGACCACGGGCGACAGCGATCTGCGTATCCGGCCCGGGCGCATCCGCAGTACCCGCGCGCCGAAGCCGAAAAGCTTCATCAATCAGGTGCTACGCGCGGCGAAGAAAACCGGACACACCTCGGGTCAGACCCCGGCCGGCAGGCGTTCCGCGGCCCATGGGCGTTCGACGTTTGGCCGCGGGCGCCTCGCCTTTAGCCGGGCGAGATTGTTCAGCCCGACGCGGCGCGTTGTGGTGAAGGCGCGCGTGGTTCGCCACAAAGGACGAGCCTTCCGCTCAGCGCCGCTGACGGCCCATCTCTCGTATCTGAAGCGCGATGGCGTGACCCGGAGTGGTGAGCGGGCCGAGATGTTTGATGCCCGCGGCGACGGCGCCGATAGCGCGGCGTTTGCCGAACGCTGCAAGGACGACCGTCACCATTTCAGGTTCATTGTCTCGCCGGAGGACGCCGGCGATATGACCGACCTGAAGGCCTTCACCCGCGACCTCGCCAAGCAGATGGAAGCCGACTTTGGCACGCGACTGGATTGGGTGGCTGTCGATCATTGGAATACCGACAATCCTCACGTCCATCTTCTCGTTCGGGGGGTCGACGAAGAGGGCGCTGATCTCGTGATCTCCCGCGACTACATCAGCCGGGGCCTGCGTTCACGCGCCGAGGAATTGGTCGCGATCGAACTGGGTCCAAAACCGGAGCACGAGATCCGCAATTCGCTGGAGAGGGAAGTCTCGGCGGAACGATGGACGCGGCTCGACCGGGAGGTCCGACTGGCGGCGGAAGAGACCGGGTATATCGATCTTCGACCCAAGAATCCCGGCAGCGCGGATCCTGAGATCCGCCGCCTGATGGTTGGCCGTCTTCAGCACCTCGAGAAGATGGGCCTTGCCGCATCCGCCGCACCAGGGGAGTGGATGGTCGGACTCGAGGCCGAGCGCAGCTTGCGCGACCTCGGCATGCGCGGCGACATCATCAAGACCATGCACCGCGCCTTTACCGAGCGCGGGGAAGCGCGCGGCGTCGCCGACTTCGTCATCGAGGGTGGACAGCCGACGTCTCAGCTTATGGGACGACTGGTCGAGCGTGGATTGCATGACGAACTGACTGGCGAGGCCTACGCCCTGATCGACGGGACCGACGGACGCGCGCACCACGTGCGCTTTCGAGGTATCGAGGCCTTCGAACATGCTCCGCCCGTTGGGGGAATCGTCGAAGTCCGACGCTTCGGTCAAGCCGGCGATCCACGGCCGACCGTGGTGCTCGCCATCCGCTCCGATCTCGATCTTGCCGAGCAGGTCACCGCAAAAGGCGCGACCTGGCTTGACCACAGGCTGGTCGAACGCGACTCCATGCCGCTTGCCATGGGCGGATTCGGCCGAGAGACGCGCCAAGCCATGGAAGCCCGTACCGAGCATCTGATCCGGGAGGGCCTAGCGCGGCGGCAGGGCCAACGCATCATCTTGCAGCGCAACCTCCTGAACACGTTGCGCCAGCTTGAACTGGACCAGGTGGCCGCAAAAGTCTCGGCCGACACCAGCCTCCCTTACGTGAAGTCCGAATCCGGGGAGCATGTGGCGGGGACATATCGCCAGCGTCTGACGCTCGCCTCGGGACGCTTCGCCATGATCGACAATGGGCTCGGCTTCCAACTCGTGCCCTGGTCGCGCGAACTCGAAAGGAGGCTCGGCCAACACGTCACCGGCGTCGTGAAGGACGGCGGTGGAATCGAATGGGGCTTTGGTCGCAAGCGCGACCTCGGTCTCTAACAATCGCACCAATCCAGCTGCGGAAGGGCGTTCGGGATGTCCGGAACCAAAATCCTTTGGGGGCAGGTGATCGTGGTCGGCCTGATCGTTTTGCTGGCCATCTGGGGAGCAACCGAGTGGACGGCCTGGCGGCTCGCCTGGCAACCGGAGCTTGGGCGGCCCTGGTTCGAACTGTTGGGCTTCAAGGTCTATTACCCGCCCGTCTTCTTCTGGTGGTGGTTCGTCTACGACGCCTATGCGCCACGGGTCTTTGTCGAAGGAGCCTTCATTGCGGCGTCGGGGACCTTCGTTTCGATCGCGGTGGCGATCGGCATGTCGGTTTGGCGGGCGCGCGAAGCCAAGAATGTCGCGACCTATGGGTCGGCGCGCTGGGCTGGTGCGGACGAGGTTCGAGCGGCGGGACTTCTCGGTCCGGATGGTGTGGTGCTCGGCAAGCTCGACCGCGACTACCTTCGCCACGACGGGCCGGAGCACGTGTTGTGTTTTGCACCCACCCGATCCGGCAAGGGTGTCGGTCTTGTCGTCCCCTCGCTCCTGGCTTGGCCCGGCTCGGCCATCGTTCACGACATCAAGGGCGAGAATTGGCAACTGACCGCGGGCTTCCGCTCGCGACACGGCCGCGTCCTGTTGTTCGATCCCACCAACCCAAAGTCCTCAGCCTACAATCCGCTGCTCGAGGTCCGGCGCGGGGAATGGGAGGTTCGCGACGTCCAGAACGTGGCCGACGTCCTGGTCGACCCCGAAGGCTCCCTCGACAAGCGGAACCACTGGGAGAAGACCAGTCATTCGCTCCTGGTCGGCGCCATACTCCACGTTCTCTATGCCGAGGCGGACAAGACCTTGGCCGGCGTCGCCGCCTTCCTGTCCGATCCGAAGCAGCCGATCGAGACCACGCTGAGGGCGATGATGACTACACCGCACCTTGGCGAGCAGGGCGCCCATCCCGTCGTCGCCTCGACCGCGCGCGAACTCCTCAACAAATCCGAAAACGAACGCTCCGGCGTCCTATCCACCGCGATGTCGTTCCTCGGGCTCTACCGCGATCCCGTCGTGGCCCAGGTGACCTGTCGCTGCGACTGGCGGATTGCCGATCTGATCGCAGATGGTCGCCCGACGACGCTTTACCTCGTGGTGCCGCCGTCGGATATTTCTCGGACCAAGCCGCTGATCCGTCTGGTGCTGAACCAGATCGGCCGGCGCCTGACCGAGGATCTACACGCCCGCGACCGTCGGCATCGAGTGCTAATGATGCTCGACGAGTTCCCGGCGCTGGGGCGGCTGGATTTCTTCGAGTCTGCGCTCGCCTTCATGGCGGGGTACGGCATCAAGAGCTTCTTGATCGCGCAGTCGCTCAACCAGATCGAGAAGGCCTACGGGCCTAACAACGCCATCCTCGACAACTGTCACGTCCGCGTCAGCTTCGCGACCAACGACGAGCGGACCGCCAAGCGGGTATCGGACGCGCTCGGGACCGCGACCGAGATGCGGGCCATGAAAAACTATGCCGGCCATAGATTGAACCCGTGGTTGGGGCACTTGATGGTCTCGCGGCAGGAGACGGCCAGACCTCTCTTGACCCCGGGCGAGGTCATGCAGCTTCCACCGATGGACGAGATCGTCATGGTGGCGGGTACGCCGCCGATCCGGGCGAAGAAAGTTCGCTACTACGAGGATAGGCGGTTCACCGAGCGGGTTCTGCCGCCGCCAAATCCGGCGAGCGCCGGCCGATCATCGAGAACGGACGGTTGGTCAGCGCTAGGACCATTGAAGCCGACGGCGGGTCCAACTGACAAAGCCGCGGAGGTCGAGGAAGACACGGCGAACAGCGGACTCCGTCGCGAGCCCGAACTCCCCGATCACGTCGCGATCGCCAAGGAGACGACCGAACCGACGCCGGCAGAAGAATTTGCCGCCGTTCTTGACGATGACGAGGATGGGGTCCGCCAGTCCCGGCTCATACGCCAGCAGATGCGCGGCGTTGCGCGTCAGGTCGCCATGGACCCGAATGACGGTATGGAGCTCTGAGGCATTATGCGCGACCGGATGAACGTCTACTTCCCGCCAGAACTGCTGAAACAGATCTCAGAGCTCGCCGATCGCAAAAGACTTTCTCGGTCGGCGATCGTGGAAGCGGCAGTTGTTTCGTTTCTGTCCCCGGATGGAGCGGACAGGCGAGAAGCGGCGTTTACCCGGCGCCTCGATCGGCTGTCGCGCCAGATGCAGCGGCTGGAACGCGACGTGGGCTTGACGGCCGAAAGCTTGGCGCTCTTCATCCGCTTTTGGCTGACGATCACGCCGCCGCTACCCAACGACGCACAGGCTGCCGCGCAGGCAAAGGGCAGGGATCGTTTTGAAGGATTTGTCGAAGCACTCGGGCGCCGTTTGCAAAAGGGGCAAAGCTTTCTCCGGGAGATTCCAGAAGACATCGGTCGTCAGGAACCGGCCGAAGAAACTTGAGAGAGCCACGTAGACAGACCATTTCGCGGATCCTTCTTATTCTACGCCACCCTACGACCGCAGGGATTTACCCGAACTGACGAAAAGCTGGTCGCGCTATCGGCTCGCACGAGCTGACAGCAAGAGGGCCAGCATGCAAATTTCCGGGACATGGCGTCTCATCTCGCGCGTTTTTCTCCCGTTTGCTGCTGGATACTATCTTTCGTATCTGTATCGAACGATCAACGCTTTGATCGCCAGTCATCTCAGCTCGGATACCGCGCTCGGGACTGCCGACCTCGGGTTGCTTACGTCAGTCTATTTCCTGATATTCGCGGCGGCTCAGATCCCTGTCGGTATATTGTTGGATCGCTTTGGTCCGCGTCGCGTCCAGAGTGTTCTGCTCTTGCTAGCCGCAGCGGGCGCCGGACTCTTCGCGATATCGACCGGTTTCCTGTCGCTTTTGATCGCGCGTGCAATGATCGGGCTTGGCGTGGCGGCGGCGTTGACCGCAGGACTGAAGTCGATCGTCCTTTGGTTCCCCAGAGAACGAGTTGCCTTGCTTAACGGCTACATGATCATGCTGGGATCGCTAGGAGCGGTGACCGCTACGGTTCCCGTAGAATACCTACTCGCTTGGATGAGCTGGCGGCAGCTCTTTGAGATCCTAGCGGCGGCGACCGGCGCGACGGCCATTTTCATCTATGTCGTGGTTCCCGAGCGGGGCATTGTCCCATCAGCAGCCTGCGCCACTCTTAGCTCCGTTTTCAGCGATCGGCGCTTCTGGCGAATGGCCCCGTTGTCGGCGACTTGCGTCGGATCAGCCTGGTCTCTGCAGGGGCTGTGGGCATCACCGTGGCTGATCGACGTGGAGAGGCTTGATCGCACAAGTCTCGTCAGACAGCTGTTTACAATGTCCGTCGTACTAAGCGGCGGTGCCTGGTTGTTCGGTATGGCCGTCCATTACATCAAACGCAAAGGAATCGGAGCGGAGGCTATATTAGTGGTGGTTGCAGTGCTGTTCATCGCAGCCGATTCAGCCTTGATCTTGCGAGCGCCCCTGCCGTCCATCCTGCCCTGGTCGGTTGTCGCAATTGCCGGAACGGCAACCGTGGTCAGCTTCGCGGTAATAGCGGATTACTTTCCGCCGGAGCTTGCTGGTCGTGCCAACGGCGTCTTGAACGTCCTGCACTTTGGTTGGGCATTTCTGGCACAATACGCGACAGGCCTGATCCTGGAGCAATGGCACACGATCGATGGCCATAGGTCCGTCCAGGCCTATCAGGTCGCGTTCGGCCTCAACGTAGCGCTGCAGATCGCAGCCTTGGTCTGGTTCGCGCTGCCTTGGCGTAGAGTCTGCGCTTCATGGATGAGTTTAACTTCCCGCTCCACGCCAGCCTCTGTTTCCAATGGTGTCAAGTCGGTCGGCTTGTACGAGAATTCGCCCATCCTGATACCCGCGGACGACGGCGCGGAGTGGTGAGCGATAGCTCTTAGCGGACTGGTACGATTGAGCAGGAGTCCAATATCAGTTCTCAGTCTTCCTTTTTCTACGCCAGTCTACGATCACCGAAAGCGCTTGTTGCGCCAACTCCATAGGTGCTTTTTCTAATCATCCCATCTGAGGGCCCTTTGCGGACGCTCTCACTGGGTGGGGACGACGGTGCCAAGCCATTCCATTCAATCGGAAGCGAATTCGCGCGGCGCGCGCATGCTTCGTAGTGCGCTTGGCACAGCGATTGCCGGCTACCTCGAAGATGAAGCGATCATCGAGGTGATGCTCAATCCGGATGGGCGGTTGTGGATCGACAGGCTGTCGAGTGGCTTGATCGACACAGGCAAAACTCTCTCCGCAGCGGATGGCGAGCGCATTGTTCGCCTGGTAGCGCACCACGTAGGTGCGGAGGTGCATGCCGGGGCGCCACGGGTTTCGGCAGAACTGCCTGGAACTGGTGAGCGCTTCGAAGGCCTTTTGCCTCCGGTCGTTGCCGCCCCGGCCTTTGCTATCCGCAAGCCAGCGGTCGCGGTGTTTACCCTCGACGATTACGTCGCCAAGGAAATCATGACCTCGGAGCAGGCCGAGATCCTGAAGAGCGCGGTCGCCGCACGGAAGAACATCCTCGTCGCCGGGGGAACGTCGACCGGCAAGACGACTCTGACAAATGCGCTCCTGGCCGAAGTGGCAAAGACTGCCGATCGGGTCGTGCTGATCGAAGATACGCGCGAACTGCAGTGCACAGCGCCCAACCTTGTCGCTTTGCGTACCAACGATGGCGTGGCGACGCTATCGGACCTCGTTCGCTCCTCGCTGCGACTGCGTCCTGACCGTATTCCGGTCGGCGAGGTCCGCGGTGCCGAAGCCCTCGATCTGCTCAAGGCCTGGGGTACCGGGCATCCCGGTGGCATCGGGACCATTCATGCTGGTACCGCGCTCGGTGCCCTGCGGCGGCTTGAGCAACTCATTCAGGAAGCCGTCATCACGGTTCCGCGTGCCCTGATCGCCGAGACCATCAACGTTATCGCCGTGCTGGCGGGGCGTGGCGCTGATCGTCGCCTCGTTGAGCTCGCGCTCGTCCGGGGGCTTGGAGCTGCCGGCGACTACAGCCTTTCAACAGCAGGAGACTGACATGCGTCAGCAAATTCGTTTTCTTCGAGGTGCATCGGTGGCCGCCTTCGGCACGGTGCTTTTGGCGGCGGCGCCGGCATGGGCCGCTGGTTCGAATATGCCATGGGAGCAGCCGCTCAATCAGATCCTGCAATCGGTTGAAGGTCCGGTTGCCAAGATCATCGCGGTCATCATCATCGTCGTGACCGGGCTCACGCTCGCGTTCGGGGATTCGTCGGGTGGTTTCCGCCGGCTGATCCAGATCGTGTTCGGCCTGTCGATCGCATTTGCCGCCTCGAGCTTCTTCCTATCGTTCTTCTCCTTCGGCGGCGGCGTGGTGGTTTGATGGATGAACCGGTCACAGGTTTTGTCGTGCCCGTTCACCGCGCACTCACTGAGCCGATTCTGATGGGCGGCGCGCCGCGGTCCGTCGCGATCGTGAACGGCACGCTTGCTGCGGCCCTTGGACTTGGATTGCGGCTCTGGATCGCGGGTCTCATCCTCTGGTTCATCGGCCACATGGCCGCCGTCTGGGCCGCCAAGCGCGATCCCGCATTTGTCGATGTCGTGCGCCGACATCTGCGCATTCCCAGCCACCTCAACACCTGAGCGCTCCGCCATGATGAACCTTGCCGAATATCGTCATTCCAACGCGCGTCTCGCCGACTTCCTGCCCTGGGCAGCTCTCGTCGACGAGGGAATCATCCTGAACAAGGATGGTTCTTTCCAACGGACAGCAAAGTTCCGGGGACCTGACCTCGACAGCGCGGTGCCGGCCGAACTCGTTGCCGTCGCCGGTCGTCTGAACAACGCCTTGCGCCGCCTCGGATCCGGCTGGGCCGTGTTCGTTGAGGCGCAGCGTCATTCTGCGGGCGCTTATCCTCCAAACACCTTTCCGGATGTCGCGTCTGCGCTGGTCGATGCCGAACGCAGAGCGCAATTCGAGGAGGCAGGTGCCCACTACGAGTCCAGTTATTTCCTGACCTTCCTCTATCTGCCGCCGGAGGAGGGAGCGGCTAAGGCGGAGCGATTGCTCTATGAAGGTCGCGACCGCACCGTTGGAGCAGATGCCCGGGAGGTGTTGCGCGGCTTTATCGATCAAACCAACCGCGTGCTGCAACTCGTCGAAGGGTTCATGCCGGATTGCGCCTGGCTCGATGATCAGGCCACGCTGACCTATCTGCACTCGACGATCTCGACTAAGCGTCACCGCGTTCGCGTGCCCGAAATTCCCATGTACATCGATGCGCTTTTGGCCGACCAGCCACTGACCGGCGGGCTTGAGCCGATGCTGGGTTCAGCGAACGTGCGGGTCTTGACGATTGTCGGCTTTCCGGGCGCGACGACCCCGGGGGTCCTGGACGACCTGAATCGCCTGGCATTCTCGTATCGTTGGTCGACGCGCGCAATCATGCTCGACAAGACCGATGCCACCAAGCTGCTGACCAAGATTCGGCGGCAGTGGTTCGCCAAGCGAAAATCCATTGGCGCCATTCTCAAGGAGGTCATGACCAACGAGGCGTCGACGCTGCTCGATACCGACGCCCACAACAAGGCGATCGACGCCGACGCGGCGTTGCAGGAACTGGGGTCGGATCAGATCGGACAAGCCTTTGTTACGGCCACCCTCACTGTGTGGGACCGAGATCCCAACGCTGCCGATGAAAAGCTGAGGCTGGTCGAGAAGGTCATTCAGGGCCGCGATTTCACCTGCATGATCGAGACGGTGAACGCTGTCGAAGCCTGGCTCGGTAGCCTGCCGGGACATGTCTATGCGAATGTGCGGCAGCCACCGGTCTCGACGCTCAACCTCGCCCATATGATTCCGATGTCAGCCGTGTGGGCCGGTGAGGCGAGGGATCTGCACTTCAAGGCGCCGGCACTCCTGTTTGGCAAGACTGAGGGATCGACGCCCTTCCGATTCTCTCTCCACGTCGGCGACGTCGGCCACACCCTCGTGGTGGGCCCGACCGGCGCCGGAAAATCCGTTTTGCTGGCTCTGATGGCGTTGCAATTCCGCCGTTATCCGAACTCTCAGGTCTTTGCGTTCGACTTCGGCGGTTCAATTCGGGCGGCTGCGCTCGCCATGGGTGGCGACTGGCATGATCTCGGCGGTGCATTGTCAGACGGGGACGAAAACCCCGTCGCCCTGCAGCCGCTGGCCTGGATTGAGGATCCTTCCGAGCGCGGATGGGCGACGGAATGGATCGGCGCGATCCTGGCACGGGAAAAGGTCGAGATCACCCCGGAGGTCAAGGATCATCTGTGGTCGGCACTGACATCTCTCGCTTCGGCGCCGAGGGAGGAGCGGACCCTGACGGGCTTGTCAGTCCTGCTCCAATCGAACTCTCTGAAACGCGCCTTGCAACCTTATTGCCTCGGCGGACCTTCCGGGCGCTTGCTCGACGCCGAATTCGAGCGCCTTGGCGAAGCCTCGGTCCAGGCGTTTGAGACCGAAGGTTTGATTGGAACGGGTGCTGCGCCGGCCGTGCTGTCGTACCTCTTCCATCGCATCGGGGGCCGTCTCGACGGCCGGCCTACACTCCTTATTGTCGATGAAGGTTGGCTTGCCCTCGATGACGAGGATTTTGCGGGGCAACTCCGGGAATGGCTGAAGACGCTTCGGAAGAAGAACGCGTCCGTCATCTTCGCCACACAGTCGCTTTCTGACATTGATGGCTCCGCGATAGCACCGGCGATCATCGAAAGCTGCCCGACGCGCCTGTTGCTGCCGAACGAACGGGCGATCGAACCGCAGATCACCGCCATCTACCGCCGCTTCGGACTCAACGATCGCCAGATCGAACTTCTGAGCCGGGCAACGCCAAAGCGCGACTACTATTGCCAGTCTCGTCGCGGCAACCGGATGTTCGAACTTGGCCTTGGTGAGGTTGCGCTCGCCTTCACCGCAGCCTCTTCCAAGACAGACCAGGCAGCCATCGCGCAGCTCCTTGCCGAACATGGACCTGACGGCTTCGTGCCCGCCTGGCTCCAGCACCGCGGCGTCGCCTGGGCCCTCGACCTGATCCCCAACCTCGTCAATCTGGAGAAATCGCAATGAGACCTCTTGGCCTATTGGCGACCACGGCCGCCTTCGCGCTGCTGCTTGGCGTCACGGTGCCTGCACGGGCGCTGATCGTCTTTGACCCCACCAACTACGTCCAGAATGTCCTGACGGCCGCGCGGGAGCTCCAGCAGGTTAATAATCAGATCACCTCGTTGCAGAACGAGGCACAGATGCTGATCAATCAGGCAAGGAATTTGGCAAGCCTGCCGTATTCATCGCTGCAGCAACTGCAATCATCGATCCAGCGGACCCAGCAATTGCTGGCCCAGGCCCAGCGGATCGCCTACGACGTTCAGCAGATTGATCATGCCTTCTCGACAAGTTACGCGCCAGCGACCAGCAGCCAATCGAACCAGTTGCTGATCTCCAACGCTCAGTCACGTTGGCAGAATTCCTATGCCGCAACGCAAGACGCGCTTCGCGTCCAGGCGGGCATTGTTGGCAACCTCGACACCAATCGCATCCAGACATCCGCGCTCGTAACGTCAAGCCAGGGTGCCAGCGGCGCGCTGCAGGCAACGCAGGCTGGCAATCAGATTCTCGCGCTGAACGCGCAGCAGCTCGCCGACCTCACCGCCGTCGTGACGGCGCAAGGTCGGGCGCAGAGCCTTGAAGCGGCTCAGCGCGCCTCGGCCCAGGATCAGGGACGAGAACAGCTTCGTCGGTTCCTGACTCCGGGACAGGGCTATCAGTCATCCAACGTACAGATGTTCCACTGATGACGGACATAAGGGCATTCAAGGCGTTGTCGCTGCTTACGACAATCGGCGTGTTGGTCGTCACTGCCTGCACGATTCAGCTTCGCGGTGGTGACGAGCAGCCCGCGCTGCCGAAGGCCGCGCAGACGACAGATGCAACCAGCTCTGACCTCGCACGCTGCCGCAGCGTCACTGCGGAGGAAACGGCAGGTTATCAGCATTGCAGGCAGGTCTGGGCCGAAAACCGGCGACGCTTCTTGGCCAAGAAATCTGGTGCCGCGGTTCGTGGCCAAGAAGAACCCGCCGCTGCGTTGGCGCCGGCCCCAAAGGATCAGAGCCGGATCCCGCAGGGATATCTGCTACCGGCGACACCTGAGGCGAGCAAGCCATGACGGGTACGGGGATTATCGACCAATTCCTGGAAACGTTCACGCGATATATCGACAACGGCTTCGGCCTGCTCGGTAGCGACGTCGGCTATCTCGCAACGACCCTTGCCGCGATCGACATCACGCTTGCTGCGTTGTTCTGGAGTTGGGGGCCGGACGAAGACATCGTCGCGCGCCTCGTCAAGAAGACGCTCTTTGTAGGCGTCTTTGCCTATCTAATCGGTAATTGGAACAGTCTGGCACGCATCGTTTTCGAGAGCTTTGCCGGCCTTGGGCTAAAAGCATCAGGCGCAAGTCTCTCCGCGTCGGACTTCCTTCGGCCGGGAAAGATCGCTCAAGTCGGACTTGACGCTGGCCGACCGCTGCTCGATTCGATCTCCAATCTGATGGGCTACATCAGTTTCTTCGAGAATTTCGTCCAGATCGTCGTTCTCCTGTTTGCCTGGATCGTGGTGCTGCTCGCCTTCTTCATTCTGGCGATCCAACTCTTCGTCACCCTGATCGAGTTCAAACTCACGACGCTGGCCGGCTTCGTGCTCATTCCCTTTGGGTTGTTTGGCAAGACAGCCTTCGCGGCAGAGCGGGTCTTGGGCAACGTCATCTCTTCAGGGATCAAGGTCTTGGTCCTGGCCGCCATCGTCGGCATCGGCTCGACTTTGTTCTCGCAGTTCACCGCTGGCTTTGGTGGCAATCAGCCGACCATAGAAGACGCGATGACCCTGGTCCTTGCGGCGCTCTCCTTGCTTGGCCTGGGCATCTTCGGTCCTGGAATCGCCAACGGCCTGGTGTCGGGTGGGCCTCAGCTCGGTGCCGGTGCCGCGGTTGGAACAGGCCTTGCTGCCGGTGGCATTGTTGCGGCGGGCGCGGGTCTTGCCGCCGGCGGTGTTGGTCTCGCTGGCGGCGCGATTGCGGGCGCCGCGCGCGGTGGTGGCGCTGTCATAAGGGGAGCGTCAGCCGCCTATCGAAGCGGCGGCCTTGCTGGCGTCGCTGAGGCGGGCAGCTCGGCTGCCATGAGTCCATTGCGTCGTGCAGCGGCTGCCTTCGGGGGCGAGCAAGCTGGCGAGCAGGCCGCAAGCGCTTCGGCCGAAGGGCTGCCCGATTGGGCGCGCCGCATGAAGCGCGCCGAGACTATTCGGCATGGTGCCTCGGCTGCTGGTCACGTCCGCTCGGGCGATCATGGTGGCAGCGGCTCCTCCGTCGATTTGTCCGAAGGAGAGCGCTGAGACGCATCACCGCACTTTCGCCACCCGCCACGCGGCAGCGCCTCAAACCCAGACACTACACGGCTCAAAGCCGATCACTTGATCTCAGGGGCAATCATCAATGATCAAACGACCATTAGTTCACTACGGGCGCATGCCCGAACCGATCACGCCTTATCAAAAAGCAGCCCAAGTTTGGGACGAACGCATTGGATCCGCCCGCGTGCAAGCCAAAAACTGGCGGCTGATGGCGTTCGGTTGTCTCATACTGTCAGCCGGTCTCGCTGGTGGGTTGGTCTGGCAATCAAGCCATGGGTCGATCACGCCCTGGGTGGTCGAAGTCGACCATCTTGGCCAAGCCCAGAGGGTTGCGCCGGCCAACTTCGACTATCAACCGACTGATGCGCAGATCGCCTACCATCTGGCGCGCTTTATCGAGGATGTCAGAGGTCTGCCGGCCGACGGCATCGTTCTACGCCAAAACTGGCTCCGGGCCTATGATTTTACGACCGATCGCGGCGCCGCTGCGCTCAACGACTACGCGCGGAACAATGACCCCTTTGCCAAGCTCGGTAAGGCGCAAATCTCCGTCGACGTCTCGAGCGTCATTCGCGCGTCGTCGGAAAGCTTTCGGGTCGCATGGACCCAGCGCACCTATGACAACGGTTCGCTGAGCTCGACCGAACGCTGGACCGCAATTCTCACCATCGTGATCGAGATGCCCCGCGATGCCGAACGCCTGCGCAAGAATCCCCTTGGCGTTTACGTCCGCGCCATCAACTGGTCAAAGGAGTTGAGTCAGTGACCAAGACGCCGTTTGACGTTTATTCGAAGCGCCCCGCCCCGGACTGCGGGATCGGTCCCACTTGGCCCGCGTTCTTGACCGCGAAGCGAGCAGTTTTGTTTGCTCTCCTGCTTGGTTCCTCGGCGCTCGGTGGGTGCGCGACCTACATTCCTCCGGAGATCAGCTATGACGCCGAAGTGCCTCCGTTACCGGCTACGCCGGTGGCTCTCGACGACAGATCGCGACCGCTTCACATTCCACCCCTCTGGAAGCCGGCTCTCGGCGGCAAGTCGGGAGGGAAGGAAGACGCTGAACCTGTGAGCCGGGTTGAGACAGCAAATAGCGCGGCCCGGGTCGAACCGCGCAAGCGAGGGTATTTCAACGCAGCGCAAATCTACGCCTACAGTCCTGGGGCGCTCTATCAGATTTACGCCGCGCCGGGGCAGATCACGGATATCGCGCTCGAGGAAGGAGAACTTTTGACGGGATCAGGGCCGATCGCGGCCGGAGATACCGTACGCTGGGTCGTGGGCGATACCGAGAGCGGGAGCGGCGACACACGGCGCGTCCATATCCTGGTCAAGCCGACCCGAGCCTCGATCGAGACCAACCTGGTGGTCAATACTGACCGGCGCACCTACCTGATTGAGCTCCGCTCTCGCGAGCGGCCGTACATGCCATCCGTTGCTTGGTACTATCCTGAGACGGTACGCGAACGGTCGCGTTCAGCTGCTCTGAAGCCCGTTCTTCCGGACCCAGCGCAGCGTATCTCCCGCTATTCCATCGAAGGCGACAGTCCTCCCTGGCGGCCGCTAGCCGCATATGACGATGGCCGCAAGGTCTACGTCGAATTCCCGCTCGGCATCGTGCAGGGCGAAATGCCTCCGCTCTTTGTCATCGGCCCAGACGGCAAGACAGAACTCGTCAACTATCGCGCCTACGGCAATGTGTTGATCGTCGATCGGCTGTTTGCGGCCGCCGAACTCCGGCTCGGCGGTGAGCACCAGCAGAAGGTCAGGATTGTCAGGACCGACGGGAGACCGTCGTCATGAACACCCGGAATGAAAACGATCACGAGCAAGCAGTTCCGCCGGAGACACAAGCGGAGCAGTCCGAAAGTTTCCGCTTGAGAGCGGAGCATCCGCGCGTGACGCGGTTGTCGCGGAAGGTCTTGGCTGGCGGGAGCGCGGTTGCCCTGCTTGTTATCGGCGGAGCAGTGTTGTGGTCACTTCAGAGCAATCGTGCTCGAAATCAGGCGGCCGATGAGCTTTACAGCACCGACCATCACAATGTTGCCGACGGCATTACGACCCTGCCGAAGGACTATGCTGGCGTTCCGCGCCAGCCAATCCCGCAGCTTGGTCCGCCGCTCCCCGGTGACCTCGGTCGACCGATCCTTGCCGCTCAAGGCCAGTCGCCGACGAGCGGCGCTGATCCGGACCAGCAGCGCCGGGATCAGGAGACCGAAGCAGCCCGCATCAGTCATCTGTTCGCTTCGACCAATGGACGAGAAGTGCGTCCGTCCGCGACTGCGGCTGTTGGAAGCGAGCGGGTCGTGCCACCGAACGCAACGAGCACCGGCGACGATGGATCTGTGCAAAACGGTCAGGACCGGAAGCTTGCCTTCGTCAACGCCTCTGTGGACCGTCGCACGGTAAGCCCTGACCGCATCACCAGGCCGGCCTCACCGTATGTCGTGCAGGCTGGGACGGTCATTCCGGGTGCCCTGATCACCGGGATCCGATCAGACCTTCCGGGCCAGGTTACAGCGCAGGTAACCGAAAATGTTTTTGATACCCCGACCGGCCGCTTTCTGCTTGTGCCTCAGGGAGCGCGTCTGATCGGCATCTACGATAGCCAGGTCACTTTCGGCCAGTCCCGCGTCCTGCTCGTCTGGACCCGGCTGATCATGCCGAACGGACGTTCTATCGTTCTCGAGCGGCAGCCTGGCGTTGACGCTGCCGGGTATGCAGGCCTCGAAGACCAGGTCGACAATCACTGGGGTGAGCTGTTCAAGGCTGCGGCCCTATCGACGTTTCTGGCGGTCGGGACCGAACTGGGTGCCGGCTCGGACACCAACAGCAACGACAGCGCAATTATCCAGGCCTTGCGACACGGCGCCTCGGACTCACTGAATCAAACCGGACAACAGGTGGTTCGGCGCAGTCTCAACATCCAGCCGACCCTGACGATCCGCCCGGGTTTTCCGGTTCGTGTCATCGTCAACCGGGATCTCCGCCTCGAGCCTTACACAGGATGACAACCTCAATGACGAAGCTGAAGATCGCCGCCGTCCCAGACGACAAGCCGGTGAAGGTGACCGCGGAGTTGCCTGCATCCGTCCACCGGGACCTTGCTGCGTACGCGGAGGCAATCGCGCGTGAAACGGGTCAGCGCGCCGATCCAACAAAATTGATCGCGCCGATGCTGGCGCGGTTCATGGCGGCTGACCGAGGATTCGCCCGTCTACGACGCGCGTGTCAATCGCCGAGAGATGGGGAGGAATAGCGCTCCGCCAGCATTTCGAGAAAGCGGTTGAGGGCTGGATTCTCGTTGTCAGCGCACCAGTGTGCAGAAAAGCCGATATGGCTTGATCCTGTCCCGTCCCGTAGTTCGCGATATTTCAGTCCGGCGAAACTCGCGCCCATATCGGACTCCATGACGAGGCTAATGCCTAGTTTCATACTGACGAGACCCTTGATCATGCTTCGGCTGACGTCGTGTCGGTCGATCTTGGGCCGATCGTCCGTAGATACAAATTTCGATATGATGAGATCTTCAAACTCGCGGCTGGAATCGTGATGGCTTAGTAGTACGGTTTCGTCGCGAAGATCGGTCCAATAAACCGCGTCGCGCGCCGCCAAAGGGTGATCCTCAGGCAATGCAACGAGGACGCGTTCGCTCCAGACCCTGAGCGTCTTGTTGTCCGATGATGGCGTGTCGCTCGTAACGATGAGAACGTCGAGTGTTCCGCTCCGGAGCGCGTTCATAAGCAAAGTGCGCGGCCGTTCGGCTATAGCGAGTTCGATCCGAGGAAATCTCGTTCTAAAGTCGAGGAGGGTAGTCCGCAGATTGCCTGCTGAAATCGACGTGCAGAAGCCGACCGAAAGGTGGCCAGTTTCGCCACGACCAATTGATCTGCCGGTTGCAACGAGTGTATCAACCTGCTCCAGCACCATTCTTGCGATCCGCACGACTACTTTACCAGCAAGTGTTGGCTGGACTCCCGCGGTCGACCGCTCAAACAAGCTGGTCCCGACTAGGCGCTCGAGTTGGCCAATGGAGCGGCTCACGACAGAATGTGGAATGGAAAGTAATTCAGCGGCTTGCCGAAGACTTCCACAGTCGTTGGCAACGACTGCAAACCGAAGCAGGCGCAGGCCGATGACGGGCATTCCGGTCGTGCGCTGCTGGTTGTCAATGTTGTTGATTTCCATCATGCCTGTAGCCCGTCAGTAGGCGAAACTGCGTCCCAGGGGTCCGCTGTGCGACCGTTCTAGGCGACGCGCAATACAGGCGCCCAGAGCACTGGCCCGGAAAGTCCGCCTGCCCCACGGAGTTTCGCGAGCGCCGCACTGGAGATATCCAGATATCCAGCGACGGCGAGAGTGTTCCCAATCTTAGAGGGAGCGCCGATTCGACGTAGCGGCCACCCAGCGCGCCGCAGGATCCTTTCCATTCGGGCGTCGGTAACGGTAACAATATCGCTCAGATGCCGCGAAAGCCCAAATTCCACCATGCCAGCAAACAACTCGTAGGTGGCACAAGCTATTCCGTGTTCTCCTTTTGGTGTGTCGAGTCTAGCGTCGATCGCAAAGCGGCTGCTTTCCCATATCTGCGGACTCATGGGCATCGGCTGACCATTCAGAAGCGCGGGAAATGTGTCGCGGAGCATCGTCGGTCCCTTGGTTGGAAGCAGGCGGACGCAGCCTTGTACCCGGCCGTCGTCCGAGAGTTGGGCGAGGTATGCCGGATGCAACGAGTCGAACTTGTCAACTTCCATGTCGCCGCTAATTTGAACGTCCCAGTCCATCCGGACCTTGAAGACGCGATGTCGTAGTTGGTGTATTGCAAAGAGCGTATGGGAGAATTCGCCGTACCAAGGCTCCGTGATGAGCTGAATCATGACATCCTCCAAGGTTGCCATGATTCTTTGAGGCGAAGTTACGCTAAGAAGCATCACCCCTAGTTGTGGGAGGAGTTCGCCTTAGTTTTGCTGTTCTCGTTTGGCAGCGGCCACGCGTAGTGCCGCTTGAACAACGGTTCGCACTCCCAATTTTGCTTTCGCGTTGTTCAGGTAAGAGATAGCAGTGTGATGCGATATTCCCAGAATGCGTCCGATGTCCCAAGCGCTCTTGCCGCGGGCGGCCCACTCCAGACATTCGAACTCGCGGGCGGACAAAGCTGCTCCATCAACACGAAGATCGCTCGCGAGTTTGCGGCGAACGTGTGAGTGGAAGAACATCGCCATCAACTGAAGCATTCGAGGGTTCGACGTGACGAAGCGTTCGAATTGAGCTTCCCGTTGGTTGCCGGCAAAGGTGACGGCGGCAACGGGGCCGTGTCCGTCATGGATAGGAACGGTGAATCCTAGCCGAATGCCATATTGGGAGGCTTCGTCCAGCAACCGCTTCTGTGCCGGCGAAAGATATCGTTCGGTCGATCCGATTCCCCAGCGAAACGGCTCGGTGTCCCGTAGCGCCTGCATGATAACCGGATCGATCCGTTCGTAGTGGCTCCTTAGGTAGTGTGAAGTCCACTCCTTTGGGTATGTCGACATAAGACGGGGTGTCCCATCGAGCTTTTGCGGTAGCGCGAGGTACGCAAAGCAAGACAGGTCGAGAGCCGCGGCTGTGACGGCCATGGCTCCCGAAAGCTCTGCTTGATCTTCAGCGCTCGAAAGATGATCAATGAAGTCTTGAAATATGCGATGCATGTCGAGCTAGGTTAGGTGGCGTCGGTACTTGATCTCCGGCACGGCTGTCCCGGTTAAACCTTCCTTATCGAACGGTCAGAGCAGCACGGACATCGTTGACGATTGCGGGTGATGTCCAAAAGGGTACTCAAATCCATAAAAGAAGCCCGGGACCCGTCATCGGACCCCGGGCAGTCTAGGGAGGACGCCCTCAGGCGCTTGCTGCCATTTACTGACACCTTCGCGTCAGACCGCCGACAACGAGCGGGACCACGGGAAATCAAGCGATGGCCTGTGCGATGAAAGGCAGGGTTTCAGATTGTTCCTGCCATTGAGGGAGAGAACATTGGGTCACTTCCCGGCAATCAACTCTGCAGCTTTCTCCGCCATAGCCATGATCGGCAGATTGGTGTTTCCGCTGATCACGGTCGGCATAAGTGAACCGTCGATAACGCGTAGATTGTCGATGCCCCGAACCCGAAGCTTGCTATCGACCACGGCGTCGCGATCCTCACCCATGCGACATGTTCCGACCGGGTGGTAGATCGTTTCTGCGCGGGCTCGTATCCACTTTTTGCGGGATTCCGTGCTGGTAAACGGATCGATATCGAGTTTGCGCTTAATGTGTTTTCGGAGCGCCGGCTGATCGATGATCTCGCACATCTGCCGAACGCCTTCTTGCATGCTGACGAAATCACTTTCATCGGATAGAAAGCGGGGGTCGATCGCCGGCGCGACGAAGGGATCGGCCGACCGCAGGCGCAGCGTTCCACGACTCTTCGGACGAAGCTGGCATACGCGAATGGCAAAGCCGTGCGGGACGCGCTCGCCCTGCGGCGGGTTTCGCAGCGCGACGATGAGATGAGCCTGCCACTCAGGCCACGATGAGGTTTTATCGGGCCCCCAGAAGGCTCCGGCTTCGACCCCCTGTGAGGTGCCGGGCCCCGTGCCTCGGAGCATATATTGTGCGCCGGCCAAGGCACCTCTGAACAATCCGATGTACGGCGTCAGTGTGATCGGCTGCGACGCCTCCAATCGAATTGCGCAATCCAAATGATCTTGCAGATTGCTTCCAACGCCGGCGGAATCGAGCACCGGCTTGATGCCGAGTGAACGGAGGTGATCGGCCGGTCCAATTCCTGACAGCATCAGTAATTGCGGCGAACCAATGGCCCCGGAAGTCAGCAAGACTTCTCGTTCGGCCGAAACGGTGACCTCACGCCCGTTGTGGTCAATGACAACACCCCGAACGCGCGTGCCTTCGACCGCGAGGCGCCGAACCTGAGTGTTGGCCATGATGGTCAGATTGCTTCGTCCTTTCCCCTGGTCGAGAAACTTGAAAGCACCTGAACGCTTGCCGTCTGAAATCGTAAGTTCGTAGAAGCCTGCGCCCATCTGAGACGGACCATTGAAGCCGTTGTTCTCGGGGAGGCCTGCCGACTTGGCGCTCTCAATAAATGCCTTCGAGATTGGATGCTGCAACACGCCATAAGAAAGTCGGATCGGACCCGAATAACCTCGGTCCTGATCGGGCTGGGACGTTACCTGGGCGGCGTCCTCGATTTTTCTAAGGTAGGGGCGGAGGTTTTCGTACCCCCACCCACGACAGCCTTGCGCTTCCCATGAGTCGTAATCCTGAGGATTTCCCCGGATCGCAATCATGGAGTTGATGGCGGACGACCCTCCCACCACCTTGCCACGGGGAATATAGATCTTGCGATTGTTGAGTTCGGTCTGCGGTTCGGTCCAAAATTGCCAGTTATGCTTCGGACTCGTGTAGAGCACGCGAATGCCCGCCGGCATGTGAACGAAGATTGAAGAAGAGGGACGTCCGGCCTCGAGCAGCAACACCTTGACGTTGGGATCTTCGCTCAATCGAGCGGCGAGCACGCATCCTGCCGATCCTGCGCCGACAACGATATAATCGTATTTCGAGAGCTTCATCCTCCGTCCCCTATTTCAAAAGCCGACGATCGGTTCGTTTTTGCGACCAGTTTCGCCAAGGTCAGGCCTTCCCGACTTGCAAAAGCCATCGCCAAACTATAATTGGTCCTACCAATCAGGTCGATCCAATTATAGCGACGAAGGCCTGGTAGTCAACGGAGAGCTCGTCTCATGTTTCAATACCGGAGGATCGTGGCCGCGTTCCTGCTCCTCGGCGCAGGGCTCGCCGTTTTGCTGCTCGCTCCTGCCAAACCTGCCATCCAGCCGGACCAAGAGACGATTCGACGAGTGATATGGGCTCTTGGCCCCTAGCCGACTTCGGGACGTCCGATATCGATGATCCGTCGCTCACTTAGATCTTGGATGGCCGCCGAGTCGTACTTCAGTATCGACTTGAGGATGTTTGCAGTATCCTCGCCTCGCCGCGGCGGTCCTTTGGCATATTCGATCTTCGTTCCGGAAAACTTTATCGGATTGGCGACGAGAGGGGCTGTTGTTCCGGAAGAATGAGGAAGATTGACCTGCATCTCCCGATGGATAACCTGAGGGTGAGCGAACACCTGATCCAGCCGGTTGATCGGTGCGCAAGGCACGCCCACGGGCTCCAGAATGGAAATCCAATGCTGGGTCGTCTGCTGTATCAGATGCGCATCGAGTAGGGGGATGAGTTGATCACGATTCTTAAGCCGGTCGGTGTTAGTGACGAAACGGCTATCGGTTGCCAGGCCGCTTAAACCAGTAGCTGCACAGAACTTCCGGAATTGCTGATCATTACCAACGGCGAGCACGAAGGAACCGTCGCTGGTTCTGAAGACCTGATATGGAACGATGTTTGGATGCGCGTTGCCGAACCGTTTCGGCGGCGTGCCGGTCGTGAGGAAATTCAAATTTTGGTTGGCGAGAACCGCGACCTGGACGTCCAGCAGTGCCATGTCGATATGCTGTCCTTCTCCGGTGCGTTCGCGATGCAGTAATGCGGAGATGACGCCGGCGGCGCTATACATGCCAGTGAGAATATCGACGATCGGAACCCCGACCTTCTGCGGACCCCCGCCTGGCTTGTCATCACTCTCTCCGGTAATGCTCATCAGGCCGCCGATGGCCTGAATGGCCATATCGTATCCTGCGACGTCCTTCATCGGGCCGGTCTGGCCATAGCCGGTGATGGAACAGTAAATGATGTCAGGCTTGACCCTTTTAAGCGCCTCGTAGTCGAGGCCGTAACGCGCCATGTCGCCGACCTTGTAGTTCTCGATCACGAGATCGGCTTGCTGGGCAAGTGCGCGCACAATGGCGCTACCCTCGTCAGTCGATATATCGACGCATATCGAATGCTTGCCGCGATTGGCGCTCAGGAAATACGCGCTTTCGGTCGTATCAATTCCACCGTCTTTCCGCAGAAAGGGCGGGCCCCACTGCCGCGTATCGTCGCCGGTGCCAGGGCGTTCGATCTTCCAAACCTCGGCTCCTAGATCAGACAGCAACTGCGCTAACCAAGGCCCCGCGAGGATTCTCGAAAGATCCAGCACTCGATAACCTGCCAACGGTCCAGCCATCACGCTTCCTTGAAGTCTGCGGGTCAAATAGCCGCGCGCCGTGCGAGGCCGCACTAACTATATGTGGAGCGACCAGATTGGTCAAACCAAATGCTGCTTGACACCGCGCATCACGCGACATACGGTCCTGCCAAATTGGTTTAACCAATTAATGAAAATACCGGGAAGAACGTGAAGGTCTGGCTGTATGGCGCGAGTAACTCTCCAGAATGTCGCGAAATCCTTTGGAGGAGATCGAGGGCCATGGGCCGTTCAGGACTTTTCGTTGGATATTGCCGATGGCGAACTGGTCGTGTTCGTCGGCCCGTCCGGCTGCGGCAAGTCCACGACGTTGCGAATGCTCGCCGGTCTAGATGACGTCACATTCGGCAAGATTCTGATCGACGGAAGGGACGTCACCGCGCTTCCGCCGAAAGATCGCAACATTGCGATGGTTTTTCAGAACTACGCTCTCTATCCACAGAAGACGGTCTTCGAAAACATGGCCTTCGGCCTTCGGGTCCGTAGGACGCCACAGCAGGAGATCGATCGTCGGGTGCGCAGCGCGGCATCAAGTCTCGGATTGGAGGCCCTGCTGGAGCGCAAGCCACGCCAATTGTCGGGTGGTCAGATGCAGCGCGTAGCGCTTGGTCGCGCGTTAGTCAGAGATCCCGACGTATTCCTCCTCGACGAACCCCTCTCGAACCTTGATGCGAAGCTGCGGGTCCGGACGCGAGAAGAGATTGCGACGCTACACGCCCGATTGGGCGCGACGATGATATTTGTTACCCACGATCAGGTCGAGGCCATGACGCTCGGCGATCGTATCGTGATCATGCGTGACGGATTCATCCAACAGGCGGGCAGTCCGCTTGACCTTTATGATCGGCCCGCGAACGCCTTCGTGGCGACTTTCATCGGGTCTCCAGAGATGAACCTGATTGATGGCGGGTTGATGCGCGACGGGGGCGCGCTCGTAATGCGCTCCGGCGGTTTGAGCGTCAACTTGCCTGCCCAGTCATTCTCCGAAGCGGAAAGGGATGTCACGCTTGGCATTAGGCCCGAGCACATCGAGCGCGCGGAAACCTCCACGGCTTTTGAGCTGGTAGTCGGCTTGGTCGAGCAAATCGGCGCGCAAACCTATGTGCTGGGTAAGATCGATGGCAACAAAATCCGCGCGGTATTTGCTCGGGACGATGCGCTGAGGGCGGGCGACCGAATTTTTGTGAATTTGTCTCAAGAGAAGTTGCACCTGTTCTCGCGCGAGAGCGGCAAGACACTGAGGCGGACCTCGACGAAAGGCGAAAATGGCAACGGGAGAGAACTTCATGGACAAGCTCAGCTTAGGCGCGCCGAGTTCCAAGGCTAACGTGAGCGACATCGATCGGCGGCGTTTTCTCAAAACGACGGCTGGTGCAGCGGCTGGCATCGCGGGCTCACTTTCCGCGCCCTATGTCAACGCACAGTCCGGGGTAACGCTTCGCATTTTGAACGCTGAAACGACTGCTGCGAGCCAATCGGCCTTGCGCGATGCGTGCAATGAATACGAGAGCAAGTTCGGCGTAAAAATCGTCGTCGACTCGACGCCGATTAGTGGTGGTTATGCGAAGTCGATGGCGGCCATCAATGCTGGCGCTCCTTACGATATCGCCACGGCGGGATACATTGCGCACATCTTGCAATACGCGATGGCGGGTCACATCGTGCCGTTGACGGATCTTGTCAAAAAATATTCGTGGGGGAAGCAGGGAACCTGGTCATATAAGGGAGAAAATTGGTTCTATCCCTATGACTACAATTTGGTGACGGTTTTCTACAGAAAAGATCTGTATCAGGAGAAGGGCCTGAAGGTTCCCAACACATGGGCCGAGTTCCTTGAGAATTGCCGGGCGCTGACTGTCGCGAAGGATGGCAACATAGAGCGAGGGGGGTGCGTCATACCGCTCGCGAGTGACAGTGCCACCAACTGGGCGAGCTTCGGCAACTTGTTTGCAGACGCGCCGAAGTTTTATGACGACAAGTGGAACGTCGTTCTCGATGCGCCGGGGAATGCCGGACCGACCGGCCGTTTTCTCGATCTATATGCCGATCTTTATAAAACGATGCCGGCTGGCATGAACACGGTCAGCTATGCTGAGCTGATGAGTCTTTTCGCGACGGGAAAGGTTGCGCATACCGTCTATTCGGGCCGCGTAGTCGAGGCGCTGGAAGCTCGCAATCCGGACCTCGCAAACAAGTATGGTATTTTCGCTTCTCCAGACAGTGCTGGTAAGCAGAACGCACTGTCCTTCGCCTTCGATGGCTTTATTCTTTACAAGACTAAGCAGACTGAGGCGGCCTTTAAGTTTCTACAATGGTTTATTGACGCGCACTATATTCGCTGGCTGCACTCCGCCTGGATGAATTTCCAACCGGCGCGATTGGACATTTACGAAGATCCACGGTGGAAAAATCATCCGATGATTCAGAAGCATTGGGCGACGATGGAGCAGATGAAGTCGTTCATTGATGAAGACAGCAAGACGGTTCTTAACTCAATAGATATGACGGGTCCGTCGTTTGATCTGCGACCGTGCAAGGTCTTTGATGCGAACATTATGCCGGAGATGCTGCAAAATCGGGTTCTTAAGAACATGTCGTCAAGCGACTGCGTGAAAGCCGCCGCCGATCGAATCCGAAAAATTGGCTGAGCATCGGAACTGGTGAATAGAGGCCCGAGGCTATGCGACAGGACTGGCGAATCATCGGTTTGTTCATCGGGGGTGTACTGGTACTCGGTACAATTGTTGGCGGACCTCTCCTCTATTCGATAAAGCTCTCCTTCTACACAGCGGCGTCGTTCATCGACCCGCCGCAGTGGGTGGGACTTGGCAATTACGTGAAGGTTCTTAGTGAGCCGCTGTTCTGGGGCTCGCTGTTAAACGGTGTCACGATCGCCATCTCGGCGATCGTGCTGCAAGTCGTTCTCGGCGTCACCATTGCGCTCGTCCTCAATAGGCAGTTTGTGGGGCAGACTGTCGTGCGGGCGCTGTCAATCGTGCCGTATTTTCTTCCGACGGTCGTCGCCTGCCTCATCACGCAGTGGATTCTTGATCCCAACTACGGCCTTCTCAAGAGTGTCTTCGCGTCATTCGGATATGGGATGTTCGATTGGGGAGGTAATTCAACGAGCGCGAAGGCGACTATTGTCCTTGTTAGCGTTTGGATCTGGACGCCGTTTGTCGTGACCTGTGTTCTTGCCGGCCTTCAATCCATTCCGGCTCAACTGTATGAAGCGGCCCGGGTCGATGGAGCAGGGGTTATGAAGCAATTCTGGCATGTCACGCTGCCAGGATTGAGGTCAGTGTTGATCGTGGTCATCCTCCTGAGAGGGATCTGGATGTTCAACAAGTTCGACGTGATCTGGCTTCTAACGAAGGGCGGACCGCTCAACGAAACCGAGACGCTTCCCACGTTGGCCTACCGAAAAGCGTTTCTCGAGTTCGACTTGGGAGGGGGGGCCGCTGTCGCCACCATCTCGTTCTTGATGTTGGCGAGCATTATCTTGATTTACCTCAGGGTTTTTCCGATCGACGAGGCCAAGCAGGGACGATGACGATGTCGACTCAAAATCAAGCCCGCTCTGCTGCCGCTGTCGTCGTTGGTTCACGAGCGGTGCGGATGTTGCATAGCTCTAGCGGCTCAGGAAGAGAAATCTCAGACTCCACACCTTCAGTCTCGCACGGGAAAACGACGCGGTATTACGGCAAGTCGCTGAAGCAGATTGCCGGCCGCGTCGGTTTGTATGCCGCGGTTGCGCTAATCTGCATCTATTCCTTCTTCCCGATCTACTGGATGATCCTCTCCAGTCTGAGGTCGCCCGAAAAGCTATTTCTGGATTCATCCTTGGTTTTCTGGCCACCCGATCTAAGCTCTTACAAGTCACTCTTGCAGCTTACGAACTATCCGGCGAATTTCGTTAATAGCGTCATGATGGCTATGGCTACGATTGCCGTGGCGACGACGCTGTCATCATTCATTGCTTATGGAGCGACGCGTTTACGGTTTCGGGGCAAAACGACGTTGGTCGCGTCCATGCTGTTCGCCTACATGTTTCCGCCATTGATGTTGGTTATTCCGATGTCCGCCTTGTTCCGAATAGCTGGCTTAGCCGATAGCTTGTGGGGCCTGCTAATCGCTCACCTGGCGATTTCGCTGCCGCTGGCGGTGTGGCTGCTATGGGGCTTTTTCAAATCGATGCCGTTCGATCTGGAGGAAGCGGCAATGGTGGACGGCTGTTCCCAATTCGGCGCCTTCATCAAGGTGGTCCTTCCGCTTTCGGCCCCCGGCTTGATTACGGTCGGCATCTTCTCGTTTTTGCTGTCCTGGGCGGACTACGTATTCGCGCTCATCCTCATCATGAGTGATGATCGCAAGACATTGCCCGTGGGCTTGGCATCAATGCTTGGCGCGCAAGATCTGCGTTGGGGTGAGATACTCGCCGGCGCAACCCTTATTGCTCTGCCGTTGTTCGTTATCTTTATGTTCTGCTATCGATATTTCGTCGCAGGGCTGACGGCGGGTGCGCTCAAAGGTTAGGCACTGTTCGAGCGAAGCACGTCCTCGTGCTTCGCGCTAGACCGTGGGTATTTCGCGTAGAGATGGCGGACGGGGTGCCCGGCAAGACTAACGTTTTGTGACTTTGGTTTCCCCTAGAAGCGATTGCCATGCCTCCACTGTTCGCGAGAGGTGAGCGTTCATCTGTTGTTCGGCTAGGCCTACCCGCCGCTCTTCGATCGCTTCCAAGATGGTGCAATGGTCCTCATAAGATTGTCGACCTCGATTTTGGTCGGCAAAGTAGACCTTCCGTCGATGCCTGGACAGTTCGTAGAACGATCTCGCCACGCGCAGCAAAATGTCGTTCTTGGTTGCAGCAAAAATCGCAAGATGGAACGCCTCGTCCTCGCGCTCTATGCTTTGCTTTTTGGATAGGCGCTTGTTGGTCTCTTCAAGTATGGCGGTGATCTCGCGAATGTTGTCCGCGGTCCTGCGTGTGCAGGCCAACCTGACCGCCTGCCCTTCGAGCATGCGCCGGACCTCCATGACGTCGGCGATTTCCTTGGCCTCGAATGGAACTCCGGATTCAGCATAAAGCACTAGAGCATCGATGCTGCTCTCTTCGATCTTTCGCAGATAGATTCCAGAATTTGGGCGCCGTTCTATCACTCGCATGGTTTCAAGTGCGGCCAGAGCCTCTCGAACCGCGCCGCGACTGGTGTCGAACTTTTCCGCAAAGTCGCGTTCTGATGGCAACCGTTCGGAGGGCTGATAGCGGCGCTCACGGATGAAGGAAAGGATCTTTCCGATGGCGTTCGAAGGAGCCTCAAGCTTGTCGGTTCGATTTCGCTCAGTCATCTAAAATATCCTGCCTGGTCCTGCCGACCACTTGATTTCGATTTCCTCGGTAGCTAATCATGGCCGACCAAATTGGTCGACCAGTACTTTGGAGGAACCTTGAGGATCTCGGTCGAATCCGCCCTGCTTCAGTAGATATCAGGTTGAGGAAATTGAAGCATCTGAAACGCGCCAAATCCACCTAAAGAATTGATTTCCCAGCATGGATAGCTTTGAGACGGATCTGTTTGTCATAGGTGGCGGCTCGGGCGGCGTGCGCGCCGCGCGGATCGCCGCTGGCCATGGCGCCCGCGTCATGATCGCCGAGGAATATCGGATGGGCGGCACTTGCGTCATTCGCGGGTGCGTACCGAAGAAGCTATTCGCCTACGCCTCGCATTTCAGCCACGACATCGCGGATGCCGCGGGCTTCGGCTGGACCGTTCCGCCGGCGACGTTCGACTGGGCCACCCTGATCGCCAACAAAGACAAGGAGATCGCCCGGCTGGAAGCGGCCTACACCACCAACGTGGAGAAATCTGGCGTGCAGGTGATCAAGTCGCGCGCCGTGTTCGAGGACCCGCATACGCTGGTGCTCGACGGCGGCAGGAGGGTGCGCTCGAAGTATATCCTGATCGCCACGGGCGGCGCACCGAACCACGGCAAGGCCATTCCCGGCATCGAGCATGTCATCTCATCGAACGAAGCATTTCATCTACCCGAATTGCCGAAGCGTATCCTGATCCAGGGCGGTGGCTATATCGCGCTGGAGTTTGCGTGCATCTTCTCGGGCCTGGGTTCCCTCGTGACTGTGGTCTATCGCGGCGACAACATCCTGCGTGGCTTCGACGACGACGTCCGCGCCCATGTCCGCGATGAGATGGAGAAGAACGGCATTACCATCCTGACCGGTTGCACGGTCGACGGGATTGAGAAGCACGACGATTGGTACACGTCGCACCTGTCGAATGGCTCCAGCATCGCGTCCGACAAGGTGATGTTCGCCATCGGCCGTCACCCCGCCGTCGCAAATCTCGGGCTGGAGAAAGCCGGCGTCGCCATCAACCCGGATAACGGAGGCATCGTCGTCAACGAAGCCTCGCAGAGCTCGGTGCCACATATCTATGCGGTCGGCGACGTCACCCATCGCTTCAATCTGACGCCGGTAGCGATCCGTGAGGGCCACGCTTTCGCCGATACGGTTTTCGGCAAGCGGGCGGTCAAGGTCGATCACATCGATATTCCGACCGCCGTGTTCACGCAGCCCCAGGTCGGCACCGTGGGCCTCACCGAGGCGCAGGCGCGGGCGCAGTTCGCTATCGTTGATGTCTACAAGGCGGCGTTCCGCCCGTTGAAGGCGACGCTGTCCGGCAGCGAGTCGCGGGTGTTGATGAAACTGGTGGTTGACGCGGGGAGCGACCGCGTCGTGGGTTGCCATATCGTTGGATCGGACGCGGCCGAATTGGTTCAGGTCATCGCCATTGCCGTAAAGATGAAGGCTACCAAGGCGGACTTCGACGCCACTATGGCGCTGCACCCGACCTCCGCCGAGGAACTGGTGACTATGCGTACCCGCACTGCACGTTACGTGCGCGACGCGGCGGCTTAGAAAGCTCAATTTCGATCGATTGTGCAAATTCAGGCCGTTGGCGCGCGCGTTATGCGGCGCCGCTCAAAACGCACTTGACAATACGATTGTGATCATACCAAACTGGTCCTACCAGTATCGGTGAAAATCCAGCAACAGACTAACCTCGCCATCCGCAGCCGCTTGTAGTCGAGGAGCTGGATGCGGAAGTTCTGGCGAAGAAGATTGGGCCCACCATGGAAGTGGATTATTTGACTAGCCTGCCGCGACGCATCCACCTCATTGTGGATGAGGGGGCCAAAGCAGGAGCATCCCGGCCGGCTCTTACTGACGAGCGGGGCATCGTTTGGTCCTATCGGAGACTGATCGATACGATCGAGGCCGTTGCAGGTGACTTGGCGCGTCTAGGGATCCGTCCCGGTGATCGGGTCATGGTGGTGGGCGAGAACTCAATCGGCGCCATCGTCCTGATGTATGCGGCGAGCCGGCTTGATGCATGGGCAGTGATGACGAGCGCACGGCTCGGCCCGCACGAACTGGACGCCATTGAGGGTGATTGCAAGCCCAGACGCGTATTCTATACGCATGGAATATCGGCGGAAGCAGATGCTGCGGCGTGCCGGCGCGGCGCGGAAGCCGAAGCGTTCACGGGGATTGGAGCGATCAAGGTCGGTAAGTTGGAGGCGAGCGCCGTTCCCGAGGAGGTCTATGAGGATCCCGCCCGTCAGGTTGCAGTTCTCATCTACACGACGGGGACTACCGGTCGCCCGAAGGGAGTGATGCTCAGTCATCGCAACCTCGCTTACGTGGCGGGCCGGGGCAAAAGAACCAACACGCTCTTTCCCGAGGACGTCACGCTTTGCGTTATGCCGATCTCTCATTCGTACGGGTTGACGTTGCTGCAAGGTATGTTGTTTGTCGGCGCACACCTGCGGATCATGCCGAGGTTCTCTCTCACGCAAGCAATCGACGCCGTCGTGAATGGTTCGTTGACCGCCTTCAATGCCGTCCCTGCGATGTTGTCGCGGATCATCGCTTACGTCGATCAGAACAATATCAAGCTCACGCCCAATAACCTTCGTTATGTCTATACCGGAACGGCACCGCTCGATCTGTCTCTGCGACAGAGCGTCGAGCGAGTGTTCGGCGTGGTGCTTCATAATGGTTACGGGCTGACCGAGACGTCTCCGACCATCAGTCGGACGCTGTATGCCATGGGAAGCAACGAAATCAACATCGGACCGCCAATCCCGGGAATCGAAACCAAGATCGTCGGACCTGATGGGCGGGAAGTACCCGATGGCGAAGCGGGCGAACTGCTCGTTCGCGGGCCCAACGTGATGTTGGGGTATTATGGTCAGCCGGACATGACCGCGGAGGCGATCGATCGCGAAGGATATTTGAAAACCGGAGATATCGTCAGCCGGTCGCCGGGCGGCGAACTGGTGGTCCAAGGCCGGTCGAAGGAGCTAATTATCAGGTCCGGCTTCAACGTCTATCCGCCCGAAATCGAGGCTGTCCTCAATTCTCATCCGGCGGTTCTCAATTCCGCGGTAGTCGGGCGATCAATCGAGGGCAACGAGGAAATCATCGCTTTCGTTGAGCCGACCCCTGGAAGCACCATCGAAGTGGCCGAACTGCTCGCGCTCGTGGAGCGGCAGCTCGCACCATACAAGAAGCCGCAGCAGATCATTGTCTTGCCGCAACTTCCGGTAGCCCCGAACGGGAAGATTAGAAAGCACGACTTGAAAAAGCGCGCCGAGGAGTCGCTGTCAGCGGCTACCTCAGTTTAACGAATTATAGACCGGACGGACGGAAATGGTGACAAGTCGCGAGCAGATGTACCCCGATACAAAGTTGTTCATCGATGGATCCTGGCGCGATGGAACGAGCGGAAAGGTCGAGCCCATCCTGAATCCGGCGACGGGAAAATTGATCGGAACAGTTGCGCACGCGTCTATCCCCGATCTCGACGACGCACTTGAATCGGCCGTGCGCGGGTTCGAATTGTGGCGGAGGACGTCTTCCTTCGAGCGATACAAATTGATGCGTGGGGCTGCCGAAAAGCTCCGCGAGCGAGCCGCCTCAATCGCGCGTATCATGACGCTCGAGCAAGGCAAGCCGCTGGGCGAGGCGAAGATGGAGGTGTTGCTCGGCGCAGACATCATCGACTGGTTCGCGGAGGAGGCGCGTCGATCCTACGGTCGGACCATTCCGTCACGTTCCGGCGCCGTACAGCAGGTCGTGATCCGCGAGCCAGTTGGGCCTGTCGCCGCCTTCACGCCGTGGAATTTTCCGATCAACCAAGCCGTCAGAAAGATATCAGCTGCGATGGCGGCCGGGTGCTCCGTGATTCTGAAGGGACCCGAAGAAACGCCGGCAAGTTGTGCAGCTCTGGTCAATGCTTATGTCGATGCCGGCTTGCCCTCCGGTGTCCTCAATCTCGTTTTCGGTGTGCCGTCCGACATATCGGAATACTTGATTGCCCACCCTGTCATTCGCAAGATTTCGTTCACGGGTTCGACGCCAGTCGGGAAGCGGCTTGCGGCTCTCGCTGGAAGTCACATGAAGCGCGTTACGATGGAGCTAGGTGGACATGCGCCTGCGCTAGTCTTCGAGGACGCAGATGTCAAACAAGCGGCAAAATTGCTGTCCGCGGCAAAGTTCAGGAATGCCGGCCAGGTTTGTGTTTCTCCGACCCGGTTCATGGTCCATGAACGGGTCTACGACGACTTCGTTGAACAATTCACCGCTGCTGCCAAAGCTCTCGTCGTCGGGGACGGCCTCGACGAAGCGACCCAAATGGGACCACTAGCTAATCTCCGTCGAGTCGAGGCGATGGACGCGCTGGTCTCGGACGCCGTTCAGCGCGGCGCGCGCATCCGGACAGGTGGAAGGCGCCTGCGCAACGATGGCTTCTTCTTTCAACCGACGGTTCTGACGGACGTGCCTCTGGACTCGCGCATTATGAACGAGGAGCCATTCGGCCCTGTTGTGCCAATCGCGTCGTTCTCGACATTCGAGGATGCCATGGTCGAAGCGAATCGGCTCCCTTATGGCCTTGCTGCATATGCGTATACGAAGTCAGCGGCGACGATCGGCGCGCTCGGCTCGATCGTGGAGAGTGGAATGGTGTCGATCAACCACCAAGGCCTTGCCTTACCGGAGACTCCCTTCGGAGGAATCAAGGACTCCGGATACGGTTCGGAAGGTGGTACAGAAGCGATGGACGCGTATCTCAACACTAAGTTCCTGACCCAGATGCACGGTTAGCATGCGCGATCGGCAATGCTGATACGCCGTCGCGGAGCATGCGTCGCGCAGGTCAAACCTCGCGACGGTCCTTCGCCGCGCCAGACTCTAGGGCCCAAAGATCCAACGCCTAAAGCGAGTTAGCGAAGTGTTGTTGACCATCGACCGCGTTCAGATCGCGACGCCGGATGCCAAAAGTGCCGCGGAGATGTGGCGTCGCCGATTGGGGGCGGAACAAGTCTCTGCGGATCGGGTCCGGGGATTGGGCGCCAAACGAGTGACATTGCGTGCCGGGACCGGCGAGATTGAGTTGTTGGAGCCGGAAGGCAACGGCGTTGTCGCGGACGAACTGGCAAGACGCGGGCGATCTCATCTATTCGGCGCCGGCGCGACCTCACTCGACCCGCGTGCACTGGTGCATCATGCCACGTCGGTCGGAGTTGAGCATCAGCACGAAAATGGCCAGGATTTTCTCCGGTTCGAAATCGAGGGGAAGCCGGTCCATTTCGTAATCTCTCCCCCGCGTACGGTGGAGCCGACCGGCGGGATTGATTTCCTTTATGAGGTGACTTTGCTCGCGGCCGACCAGGCAGCCGCGGTAACGCGCTTCGCCGAAGTCTTTCGTCTTGATACACGGAATTTCGTGACGATTACCTCGGAGCTCTTTGGCTATACGGGCGTCCTCACTCTCTTCGCGCCTGATCGCCTCGACCGATTTGAAGTCATCACGCCGACGGACTTCACCAAGACGCTCGGCAGGTATCACGCCCGCCAAGGCTCGTCTTTCTATATGGCGTATGCCGAAAGCCGAGAGATCGGTCGCATCGAAAGATCGGCGAAGGCGGACGACGTGGGACACACGCTGGATCCGCGCGAGGAGAAGCGGAGCGGTCGAGATCCGGAGCAACTCTGGCTTCATCCTCCGGCCCTTGGCGGAATGATGCTAGGGCTATCGCGGCCGACGCTTGGTTGGCGCTGGTCGGGCCACCCTGAGAGGGTCGTGGCGTTAGTGCAATAGAAGCTCGATGGTGGATGCGTCGGGCTTATGTCGATTGCATCAGGCCGCGACTGACCCATCGGAAAAATATCCGATGACGAGGATACGATGAGCAAAATTAGGTTCACCGAACCAAATCGAGAAATCCTCGCGCGCCGAGATTCAATCATAAACGATCTAACCCGCCTTGTTGACCCCGCTGGGCTAATAACGTCGACGGACGAGTGTCGGGCTTATGAGACAGATGCGTTGACGGCCTATCGCAAGATGCCGCTCGCCGTCGTCCTACCGAAGACGACCGAAGAGGTGAGTGCCGTTTTGAAATACTGTCACGACACCGGCGTCAAGGTCGTGCCGCGCGGCGCAGGTACGTCTCTCGCCGGCGGGGCAATTCCGAGTGAAGACGCCGTCGTTCTCGGACTTTCAAAGATGAATCGGGTGCTCGCGGTCAACTACGATGACCGCTTCATCCGCGTCGAAGCGGGAGTCACAAATTTGAGCGTAACGGCGGTGGTGGCGGAGAACGGCTTCTTCTATGCGCCAGACCCTTCCTCTCAACTTGCCTGCACGATCGGAGGCAACATTGCCAACAACTCCGGAGGCGCGCATTGCCTGAAGTATGGAGTCACGACCAATAACCTCCTCGGCGTAAGGATGGTACTGATCGATGGATCGATCATCGATCTCGGCGGTGACTATCTCGATAGCGCTGGACTCGATCTGCTGGGCCTGGTCGTCGGCTCCGAGGGGCAGCTCGGGATAGTGACCGAAGCGACCCTCCGAATTCTGAAATCGGCCGAGGGAGCGCGCCCGGTTCTGTTCGGTTTCCCGTCTTGCGAGGGAGCGGGCAAGGCGGTTGCGGACGTCATTGCCGCCGGTATCATTCCCGTAGCCATCGAATACATGGACAAGGCCGCCATCGAGATCTGCGAGGCCTTCGCCAAGGCCGGCTATCCGCTCGATGTCGAGGCCCTTCTGATTGTAGAGGTCGAAGGGTCCGACGCCGAGATGGACGCGACGCTGGCGGACATCACCGCCATCGCTCGTGCGAATGGTGCGACGACAGTGCGCGAGAGCAGGTCGGCAATTGAGACGGCGGCAATCTGGAAGGGGCGGAAGTCGGCTTTCGGTGCGACCGGGCGAGTCGCTGACTATTTGTGCATGGACGGCACGGTGCCGACCGGCAAGCTGTCGTACGTTTTGGCGGAGATCTCCAAGATCGTACAGCGACACGGATTGCGTGTCGCGAATGTTTTCCATGCCGGTGACGGCAACATGCATCCGCTCATCCTCTACAACGCGAACGATCCGTCGCAGCAGTCGAAGGCGGAAGCAGCGGGAGATGACATTCTCAGGCTCTGCGTTGAAGTTGGTGGGTGCCTGACGGGCGAGCACGGTGTCGGTATCGAGAAGCGTGATCTAATGCGCTGCCAGTTTGACGATGCCGATCTGGCTCAACAGATTCGGGTGCGCGCCGCGTTCGATCCGCGATGGCTGCTCAATACGGATAAGGTGTTTCCCCTCGATTTTCGATGTCAAGGTTAGGGTGACGGGAGTGTGATGACCGATTGCTATAAGCCGCGCGACGAGTGCGGACTGTCGTCTGCCATCAAGGATGCGGCTACAGCAAAGATGCCTCTCGTCGTGCGCGGCGCCGGCTCCAAGTCGGCGATGGGCCGACCGCTGGGTGGATACGCTATGCCTCTAACGACCGAGCGCATGCGCGGAGTTTCACTTTATGAGCCGACAGAGCTCGTCATCGGTGCTTTGCCTGGAACGCCGGTTTCCGAAATCGATCGGATGCTCGCCAAGCACAACCAGATGCTTCCGTTCGAGCCGATGGATCATCGTGTGTTGTTCGGGACGAGCGCAGAGCCGACAATCGGAGGTATTGTCGCCGGGAATGTTTCGGGTCCGCGTCGTGTCGCGGTCGGAGCTTGTCGCGACAGCCTGATCGGCGTTCGCTTGGTCACGGGCCGCGGAGACATCGTGAAATCCGGCGGGCGCGTGATGAAGAATGTCACCGGGCTCGATTTGGTCAAGCTGACCTGCGGTGCGTGGGGCACGCTCGGCGTTTTGAGCGAAGCCATCTTCAAGGTGTTGCCGAAGCCGGCGCGTTCCCTATCGCTGGGATTGCGCGGCTTGGACGACATGACAGCGATTTCGGCGCTAACCGCAGCGCTCGGGTCGACTTTCGCGGTCTCGGCGGCGGCGCATATCCCGGCGAGTATTGGGTCGGACTCGACTACGATCGTTCGACTAGAGGGGTCCGAGGGCTCGGTAGCCTACGGATCCCGCGAACTTGCCAGGCTCTGGTGCTCCTTTGGGCTGCCCGACCTGATCGAAGGGGATGAAAGCGCAAACTTTTGGTTGCGCATCCGCGACGCGCACTGGCTGGCTCAGCCAATGGATCGTTCCATTTGGCGGTTGTCCTTGGCCCCCTCCAAAGCGCCGCGTGCTCTTGCTGACATCCGGCGAAAACTCGGCGTGCGGTATTTCTACGACTGGGGCGGTGGTCTCGTGTGGCTCGCGGTCGTGGGCGCTGACGATGCGGGAGCGTCGGTCGTTCGGGAAGCTATGGTCAATACCGGTGGGCACGCCACACTCGTACGGGCTTCATCGGAGATTCGCCGCAGGATCGATGTGTTCGAGCCGCTTCCTCCTGCGGTGCTCAAGTTGACGCAGGAAATCAAGAAATCTTTCGATCCTGACCGCGTTCTAAATTTCGGCAGGATGTACGCCGGTATCTGAGGCGAGGCGGACTGGTATGCAAACAAACTTCTCGCTGACGGCCTTGGCCGATGCACATGTAAGCGAGTCAGAAAAAATCCTCCGTGCCTGTGTGCATTGCGGCTTTTGTACTGCGACATGCCCGACATATCTGCTTCTTGGTGACGAAGCGGACAGTCCGCGCGGGCGCATCTATCTGATCAAGGACATGTTGGAGGAGGAAAAGCCGGCGACCCCTCAGGTCGTCGAGCATATCGATCGATGTCTGACGTGTCTTTCCTGCATGACGACCTGTCCGTCCGGCGTGCACTACATGCACCTGGTCGATCACGCGCGAGCCCATATCGCCCGAACCTATACGCGTCCTCTGCCTGATCGGTTGCTTCGAGGCATGTTGGCGAAGGTGCTGCCGTTTCCGGGCCGACTTAGGTTGGCTTTACGCGTGGCTACCGTGAGCAGGCCGATCAGAAAGTGGCTCGCCAATCTTCCCGGCGGCGCGCAACTCGCCGCGATGATTGAACTTTCGTCGTCATTCAAGCGAAGAAGGCCGACCCGAAGGTTACCGGGCGCGACCGTCGATAGGCCGCGCGGTCGGGTTGCGCTTCTGAGCGGATGTGCCCAGCAGGTCCTCGGCCAGAACATCAACGAGGCTGCAATCCGGTTGTTGACGCGTCACGGTATCGAAGTAGTTCAACCGATCGACGAAGGGTGCTGCGGAGCTCTCGTGCAGCACTTGGGATACGAAAGTCGGGCGCTGGATGCGGCTCGACACAACGTGGATGTATGGACACGCGAAATCGAGAACGGCGGCCTCGACGCCATCGTGGTTACGACGTCCGGTTGCGGAACGGTCATTAAAGATTATGGCTTCCTACTTCGCAACGATAACGCCTACGCTCAGAAAGCCGTACGGATCTCGGCTCTAGCGCGGGACATCACAGAATTCTTGCATGAATTACCGCTTCAAGACGGTGTTCGGACTACCGGCCAGGTCGTGGCTTACCATTCGGCATGCTCGATGCAGCATGGACAGCAGGTTAGAGATCAGCCGAAGTCACTTTTGAGGCGAATGGGGTTTGTAGTGAGAGAAGTACCGGAAGGCCACATATGTTGCGGCTCCGCCGGAACATACAACGTACTGCAGCCTGAGATCGCCAATCGACTGCGCGCACGAAAGGTCACCAACATTGAGAAGGTCAAACCGCAAATCATTGCGAGTGGAAATCTCGGCTGCATAACGCAGATTGGTGCTGGAACACGCATTCCAGTCGTCCACACGGTGGAGTTGGTCGATTGGGCGATGGGCGGCCCGTTGCCTGACGTCCTAAAGGGGTGCTTGGGCTAGGTGCGGACAAGCGACCGCTCTGACGTCCTAGTTTGGATTGCCATTTCCGTCCATCGCGGCTTCGATTGCCTTATTGGCTGCTGTCTCATCATACAGATGGCAGGCGATCTGCCGATTGCCGTGCAACCGCAGCGGCGGAATTTCGCGGCTGCAGACCGGCATGGCGGACTGACAGCGAGGGTGAAATGGACAGCCGGGCGGGGGGGTGGCGACGCTCGGCACCTCGCCCTGAAGGAGCACGTGATCGCGGGCGCGCTCGATTTGCGGGTCCGGCACCGCTACCGCATCGAGAAGAATGCGCGTGTAGGGATGGAGCGGTTCGCCGTAGAGGTCGTCGCGCGTCGCGATCTCGACGATGCGTCCGAGATACATCACTGCGACCCGATCGCTCATGTGTCGGACGACGCCGAGGTCGTGCGAGATGAACAGATAGGACAAGCCGAACTGCTCCTTGAGGTCGGAAAACAAGTTCAGAACCTGGGCCTGCACTGAGACGTCGAGAGCTGAGACCGGCTCATCACAGATGAGCAGTTTCGGACGCAGTGACAGGGCGCGCGCGATGGCGACCCGCTGACGCTGGCCGCCGCTGAGTTGGTGCGGATAGCGGTCGAGGAAGCGAGTACCCATTCCGACCGTATCTAGGAGTTCGGCAGCCTTCGCGCGGCGCTCGTGGCCCGATCTGCCGACGCCCTGAATCGCCATCGGTTCGGCGATCAGGTCGGCGATTGTCATGCGGGGATTTAGCGACCCGAACGGATCCTGGTAGATGATCTGCATCTCACGCCTTAGCGGTCGCATCTGGCGATGACTGAAGCCCGTGATATCGCGTCCGTCGAACACGACCCGGCCGCCGCTCGGCGGCGTCAGTTGTAGTATGGCCATGGCCGTGGTGGATTTGCCGCAACCGCTTTCGCCGACGAGCGAGAGAGTTTCGCCGCGCTGGAGTGTGAGGGATATGCCCTTGACAGCTCGAACGGAGGGGGCGCCCGTTACGCCGAAAGAGGTTGTGCTTGCATAGTCGACGCACAGGTCCGAGACCTCGAGAATATTCGTTGCTACGTCGTTCATAGCGGATTCCAGCACGCGAACAGATGGCCGTTCCGTGTGCGTTCGTCGCCGCTAAGCGGAGGGCGTTCGTCGCACCGTTCGGTCCGACGTGGGCAGCGCGGTGCGAAGGCGCAGCCCCCGGTTCCGTCGGAGGGGGCGGGTGGCTGCCCAGCGATCGACTCGAGCCGATGAGCGATCGGACCGACGATCTTGGGCACGGAGGCGAGGAGGGCGTGCGTATAAGGATGGCGCCCATCGCGATAGAGGTCGTCGGCCGCCGCTGTCTCGACGATGCGGCCGGCATACATCACGTTGACCCAGTCGGCGTAGCGCGCCACGACGCCGAGATCGTGCGTGATGAGAAGCAGCGCCCCGCCCAATCCGCGGGTAAGGTCAGTGAGAAGCGTCAAAATCTGCGCCTGCACGGTGACGTCGAGTGCTGTCGTCGGCTCGTCCGCGATGATGAGTCTTGGCTCGCAGGAGATCGCGATAGCAACCATGACACGCTGGCGCATACCCCCACTGAGCTGGTGAGGATAGGCCTCGGCTTTGGTCTCTGCATCCGGGATGCGGACCTTCTTGAGAAGGTAGATCGCCTGCGCTTTGGCGGCGCTCCAGGACATCCGGCGATGACGCACCAGCGGCTCGGCGATCTGGCGCCAGATGCGCAGGCTTGGGTTCAGCGCTGTCATCGGCTCCTGGAAAACGATGCCGACCTCGTTGCCTCGGATGTCCCTGATCTGTTTTGGTGACTGCGTCTGCATATCACGGCCGGAGAGGCGTATTTCGCCGGCCGTGATCTTGATCGGTGGCATTGGCAGTAGATGGGTGAGCGACATCGCGGTGATGCTCTTGCCCGCGCCGCTTTCGCCTACGAGCGCCACGACCTGGCCTGAATAGGCCCGGAACGAAACGTCTGCGACAGCACTCAGCTCCGTCTTGCCCGACCAGATGCCCACGCAGAGCCCGCGTACATCCAGTATCGGGGGCCCCGACATTTCCAAAGTTCCGTGCATCGATCAGAAGCCCATCGACTTCTTTAGATCCTGATCGATCCAAGCGCGCGCCCAGACCGGCGCATCACGCCGAGCGGAGACCGAAATCTCACCATAGTAATTCTTGACCCACGGCCACCATACCGTGAACGAGCGCGGCCTGGGCAGAAACAGGAATGGCGCTCGCGCGGTCATCTCATTGGTGAGCGCGGCGACGCCCTTCTTGACCTTGTCCGGGTCCCTCTCCTGCTGGATGGTGTCGAGTGCCGCATCGACCTTCGGGTCGTTGACGCGGGCCGAATTCCAGACGGAAGAGGACCGGTACAGTTTCTCGATTGAGGCCGTCGGATTGCTCATGCCTGCGAAATGCCAATAGCCGGGGCCGTGCTTGCCGGTGGTCATCAGACTGAGAAACGCTCCATACTCCTTTGGCTCGATGGTCATCTTTACGCCGATTGCCGACAGATATCCGGCTACAATCTGCGCTTTCTTTAGCTGCTCAGGGAAGCTCGGAACCTGTGCCTTGAACTCGAAACCATTCGCAAGACCCGCTTCGGCGAGGAGCTTCTTGGCCTTGGCCGGATCGTACTGGAGAACCTCCCGGGCATCGTTCGGCATCTTTTCGGGCGGCGTGAAATAGCCTTCCCAAGTTTCGTCCATCGGCAGGTGCGGAAAGTCGGCGTGGCCGCCATAGATCTGCTTCGAGATGGCGGCCCGGTCGACCGCGAGATTCAAGGCGAGACGCACCTTCGGGTTGTCGAAGGGTGGTGCATCGACCCGCATTGCCAGTGCCTCACCCGCATAGTCGGGGTGTTCGATGACTTTGATTTTATCTTGGATCGGCGCCAGTGACTTGAGTTCGTCCCAGTTGATATTCGCCATGACATCGATCTTGCCGGTGCGGAAGGCGGCTAGGCGTGTCTGTGAATCCCCGATCGTCCGCATCACAAGGTTATCGACGAATGGGATCTTGTAAGGTTTGCCGTCGATCGTCTCGCGGTCCCAGTACTCCTTGTTAGCCTGATAATCCCCGAAGGCCCCGGCCTCATACCGCGTCAACCGGAAGGGACCCGTGCCGCAGGCATTCTGCCAGTTGCCAGCACCGCCGTTAGGGGCCTCCGTGATCTCTTTGGGATAGATGCCGGCGTAATAGCCGTAGCCGAGGCGGTACTTCCACTCCGAGTTGTACTCCTTCAGGAAGAAGGTCACCTGGTGCGGTCCCGTCTCCTCGGCCCTGTCGATGAAGGAAAAATAGACTTTGTTCGCCTTCGGACTAGCGACGAGACGGTTATACGCGAACACGACGTCTTTGGCGGTAAAGTCGCGCGCTTCCATGATGCCTTTGCAGGCCTGCCATTTCACGTTCTTGCGCAGGTTGATAACGATCGAGAGCGGTTTGTCGACGACCTCCCAGCTCTCTGCGAGTTCGCCGCGCAGCACGTCGTCGCTGAGCCAGGCCTCGCTGAAAAAGTTGTTCTTCCCGCCGCCACGTACGCCTTTGCTTAGATCGCCCACCATCAACTGCTCCATGTAGGGCCCAGCATCGATAGAGACCTTCCAGTTCCAGTCGGCGGGATCCCACGACAACGCCGCAATCCCCGGGGAGTAAGGAACGATGGTCAGCGTGCCACCGTATTTGGGTTCCTGGGCGCTCACGGCTTGGGTCGCAATCACAGTCCCGAGCGCGATAACCGCCATAGTTCCGAGATGTCGGCCTACCATTCCTTGCTCCTCCTTAGTGTTATGGTTTTTCGCTCAATTGCGCACTATTCCGCGTGGATCGAGAAGATCGCGGAGAGAGTCTCCGAAGATGTTCACGCAAAAAACGATCAGAGTTATCGCGAGGCCAGGGGCCGCGACCATCCAGACGTTCTCGAACATGTAAGGGCGGGCATCGCTCAGCATACGGCCCCACGCGGGTGCGGGCGGTGGCACACCAAGACCAAGGAAGCTGAGACTCGATTCGGCCAGGATCACGCCGCCGAGGCGCGTGGTGTAAAGCACGATGAGGGGCGCGGCGATCGTCGGCAGGATGTGCCGGAGAATAATGTGCCAGTTACCGGCGCCGAAGGAATGGCCCGCCTGCACGTACAGTTGCTCGCGCGCCGACAGGACCGCGCCGCGTACGATGCGCGAACCGGCAACGCCGTAGAGGATGCCGAGGAGGGCGATGATCTGCACGATCCCGGGGCCGAGAACCGCGACGCCCGCGATCAGCACGATTAGGTCGGGAAAGCTCTGCCAGGTATCGACGAACCGCTGAACCAGGGCATCGAGACGTCCGCCGAAATACCCGGACAGAACCCCGAGCGTGACCGATAGGGCGAGCGATAGCAGCGCGGCGGTGATACAGACGATAACGGAAGTACGGGCTCCATAGATGATGCGGCTGAGGATGTCGCGTCCGAGTTCGTCTGTGCCGAGGTGGTGCGACCAGGACGGCCCTTGCATCAGCGATGTAAGGTCGATCGCGTCGAAGTCGTACGGTGCGATCCAAGGTGCCAAGAGTGCGCAGACCACGATCGCGGCGAGAAGGCCGGCGCAAACCGTTCCGAGGATATCCTGCTTAAAAAGGCGACTGAAGAAAGTCCTGACGGGTGCTGCCCAAGCGCCTCGCCCGGGACCTGTTTCGATCTTCAGAGGTGACTCGATAGTCATGCGTTCAGCCCTGACGAATCTTGGGATCTAGGAGGGCGTAGCTGATGTCGACGAGCAGGTTGATCGTCATTACGCCGACGCCCACGAGAAGAAAGATGCCCGTAATGACCGGATAGTCCCGCTGCGACACCGCCATCAGGAGTAGTTGGCCCATACCGGAGATCACGAAGATCTGCTCAATCACGACCGCGCCACCGATCAGCAGGGGCAACTGCAACCCGACGATGGTTATGACCGGCAGAAGCGCGTTTTTGAGGACATGGCGCAGGACGACCGTCCGCTCGTCGAGACCCTTGCTCCAAGCTGTACGGACATAATCCTGGCGCATGACTTCGAGGACCATGGTGCGGGTCATCCGCATCGTCACTCCCGACAAGGCGATGCCGAGGACGATGGCGGGCGGCACCATCTGGCGGAGGCTAAGGAGGGGATCGTCGGTCAGCCGAACATATTGCACGGTCGGAGCGATCCCCCAGAGCATCGCCGGCACGACCACCACTAATGTCCCGAGCCAAAAAGGCGGGACGGACAGGGCCGTGATGGCAAAGACACGGCCGAGATAATCGACCGGCTTGTTTTGCCGGATCGCCGAGATGATCCCGACGGGCAGCGCGATCAAGAGCGCGAATATCATGGCCAGCACGCCTAGATACAGAGTAATCGGCATGCGCTCGGCGACGAGGCGGGTGACGCTATCTCCCGTCCAAAGCGAGCGACCGAAATCTCCGTGGAACACAATCGAGCTGATCCAGTGCCAATATTGTACAAGGACCGGCTGATCGAGCCCGAGTGCCTTGATAAGATCTTCGCGGGTCTGGACGCTGGCCGAGATGTCGTTCTGCGACATCATCATGTCGATCGTGTTTCCCGGTATCAGGCGAATGGCCGAGAACACAATAACGCTCGCTAACAGGAACGTCGGCACAAGGGCGACAAGGCGACGAATTAGATATCTCAGCATGACGCGGTCCATTGGAGGGCGCGCTCACCATGCAGATTGGCTTGGTCCGACAGCACCACGCTCTTGTCCCTCTCTATGTGAAAAAGGCCGCTGAACGCCCGCTCATCAAAAAATGAGGTGAGTTCTCTATTTGCAGATCAGTTGCAATCTGGCACATCCAATCTGGTCATACCATTCAAGCGTGCTCTTGGCGGCGGTGTCAAGGCGAATGTTGTCGCGGTGGCGTAGCTCCGGGGTGCTTATCTACTCCGAGAACCATTGACCGACCGAATTGGATATGCCAATTTGGTCGAACCAGATCGCGATGTCTACCAAAACGCATGCGCACCTGGATGGTTGATTTACGTCGAAAATCTCGAAGGAGAAGCGCTGTGGCGAAGGAAAAGAGTGGCTACTACGGCCAGCGAAGGAAGTTCTGGTCGTGGGGATATGAAGGTGAAGCTAATTCCAAGGACGAAATCCGAACCATGCGAGACCGCGTGGAGCAGCGGCTTGGAATTAAAGACATCGAAATTCTGTCAGACCCGACTCTGGACGAGATTGAACTTTATGCGTCGCGCATAAAGATCCCGCGAACGCTGGAGGATTTCTGTACCTCGGAAAAATGGGACAGAATTGTTCATACGTACGGTAAGGGTTTCAAGGACATGACCCTTATCTACCGGCGCGATTTCAAGAAGGCTCCGGACGTCGTGGCCTATCCGCGCGACGAAGAAGACATCGCTGCCATCTTCGACTGGTGCGGGGAAAATAGTTATGCATGCATCCCGTATGGCGGCGGATCGAGCGTCACCGGCGGCTTCTGGGGTCCCGAGCGCGACGCCTTTCCCGGGGTCGTCGTAATCGACTTGGGCAACCTCAACAAGATTCTCGAAGTCGACCCCGTGTCGCGCTGCGCGCGGATCCAGGCGGGCATTCTCGGTCCGGCTCTGGAAGAACAACTGAAGCCGCATGGCCTCACCTTGCGCCATATTCCGCAATCGTGGGAATTCTCATCGCTGGGCGGTTGGATCGCAACCCGCTCGTCCGGTCACTATGCGACCCATCTCACGCATATTGACGACATGGTGGAAAGCCTGCGCGTGGTCACCCCGGCGGGAACGATCCAGAACCGCCGCCTGCCAGGCTCGGGTGCGGGACCCAATCCGGATCGGCTGTTCATCGGGTCTGAGGGCTCGCTGGGCATCATCACCGATGCATGGATGCGTCTACAGGGGCGTGTGAAATTCCGTGCGAATGCGTCGATCTCCTTCAAGACGTTCTATCAGGGTGCCAAGGCCGTCCGTCAGATCACCCAAGCAGGACTGTTCCCGGCGAACTGTCGCTATCTGGACGAGCAGGACGCCAAATTCTACGGCGCTGGAGACGGCACCGATTCGGTCCTGTTGCTGGGCTTCGAATCCGCCGACCATCCGGTGGACGCGTGGCTGGAGCGTAGTCTCGAAATCTGCAAGGACTTCGGTGGCGTCGTGAAGCAACAGGCGGGAACTGCGGACAACGCGCTGGAGACCAGCCGTAGCGGGCCGCAGGGTAACTGGCGGCACCAGTTCAGATATCTGCCCCGGTTGATGCATACGCGCGCAGCGATGGGAATCGTCAGCTTCACGTTCGAAACTGCCTACACTTGGGATCGGTTCGAAGAAGTCGATACCGAGATCATGCGTCGCATCCGGAAGGCCCAGAAGGAAAATCTTGGCGGCGGCATCGTCTGCCGCAGGTTCTCCTTCCTGTATCCGGACGGCCCGGCTCCTTACTATTCGATCATGGCTCCTTCGACGCACGCCAACAGCCTTGAAGCCTATAAGATGCTCCACGACGTTGCGTCGGACGCGCTAATCGAACTCGGCGCAACCATCACGCACCACCATGCTGTCGGAAAATCGTTCCGTCCTTGGTACGACAAGGAAGTCGATCCGTTGTTCCGCCGTGTGCTGGCAGCCGCCAAGACCGAACTGGACCCGAAGTGGATGTTGAACCCTGGGCTGATCGTTGACAAGCCAGCAGGGCTCAAGATCGTCGGATAGGAGTCCTCTGCGATGATTGATCTATACTTCTGGCCAACCCCGAACGGGTATAAAGCAGCCATAATGCTGGCAGAGTTGGACTTGGAGTATCGTGTAGTTCCGGTTGATATAACGGCAGGTGAGCAGTTTCATCCGGAATTTCTGAAGATCAATCCAAATAACAAAGTGCCGGCCATCGTGGATCACGATGGCCCGCACAACAAGCCATATGCAGTTTTTGAATCCGCGGTCGTTCTTATCTATCTCGCGGAAAAGTCCGGTAGATTTCTCTCTCAGGATCCTGAAAAGCGCTACGATACGCTAAAGTGGCTTGTATTTCAGAATACGACGATGGGTCCAATGCTGGGCCAAGCGCACCACTTCATGGTGTATGCGACTGAGAAGATCGATTACGCGATCGAACGTTATGATCGGGAAGTTGGTCGAATATACAACATTCTCGAGAAGCGCCTTGGCGAATTTGAATATCTCGCCGGCGAGTATTCCATCGCTGACATCAGCACATTCCCTTGGGTTCGCACGCGAAAGCTGCATCGACGTGACTTGTCGGAGTACCCGAACATTGATCGATGGTACCAGGCGATCAAAGACCGTCCGGGGGTTAGGGCGGGCATAAATACGTTGTCCGACAGCAAACAATGGGAAGCGAAGCCGGGCACCGAGGCCTGGAAGAATATGTTCGGAAAGAACTGAAGTTCGCAACAATCCAAAAGCGAGCGTCGACTCGAATGACTAACTGGGTAAAAGCCGCTCTTACGAAAGATGTGTCGGATGACAGCATTCAGCAGCTCAATATCAACGGATGCAAAGTTGCGCTCTACCGCTGCGGCGAAGAGTATTTTGCCACGTCTGACGTTTGTACTCATGCCTATGCACTTCTGTCCGACGGTTGGCTCGATGGTTACGAGATCGAGTGCCCGCTTCATGGCGCCCGCTTCGATGTTCGAACGGGCGCGGCGTTGACCTCACCAGCAGAAACGGCCCTGGCAACCTATCCTGTTCGTGTCGCCGGTGATGCTGTGGAAATCGATGTCACCTCGGCACCGTCTAATCCCGACGCGTCAACCTAACTTAACGGCAAGGGGGGCGACGATGTCGCCATTTTGTGTGACGCCCCCATCTCGTCCGAAATAGCCGCTCCGCTTTGCTACAAGAAAAATAGAGGAGGTCGAATTGACCAGCTTCAGGTCGGAAGTACCCAGCCCTGTGAGGCCGAGCGACGGTGGTGTCAGAGGTGGGCCAATCACACCCGAAATGGTTTCGAAGCTGCTGGACGATCGACCCGATGACGGAATATTTCGGGTAGATCGGACGGTGTTCACCGACCAGGATATTTTTGAGCGCGAACTTACTCACGTTTTCGAGGGGACTTGGGTTTTCGTCGGGCTGGAAAGTCAGTTACGCAAGCCGAATGACTTCGTGACGACGTACATCGGGCGCCACCCCGTCCTGATTACAAAGGACGGGACTGGAGAAATTCGATGCTTCTTTAACACCTGTCGCCACCGCGGGGCGATCGTTTGCCCCTTTAAGAAGGGCAATCAGAAATTCCATGTTTGTCGCTATCATGGGTGGTCGTACGATAGTGCCGGCAAGAATGTTTCGATGACCGATGAGAAGGATGGCCAGTATCCGCCGTCCTTTCTTGCGGATGATCATGGCCTCAAGCCTGTTCCCAAGATTGCAAGCTATCGAGGGCTTCTGTTTGCAAGCGTGTCGCCCGACGTGCCGACGCTAGAGGAGCATCTTGGTGACGCGCGCGCGTTTATCGATCTCGTTGTCGATCAGGGCATCGAAGGGCTGGAGTTCGTTGACGGAAACGTAAGCTACACGTTCGACGCCAATTGGAAGCTTCAGTTCGAGAACGGGCTTGATTATTACCACTTCGCTTCAACGCACAGTTCGTATATCGACGTTCTCAAGAAGCGTGAAGTGCGGAGAGGACCGCTAGAAGTAAAGCCGTGGAATCCGACAGAGACCGACCCCGACGCGCAAGGAAGCTTCAGCCTGGCGAGGGGGCACGCGATGATGTGGTCCATTCATGCGTCAAGGGTTTATAAGCTCCGCCCTCTCAATCAGGATGGCAAACTTCTGTCGACGGTTCAGGGGCAGACTCGGGAAGACAAGCTCAAGTGGATGTTTCGTCAGCGCAATCTCACGATTTATCCTAACCTGCAGATCGTTGATATCGGCACGCTGCAGTTGCGGACGTGGCGGCCATTGGCTCCGGACAAGACGGAGATTACGTCTCACTGTCTTGCCCCAGTTGGTGAAAGTGACGAGGCGCGCCGCGTTCGCATCCGTCTGTATGAGGATTTCTTCAATCCGAGCGGTCTTGCGACGTCCGACGACAACGTCATGTACGAGCTTTGCCAGACCGGCTACGGAGCTCGTTTCGCTGGTCCTACGCAGGGGTATGCGCGAGGCTTGAGGCCGAAGTCCGGCGAGGCACTCAACTACTCTTCCGAATTGCAGGTTTCACCTGATCGGTGGACCTATGGAGCGCCCCTGTTCGGCGATGAGACATGCTTTCATTCCGGTTACCGGGAATGGCTGCGCCTTATGACTCGTGATCCCTCGGAAGGCTAGGTTAGCGACATGTCAGAGGATGATTACCTGAAGATTGCTACTCGCGTTCTCTTCACGGAGGCAAGACTTCTGGATCAGAAGAAATTCCGCGATTGGGTCAAGCTCTACGCTGACGATGCGATTTTCTGGGTGCCGGCCTGGAAGGACGAGTACGAGACGACGTCCAATCCGAACCGCGAGCTTTCAATGATATATCATGAGAACTCATATGGGCTGAGTGACCGAATTGACAGGATACAGTCGCGAAAGTCCATCACGGCGATGCCGCTTCCGCGCACGGTTCATTCCTATACGAACATCATGGTCGATGCGGCCTCGACGGATTCGATCGAGGGAAATGCCTGCTTCACGGTTCATACGTACGATCCGCGCGCTTGTAAAAGCCATACCAACTTCGGACGCCTTGAATTTCGGCTGCGCCGTCTTGGAGAGGCTTGGCTGATCGGATTCAAAAAGATTTCCCTTACGAACGATCAAATGGCCACTGCGCTCGATTTCTACAGCGTCTAGCAAGTGCGTCGCAGATGAATATCAGCAGAATCTGCCAACTAGCCTTCGGCTGAAGGTATTGAATGTGAGAGTGCTCGGCGCCTGTCAACGGCGGATAAGGAGGACGGGCGCGCCGAATGTGCCCTTCCCCTACAGGGAGCGCTAAAATGCGTTTTGTGATTGTCGGAGCAGGCCTCGCGGGGCACACAGCCGCCGTGCATCTTCGCGAGTTGGCGCCACAAGCCAAGATCGATATTCTCGGAGACGAACTCGGCCTGCCGTATGATCGCCCGCCGCTGTCCAAAGAAGTCCTTGGCGAGGGCGCACCGCGCTATCTGGCAAACGCGGAGACCTATCATGAGAACGGTATTTCGTATCATCCCGGACAAACCGCGACGCAGATCGATCGAAACCGCTCCGAAATTCTAACCGCTTGCGGAAATGCTTATGCTTACGATCGGCTACTCCTCGCGACCGGATCGCGGGCGAGAAAATTGCCGGATAGCGTCGGGCAAAGCTCGAAAATTCTCTATCTGCGAACGCTTGAAGACGCGGTTCGCTTGAAATCCGTGCTTCGGGAATCGCGTCGAATTGCTGTGATCGGCGGCGGGTTCATTGGGTTAGAGGTTGCTGCCGCCGCTCGAGCGATGGCCTGCGAGGTTTTTCTGTTTGAGATGACGGATCGGATACTATCTCGCGGCATGCCTGCTATCCTGAGCCGTTGGGCTGAGAAATTGCATCGCCTGAACGGAGTCCAGTTCGAATTTGGCTCAAAGATCGATTCAATTCATCATCAGGATGATGGTTCGTTGCGATTGCGCTGGAATGCATTCGCAGATGTCGACGCAGTCGTTGTCGGGATCGGGGTTCAACCCAACACCCAACTTGCATCGGACGCGGGGCTGGACGTCGATGATGGTATTGTCGTGGATGATCGCTGCCAGACATCTGATCCGGCGATCTTCGCTGCGGGAGAGGTGACGTCACACCCCGTCTTAGGCGGCGCGTTTCGTCAGCGACTTGAGTCCTGGAAGGTGGCCTCGGGCCAATCGCTGGTCGCGGCGAAATCCATGGCAGGGATTGACTCGCATTATGCGGAGCCGCCGTGGCTATGGTCGGACCAGTTTGGACACAACATTCAGTCGTTAGGAGTGCTGCAAAATGCTGACCGCAGTGTCGTGCTGGACGATCCTGAAACGAACAATTGGACGGCAATCTTCCTCGATAGTCACGATAAAATTGCCGGCGCAATCGCGGTGAACAACGGCCGTGATATTTCGATGCTAAAGCGTGCCTTGCTTCATGACGGAATCATTCCAGAGAAACTGCTCAATAGAGCCGCCAGATAGCGCTCCTATTACGTGTTCATCATGAGAACCGAGATACCGAGCGATATGCTTGGCTTCGACCAAACTCATTGCGCCTATGTTGGCGCGGTTCATGGCGACGGACAGAAGCTTTTTTGAAGGCTCGCCGAGTGCGTCATTTCGCTAAGCGAGCCGAAGGGTAGCCCTCGGAGAGCATCCTCAGGAAAGAGTCAGAGCGGGGTTCCCATTGTCGGCTCTCCAATAGGCCGAATAGTAAAGCCGGTTTGGGCCCGCGCCATGCGCAGTTTTCGTTGCCTATTCCGAAGCTCTAGCCGGGACCGCGTTCGCAGCCGCGCCTTCCCGATCCGGCTAAGCTGGTCCCGCCGATGTTCAAGTGCGTCATGGCGGCGGATAAGGGGCCGGAAGGCGAGAGGAAGTTGTCAGTTAAGGTAGATAGCATCAAAGCAGAAGGGGACGCCGCATGTATTGTAATATAGCCGTCAGATCCTCGGTTGCCGCGTCGCGCGACGCACCCGTCGACCATAACGCTCGTTATCCGTCGGATCGGGGTGCTTGCCGCCGCCCTTCCAGTCGTCGGAGATCAGCCAGTCCTCGAAATAGTAAAGCCACGTTGTGGCCCAGGGTACGAATGTCTGATCGATCCGCATCGTGCCGGTCCACTCGCGCGTTCCTGGCAACGTGAGGCACAGGCGCAGGGGATCATGATAGACGTGCGGCAGGGGCCGCTCACCCGCCAAAGCCGAAAGCTCGGGGTCCGTGACGAAGACGCTTGGTGTTTCGCCCCGCTGAAATGTAATGCGCATGGAGTATTCACGGCTAAGGGGCGTCGGCCTGTCACGATAATCCCAAATAAAGCCAGTCGCGTGCAGCCGGCCTGTCCCCGTACAGATGGGATTGGCGCGCAGAAACATAAACTGCTGCGCGGGCGTCAGGTCTGGGCGGTCACGCGAAAACACCTAGTCACCGAAGAACGTGTTGGAGCGAACCGGCGTCGCATTGGCCGCGCTGGACAGCGTGAGCCCGACCGTCGGCGCGACGTAGAGCTTCTTGGCCGTGCGTGCCTGCGAAATGCTGTCGGTGCGAGCATCGATAACTTTGCGAACGACCGAACTCCCGAGGCTTCCTTCCAAGCTCTTGCCGATAACGTCGATGCCCTGCAAATCCGGAAGGGCCTCGAAGTCCGCCAGTGCCTTCGCATGCCACTCGTAGAAGGCGGCGGCGCGAGCCGGCTCAGTATTCCAGCGCTCGGCGAAGTTCTCGCCGACCGTGGTTTCGTTGGCCACCACATAGATCCGCCGACCATTGACGACCGGCTTATCGATGAAGTGTGGCATCAACCGAATGGTCGCGATCAGAACGTCAAGTTCGGAATCGAAAACAAAGCTCTTGACGCAATACTCATACGACTGTGCCGCGAGCGTGGTGATGATGATGGAGATCGGTGCGATCTCCTCGACGACTTCCAGGAAATGCACATCACGATGCCGCTTGAGGATCTGCACCGTCCGCCGCAGGATGCCTTTGGCGGTGCCATGCACAGGGAAGGGCTCGACGGCCGCACGGTCCTCGGCAGCGAGAGCCTTTTGCATCCGCAAGGTGGGGATTAGGGCTGCCCTGCGTTCAAAGAGCGCCTTGTAGCCTTTCGGATTCGTCGGTTTGAATTCCCGCAGCTTCTTGTCGGGAACCAATTCGCCGCCGTTGGCGCATTTGGCATTGTTGATCGTCGGCGAGATGTCGAGATGATATTCGCGTGCGTAGTTCAAGCGCCAGCAGCGCTTCTTCTCTTCGAGCATGGCAGCGTAGCGCGCGTTCTCCTTCAGGCGATCGCCGACAATGCGTTTCAACTCTGCCGGTGGCCGGTCAGCGGTAAAGCGCAGCACCTTGCAGATGAGATCGACGTCGAAATCTTCGCGCCCGATCGGTTTGACCGTCGTGCCGAGGCCGGTCGAGCCGTGAGCATAAATATCGATCCACTTCAGAAGAGGGTTGTCCGACCCGGAGAGCCATTCCGCGACAGCCTCGTAGCTCGTCCGCGCAGCCTCAAGCTGAGCAGCGGTCAACTCCAGCGCTTGGCAAATCTGATCGAGGAGCGAGTAAACCTCGGCTTTGCGCAAAAGCAGATGCGTCTGGGGAGGCGCCGTGAACATCTGATTCATGGCTCAATTCCTTTCACGGTGTAGATAGGTTTGAACGATTCGGCAGTTTCCGTCAGAAAAACGGGTTCAATGCGAGGACGCTCCTTACGAGCTGATGAGGCGCCCATGCCTTTGAGTTGCGCGATCTTGCGCGTGTCATCGAGATTGAAGAAATCCTTCGGCACATCCGGGCAGCACCGGAAAATCGCCTCACGTTCGTATTGATGGCCGGTAAGCAACTTCGCCATACCAAGCGCGCCATGCGACTGGCCGTCCATGAACAGGCGGGTCACATCCTTTGCGAGACCGCCCCAACCAGGCGCCTCGCCGATCATGTAGACCTCGTTGACGCAGCCCAGGCTCAGCACTCGCAGACTGCTGGCCGGCCAGTCGAGCAAAGTGACGGCCTCGACCACCGCCAACGCGATCGGGTTGTTGGCCCATACGCCGCCGTCGAGCAGACCGACATCCTCGGCGGTCCGGTGGCGCTTGTAGTAGGTGGGCGCGGCGGCCGTCGCCATCGCGGCATCGACGGCGAGGCGCTTGTAATCGGTCTTGAGGCGGGGATGATGCGCTGTCTTGAAAATATAGACACCGCGATGGTCGGCATCCCATGCGGGAATCACCAGTCGCGTTCTCGCATCCCCAATGCGCCTGCTGCCGAGAACTGTAGAGAGTTCGCTCCGCAGCAGATCAGCGTCATGCTTCGGGGTGACGATGTGCTTGAGGCGACGCCACGCGTCGCCGGCGAAGCTCGCCAGAGCGCCGCCCGACTGTCCAAAAATGTGTGGGCCGCGACGGACATAGAGGTCAAGGAGATCACGCGCGGGAAGACCCATCGCCAATCCGATCGCCAGAATGCCGCCCGTGGACGTTCCTGCGATCAGATCGAAATACTCTCCGATGGGCCGGTCGAGATCCTCTTCCAGAGACGTAAGAAAGGACGCCGGCTGCGTTCCCATGATGCCGCCGCCGTCAATCGAGAGAATTCGACGAATCGGCGGTTTATCTGAAGGAACTGCAACCTGCGTCATGTCGCTTAGCCCTTCGGAGGATAGGGATCGTGCCCGTAGGAATTCTTGTCGCGAATCCGACCGTCCGGCCGATGAATGACGACTTCGCTCTGCTGGTTGATCGCGATCTCCCGTGCAGCCCGTTCGGCATCTCCCTGGGTCGGATGGATCGAGGTTGCCCTCTCATTCCTTTCGCCACGCACGGCCCATTCGTCACCGTGCGGAACGACATGCTGATTCTTGCCTGCCATGCTCACAACTCCTGATTCCTTGACCTGATTCGCAAATCGTAATAAGTAGCTATACGCTCTGTCATAGCCTGAGCCGAAGAAATAGCCCCGCGGGGCTGTCGACGATCTAGACATGGAACTCTATACGATCTGTCATGGCCGAGTCAAGCGCACCAAAAGACTTCGCCTCTCGCCTGCGCAAAACGCGCGAAACGCGGGAGCTAAGCCAATCCGAACTGGCCAGGGAAGCCGGCATGCAACCTTCGGCCATCGCCCATTTTGAGGCTGGGCGCCGCAAGCCGTCGTTCGACAACGTGCGAGCGCTCGCGAAGGCGCTGAAGGTCTCGGCCGACTACCTACTCGGGGCGCAAGCCGCGACGACCGCCTTTCGCGACGAAGACAAGCTGAGCGCAAAAGATCGACTTTTTATTCAGAACATCATCGACACAATGATTAAGGACAAGAAATAGGGGGCGAAACATGGCGGGCTTTCGGTTGAAGATGGCAACCCAGCACGGCGAAAAGGTCGCTGAGGAATTTGGCTTCAATCAGTTTCCAGTTAGACCTCGAGAGATCGCCAAGGCCAGGGATATTGTCATCCAGGCGAAACCAGCCGAAGTGACGGGCGTGTCCGGCGCGATCATCTTCGCCGGTGATTCGGCCACCATCATCTACTCCACCGAGCACGGCAACGAAGGCTTCGAGAATTTCTCCATTGGCCATGAGCTGGGGCATTGGTTCCTGCCGGGCCATCCCGAGGAGATTATCAAGGCCGGCGGCGCGCACATGTCCCGCGCCAATTTTACACAGAATACGTCGATCGAGCTGGAGGCTGACCACTTCGCCAGCGGCCTTCTCTTGCCGTCCAATCTCACACGCAACCTGCTCTCCAATTATCAGATCGGCCTCGACGGCATTCTCAAGCTGGCTGAGAAGGCCCATTGTTCGATCACGGCTGCCGCGATTCGGGCCGCGGAGTGCGGCAGCTATCCGATGGCGATCATCGTCAGCAAGGGCAACGAGATCGCATATGCGTTTACCTCGGAGTCTTTCAAGAATCTCGGCAAGCTAGCGTTCTTGCGAAAAGGCGCTCCTTTGCCCGACGGAGCGACGCAGAGGTTCAACGCGGATGCGGCGAATGTCCTTCGCGCCGAACGCGCCGTTGGTGAAACCGACTTGGCGACATGGTTCGACGGCCCGGGTCGGATCACTCTTGATGAAGAGATCATCGGCCTTGGCAAATACGGCTACACCTTGACCGTGTTGACCAGCGAGGGGCTGCCCGAAGCCCCTCTCGATGAGGAGGATGAGGATGCTGAATTGGAGCGAAGCTGGACACCCCGCTTCGCTTATGGCCGGTAGCCACATCCGACATTGGGCCGATTAGCAGGGCCATGCTGCGGGCCGTGGGATTGCCCTCGAACTAATACGGGTGTTGCACCCCCCGCAACCATCCCCTCTTCGAAACAGTATTATGACCCTTCCGGTAATTTCGGCTGCCGGAGATGATATTTCGGACGTGGCCGTAGTCCAGGAAGGTCGAAAATGCTTTATCTTTCAGCGGGGGCTGACTGACACTCTCTCCGTCGCACTGCTTCTCCATTGTATCCGGCCGTTCGAAGCCACGGCAAAGCATTGGATCTAGGCGACAACGGCTGTTGCGGTTATCTCAGGCGGACAAGCGCAACGCGATGCAACGGATGCGAAATCGATCCTTCCAGCACGAGATGCACAAGCGTCGACGATTATCACATGAGCTTTGCGACGGGTTGAATTGGGCAACTTAACAGGCCTGATGATAGGCGACTCAAGCCTGCGCGCCTCCCTTGATCGGCATCACCTTCTTGGGATCGAGCCAGTGGTCGATCCGATCAGCCCAATGCTGCATCAGCTTCGTGCGCGAGCCGATCAGCGCGAGGGGTCCGTGCTTCTTGTAGAGACCTTCCACAGTAGAGTTATCGAGATGTGCGAGCTGCAGCTCGACGACATCGCCATCCCATGCCTTGGCGTCCTTGATCTCTTCGTGGTGAGATAGAGTCGAGAACGTGGTCCGGAATCCGTGGGCACAATGATCAGTCTTGGTATCAATGCCAAGCAGCCGCAAGCGCTTGTTGAGCGTATTGTTTGATAGCGGCGCGTCCTTCGAGCAGGAAAACGCGTACCGGCGATGGCCGGTCAGCTTCTGGACGCTACGCAGGATCGCGAGTGCCTGTCGTGACAAGGGCACAACATGGTCCCAACCGGTCTTCATCTTGGGAGCTGGAACAGTCCAGCGTTTGGCATCCCAATCGACCTCGCCCCATTCCATTTCATTGACCATGCCGGGGCGGGGAATGGTCAGCGCATTGAAGCGCAAGGCAAGGCCAACGACGTCACCAAATCTCGCTCTCGTCCACGGTGCGCTGATAAGTTTGAAGACGCGCGTGACGTCGCGTGGTTCGGTGACACCGGGACGCGGCGTCGAAATGTTGGCAATCATCTGTCCATTCAGGTTGCGGAATGGATTGTAGCCGTCGCCTTCGACGTCGGCATAGTCGCAGATCTGCTCGCCGATGCTGCGCACTCGGTCCCGGGTTTCCAGCCTTCCCTCTGCTTCATATGAACGCATGAAAGCGAGCACGTCGGGACGCTTGATGTCCTGCCTGCACAGCTTGCCGAAGCGAGCCTTGACGTAGCCGACGCGCAGCTCGAGCACCTCGACGGTCTTGGGGTCGCGCACTGCGACGATCCTGCCGCGCTTGACTTTCTCCACCTTCTTCTTGGCGAGCCACTCATCGGCCCATTGCGCGAAAGGCCGGGCGGCGGCCTGCTTGTGCTTGTCGAGCTGCTTCTCGATGCTCGGGTCTTTGCCTTCCTTGAGCAGGTCTTTGGCCTTGTCGCGCTCGCGCCGCGCGTCTGCGAGCGAGAACGTGCCATCCCTGCCGTTGCCGTAGGGGCCGATGGAGTAGGTTTTCTGGCGGCCGTGGAAACGGTAGTCCATCCGCCAGAGCTTGGAGGCAGCGTTGCCGGGCCTGCTCACGTCCGGCGTGACGAAGAGATAGAGCCAGCCGCCGGTCACGTCGGAAATCTTAGCGGGACTCCACGCGCCATTGTCGAATTTCGGTCGGGCGGCGCGGCAGTCGACGTCGGTCTTAATCTGCTTGGGATTGGCGCACGCGCCGTCGTTCTTGCCGCCCATCGGCTCAATTCCTTCATTCGGCAAAGCGAAAGTCGCCGTGAACGTTTGTTCTCCCGATACCAGCAAAAATACCAGCAAATCGGGCGGCTGGGATCGGAGGAGAACAAACGGTGACGAACTAGAACGTACGCGGAAGTGCCTATTTTTCAAGGCTTTCCGAGCACGGTGCGGACGGTTGCGGACGTTTCGGAACGGGCTTGAACAGCCTGGTTGGTGCCCCTGGCCGGAATCGAACCAGCACTCCTTGCGGAACTCGATTTTGAGTCGAGCGCGTCTACCAGTTCCGCCACAGGGGCCCTCGGTCGGCCCCTCCGGAAGGAGGGCGTCGCGAAGCCGGCGGACTATAGCCATGGGAAAGGCGGGGTCAACCCGCGCCAAAGTGATCCCCGCCGTTCTCGACAGGCGCTTGGGCCGGGGTTAGAGGCTTAAATCCAAGCCCCTAGCCGGAGAGGCCACCGTGACGACCCAGAGTGCCGCAATACCTGCGTTTCGCCCCGCCGTCGGCGGCTCCGCGCTGACTGCTTCGCTGGCCGTCACCCTGATCGCTGCAGCCACGATCGCGGGCGCCTGGTTCTTCCAGCTGGTCCTGGAGATCCTGCCCTGTCCGCTCTGCCTCGAGCAGCGCTATGCCTATTATCTTGCGATCCCGCTCGGGGCGCTCACCGCGCTTGCGGCACGGAGCGGCGCGCCGCGGCCATGGCTGCTGGCAGGGCTCGCGGTCCTCACCCTGGCGACGCTCGCCAATGCCGGTCTGGGCACCTATCACTCGGGCGTCGAATGGGGGTTCTGGAAGGGACCGACCGATTGCTCGGGCCCGGTCATCAATCTCGGCAGTGCCGGCGATCTCTTGTCCAGGCTCGACACCGTCAAGGTCGTGCGCTGCGACGAGGTGCAGTGGCGCTTCCTCGGCCTCTCGCTCGCCGGCTACAACGTTCTGATCTCGCTGCTGATGTCCGCAATCGCCGCCTGGGGCTTCGTGCGGACGGCGCAGCGAGCATGATCCGGAAAAGTGTGAAGCGCTTTTCCGAAAAGATCATGCTCAAACAAAGAGCCTAGATCGCGCTCGCGCCTTCGTGCTGGAAGCCGAGATAGCTTGCCGCCACCCGTTCGTTCGCCGCGATGTCGCTGGCCTTGCCGCTCAGGACGAACTCGCCGAGCTCCATCACGTAAGCCTGGTCCGCGATCTTCAGCGCGGCCTGCGCGTTCTGCTCCACCAGTAGCACGGAGACGCCGCTGGCCTTGAGCTCGGTGACGATGCGGAAAATGTCGGCGACGATGATCGGCGCAAGGCCGAGGCTCGGCTCGTCCAGCATCAGCAGCTTCGGTTCGCCCATCAGCGCGCGCCCCATCGCCAGCATCTGCTGCTCGCCCCCGGACAGGGTGCCGGCGAGCTGCTTGCGGCGCTCTTTGAGGCGCGGAAACAGCGTGTAGATCCGCTCGATCGAGGCCTTGGCCCGGCTCTTCTCGATACGGAAGGCGCCGAGCTCGAGATTGTCCTCGACATTCATGGTGACGAACAATTCGCGATGTTCAGGCACGAGGCCGAGGCCCATCGCGACGCGATCCTCGATGTCGAGCCGGGCGAGGTCCCGTCCCGCGAAGGCGACGCGGCCCTTCAGCGGCAGGATGCCCATGATCGCCGACAGCAGCGTGGTCTTGCCGGCGCCGTTGGCGCCGACGATGGTGACGATCTCGTTCTCGCCGACCTCGAGCGAGACCGAGCGCACGGCCTCGACCTTGCCATAGGCGACATGCGCGTCGGTGACTGACAACAGCGCGCTCATGCCGCCACTCCGAGATAGGCCTTGATCACTTCGGGATTGGTCTTGATCGTGGCGGGCGTGCCTTCGGCGATCTTGGTGCCGAAGTCGAGCACGACGATACGGTCGGCGAGGTTCATCACAAAGCCCATGTCGTGCTCGACCAGAAGCACGGACATGCCGCCGTCGCGCAAGTCGCGCAGCAGCTTGGCGAGCTGCTGCTTCTCCATGTGGCGCAGGCCCGCGGCTGGCTCGTCGAGCAGCAGCAGCATCGGGTCGACGCACAATGCCCGCGCGATCTCGACGATGCGTTGCTGGCCCAGCGACAGCGATCCTGCGAGCTGATGCATCTGCTCGGCGAGGCCGACGCGTTCGATCTGGCGGGCGGCCTCGGCGAGCAGCTTGGCTTCATCGGCGCGGTCGAGCCGCAGCATCGAAGAAAGGGGTCCCGAGTGGCCGCGCAGATGGGCGCCGATCGCGACATTCTCCAGCACGGTCATATCGGGCACCAGCTTGACGTGCTGGAAAGTCCTGCTGATGCCGAGCTTGACGATCTCCTGCGGCGGCGCGCGATCGACCTTCCTGCCGAGCACCGAGATCGACCCTGACGTCGCCGACAGCACGCCGGTGATCAGGTTGAAAGTGGTGCTCTTGCCGGCACCGTTCGGTCCGATCAGCGCGACGATCTCGCGGGCCTGGACGTCGAAGGAGACGTTGTTGACCGCAACGACGCCGCCGAACTGCTTTCGCGCTTTTTCGACCTGGAGCAGGATGCTGGACTGGCCGGACGCGCGCGGACGCTGCTCCAGCTTCAGTGAGGTATCGGGCTTCCTTCCGCCGGACCTTTCGGGCAGGAACGACATCAGCCAGGGCCAGACGCCGCCGGGCGCAAGCTGGAGCAGCGCCACCAGCATGATGCCGAACACGATGGTCTCGACCTGGCCGGAGCCGGGCACGATCAGCGGCAGATAGCTCTGCAGCACCTCCTTCAGGATCACCACGATCGCCGCGCCCAGCACGCCGCCCCAGACATAGCCGGCACCGCCGACCACCGCGATGAAGAGATATTCGATGCCGGCCTGCGCCCCGAACGGCGTCGGGTTCACCGCGCGCTGCAGATGGGCATAGAGCCAGCCGGAGAGGCCGGCGAGCACGGCGGCGTGGATGAAGACCAGCAGCTTGGCGCGCGGCGTGTGCACGCCAAAGGCCTCGGCGGCGACATGGCCGCGCCGCAGCGCACGGATGGCGCGGCCGGTGCGGGAATCCAGCAGGTTCATCGTCAGCAGCGCCGAGAGGGTCACCGCGACCCAGATCGCAAAATAGATCGAGCCCGGTGAGAGCATCTTGAACGAGCCGATCGACAGCGGCGGGATCGCCGAGATGCCGTCGTTGCGCCCCAGGAACTCCAGCTTGCTGAACAGGTAGAACAGGCCGAGGCCCCAGGCCAGCGTGCCGAGCGGCAGATAATGGCCGGAGAGGCGGACCGTGACGAGGCCGAGCAGCACCGCCAACAGGCCGCTGATCAGCAGCGACAGCGGCAAGGTCAGCCAGGGCGACAGGCCGTAGGCCGTCGTCAGCAGCGCCGTGGTGTAGGCGCCGAAGCCGACAAAGGCGGCCTGGCCGAACGAGGTGAGGCCGCCGACGCCGGTCAGCAGCACGAGGCCCATCGCGACCAGCGCAGAAAGGCCGATATTGTCGAGCAGCACGATCCAGAACGGTGGCATGCCCGGAATGAACGGGATCGCCGCCATGACAAGTGCGAAGACAAGAATGGGAAGCCGGCTCTGCATCTTCGCCTCAGTCCTTCTCTTCTTCGACGGCGGGCGCGGCGAGCGAGCGCAACAGCAGCACGGGGATCAGGAGCATGAACACGATCACCTCCTTGTAGTTGGAGGCATAGAAGGATGAGAACGCCTCGACGATGCCGACGAACAGGGCCGCGGCCGCCGTGAGCGGATAGCTGACGAGGCCGCCGATGATGGCGGCGACAAATCCCTTCAGGCCGATCAGGAAGCCGGAGTCGTAATAGAGCGTCGTGATCGGCACGATCATGATGCCCGACAGCGCGCCGATGACGGAGGCGAGCAGGAAAGCGATCTGCCCCGACAGCGTGGTGCGGATGCCGGCGAGCCGGGCTCCCAGGCGGTTGACGGCGGTGGCACGCAACGCTTTGCCGTACAGCGTCAGGCCGAAGAACAGCCAGAGACCGACAATGAAGGCGATGGTGATGCCGTAGACCGTGAGGCTCTGGCCGGTGAAACGCAGCGAGCCCGCGGTGAAGGCGCCCGACAGAACCGCCGGTCCGCGCTGGCCCTCGGCGCCGAAGAACAACAGGCCCAGGCCTTGGAGTGCCAGATGCGTGCCGACGGAGGCGATCAGCAGCACCAGCACCGAGGTGTGTGCCAGCGGCTGGAATGCGATGCGGTAGAGATAAAGGCCGATCATCGCGACGATCACCAGCGACAGCGCGATGCAGACCGCGACCGACGGCTTCTGGGCAGCAAAGTAGATCGTCAGCGCAAGCACGATGGCCGGCAGCACCACATTGGCGACGACGCTGCGCAGGATCAGCCGGCCATGCAGCGCCTTGCGGGCCACGAACAGGTCGAAGGCGCAGGCGGTGACGCCCATTGCCAGGGCCAGCTTGGCCGTGCCCGGCATCTGGCCCGAGGCCAGCGAGGCATAAGTCAGCGCGCCATAGGTGACGAATTCGCCCTGGGGTATGAGGATGACGCGGGTGACGGCGAACACCAGCACCAGCGCCAGGCCGAGCAGCGCATAGATCGCGCCATTGGTGATGCCGTCCTGCAGCAGGAACAGCATGATGGTGGTGTTCAAAACCGGACGCTCCCCCTTGAAGATTAGGGACCGGTCTCCGCAATTGCGGTGGACGGTCCCCTCACAGCCATTGAAATACGCTGACGATATTTGATATAGTCCATAACAATTATCAAATATAACATCAAGGGTGGGCGAACGACCCGTCCCGAATTTAGCGGGATTGCGAGCACGAGGCGATGACCGTTTCAAAAACCGCTGAAAAGTCCTCCGAAAAGGCTGGTGACGCGACCAAGGGCCGCAAGGACGCGCCCGAGGGCCATGGTCAGGGTTCTGCCGAAGCCCTCCAGCTCGGGGAGCTCTCCGAGCAGCTCGGCTACGTATTGAAGCGGGCGCAGCTCAAGGTGTTCGAGAACTTCCTGCGCTGCATGGCCTCGCTCCAGCTGACGCCGGCGCAGTTCTCCGTGCTGCTGCTGGTCGAGAAGAACCCGGGCCGCAACCAGACCGAGATCGCCTCCACCCTCGGCATCCTCCGGCCGAACTTCGTCGCCCTGCTCGACAATCTCGAGAGCCGTGACCTCTGCGCCCGGATCCGCTCCACCAATGACCGCCGCTCCCACATCCTGGTCCTGACCGACAAGGGCAAGGCCGTGCTTTCGAGGGCGAAAAAGCTGGTCGCCACCAAGCACGAGTCGCGGCTGAACGAGCTGCTAGGGCAGGCCAACCGCGAAGCCCTGATCGAGATGCTCTCGAAGATCGCGAACGAGTTTTGAGGCCCGACTATCACCGCCCGCAATGACGCTGCAGGAGCAGCCTCCTCAATCCACCAAGATCACCCTGATGTCATTCACGTTGGTCAGCGTCGGACCCGGCTGGAGCAGATCGCCCGTCGCTTCGAAGAAGGTCGTCGCGTCGTTGTTGTCCAGATAGGCCTGCGGCTGAAGCCCTTGCGCCTTCATCCTCGCGAAGGTCGCGGCATCGATCAGTGCGCCGGCGGGATCGGTGGGATGGCCGGCGCCGCCGTCGGCGCCGTCGGTGTCGCCGGCAAGCGCGGCGATGTCGGGTGTGTCCTTCAACAGGGAGGCGAGCGCCAGCGCGTATTCCTGGTTGGGGCCGCCGCGCCCATTGCCGCGCACGGTCACCGTGAGCTCGCCGCCGGAGAGAATGGCGACGCGCTTGCCTTGCGCGCGGGCGGCAAGCGCGAGCCTGGCGTGATCGGCCGCGACCTCGCGCGCTTCGCCCTCGAGATCGGCGCCGAGGTCGATGGTCTCGTAGCCGGCGTCTTTTGCCAGCTTCACCGCGGCGTCCAGCGATTGCTTCGGACGTGCGATCAGCTCGAACGAGGCCCGCGCGAAGGCCGCATCGCCGGGCTTGGCGCTTTCATTGGCGGGATCGTCGAGCGCGCGGGCTACGGCATCGTCGATGGTGAGCTTGTACTTCGCGACGATCGCGCGCGCATCCGCAAGCGTGGTTGTGTCAGGCACGGTGGGACCAGAGGCGATCGCGGAGGGATCGTCATGAGGCACGTCGGAGATCGCGAGCGTCACGATCTCGGCGGCGTTCCGGCCGGCGCGCGCCAGGCGTCCGCCCTTGATGCGCGACAGATGCTTGCGCACGACATTCATCTCGCCGATCGGTGCGCCCGAGCGCAGCAGCGCCTTGTTGACCGCCTGCTTCTGCGCAAAGCTGATGCCGTCCGCCGGCGCGATCCAGTTCGCCGAACCGCCGCCGGTGAGCAGCACCAGCAACAGATCGTCGGGGCCGGCCTCGCCGGCCAGCGCGAGCGTATCGGCCGCGCCTTTCAGGCCGGCTTCGTCGGGTACGGGATGACCGGCCTCGACCACGCGGATCCGGCGCGTCGGCACGCCGTAGCCGTGGCGTGTCGTGGCGATGCCGACGAGGCGTTCCGGCGCGAGCTTGAGCATGTCGAGATAGTGCCGCTCCGCGGCCGCAGCCATCGCGGCGGCGCCTTTGCCGGCGGCGAGGCAGATCACGCGCCCCTTCGGCGCGGCACGCAAATGAGGCGCCAGGATCGTGTTCGGATGGGCGGCGGCAACGGCAGCATCATAGAGCGCGCGGAGCAGGGGACGTCGGTCGGTCATGACGATGGCCTTCGGCTAACTCTTGAGCAGACTAAAGCTGTGGCGAGGACGTCGCCATGCCCTGCCTAGCGCATCGGGCGCAAAAGGGTAAGCAGCCTTTACCATCATTCGATTGTGCAATCGCGTAATGATAACAGGCGCAACAAAAAGCCCCCTGCGATCTCCTCGCAGGGGGCTTGGTAGCGCCGCAAACTGTATGGGTATTAGCCGCCGGCGTCGGCGCTGATCACGTCGCCGAACAGTTCCCAGCGCTCGCCCTTGAACTTCTCGAGCTGGAGCTGGCTGATCGGCGCGAAGTCGTTCGGGCCGGTGTTGATCTTGATGCCGGGCAGCAGCGCCTCGGTGCGAAAGTCCTTCATGCTGGCTGCCTGCTTCATGATGTTCTCGCGGGTGAGATCATCGCCGCAGTTCTTCAGCACGTGGACCAGCGTCTGTGCCACCGCGAAGCCGACGATGGTGCCCTTGTCGAGCTTGTCGCCGTCCGGGAAGTACTTGTCCATGAAGGCCATAAACTCCTTCATGCCGGCGTCGTTGTTCCATTCAGGATCGGACACGTCCTTGAGATAGTCGGCCGAGATGATGTCCTGGCCGTTCTCGAAGCCGGCGGGCTTCATCACGCTGCCGACGGAGGCGGAGACGTTGTTGAGGAAGTGCAGCGGCTTCCAGCCGATCTCGGCGTTCTTCTTGATCGCCTGTGCGGCGAATTTCGGCGTCGTGATGTTCATGAAGACGTTGGCGCCGGTCGACTTCAGCCTGACGATGTGGCTGTCGATCGTCGGCTCGGAGGTCTCGTAGCTCTCCTCGGCAACGATCATCGACGCGGCCTTGGCGCCGAGACCATCCTTCAGGCCTTTCAGATAGTCCTTGCCGTAATCGTCGTTCTGATAGAGCACGGCGATCTTGGCGTCGGGCTTGTTCTTGAGCAGCCACTTTGCGTAGATCTGCGTCTCGCTCTGGTAGTTGGGCTGCCAGCCCATGGTCCACGGGAAGTTCTGCGGGTCGTTCCACTTGGTGGCGCCGGTGGCGACGAACAGCTGCGGTACCTTCTTGGTGTTCATGTATTTGTGGATCGCCGAGTTCGGCGGTGTGCCGAGCGAGTTGAAGATGAACAGCACCTCGTCACTCTCGACCAGCTTGCGCGCCTGCTCGACTGTCTTCGGCGGTGAGTAGGCGTCGTCGTAGGAAATGAAGTTGATCTTGCGGCCGTTGATGCCGCCTTCGTCATTGATCTTCTTGAAATAGGCGGCTTCGGTCCGCCCGATGATGCCGTAGGCGGAGGCCGGTCCGCTGTAAGGCATGATGTTGCCGATCTTGATCTCGGTATCGGTCGCGCCGGTATCGTATTTCTTCTGGGCCGATGCGATGGAGGTCGTGGCTGCAATGAGCGCGAGCGCCAGTGATGCGGCTGCAAGCTTGCCGGTGACAGCGGGCATTCCAATCTCCCTATTTTTCTTGGTGTGTGTGCGCTCCTTTTTTTGGCTTGATTGTTTTTGGGCCGCGCGAGTGCAATTCAATACGATTTGCCTTTCGCCTTCAACACAAAGACCCTGCGACAAGGTCGCAGGGTCTGCTCCTTTAGTAGTCAGGGGCGCCTGTGCAATTGCGAGAAGGCCGACTGTCTTGAGTTGCTCGAGTCAAGCCCGGCTATTCTGGGTTGCCGTTAGTGGCCGGGGTCGCTCGAGATGATGTCGCCGAACAATTCCCAGGCCTTGCCCTTGAACCGCATCATCTGAAGCTGCTCGATCGGGGCGAAATCGTCGGGTGCGGTGTTGATCTTGATGCCGGGCAGCAGCGTATCGGGCGCGAAGTCCTTCAGGTTTGCGGCCTGCTTCATGACGTTGTCACGGGTGAGGTTGTCGCCGCACATCTGCAGCACTTTGACCATGGTCTGTGCGGTAGCATAGCCGAACACCACGGCGGCGTCGTGCTTGTTGGCCTTTGGATCAAATTCCGACACGAAGTTGTAGAACCTCTTCATGCCGTCATCGGCATTCCATTGCGGGTCGGAGCCGTCCTTGATGTAGGTCGCCGACAGGATGCCTTGCGAGATCTCGAAGCCCGCGGGCTCGATCACGCCGCCGACGGAAGCCGAGACGTTGGAGATGATGTGGATCGGATGCCAGTTGATCTCGGCCGCCTTCTTGATCGCCTGCGCCGCGAATTTCGGCGTGGTGACGCTGATGAGGACGTCGGCGCCAGCGGCCTTCAGCTTCACGACGTGTTCGTCGACCGCGGGCTCGGAGGTGTCGTAGGACTCCTCCAGCACGATCATCGAGGCCTTGGGCCCAAGCCCTTCCCTCAGTCCGTTCAGATAGTCCTTGCCGAAATCGTCGTTCTGGTAGAGCACGCCGATCTTCGCGTCCGGCTTTTCCTTCATGATGTATTTGGCGTAGATCTTCGCCTCGCCCGCGTAGCTCGGCTGCCAGCCCATGGTCCAGGGATATTGCTTCGGATCGTTCCACTTGGACGCGCCGCTCGCCACGAAGAGTTGCGGCACCTTCTTCTCGTTCATGTATTTGCGGATGGCGCCGTTGGTGGAGGTGCCGAGCGAGCCGAAGATCAACAGAACGTTGTCGCTTTCGACCAGCTTGCGCGCCTGCTCCACCGTCTTCGGCGGCGAGTAAGCGTCGTCATACGAGATGAACTTGATCTTGCGGCCGTTGATGCCGCCCTCGGCATTGACCTTGTTGAAATAGGCCTCTTGGGCCTTGCCGATCACGGCATAGGCGGAGGCGGGCCCGCTATAGGGCATGATGTTGCCGATCTTGATTTCGGTATCGGAGGCGCCGCTGTCGTAGGACTTCTGTGCCAGCGCGGGATTGCTCATCGCAGTGCACAACGCGAATGCGGCCGAAATCACCGCAACCTGAAATCGAACGACGACCATTTCACTCCTGCCTCACCTGGATCGGCGTCGCATTGAACAAGATTGATGCAAGACGTCAACAAAAAGCCCCCGCGATCGCTCGCGGGGGCTTTGTCAAATTCGGACTATTGCCTCAGTGAGTTATTCCGGCGCGACGTCACCGTTCATGATGTCGCCGAACTGTTCCCACTTCTCGCCCTTGAAACGCTGCATCTGCAGCTGGCTGATCGGGGCGAAGTCGCTCGGACCCGTGTTGATCTTGACGCCGGGCAGCAGCGTGTCCGGCGCGAAATCCTTCAGGCTCGCCGCCTGCTTCATCAGGTTGGCGCGGGTGAGGTCGTCACCGCATTGTTCCAGCGCCTTGACCAGCGTCTGCGCGGCACCATAGCCGTAGACGACGCTGGAGTCGGTCTTGTCGGCGCCGGGCATGTACTTGTCGAGGAACTCGACCCACTTCTTCATGTCGGCATCGTTGGCCCAGCGCGGATCGGCGCCGTCCTTGGCGTAAGCCGCCGACAGCACGTCCTGGGAGGCCTCGAAACCGGCCGGTTTCATCACGCTGCCGACCGAGGCCGACACGTTGGTGATGATCTGCAGCGGCTTCCAGCCGAGCTCGGCGGTCTTCTTGATGGTCTGGGCGCCGAATTTCGGCGTCGTGTAGATCAGCAGCACGTCGGGATTGGCGGCCTTGATCTTGACGATGTGGCCGTCGATCGACGGCTCGGAAACCTCATAGCTCTCCTCCATGATGATGGTGGACGCAGCCTTGGCGCCGAAACCGTCCTTGGTGCCCTTGAGGTAGTCTTTGCCGAAATCGTCGTTCTGATAGAGGATCGCGACCTTGGCGTTGGGCTTCTCCTTCATCAGCCATTTCGCATAGATCTGCGCTTCGCTCTGGTAGGAGGGCTGCCAGCCCATGGTCCAGGGGAAGTTCTTCGGGTCGTTCCACTTGGTGGCGCCGGTGGCGACGAACAGCTGCGGGATCTTCTTGGCGTTGAGATACTTCTGGATCGCGCTGTTCGAGGGTGTGCCGAGCGGGTTGAACACGGCGAGCACCTCGTCGCTCTCGACCAGCTTGCGGACCTGCTCCACGGCTTTCGGCGGCGAATACCCATCGTCATAGGTGACGTAGACGATCTTGCGGCCGTTGATGCCGCCCTTGTCGTTGATCATCTTGAAATAGGCTTCTTCGGTCTTGCCGATGATGCCGTAGGCCGACGCCGGGCCGCTATACGGCATGATGTTGCCGATCTTGATCTCGGTATCGGTCGCGCCGGTGTCGTATTTCTTCTGGGCGAGGGCTGCGGTGGAGGCGAGCGTGGCGACCGCCGTTATGAGTGCGGCGGTTCGCAGTGTTCTTACGAAAGTCAATTGGGTCTCCTTGGTTGAAACGACAGTCTTGGTGATGGGGTCAGTTCTTTCTGAACCTGCCCGCGAATTGCTGGCCCAGGATCGCGACCTGCCTTGCGCCATGCGGCACGAGGTAGATGACGAGGAACAGGAGCACGCCGAACACGGCGCCGGAGAGGCCCTTGGAGATGCCCTCCGCGATGTTCGGCACGAAGATGATGAAGGCGGCACCGACGATCGAGCCCGGCAGCCAGCCGACGCCGCCGACGACCATGCCGAGGAACAGCTGGATCGCAAGCGTGATGGTGAAGCTGTCGGGGGCGACGAACTGCACCGCGATGGCGCTGAGGCCACCGGCGACGCCGGTGATGCCGGCGGAGACGCCGAAGGCGAGCGTCTTGTAGAGCGCGACATTGACGCCCATGGCGGAGGCCGCGATCTCGTTGTCGCGGATCGCCATGAAGGCGCGGCCCGAGCGGGAGCGCAGCAGGTTGACGGAGAAGATGTAGATCGCGAGCACGACGACGAGCGTGAAGTAGTAGAGCCACATGTCCTGCGACATCTTCAGCCCGAACGGCGCATCCGGCTTGGTGACGACGAGGCCCTGCACGCCGCCGGTCCACGGCTCGAGGAAGTTCAGCTTGAGCAGCTGCGGCATTGCGGTGGCGAGCGCGAAGGTCGCGAGCGCGAGATAAACGCCGGAGAGCCGCAGCGCCGGCTGGCCGAACAGGAAGCCGACGCCGAAGCAGAGCACGCCCGCGACCGGCAGGCAGAGGAAGTAGGGGATGTTGAACTGCTCCATCATCACGGCAGTGATGTAGGCGCCGATGCCGTAGAACGCGCTCTGGCCGAGCGAGAACTGACCGCTTCCGCCGGTCAGGATGTTCAGCGCCAGCACCGCAAGGCCCAGATAGAGCAGCTGGGTCAGCTGGAAGATCACGAAATTCTTCGCGAACACCGGCACGACAAGGAGCAGCAGCAGCACCACCACCGAGGTGCCTGTGCCCAGCGTCATGGCCCGCTTCGGCACGGCCTCGACGGCCGGGGCTTCCGTGACGACGTCTTCGACAGCGCTCATGATCAAACTCGCTTGACGATGTGCCGGCCGAACAGACCAGCGGGTTTGACGACCAGGACGGAGATGATCAGCGCGAGCGCGATCGGGAGTTTCAGCTCGTTGCCGACGCCGGGGATGTAGGTGCCGGCGAGGTTCTCGAAGATGCCGACCAGGAAGCCGCCGACCACGGCGCCGAACGGGCTGGTCAGGCCGCCGAGCACGGCTGCCGCGAACCCGTAGATCAGCACGCCGCCCATCATGTTGGGCTCCAGGAACACGACGGGAGCGATCAGCATGCCGGCGATCGCGCCGATCGCGGTCGCCATGCCCCAGCCCAGCGCGATCATCCAGGAGGTGTTGATGCCGACGAGGCGCGCCGATTCAGGCACCGAGGCGGCCGCGCGCATGGCAAGGCCGATCCTGGTGTACTGGAAGAAGAAATACAGGCCGAGCAGCAGCAGCACGGTAACGCCGATCATGCCGGCCTGGTGGGTCGAGATCAGTTGGCTGCCGAGGAACGGCGAGGAGCCGAACGGGGTCGGATATTGCTTGATGGTGAAGTCCCAGATCAGGCCGGCCGACGAGTTGATGATCGCGAACAGCGCGATGAAGCCGGCGACGTTGGTCAGAACAGGCGCCTTCGCCAGCGGCTTGAACAGGATGCGCTCGATGGCGATGCCGCCGATGAACGACAACGCCAGCGTGATCGCAAAGGCACCCCAATAGGGCACGCCCCACTGCATCAGCTGCCAGGAGATGAAGGTCGAGAACATCGCCATCTCGCCTTGCGCGAAGTTGAGATGGTCGATGGCCTGGTAGATCATGACCACGGCGAGCGCCATGCAGGCGTAGATCGCACCGGTGGCAATGCCGGCCAGCACCTGGTTGGTAAACAGCTCCATCGTGCCGGCTCCTCAGTAACCCAGATAGGATTTGCGGATTTCTTCGTTGTTCGCGATGTCCTTGGCATTGCCCGACATCACGATACGGCCGGTCTCGATCACATAGGCCTGGTCGGCGAGCTCGAGTGCGAGCTGGGCGTTCTGCTCGACCACCAGGATCGACACCTTGTCCTCGCGGTTGATCTTGCCGAGGATGCCGAACAGGTCGCGCACGACCAGCGGCGCGAGGCCGAAGGACGGCTCGTCCAGCAGCATCAGCCGCGGCCGCAGCATCAGCGCGCGCGCGACCGCGAGCATCTGCTGCTCGCCGCCGGAGAGCGTGCCGGCCTGCTGGGTATGCCGCTGCTTGAGGACCGGGAAATGCGCGTACATGCGCTCGATGTCGGAAACGATGCCGGCATTGTCCTTGCGGGTGATGGCCCCGAGCTGGAGATTCTCCTCCACCGTCATGGTGGTGAAGGTGCCGCGGCCCTGCGGCACGTGGGCGATGCCGTAGCGCACGATGCTCTCGGTGGAGCGGTTGTTCAGCGGCTTGCCGTCGAACTCGATGCCGCCGGTGGAGCGCACCATGTTGCAGATCGCGCGCAGCGTCGTGGTCTTGCCGGCGCCGTTGGCGCCGAGCAGCGTCGTCAGCGAGCCCTCGTTGAGCGAGAAGGTGAGGCCATGGAGCGCCTGGACCTGGCCGTAATAGGCGCGCAGGTCCTTGACGTTGAGCAGCGTCGTCATTGGTCCTTGCTCCCGAGATAGGCCTTGATGACGTCGGGGTCGACCTGCACCTGGGCGGGCGTGCCTTCGGCGAGCTTCTTGCCGAAGTTCAGCGCGACGACGTGGTCGGCGATCGACATCACGAGGCCCATGTGGTGCTCGACCAGCAGCACGGTCATGCCGCGTTCGTCGCGGATGCGGCGGATGAGGTCGCCGAGGACGTGGACCTCCTCGTGGTTAAGGCCGCCGGCGGGTTCGTCGAGCAGCAGGATCTTCGGGTCCGCCGCGAGCGCCCGCGCCAATTCGACGCGCTTCTGCGTGCCGAACGGCAGGCCGGAGACGGTGGTGTGGGCGACGTCCTCGAGATCGAGATAGGCGAGGATCTCGTGCACCTTCTTGTTCACGCTGCTTTCGCTGCGGCGAATCCAGGCGAGGCGCAGCGAGTCGCTGATGATGTCGGAGGAGGTTCGGGCATGGGTGCCGACGCGGACATTGTCCATCACCGACAGGTTCGGGAACAACGCCACGTTCTGGAAGGTGCGGCCGATGCCGATCTCGGCGATCCGGTGCGGCTGACGCTTCAAGATGCTCGCGCCTTCCATCAGGATATCGCCCGACGACGGCTGGTAGAGGCGGGACAGGCAGTTGAACAGCGTTGTCTTGCCGGCGCCGTTGGGGCCGATCAATCCGAGGATCTGGCCCTTGAGCATGTCAAAGGACACGCCGTTGAGCGCGACGATGCCGCCGAACACGACGCTGACGTCGCGAACCGCGAGCAGAGGCGATGTCCCCTGCGCGAGCTGTGCCTGCGTCATCTCGTCTCGCCCACACTCGACAGTGGGCGAAGGGGCGATGCGAACCGCACCCTGACATGACAAAGGCTATCTGATCCCCTCGGCCACACGCGCAACTTTCCCTCCTGATTTCAGCTTTTTGCTGTCGTCTTTTTTGGATAGCGACATCAGACCCCCCAGTGTCGCTTCGATGTTCCTTACCATCGCAAGCAGACGCGGTCCAATGTCGTTGATCAATCGTTCTTCCGTGAAGCGGAATGCCGGCGCGCCACAATTGAATGCGTAAGGCCCGGTTCCGTCGTTGAGCTTGAGCGCGACGCCGGCGGCGCCGATGTCGTCGTGCCAGTCGCCGACCGAGATCGCGAAGCCGTGCTTGGCGACCATCTCGCCGGAACGCTCCAGCCCGTCGCGCATCTTCGGCCAGCGGCTGCCGTAATGTTCGCGCAGCACGCGCGACAGCTCGGTGCGCTCGTCCTCGCCCAGCGCCCAGAAATAGGCGCGACCCATCGCGGTGGTTGCAATCGGCACGCGCGAGCCGACGTCAAGTTGAACGCCGACGGTCTCGCTGCCGCGGCTCTGTCCGAAATAGATCATGCTGTGACGGTCGCGGCCGCCGATCGCGACGGCGCCACCGGTGGCGCGCATCATTTCCTCGCGGAACGGCTCGGACAAATGCCGAACGCCGAGATTGGCGAGCGCCGCGTAACCCAGCGCCATCGCGGCCGGCGCCAGCTGATATTTCTCGAAACGGGGAACCGGCGTCAGATAGCCGAGCTTCGTCAACGTGTAGGTCAGCCGCGAAACCGTCGGCTTCGGCAGGTTGGTGCGGGCAGCAATCTCCTGATTGCCAAGAAGTCCGTCGCTCGGTTGGAATGCGCGCAATACATCAAGCCCGCGGGAAAGCGCGACGACGAAATTCCGATCGGTCGCAGTCTTCTTTCCTGTACGCTTCATCCCTGATCTGCTCTTGCGCGGAGTCGTTGACAACGTCCGTGCTTCAAAATAACCCTGCCGTCAAGATGCGGAATTAAATTCCGCACCGCGAAATCGAACAAAAGTAAATCCCCACCAAGGAGGGAAACCGTGAGCGAAGTGGTCAAGCTTGAGCGTCATGATGAAGTCGGGATCGTCACGGTCAACAGCCCTCCGGTCAATGCGCTGAGTGCCGCAGTCCGCGGTGGTATTCTGGAATGCGTCAAGGCCGCGATCGCCGATTCCGCCATCAAGGGCATCGTGCTGACCTGCGCCGGCCGCACCTTCATCGCCGGTGCCGATATCACCGAGTTCGGCAAGCCGCCGAAGCCGCCCGCGCTCAACGACGTGCTGTCCGAGATCGAGAATTCGCCAAAACCCGTCGTTGCTGCGATCCATGGCAACGCGCTCGGCGGCGGCCTCGAAGTCGCGCTCGCCTGTCATTTTCGCGTCGCGGTCAAGGAAGCCAAGCTCGGCCTGCCCGAGGTGAAGCTCGGCCTCCTGCCGGGCGCCGGCGGCACCCAGCGCCTGCCGCGCGCGGTCGGTCCCGAGCTCGCGGTCAAGATGATCGTCGGCGGTGACCCGATCGGAGCAGCCGAAGCGCTGAAGAACGGCCTGATCGAGGAGATCGTGGAAGGTCCGGCCTCCGGCGGCGAAGCCTTTGTGCGCAAGCTGCTGGCCGAGAAGCGCCCGCTGCGCCGTCTGCGCGACGACGATTCCAAGATCGCGGCTGCGAAGGCCGACCGCTCGATCTTCACCAATGCGGTCGCGGCGATGACCAAGAAGTCGCGCGGCCTGGAGGCCCCGTTCGCGGCGGCCGACGCCGTCGGCTACGCCATCGACCTGCCGTTCGACGAAGGTCTAAAGAAGGAGCGCGAGGGTTTTCTCAAGCTCGTCGCCTCCGATCAGTCCAAGGCACAGCGCTATGCCTTCTTCGCCGAGCGCGAGGCCAACAAGATCGCGGGCGTGCCCGAAGGCACCAAGTCGCGTCCCGTTAACCGTGTTGCCATTCTCGGTGCCGGCACCATGGGCGGCGGCATCGCGATGTCGTTTGCAAACGCGGGCGTTCCCGTCACTTTGATCGAGACCGGTGAAGAGCAGCTCAAGCGCGGCATGGGCATCATGCAGAAGAACTGGGAAGCGACCGCGGCGCGCGGTGGCATCCCGGCGGATGCACCGGCCAAGCGCATGGCGCTGATCAATGGCGTCGTCGGGATCGAGAATGTCGGCGATGCCGATCTCGTCATCGAAGCCGTGTTCGAGACCATGGCGGTGAAGAAGGAAGTGTTCGGCAAGCTCGACCAGTATGCCAAGCCAGGCGCCGTGCTCGCCTCCAACACCTCGTACCTGAACATCGACGAGATCGCGAAGGCGACCAAGCGTCCGCAGGACGTGCTTGGTATGCACTTCTTCTCGCCGGCCAACGTCATGAAGCTCTGCGAGATCGTCCGGGCCGACAAGACCGCGCCGGACGCCCTTGTCACGGCTGTGACGATCGCGCGCAAGATTGCGAAGGTTCCGGCTGTGGTCGGCGTCTGCGACGGCTTTGTCGGCAATCGCATGCTCGCCCAGCGTGGCAAGCAGTCGGAGAAGCTCCTGTTCGAAGGCGCGCTGCCGCAGCAGGTCGACGCCGTCGTGACGAAGTTCGGCATGCCGATGGGACCGTTCGCGATGGGCGACCTCGCCGGCCTCGACATCGGCTGGCGCTCGCGCAAGGACCGCGGCATCAAGTCGGAGATCGCGGACGCGCTCTGCGAAGCCGGCCGCTTCGGCCAGAAGACCGGCAAGGGCTACTACAAGTACGAAGCCGGCTCGCGCGCGCCGATGCCCGATCCTGAGGTCGAGAAGCTTATCGACGAGACGCTGCTGCGTCTCGGCCGCAAGAAGCGCATCGTCAGCGACGACGAGATCCTCGAGCGCATGATGTATCCGATGATCAACGAGGGCGCGAAGATCCTCGAAGAGGGCATCGCGGCGCGTCCCTCCGACATCGACGTGGTCTGGCTCTATGGCTATGGCTGGCCGATCTACCGCGGCGGCCCGATGTTCTGGGCCGACACCGTCGGCCTCAAGCACATCGCCGATCGTCTGTCCTTCTACGCCAAGGAGACCAACGACCCGAGCCTCGAGCCCGCCCCGCTGCTGAAGAAGCTCGCGGCAGAGGGCAAGACGTTCGCGTCGCTGGCCGCGGAGTCGAAGGCAGCTTGATCGGGGCTTGCACTCTCGGCGTCATTCCGGGATGGCCCGCAGGGCCAGGCCCGGAATCCATTTCGCCTCTGAGTGCGCTGCCTAATGGATTCCGGGTTCGCGACTTCGTCGCGCCCCGGAATGACGGTTAGTGTGGTTTAAGGAAGCAATGACCCATCCCGGCGAACAGTTTTACCCCGAGGGCGTGCATTGGGACGACACCATCGTCCAGGGCACGCTGCCTGACCTGCTCACGACGGCCGCTGCAAACTACGGCCCACGCACCGCACTGGAATTTCGCGATCGTCCGATCAGCTATGCCGAGCTCGCCGCCATGGCCGAGCGCGCGGCGGCTGCGTTCCTGCGCGCCGGCTGCGGCAAGAACACGTCCGTCGCGCTGTTCCTCGGCAACACGCCGGACCATCCCGTCAATTTTTTCGGCGCGCTGAAGGCTGGCGCCCGCGTCGCGCATCTGTCGCCGCTCGATGGCGAGATCGCGCTGACGCACAAGGTGTCCGACTCCGGCTCGCGCCTGCTCGTCACCTCGAACCTCCAGGCGCTGTTGCCGACCGCACTGAAATTTCTGGAGAAGGGACTGATCGACCGCCTCGTCGTCTGCGAGGACGACAGCTGGGGCAAGATCGGCACGCCGCAGGCGGCAATTCCCGATGATCCGCGCATCATCACTTTCAAGGCCTTCGTCGAGGGCGCGATGTCCCCGGCGCAATGGCCCGCGGTCGCGGTCGATGACGTCGCGCTGCTGCAATATACCGGCGGCACCACCGGTCTACCCAAGGGCGCCATGCTCACGCACGGCAATCTCACCTCTGCGGTATCGATCTACGACGTCTGGGGCAAGCCGGCCCGCGCGGCCCGCGGCGACGTCGTCGAGCGTGTGATCTGCGTGCTGCCGCTGTTCCACATCTATGCGCTGACCGTCGTCCTGTTGTCGTCGCTCCGCCGCGGCAATCTGATCTCGCTGCACCAGCGTTTCGACGTCGAAGCCGTGATGCGCGACATCGAGGTCAAGCGCGCGACCTATTTCCCCGGCGTGCCGACGATGTGGATCGCGATCGCCGCACTCCCCAATCTCGACAAGCGCGACTTCTCCTCGCTCACCGCCATCGGCTCCGGCGGCGCGCCGCTGCCGGTCGAGGTCGCACGATTCTTCGAGAGCAAGGTCGGCAAGAAGCTCAGGAGCGGCTGGGGCATGACCGAAACCTGCTCGCCGGGCACCGGACATCCGCCTACGGGGCCCGACAAGCCCGGTTCGATCGGCCTGATGCTGCCCGGCATCGAGCTCGATGTCGTCTCGCTGGACGATCCGACGAAAGCGCTGCCGCCGGGCGAAGTCGGCGAGATCCGCATCAAGGGCCCGAACGTCACCAAGGGCTATTGGAATAAGCCGGCGGGATCCGCGGAGGCCTTCATCGACGGCCGCTTCCTCACCGGCGACATCGGCTATGTCGACACCGACGGCTATTTCTTCCTGGTCGACCGCAAGAAGGACATGATCATCTCAGGCGGTTTCAATGTCTATCCGCAGATGATCGAGCAGGCGATCTACACCGTTCCAGGCGTGCACGAGGTGATCGTGCTCGGCATTCCCGACCAATACAGGGGCGAAGCCGCCAAGGCCTTCATCAAGCTCAGGCCGGACGCAAAGCCGTTCTCGCTCGACGAGCTGCGTGCGCAGCTCGCCGGGAAGGTCGGCAAGCACGAAATGCCCGCGGCGGTCGAGTTCGTCGACGATCTGCCGCGCACGCCGGTCGGAAAGCTGTCGCGCCACGAGTTGCGCCAGCAACAGAAACCATCACAATCCACCCAAACAGGAGGTCGCTCTTGACCGACGCCGTCATCGTTTCCACCGCCCGTACGCCGATCGGCAAGGCCTATCGCGGCATGCTCAATGCCACCGAAGGCGCCACGCTGCTCGGCCACGCCATTGGTGAAGCTGTCGCGCGCGCAAAAGTCGATCCGAAGGAGATCGAGGACGTCGTGATGGGCGCGGCGCTCCAGCAGGGCTCGACCGGCGGCAACATCGCGCGCAAGGCGCTGCTTCGCGCCGGTCTCCCGGTCACCGTCGCCGGCACCACCATCGACCGCCAGTGCGCCTCCGGCCTGCAGGCGATCGCGCTGGCCGCACGCTCGGTGATCTTCGACGGCGTCGAGGTCGCGGTCGGCGGCGGCGGCGAGTCGATCAGCCTCGTGCAGAACGACAAGATGAACGGTTTCCACGCCCAGGACCCCGCGCTGCTCAAGATCAAGGGCGAGGTCTACATGCCCATGATCGACACCGCCGAGATCGTCGCCAAGCGCTACGGCATCTCGCGCGAACGGCAGGACGAATATTCGCTGGAGAGCCAGCGCCGCACCGCCGCCGCCCAGCAGGGCGGCAAGTTCAGGGACGAGATCGCGCCGATCACGACGCAGATGGCCGTCACCGACAAGGCGACCGGCACTGTCTCGATGAAGGAAGTGACGCTGTCGCAGGACGAAGGTCCGCGCCCCGAGACCACGCTCGAAGGCCTCGCCGGCCTCAAGCCCGTGCGCGGTGACGGTTTCTCCATCACCGCCGGCAATGCCAGCCAGCTCTCCGACGGCGCCAGCGCCTCGGTGATCATGAGCGACAAGGAAGCGGCCAAGCGCGGCCTCAACCCGCTCGGCATCTTCCGCGGCTTCGTCTCCGCCGGCTGTGAGCCCGACGAGATGGGCATCGGTCCTGTGTTCGCCGTGCCGCGCCTGCTCAAGCGTCATGGCCTCAAGGTCGACGACATCGGTCTCTGGGAGCTGAACGAAGCCTTCGCGGTGCAGGTTCTGTATTGCCGCGACAAGCTCGGCATCGACCCCGAGAAGATCAACGTCGATGGCGGCGCGATCGCAGTCGGCCATCCCTACGGCATGTCGGGAGCGCGCCTGACCGGCCACGCGCTGATCGAAGGCCGCCGCCGCAAGGCCAAGTACGCAGTCGTCACCATGTGCGTCGGCGGCGGCATGGGCGCGGCCGGGCTGTTTGAGATTTTGCAGTAATTCACAGGAGGATCCGATGGATCTCGCATTCACGAAAGAAGAGCAGGCGTTTCGCGAGGAAGTGCGGTCATTCTTCCGCGACAACGTGCCGCCGGATACGCGGCGCAAGCTGGTCGAGGGTCGTCATCTCACCAAGGACGAGATGGTGACGTGGTGGCGCATCCTCAACAAGAAGGGCTGGGGCGTCAGCCATTGGCCGAAGCAATACGGCGGCACGGGCTGGACCAGCGTGCAGCACTACATCTTCAATGAAGAGCTGCAGTCCTATCCGGCGCCGCAGCCGCTCGCCTTCGGCGTCAGCATGGTCGGTCCCGTCATCTACACCTTCGGCAACGAAGAGCAGAAGAAGAAGTATTTGCCGCGCATCGCCAATGTCGATGATTGGTGGTGCCAGGGCTTTTCGGAGCCGGGCTCCGGGTCCGATCTCGCTTCGCTCAAGACCAAAGCCGAGCGCAAGGGCGACAAGTGGATCATCAACGGCCAGAAGACCTGGACCACGCTGGCCCAGCACGCCGACATGATCTTCTGCCTCTGCCGCACCGACAACAATGCGAAGAAGCAGATGGGCATCTCCTTCATCGTGTTCCCGATGAAGTCGAAGGGCGTCACCGTGCGCCCGATCCAGACCATCGACGGCGGCCATGAGGTCAACGAGGTGTTCTTCGACGACGTCGAGGTGCCCGTCGAGAACCTGATCGGCGAAGAGAACAAGGGCTGGGATTACGCAAAATTCCTGCTCGGCAACGAGCGCACCGGCATCGCGCGCGTCGGCGTCTCCAAGGAGCGGCTGCGCCGCATCCGCGACCTCGCCGGCAAGGTCGAATCCGGCGGCAAGCCGATCATCCAGGACTCCGCCTTCCGCGAGAAGCTGGCGGCCTGCGAAATCGAGCTGAAGGCGCTCGAGCTGACGCAGCTGCGCGTCGTCGCCGACGAGGGCAAGCACGGCAAGGGCAAGCCCAATCCGGCGTCCTCGGTGCTGAAGATCAAGGGCTCCGAGATCCAGCAGACCACCACCGAGCTGCTCATGGAAGTGATCGGTCCGTTTGCCGCGCCCTACGATTTGCACGGCGACGACGGCTCCAACGAAGCCATGGACTGGACCGCTCAGATCGCGCCGAGCTACTTCAACAACCGCAAGGTCTCGATCTACGGCGGCTCCAACGAGATCCAGCGCAACATCATCGCCAAGGCGGTGCTGGGGCTTTGAGGCGACAATGACGCTGTCGTCCCCCGCGAAGGCGGGGGACCCAGTACGCCGCGGCGGTCGTGGGTACGGCAGGCGGTTGCGTTTACTGGATCCCCGCATTCGCGGGGATGACGTCTGAGGGTGAAGCGACGGCAGGGCAATTCCCGCCGATTTGGAGAGAAACATGGATTTTGACCTGACCGAGGAGCAGCGGCTCCTGAAGGACAGCATCGACGGCCTGCTGACCGACTCCTACGATTTCGAGCAGCGCAAGAAGTACATGAAGGAAAAGGGCGGCTGGAGCAAAGCCGTCTGGGGCAAGCTCGCCGAGCAGGGCCTGCTCGGCCTGCCTTTCGCGGAAGCCGATGGCGGCTTCGGCGGCGGCGGCGTCGAGACCATGATCGTGATGGAAGCGCTCGGCAAGGCGCTGGTGCTCGAGCCCTATCTGGCAACGGTCGTGATCGGCGGCGGCTTCCTGCGCCACGCCGGCACCGATGCGCAGAAGGCCGCGCATGTGCCTGGGATCGTCGACGGCAGCAAGACGCTGGCGTTTGCCCAGCTCGAGAAGAACTCGCGCTACGATCTGTTCGACGTCGCAACGACGGCGAAGAAGAAGGGCGACGGCTGGGTCATCGACGGCGAGAAGTTCGTCGTGCTCAACGGCGAAAACGCCGACACGCTGGTCGTCACCGCCCGCACCAAGGGCAACCGCCGCGACACGACCGGCATCGGCGTGTTCCTGGTCCCGGCGGACGCCAAGGGCGTCACCAGGAAGTCCTACCCGACCCAGGACGGCCTGCACGCCGCCGACATCACCTTTACGGGCGTCGAGGTCGGCGCGGATGCGGCGATCGGCAACCCCGAGGACTCGCTTGCGCTGATCGAACGCGTGGTGGACGAAGCCCGCGTCGCGCTCTGCGCCGAGGCGGTCGGCCTGATGGATGAGTCGCTCAAGACCACGGTCGAGTACATCAAGACGCGCAAGCAGTTTGGCGTCGCGATCGGCTCGTTCCAGTCGCTCCAGCACCGCGCCTCCGACATGTTCGTCGCGGCCGAGCAGGCCCGCTCGATGTCGATGTTCGCGACCATGGCTGGTGATTTCGAGAACGCCAAGGAACGCAGCAACGCCATCGCCGCGGCCAAGGCGCAGATCGGCAAGTCGCTGAAATTCGTCGGCCAGCAGTCGATCCAGCTCCATGGCGGCATCGGCATGACCATGGAGGCGAAGATCGGCCACTACTTCAAGCGCCTGACCATGATCGAGAACACTTTCGGCGACACCGACTACCACCAGCGCCGCGTCGCCGATGCGGGTGGGTTGATCTAGTCGCCCCTGCCGTCATTGCGAGGAGCTCTTGCGACGAAGCAATCCAGCTTTCTCCGCGGAGAGATCCTGGATTGCTTCGCTGCGCTCGCAATGACGGAGGCCGTTGAAGCATCGGAGTAAAAAAATGAAAAACACCCCGTTCGATCTCACCGGAAAAGTCGCCGTCGTCACCGGCTCCAGCCGCGGCATCGGCCGCTCCTCGGCCGAGCTGCTTGCCAAGCTCGGCGCAAAAGTCGTGGTGTCGTCGCGCAAGGCCGATGCCTGCAAGGAAGTCGCCGATGGCATCAACGCCTCAGGCGGCGATGCCATCGTCATTCCCTGCAACATCGCGCGCAAGAACGAGGTCGAGGCGCTGATCTCGGGCGCGACGAAGCACTACGGCAAGATCGACATCCTCGTCTGCAACGCGGCCGTGAACCCGTATTACGGCCCGCTGCTCGACATCACGGATGAAGCCTTCGACAAGATCATGGGCTCGAACGTCAAGAGCAACATCTGGCTCTCCGCGCTCGCGATCCCTGAGATGGCCGAACGCGGCAAGGGCTCGGTCATCATCATCTCCTCGATCGGGGGCCTGCGCGGCTCCACCGTGATCGGCGCCTACGGTATTTCGAAAGCCGCGGACTTCGCGCTGTGCCGCTCGCTCGCCGGCGAATGGGGCCCGAAGGGCGTCCGCGTCAACTGCATCGCGCCTGGCCTCGTCAAGACCGATTTCGCCCGCGCGCTCTGGGAAGACGAAGCCAACCTCAAGCGCCGCACCGCCACCACGCCGCTCCGCCGCATCGGCGAGCCCGACGAAATCGCCGGCGCCGTCGCCTACCTTGCCTCCGACGCCTCGAGCTTCATGACCGGCCAGACCATCGTGATCGACGGCGGCGTCACCACGGCGGCGGTGTAGGGTTTCGCCGGGACGACGGAGAGATATTGACCTTGCCGCCCTAATCCGCTCCTTTTGGCGCGGACACAATGACCCGTCCTTAGGGAAAACGCCAAGGTAAGCCTCCATGTCTTTCGTCCTCGCCATCGACCAGGGCACCACCTCCTCGCGCGCGATCGTGTTTCGCGGCGATATTTCCATCGCAGCGAAAGCGCAGCAGGAGTTTCCGCAGCATTTTCCGGCCTCGGGCTGGGTCGAGCACGAGCCGGAGGACATCTGGACCTCGACCGTGATGGTCTGTCGCGAGGCGATCGAGCAGGCCGGCATCGGGCCCAAGGATATCGCCGCGATCGGCATCACCAACCAGCGCGAGACCACCGTGGTGTGGGACCGTGCCACCGGGCAGGCGGTGCACCGCGCCATCGTCTGGCAGGACCGCCGCACGGCCGACATTTGCGCCAAGCTCAAGGCCGACGGCCGCGAGCCGTTGATCTCGCAGAAGACCGGCCTGATCATCGATCCCTATTTCTCCGGCACCAAGGTCGCCTGGATCCTCGACCACGTCCCCGGCGCGCGTGCCCGCGCCGCCCGCGGCGAGCTGATGTTCGGCACCGTCGATTGCTATCTGCTCTGGCGCCTCACCGGCGGCAAGGTGCACGCCACCGACGCCACCAACGCCTCGCGCACGCTGCTGTTCAACATCCACACCGGCCAGTGGGACGACGAGCTGCTGGAGATCATCGGCGTGCCGCGCTCGATGCTCCCCGAGGTGAAGGATTCCTCCGCGCGCTTCGGCGAGAGCACGCCGGACCTGTTCGGCGGGCCGATTGCGATCTGCGGCATCGCCGGCGACCAGCAGGCCGCAACCATCGGCCAGGCCTGCTTCCGCCCGGGCATGATGAAGTCGACCTACGGCACCGGCTGCTTCGCGCTGCTCAACACCGGCACGACGCCGGTCGCCTCCAGGAACAAGCTGCTCACCACCATCGCCTACCAGCTCGACGGCAAACGCACCTACGCCCTCGAGGGCTCGATCTTCGTCGCGGGCAGCGCGGTGCAATGGCTGCGCGACGGCCTCGGCATCATCAAGCACGCCGCCGAGACCGGACCTCTTGCCGATCAGTCTGATACCATGCAGAGCGTGTATCTCGTCCCGGCCTTCGTCGGCATGGGCGCGCCCTACTGGAATCCGCGCGTCCGCGGCGCGCTGTTCGGCCTCACCCGCAACACCGGACCTGCCGAGCTGGCCCATGCCGCGCTGGAGAGCGTCTGCTACCAGACCTTCGATCTCTGGGCCGCGATGCGCGCGGACTGGCCGAGCTCGGAGGTGGCGAGCGTCGTGCTCCGCGTCGATGGCGGCATGACCGCCTCCGACTGGACCATGCAGCGCCTCGCCGATCTGCTCGATGCGCCGGTCGATCGCCCGGTGATCCAGGAGACCACTGCGCTGGGTGCGGCCTATCTCGCCGGCCTCAATGCCGGCGTCTATCCCGAGCCGACCAAATTCGCCGATAATTGGCGGCTCGAGCACCGCTTCAAGCCGAACATGAGCGATGCCACCCGCGAGCGAAAGCTTGCCGGCTGGGCGCGCGCGGTGAAGGGCGTGCTGGCGAGCGACGAGGGGGAGGGGTGATCCTCCCCGACGGCTATTCCGACATCCCGGCCGGCAAGATTGCCGCCGTCGTCACCCATCTGGAGATGACGGCGCGCCCCGCGCGCCGCGACGATCCGCCCGGCGGTTGGTCGCTGCGCAAGGTCGATGCGCCCGCGCAGGCCTGGTACCGCGATCTCTACCGCCGCGTCGGCGAGGACTGGCTGTGGTCCTCGCGAGCGCAGATGAATGACGCCGAGCTCGCCGCGATCATCCATGCCGCAGGCATCGAGGTCTACGCGCTGGTCGTCGACGGCCGCGACGAAGGCATGCTGGAGCTGGACTTTCGTCAGCCCGGTCAATGCGAGCTGGTCTATTTCGGTGTCACTTCGAGCTTGGTCGGCACCGGTGCCGCCCGCTTCCTGATGAACCGCGCCATGGAGCGTGCCTGGTCCGGCGATGTGCAGCGCGTCTGGGTGCACACCTGCACCTTCGATCACCCCTCGGCCGTGGCGTTCTACCAGCGCTCCGGCTTCATCCCGTTCCGCCGCCAGATCGAGATTGCGGATGATCCCCGGCTCGATGGCACGGTGTCGCGTGACGCGGCGAAGCACGTGCCGATCATAAAGTAAGACGCGGCCGCGCTTCTCACATCGTCTTCAAATATTCCACCAGCGCCCGCCGTTCGTCCGGCGTCAGAAGGCGTCCGATCACGCCGTCCTTGCCATTGCCAAACTCGTGCCCGGTGTTGAAGTTGCCCCGGATCCTGGTGTCGAGCTCGAATCCGCCTTCCAATTTGTCCGTCCGATATCCGACATCGACCGGATCATATTCGCGGTTGCCGAGGTAGAATTTGGTCGGCCGCTCGCTGGCCGGCGACAGCAGGGCATAGAGGTTCGGCACCGAGCCGTTGTGCAGGTAAGGCGGCGTTGCCCAGATGCCGTTGAGCGGACGTGCCTTGTAGGCCAGTGGCGCCTGGATGCCGTTCTCCCGGTAGCCGTTCAGCTCCTCGCGCTTCTCTGGCGCGACAGGCGGTGTCTGGCTGTCATACCAATGCTTGATGGTCTTTTCGGTGACCGCACCGAGCGCCGGGCCGAAACTGTCGGTGGCGATATCGAGCTCCCTGGGCACGGTGACCTTGCGATCGAGCATGTCCTTTGCCTGCGCCGGGTCGGTGCCAACAAGCGAGATGGGGACGACGTTGAGGCGGAGATAACGCTCGCCCGGATAGTGCTCCGCCTTTTGACCTGCTGGCAGCGACCAGCGGTCGGACGTCCAGAATTCGGCACTGCTCACCGGCGCCAGATGGCATCCCTGGCAGAGCTCCTTGTAGAGGGCCGCTCCTTGCCCGGCGCGTGTCTTGTCGATTGGCGGAAGCTCGGCAGGCCATTGCGGCGACTTCAATCCGGTGAAGCCTGTGCCTGCATTCGGTTGCTTGCCGGCCAGCGATTTCTCGATCCTGTCCAGGTTCATGATTTCGATACCCGAGGCGTAAAGACCTCCGGTCGCGCTTGTCAGATTGAGCATCGCCGAGACGCCCATCGCTTCGCCGGCGTTACGCACCATGGGCTGTTCGATCGATGAATTGTACTGGACCCAATCGAACCAGGGGGCATCCCAGATGCGCGGGAAATGCACCGGCGCCGATGTGGCGGCATAGTTGGCGGGAGTCTTGAGATCGACTGCGAAGACCTCGTTGCCGATGCGGTTCAACGCGTCGAGCCTGCCGTATCCTTCGACCACGCTCTGCGGGCCAACCATGGTATCGAGATCGGAAAGCCCCTTGCCCTGCGCCAGCACCTTGTCGAGTTGCGCGAGCAGCTGGGTCTTTTCCACTTCGCTCGGGTTTGCGCCGATCACCCTTTCGGCGAACCTGTCGAAGCGGTAGGGCACGAAGCGCGTGAACGCCAGCGAGAGGCCAAGCGCGGTGCGGAACTTGCCGAGATCAGTGATTGCAGGGCCGCCGTCGACCAGGAATTCCGTGCCCTGATAGGTGAAGCGCCCGGTGTGGCACGCCGCGCAGGTCAGCCCGATCCGTGTCATGTCGGCATAGGGGGCCCGCGGATTCCTCCAAGGCTGTGCGGTGGCATCGACCATCGCCTTGCCGCGCGCCATGCCCACGGGCAATCCGAGCTTGGGATCGGCCGCATCGGGGATGAAGCCGAAACGGTCGAGGTAGACAGGGTCGCTCAGCAGTCCCACCGACGTCAGCGACATCTCCGGCTGCTCGAGGGCCATGAACCATTCGTAAGGGATGTGGAAGGTCGCCGTACCCTGATCGGCGTGGTGAACCCAGTCGCGCTGATCGGTCCAGTTCTGGTCGAGCCAGCGGGTCTTCTGCACGGCTGGATATTCCGGCAACTTCACCCTGATGCCGTCATAGACCTTGGCGACATAGGGATAGGCCACCAGGCCCGCGATCACGATAACAGCGGCAACGACAACCGAGAAGAGCAGGGACAGCGAGCCGACGATGGAATTCGGTTTCCACGCCATTGTATTCTCCAATCAATCATGAGGCTGTGTTCGCAAGGGACTCGGCAAATGATCGCAGCGCCGCGATGCCAGGCAGGAAGAAATATTCGCCGCCGCGCGTGCTCACGAACGCCGGCAGGCCCTGCAATCGACGCCGCGGCGCGCCGGCACGCGGGATCGTGAAGCTTCCACTCCCGTCATTGCCGCCGATCATGGGATCCTTGTCGTTGCCAAGGCCGGCGAAGTCGCCATCGTTGATCCAGACCTTCTGCACGAACTCGAATTGACGGGCGATGTCGGCGTTCACAAGCAACATGATGGCGCCGCGCGCGGCACCGTCGTCGGCCGCGGCGTCCGCAGGCAGGCGCGCGCCGTAGGGCAAACCCTGGCGCAGCAGCCGATGCCGATGGACGGATGCACCATTCGGACCTGATAATCCCGAGCGCGGATTGAGGCGGCGCACATGGGCCCCGATCGGGCAATTCGTCCCGCGCAAATCGTCGAGATAGGTAAAGTCATTATTTCGACTGGCGTCCGCAGCGAGACCAGGGTCGTCCCGTTCTGCGGCCAGGGCCAGCGGCGCGCCGCTTTGCCAGCGTCCCATCATCTTTGCCGCCAGCCGTGCGACGTCAATCTCCTCGCCGGCGGAGCGCCGCAGAAAATCCCTGAAGGCAAAGACATGCTGGTGAAGCTTGCGCAACACCACGAAGCTGCCGTTGCGGCTCAGGCTTGCCGGGCTGGGCAAGTCAGGAACGGCACCGGTCTCGTCACGCTGTCCGAGGACGAACTCACCCGCCCTCAGGGCGCGCCAACCGCCTGCATCAGGGACGCCCGCGCCGGGCAAGAGCGGGTCCCCGCTGCCCTCGATCGCAGGTTGGGTAATCCCGTCACGGTAGCCGAAGTGCTCGATCGCGACGGGCTGGCCATCCGGCCCGGGCAGCAATTGCGCATCGATGGCAGCGAGCGCACTCAGGCCGTTATCGCCGATATCAGACAGCAATGCTGCCGAAGCGGCATCGCGGTCCGCAGAGGTCATCGCACTGACCACGACGAGCGCATGCACGCGCTTGTCGAACGGTGCGTCCCACCGCGCCGGAGCGCTGTCGCCGACGTCGCCGAGCCGATCCGCGCGCGCCGCCATTCCCTGCTGGAATTCCTGTGGGAAGCTCGCAAGGCTCGGCTGTGGCGTAGCGATCGCCGACAGCCCCTGCCACGAGAGGGCTACGTTGAAGGCGAGTGGAGGCGATGCGTCCAGACCCGCCACGGTCGTGCATCGCCCGGCAACGCCACCGAACCATTGCCGGGCTCGCGCCGGATCGCTCACATCAAGCAGATGATATCGCGCGAACGGGAAGCGATAGGGCCGCATCGCCATGCCCTGGATATCGTTCCGATCCAACTCGCTGGCATCGGATGGGGCAGGCATTGTCCGTCAACCGATCTGGTCGAGGAATGTGTCGAACTTGCCCTTCCAATCCAGCGCCTTGTTGATGTCGGCGACGGTGGAGTTCGGATAGGCGCAATAATAGCCGGTGGTTTCGATCGCGCTGCCGAGAATGTAATCGCGCAGCTTTGGATAATCGCGCGCGCCCGGATAGCCTTCGCAATGGCCCCAGATCGCGTCGATCCCGTCGGGGGCGCGCTCGGCGAAATCGCGCATATAGTCTTCGACGTCGCCGTCGAAATTCGTCGCGAACAACAAGCGCGTGTCATTGTCGAAAATGACCCAGCGCACGATATGGATGGTGCCGAGAGACGAGATCTTGCCGCCGTTTGCGGCGGTCAGCCCCTGGAGGGTCCTGCGTAACGCGTCGGCATGATCGGGAAGGATCTTGGTGATTGCGGTGATGGCGCTGATCTTACCCATGGTCAGTACAACGGACATGGCAATTCCTCCTGTTGACCGCCTGAGCCGTTTCGAACGGCTCAATTGCGGCGTGGCTGCATACGTCCCCCTGATTGCTTCGCGTAGGCATACTATCATGTTTGCAACTACAATGTGTGACGTGCTTCACGCATCGCCTGCGACATTCGAACCGCGGCGCGATGCGCGAAACGGTGAGGCATGTGCCATCATCAAATAGTGCAGCACTGCTTCCCCACCGTTGGCTCGCGATGACTGGGTGTAGTGCGCGCCGGCTGTCTCCACGCCGTCATTGCGAGGAGCTCTTGCGACGAAGCAATCCAGATTGCTTCCGCGGAAAGATGCTGGATTGCTTCCTCCTTCGCCAAGGTTTCGGCGGACAAGTCGCTGCGCTCGCAATGACGGAGCGCAGGGGCACCTACGTCGGCCTCAATAATTATACCGCACGCCGACGCTAAATCCCTGCGCGAGCAGGTTCGTCGTGTTCATCACCGGCAGCGGCCGGGTCGGGCCCGCCGGCGGTCCTGGCGGAATCAGGTTCGGATTGATGGTGGTATCGATCAGCCCGCCGGCGCGCTGCACGCCGGTCCAGTACAGCACGTCGTAGCCGACGGTCAGACGCCAGGCGGGCGCAATCTCATAGCCCGCCTTCAGCGACAGCTCCGGCACCGCGGCGAATTTGGTCTGCGAGAAATGGCCGCTGTTGCTGGCGAGCGCGAGGAAGCCGCCCGGCACCGTCGTGGTGACGGCGGCGATCGTCGAAATCGTCGAGCCCGCAACGTCGGCGGTGTTGAGGTTTGCGCCGAGTGCGACCTTGCCGCGCCACTCCAGCGACCACGGGCCATTGCGCCAGTCGCCGGCGAGGCCGAGGTCGAGGCCGTGGAAGTTGCTCGCCGCCTTGAAATTGTCTGTCGACGTGAAGTCGCCGAAGGCGAGGCTGGTCGAGGTGCCGGTGATCCACAGCGTGTCGGAGGCGCGTAAGTAGCGATAGCCGATCAGCGCACTGATGCGCTGCCCGTTCCAGGCGCCGAACTCCTGGCGATAGAGCGCGCCGGCGCCGAGCAGGTGCGATGTCTCGTTGGCGTTGACGCTGCCGGTGAAGACGCCTGGAAAACTTGCGATCAACGCGTCGGGAAGTCCCGTCAGCGCGTTGGTGAAAGGCTGCGTCAGGATCGGAGTGGCACCGGAATTGGCGGCAAAGCCGGTCGAAGCGTTCTCCAGCCCGAAGAACGATGCCTCGACGCCGCTTCTGCGCTGTGGGTCGAACCAGTATCCGGCGGTAATGCGTCCGCCCGAACGCCAGTCATTGTTGACGCTGGAATTGCCGAACAGCACGGTCGTGGTCGGCTGCCCGAGCACGCCGGCTGTGCCCAGCGGCGTGCCGACAGGCGCCGTCGTCACCAGCGCCGGCAGCTTGTCCCCGGTCACGCTCCAGGCGAGATAGTCGGCCTCGGCCCAGAACGGATTGAAATCGACCGCTTTCGGCGGCGCCTTGAGCGGCAGGTCGGCGGCGAATGCGCCGCTCCCCAGCACGATGGCCGCAAATGCCACGCCGACCGCTACCGCCCGTCGATTCATCTGCCGTCCCCAAGGTTCTGCGGACTGAACCATGCGCGATTCTGTTCGGCAAGGCGGAGTGGACAGGGCCACGAAGGAAACCTGCGGCTGTTGCCGCAAAGCCTCGTTGTCGAAGCGCCGCTAGCTATCGAAATTCACCGCCGTCGTATTCGCCCCGCAGACCAGCACCGCGATGCGCTCGCCCGGCGATGGTCGATAGCTGCCGGAGAGCAGCGCTGCAAACGCGGCCGCGCCGCCGGGCTCAGTGACGAGGCGCAAGGTCGACCACAGCGCGTTCTGCGCCTGCCGGATCGCATCGTCGCTGACGAGGACGACGCGCTCGACATACGCCCGTGCGATCGGGAACATCAACTCGCCGACGCGTCGCGGCGCGAGGCTGTCGGCGGCGAGGCCGCCCGCCGGCGCATCGACCGGGGCGCCTGCTGCGAACGCATCGTGCAGGGTCGGCGAGAGCTCCGGCTCGACGGCAATGATGCGCGTCCTGCCGGCGCTCCACGCCGCAATGCCGCCGATCAGGCCGCCGCCACCGACGGCCACCAGCAGCGTGTCGATATCAGGCGCGTCCTGCTCCAGCTCGAGGCCAACGCTGCCCTGGCCGAGCAGGGTTTCGGCCTGGTCGTAGGCGTGAACGGCAAGCGCGCCGGTCCGCGCCACATGCGCCTCGCTGGCCGCGAGCGCATCGGCATAGCGGTTGCCTGCGATCACGAGCTCGGCGCCATAGAACCTGATCCGTTCGGCCTTGGCCGGCGAGGTGATGTCAGGGACGAAAATCGTCGCGGGAATCCCGAGCTGCCGCGCCGCATAGGCGACGGCCGCGCCGTGATTGCCGCCGGATGCGGCGACGATTCCGGCTGGCGGCACCTGCCGCAGCAGCAGGTTGGCAAACGCGCCGCGCGCCTTGAACGATCCGGAATGCTGCAGCATTTCGAGCTTGAACGTGACGGGAGCTGCAGGCAGGCCGAAATCGGCGAGATTGGCCTGCAGCAGCGGTGTGCGGCGGATGTGCGGACGGATGACGGCCTCGGTCGCCGCGATCCGCTCGCGGGTGATGTCTGATGGTGCTGTCATGGCGGTGAATGCTAGCGTATCAGGGTGTTGACATCAATTAGGTATTTAGCAAAATGGCTAAATGAAGTTTGCAACCGCGATGCGCGCCTTGGCCAACGAGCGGCGCCTGCAGATCCTGGAATGGCTGCGGGATCCGCGGCGGCATTTTCGGGCGCAGGTCGACGGCGACTTGGTCGAGGACGGTGTCTGCGGCCTGCTGATCGCCGAGAAGCTCGGCGTCAGCGCACCGACCGTGAGCGAGCACATGCGTGTGCTGACATCGGCAAAACTGGTGCGTGCCAAGCGCATCAAGCAATGGACCATGTACAAGCGCGACGAGACGGCGATCGCGGCCTTGAAGCGCGCTATCCGGGACGGGCTGTGAGGCGAGTGGTCTCGTAGCCCGGATGGAGCGGAGCGCAATCCGGGACAGCGGACCCGGATTCCGCTCCGCTTCATGCGGGCTACATAATTTTCTCAAAACACCTCTTGCTTCCCGCGCGAAAGCGAAAACCCGTGCTGCATGGCATTGAAGCACGTCAGCCCGGTCTGTTCCGAGCGGCAGGTGAATCCTGCGCGCTGCCATATCTCGCCATAGGCGAGCACCGGCAGTGATGGGTCCACGACGGTGTCGCCGGCGCAAATGCGCGCGGAGCCGCCCCTGGCGTCACCCCTGGCGGTCATCGCGAAGGCGTGGCCATAGTCGAGCTCGCAGTCCGGCGGCCGTCGCGGCGGCGTGTCGATTGTCAGTATGTCGCAGCGAAGTGTGTCCTGGCCGTTGTCGGCGAAGACCTGGCAGGCGATGTTCTTCGACGGCATCTGGAAGCCAATCGGACGGTCCTGCGCGCGCGCGAGGGTTGCCGCGGCGAGCAGGGCGAGCACGGTGAATGATCGCAATAGCATGACAGGATTCCCGTTGGGTCGGCGTTGCATTGATTCCGCGTTGTTGCGCTGTGTGCAATGCTCTCCTTCCAAGATATTTGTTGCGCATCCCGCGCAATGACGATGAACTGATCGGCCCTGCCTTATCCCATGCCAGAGAAGAGCGAGAACCATGTTCCTGATTGGCCAATATGATTCCCCCTTCGTCCGCCGCGTCGCGATTGCGCTGCGGCTTTACGGGCTCGCATTCGAGCACAAGCCGTGGTCGACCTTCGGCGATGCCGACAAGATCGCGCCGTACAATCCGCTGCGCCGCGTGCCGACGCTGGTCCTCGACGATGACGAGGCTCTGATCGAGAGCACGATCATCCTGGATTATCTCGACGAGCGCGTCGGGCCTGACAAGGCGATGCTGCCGCGAAACGGCGTCGATCGGCGCAAGCACCTGCGCATCTGCGCGCTCGCGACCGGCCTCGGCGACAAGGCGGTCAGCCTGCTCTATGAGCGCGTGCTGCGGAAGGAGCAGCTCGCGCTATGGGTCGAACGCTGCCGGGCGCAGATCGGCGACGTGCTCAAAGTGCTGGAAGCCGAGCGCGCCAAGGTGACGACGCCGTACTGGCTGGGGACGCGCATCGGTCATGCCGATATTGCGGTGGCCTGCGTCGTCCGCTTTACCCGCGAGGCGCACCCCGACCTGTTCGATGCGGCGCGCTATCCGGCGCTCGCGGCCCATGCCGATCGCTGCGAGGCGCTGGCGCCGTTCAAGGAGATCGTGCAGCCGCTGGCGCCGCCGAAGGGGTAGGCCGGGCTGTCATTCCGGGGCGCGCCACTTGGCGCGAGCCCGGAATCCATCGCGCGACCGGTGACGTGGATAAATGGATTCCGGGCTCGCGCTTCGCGCGCCCCGGAATGACGATATCAGGCGAGACACCCGATTTTGCACTTATACAGGTGTTTTGCCCGACGGAGCAAGCATTTTTCGGTAATATCGAAAAAACACCGGGCGCTGCAACCCCATCCCTACTGTGCATGGGGTTGTTTTCGCCTCTTGCGTTCGGGAGCGCTTATCCCGCCCCCGCGCGCTTCTTCTGCCAGACCAGATGCACCGCACAGGCGCAGCCGGGCGGATGCGAGGCGAGGTCGTTCGACGTCTCGTCGTTCGCGGGGGTCGCCTTGAACGCCTTGTCGGCTCCCTGCTGCGACGGGATGTAGTTCAGCACCGGCGCGAGCCAGCGCTCGGTCTCCGCCACGCTCATGCCCTTGCGCGCGGCGTAGTCCTCGACCTGGTCGCGCTCGATCTTGCCGACGCCGAAATAATAGCTCTCGGGGCTGGCGAAGTAGAGCCCTGACACCGATGAGCCCGGCCACATCGCAAAGCTTTCGGTCAGCTTCACGCCGGCGGTCGCTTCCGCATCGAGCAGCTCGAACAGCGTGGCCTTCTCGGTGTGATCGGGCTGCGCGGGATAGCCGGGCGCGGGGCGGATGCCCTGATACTTTTCGAGGATCAGATCCTCGCTGGAGAGCGCCTCGTCGGGCGCATAGGCCCAGAACTCGCGGCGCACGCGGGCATGCATGGCTTCCGCGAAGGCTTCGGCCAGGCGATCGGCCAGCGCCTTGCACAGGATCGAGGAGTAGTCGTCGTTGGCCATCTTGAAGCGGTCGGCGACGGCATCCTCGCCGATGCCGGCGGTGACGACGAAGCCGCCGACATAGTCGGGCACGCCTGCGGGTGCGACGAAGTCTGAGAGCGCGGCGTTGAAACGGCCCTCGCGCTTCTCGAGCTGCTGGCGCAGCGTGTGCAGCGTCGCGATGCTCTTGGTCCTGGTATCGTCGGCATAGAGCACGATGTCATCGCCCTGCGCGTTCGCCGGCCAGAAGCCGACGGTGGCGCGGGCGCGGAACCATTTTTCCTTCACGATGGTGTCGAGCATCTTGCGCGCATCGTCATAGAGCGAGCGCGCGACCTCGCCGACCTTGTCGTCCTTGAGGATGGCAGGAAAGCGGCCGGCGAGCTCCCAGGTCTGGAAGAACGGCGTCCAGTCGATATAGGGCACGAGCTCGGCGAGATCGTAGTCGTCAAAACTCTTGATGCCGAGGAAGGTCGGCTTCACCGGCTTGCTCTTGGCAAAATCGACCGGCACGCGGTTCTTGCGGGCGTCAGCCAGCTTCAGGCGCTTCTTGTCGGCTTGCGCGCGCAGATGCGCCTCCGAGATCTTGGCGTATTCGGCGCGCACCTCGGCAGCATACGCCTCGCGCTTCTCAGGCGAGAGCAGCGAGGAGGCGACGCCGACGGCGCGGCTGGCGTCGTTGACGTGAACGACGGGACCGGCGCGATAGCTCGGGTCGATCTTCACGGCCGTGTGGACGCGGCTGGTCGTCGCGCCGCCGATCAAGAGCGGCAGCTTGAGGCCTTCGCGCTGCAGTTCGCCGGCGAAGAACGCCATCTCGTCGAGCGAGGGCGTGATCAGGCCCGAGAGACCGACGATGTCGGCCTTCTCCGCCTTCACGGTCTCGACGATCTTGGCGGCCGGCACCATCACGCCGAGGTCGATGACCTCGTAATTGTTGCACTGGAGCACGATGCCGACGATGTTCTTGCCGATGTCGTGGACGTCGCCCTTCACGGTCGCAAGCACGATCTTGCCGGCGGAGCTCGAGCCTTCGGTGCCAACGCCATTGGCGAGGTTGCGCGCCTTCTCCTCCTCCATGAACGGCATCAGCCAGGCCACCGCCTGCTTCATGACGCGCGCCGACTTCACCACCTGCGGCAGGAACATCTTGCCGTCGCCGAAGAGGTCGCCGACCACGTTCATGCCGGCCATCAGCGGCCCCTCGATCACGTCGAGCGGGCGCGAGGACTTCTTGCGGGCTTCCTCGGTGTCCTGCTCGATGAACTCGGTGATCCCGTGCACCAGCGAATGCGACAGCCGCTTCTCCACCGGCCATTCGCGCCAGGCGAGATCAGCTTCCTTGGCTTCGGTCTTCTTGCCGCGGAATTTCTCAGCGAGTGCCAGCAGGCGCTCGGAGGCTCCGGGGTCGCGGTTGAGGACGACGTCCTCGCAGGTCTGGCGCAGCTCGGGATCGATGTCGTCATAGACGATCATCTGCCCGGCATTGACGATGCCCATGTCCATGCCGGCCTTGATGGCGTGATACAGGAACACCGAGTGCATGGCCTCGCGCACCGGTTCGTTGCCGCGGAACGAGAACGACAGGTTCGACACGCCGCCGGAGATGTGCGCGCCCGGCAGGTTCTGGCGGATCCAGCGCGTCGCCTCGATGAAGTCGACGCCGTAATTGTTGTGCTCCTCGATACCGGTCGCAATCGCGAAGATATTCGGATCGAAGATGATGTCCTCGGGCGGGAAGCCGACGCGGTTGACCAGGATGTCGTAGGCGCGCTTGCAGATCTCGGTCTTGCGCGCGAACGTGTCGGCCTGGCCGACCTCGTCGAACGCCATCACGACCACGGCTGCGCCGTGGCGCCGCGCGATCTTGGCCTCGTGGATGAACTTGTCCTCGCCTTCCTTCATCGAGATCGAATTGACGACCGGCTTGCCCTGCACGCATTTCAGGCCGGCTTCGATCACCGAGAACTTTGACGAGTCGACCATGACAGGAACACGGGCGATGTCCGGCTCGGCGGCGACGAGGTTGAGGAAGGTCACCATCGCGGCTTCCGAATCCAGAAGCCCCTCATCCATGTTGACGTCGATGATCTGCGCGCCGTTCTCGACCTGGTCGCGTGCGACTTGAAGAGCGGCGGTGTAGTCGCCGTTCGTGATCAGCTTGCGGAAGCGGGCGGAACCCGTGACGTTGGTACGCTCGCCGACGTTCACGAACGGAATCGCATCCGTCAGCACAAAGGGCTCGAGGCCGGAGAGTCGCAGCTTCGGTGCGATCTCAGGCACGATGCGCGGCTTGTGCGGGGCGACAGCGGCGGCGATCGCCGCGATATGATCAGGCGTGGTGCCGCAGCAGCCGCCGACGATGTTGACGAGGCCGTCGCGGGCGAACTCGCCGACGAGACGGGCCATGTACTCCGGCGTCTCGTCATACTGGCCGAATTCGTTGGGCAGGCCGGCGTTCGGATAGGCGCAGACCAGCGTGTCCGCGACGCGACCGATATCGGCGATATGCGCGCGCAAATCCTCCGCGCCGAGCGCGCAGTTGAAACCGATGGTGACGGGCTTGGCGTGCTGCACCGAATTCCAGAACGCCTCCGGCATCTGGCCCGAGAGCAGGCGGCCGGACTTGTCGGTGATGGTGCCAGACACCATCACCGGCATGTCGATGCCGAGCTCTTCGGTGATCTCGGCGATCGCATAGAGCGCTGCCTTGGCGTTCAGCGTATCGAAGATGGTCTCGACCAGCAGCAGGTCGACGCCGCCATCGATCAGGCCGCGGATCTGCTCGCCATAGGATTTGCGCAGATCATCGAAGGTGACGGCGCGGTAGCCGGGATTGGCCACATCAGGCGAGATCGAGGCGGTGCGGTTGGTCGGACCAATCGCACCCGCAACGAAGCGCGGCTTGCCGTCTTCGGCGGCGACGCGCCGGGCGGCATTGCCGGCGAGGCGGGCGCCGTCGCGCGCCATCTCGTAGACGATGTCGGTGAGATCGTAGTCGGCCTGCGCGATCGAGGTGGTCGAGAAGGTATTGGTCGCGACGATGTCGGCGCCGGCACGCAAATAGGCCGCGTGGATGTCCTCGATTGCCTGCGGCTGGGTCAGGATCAACAGGTCATTGTTGCCGCGCAAATCGCGATGAAAGTTCTTGAAGCGCTCGCCGCGGAAGGCCGCCTCGTCGAACTGCAGGTTCTGGATCATCGTGCCCATGGCGCCGTCGAGCACGAGGATGCGCTCGCGCGCAGCGTGGATCAGGGCGGTTCGCTTGGGCGAGGGGGATACGGTCATGGTGTCTTAAGCCGCCTTCTGCGCGCTCTTGGCGCGGATGCCGAGCAAATGGCTGATCGCGAACACGAGATCGGCGCGGTTCATGGTGTAGAAATGGAAGGTATCGACGCCGTGCTTTGCCAGTTTCTGCACCTGGCCGGCCGCAACGGTCGCGGCGACCAGCTTGCGGGTTTCGGCGTCGTTATCGAGGCCTTCGAATTTCGCGGCGAACCAATCCGGCACGGTGGTGCCGGCCCGGGTGACGAAATTGCGCGCCTGCTTGAAATTGTGCATGGGCATGATGCCCGGCACGATCGGGATGTTGATGCCGCGCGCGCGGACGCGGTCGAGATAACGGAAGTAGAGGTCGTTATCGAAGAACACCTGGGTGATCGCGCGCGTCGCGCCGGCGTCGACCTTGGCCTTCAGCGTATCGATATCGGCGTCGAAGTCGCGCGCCTCAGGGTGCTTCTCGGGATAGGCCGAGACGGACACCTCGATATCCGCGTGCCGCTTCTTGATTCCGGCGACGAGGTCGGCAGAACTCTGGTAGCCGTCCGGATGGCTGGAGTAGGGCGTGCCGATGCCGCCGGCGGGATCGCCGCGCAAGGCCACGATGTGGCGGACACCGACCTCATGGTAGCGATCGACGATCTCGTCGATCTCGCCGCGCGAGGCGCCCACGCAGGTCAGGTGCGCGGCCGGCAGCAGTGCGGTCTCCTTGAGAATCCGGGAAATGGTCGAATGGGTGCGCTCGCGGGTCGAGCCGCCGGCGCCATAGGTCACCGAGACGAATTTCGGGTCGAGCGGGGCGAGGCGATTGATGGTCTCCCAGAGATTCCGCTCCATATCTTCCGTCTTGGGCGGAAAGAACTCGAACGAGATCGCAGGCCGCCTCAGGTGCCCGTCGCGGCCGTCGGTCTGGGTAGGCGTCGTCGTCTCGGTCATGGCACCACTCGCTCCAGGGGCTCACCAAAGGTCCGGCGGCCGGCGGTCTATCTTGGGAGGGCCTAAGATAGGGCAAAGGTGAATTACCTGACAGCCCATCGGAGATGGGAAGTGGCCCACTTTGCGTTAAAAATCCATCAATATTGCGGTGCGGAGGTCTCGGGTGGGAAAAGGTTTATAGCGAAACATTCTGAAATAATATCAATAATATAAAACGATTTTTCTGCCAACGAGATGCGTCTTTGCGCTGTGGGCAAGGTGAATCCTGCATCGCGAGTGACTGGATCGTCCCACCCTACGTGTTGCAGGGCACCCGGCCTCTCCGCCCGCACACGCCAGACCTGCGCTGTCGACCCATTGCCGCCGCGCCGCCCTCCACTACGTTAACCGGCCATGATCCCGCTCTCCGTCCTCGACCTCTCCGTCGTCACCACAGGCACCAAACCCGCCGCGGCGTTGTGCAACAGCATCGATTTGGCGCGCCATGTCGACGGGCTTGGCTATGTCCGCTACTGGCTCGCCGAGCACCACAACCTCGCCTCGGTGGCGAGCCCGGCGCCCGACGTGATGATCGGGCAGATCGCGGCGGTGACGAAGCATATCCGCGTCGGCTCCGGCGGTGTCATGCTGCCCAACCACGCGCCGCTGGTGGTAGCCGAGCGCTTCAAGATGCTTGAGGCGTTGTTTCCGGGCCGCATTGACCTTGGCCTTGGCCGTGCACCCGGCACCGACGGCGCCACGGCCTATGCGCTGCGCAGCCGGCTCGACCGTCGCGAGGGCGACGATTTTCTGGAGCGGCTGCACGAATTGATTTTGTGGGAGACCCGCGAATTCCCCGCAGGCCATCCCTATCACAACGTCGTCGCGATGCCCGATGACAGCCCGCTGCCGCCGATCTGGCTGCTGGGCTCCAGCGACTATTCCTCGGAGCTAGCAGCGCAAGTCGGCATGGGCTTCGCCTTTGCACATCACTTTGCGTCCCACGATGCGATCGATGCGATGGTGCATTATCGCAACCGATTCCAGCCGTCGGCCTGGCGCGCGACCCCGCATGCGATCCTCGCGGTCGCGGTCATCACGGCGGATACGGACGAGGAGGCCGAAAAGCTCGCCGCGTCATTCGATCTCAACCGTCTGCGCCGCGACCGCGGTCAATATCTGCCGCTGCCGAGCGTCGAGGAGGCGCTGGCCTATCCCTATACGGATTCCGAGCGCGTCTCGATTGCGCGCAACCGCTCGCGCCTGTTCGTCGGCAATCCGGCGACCGTGCAAAAGAAGCTGCAGCCGCTGATGGAGGCGAGCAGGCCGGACGAACTGATGGTGATCACCGCCGTCTACGACCACGAAGCGCGCAAGAAATCGTATTCGCTGCTGGCGGAGGCGTTTGGGCTGAAGAAGCAGGGAGCTTAGGTCGTCGTCCCGGACAAGCGCGCGCAGATCCGGACCCATACGCCGCAGCAATCGTTTTACGAAGAGTCGGAGTTGCCAGCCCGCCCGACAACCACTCCCTGTGGCTATGGGCCGCGGCTCCCGTGCGCAATTGCGCACCAGGCCGGGGCGACCAACTAATCCTGCGTCTCGCTGAACGTCGCCCGGAACGGATGTCCCGGATACACGCCGACGATGCGGAATTCGCGCGAGAAGAATTTCAACTCCTCGAGCGCAAACGCCAGGCCCTTGTCTTCGGGGTGGCCGTCGACGTCAGCGTAAAACTGCGTGGCGAAGAAATTGCCGTCGACCATGTAGCTCTCGAGCTTGGTCATGTTGACGCCGTTGGTGGCAAAACCGCCGAGTGCCTTGTAAAGAGCGGCCGGCAAGTTACGCACCCGGAAAACAAAAGTCGTGACCAGCGCTCCCGAGCCTTGCGCCGCCCATTTCGGCTCGCGCGCCAGCACCACGAAGCGCGTGGTGTTGTGAGCCTCGTCCTCGATGTCCTCGGCGAGGATGTCGAGGCCGTAGATCTGCGCCGCGAGGCGCGAGGCGATCGCAGCGACGGTCTTGTCCTTGCGCTCGGAGATGTCGCGGGCGCTGCCGGCGGTATCGGCGTGCACGATCCCCTTGATACCGAGCTTGCGGATGATGCGGCGGCACTGGCCGAGCGCATGCACATGGCTCTCGACCGACTTGATGTCGGAAATCTTGGTGCCCTTGATCGCCATCAGCTGATGGCGAACCGGCAAAAACCATTCGCCGATGATGAAGAGGCCGGAGGCCGGCAAGAGATGATGGATGTCGGCGACGCGCCCCGCCACCGAATTCTCGATCGGGATCATGCCGAGGTCGGCCTCTCCCGAGGAGATCGCCGACAGCGCGTCCTCGAAGGTGGCACAGGGCATCGGCTCGGCGTCGGGATAGGCCTCGACGATGGCGATGTGGGAATTGGCGCCAGGTTCGCCCTGGAATGCGATCTTCATCTTGCTCATGACGGGCCTTGTAGCAGCGGCTCAGGATTTGGAAAGGATGCCGCGGGCGGTCTCGAGATCCGCAGGCGTGTCGACACCCCGGGGGACGGTATCGACGATAGTGAAGTCAATCCGCATTCCGGCCTCCAGGGCTCGGAGCTGCTCGAGCTTTTCCTGCAATTCCAGCGGGGAGGGCGGCAGCGAAACGTAGCGCTCCAGCGCCGCGCGGCGATAGGCGTAGAGGCCGATATGATGGTAGCGCGGTCCGTCGCCGGTCGGCGCGGTCGCGCGGGTGAAATAAAGTGCGCGCATGCGCCTGCCGCCGAGCGAGGTTCCAATCGCCTTCACGACGCTTGGGGCGAGGTCCTCTTCCTCGGTGTGGATCTGCGAGGCCAGCGTGGCGATGTCCACGGCAGGGTCTTCCAGCGGCGGCAGCACTTCACGAATGTTGTCGACCGTAATCGTCGGGAAATCCCCCTGCAGATTGACCACGATCTCGGCTTGGCCGCCAGGATCGAGCTTCTGCATGGCCTCGTGGATGCGGTCGGAGCCGGAGGGGTGCGCGGGGCTGGTCATCACCGCCTCGCCGCCATGGGCGGTCACGACGGACGCGATCTCGTCCGTGTCGGTTGCCACTGCAACCCGGCCGATACCGGCGGCCACGGCGCGCCGCATCACATGCACGATCATTGGCAGGCCGGCGATATCGGCGAGCGGCTTGCCGGGCAGGCGGGTGGCGGCCATGCGGGCCGGGATCAGCACCAGGATGCGGGGATCGATCATCGGTTCAAAGGCTTGGGTTCAAGAGCTTGGAAACGGGACGTTTTCCGCACCGAGAAATGGGGTGGGGACGGGCGGGAAGCCGGGTCGCTTATACGGGTTGCCAGACCACGGGCAAACCGATATCTGAATGGCAAAACTCGGGGAAACAATAAGGAACGTTTGATTCTCCCGAGGCTCGTCCTGGCGGCCGCCCGGCCGCTAATTCCTTCTTGCGGTGTGGGGCCTAGCCGGAAATGGACTCTTTCGAACTCAATAAGATTCTCGGTGCTGTGCTCGGCACCTGTCTCATTCTGCTGGTGACGAGCTTCACCGCCCAGGCGCTGTTCTCGCCCAAGATGCCGGAAAAGCCGGGCTTCGAGATCGCCGTGAAGGAAGAAGCTGGTGACAAGGGTGGCGCCGCCGCGGCCGCAGCCCCGTCCGAGCCGATCGAAAAGCTGCTCCAGACCGCCTCCGTCGAGAAGGGTGCTGCTGCCGCCAAGAAATGCGGCGCCTGCCACACCTTCGAGAAGGGGGGGCCGAACCGCGTCGGTCCGAACCTCTTTGGCATCGTTGACGATCACCGTGGCGAAGGCCGCAACGGCTTCAACTTCTCGGCCGCGATGAAGGCCAAGGGCGGCACCTGGACCATCGACGAGCTGAACAAGTTCATCGCCAACCCGAAGGGTGACATCCCCGGCACCGCGATGGGTTTTGCCGGTATCCCGAAGGACTCGGAGCGCGCCGACGTCATCGCCTATCTGAACAGCCTCTCCGACAGCCCGAAGCCGCTCCCGACCGCGGCGAAATAAGGCTCTTCGGTTTCAATTTGGAATGTGCGGCCAGGCCCCAAAGCCTGGCCGTTTCCATATCCGGGGCTCGCGGCGTTGTTATCGGGGCGTTTGGCCGCATCTGACGGGCCGTCCGGCCTTCCAAGATGAGGAAAAAGCAACATATTCCGTCGAAACCTCGCCTATATTGAGCACTTAAAGGGGTAACCTCCTTCAAGACTGGGATGTTGATTTGGCCATTACCCGACGCGATCTCCTGCTCACCGGCGCGGCCGTTGCCGCGCTTCCCGTCCTCGGCTCTGCGGCGGGTGTTCCCGTCGTCGGCACGGCAGAGGCGCAATCGGCCGGTGAACTCCCTTGGCGCCATGCGTTGTCGCTGTTCGGCGACATCAAATATCCCGCCGGCTTCAAGCGCTTCGACTATGTCAATCCGGACGCGCCCAAGGGCGGAGTCGCGCGGCTGATCTCGCTCGGGACTTTCGACAATTTCAACCTCGCGGTTGCCGGCATCAAGGGCTCGCTCGCGCCGGCCGCGGCGCTGATCTACGAAACCCTGATGACGCGCGCCCAGGACGAGGTCGCCACCGAATATGGCGAGCTCGCCGAATCCGCGCAGCATCCGGACGATTTCTCCTGGGTGACCTATCGCTTGCGGAAAGAGGCGCGCTGGCACGATGGCAAGCCGGTGACGCCGGAGGACGTGATCTTCTCGCTCGAGACGTTCAAGAAGCAGTCGCCGATGTACGCGTCCTACTACCGTCATGTGGTGAAGGCCGAGAAAGTCGGTGAAGGTGACGTCAAGTTCACCTTCGACGCGCCGGGCAACCGCGAATTGCCGACCATCGTGGGCGAGCTGACGGTGCTGCCGAAGCATTGGTGGGAAGGCACCGATGCGCAGGGGCGCAAGCGCGATGTCAGCGCGACCACGCTGGAGCCGCCGCTCGGCTCCGGCCCGTACAAGATCAAGGAATTCGTGGCCGGACGCTCGGTCAAGCTCGAACGCGTGAAGGATTATTGGGGCGCCAACGTCCCGAGCCAGATCGGTACCAACAATTTCGACGAGCTGCGTTTCGAGTTCTTCCGCGATAACCTCGTCGCGCTGGAAGCCTTCAAGGCCGATCAGGCCGACTGGATTGCCGAAAACTCGGCCAAGCAGTGGGCCAAGGCCTACGATTTCCCCGCCGTGGCCGAGAAGCGCGTGCTCAAGGAAGAATTCCCGATCAACGATTCCGGCCGCATGCAGGCCTTCGCCTTCAACATCCGCCGCGACCAGTTCAAGGACGCGCGGCTGCGCCGTGCCTTCAACTACGCCTTCGACTTCGAGGAGATGAACAAGCAGCTGTTCTACGGCCAGTACAAGCGCATCAACAGCTATTTCGAGGGGACCGACCTTGCGTCCTCCGGCCTGCCGCAGGGGCAGGAACTGGAGATCCTTCAAGCCGTGAAGGACAAGGTGCCGCCGGAGGTCTTCACCACGGCCTACCAGAATCCGGTCGGCGGCAACCCGGAAGCCGTGCGCGCCAATCTGCGCGAGGCAGCAAGGCTGCTCAAGGAAGCCGGCTTCGAGGTGAAGGACCACAAGCTGGTCGACAGCGCTGGAAAGCCGCTTTCGGTCGAGATCCTGGTGCAGGATCCGTCGTCGGAGCGCATCGCGCTGTTCTACAAGCCCTCGTTGGAGCGGATCGGCGTCAGCACCTCGATCCGCGTCGTCGACGATGCGCAATACCAGAACCGGCTGCGTAGCTTCGACTTCGATATGATCATCGATCAATGGGGCGAGTCGCTTTCGCCCGGCAACGAGCAGCGCGAGTTCTGGGGCTCACAGGCCGCCGACATGCCGGGTGCGCGCAACACCATCGGCATCAAGAATCCCGCGATCGATGCGTTGATCGAGAAGGTGATCTACGCCAAGGACCGTGCCCAGCTTGTCGCAGCGACCCACGCACTCGATCGCGTGCTGCTGTGGAATTTCTACCTGGTGCCGCAATTCACCTACGGCTTCACGCGCTACGCCCGCTGGGACCGCTTCAGCCATGCCGAGCCGCTGCCGAAATACGGCCGGTCCGGCCTGCCGACGCTGTGGTGGTATGACGCTGACAAGGCGGCGCGTATCGGAAAACGCTCTTGAGGAAACAATTGCGCATGGCGCAGCTTTCACGCCGGCATGTGCTGGTCCTCGGTGTCGGCGGCGCGCTCAGCGCTGCCGCACTCCGTGGCGCAGCGGCGTCCGAGGGGCCGGCCGAAGCCCACGGCATTTCGGCCTTCGGCGATCTCAAATATCCCGCCGACTTTCACCATTTCGGCTACGTCAATCCTGACGCGCCGAAGGGCGGTGCGTTTTCGCTGATCCCGTCGGTCCGGGCCTACAACCAGTCCTATTTCACGTTTTCTTCGCTCAACGCCTACATCATGAAGGGCGAGGGCGCGCAGGGCATGGACATGACTTTCGCGGCGCTGATGGCGCGCGCCAATGACGAGCCCGACGCGATGTATGGGCTGGCGGCGAAATCGGTGCGTATCTCGCCGGACAAGCTGGCCTACACCTTCACGATCAGGCCCGAGGCGCGTTTCCACGACGGCTCGAAGCTCACGGCGCATGACGTTGCCTTCTCGTTCAATGCGCTGAAGGACAAGGGGCATCCGCTGATCGTCGTACAGCTCCGCGATTTCGTGAAGGCCGAGGCGCTCGATGACGCTACGGTGGTCGTCACCTTTGCGCCGAACCGCGCCCGCGACGTGCCACTCTATGTCGCGAGCCTGCCGATCTTCTCGAAGGCGTACTATGCCACGCGCGCCTTCGATGAATCGACGCTCGACACGCCGCTGGGCTCCGGCCCCTACAAGGTCGGCAGGTTCGAGGTGAACCGCTACATCGAATACGACCGCGTCAAGGACTGGTGGGGCGCCGACCTGCCGGTCTGCCGCGGCAGCTACAATTTCGACACGGTGCGCTACGAATTCTACCGCGACCGCGACGTCGCCTTCGAGGGCTTCACCGGCAAGAACTACCTGTTCCGCGAGGAGCTCACCTCGCGCATCTGGGCCACGCGCTACGATTTCCCCGCGGTGAAGGACGGTCGCGTCAAGCAGGAGCAACTGCCGGACGAGACCCCGTCGGGCGCGCAGGGCTGGTTCATCAATCTGCGCCGCGACAAGTTCAGGGATCCGCGCGTGCGCGAGGCGCTGATCTGCGCCTTCGACTTCGAGTGGACCAACAAGTCGATCATGTACGGCGCCTATGCGCGCACGCAATCGCCGTTTCAGAACTCCGACATGATGGTATCGGGCCCGCCTTCGCCGGAAGAGCTCGCGCTGCTGGAGCCCTTCCGTGGCAAAGTGCCCGACGAAGTGTTCGGCCAGCCTTTCGTGCCGCCGGTGTCGGATGGGTCGGGACAGGACCGGGCCCTGCTGCGCAGGGCAGGCGAGTTGCTGAACGCGGCGGGCTACATCATCAAGGACCGCAAGCGGGTGCTGCCCAATGGCGAGCCCTTCACGATCGAGTTCCTGAACGACGAGCAGTCGATCCAGCCGCATCACGGGCCGTATTTGAAGAACCTCGCCACGCTCGGCATCGACGCTACGTTCCGCCTGGTGGATGCCGTGCAGTACCGCGCGCGGCTCGAGGATTTCGATTTCGACATGACGATCGAGCGCTTCTCGATGTCGGCGACGCCAGGCGATGCCATGCGGGCGTTCTTCTCCTCGCAGGCTGCCAAGACCAAAGGGTCGTACAATCTCGCCGGGATCTCCGATCCTGTCATCGACGCCCTCATCGACAAGATTATCGCGGCCCAGACCAGAGCGGAACTGACCACGGCGTGCCGGGCGTTCGACCGTGTGTTCCGCGCCGGGCGCTATTGGGTGCCGCAATGGTATGCGAATTTCCATCGCGTCGCCTATTGGGATCAGTTCAGCCATCCCGACAAGCCGCCGAAATATGCGCAAGGCGTCGGCGCGCCTGAGAACTGGTGGTACGATGCCGCCAAGGCCGCCAAGCTCGAGCAGGCGAAATAATCATGACCACCTATATCGCCCGCCGCATTCTGCTGATGATTCCGACGCTGCTCGGCATCCTCTTCATCTCCTTCGTGGTCGTGCAATTTGCGCCGGGCGGTCCGGTCGAGCGCGTGATCGCGCAGCTCTCGGGTGCCGACACCGGCGGGACCTCGCGCATCTCCGGCGGCGGCGATTTCGCGCAACGTGCGCCCGGTCAGGTGGGTGCGGGCGGCGACGCCATCAATTCGAAATATCGCGGCGCGCAGGGGCTGGACCCCGATTTCATCAAGAATCTCGAGAAGCAGTTCGGCTTCGACAAGCCGGCGCCGGAACGCTTCGCGCTGATGGTCTGGAATTTCGCCCGCTTCGACTTCGGCAGGAGCTATTTCCGCGATGTCAGCGTGATCCAACTCATCAAGGAGAAGCTGCCGGTCTCGATCTCGCTCGGTCTTTGGCTCACGCTGCTGACCTACATGATCTCGATTCCTCTCGGCATCCGCAAGGCCGTCAAGGACGGCTCGCGCTTCGATGTCTGGACATCGGGCGTGATCGTGCTCGGCTATGCGATCCCGGGATTCCTGTTTGCGATTCTCCTGATCATCCTGTTTGCCGGCGGCTCGTTCTTCAACTGGTTCCCCCTGCGCGGATTGACCTCCGACGGCTGGTCGAGCTTTCCGTGGTACTGGAAGATCATCGATTATTTCTGGCACCTGACGCTGCCGCTGATCGCGATGGCGCTCGGTGCCTTCGCGACCATGACGCTTCTCACCAAGAACTCCTTCCTGGACGAGATTCGCAAGCAATATGTCATGACGGCGCGGGCCAAGGGCTGCAGCGAGCGCCAGGTGCTCTATGGTCACATCTTCCGCAATGCCATGCTGATCGTCATCGCGGGCTTCCCCGGCGCGTTCATCAGCGCATTCTTCTCGGGAGCGCTGTTGATCGAGACCATCTTCTCGCTCGATGGGCTCGGTCTGCTCTCGTTCGAGAGCGTGCTCAACCGCGACTATCCGGTCGTGTTCGGGACGCTCTACATATTTTCGCTCATGGGGCTCGTGATCGGTCTGATCTCCGACTTGACCTACATGTGGATCGATCCACGGATCGATTTCGAGGCGCGGGAGGTCTGATGACGCTGACAGCCCCCACTCCGATCGAAACCACCGCAAAGTCGCCGCTCGGCGACGCCGTGCCGATCACGCGCAAGCCGTTCGTGCCGTCGCCGCTCAACAAGCGGCGCTGGCAGAACTTCAAGGCTAATCGCCGCGGTTACTGGTCGTTCTGGATCTTCATAGCCCTGTTCGTCGTCTCGCTGTTCGCCGAGCTTATCGCCAACGACCGGCCGTTCCTGATCAAGTTCGACGGCCATCTCTACTGGCCGGCCTTCGTGACCTATTCGGAAACGACATTCGGCGGCGATTTCGAGACCGCCGCCGATTATCGCGACCCGTATCTGCAGAAGCTCATCAAGGACAAGGGCGGCACCATCCTCTGGCCGCTGGTCCGCTATTCCTACGACACCCACAATCTTGATTTGCCGACGCCGGCGCCGTCGCCGCCGACATGGTTGCTGACGGAAGCGCAATGCAAGCCGGTGGTGGAGAAGAAGGGGCTGAAGAGCTGCCGCGACCTCGAATACAACTGGCTCGGTACCGACGATCAGGGCCGCGACGTCGTCGCCCGGCTGATTTACGGCTTCCGCATCTCCGTGCTGTTCGGCCTCGCACTCACGATCTGCTCGTCGGTCATCGGCATCATCGCCGGTGGCGTGCAGGGCTATTTTGGCGGGTGGACCGATCTCCTGTTCCAGCGTTTCATCGAGATCTGGAACTCGATCCCCTATCTCTATCTGCTGCTGATCATATCGGCCGTGCTTCCGCCAGGCTTCTTCATCCTGCTCGGCATCATGGTGCTGTTTCACTGGGTGTCGCTGGTGGGCCTCGTGCGCGCGGAATTCCTGCGCGGCCGCAATTTCGAGTACATCCAGGCGGCGCGGGCGCTCGGGGTCTCCAATGTCATGATCATGTTCCGTCACCTGTTGCCGAATGCGATGGTGGCGACCATGACCTTCCTGCCGTTCATCGTCTCGTCCTCGGTGATGACGCTGACCGCGCTCGATTTTCTCGGCTTCGGCTTGCCGCCCGGCTCGCCTTCGCTGGGTGAATTGCTGTCGCAGGCCAAGGCCAATGTGCAGGCGCCGTGGCTCGGCTTTGCCGGCTTCTTCTCGGTCGCGATCATGCTCTCGCTCCTGCTTTTCACGGGCGAAGCCGTGCGCGACGCCTTCGATCCGCGCAAGACGTTCAAGTGAGGGCGTGATGGACGCGATCAACCAGCCCCTGCTTGCCGTCCGTGACCTCTCGGTGGCTTTCCACCAGGGCGGCAACACGACGCTTGCGGTCGACAAGGTCTCGTTCCAGATCAAGCGCGGCGAATGCGTCGCGCTGGTCGGCGAATCCGGCTCCGGCAAGTCGGTCAGCGCGCTGTCGATCCTGAAGCTGCTGCCCTATCCGAGTGCCTCGCATCCCTCGGGCAGCATCCGCTTCAAGGGGCAGGAGCTGATCGACCGGAGCGAGCAGCAGATGCGGGAAATCCGCGGCAGCGACATCTCCATCATCTTCCAGGAGCCAATGACCTCGCTCAATCCGCTGCACACGATCGAGGCGCAGATCGGCGAGATCATCCAGCTGCACAATCCGACCAGCAATGCCCAGGCGCGCAAGCGGACGCTGGAGCTGCTGACGCAAGTCGGCATTCCCGAACCGGAGACGCGGCTGAAGAGCTATCCGCACCAGCTCTCCGGCGGACAGCGCCAGCGCGTGATGATTGCGATGGCGCTCGCCAACGAGCCGGATCTCTTGATCGCGGACGAACCGACCACGGCGCTCGACGTCACCGTGCAGGCACAGATCCTGGCGCTGCTCGCCGAGATCAGGTCAAGGCTCGGCATGAGCCTGCTCTTCATCACCCACGACCTCGGCATCGTGCGCCGCATCGCCGACACCGTCTGCGTCATGAAGGGTGGCGTGATCGTCGAGCAGGGGCCGGTCGAGCAGGTCTTCAAGACCCCGAAACATCCCTATACGCGCGATCTGCTCGCGGCCGAGCCGAAACCGGATCCGGCGCCGCCGCAGCCGAATGCGCCTGTCGTGATGGCGGCCGACGATCTGAAGGTCTGGTTTCCGATCAAGCGCGGTCTGATGCGCAAGACGGTCGGCCACATCAAGGCGGTCGACGGCGTCAGCGTCGCCGTGCGCAAAGGCGAGACGCTCGGCGTCGTCGGCGAGTCCGGCTCGGGCAAGACCACGCTGGGCCTCGCGCTGCTGCGGTTGATCTCGTCGAACGGTCGCATCGTCTTCTTAGGAAAGGACATCCAGGGCCTGCGCTTCAAGGAGATGCGCCCCATCAGGCGCGATATGCAGATCGTGTTCCAGGATCCGTTCGGCTCCCTCTCACCGCGCATGTCGGTTGCCGACATCATCGCGGAAGGCCTTTCCGTGCATCAGCCGAACCTGTCGCGCGAGGAGCGCGAGGCGCGCGTCGTCAAGGCGCTCGAGGATGTCGGGCTGAAGCCGGAGATCCGTGACCGCTATCCGCATGAATTCTCCGGCGGCCAGCGCCAGCGCATCTCGATCGCGCGCGCGGTCGTGCTGGAGCCCGACTTCGTCGTGCTGGACGAGCCGACCAGCGCGCTCGACATGCTGTTCCAGGCGCAGATGGTCGATCTCTTGCGCGAGCTCCAGCGCAAGCGCGATCTCACCTACATGTTCATCTCGCACGATTTGCGCGTCGTCGCCTCGCTTGCGAGCCATCTCATCGTGATGCGTGGCGGCAAGGTGGTGGAGGAAGGCCAGGCCGCGGAGCTGTTCAAGAACCCGAAGACGGATTACACGCGCGCGCTGTTCGCGGCAGCGTTCCGGCTGGAGACGGCGGGCAACGGCTCGGTCGCGACGTAGCTTTTCCTGGTCATTTCGCCGCGGGTACCGCTGGTACCGGCAAGATGATTTCGGACGCGATCTTCCAGTCTTTCCCGGCGCGAAGCCAATTGATGATCATGAGAAAGGGCCTCGCCGTTCCGTCCTGTCCCGCATAGGAGACGGTGATGTTCATCGGCACATAGGACTCGGCGACGTCGCGCGTCAGACCGACAACCCTGAGCTTTGAATAATCCGGCTCGATCACGACCGGACCCGAGCTGCCGATATCATGCAGTTTTTGATCGATCGCTTCGTTGCCCCAATAGCCGGCCCAGTTTCCTTCAGAAGGAATCGCGCTCTTGGCCACCAACAGGGTCGAAGGCGATTGCCAGAACATCCCATGCAAAGCCGTGAAATCGTGTTTGTTCGCCAGCTCCATCAGCCTGCCGAACTTCAATTTGATCGCGCCGAGGGTCGCCGCATCCAGCGGCGCGTTCCCGACGGCCGGAGCAGCTGCGACAGCTCCGGTGAAAAAAGCCGAGGCAGCGAGGGTGACAACCAATGTCTTATACATGCAGGAATGTCCCTTCCAGAGCCTGCGCGCTCCCGGCGCGAACACGCCGGGAGCGGCACCGTCACTTCGCGAGCGCGGCCTTTTCGATGACCTCGGCGACTTGCTTCGCATGAACGACGAGCGAGGCATGGCTGCCGGCGACTTCCGTCGTCTGAGCCTTGATCCTGGCAGCGAACGACTTCTGGGCCTCGGGCGCGAGGACCTTGTCCTTCGTGCTGATGACGTAGAAATTCGGCTTGTCGTGCCAGGCCGCAATGTCGACGGGGGCCTCGAACGCAACATGATTCAACGGAAGCTGAGTGTTGGCCAGGTGCGCCGCGATCTCAGGAGGAAGGTCAGCGGCGACGGCTGACGGAAACACCTTGGGGTCGATGTACAGATTGCCCTTCGCGTCGGGATGAATCGCATTGCCGCCTTCGGTCGGCGGACCGGCCTTGGCCAGCGATGCCAGGGATTCGCCGACGTCGGGCGCGAAGGCGGAAACATAGACCAGCGCCGAGACCTTGGGATCGTTGCCGGCTTGCGTGATCACCACGCCGCCCCAGGAGTGGCCGACCAGAACGGTCTTGCCGTCCTGCTTTGCGAGGGCCTGTTTGGTGGCGTCGACGTCGGCCGCGAGCGACGTCAGCGGATTTTCCACGAGCGTGACGTTGTAGCCTTTCTTCGAGAGAATATCGGCAACGGGCTGCCAGCTCGTCTGGTCCACGAATGCGCCGTGCACGAGCACGATGTTGTGGGCTGCGCCCTTGGGCGGCTCGGCGGAATAGGCGGAGCCGGCCAGCGCCGATCCGGCCAGAAGTATAGCGGCGGCTGAGAATAGAATGTTTCGCATTGATGGTTCCTGTGGGCATGTCGGACGAGCACGGTCCGGGGGAATGGGCAGGCGTTTCCATGGAGGTCGCGGTTCTTCCATCTGCCGTTGGCGAAATGGTTGCCGCACGTGACGGCGGCCCGCCGCAGCATCACCTAGTCCGCAGGCCTTTCGGACGATAGGGATCAATCGTCCGGATGTTGTGTCCGATCGTCCACGAGACTAACCTCGACGGCATGGACATCCTCGCCCAAGTGCTCGATCGCGTTCGCCTCGGTGGCACGCTGCTGTTTCACTTCGAGCTTGGCCATCCCTGGAATCTGGAGCTGCCGGCGCGTCCCTACGCGCTGTTTCACTATCTCAGCCGGGGCTCGGCGACGCTCGCGCTTGCGGACGGACAGGAAATCCAGATGACCGAGGGCGATTTCGTCGTGATCACGCGCGGCGATCCCCATGTGTTCTATTCGGATCGCCGCGCCAAGCCTTTGCGGATCATGGACATCGATCGAGCGTCGTCGCGGTTTGGTGTCATCAGTCACGGGGGCCGCGCAAAGCCGCTCTCGACCATGATTTGCGGCAATTTCACCGTGTCGCGGCCGATGTTTGGCAGCGTGCTCGAGTTGCTTCCGCCCGTCCTCCTGCTGAAGCCGGCAGCGGACGGTGGTTGGCTCGAAGCCATCCTGCGCCGCATGATCAGCGAGTCTGCCCTCGAACGTCCTGGGCAAGTTGTCGCGCTGTCGCGACTGACGGAAGTGCTCTTTGTCGAGGTGCTGCGAAGCTGGATCTCGTCTCTCAGTCCCGGACAAGGCGGCTGGCTCGGGGCCATCTCTGACCCGCATATCGGACCGGCGCTCAAGCTGATTCACGAAAATCCGGAGCGGCCCTGGACCCTGAACGACCTTGGCCGTCGCGTCGGGCTCGGCCGCTCGGCATTTTCGGCGCGCTTCACCAGGCTCGTCGGCCAGTCCATGCAACGTTATGTGATCGAACGCCGGATGTCGGAAGCGGCGTTCCTGCTCGAAACCAGCGATGAGTCCATCGCACGCATTGCGAGCCGGGTCGGCTATGAGACGGCGGCGGCGTTCTCTAGACTGTTTCACCGGCATCACGGAGCGTCGCCAGGCCGCTACCGGGCCTCTCGACGCACCGACGCAGGCCATGCGCAGTTGGACGGCTCGGAATTGCAGATATCCGATTGACCTTGAACAAGCGGCGTCGCCGGGTCTGCAAGTGGCCCGTTTGCGACATGCCAGTATTGGTAACAGGGAGCCCACAATGCTGAAGGCAAACACCGGCCAGTTTGGGTTCAGTGCGGACCACGATCCTCCGATGGTGGTTGCCTTGATGCCGTCCACACAGCGACACCGAACCGTGGCTGCTGGTGTCGTGGTCGTCATGCTTGCCGTTTCAGCTCTCGTCGCTCCTTTCGAGAATCGACAAATCGGTAGAATCGACAGCTTTCTTCCGGTAGTTCAGACGGTCACCAGCGCAGCTGACCTGCTGACGGCGACCCTCCTGTTCGCTCAATATTCGGTGCAGCCTCACCGGGCGTTGCTCGTCGTCGCGGGCGGATACATCTTCGCCGGCTCGTTTGCCTTTCTGCAAACTTTGAGCTTTCCGGGCAGTTACGCCCCGAACGGGCTCATCGGTGACGTCTACAACACGCCAGCGTGGTTCTTCGTACTTTGGTACACCACTTTTCCGCTGAGCATCCTTGCCTATGCGCTGCTCAAGGACAAAGGAGGAGGCTCGAGGCTCTCGACGAGGGCAAGCATCGCAACCACGCTGATCTCGGTGTTTGCGGCAATAGCCTTTTTGTCGTGGTTGGCCATCGGCGAAACCAGGCACTTGCCGAGCTTTTTCACGACAGGTCTGATGCTGCAGACCCCGCTCAGCAATCAATTCAATATCGGCCTGTCGCTGTTGGGTTGTCTCGTGCTGCTGGTGCTGTTCGTCCGTCGGCGCACGGTGCTGGATCTGTGGCTGATGGTCACGTTGTTTGCGGCGCTTCCCAACTTTCTGGTGGCGGCTTACGCGGGCTCTTCGCGATTTTCCGTCGGCTGGTACACCGCGCGCGGATTTGCCCTGATCGCAAGTTGCATGCTGTTGTCCGTGCTGGTGACAGAGATGATCGTGCTCTACTCGCGGCTGGCCAGCGCCCTGGTCATGCAACGGCGCGAACGCTCCAATCGCTTCGTGAGCATCGATGCGGCGACTGCGGCAATCGCTCACGAAATCGGATCTCCGCTGGGGGCAATCACCCTGAACGCAAACACCGCTCAGCAGATACTTGTCGCGCAGCCTCGTCGGCTCGACGAGATCAATGCCATTCTAAGGAATATCGAAGAAGACAGCCTCAGGGTAAGCGAGACAATCACCAGCGTTCGTGGACTGTTCAAGGGGGCGGTTGATGAACCGGCCACGATCAGCCTCGAGGGCGTCGCGCGCCAGGTGTTACGGTTGTTGCAGCACGAAATGCAGTTCAACGAAATTCTCGTTGCGACCGATTTTCGGGTCGAAGTGTCTCTGGTGCGTGCCGATCCGATGCAGTTGCAGCAGGTAATTCTGAACTTGTTCAAGAACGCCATCGAGGCGATGGCTTCCGCCGGCCCCAACGGCCGCAGATTGAGTATTGCCACGCGGCTCGACGAACGAAACTCGTTTGTCCTGCTGTCTGTGCAGGACACTGGCCGCGGAGTGCCGCCGCAGGATCATGACCGCATCTTTGATGCGTTCTTTACAACCAAGCCAGCGGGCATGGGATTGGGACTGGCGATATGCCGAACGATCATCGAAAGGTACGGCGGCCGTTTGGTTCTTGCCAAATCGAGCCCTCAGGGTTCGACGTTCGAGATCGCGTTGCCTCTTGAAAGCGATAGGAGAGGCCGTGCGTAGGACCTCCTCGCCTCAGGGTCGGGCGGCGTGGGGATCAAATGGATCATTGTGCGAGCGGTATGCCTCGCACCGTTCGTCGGGACAGCGGTAGCCGTTTGCCTTGAACCCCTTGCCATTCTGATTGAGCGCAGGAGGCCTTGTATGGCAGGCGTTACAGGGTAGGCCGGTCTGCAGGGCGTATGGCGGCGTGGCCTGGCTTGAGGTCGTGGCGGCCCAGGCGAGGACGGCCGATACCCCAACCGTGAGGAGAACGATTTTCATAAACGCTCTTTCCTTCGCGCGAAAGACAGCAATCACCGGTACAACGCCAGGTTCGTCTTGGCTGTTCCCTGACCGTCGCCCTCTGGTGGACCATTGCCAATATCGCCGGTGGCCGTCGACATCTTGTTTGCGCGACTGTCGTGCAAACTCGGTTTTTGCGTAGGTGGGTTATCGGGAGGGGACGGCAATGCAATAGTTCAGGATAAAATCCGCTGATTTAGAATCCCTGATGCCGGGGCAGCAATCGTGAAACCGGAGATCTTCGTCCGCTTTCATGCAGCTGGGATAAACGCCAGTCACGAGACAAACCCTTCCGGTGCTGCACTTATGCGTGCCCGACGCAGAAAAGCGGGCCTCCTCGCCCAGAGCCGAGGTCGCTACCAGGACGATAGCTGCGGTCAACAAGAGAGGTCGCGTGCGGCGTTCGTATCTGTACTTCGCTCGCCAGATCGATAGCCTCATTGTCACCCCGCCGTTTGTATGTTGGTCAGCCTTAACACAATTAGACTGGGCGGGAATGTCTCCTCGGCGCCCAGATCATTCACCGGCCGTGCGCCAGGTCGCTCATGGCCGTGGCGGACCCGCCAAGCGCTTCTCAGGGAAGACCGCTTATGACCCATAGCACTTTGGAACTGAAGCCACCCCGCCTGCGTATTAAGATTTGCGAGAACTCAAACCCTGCGGTTAGGACCCGTAACGACGAGGTTGTGTCATGCAGCGGCGCCGCCGATTCAAGCAAACCCGATCCCTTGAAGAACGCCTCACCCAAGAAGCCGAACGCCTCCGTGAAGAAGCCAAATCCCTTCCCCCAGGTCCTCAACGTGAGTACGCCCTCCGCAAAGCCAGACATGCAGAAACCGGCGTGCACATGAGCGAGTGGCTCAGATCGCCGAGGCTTGAGCTGCCAGAGTAGCGCACCGAATCTGCTAGTAACCAGTCGAGAATAGGAACATTGTTCTGGCATCACCGACCTGGGTCCTGCCCGTAGGCGTCGGTGGCAGAGAGAGAGACGCGCGCTCCCGCCTTTATAGGAGTGAGCTTTGAGTGCGTCGCAAAATCCGTTGTCACCGCAAGAGCCGCCAAGCCAGTGTCCCGTCTGCTATGCCATTCCGTGCCATTATCTAACGGTTCCGGATACGGCTGAAGGTCGCGTAGCAAACGTCTATCGCTGCAAAGAGTGCCATAACCTGATCTGGCAGGGCTAAGGCCGCCTTCGTCGAATCTCGCTGCATCGACCATCAGCTGGAGGGCGGTGTCCGAATTCGATAGCAACGAATACTGCCGAAGCGTATTGTTCTCACATCATCGGCCTAGGCCCTGCCAGTAGGCGTCGGTGGCTGAGAGAGACGAGCGCTCCCGCCTGCATTGGGAGCGCGCCATGGCCGTGTATTATTTTGACCTCCGCGACGAAGACGCTCTTCTTCTAGACGAAGAAGGCCTGGAATTCTCAAATCTACGGGACGTGCAAGAAGAAGCCGCCAAGTCCTTGGCCGACATGGCTCGCGACGCTGTGCATGGCGCCCGCCATTTTTCGACGCGATACATGGCGATAGAAGTGAGGGATGAAGAGGGGCCGGTCATGCAGGTCCGGGTTAATTTCGAGGTCACCCGGTGGCAATAGGCGACCTCCTCAAGTGGAACTCCTTCCGTACTGGCGTGGGGGCGTGTTCGCCAACGGAGCGCCAACCTGGAGCATGCCAATGATGAGCGCCATTGAGTGTCGGGTGGCCGCCGAAGCCTACAAGGCCGAAGCTAGCGTCGCTGGGACCGCCACCAAGAAGGTCACCATACTCACCAATATCGTGCATACGCTCGGCGGCTTAGCGAGCCAGTTAGAAATGCTCGATAACTACGAGCGGGAGCATGAGCGAAAGCACTAAGGGCTCTCAGTTGGCGGCCTCTTTCATCTGAAGAGGTCAGCTTGTGGATCAAAGCAGACGCGAGGTATTCTCGACGACGCGTGCTACAGCCGCTTGATCGCAACGACCTCGCTGCCGGCCGTCTTGATCCGCGCGACCGCCGGCTCGATCGGCTCGATCACCGTCGCCATGTGATACGCGTTGGCGTGAACCATCGTGCTGCCATCACGCACGATGGCGACATGGCCCTTCCAGAAGATCAGGTCGCCGCGTTGCAACTTGCTCTGCTCGTGCCGCTCCAGCGCGCGACCGAGGCCCGCCTGCTGCATGTCGCTGTCGCGCGGGCAGCCAATCCCGGCAGCCGTCAGCGAGGCCTGGACCAGACCGGAGCAATCGATGCCCAGGCTGCTCTTGCCGCCCCAGAGATAGGGCGTGCCGAGGAAGCGCTCGGCGACCGCGACGAAATCAGGCTCGCGATGGTCGAGCGGCGAAAGATGGGTCTTCGGCACGAATGTACCCTCGCGCGTGACGGCGAACATGCCATCCTCGCGCGCGATCGTGAGCTGCGATCCCAGCACCAGCGTATCATCAGGCGGCAGCTTGATCGACGCACCGGGAAAGGCGAGCGTCCGCAGTGCGGTCACCTTGTGCGTTGGCGCGGCTGCGGGCTTCATCAGCGCCGCATCCGGCAACCAGCCGACATAGCCGTCGCTGCCGAGCTGGCCCCAGGCCCAGCCCTCGCCGTTGCGATCGTAGACAGTGACGCGCTCGCCGCGCAGTGCTTCGGTCATCAGCATCGCGTTCGACGACGGCTGCTCGCGGACCGGCGCGATCGGCGCGATCACCTCGAACTCCTCGCCGGTGACGAAGCGATCGGCCTGCACCTTGCCTTCGAGATATTTCGCGGCGAGGTCGCTCCGCGCCGGTGTCAGCCTGAGATCATGCATAGCGCTCGCTCAGCACCTTGTAGATGGCGCGGGCGGCCTGGCACTCGCCGCCCTCGGGCCGCGCCGGCTTCGCCGACGGTGTCCAGCCATAGATATCCACGTGAAGCCAGCTCCTGGCCTGCTCGACGAAGCGTTGCAGGAACAGAGCGCAGGTGATCGAGCCGGCAAAGCCGCCCGACGGCGCGTTGGTGATGGTGGCGGTCTTGGAGTCCAGCCACGCATCGTAAGGCGGCCACAGCGGCATGCGCCACAAGGGATCGTTCTCCTGCGCCGCGCAGCGCGCGACGTCGGCGGCCAGCGTCTCATCATTGGTGTAAAAGGGCGGTAAATCCGGCCCCAGCGCAACGCGCGCAGCGCCCGTCAGCGTGCCCAAATCAATCAGCAGCTCGGGCTTCTCCTCGTCGGCCAGCGCCAGTGCGTCGGCGAGCACCAGCCGGCCTTCCGCGTCGGTATTGCCGATCTCGACGGTGATGCCCTTGCGGGAGGTGAAGATGTCGAGCGGACGGAAGGCATTGCCGGCGACGGCATTCTCCACCGCCGGGATCAACACGCGCAGCCGCACCTTCAGCTTCGCATCCATCACCATGCGCGCCAGCGCCAGCACATTGGCGGCGCCGCCCATGTCCTTCTTCATGATCAGCATGCCGCTCGACGGCTTCAAATCCAGCCCGCCAGTGTCGAAGCAGACGCCCTTGCCGACCAGCGTCACCTTGGGATGGGTGAGGTCGCCCCACCCGATATCGATCAGCCGCGGCGCGCGATCCGAGGCCATACCGACCGCGTGGATCAACGGGAAGCTCTTTTCCAGCTCCTCGCCGATGGTGCAGGCGTAGCTGGCGCCGTACTCGGCCGCGAGCGCTTGCGCGGCGGCGGCCAACTGCTCCGGCCCCATGTCGTTGGACGGCGTGTTGATGAGGTCGCGCGCCAGCATCGCAGCTTCCGCCATACGATCGATCTCGGCGACGTCGATGCCATCGGGCGGCACCAGGCGGGCGTCGGGTCTCTCGGCCTTGCGGTAGCGGGCGAAGCGATAGCACCCCAGCGCGAAGGCGAGCGCCGCCAGTCGTGCATCGTGCGGTGCATTGGCAAAGCGATAGGTGCCTGCCGGCAGCAGGCCTGGCAGGGCGCCGGGCCGGAACAGATCGCGCGATTTCGCGCCGTCGTCATCGAGGCCGAACAGCACCTGCGCAATCGCGCCGTCGGGCGCGGGCAGCGCGAGATAGCCGCCCGGCTTGGCGGCAAAGGCGCTCGCAACGGCGAACTGGCGCTGCGCCGGCGGTAGCGTCTCGCGCACGGCTTCCCAGCTCGATTTGGTGACGAAGGTGATTGGGGTGGCGGTCGAGGACGTCTCGAAGACGGAAGGCATTGGCGGGTCCGCAGGTCATTCGGTTGGAGGAGACTTCGCAGAGTTTTGCGGTGGCTGCAATCGGCTTTGCGGTCACCGTTCAGCGAGCCGCTACTCGCAGAGAAAGACCCATGCTAGGTTCCGGCAGTGGTCGCCAAGCAGGTCATCAGGGGCGCAGAGAACGCCCATGACCGACGACAATGCGTGCCGGGAGGAATTGCGATGGAATTTGTGTGGAGCGGGATCACATTCATTGGCCAGGCCATCGAGGCCGTCTTCGGCTATGTCGAGCATCACCATTGGGTCTTCGCATTCCTCGCCGGCGGCTACGTCTTCTATCTCCACGATCGCTCGGTCCACGCGCGATTCGACGCGCTCGACAAACGCATTGACGAGATCCGCAAGCGTCTCGCCATCGAATATTGATCGAGCTTCCCGAAACAATCCGCGGCCGGCGCTCGTATCTTGGTCGAGAACCGCGGTTCATGCGTGCGTTGCCGCAGGGCTTTACTAGCGTTTCGGTTGTGGCATTATTGACAAATACTTTTTAGGTTGTGTGATGCGTTTCTGCACGTACCGAGCGCAACAGCGCCGTTGAATTCCTGATGATACCGATCCGGGTTGTGACCTGACTGAGCTCTTCGTCGTAGGCATTTCTCTCAATCGTTTGGGCGACGCAGCATTCGCATTGAGCGGCGCAGTATGAATAGATCGTTTGTCATTGCGCAGATCTCCGACCTGCACCTGGACGGGTCAGGCCGGCTGCTTCCGACAATCGAGGCGCTCACCGCCGCCATGCGCGAGCGGATGGCGCGCTTTATGGATGTGCCTGATCGGGTCCTGCTGATCACGGGGGACATCGTGAATGATCCGACGCCGCGTTCGCTCGAGGAGGCGGTCGCTGTCATCGCGTCGTTCCGGCAGAGCGGCCTGTTCACCGACATCCAGGCCGTTGCCGGCAATCACGACGCCAAGCGTCCGAGTAAGCCGGGCGGCCGGCACGATGCCTACGACTATCTGCATCTGCCGCGAACCTCGAAGAGCGTCTATTACCGTCAGGCTGGTCTCGACCTGATGCTGCTCGATTCCAACAGCGCCAGCCTGACGGCGCTCGCGAGCGGCCATGTCGACGAGCAGGCCTATCATGCGATGGTCGCACGGTCTGCTAGGCTCAGCGTCGAGCTCGCGGGGACCGTCGGTTCAGCCGGGCGGGCGGATTATTCAGAGCCGACGGAGAACCTGGTCCGTGTGCTGGCGCTGCATCATCATCCGCTGCCGCAGGCGACCGGCGAAGGCAAACGGTTCCTCGGTGCCGCCGACGAGCCGCTGATGTATCTCGCAGCGCCCGCCACCTTTCTCGAAGCGGCGACCTCGCTCAATGTCACCATGGTGCTGCACGGGCACCGGCATGTCGAGGGGCTTACCCGCTATTCGATTCCCGATCCGCGTGCGACGCGAAGGGGCAGCGAGGATTTCTGGCGCACGATCTACGTGCTGTCCTGTCCGTCCTCGACCGGGCAGGGTGGCGACGATGCCGGCTTCAACATCATCCATTTCGGCGCGGCGCCCGCGGCGGACCGGCCCGACTACCTGATCTCGATCGCCCGCTATTCGCGGCCGCGCAACGATAGCGCCTTCAGCCCGCTCGATTCGAACATGCCGGATGGGCTCATCAGCCTTCCGGTCGGGCGAGATCTGTCCCGAGACCCCGCCATTCAGTCGGCGATCGAGATTGCCTCGTGGGCGTCGCTGGATTGGGATCAGGTTCTGCTGCTCGCACGCCGATTGCTGTCGCGCTCTGCCTTCTATGATGACGGAGGGCAGGGCTGGACGGATTGTCTCTATACCTACCTCGTGACGTCCCATGCCTTGGCCGACCTCGATCGCAAGCTCGACAGGTCTGTCCAGAGGCGCCATGTCGCGGCGCTGGCAGAAGCCAGAGCTTTGCTTCGCGAACTGATCGGATTATCCGCCGACATGCTCGACATCGACCCCGCCACGCTCGACGAGCTCCGGGCCGTCAGGCTGATCAATCGTGATGACCTCAAGCGCCGATGGCCGGCGCTGCCGCGCGAGGATGGCGACGTCGAGGAGAGGGCGCGGCAGCGGCTGCAAGTGCTGCGGAGCTTGAACGACCAGGTGAAGCTGCTCGGTCTCGATCTGGACCTCGGCGGTGAGGCGCCGCCGCAGGCCAGCATACCGCGTTAACCGGCCATTAGGGTTAACAGTCTATTGCTGGCGCGTTCGGCTCGATCAATCCGCTCGAGAGTCAAGGCGTCATGCGTCAACGGTTCCGTCCTGTCCGGCTTCTTGCGTCAGCCTCGCTGATCGCGCTGGTGGCCGCCAGCCTCGGCGGCTGCACGGCAATGTCCAAGCTTTCCGACGTCACCGGCTCGATCGGGCCGAAGGCGGAGGCTGCTGCGCCGGCCGATCCTGCGCGCGCCGTCGAGGTCTATGGCGAGCGCTATCGTGCCAATCCGAAGGATGCCGACACGGCGCTGGCCTATGGCCAGGCGCTGCGCGCCAACGGCCAGCACGCCCAGGCCGCGGCCGTGCTGGAACAGGCGACTCTCGCCAATCCCGGCAACAAGGCGCTGCTGGCGCAATACGGTCGCGCGCTCTCCGACGTCGGCAATTTCCAGCAGGCCTTCGACGTGCTGTCGAAGGCACATTCGCCCGACAATCCGGACTGGCGCCTGCTCTCGGTGCAGGGCACCTGCCTCGACCAGCTGGGCCGTCACGACGAGGCGCGCGCCTATTATGCGAGCGCGCTCAAAATCGCGCCTGACGATCCCGGCGTGCTCTCCAATCTCGGCCTGTCCTACATGCTGTCGCGCGATCTGCCCAAGGCGGAGGAGGCGCTGCGGCAGGCTTATGCCTCGCCGCGGGCGAGTTCGCGGGTGCGGCAGAATCTCGGCCTGGTGGTCGGCCTCCAGGGCCGCTTCGCGGAAGCCGAGACCATCGTGAAGGCGGACCTGCCGCCGGACCAGGCCGCGGCCAATGTCGCCTATCTGAAGGAGATGCTGAGGCGCAACGACAATCCGCGCGGCGCGCCGAAGCGGACGCCGGTCGCTTCCCTCAGCCAGCCCGGCTGATTCGCCGCCTTTGGCGCGATGATGTGAATTTCATCCGATAATTCAGACGTTTGCCGCAACCCGCATGCCACCGAGCCGGCGATTGGCCGGCTACTGTGCATGGGGTTGTTTTCGCAGTTTTGTTTCCGCGTCAGTGCAATTCGGAGATCTTGATGCCGGTCGGTCCGAGAATGACGACGAACAGCACCGGCAGGAAGAACAGGATCATCGGCACCGTCAGTTTCGGCGGCAGCGCGGCGGCCTTCTTCTCGGCTTCGTTCATGCGCATGTCGCGGTTTTCCTGCGCCATGACGCGCAGGGATTGCCCGAGCGGGGTGCCGTAGCGTTCCGCCTGCTGAAGCGCCAGACAGACCGACTTGACGCCTTCCAGCCCGGTGCGCTTGGCCAGGTTTTCGTAGGCGACCTTGCGGTCCTGCAAATAGGACAGCTCGGCCGTGGTCAGGGTGAACTCCTCGGACAGCGCGATCGACTGGCCCACGATTTCGGTGGCGACCTTGCGAAACGCCATTTCCACCGACATGCCGGATTCGATACAGATCAGCAGCAGGTCGAGCGCATCGGGAAAGGCGCGCTTGATCGAGAGCTGGCGCTTGGAGATCGCATTCTTCAGGAACAGCATTGGCGCCTGGAGGCCGAGATAGGCCGCGCCGACGCAGATGCCGATCTTGATCGGCATCGGGCGGTCCATATGGGCGATCAGGAAGACATAGACGATCGAGCCGACGAACAGCACGATAGGGGCGACCAGGCGGGCGAACAGGAACGTGACATAGGGCGCATGGCCGCGATAGCCGGCCATGATCAGCTTGTCGCGCGCGGCCTCCTGCGCCAGCCATTTGGTGAGATTGAAATCCTCGACCACCTTCGAGACGAGCTGCTTGGGGGTCTGGCGTAGCGAGACCTTCTCGCTCTTGTTGAGGCGTTCGCGCTCGCGCTGCCGGATGCGCTCGCGTTCGCTCGCCACCGCCTTCATGCGCTTGGCAAGGCCCTCGCCGGCGAACATCGGCATCACCAGCGTGTAAACGGTGGCGCTGGCAGCGATGGCTGCCAGGAGCATGGTCATGAAGTGGGCGTCATGCAGTTTCGTAACGAGGAACTCGACCATGCGGCACCGTTAGAAATCGAAGTTGATCATCTTCTTCATCACCATGATGCCGACAGACATCCAGACGACGCAGCCGACCAGCATGAGCTGGCCGGTGGGATGGGTCCACAGCAGGGAGATGTAACCGGGGGTCGTGAGGTAGACGAGGAACATCACGATCGGCGGCAGCGAGCCGATGATGCCGGCCGAGGCCTTGGCCTCCATCGACATCGCCTGGATCTTTTCCTTCATCTTCTTGCGGTCGCGCAGCACCTTGGAGAGGTTGCCCAGCGCTTCGGAGAGGTTGCCGCCCGACTTCTGCTGGATCGACACCACGATGCCGAAGAAGTTGGCCTCCGGCAGCGGCATGCGATCGTAGAGCCGCGAGCAGGCCTCGCCGAGCGGCATGCCGATCGCCTGTGTCTCGATGATGGCCAGGAACTCGCTGCGTAGCGGCTCCGGCGCGTCAGCCGCGACGACCTTGATGGACTCGAACAGCGGCAGTCCGGCCTTGATGCCGCGGACGATGACGTCGACGGCGTCGGGAAGCGCCGCCAGGAACTTGTTCTCGCGACGCTTCTTCAGGAAGCCCAGCGCCCAGCGCGGCAGGCCCAAGCCGCCGGCAAAGGCAAGTCCGGCCGCGCCGAGCAGGCCGCCGCCACCAAACAGCGCGCCGAAGAAAAACACACCCGCCACGACGCCGGATACGATCCAGAATTTCTGTGTGGTCCAGTCGAGCCCCGCCTGCGACAGGCGAATGTTGAGCGGGACGCTCTTCTCCTGCGCCCGCCTCGCCTCGAGGTCCTTGAGCGAGCTCTCGACCTGCTCGCGGCGTGAGCGCTGGCTCTTCTCCGCCTGCTTGGCAGCGGGCGCATCGGCGCGCGCGATCGAGGCGCGCCGACCTTCGGCCTTTCGCTCGCCAGACAGCAGCGGATAGAGGAAGACCCAGGCGATGCCGCCGACAGCGGCGGTGGCGAGGAAGGCGAGGGCGAGGACCTGAATGTTCATGGCTGCGCCGGCCTGCTCACGTGTTCGGTTTCTTTTCCGCGGCGTCGAGCGCAGCGGCAAGGCGTTTCTCTTCGCCGTAGTAGCGGGCGCGTTCCCAGAATTTCGGGCGACCAATGCCGGTCGAGCGATGCTGGCCAATGATCTTGCCGTTGGCGTCCTCGCCGATCAGGTCGTAGAGGAAGATGTCCTGGGTGATGATGGTGTCGCCTTCCATGCCCATCACCTCGGTGATGTGGGTGATGCGGCGCGAGCCGTCGCGCAGACGCGCGGCCTGGACGATGACGTCGATCGAGGCGCAGATCATCTCGCGGATCGTCCGCGACGGCAGCGAAAAGCCGCCCATCGTGATCATGGATTCGCAGCGTGACAGCGCTTCGCGGGGATTGTTGGCGTGCAGCGTTCCCATCGAGCCGTCGTGGCCGGTGTTCATGGCCTGGAGGAGGTCGAAGGCCTCCGGGCCGCGGACTTCGCCGACGATGATGCGTTCGGGCCGCATACGCAGGCAGTTTCGCACCAGCTCACGCATCGTGACCTGGCCTTCGCCCTCGATGTTGGGCGGGCGGGTTTCGAGCCGCACCACATGGGGCTGCTGCAGTTGCAGTTCGGCCGCGTCCTCGCAGGTGATGACGCGCTCGTCATGCTCGATGTAGTTGGTGAGACAGTTGAGCAGGGTGGTCTTGCCCGAGCCGGTACCGCCCGAGATCAGCACGTTGCAGCGGACGCGCCCGATGATCTGGAGGATCTCCGCGCCCTCAGGCGAGATCGCGCCGAATTTGACCAGCTGATCCAGCGTCAGCTTGTCCTTCTTGAACTTGCGGATGGTGAGCGCGGGGCCGTCGATTGCGAGCGGCGGCACGATGGCGTTGACGCGGGAGCCGTCGGCAAGGCGCGCGTCGCAGATCGGCGAGGATTCGTCGACGCGCCGGCCGACCTGGCTGACGATGCGTTGGCAGATGTTGAGGAGCTGCTGGTTGTCGCGGAAGCGGATACCGGTCCGCTGGATCTTGCCGCTGACTTCGATGAAGACCGTACCGGCGCCGTTCACCATGATGTCGGCGATGTCGTCGCGGGCGAGCAGCGGCTCGAGCGGGCCGTAGCCGAGCACGTCGTTGCAGATGTCGTCGAGCAGCTCTTCCTGTTCGGCGATCGACATCACGATGTTCTTGATCGCGATGATCTCGTTGACGATGTCGCGGATTTCCTCACGCGCCGATTCGGAATCGAGCTTGGCGAGCTGGGCGAGGTCGATGGCCTCGATCAGCGCGCCAAAGATGGTCGCCTTGACTTCGTAATAATTGTCCGAGCGGCGGGTTTCCATCACCGGCGGAGGCCGGGAGGGGGCGAGCGGCGGGGACGCGACCACCGGCGGGGGCGGCGCGCGCGACACCGTCGGCGCCGGAGCCGAGGCAGGCTCTGGCGACACGGCGCCGGGCTTGGGAGCCCGAAAGTCGGTGTCTGTTCCGCTACGCTTACCGAACACTTAACAACTCCATGCGGCGGCTTATCTTCCCCGCAACTTCTCAATCAGCGGTGAAAGCAAGGACGACTTTTGTTTCTTCGTCTCGCTCCGGCCGGTCAGGCGCTGGGCGATCTGGAGGAACATCTCGATAGACTTATGGTTCGCGGAGATTTCCGCGATCATCTGGCCGTTGTTGGCGGCTGCGCCGAAGATTTGCGGCTCGAACGGGATCGAGACGACCGGCTGGCTCTCGATCGCCTTGGCGAATTCGGTGGCGGCGATCTCCGGCCGCTTGGGAACGCCGACCTGGTTGAGGCAGTACAGCGGCGGGCGGTCGTTGGGACGGGCGGCCTTCAAGAGATCGAACAGGTTCTTGGTATTGCGCAGATTGGCGAGATCGGGCGCCGCCACGATCAGGATGTCATCGGCGCCGATGAGGGCGCGCTTGGTCCAGCCCGACCATTGATGCGGGATGTCCAGCACGATGCAGGGCATGGTCGAGCGCAGCGTGTCGAACACGGCGTCGAAAGCGTCGGTGCCGAAATCATAGACCCGGTCGAGCGTCGCCGGCGCCGCCAGCAGGCTGAGATGGTCCGTGCATTTCGACAGCAGGCGGTCGATGAAGGCGGTATCGACGCGATCCGGCGAGAACACGGCATCCGCGATGCCCTGCGGCGGATCCTGGTTATAGTCGAGCCCGGCTGTGCCGAAAGCAAGGTCGAGATCGGCGACCACGGCGTCCATCGCGAGGTCGCGAGCGATGGCCCAGGCGACGTTGTGGGAAATGGTGGAGGCGCCGACGCCGCCCTTGGCGCCGACCACGGCGATGATGCGGCCGACCGCCTTGGCTTCCGGCGCCGAGAACAGATTGCAGATCGAGCGCACGACGTCGATCGCGCCGACCGGCGCGAGCACGTAGTCGCTGACGCCGCGGCGCACCAGCTCGCGATAGAGCATGACGTCGTTGATGCGGCCGATGACGACGACGCGGGTACCGGCGTCGCAGACGGTGGCGAGCTGGTCCAGCCCGGCCAACAGATCGTTGCGGGCGTCGCTCTCGAGCACAATTACATTCGGCGTGGGTGCCGAGCGGTAAGCTTCGATTGCAGCCGCCATACCGCCCATCTGGATCTTCAGATGGGCCTTGCCGAGGCGGCGATCCTCGCCGGCCGATTGCACGGCTGCGGCGGTCTCGACGGTTTCGCAAAAGGCCTGGACCGAGACGCGCGGCGCAGGCGCAATATGCTCCTCGACCGGCGGTGGGATCTCCGGCTGCTCTTCCTGAGTCTGGCGCGCGTAGTTGATCATTTGCCGGTGTCGCTGAGTTTGGCCTTTTCGGCCTCGGGATAGGAGATCGCCGTCGGCGTGCCCTTGCGGTATTTCTCGAAGGCGGCAGTGCGTCGCGCGGTGTAAACAGGAGTTTCAGGCCGCGGCTGCTCGAGGTCCGACGGATTGTCGACCATGGCCGCCATGTTGCGCTGATAGGCGCAGCCGAAATTGTAATAGTCCTTGTTCTCGAACCAGCTCTTGTTCTTCATCGAGGGGCCGATGTCCTCTGGCCAAAGGCCACACGGGCCTGCGACCGCCGCAACCTTCGAATAAGTCAGTCGGATCGGCGGCAGGAAGCGCTTGTCTTCGGGCTGGTAGGGGCGGGCGATGATGCCGCGCGGGGGGACGCCCCCGGCCGCCAGCATCGCCTGAATCTCACGCATGGATTCTGCGACCGGGCGCGCATTGGGCGTTCCCGTGGGCACGTCGATATGAATGGCGCCGGTACCCTCGTGCATCCAGGTCGACGCCAGGCCCATCACGTCGGCGCGCTGGGCCGCGGTCAAGCCGCCGCGGGCGTGACCGACGAAAACGACGATCGAGCGGTTCTGCTCCTCGATCGCGATAGGGTGACGTTGCTTGTAGTCGTCGGGAATGGACGCCGTTGCCACCTCGTCATGCTGGCAGCCGCCGAGCGCAAGCGCGATACCGACGAGCACGCCGCCGAGGCCGGCGGTGCGGCGGCGGTTCTGGGGTCGTGTTGTGATCATGACTTAAGTCCCCGTTCCGCCTCAGTCGGTGATGAAGCCGTAAGTGCCGCGGTAGTTCTTGGCCGGCTCGGTCCGGCCCGGCACGCCATAGATGCGGTTGATATTGCCGATCAACTCGGCCTGCGGATCGGCTGGCGCCGAGAAACCGTCATCCGGCCGCGAGAGGTCTTTTGGCGACGTCGCGCGCACGATGTAGGGCGTCACGATCACGACCAGCTCGGTCGAGTTGTTGACGAAGTCGCGGCTGCGGAACAGCGTGCCGAGAATTGGCAGCTGCATCAAACCGGGCAATCCGCTGACCGCCTGCTTGGTCTGCTGCTGAATCAGGCCGGCCATCGCCATGGCGCCGCCGGAGGGAATTTCGAGCGAGGTCTCGGCGCGGCGGGTCCTGATCGAGGGGACGGTCACCGAGTTCACCGAGGTCGAGGTGACGGCCTGCGACAGCGTGATCGCGTTGTCGTTGGAGAGTTCCGACACCTCGGTCATCACCCGCAGGCTGATCTTGCCTTCGGTCAGCACCACGGGCGTGAAATTGAGCGAGATGCCGAACTTCTTGAAGCTGATCTGGGTGGTACAGACATGCGTGGTGGGATCGCAAGCATAGCCTGCCGGCACCGGGAATTCGCCGCCGGCGATGAACGTCGCGGACTCGCCGGAGATCGCGGTCAGGTTCGGCTCGGCCAGCGTACGGATCACGCCTGCGGTTTCCATCGCACGCAGGGTGGCCTGCACGGAGGGGCCTCCGCCGAACTTTGCGCTCAGGCTGTTGCCGTCCACGAGATTGTGGCCAAGCGCGGTGAACGGGTTCGAGTTGGTGAAGCTCACCACCGAGGTGCCGTAGTTGAGGTTCGCGGTGAGATCGATGCCGAGCTGCTTGACGATGGTTCGCGCGACTTCCGCAACGGTCACCTTCAGCATGACTTGGTCGCGGCCGCGGACAATGATTGAGTTCACCACCTTGTCGGCGCCCCCGGCAAGGCGCGCGGCGAGGTCGTTGGCCTGCTGTGCTTCGACCGGGTTGGCCGCGGAGCCGCTCAGGACCACGCCGTCGCCGAGGCCGTCGATCTGGATGTCGGAATTGGGCAGGATCTGCTTCAGCGCTGCGCGTACGCCGTTAAGGTCGCGCTTGACCGCGATGTCATAGGCGGCGATCTGCTGACCGGCGGAATCGAAGAACACGATGTTGGTCTGGCCGACCGTGGCGCCGATGATGTAGGCGCGCTGGGACGAGCGGACCACCGCATTGGCGATCTTGGGATCAGCGACGAGCACGTCCTTGATGTCGCGGGGCAGGTCGATCACGATCGACTTGCCGACGCCGAGCGAAAGGAAGCGCGCGTTCATCTGGTCATCGGCCGCAACCTGTGCCGCCGGACGGTAGTCCGCGGCGATCACGGGCGTCAGCGCGGGGTTGAGCGTCAGCGCGAGAGCGGCCGAGAACGACAGGGCGCGGACCATGGAGGTCCGCATCGTCGCCAGATTTGCCCTGCATTTCATATCGACTGTCCTCATCGTGCCTTCGCAGCCTGACTTTGAATGCCGTAGCGAATGATCGAAACGCCGTCGCGCTGCTGCGCGGATTCATCAAGCGTGATCTCGGTCGTCTTGACGTCGGCAATGCTGCGCAGCGCCAGCGACAGTGTCCCGGCCTGGCGTCCGGAGGACAGCACCTTGGTCTGCGCGGAATCGAGTTCCAGGGTCACGGTCTTGCCGACCACCGCGTTCTGGCCGTCTTTCTCCTTCGGCGCCTGGTCAATGGCCAGCACGCGGACATTGGTCAGGAGGATCTCGGACGTGACGATGTCCTGTCCGCCCGGGTCCGGGTTCTTGAGGCGGCGCGTGAGCAGCACGTCAACGCGATCGTTGGGCAGGATGAAGCCGCCGGCGCCGGTCTCCGGTGAGATTTCGGTCGAGATGGCGCGCATGCCGGTCGGCAGGATCGCAGCCATGAAGCCGGAACCATCGGCTTTGACCAGCTTCTGGTCGCGGATCGGTTCACCCTGGATGAAAGGGGCGCGCGCAATCGAACCAGTGACTTGGGTCGCGCCGTCGGGGCGCTCGTTGCGGCGAATGAAAGTGGCGCTGGCGGTCGCCGTCGGCCAAGTCTGCCACTGCACGTCGTCCGGCTTCAGGGTCTGTCCGAGGCCGATGTCGTTCTTGGCGACCAATACGTCGGTGGTGGGAAGCTGCGCGACCGGAGCCGCCGGAGGCGGGGCAGAGTCCGAGCCGCTCGCCAGGTACGCAGCGATGCCGCCGGCGCAGATGGCGACCGTCAGGACGACTATGCGTGCCCTATTCATACGCTTCACTTTCCACAAAACGCTGCGACGCTGCCGCCGCCGTAATCGGCAGTTGACCAGCTATTCGTCAAAGCATGGTTAATGAGGCGTATCTAAATCGCCTTAACGCCGGGTTATCGCGGCGTTCAGCGCAGTGCGAGGTGAGCGAGGTCGATCGCTCTCACCCATTCGGTCTCGGGGTAGACCAACAGCGCGCCAAGCGCGAGCGCGATGCCGTAGGGAATGCCGGTCTGCTTGTCGTGGAGCCGTGCGAGCCAGGCCTGGCCGGCAAGTCCGTAAGGGAGTGGCCATTGCCGGAACTGAAGCAGGAGCAGTGTCAGCGCCCCGCCGAACAGCGAGGCGTAGAGCAGGAAGTCCATCAATTGGGCGAAGCCGAACCACAGCGCCACGGCAGCTGCGACCTTGGCATCGCCCCCGCCCATCCAGCCCAACGCAAAGCAGGTAAACGCCACGACGAGGAGCAGCGCGCCGGCGCCGACATGGCTCAGCATCTCGTAAGGTGCCATGCCACCGGCGAAGGCGAGCATGAAGAAGCCCGCGACCAGCGTCAGCGACACCCGGTTCGAGATCGTCATCGTGAAAAGATCGCTGGCGGCCGCGAACGCCATCAGGGCCGGGAAGAGCAGGAGGCGCGCGAGGTCGAGTGTCATGGGCTGCGTCTGGAGGCCTGGGTCCTTCGCCGGATCGGGCGTCGGCGCATGCTAAAAGGCAGTGTTAAACAAACCGACAACAGGCGCGGAAGCCTCGGAACGACAACCGCGTGCCGGCGGTCTCACCATATGCTGGCGACGCGCATCGCCAGCATGACCGTGGCGAGCAGCAGTGCAAGGCAGACCCAATAGGCCGAGGCATCGCCGCGCGCCGTGCCCGTCTCGGTCGCCGCAATTGCGGCATCGGTTCTGTGTTTACGCAACGCCACTGGAACTCGCCGTGTCCTTAAAAAACAAAGGCCCCGGAAGACCGGGGCTTTTGCCGTCGTTCGTCGCTCGGCTTACTTCAGCGAGGTGCTGATCGAGCCGAACTTGGTGTTCAGCGTGCTGCCGAGGTTGTTGACGACGGTGATGATGGCCAGCGCGATGCCGGCGGCGATCAGACCGTATTCGATGGCGGTGGCGCCGGATTCATCCTTGGCGAAACGCGCAATCAGGTTCTTCATGAACTAAACTCCATCTGGTTGAGGTCGCCTCGTTCGGCGCTGTCTTGACGCACCGACCATGTGAGCCGAGCTCTTTCGGCGGGGTTAATTCAATCGCTCAAACCCGTCGCGTGCGCGATGCTTTTGGCCAGAGTGAATTTCACCTTAAGGCGCTCGCTGTAATTCGTTCCAGTTCCGAACGCGGCGTCAACTTCACCCTCCTTTAAATTTCGCGGCGTAGTCATAAGTGGATCAGCAGCCCGGAAGAGACGCGATGATGTCGAGCCTGCCCATGCAAGTCGCCTTGATGCTCGGCGAGACCATAGAGAAGGTGATCCCGGTCACCTTCATGCTCGCGGTGGTCTTCACGGTGCTCGAGCATTTCTGGGCGTGCAATCCCGGTCCGGCATGGTGGCGCAAGCGCGAGATCGTGACCGATATCTGCTACTGGTTCTTCGTTCCGGTGTTCGCCCGCACTATGCGGATTGGTCTCCTGATCGTCACCGCCGGCGTCGTCTTCAACATCCACGATGCGGACGAACTGATCGCCTTCTACGACAACGGCCACGGCCCGCTGTCGCAACTGCCGCTCTGGCTGCAGGGCGTGCTGTTCCTGGTCGCGTCCGACTTCATGCTGTACTGGCTGCACCGGCTGTTTCATGACGGTGGGTTCTGGAAATACCATGCGATCCACCACTCCTCGGAAGAAATCAGCTGGATTTCGGCGGCCCGCTTTCATCCGGTGAATCTGATGCTCGGAACGATCGGCGTCGACGTTGTGCTGCTGATGGCCGGCATATCGCCGAACGTGATGATCTGGGTCGGCCCGTTCACGACCTTCCACTCGGCCTTCGTGCACGCCAATCTGAACTGGACCTTCGGTCCGTTCCGATACGTGCTGGCGACGCCGGTGTTCCACCGCTGGCACCATACGGCGCTCGAAGAGGGCGGTGACACTAATTTTGCCGGCACCTTCCCGATCTGGGACGTGCTGTTCGGCACCTTCCGCATGCCGAAGGGCGAGCTCCCGCAGGATTATGGCAAGGACGAAGCGACCATGCCGAAGGAGATCGCCGGCCAGCTCGCCTATCCGTTCCGCCACTAGGCTGGCGATAAAACGCAAGTCCGTTAGAACAATAGTCGGCGAATTTGCGGAACGTTCACGAATTACAGGCAGGTTAACCGGGTCGGGCGCCGGCTCCGCTCTCTGATCGATTCTGCCGGTTTGTGACGTCCCGGGGTAAGAGTATGCGTAAAGAGTTTCTGCGCCGCCATGCGCGCGTCTGTTTCCTGGCTGCGGCTGCGATGCTGGCATCGCCGGCGATCGGCCTCGCCGAGCCCACCGTCGACACCATCGCCGTCAATGTCGACCAGGCCAAGCTGGTGCGCTTGCCCGGCAAGGTCGCCACGATCGTGGTCGGCAATCCCCTGATCGCCGACGTGACGCTGCAGGCTGGCGGGATGATCGTGGTAACCGGTAAGGGTTACGGCGCCACCAACTTCATCGCCCTCGATCGCGGCGGCGAGATCTTGGTCGACCGGCAGATCCAGGTCGAAGGCCCGAGCGACCGGCTCGTCACCGTCTATCGCGGGATCGAGCGGGAGTCCTATAGCTGCATGCCGCTCTGCCAGCGCCGCGTCACGCTCGGCGACAGCGACCAATACTTCAACACCACGATGAACCAGGCCGGCACGCTGAGCAGCAATGCCAGCGGAAACGCCAGCGCGGCTGCGGCTGCCAAGACAAATTAACAAGACGACCTAATACGGCGACTGACACCACGGACGGGACCATCCGGTCCCGCCCGCCGTCGTCGGCGACGTACTTTCTGCTTTCCCCCTCTCCGCGCTCCCGGCGTGGTTAACCAGATGTTAACGACCCGGTCCCGTTCGGCTCGAATATCAGAAACATTTAGACAATCAGCTTCCGATATTGATCGAAGCGGTTGATCGCTGCCGCCGGGGAATTCAACGCGATGCCATCGCCCGTAGCTTCGAGATTCGCGTTCCGGACTGCACTGCGACGGTTTCGCGGCAACCGCGGTGGATCGGCGGCGGTCGAGTTCGCGCTGATCGCACCGATCTTCTTCGGGCTGCTGTTTGCCATCATCGAGGCGGCGCTGGTGTTCTTCTCGAGCCAAGTGCTCGAGACCATCACGCAGAATTCCGCGCGCGTGGTGCTGACCGGTCAGGCGCAGTCGGGTTCGGTGGCGCCTGCGCGGTGAGCGGCGTCGCTTCGCCTTGCACGCAGGCGACGTTCAAGACCTACGTCTGCAGCCAGATCCCGGCGCTGTTCGACTGCAACAGCCTGTATGTCGACGTCACGAGCTCCTCGTCCTTCTCGGCGGTAACGCTGCCGACGCATCTCGATGCGGCGTGCAATTTCGACACCAACATGAGCTACAGCGCCGGCAACGCCGGCGATATCGTGGTGGTCCGGCTGTTCTATCAGTGGCCGCTGTTCGTGACCGGGCTCAGCTACAACATCGGCTGCGGCGGCACGAAGAAGCGGCTGCTCGTGGCAACCGCCGCGTTCAAGAACGAGCCTTACTAGGACAACGGATCGGGCAGGGCGATGCGGGCGATTGCAGGATTCTGGCGGACGGCCCGCTTCTCCGCGTACGAATTCCTGGTCGACGGCAGAGGTCTTGCCGCGACCGAATTCGCGGTGATCGTTCCGCTGATGCTGGTAATGCTCTTCGGTACCGTCGAATTCTCGTCAGCCATAGCGATCGATCGCAAGGTGACGCTGATGGCGCGGACGCTGTCGGACCTCACCTCGCAGTCGACGACTGTCGCCGACACCGACATGACCAATTTCTTCGCGGCCTCGACCGCTATCATGACGCCTTATGACGCGACTCCCGTGTCCGCGACGATCACCGAACTGTACGTGGATTCGACGCAGACGGCGCATGTGCAGTGGAGCAAGGGGTCGGCTCCGCGGGCGCAGAGATTCACCGTCTCGATTCCCACGACACTCGCGATCGCCGGCACCTATCTGATCTTCGGCGAGGTCAGCTACACCTACACGCCGTCGGTCGGCTACGTGCTCAAGAATTTGATCACCCTGAGCGACGTCGCCTACACGCGCCCGCGGCGGTCCGCCTGCGTCTATTACAGCCCGGACACGTCCTGCACGACCTATTGAGCTCATCTGTTCTTCGGGCATGAAAAAAGGCCGTGCAGTCCGCACGGCCTTTTCCGTTGTTTGCTTGCGTTCAAGCTGATCCGGTAGCGCGCCCCTCAGGGCACGCGTTGGATGTCAGCCTGCATCGCGGAGATTGTCGGCAGCCGACTTGCCGGACCGGCGATCGGCGACGATCTCGTAGGAGACCTTCTGGCCTTCGCGCAGCGAGCCGAGGCCGGCACGCTCGACGGCGCTGATGTGAACGAACACGTCCTTGCCGCCGTCGTCGGGCTGGATGAAGCCATAGCCCTTGGTCGCGTTAAACCACTTCACGGTTCCCATGCTCACGGGGGTAGTCCCTTCTCAGATACACAATGGTCGAGCCCGCTCACGCAGGCAGGTTAGATCGAATTTTTGGAAGGGTCGTCAGCGTGTCTGAACCGGCTGTACCGGTGGATGCTAATGTCGTCCGGCCGAAAATCGATTAATTCATTTTATTGGAATCAAGGCCTCAAAACAATCCGGACGTGCACGATTTTTTGATCCGCCGTGATGTCCACGGCGGATCAGCATACAGGTCAGCATTTTAATTCCGCGCCCAGGCGGGCGAGGCCGATCAGCGGCGGCGGAACTGGCCGCCGCGCTGGGGGCCGCCGCGCGGCGGTCCACCGGCGGTTGCCGGCCGTTCGTCCTTGTGGCGGAAAATCAGCCGGCCCTTTTCGAGGTCGTAGGGCGACATTTCCACCGTCACGCGGTCGCCCGCCAGCGTCTTGATGCGGTTCTTCTTCATCTTGCCGGCAGTGTAGGCGACGATCTCGTGCCCGGCGTCGAGCTGCACGCGGTAGCGCGCGTCGGGGAGGATTTCGGTGACCAGTCCTTCGAACTGGATCAGCTCTTCCTTAGCCATGAATTTCTCCAGGTCGTGGACGGCTAGTGCGAATGGGGTTTGCGGTTCGGGTGGCCGTTCGGCCGACTCTCACGGCGCAAAAAGGCCACGCCTTGTATCCCATCGGACGCTCCCGCGCTATGCGCGGAACGCTGTTCCGGGCGTTCGTTTGGCGAAGAATGCACCTTACCACCGGAGCGGCGACGGCGGGACCCCTTCGAGCCGTTTCCGGGCCTTCCGTCCACATGCCGCGCCTCGCCGTGACGGCCTTCGCCGGGCCGCCCGTCGCTCGGCTTGCCGGAGCTGTGATGGCGTCCGTCGGCATGTCTCTCATCGCTACGCCGTCCGTCGCCATGCCGTGCGCCTTGCGGACGCTGGCCCGGGCGGCCGCCCGGCCGGCCCTGACGTTGTTGCTGGGGTGGAGGAGCGCCCGCGTCGCGGCGGCCGGCATCTGTGCGGAGATCCTCGCGCGGCAGCGCCACCTTGATCAGCCGTTCGATGTCACGGAGATAGCTGAGTTCCTCGCCGCCGGCGACCAGCGAGATCGCGGTGCCGTCGGCGCCGGCGCGCGCGGTGCGGCCGATCCGGTGCACATAGGTCTCCGGGACGTTGGGCAGGTCGTAGTTGATGACGTGGCTGATGCCATCGACGTCGATGCCGCGAGCGGCGATGTCGGTGGCGACCAGGGTGCGGATTTCGCCGGAGCGGAACTGCGCGAGCGTGCGCTCGCGATGGTTCTGCGACTTGTTGCCATGGATGGCGCTGGCGGGGATGCCGGCCCGCTCCAATGTCTTCACCACCTTGTCGGCGCCGTGCTTGGTGCGGGTAAAGACCAGCGCGCGGTTGATCGGCTCGTCCTTCAGCAGCTTGGTCAGGAAGGTGGCCTTGGCCGAGAAATCGACCTGGATGATGCGCTGGTTGATGCGCTCGGCAGTCGAGGAGACCGGGGTCACAGCGACGCGCGCGGGATCACGCAGCATGGAATCGGCGAGCTCGGCGATGTCCTTCGGCATGGTGGCGGAGAAGAACAGCGTCTGCCGCTTGATCGGGAGTTTCGCAACGATTTTGCGGATGTCGTTGATGAAGCCCATGTCCAGCATGCGATCGGCTTCGTCGAGCACGAGGAACTCGACGCTGCCAAGCTTCAGTCCGTTGCTCTGCACGAGGTCGAGCAGGCGGCCTGGGGTGGCAACCAGCACGTCGACGCCCTGCATCAGGGCGCGGACCTGGCGGCCCATCGGCACGCCGCCGATGGCGAGCGTCGAGGACAGGCGGATGTGGCGGCCATAGGCGTTGAAGCTGTCGAGGATCTGCCCCGAAAGCTCGCGGGTGGGCGACAGCACCAGCACGCGGCAGGTCTTGGGCTGCGGCTTGATGCGGTTCTCGAGCAGGCGGTGCAGGATTGGCAGCGCGAAGGACGCGGTCTTGCCGGTGCCGGTCTGGGCGATGCCGACGACATCGCGGCCGGTCAGCGCCGTCGGGATCGTCTGGGCCTGGATGGGGGTGGGGGTGACGTAATTCTCTTCGGCGAGAGCACGTGCGATGGGTTCGGCGAGGCCGAAGTCCTGAAACGAAGTCAAAAGATGGGTTCTTTCCATGTCAAATGCGGTCGGCCCGACGCAATCAGCGGGGCGCGCGCATAAGGGTGTCGAGAAGACACCTGCGTGTTTGGGGTGTCGGATGGCTTGGATGATATGGGGCAAGCCAGAGGCCCGGAGGGGGCTTAAGAACACGCGGCTCGCAACGACCGCTCGATTCGCGAGCGATCTCGTCACCTATATGGAACATTGACGGGGCGCTTTCAAGGCGGACCGTCTACTGGCGTCGATTGCGGTGCAAAAATAGTTATGCCGGAATTTTAGCCAGCGGCCCTATCTTGCTCAAAAAATGGACTGATTGCCGCATAAGCATACATTTTATTCGCTCAAATTTTGAGCAGCCGGACTGCGGCTAAAGTTTGATTGCGGCAAAATTATCTAGACTGAGCAAACACTTGGCAGGTGCCCAAGCCATGGCACGGTTCTTGCGATTCCGTTAATCGCAGGCGGCCGTGGGGCCGTTTCGCAGCGTTTTTCACGTCTGCGTCAGGGAGATGATAGATCCATGCCTACCAAATCCATTCACGATATAGCGGCATCATTTAGCCGCCGCGGCGTGCTCGCCGCGACCACCGGACTGTTGCTCGGTCTGGCGTCCATTTCCGGCGCGAAGGCCGCGGACGACACCATCAAGGTCGGCGTCCTGCACTCCCTCTCCGGCACCATGGCCATCAGCGAAACCACGCTGAAGGACACCATCCTCTTCCTCATCGACGAGCAGAACAAGAAGGGCGGCGTGCTCGGCAAGAAGCTCGAGGCCGTCGTCGTCGATCCCGCCTCGAACTGGCCGCTGTTCGCCGAAAAGGCGCGCGAGCTGATCACCAAGGACAAGGTCGCGGTCGTGTTCGGCTGCTGGACCTCGGTGTCGCGCAAGTCGGTGCTCCCGGTATTCAAGGAGCTCAACAACATCCTGTTCTACCCCGTCCAGTACGAGGGTGAAGAGTCCGAGCGCAACGTGTTCTACACCGGTGCTGCGCCGAACCAGCAGGCGATCCCTGCCGTCGACTACCTGATGAAGGAAGAGAAGGTGAAGCGCTGGGTGCTCGCGGGCACCGACTACGTCTATCCGCGCACCACCAACAAGATCCTGGAAGCCTACCTGAAGTCGAAGGGTGTCGCCCAGGAAGACATCATGATCAACTACACGCCGTTCGGTCACTCCGACTGGCAGACGATCGTGGCCGACATCAAGAAGTTCGGCTCGGCCGGCAAGAAGACCGCGGTGGTCTCGACCATCAACGGCGACGCCAACGTCCCCTTCTACAAGGAGCTCGGCAACCAGGGCATCAAGGCGAAGGACATCCCGGTGGTCGCGTTCTCGGTGGGTGAAGAAGAGCTCGCCGGCATCGATACCAAGCCGCTGGTCGGCCATCTCGCCGCCTGGAACTACTTCGAGTCGATCAAGACCCCGGCGAACGAGAAGTTCATCAAGGACTGGCAGGCCTACACCAAAAACCCGAAGCGCACGACCAACGATCCGATGGAAGCCCACGTGATCGGCTTCAACATGTGGGTCAAGGCCGTCGAGAAGGTGAAGTCGACCGATCCGGACAAGGTGATCGACGCGCTTCCCGGCATCGAGGCTGCGAACCTGACTGGTGGCACCTCGAAGATGCTGCCGAACCACCACATCACCAAGCCGGTGTTCATCGGCGAGATCAAGGGCAACGGCCAGTTCGACGTGGTCTGGAAGACCCCGGGTCTCGTGGCGGGCGACGCCTGGTCGAAGGAGCTCGATGGCTCCAAGGACCTGATCGGCGACTGGGTCGGCAAGAAGTGCGGCAACTTCAACACCAAGACCAACAAGTGCCTCGGCTCCGGCTCCTGATCCGGATCTGACGTTCGACTGCACGACGGGAGAAGACGGTTATTCCGCCGTCTTCTCCCCACTTCTGCCGGGGTGATCCACAGTGCCAACCAAATTGTCCGCCCGTTTCTGCAGCTTTGTCCTTTCGCTGTTTCTGATCGCGTTCGCACTGCCGGCCTTTGCCGGTCCGTTCGAGGATGCGGTCGCCAAATTCGCAAACGACGATTTTTCCGACACGGATGAGGCAATCGGCGTGGTCGCAGGCAGCGGCAACAAGCTCGCCTTTCCGATCATCAGCGCGCTCCAGGACGGCCGTCTCATGGCCGATCCTGACACCAAGAAAGTTTACGTCACCGGCACCGACGGCAAGTCGATCGACGCCGCGACCGGCGAGGCCGTCGCTAGCGTGCCTGACAGCGCCAGCGCCGTCCGCCTCAACAACCGTCTGCGCCGCAGCGTCGATGCTGCGCTCGGCAGCCTGACGCTGCAGTCGCCCGATCTCGTTGCGCGCCTGCAGGCCGCGCAATCCGTATTCAAATCGCATGAAGAGACCGCGCTGGATCCGGTCGAAGGCGCGCTTGCCAAGGAAACCAATAAATCGGTCAAGACCGCACTCGGCGAAGCGCGTGCGGCGATCCTGCTGTTCAAGTCCGACGCGACCGAAGTGCAGAAGCTCGAGGCGGTCGCGACCATCAAGGCGCGTGGCGATCAGGACGCGCTGGCGCTGCTCTCCGACATCGGCACCGATCAGCCGGCCTCCGTCGCAAAGGCTGCGACGAGTGCGATCGGCTCGATCCAGAGCTCGCTGGCGGTCTGGTCTTCGGTGCAGAATGCCTGGTACGGGCTGTCGCTCGGCTCGGTGCTGCTGCTCGCCGCGATCGGGCTTGCCATCACCTTCGGCGTGATGGGCGTCATCAACATGGCCCATGGCGAGATGGTGATGATCGGCGCCTACACCACCTTCGTGGTGCAGGAGGTGATCCGCACACGCTATCCCGCTTTGTTCGACTATTCGCTGCTGATCGCCGTGCCGCTCGCCTTCCTCGTCGCCGGTGGCATCGGCGTGCTGATCGAGCGCAGCATCATCCGCTTCCTCTATGGCCGGCCGCTGGAGACGCTGCTCGCGACCTGGGGCCTGTCGCTGGTGCTGCAGCAGGCGGTGCGCACCATGTTCGGTCCGACCAACCGCGAGGTCGGCAATCCTTCCTGGATGAGCGGTGCGTTTGAGCTCGGCCAGATCACCATCACCTATAACCGGCTCTGGATCCTGTGCTTCACGCTGGCGGTATTCGTGATCCTGCTCGCAATGCTGCGCTACACGGCGCTGGGCCTCGAGATGCGTGCCGTGACGCAAAACAGGCGCATGGCGGCCTCGATGGGCATCGCCACGTCTCGCGTCGATGCGCTGACCTTCGGGCTCGGCTCGGGCATTGCCGGCATCGCCGGCGTTGCGCTGTCGCAGATCGACAATGTCAGTCCCAATCTCGGCCAGAGCTACATCATCGACAGTTTCATGGTCGTGGTGTTCGGAGGGGTCGGCAATCTCTGGGGCACACTGGTCGGCGCCTTCACGCTCGGCGTCGCCAACAAGTTCCTGGAGCCGGTCGCCGGCGCCGTGCTCGGCAAGATCGCGATCCTGGTCCTGATCATCCTGTTCATTCAAAAGCGGCCGCGCGGCCTGTTCGCGCTCAAGGGCCGTGCGGTGGAAGCATGACCCCTCACATGCTGACGCGATCGCTGGACCGCGGCGCGACCATATTCCTGTTGGTTGTTGCCGCGCTGGGCGTGCTGATCCCGCTGTCCAACCTGCTGCTGCCTGCAGGCTCGTTCCTGCAGGTGCCGACCTATCTGGTCGCGCTGTGGGGCAAATATGTCTGCTACGCCATCCTGGCGCTCTCGATCGACCTGATCTGGGGCTATTGCGGCATTCTCTCGCTCGGCCACGGCGCCTTCTTCGCGCTCGGCGGCTACGCCATGGGCATGTATCTGATGCGGCAGATCGGTACCCGCGGCGTCTACGGCAATCCGATCCTGCCCGACTTCATGGTGTTCCTGAACTACTCGAAGCTGCCCTGGACCTGGTACGGCTTCGACATGTTCTGGTTCGCCGCGCTGATGGTGCTGTTCGTGCCGGGCCTGCTCGCCTTCTGCTTCGGCTGGCTAGCCTTCCGCTCCCGCGTCACCGGCGTGTATCTGTCGATCATCACCCAGGCGATGACCTACGCGCTGCTGCTCGCCTTCTTCCGCAACGACTTTGGTTTTGGCGGCAATAACGGCCTGACCGACTTCAAGGACATTCTGGGCTTCAATGTCCAGGCCGAAGGCACCCGCGCGGCACTGTTCGCGCTGAGCTGTCTGGCGTTGATCCTCGCCTTCCTGATCTGCCGCTCGGTCGTGTCCTCCAAGCTCGGCAAGGTGTTGATTGCAATCCGCGACGCGGAATCGCGCAGCCGCTTCCTCGGCTACCGCGTCGAATCCTACAAGCTGTTCGTGTTCACGCTGTCGGCCTGCATGGCCGGCGTCGCCGGCGCGCTCTATGTGCCGCAGGTCGGCATCATCAATCCGAGCGAGTTCGCGCCGGGCAACTCGATCGAGGCGGTGATCTGGGTCGCGGTCGGTGGGCGCGGCACGCTGGTCGGTGCTGCGCTCGGTGCCATCGTCGTCAACTACGCCAAGACGTTCTTCACCTCAGGCGTGCTGGCGCCGTACTGGCTGTTCATGCTGGGCGCGCTGTTCATCCTGGTGACGCTGCTGTTGCCCAAGGGCATCGTCGGTACCTTCAGCGCCTGGCGGGAACAGGCGAGGGAGAGGCGCCCGGCCGCGACGACTGCGAGCGCGGCGGCCGAAGACGGCATCACCGAACCAAAGATGGCGGAGTAGCGGTCATGAACGTCATGGATACCCGCGCGACCTCCGCGATGCTCTATCTCGACGGCGTGCACGTCTCGTTCGACGGCTTCCACGCCATCAACAACCTGTCGCTGACGCTTGCGCCCGGCGAAATGCGCGCCATCATCGGTCCGAACGGCGCCGGCAAGACCACGATGATGGACATCATCACCGGCAAGACCAAGCCGGACGAGGGCACGGTGCTGTTCGATGGCGTCACCGATTTGACGCGTCTCGACGAGACCCGCATCGCCGAGCTCGGCATTGGCCGCAAATTTCAGAAGCCGACGGTGTTCGAGAGCCAGACGGTTCAGGACAATCTACTGCTGGCGCTCAATGTCGACCACAGCGTCAAGGGCACGCTGTTCTGGCGCGGCAGCAGGGCCGAATCCGAGCGCATCGACAAGGTGCTGGAGACGATCCGCCTCACCGACGCCCGCAACCGCCTCGCCGGCAGTCTCAGCCACGGCCAGAAGCAATGGCTCGAGATCGGCATGCTGCTGGCGCAGGACCCGAAGCTGCTCCTCGTCGATGAGCCGGTCGCCGGCATGACCGACGTGGAAACGCACCTCACCGCCGAGCTGCTCAAGGAGATCAACAAGACCCACACCGTCATGGTGGTCGAGCACGACATGACGTTCGTGCGCGAGCTCGGGGTCAAGGTCACCTGCCTGCATGAAGGCACCGTGCTCGCCGAAGGAACCATCGACCAGGTCTCGTCCAACGAGCGGGTCATTGAAGTCTATCTGGGACGCTGAGCGATGCTTGAGGTCAAGGACATCAACCTGTTCTACGGCGCGGCGCAGGCGCTGCGCGGCGTCTCGATCGCGGCCGAGCCGGGCAAGGTCACCTGCGTGCTCGGACGTAACGGCGTCGGCAAGACGTCGCTTCTGCGCGCCATGGTCGGGCAGTATCCGATCTCCTCGGGCGCGATCCTGTTCGACGGCAGCGACATCACCGGGCTGAAGCCCTATGAGCGGGCGCGCAAAGGGATCGGCTTTGTGCCGCAGGGCCGCGAGATCTTTCCGCTGCTGACGGTCGAGGAAAATCTCAAGACCGGCTTCGGTCCGCTCAAGCGTCAGGACAAGAACATTCCGGACGATGTGTTCTCGCTGTTTCCGGTGCTGCAATCCATGCTCGGCCGGCGCGGCGGCGACCTCTCCGGCGGCCAGCAGCAGCAGCTCGCGATCGGGCGCGCGCTGGTGATGCGGCCAAAACTGCTGCTGCTGGACGAGCCGACCGAGGGCATCCAGCCCTCGATCATCAAGGACATCGGCCGCGCCATCTCTTACTTGCGCAACCTCGGCAACATCGCCATCGTGCTGGTCGAACAATATCTCGACTTTGCCTGCGAGCTCGGCGACAGCTTTGCGGTGATGGATCGTGGTGCGGTGAAGTTCACCTGCGACCGCTCCAATCTCGACCCAGGCGAGATTAGCCGCCAGATGGCGCTGTAAGTCGGGGCACTGTAGGCTAGCGAAATCCTGCCGCGGCCGGCTGGGGGAGACGGATGCGCAGCGACGCCTTGGTCACATCTTTGACGACATCTTCGGTGTTCGAAGCCAATCGCGCGCGCGGTGCCGTGCGTTTCGACGTCCACGCCCGCGACGGCGTGACGCGACGCGGCGCCTTGCATGAATCCGGCTCGCTCCGTGTGCGCTTTCCTTCGCCGGAGGATGAGGGCCTGTCCGGCGTGTTCGTGAACACGGCCGGCGGCGTCGCTGGCGGTGACCGGTTCGACATCGAGATCTCGGCCATCGATTCTGCCCGCCTGACGCTGACCACGGCGGCCGCGGAAAAGGTCTACCGCGCGCCGGGGGCCGCAGCGCAGCTCAGCATTTCCCTGAAGGTTGGCGCTGGGGCCCATCTCGGCTGGCTGCCCCAGGAGACGATCCTGTTCAACCGCGCGCGGGTCCATCGCCGCTTCGACATCGAGCTCGATGAAGCCGCCTCGCTGCTGTTGTGTGAAATTGTCGTATTTGGCCGCACGGCCATGGGCGAGCGCATGGAGCAGGGCGAATTTGTCGACCGCTGGCGGCTCTCCCGTGGCGGCAAGCTTGTCTTTGCGGAGACCGTCAGGCTGGACGGCGATATCGGTGCGAAATTGGCGCGGTCGGCAGTCGCGAGGGGCGCTGCGGCGATCGGCACGGCCCTGATCGTGCCGGGCGACGAGGCATTGGTCGAGCGCCTCCGCGAGGCGTCGGACTCTTTCGCCGGCGAGGTCGGGATATCCGCCTGGAATGGCTTTGCAATGGCACGGTTCTGTGCCCAAGATGCGGCGCGTTTGCGTGCCGACATGATGGCCGTGCTGGCGCGCACCGGTGCGGCCTTGCCGCGACTCTGGCTGAATTGACGACCGGGTGAATTGAAGTGTTGAACCGAAGAGATTTCGCATGAACCTGTCTCCCCGCGAAAAGGACAAGCTTCTGATCTCGATGGCCGCCATCGTGGCGCGCCGCAGGCTGGATCGCGGCGTCAAGCTCAACCATCCCGAGGCGATCGCGATCATCTCCGATTACATCCTCGAGGGCGCGCGCGACGGCCGCACCGTCGCAGAGCTGATGCAGTCGGGCGCGCAGGTGCTCACCCGCGACCAGGTGATGCCCGGCATCCCCGAGATGATCCACGACATCCAGGTCGAGGCGACGTTCCCCGACGGCACCAAGCTCGTCACCGTGCACGAACCGATCAGGTAGCTTTCAATTCGTCATTCCGGGGCGCCCGCAGGGCGAACCCGGAATCCAGAGATTGTTGATCGAGATTCCGGGTTCTCGCTTTGCGCGCCCCGGAATGACAAAGGAAGATAGACATGATCCCCGGCGAACTCTTCATCCAGGGCGGCGAGATCGAGCTCAATGCCGGCCGCAAGACCGTGACGCTGACGGTGGCCAATACCGGCGACCGTCCGATCCAGGTCGGCTCGCACTATCATTTCTTCGAGACCAATCCTGCGCTGAAATTCGACCGCAAGAAGTCCCGCGGCATGCGCCTCGACATCGCCGCCGGCACCGCCGTCCGCTTCGAACCCGGCCAGACCCGCGAGGTCCAGCTCGTCGCGCTCGCGGGCAAGAAGACGATCTACGGTTTTCGCGGCGACGTGATGGGGAAACTATAGGCAGGGAATCTACAGGAAGGTTCGCCATGGATGCGCTCGCGAAGGACAAGGTCGAGGTTGGACTCGTGCTCCAGGGCGGCGGTGCACTCGGCGCCTATGAGTTCGGTGCGATCGAGGCGCTGCTGGAATTGATGGATACGGTCGATCGTGCGGGCCGGACGATCACGCTGGCGGCGGTCACGGGTGTGTCCATCGGCGCGATCAATGCGGCCTGCGTTGTTGGCGCCGCTGGTCGGGCCGACGCCAAGCTGCGTTTGAATGGCCTTTGGTCCGAGCTTTCGCTGGGAAACCATTGGTGGGGCATTGCCGATCATGATCTCGCGCTGTTCGGCGTGCATGGCTTCTACAAGCAGCGCTACGACTATTGGGATGTCCTAAACTGGAAGAACTTCTACGATACCTCGCCTATGCTCGAGACGCTGAAGAACCACGTGGATTTTGCGGCGCTGAATGCCAGTCCGACCGCCTTCGTCGTGACCGCGGTCGATGTGGCCTCCGGCGAGCTGACGCGCTTCCGCAACCATCCGCGCAAGGATGAGCAGCAGATCGCGATCAAGCCTCAACACGTCCTGGCCAGCGGGAGCCTTCCACCCGGATTTCCGGCGACCCCGATCGATAATAGGACGTTCTGGGACGGCGGTATCGTCGACAATACACCGCTCGGCGATGCGATCGAGGCGTTTTCAGGGGCGGCAGATGTCGATCGCATTCTCGTGGTGATGAACCTCTTTCGAAACAAGCGCGCCGCGCCGAAGAACATGATCGAAGTGAACGACCGCCTGAGCGAGCTGCGCTATGGCAATCGGCTTCGCCAGGATGGCGCCAATGCCGCTGTCATCAACGAACTGCTTCAGACCATCGAGGCCCTTTCCGCAGCCGTTCCCGAAGCGGCGCGGACGCCGGACCTCGACCGGCGGGTGACGCAGGCGCAGCGCTTCAAGACGCTGGGCGCGATCACCAACATCGACCTTGCCGATTCCGATCTGGTCAAGGCCGCCGGCCTGTTGGAGGAAGCCGAGGACTCCGGAGCCTTTCGCGATTTTTCCGCAGGGGGCATCGAGCGACGCCGCAAGGCCGGCTATCGGCTTGCCCAGGTGAAGCTCGACGAAGTGTTCAAGGCCCGCGGCCTGCTGCCGGCGTTGCACTGACCAGGAGTGTTGTGGTGATCCCCCCGGTCCGCCTCGTCTCCCAAGCTGCTGAGCTGGCCGCGCGCCGGCACAACGGCATGGCGCGCAAGGGGCGGGGGAATGAGCCTTACATCAATCATCTCGCGGAAGTCGCGAACCTGCTGGCAACGGCGACTGATGGCGCCGATGCTGAACTCGTTGCGGCCGGTTGGCTGCACGATACGATCGAGGACACCGAGACCACGCGCGAAGAGCTCGCGCAAAAATTCTCCGAGCGTGTCGCTGCGCTCGTCGTCGAATGCACCGACGACATGAGCCTGCCGAAGGCCGAGCGGCGACGACGGCAGGTGATCGATGCGCCGAAGAAGTCGCCAAGCGCAAAACTGATCAAGATTGCCGACAAGGTCAGCAATATCGGCGCGCGCATTCATTCCGATCCGACCGGGGAAGAGCGTGACGACCTCGTCGATTACACCGGCTGGGCCGAGCGGGTCGTCGCCGGCTGCCGCGGCGGCAGCGTCTGGCTCGATATGACGTTCGACGACATGGTGCGAAAAGCGAAGGCTTCGCTGTGAGCACTGACCAGGAATTCAAACGCAAACGGGGCTTGTGATGTCCGTCAAGATGAAACGTTCCGTCTACGCCGACATGTTCGGCCCGACCACCGGCGACAAGGTGCGGCTGGCCGACACCGATCTCATCATCGAGGTGGAGAAGGATTTCACCACCTACGGCGAAGAGGTGAAGTTCGGTGGCGGCAAGGTGATCCGCGACGGCATGGGGCAGTCACAGGTCACCAACAAGCAGGGCGCGGCCGATACGGTCATCACCAATGCGCTGATCGTCGACCACTGGGGCATCGTCAAGGCCGACGTCGCCATCAAGGACGGCATGATCGCAGGCATAGGCAAGGCCGGCAATCCCGACATCCAACCGGGCGTCACCATCATCATCGGCCCCGGCACCGACGTAATCGCGGGTGAGGGCAAAATCCTCACCGCGGGCGGCTTCGACAGCCACATCCATTTCATCTGTCCGCAGCAGATCGAGCATGCGCTGATGTCGGGCGTCACCTCGATGCTCGGCGGCGGCACCGGTCCCTCGCACGGCACCTTCGCCACCACCTGCACGCCGGGCCCCTGGCACATCGCACGGATGATCCAGTCCTTCGATGCTTTCCCGGTCAATCTCGGCATATCAGGCAAAGGCAACGCATCGCGCCCCGCCGCACTGATCGAGATGATCAAGGCCGGTGCCTGCGCGCTGAAACTGCACGAGGATTGGGGCACGACGCCGGCCGCGATCGACAATTGCCTGTCGGTGGCCGATGACCACGATATCCAGGTCATGCTGCATTCCGACACGCTGAACGAATCCGGCTTCGTCGAGGACACCATCAAGGCCTTCAAGGGCCGCACCATCCATGCGTTCCATACTGAAGGCGCCGGCGGCGGTCATGCCCCCGACATCATCAAGGTCGCGGGCCTGAAGAACGTGTTGCCGTCCTCGACCAATCCGACGCGTCCCTTCACCCGCAACACCATCGACGAGCATCTGGACATGCTGATGGTGTGTCACCACCTCGATCCCTCGATCGCGGAGGACCTCGCGTTCGCGGAAAGCCGCATCCGCAAGGAGACCATCGCGGCCGAGGACATTCTGCACGATCTCGGCGCGCTCTCGATGATGTCCTCGGATTCGCAGGCCATGGGCCGTCTCGGCGAAGTGATCATCCGCACCTGGCAGACCGCGGACAAGATGAAGAAGCAGCGCGGATCGCTGCCGCAGGACAAGGGCAAGGACAACGATAATTTCCGCGTCAAGCGCTACATCGCCAAGTACACGATCAACCCTGCGATCGCGCATGGCGTGTCGAAGCTGATTGGGTCGGTCGAGAAGGGCAAGCTCGCCGATCTCGTGCTGTGGTCGCCGGCCTTCTTCGGCGTCAAGCCTGATTGCATCGTCAAGGGCGGCACCATCGTCGCAGCGCCCATGGGCGATCCCAACGCCTCGATCCCGACGCCGCAGCCGGTGCACTACCAGCCGATGTTCGGCGCCTTCGGCAAGGCGCGCACGGCGTCTTCAGTGGTGTTCACCTCGAAAGCAGCCGTCACCGGTGGCCTCGCGCGAAAACTCGGCATCGAGAAGAAGCTCTATGCGGTCCAGAACACCCGCAGCAAGATCTCGAAGAAGAGCATGATCCACAACGACGCCACGCCCAATATCGAGGTCGATCCGGAGACCTACGAGGTGCGCGCAGATGGCGAGCTGCTGACCTGTCCGCCTGCAGAGGTGCTGCCGATGGCACAGCGATATTTCATGTACTGAAATAGCGCCTCAACGCATGTCCCCGGCGCATGCCGATTGCATGTCCCGGGACGGCTTTTCCGGTTTTGCGTTCGATCCCGGCTGGTCTAATGTCCCGCCCGGTATCAAACCCCTCAGAAGAAAAGCCGGGAGGATTTCTCGTGATCTACGTCGTTGCCACCTTGACCATCAAGCCCGAAACGCGCGCCGAATTCATCGCGGCCGCCACCGCCTGCATCAAGGAGACGCGGAAGGAGCCGGGCAATATCGCCTACGATCTGCACGAGAGCGTGACTGATCCCAGCAAGATGGTGTTCGTCGAGCAGTGGGAGAATGCCGAGGCGCTGGTGCCGCATCGGGGCCAGGAGCATATGAAGACGTTCGGCCGTGTCGCGGTGAAGTGCTTTACCGCGCCACCGAAGATCGAAGTGATCACGCCCGAGAAGGTCGAGACGAGGTAACAGCGCATGATCCGGGCGACGCAGGTTAAGGGACAACACCGCTTCACGGAAACGCCGGCCGATACGGTCGTGCTCGATTTCGACGATCGGCACCGGCGCCGCATGGCGATGACCGGGACGCGAGGACTCGAATTCCTGCTCGACCTGGAGAATGCGGTCGCGCTGCGTGGCGGCGATGCGCTGGTGCTGGAGGACGGAAGGCTTGTCGAAGTGGTGGCGGCGCCCGAGCCGCTGCTCGAGATTCGCGGCCGCGATCCGCACCACCTCGTCCGCGTCGCCTGGCATCTCGGCAACCGGCATCTGCCGACGCAGCTGATGACCAAAGCCTTACGCATTCGCCGCGATCACGTGATCGAGGCGATGGTGAAGGGGCTGGGCGCGAAAGTGGTCGAGATCGAGGCGCCGTTCGATCCCGAAGGCGGCGCTTACGCCGATGCCGGTCATGCGCACGGGCATGATGATCACGCGCACCACGATCACGGTCACCACGACCATGCTCATCACGATCATGGTCATGATCATCACGGCCACGATCATCATCATGATCATGCCGCTCATGAGCACGGGCATGATGACCACCATCACCACGACGAGCATTGCGACCATCCCGACCATCATCACGGCCACAAGCATGCTCATGACCACAAATGAGCCTGACGGTGCCGACGACCTCGCCGAACGCGAGGCAGCGGCGCTGTACCGGCTGATGACCTGGCTATCGCCGGCGTTTCCCGTTGGCGGCTTCTCCTATTCCAGCGGTATCGAATGGGCGGTCGAAGTAGGAGATATCACCGACATTGTGACGCTGGCCGATTGGCTCGACGCGATGCTCGGTGAAGGTTCCGGCTTTTGCGATGCGACTTTCCTGGTGCAGGCCTATCGTGCCGCTGAGGCTGGCGAAGATGCTTCTTTGAGCGACATCGCCGAGCTCGCTGCCGCCTTCGTACCGTCGCGCGAGCGGCAACTCGAAACCACCTCGCAAGGCCGCGCCTTCATCGATATCTCGCGCGCGGCGTGGAATGCCAAGGGCCTCGATGCCATGGTCGCGGCATGCTGTACGCCAATGGTCTATCCCGTCGCCGTCGGCGTCGTCGCCGCAACGCACGGCGTGCCGCTTGCGCCGACGCTGCACGCCTTCCTGCATGCGCTGGTCTCGAACTGGATTTCCGCGGCAAGCCGGCTGATTCCGCTCGGCCAGACCGACAGCCAGCGCGTGCTGGTGAGGCTGGAAACCGCCGTCGCCGCGACCGCGAGTCGGGCGCTGAACGCGACCCTGGATGACCTCGGCAGCGCGACCTTTCGCGCCGATCTCGCCAGCCTGCGGCACGAGACGCAATATACGCGGCTGTTTCGGTCATGAGGACGAGATCCAACCGATCGTCGTCCCGGCGAAGGCCGGGACCCATAACCACAAATGTGCGTGGTTATAGAAGGATGCGCCCACAGCCCATCCCATCAACTGAGTTCGTTGGCTATGGGTCCCGGCCTTCGCCGGGACGACACTAGGAGAAAGTATGTCGAAATCTCACGGCCCTTTGCGTGTCGGCGTCGGCGGTCCCGTCGGGTCGGGCAAGACCGCGCTGATGGACCTGCTCTGCAAGACCATGCGCGAGCGTTACGACATCGCAGCGATCACCAACGACATCTACACCAAATGGGATGCGGAATTCCTTGTGCGCTCGGGCTCGCTGACGCCGGACCGCATCGCCGGCGTCGAGACCGGCGGCTGCCCGCACACCGCGATCCGGGAGGACGCCTCGATGAACCTCGCGGCGGTCGCCGACATGCGCGCGAAATTCCCCGGGCTCGATCTCGTGCTGATCGAATCCGGCGGCGACAATCTCGCTGCCACCTTTTCCCCGGAGCTTGCCGACCTCACCATCTACGTGATCGACGTTGCCGCCGGCGACAAGATCCCGTCCAAGGGCGGCCCGGGCATCACCCGTTCTGACCTTCTGGTCATCAACAAGATCGACCTCGCGCCCCATGTCGGTGCGTCCCTGGAGAAGATGAACACGGATGCCAAACGCATGCGCGGCGAGCGCCCCTTTGTCATGACCAATCTGAAAAAGAGCGACGGGCTCGACCGCATCGTCAGTTTCATCGAGACCAAAGGTGGACTGAAACAAGCGGATTGAAGCGGACGGGCCGCGGCGACGTGGCGCAGCCTTTTCCGCCGTTAACGCCTAAGGCAAAGCGGGGCCAACGGAACAAATTTCGGACACGGCGATTACCTACCTCCGGTGCCCGGGGCAAAGCCACAGATGGCCAGACGATCGGCCGGGCGGATTAAGCTTTTTGGGCGACCCAAGTTGCGTACAGATGCCTCCTCCGTCATTATCCCCTGCCACTGGGCTCACCCTGTTTCGGCACATGGCCGTTCGAGCGGCGTTGATATGCTCCGTTTTTATTGCCGACCTCCCGCTTTAGCCTGAGTATTCGCGTGGTCCGGCTGGGTTTCATCATCGGCTTCATCGCACTGCTCGGGGCCTTGCTCTCGGGGCTTGCGGCCTATCGTGTGCACGATCAGGAGCTGGCGCTGGACCGGATCGCGCTGGCGCGCGCGATCGACGTTCATGCGAGCCTCGTCCAGGATCGGTCAACAGAACGTGAGCTGCTGGCGCGTGTCGCCTCAGGCCTGTTCCGCGCGCCATCGGTGCTGAAGCCCAACATGCTGGAGCCGCTGCGCTCGGCGATCTACGCCTTCAAGACCGACTTCGTGGTGGCTGGCTGGGTGGCCCGGCTTCGGCCAGGCGAGCTCGCCGCGGCGCAGAACGCCATCGCGGCCGCCGGCTTCCCGAAGCCACAGATCCGAGATTACAACGACAAGCCGATCGATTCGGCAAGCCTGACGCAGCCCATCGACGTGCTGATGGATCTGGAGCCGCGCAGCGACGAGACCAAGACGCTGCCAGGCCGCAGCTACGATGACGAGCCGGTTCGCAGTGCGATGCTGACCCGGGCCAGGGTCGAGAAGCGGTCGGTTGCCTCCGACCCGATACCGCTGTTGCGTGGGAACGGGCCGATCGGCGTCATCGTAGCGGCCCCCGTCATTCCCGAAGGCGCAACCGAGCCGGCCGGCTTCATCACGTTTTCCTACGAGCTGGCCTCGCTGATGCTGACCAACGACGATCTGTCGTTGTTCTCGGTCGCGCTCAAGGACCCGCGCAAGGAGAACAGCGAGCTCGTCGCCAACGATCAGGGCGTCGTCTCGACCCGCATGACGACGCCGGACGGTCCGGCGCCGTCGGCGACGCGCACCATCAGCTTCGGTGGCCGCGACTGGCAGCTCGGCTATTACGCCAAGACCAATTCGGCGCGCCGCGCCGAGCAGACCGCGATCATCGTGGCGGCGATCGGCTTCGCCATCACCGCGATGGTGTGCGGCCTGTTTGGTTACGTCGCCTACAACAATCTGCGGCTGAGCCGCGAAATCCAGGTGCGGATCGGCTTCGAACGGCGGCTGACGGCCGTGATCGACGAGCTGAATCATCGCGTGAAGAACATCCTGGCGGTAATCCAGTCGATCGTGACGCGCACGCTGCGCCATGGCTCCGACATCGACGTCGCCCGCGAGCTGCTGATCGGCCGCATCCACGCCATGTCCAACGTGGTCTCGCTGCTCAGCGAGAGCCAATGGCAGGGCGTCAAGCTGAAGGGCCTGTTCGAGGCGCGCGCAATTCCGCACGCTGACCGCATCGCCGTCAGCGGCCCCGATATCGCCGTGAGCGCGCGCGCCGCGCAAAGCCTGTCGCTGCTGTTCTTCGAGCTCGCCTCGCATTCAGATGAAGGCCTGTCGCTGGTCGGCAAGCATCCGCACATTACCGCGAACTGGACCGTGACGGGCGAGGAGCCCGAGACTGTGTTTCATTTCCGCTGGGAGGAGTTCAACACCAGCGAGGCGACGCGTCGCCCGGATTCGGATTTCGGCCTGATCCTGCTCGACCGCGTCGCCCCCGAAGCGCTCGGCGGCAACGCCAAGCGCTATTTCACCGACGTCTCCTATGTCTACGAGCTGACGGCGCCGATGGAGACAGTCGTCGACATGACCGAGCGCGACCGCACGGACAAGATTTCGGCGCCGGTGCGACCGACGAAGTCGCCTTGAAGTCGGCTTGGCGCTCGCGCTTCAGACAGCGCTCACGCGAGCCGCGATGGCGGTCATTTCAAGTTTGACGTTCGGGCCAAGATCGGCCACGCCGACGGCGGCACGGGCCGGCAAGTGAGCTCCCGCAAAGTGCGCCTTCCAGGCCGCGTTGAACGCAACCTTCTCGCTGAGGTCGGTCATGAAGATGGTCACCTGCAGGACATTGGCCATGTCGGATCCGAGAGTCTCGAGCAGACGCGACAGCTGCCCAAGCACATCATTTGCCTGACCCGACATGTCCTGGCTCGTGTCCTCCGGCACGATTCCGCCGATGTAGAGAACGCCTCCATGCTCGACCACTTCGTGGAGCAACCCTTCGTAGGGCAAGATGCGCTTGATCATGATGAGAACGATGCTCCTGTCGAAATAGGCAGATTGGCCGTATCCTACGCCGGTTTTTAGCCTTTCGGCCGCAGCACCAGATCGACCAGGGACCGCGCATAGGCCGGGGTGATCGGCGCGATACCGAAGACGTAGCGATAGAACAGGCTGCCATAGATGGCGTCGTAGAGATCTTCCGCCGGCGCTTGCGCGAGAATGCTGCCGTCGCGCTGACCGGCCGCGATCATCTCCACCAACGCGTCGCGGCGGAATTGCAGATAGCGGGCATAGAACAGCTCGGCCGAGCCGGTCTTGGAGATGCATTCGGAGATGACGGCAAGCTGCACCTTGCCGAATTCGCCCTGCAAGGCTTCGGCATAGGCCGCGGCATGACGGCGCGCGCGCACGGCAGCCGTGCCCGCGCTCGCCGGCGGCAGTGGCAGCATTTGGGCGGCGTGATGGAGAAAGGCGTCGATCAGCAGCGCCTCCCGCGATGGCCACCATTTGTAGATGGTCATCTTGGAGACGTTGGAGTGGCGTGCCACCGCATCGATCGTGGTCGCGGCAAGGCCGGTCGTGGCCATCAGCGCATAGGCGCTTTCGAGGATGGCGTTGGTGGACTCGATCGAGCGCGGCCGGCCGCGCCGGGGCGCGCCCTCGGCCGCATCGCTCGTGCTTTTCCGCATGACCAAGCCGGTCTCTCCTTGCGCAGAGGCCGCCATTGCCACAGGGCCACCTCATTCCGCATAGCGCAGCGGAGGTCCCTGGCCTAGCAAAATCGCACGATAATTAGGCCCGTTGCCGCAAGGCCGCCGGCTCGTCCTGGCGCTTCGACCAGGAGATATAATACGCCACCGCCGTCATCACGGCGAAGCCGGCCAGGCTCACCCCGATTTGCATCACGACCAGATTGGCGCCAGTGATCAGGATGAGATGGCCGGCGAAAGACAGGAAGACGCCGATGCAGAACACGGCAAGCCACTCCTCGCCGCATTTGATCACCATCTGGAGCGACTTCCATTGCAGCCCCGGATGGTTAGACGGAATGAGATGGGTCGCAAGGAAGGCGAGCGCGAGGAAATGGATGACACGATACGGCGCGAGATTTTCCTTGTCGGTCGGCGAGATGCCGTTGAGCACGATGTCAGGCAGATAGGTGGACAGAGCAGGCGAATGGCGCATCAAGGTGACGGCCATCGCGAGCACGAGGTAGGCGCCGGCGAGCACACGCAGCCAGGAGATCTTGTGAAGCTTATGGCCTGACGCGCCGGTGACGGCGAACCAGCCGCCCAGCACCATCAGCATCTGCCAGCACAGCGGATTGAATGTCCACTCCAGGTCGGGATAGGCGTGAAACGTCCAGCCGAACCATCGCGCGGCGAGATACAGCGCAATCGAAGCGGCCAGAGTCACGTTCGGACGTCGCAGCAGGCCCCACAAGGCCAAGGGAAAGAACGCCATCAGCGGAATCATCAGCTGCAGAAGGTCGAGATTGAGCGGCTCCTCCTGGAGCACCAATCCCTGGACCAGGATGCGCAGCGGGTGCTCGAGAATCCCCGAGATGTTGTAATCGCTGATGATCTCCGGCGCCATCGATTGCGAGGCGACGTAAGCAATGGTGTCGATGTAGATCACGAACAGGACCACATAGGCGGCATAGAGCCGCCAGACGCGACGGAAGATGCGGGTCGCCGCGACGACATAGCCGCGCTCCAATGCCATCCTGCCGTGGATGATGGCAACGCCATAGCCGACCACGAACACGAACAGGTCGGCGGCGCCGCTGAAGCCGAAATTGCGCAGCGTCAGCAGGTTGACGACATTGTTCGGGATGTGGTCGACGAACACCGACCAGTTGGCAATGCCGAGCGTCAAATAGAGCCTGGCGTCGTGTTGGAATGCGGCGAGGTTCGCCTTGACGGACGGCTTCATTGCTAATTATTTCATTTGGAATCAGGGCGATGCTTTTAACGGCAACGACCTGCCTATCCGAGTAGCGATTACGTGAAGCCACAAGGATTTTTCCACGTCTGATGAAATATTGCGCAGAGGCGGCCCGTCGAGTCGCCGCGAGCCTTCCTGCTCGGTGGACGGCGCAACTTTCTTAGCGTAACGCGATCCTACTCGGCAGGCTCGGCCGGCGCCTCGTCAGGGACGCCGACGCGGCTTGCCATGATTCCAAGCGCAACGCCTCCGATCGCCAGGAACGGCAGCAGCCGTTTGACCCCGATGGCGCGGACGATCTGCAGGCCTGTGGCGATGAGCATGGGATCGGCGAGCATGCTCGGGGCTGCCTTCGCGGCACGCTCGGCCGCGATACGTGCGCGAGTCCGGATTTCCCGTTTATAGCCCCAATAGCTTCCCGCGGCAGCGAGCGTCAGCAGGAAGAAGATGCCGGCGCCGGCAAGGCAGGCCTGAACCGGGCCGTATTTGTCGAGGACGGAGATGAAGGCCGCGGCGCAGAGGAAGCATGTGGTGATGAACAGCGCGAGCGCCGCACCTGCCGCCAGCGAGGTCAGCCGCACAGTCGTGCCCGTCGATGCGCTGATGCCGTCGATGATGCGCTGAAACACAGCCTTGCTCCTCAGATGCCCACAAGCCAATTCGTGACCCGCCGGTCACGGCAGGAAGACTGTCGTGACCTCACGATCAATCGCGCGCCTCAGCGGCGCCAGGCGAAGCCGATCAGGAAGCCGATGCCGAGCGCGACACCGACGGTCGCCAGCGGCCGCTGCGTGATCGCGTCTTCCAGCGTCTCCTCGATCGAGCCATAGGCATCCTGCGCCGCGTCCATCATCGCGCTGCCGCGCTCCGAGAAATCGTCGAGAGTCGAATCCATGTTGTCGCGCGCCTGTTTGTAGCCGCGCCGGGCCTGCTTGCCCGTGGCGTTGGCGAAGGTGTTAAGGGCGTCGGTGATCTGATCGGTGAGGGCGGCGATATCGCTTTTCACGGCTGCTACATCCTTCTGGAGGCGTTCTGCGGTGGCTTTGTCGGTCCAGTCTCTCGTACCGGTTTCGCCAGTGGTCATTGACATCACAAGCTCCGAACTGTTGGCGGTGACCTGGACGGAAAACGTTCGGTTGTGGCCGAAGTTCCGTCTGCGGAGCCCGTCATTCCTGCGGCAATTGCGGCGAATTCTCCGGCAACAGATGCTCCTTCAGAATCAATCCTACGATCAGCAGCGGAGACGACAGGAACGCGCCCATCGGTCCCCACAGCCAGGTCCAGAACGCCAGCGCGACAAAGACGGCGAGCGCGTTTAACGACAGCCTTCGGCCGATGATGGTCGGCGTGACGAAGTGCCCCTCCAGAAAGGTGACGCCGCCGAAGGCGAGGGCGGCCATCAGGCCGCCGCCAATGGTTGGGAATGCGACCAGCCCGACCACGGCCAGCACGACGAACATGGCGACCGGTCCGATGATTGGAATGAAGTTGAGCGCAGCCGCAAGCCCGCCGAGCCCGGCTGGATTGGGCATGCCGGTGGCCGCACAGACAATGCCTGTGGCGATGCCGACGCCGATATTGATAACCGTGACGGTCAGCAGATAGTTGCCGAGATGAACCTCGATCTCGTTGAGAATCCGCAGCGTCCGCAGCCGCGCGTCGCGGTCGCCAAAATTCATGATCATGGCGCGCCGCAGGTCGCGCCAGCTCGCGATGAACAGGATCAGCGTGGCGAAGAACAGCAGAAATTCAGCGAAGGTCGGCGACACGAATTCCAGCGCGGGCTGCACCCAGTCCACTTTCGGCAGAGGGACACTCGGCAGCCCGTCGGACCCGCCGACCATGGTCTGCAGCTCCTTCCACAGCGCGAGCGGTCGGTCGAACACATGCGCCTTCTCCCTCAACTGCGCACCCAGCTCCGGGAGGCGTGAGCTCCACTCCATTGCGGGTACCGCGATCAGTGCAACGACGAAGGCGACCACCGTCGTGACCGCGATCACGATCAGCACCGCTCCAAGCGCGCGCGGCACCCGACGCTTCTCCAGGAAGGTGGCGGCCGGCGACAGCATGGTGCCGGCGACAACGGCCATCACGACCGGGAGGAAGAACGCTTTGGCGAAATAGAGCACGGCGATGACGGCGATCAAAAGCAGGCCGGCAAGCGCAAAGGCGACGAACTCGGTGCGCCTAATCACCGGCGGCAGCTCGACGTGGCTGTCTGGGAGTGGAGAACTCTCGTCGTTGCCGGAGATCAGACGTTCACTGGGAAGGACGCGCACAATTTCTCTCCCCGCACGGAGGTTTCCGGGCGCCCATTGGTCAACGGAGAACGCGTGAGGGGTGTCGGGGTTCCATCGCGGCTTCGTGAAGCCGTGCTCGCTTGACTGTGACACAGCTGCCGCAAGCGGTGGCGGAACTTGAGTCGGCGCTGCCGCGTTTACAAGCCAGCAGCATCACCCAGATGCGCACATCCAACGGGGCAGCACATGACAAAGTTCTCCGTCGTCCGTCGCAGCTTCTCGCCGCGCGCCGTCACCGCTTGTGCCTTTGCGACAGCTTTGCTGACAGTGCCGTTCGCGGCTCAGGCGCAGACATTCGGCTATGCGCCAATGCAGCTGCAGGCCTATCCGCAGGACCAGACGTATTCGCAGGGCTATGCCAACGTGGCACCCGAGGCCACCGACGAAGACGCGGTGCTGCCAGATCGGTTGCGCCGGCAGATCGTGAGCTTTGACCGCAATGAGCCCGCCGGCACCATCGTGATCGATACCGCCAACACCTACCTCTACTACGTGCTGGGTAACGGGCGCGCGATGCGTTACGGCGTCGGCGTCGGCCGTGAGGGATTCACCTGGTCGGGCGTGCAGAGCATCAGCCGCAAGGCGGAATGGCCGGATTGGCATCCGCCGGCAGAGATGATTGCGCGCCAGCCTTATCTGCCGCGCTTCGTCGCCGGCGGCCCCGGCAATCCGCTTGGTGCGCGCGCGATGTATCTCGGCTCCAGCGAATACCGCATTCATGGCACCAACGATCCCACCACGATCGGCAAATTCGTCTCGTCCGGCTGCATCCGCCTCACCAACGAGGACGTCACCGACCTGTTCAGCCGCGTCAATGTCGGCGCCAAGGTCGTGGTGCTGCCGAAGAATGCGCCGCTGATGGCGCGCGGCGGCGATCCCGTCCGCAAGCGGCCGGCGGCAACGACGCTGCCGTCCGGACGCCAGGCGCTCAACGTCCCAGCGTCGTCGGTGGACTAAGCGTTTGAGTGAGGTCAAATGATGAGACGTTCGATCAGCAAGCTCGCTGGCGGAGCGGCCGCGTTCGTCGCGGTTGCTTCCCTCAGCCTTGCGCTCGCGCCTGCAGTGCATGCGGAGGACTTCTTCTCGGCGCTGTTCGGCGGCTTCCGCATGCGGCCGCCGCCGGAGGTTCGCGTGCCGTTCCCGAACGACGACATGCCGCGCTACGATGCGCCGCGCCAGCGCGCATCCTACGGCGGCGGAACGGCCTACTGCGTGCGTGGTTGCGACGGGCGCTATTTCCCCGCGCAAGGTGCGGATGCCGAAAGCAAGGCGCAATCCTGCAAGAGCTTTTGCCCGGCTTCAGAGACGTCGCTGGTCTATGGGAGCAACATCGACGACGCCACCACGGACAAGGGCAAATCCTATTCCGATCTGCCCAACGCTTTCCGCTATCGCAACGAGATTGTCGCGGGCTGTACCTGTAACGGCAAGGACCCCGTCGGGCTTGCGCAGGTCAAGATCGAGGACGACCCGACCTTGCGCAAGGGCGACATCGTAGCGGGTAGCGACGGCCTCGTCGTCGCCAATCGCAACGCCAACGATCGTCGCGGCGTCGCGATGAACTTCTCGCCACTGCCGGAGTCCATGCGCGCGAAGTTCCGCCAGGTGCCGGTGATCGCGAAGGAGTAAGGCAGGCCTACGCCGCGCGGATCTTGCCAAGGAAATCGGAGACGTCGTGGCCGAGCTGATTGCTCTGGGCTTCGAGCATCTCGGAGGCACTCTTCACATTGTCGGCCGCCGCGGCTGCGGCATCCGCATCGGCCTTCACGCCGGTGATGTTGTCGGAGACGTTCCGGGTGCCCTGCGCCGCATATTGCGTGCTGCGTGTGATTTCCTGCGTTGCCGCACCCTGCTCCTGCACGGCCGCGGCGATCGCGGTCGCGACCTCGTTGACCTCGCCGATGATGCCGCCGATCGTCTGGATGGCGTGGATGGCATCGCCTGCGACCTTCTGGATGTCGGCGATCTGTTCGGAAATCTCTTCGGTCGCCCTCGCGGTCTGGCTCGCCAGCGACTTCACCTCCGAGGCGACCACGGCAAAGCCGCGGCCCGCTTCGCCGGCGCGTGCGGCCTCGATGGTGGCGTTGAGCGCGAGCAGATTGGTCTGCGCGGCGATGGTGTTGATCAGGCCGACGACCTCGCCGATGCGCCCGGCCGACTTTTGCAGGCCCTGCACCGTGCCGTCGGTCTCGCGCGCCTGCGTGACGGCGCGGCCGGCGATGCCGGCAGCATGCGCGGCCTGCTGACTGATATCGTTGATCGAGGCCGAGAGCTCTTCTGCTGCCGCGGCGACGCTGTCGACGCTCATCGAGGCGTCGCTGGAAGCCTTGCCGGCAATTTGCACGCGGTCGTTGGTCTGGCGCGACACGGCGGAGAGATCGCCCGAGGTCTTGCGCATCTGCCCGGAGGCATCGTTCAGTTCACCCAGCGTCTTGCGTACCGCGCCTTCGAACTCCCCGACATAGGCCTCCACGGCGCGCTGGCGGGCGGCGGCGCCCGCATTGCGCTCGCGCTCGTGCTCCTCGATCCTGAGCTTGTCGCTGGCCTGCTGCTTGAAAGTCTCAAGCGCGCCGGCGAGCGCACCGATCTCGTCGTTGCGATCGAGATAGCCGCTGTCGACGGCGAGATCGCCACCGGCGACCTTGAGCATGGCATCGCGGATGGTGTTGAGCGGATTGATCACGCGGCGGCTGATCAGCACGTTTGCGCCGACGGCGAGGCCGATGGCGAGCGCCAGCAGCACCAACTGCACGGTCAGCGCACGCTGCGCGGCAGCGCGCTGTTCCAGTGTATGGCTCTTGGCGGCATCGAGAGCGGTCTCGGCTACGGCCACAGCGGCGGACAGGCGGCCCACCGTGACGGGGGTCCATTGGTTGGCGGTCATCTCGGCCTTTTCACCATTGGCGAGCGCGCCCACCAGACGATCGCGAAGGGCCAGATATTGCGGATCGAAATAGGCGCTCTGGACCGCGGTCAGAGCGGATGACAGAGCCTGTGGCAGCTGCATCCCCAAGGTCGACAATTCCACCGCCTTCCACGCTGCGGCCGTTCCGCCGACGAACTGGGTATAGGCGAGGCGCGCCTCCGGTGCGATACGGCCGGCGCTGAGCCCGGTCGAGACGATCAGCGAGGCTTCGCCGCCGGTGTTACGGAGCAGCCAGGCATTCTGCTTGATCGAGAGCAACTGATCGATCGCAGCGTCCTGATGATTGACGGCGGCGGCCAGCGTGTTCGAGAGCTTGTCGAGCGTGTCGAGCAGCCCCTGCGTCGTCTCCATATATTCCTTCGGCAGGCCTGAGCGGCGCTGCTCCTTCGGCTTGGCGACGTCCTCCCAGAACTGCTTCTGCTCATCGGTCAGCAGCTTGTAGAGACGGGCGAGTTCCGGCACCATCGTCCCAGATTGCGGGAAGTCCATCGCAGGCAGTAGCTCGAGTGCATGCGCCATGGCGGGCATCTCGGCGTCCCGGATCGCGCGCAGATATTTCTCGATCTCGGCATCCACAGGCCCGGTCGAGTTGAGGAGCCGGTTGGTGGTCGAGCGGTCGGTGCGCAGATTATGCATCGCCTTGAACAAATCGGCGGAGGCGTCGGCGATCTGCGAAATGCGGTTGGCGGTCCTGAGGCGGTCCCATGAGTCCCAGGCGGTGAGCGACAGCGCAATCACCACAGAGATCGACGTGATCGCGATCACGGCCTTCAGCAGCGCGGACACGGTCAGACGATTGAGCATCGAGGTCCCCCAATTCCCATTTCAAGGTTCGGTAGCGATGCCCCGGCAAAATCAAGAACGATGGGGCATGACAGGATCGGCAATCACATACCGTTCGCGGCGCGGAGCGGACGGTTTCGGCATCTGAAACGAAAAGGGTAAAGTTTTAGGCGGGTCGTCTGCCGGTAGAATTACGCATTTACCAGAAGTTGCAATGGGTTGCCTGCATGGAACCAGCGCGCGAGACAGGCGTTAGGACCTCGTTAGCAATTTGCCTGAAGGGGGCCCTGCGATGCTGGTCGGCGTACTCGTCACCTTTCTCGTCGTCATTCTCGTGCTCTATCTCATCAACATGCTGCCGATGGACGGGCGCGCCAAACAGATCGCGCGCGTCATCGTCATCATCATCGGCATCGTCTCGCTGCTGAAATACCTCGCAGTGTTTTAGCGGGGCTACGGATGCCCAACAAAAAAGCCCCGGTTCACACCGGGGCTTTGATGTTCGCGTAAGCCGACGTATCAGCCCAGCGCCTTCGCCTCGCGACGGCGCGCGGTGAGGATGTATTCGGTGTAGCCGTTCGGCTGCTCGCGGCCCTTGAAGATCAGGTCGCAGGCGGCCTTGAAGGCTGTGCCGTCGAACGCGGGCGCCATCGGCTTGTAGATCGCATCGCCCGCGTTCTGCTTGTCGACGACGACGGCCATGCGCTTGAGCGATTCCATCACCTGCGCTTCGGTTATGACGCCCTGGTGCAGCCAGTTGGCGAGATGTTGGCTCGAGATGCGCAAGGTCGCGCGGTCTTCCATCAGGCCGACATCGTGGATGTCAGGCACCTTGGAGCAGCCGACGCCCTGGTCGATCCAGCGCACGACATAGCCGAGAATACCCTGACAGTTGTTGTCGATCTCCTGCTTGACGTCGTCAGGCGCCCAGTTCGACTTCGACACCGGAATGGTGAGAATGTCGGAGAGCTTGGCGCGCGGGCCGCCCTTGGTCAGCTCCTGCTGACGCGCGATGACGTTGACCTGGTGGTAGTGCAGGGCGTGCAGCGTGGCTGCGGTCGGCGATGGCACCCACGCCGTGGTGGCGCCGGCCTGCGGGTGCGCGAGCTTCTGCTGCAGCATGTCGGCCATCTTGTCGGGCGCCGCCCACATGCCCTTGCCGATCTGGGCGTGGCCGGGCAGGCCATCGATCAGGCCCATGTCGACGTTCCAGTCCTCATAGGCCTTGATCCAGGCCTGCGCCTTCATCTCGTTCTTGCGGATCATCGGGCCCGCTTCCATCGAGGTGTGGATCTCGTCGCCGGTGCGGTCGAGGAAGCCGGTGTTGATGAACATGATGCGCTTGGAGGCGCGCTGGATGCAGGCCTTGAGGTTGACGGTGGTGCGCCGCTCCTCGTCCATGATGCCGACCTTGAGCGTGTTTTCAGGCAAGCCCAGCATCTTCTCGACGCGGTCGAAGATCTCGCAAGTGAACGAGACCTCGTCCGGGCCGTGCATCTTCGGCTTGACGATATAGGCAGAGCCGGTGCGGCTGTTCTTGACCTTGGAGTTGCCTTTCAAGTCATGAATGGCAAGAAGCCCGGAGACGGCGGCATCGAGCAGGCCTTCGGGCACTTCCTCGCCCTTCTCGTCCAGCACCGCGTCGGTGAACATGTGGTGACCGCAATTGCGCATCAACAGAAGGCTGCGGCCGTGCAGCTTCACTTCGCCCTTGCCGTCCGGTGTCTTGTAGCTGCGGTCCGCATTGAGCGAGCGCGTCAGCGTCTTGCCGCCCTTCTCGAAGTCGGCGGACAGCGTGCCGTTCATCAGGCCGAGCGTGTTGCGGTAGACCAGCACCTTATCTTCGGCGTCGACCGCGGCGACCGAATCTTCCATGTCGAGAATGGTGGAGACTGCGGCCTCCATCACCATGTCGGCGACGCCGGCCGGATCGTCCTTGCCGATCGCGCTGCCACGATTGATCGTCACCTCGACATGCAGGCCGTTATTGACGAGCAGCACGGCTGATGGTGCCGCCGCATCGCCCTGGAAGCCGGCAAATTGCGCGGCGTTCTTCAGCGCGGTGGCGTTACCGCTCTTCAGCTTCACCGCGAGCTGGCCGGCGACCACGCTGTAGGCGGTGACGTCGGTGTGGCTGCCGGTTGCCAGCGGCACGGCGGTATCGAGGAACGCCTTGGCCTTGGCGATCACCTTGTCGCCGCGCGCCTTGTTGTAACCCTTGCCGCTTTCGGAGGGGTCATGCGGAATCGCGTCGGTGCCGTAGAAGGCGTCATAGAGCGAGCCCCAGCGCGCATTCGCCGCGTTCAGTGCGTAGCGCGCGTTGGTGAGCGGTACGACCAGCTGCGGGCCGCAGATCTTGCCGATTTCCTCGTCGACATTGGCGGTCTCGACCTTCTGCGTCGCCGGCTCCGGGACGAGATAGCCGATCTCCTTCAGGAAGGCGGTGTAGGCGTCGAGGTCGAACGCCTTGCCCTTGTGGGCCCGGTGCCAGTCGTCGATCTTGGCCTGGAGCTGATCACGGAAGGTGAGCAGCGAGCGGTTCTTCGGCCCCAACTCCTTGATGATGGCGGCAACCCCTGCCCAGAACGCATCCGGCGCGATCCCCGTTTTGGGGGCGGCTTCCTTGGCGATGAAATCGAAAAGGACGGGGGCGATCTTCAATCCGTGGGCGTCGACGCGTTTCATGATGGTCTTTCTTGTTGGAAATGGCTGTTTTTGGCTGCTTTTGACCCGGCAGCAGCAAAATGCGCCCACGCGGGGGCGGCTTTCGGGACCTATTAGCCTCAAAATCGGGGCGGTGAGAAGACCCCCAGGGGTCTGTCAAAATGTCAAGGAGATGTGGGCCCCCGTCATTCCCCGCGAAAGCGGGGAATCCAGTACGCCGCGGCTTCTCCGTATCCCAACGCTGTCTCTGGGATACTGGGTCGCCCGGTCAAGCCGGGCGACGACAGCGGGGCCAGGGCGGCCTCAAATATTCGCGGCGAGGTCCACGAGCTCGTCGAACAGCACGCCGGTCGCCTTCAGCATCTGCTCGATCTCATCCGCCGCATCGGCAACCGTCCGTGTCGACGTGTCGATCACGAGTTCAGCCCCCTGCGGAGCCTCATAGTCGTTGCCGATGCCGGTGAACGAGGCCAGTGAGCCCGCGCGGGCCTTCTTGTAGTGGCCCTTGGGATCGCGCTCCTCGCACACCCCGGCCGGCGTCGCGACATGGATCTCGCGGAACGTGGTGTCGGCGATGCGGCGTGCGGTGGCGCGATCCTCACGCGACGGGGAGACCGCCGCGACGATCGCGATATGGCCATTACGCGCAAGATGCGTCGCAACTTCGGCGAGGCGACGGATGTTCTCGCCGCGGTCGGCGGCGGAGAAGCCGAGATCGCTGTTGAGCCCGGCGCGCAGCGTGTCACCGTCGAGCAGGATCGGCGAGCCGCCATTGGCGAAGAGACGCCGCTCCAGTGCCTTCGCCAGCGTCGACTTGCCGGAGGCCGGCAGGCCGGTGAGCCAGACCACGGCGCCGTTGTGGCGATAGCGCGCGGAGCGCTCATCCAGGCGCAGCGCCGATTCCACCGGAACGATGTCGACAGGCACGGCACGCTGGCCGGCATCGACCGACAGCACGAGACCGCCGCCGGCAATACGCCCGGCGACCTCGATCACAAGGCGGCCGGTGCGCGGGTTCTCGGTGTAGGGATCGGTTGCGATCGGATTGGACAGGGAGATGTCGATCTCGCCGACATGGTTGCGGCCGATCGCCTTGTTCTCGCTGCTCGAGAGCTCGCCGGGATCGACTGCCTTTTCGATGGCAACGACGGTGGCGCGGCTTTCCTTCGGTCCGCAGCGGACCAGCAACTGATCGCCCTTGGCGAGCGGCTTATCGTGCAGCCAGAAGATGCGCGCGCGCAGCCGCCGCGTCTCGCGCGGGGCGGTGCTCGCATGCGCGATGATGTCGCCGCGCTCGATGAACAATTCGCGGTCGAGCGTGATGCCGACCGAGCGGCCCGCGCCCTGGCGCGTTGCGACCGGCGTCAGCGGCCAGCTCTCGACCGACTTGATCTTGGCGATCTTGCCCGCGGGCATGATGACGATCTCGTCGCCGGCAATCAGGCTGCCGGATTCGATACGGCCGGCGACGATGCGGCGATCGTCGAACTTGTAGATCGCCTGCACCGGCAGGCGCAGTGCCAGCGCTTCCAACGGCCGCGCCGGCTCGAGCCGGTCCAGCGCCTCGACCACGGTCGGACCCCTGTACCAGCCAATGCGGGCGGTGCGCTCGGCAACGCCGTCGCCATCGCGCGCGGAGATCGGGATCACGGCGGTCGGCGTCACGCCGAGGCCGTTGAGATGCGCCGAGATCTCGTCGCTGATTTCCTTGAAGCGATCGGCGCTGAAATCCACCCGATCCATCTTGTTGACGACGACAGCGACCTGCTTCACGCCGAGCAGATGCAGGAGATAGCCGTGACGGCGGGTCTGGTCGCGCACGCCTTCCAGCGCGTCGATGATCAGCACCGCGCCGTCGGCCTGCGAGGCGCCAGTGATCATGTTGCGCAGGAACTCGGCGTGGCCGGGCGCGTCGATCAGCACGATGTCGCGCGAATTGGTGCGGAAGCGGATCTGCGTGGTGTCGATGGTGATGCCCTGGTCGCGTTCGGTCTGGAGCGCGTCGAGCAGGAACGACCATTCGAACGGCATGCCGCGCCGCGCGCTGACGGCCTTCAGCATCTCGAGCTTGCCGTCGGGCAGGCTGCCGGTCTCATGCAGAAGACGGCCGACCAGCGTCGACTTGCCGTGGTCGACATGGCCGACGATGACGATGCGAACCTGCGGACGCGTGGTGCCGTTCGGCGTGGCGGGCGAAGTGGGGGTGACGAGCATGTTCATGACCGCGATGCGTCCTTGAATCAGAGGTAGCCGGCGACGCGCAGGCGCTCGAAAGCGTCCTCGGTCTCGTGGTCGAGCGCGCGGCCGGCACGCTCCGGCACCTTGGTCTGCTCGAGCTCGGCCAGGATCTCGTCGATGTTCGACGCGTTTGAAGCGACCGGATTGGTGATGTCCTGATCGCCCAGCGAGCGATAGCGCTTGCCGTCCTTGGCGAGATAGAGCGGGATGATCGGGATGTTCTCGCGCTTGGTGTAGGCCCAGATGTCGGCCTCGGTCCAATGCAGGATCGGATGGATGCGCAAATGCGCGCCTTGCGGCGGCGATGCGTTGAAATGATCCCAGAACTCCGGCGGCTGGTCACGCACGTCCCAATTGCCTTCGAGACCGCGCGGCGAGAACACGCGCTCTTTGGCGCGGGTGGCTTCCTCGTCGCGGCGAATGCCGGCAATCAGGCCGTCAAAGCCGTATTTGGCCAGCGCCATCTTGAGACCTTCGGTCTTGCGCGCGGCGGAACGGGCGGCCGGCGGCAGCGTTGGGTCGACGGCATCGATGGGCGGGCAGGGCTCGACGCGCAGATCGAGCTCCCACTCTTTGCCATAGTGATCGCGGAAGCGATACATCTCAGGAAACTTCTTGCCGGTGTCGACATGGAGGGCCGGGAACGGCACGCGGCCGAAGAAGGCCTTGCGCGCCAGCCAGATCATCACGTTGGAATCCTTGCCGAGCGACCACAGCAGGGCGATCTTCTTCAGACGCGCAAACGCCTCGCGGAAAATGTAGATGCTCTGGGCCTCGAGCTGGTCGAGATGGTCCATGCTTGGCGCAACATCAGCGGAAAATTCTTGCGAGCCCGAGCGTCCAACGGGGGCCTGGCTGCTCACGCCGGCAACTGCGGAATCGTCCTTGAGAAGATGCATCTCTGCCACTTTGCGTTTGGAGGCTAAAATTCTATAGTTGCACTGCAGGAGAGAAGAAAAAATTTTCTCTTTGCGCGCTCGAAACGACACATATATAGAAAATAATTCCAGTCAACCCCGGATGTGGGGGAAGCGAGTATCGCATGCGGTTCTTGCCGGTGTTTCTCGATCTCAAAGCCGGTCCGGTGGTCCTCATCGGCGCGGGTGAGCTTTTGCGCGCAAAATTGCGCGTGCTCGCCGCTGCCGGTGCGCGCGTTCGCGTGCATGCGATCGATGGCAATCAGGACCTGGGTCTGAACTCCGACGACACCGCGCGTATCGAGATCGCGACGGATGATCCGCTCACATCGGATCTTGCTGGCGTCATCGCGATCGTCTGCGCCGGCGCGGGCGATGTCGGCGTGGCGATGTCGGCGCGGGCAAAATCGCTCGGCCTGCCCGTCAATGTCATGGACGATCTCGATCATTCCAGCTTCATCTTCCCGGCGATCGTCGATCGCGGCGATGTCGTGGTCGCCGTCGGCACCGGCGGCACTTCGCCGGTGGTGGCGCGGCGGCTGCGCGAGAAGATCGAGGCACTGCTGCCGGCCCGCATCGGCGAGCTTGCCGAGTTCATCGGCGGCTTCCGCAAGTCCATCAACGAGAGCATTGCCGAGTTTCCGCTGCGCCGCCGCTTCTGGGAGCGGGTGATCGATGGCCCGATCGGCGCTGCCGTGCTGGCTGGCCGCAAAGCCGATGCGCGCGCGGCGTTGAATGCTATTTCCGATCCGTCCGATTTCGCGCGTGCTGACAAGCCGCAAGGCTCGGTTGCGCTGGTCGGCGCCGGCCCCGGCGACCCGGACTTGCTCACCATCAAGGCGCTGCGCGCGCTGCAGGACGCCGACATCGTCTTCCATGACGAACTCGTCTCGAGCGAAATTCTCGATCGCATCCGTCGCGATACAACGCGCGTTCCGGTCGGCCGCCGTGTCGGCAAGCCCGGCATCGGACAGGACGCCATCAACACGCGAATGATCGAAGCTGCGCAAGCTGGTCAACGCGTGGTGCGGCTGAAGGGTGGCGATCCCTTCGTGTTCGGCCGCGGCGGCGAAGAGGTGGAAGCCCTGCGCGCCGCCGGCGTTGCCTATTCGATCATTCCCGGCATCACCGCCGGGCTTGGCGGAGCCGCCGATTTCGAAGTGCCGCTCACTTACCGTCACGAAGCCACCCGCATCACCTTCCTCACCGCGCACAAGGCCCGCGATGCAGAGACCGTCGACTGGTCGACGCTGACCGACACCAGAATGACCGTTGTTGTTTACATGGGCATGACCGCGGCCCCCGCCGTGCGCGCGGGCCTGTTCGCCGCCGGCCGCTCGCCGGAGACGCCGGTCGGCGTGTTCGCCCGCGTCACGCGGCCCGATGCCCAAGGCGCGATCGGCATGCTGCGCGACTTGCCCGAGCTCGTGCGGCAGACCAATGGTGGTCCCGCCATTCTCATCATCGGCGACGTGGTCCGGCATGCCGGCTCGCTTCGTCGTCAAACTCCCAAGAAAAACTCAGCTCAAATCATCTCTGACCTATTGGATGCAGCCGAATGACCTCCCCGCTTGAACAGAAGAAGATCAAAATCGCCGGCCCCTCGGTCGTCACCGCCAACCGCACCTGGGACGGAATCGTTGTGTACCGCACCGCCGCCAAGAGCTGGTCCGCGGACCTCTCGGAGGCTGCGATCGTGCGCAACTCCGACGAAGCCAAGGCGTTGCTTGCAGAATCGGTCGCCGATGACGTCGGCGCGATCGGTCCCTATATCGCTCCGGTGCAGGTCGGCGCAGACGGCAAGATCGAACCCGGCAATCTGCGCGAACAGATCCGCCGCACCGGCGTGACCATCGGTCAGTCGGCCCAGGCTTAAGGCATTCGCTGATGTACGCTTACGACGAAATCGACCGCACGCTCGTCAACGAGCGCGTCTCGGAGTTCCGCGACCAGGTGAAGCGCCGCCTCTCGGGCGAGCTCACCGAGGACGAGTTCAAGATCCTGCGCCTCCAGAACGGCGTCTATCTGCAATTGCACGCCTACATGTTCCGCGTCGCGATCCCGTACGGGACGCTGGCGACGGACCAGCTGCGGGCGCTGGCTCATGTCGCGCGCAAATATGACCGCGGCTATGGCCATTTCACGACGCGGCAGAACATCCAGTTCAACTGGATCAAGCTCGCCGAGCTGCCTGACGCGCTGGAAGATCTCGCCAAGGTCGGCATCCACGCGATGCAGACCTCCGGCAACAACATGCGCAATGTCACCTCGGACCAGTGGGCCGGTGTCGCACCCGGCGAGATCGAGGATCCGCGCATCTGGTCGGAGCTGATCCGCCAGCACACCACGCTGCATCCGGAATTCTCGTTCCTGCCGCGCAAGTTCAAGATCGCGATCACCGCGTCGGACCACGATCGCGCCGCGATCAAGATCCACGACATCGGGCTGAAGCTGATCAAGAACGAGAAGGGCGAGACCGGCTTCGAGGTGCTCGTCGGCGGCGGCCTCGGCCGCACGCCGTTCATCGGCAAGACCATCAAGCATTTCGTGCATGGCCGCGATATCCTCAGCTATATCGAGGCGATCCTGCGCGTCTACAACCAGTACGGCCGCCGCGACAACATCTACAAGGCCCGCATCAAGATCCTGGTGCACGAGCTCGGCATCGAGAAATTCTCGCGCGAGGTCGAGGAGGAGTGGCAGCACATCCGCAACGCCTCGCTCCAGATCGACGACGAGGTGATCGAGGACATCCGCTCGCGCTTCACCTATCCCGCTTACGAAAAGCTGCCGCACATGCCGGACGAGCTGCGTCAGGCCGCGGCGGACGCCGACTTCGAGGCGTGGCGCAAGAACTCGGTCGCGCCGCACAAGGTGCAGGGCTATTCCATCGTCACCATCTCGCTGAAGCCGATCGGCAAGCCCCCGGGCGACGCCACGGCCGAGCAGATGGATGCGCTGGCCGATCTCGCCGACAAATATTCCTTCGGCGAGATCCGCGTCGGCCACGAACAGAATTTGGCGCTGCCGCACGTCGCCAAGCGCGATTTGCCGGCGCTGTGGAAGGCGCTCGACAAGCTCGGGCTGGCGACGCCGAACGTCAACCTGATCACCGATATCATCGCCTGCCCGGGTCTGGACTATTGCTCGCTGGCCAATGCGCGCTCGATTCCGATCGCGCAGGAGCTGACGCGGCGCTTCGCCAACCACGAGCTCGCCAATCTGATTGGCCGGCTGCACATCAACATCTCCGGCTGCATCAACGCCTGCGGCCATCACCATGTCGGCCATATCGGCATTCTCGGCGTCGAGAAGAACGGCGAGGAGGTCTACCAGATCACCATCGGCGGCCGGGCCGACGAGGGCGCGGCGCTGGGCAATCTGATCGGCCCCGGCGTCAAGTTCGACGAGGTCGCCGACGTCATCGAAGACGTTGTCGAAGCCTATCTTGCGCTGCGCGAGCGGCCCGAAGAGCTGTTCATCGACACGGTGAAGCGGCTCGGCGTCGAACCCTTCAAGGAGCGCGTCTATGCCACTCGTTAATGGCGGAAAAATCGCCGACGACCGTTTCGTCAAGCTGGCCGTCGACACGCCGTTGCCCGAGAGCGGCGACATCCTGGTGCCGGCCGAGCGTTTCATCGCCGAGGCGGATGCGTTGCTGAAGCGCGCCGGCAGGGTCGGCGTGATCTGGCCGAACAACCGCGACATCGACGAGCTCGTGCCGTATCTCGGCAAGATCGCCGCCGTTGCCCTGGTGTTCCCGACCTTTCGTGACGGGCGCGCCTACAGCCAGGCCCGGCTGCTGCGCGAGCGTTACAATTATCGCGGGGAGCTGCGTGCTACGGGGCAGATCCTGCGCGACCAGTTCGTGTTCATGCTGCGCGCCGGCTTCGATTCCTTCGAGGTCAAGAAGCAGGCCGATGCGGAAGCCTTCATGCAGACCGCAAAACGCTATTCCGTGTTCTACCAGCCGACCGGCGATGGCCGTATCACGGCCCTGCACCGGCGCATGCAGCTGCGTCACTCCGAGGGTGTCGGCACGTGAACGCCATCGCACCTCAAGTCTCGTCCGTTTCCACGCTACCTTCAGCGGCGGAGCTCGATCGTGCCTTGCGCGACGCCTCGCCTGCGGAGGTCGTCGCGGCCGCGCTGAAAGCGGTCGGCCGTGAGAAGCTCGCGCTGGTGTCGTCCTTCGGTACGGAATCAGCAACGCTGCTGAAGGTGATGGCGGACGTCGACCCGGCGATCCCCGTGATCTTTCTTGATACCGGCTGGCTGTTCGAGGAGACGCTGGCCTATCGCGATACGCTGATCGAAACGCTGGGTTTGAAGGACGTCCGTTCGATCAAGCCTGCCGAGGAGACGCTGACGCGCGAAGATCCGGACCGCGACCTCTGGTTCTCCGATCCCGACGCCTGCTGCCGCATCCGCAAAGTCGAGCCGCTCGCGCGTGCACTCAGGCCGTTCTCGGCCTGGCTCAACGGTCGCAAGCGTTTCCAGGGCAATACGCGCGCCGATATTCCGGTCGTCGAGGACGATGGCGCGCGGTTGAAGTTCAACCCGTTCGCCAATGTCTCGCGCGAGGAACTCGAGGCGATCTTCGTCCGCGCCAAATTGCCGCGTCACCCGCTTGCGGCATCGGGTTTTCGCTCGGTTGGGTGTATGCCTTGCACGAGCAGGACCGCCGAGGGCGAGGATGAGCGCGCGGGTCGCTGGCGCGGCCGGGCCAAGACAGAATGCGGCATCCACACGACGAAGACTTCGTAGCACAGTCGCGCTGCGGGCTTGCGAACAAGAAAATCCGCTTCCGTTGACTTGAGAGCGTTTCGCCACGAGTTTCGCCTGCATGCCTTCGCTGACATCGAGGTCATCGAAGTGAATGGAGATGGACATGGTGCGTCGTATCTTTCCGCTCGCTGCAGGACTGCTCGTTACGGGACTCGTTACAAGTTTCTTGGCAAGCGCGGCTCTCGCTGCTGACATCAATCTTCTGAACGTGTCGTATGATCCGACGCGCGAGCTCTATGTCGAGTTCAACAAGGCGTTCGCGAACGCCTATCAGAAGGAAACAGGCAAGAGCGTCGAGATCAAGCAGTCGCATGGCGGCAGCGGATCGCAGGCGAGGGCGGTGATCGACGGCTTGCAGGCCGATGTGGTGACCCTCGCGCTCGCCTATGACATCGACGCCATCGCCGGCAAGGGCCTCACGGCGGCCGACTGGCAGAAGCGCCTGCCGCAGAATTCATCGCCCTACACCTCGACCATCGTGTTCCTGGTGCGTAAGAGCAATCCCAAGGGCATCAAGGACTGGGACGATCTGATCAAGCCGGGGGTCGCCGTCATCACGCCGAACCCGAAGACCTCGGGCGGCGCCCGCTGGAATTATCTTGCCGCCTGGGGCTTTGCGCAGAAGAAATACGGCTCCGCCGACAAGGCCAAGGATTTCATCGGGAAGCTCTATCAGCAGGTGCCGGTGCTCGACACCGGCGCGCGCGGCGCCACCGTGACCTTTGTCGAGCGCGGCGTCGGCGACGTGCTGCTGGCCTGGGAGAACGAGGCGTATCTCGCGCTGAAGGAATTCGGCCAGGAAAAATTCGAGATCGTGGCGCCGCCGCAATCGATCCTCGCCGAGCCGCCGGTCGCCATCGTCGACAAAGTCGCCGCCAAGAAGGGCAGCCGCGACGTCGCCGATGCCTATCTCCAGTACTGGTACACCAAGGAAGGGCAGGAGATCGCCGCACGCAACTTCTACCGTCCGCGCGATGCCGAGATCGCAAAGAAGTACGAAAATTCTTTCGCCAAGGTCGAACTATTCACCATCGACGACGTTTTTGGCGGTTGGACCAAGGCGCAGAAAGAGCATTTCGCCGACGGCGGCGTCTTCGATCAGATCTACAAGAACTGATCGGGCGCTGACGGAGAGGCGACAGGGGCCTGGTGAGCGCAATCGCAGCACGACGCCGGACATTGCCGGGCTTCGGTCTCACGATGGGACTGACGCTGACCTGGCTGTCCGTCATCATCCTGATTCCGCTTGCCGGCCTGTTTTTGAAGTCGACTGAACTCAGTCCCGACCAGTTCTGGGCCATCCTCTCCAGTCGTCGCACCTTGAACGCGCTCCGCATCTCCTTCGGGCTCGCGTTCGCGGCGGCCTGCGTCAATCTGGTGATGGGCAGCATCATCGTCTGGGCGCTGGTGCGCTACCGCTTCCCCGGCCGGCGGCTGTTCGATGCGATCGTCGACGTACCGTTCGCGCTGCCGACGGCGGTCGCCGGCGTCGCACTGACCACGCTGTTCGCCGAGAAGGGCTGGCTGGGGGCGCCGCTCGCCGCGCTCGGCATCAAGGTGGCGTTCACGCCGCTCGGCATCTTCGTCGCCATGATCTTCATCGGCATTCCGTTCGTGGTGCGTACCGTGCAGCCGGTGCTCCAGGATCTCGACCCCGAGATCGAGGAAGCCGCCGGCAGCCTGGGCGCGAGCCGCTGGCAGACCATTATCCGCGTGATCCTGCCCTCGTTCGCGCCGGCGCTGCTCACGGGGCTCGCGCTCGCCTTCGCGCGCGCGGTCGGTGAATACGGGTCGGTGATCTTCATCGCCGGCAACCTGCCCAACGTCTCCGAGATCGCGCCGCTGCTGATCGTGATCCGTCTCTCCGAATTCCGCTACGCCGATGCGACCGCGATTGCGGTGGTCATGCTCCTCGTTTCCTTCGTCATCATCTTCGCGGTCAACCGGTTGCAGCGCTGGGCGCAGCACCGGGAAGGAGAGCGATGAGGGTGGGACGATGACGATGCAGATCGCCGATACCGTTTCGCTGTCTTCGCCCGAGGCCAAGGCACGCGCCCGTGCCGCGGCCGCGCGCAACAATCTCCGCACCGAGCCGCAGGCGGTGCGCATCGCCATCATCGCGCTGGCGATCGTGTTCCTGTCCGTCTTTGTCGTGCTGCCGCTGGTGCTGGTGTTCGCGCAAGCCTTCTCGCGAGGTCTTTTGGCCTATGCCGCGGCGCTGGCCGAGCCAGAGGCGCTGGCCGCGATCAAGCTGACGCTGGTCGTCGCCGCGATCTCGGTCAGCGTCAATCTCATCTTCGGTCTCGTTGCGGCCTGGGCGATTGCGAAGTTCGAATTCACCGGCAAAACCTTCCTGATCACGCTGATCGACCTGCCGTTTTCGGTCAGCCCGGTTATCTCCGGTCTCGTCTTCGTGCTGTTGTTCGGCGCGCAAGGCTATTTCGGCGGCTGGCTGAGGGATCACGACATCCAGATCCTGTTCGCGGTGCCCGGTATAGCGCTCGCCACGACATTCGTGACCTTCCCCTTCGTGGCGCGTGCGCTGATCCCCCTGATGCAGGAGCAGGGCACGCAGGAAGAAGAAGCCGCGATCTCGCTCGGCGCTTCCGGCCTGCAGACCTTCTTCCGCGTCACGCTGCCCAATATCAAATGGGGCGTGCTCTACGGCGTCCTGCTCTGCAATGCGCGCGCGATGGGTGAGTTTGGTGCGGTCTCGGTCGTCTCCGGCCATATCCGCGGCGAGACCAACACCATGCCGCTGCTCGTCGAGATTCTCTACGATGAATATCAATTCGTCGCGGCGTTTGCGATTGCCTCGCTGCTCGCCATGCTTGCGCTGATCACGCTGATAGCCAAGACCATCCTGGAGCGCCGGCTAGAGGACGGAGAAGAATCCCGTGACCATTGAAGTCAAAAACCTCGTCAAGAAGTTTGGCAATTTTGCCGCGCTCGACGGTGTCGACCTCAAGGTCGACAGCGGCGAGTTGCTGGCACTGCTCGGGCCGTCCGGCTCGGGCAAGACCACGTTGCTGCGGATCGTCGCCGGACTCGACTGGCCTGATGCGGGTGAGGTTGTCATCAACGGCGAGGATGCGCTGGCGCAGGGCGCGCGCGAGCGCCATGTCGGCTTTGTGTTCCAGCACTACGCGTTGTTCCGCCATATGAGCGTATTCGAGAACGTCGCCTTTGGCCTCCGCGTGCAGCCGCGCGCGATCCGCAAGGACCAGGTGGCGATCCGCGCCCGGGTCAAGGAACTGCTCGATCTCGTGCAGCTCGACTGGCTCGCCGACCGCTATCCGAGCCAGCTCTCCGGCGGCCAGCGCCAGCGCATCGCGCTTGCCCGCGCGCTCGCGATCGAGCCGCGCATCCTGCTGCTCGACGAGCCCTTTGGCGCGCTGGACGCAAAAGTGCGGAAAGAACTGCGCAAATGGCTGCGCTCGCTGCACCATGAGATCAACGTCACGTCGATCTTCGTCACCCACGACCAGGAAGAGGCGCTCGAAGTCGCCAACCGCGTCGTCGTCATGGACAAGGGCAGGATCGAGCAGATCGGCTCGCCCGACGACGTCTATGAGACGCCCGCGAGCGCCTTCGTCCACGGCTTCATCGGCGAATCCATCGAGCTGCCGGTCCAGGTCGAGGGCGGCGTCGTCAGGCTCGGCGATCGCCCGCTGCGGCTCGCCGCGGAGGGGCTGGCGCCTGGCGCGTCAAGACTGTTCGTGCGGCGACATGACATGCTCATTGGTCCGCCTGGTAGCGGCGCCTTCGAGGGCGCGGTCCAGCATGTCCGCAATTTCGGCCCGGTGCAGCGGGCCGAAGTCGCGCTCTCGGGCGGCCAGACCATCGAGATCGACGCTCCTCGTGACCGGGAACTGCGGGCCGGCGACACTATTGGCCTCGAGCCCCGCCGCTACCGCATATTTGCGGGTTAGGCTCCGTCATTCCGGGATGGTGCGAAGAACCAGACCCGGAATCTCGCGATTATTGAGCAGGATTCCGGGCTCAGCGCTGCGCGCTGCCCCGGAATGATGGATACGATTTTCCTCAAAATTCACCTTTCAGCCACGGTTGGTATGCAACAACGGCCCCTCATTTGGGGGCCCCTGAACATGCGCGCTGCGGCCGCGATCCTTCTCACTTTGCTTCTCGCCGGCTGCGCCGGCAATGAAGCGCCGGTCCAGCAGCCGTCGATGTATGCCGACATGTCGGTCCCGGGCGCCAAGCTCGATGCGCCGGCCGCCGCGATCATGATCTCGCAATACCGCCAGAACAACGGGCTCGGCGCCGTCGAGATCGACCCCGAATTGATGCGGCTCGCCGAATCCCAGTCCGGAGCCATGGCCGCCGCCAACAAGATGGACCATGACGTGCGCGCCCCCCTGGCCAAGCGGCTCAATGCCGGCGGCTATCCGGCAACCGTGGCTGTCGAGAACATTTCGGCCGGCTATCATACGCTGGCCGAAGCGTTTTCCGGCTGGCGCGACTCGCCTCCGCACCGCGCCAACATGCTCAAGAGCGGTGTCACAAAATTGGGCATCGCGGCGAGCTATGCTCCGGGCACCAAGTACAAGGTGTTCTGGACCATGATCCTGGCATCGACCGATCCCCGATAAGCCAGACTTGATCCCGGGTGCATTGACGTCGCGACAGACTGTCGCCACGGTGGCTCGCCTTTTGCTATTGTTCCCGAATGACAGATCATAGTCCGGAAGTCGCAACAGTCCCCGCGAAGGCGCAGCGCGTCCTGGTTCTCCAGGGCGGCGGCGCGCTTGGCTCCTATCAGGCCGGCGCCTATCAGGCGCTGTGCCATTTCGACTTCGAGCCCGAATGGGTTGCCGGCATCTCGATTGGCGCGGTCAATGCCGCCATCATTGCCGGCAATGATGGCCAGACCCGCGTCAAGCGGCTCAAGGAATTCTGGGAGATGGTCTCCGCGCCGGTGCCGTGGAAGCCGATCGGCAAGAGCGACCACAGCCGCGAGCTGTTCAATTCCACCAGCGCCGCACTGATCGCGACCTTCGGCGTGCCCGGCTTTTTCACTCCGCGAGTCCCGCCCGCGCCGCTTTGGCCGCCGGGCAGCAAGCAGGCCGAGAGCTATTACGACACCGCGCCGCTGAAGAAGACGCTGGAGCGCCTCGTCGACTTCGACCGCATCAACGATCTGAAGACGCGGCTTTCGGTCGGCGCCGTCGGCGTCACCTCCGGCAACTTCAAATATTTCGACAATTACGAGTTCAAGAAGCTCGGCAAGCTCATCGGCCCCGAGCACATCATGGCCTCAGGCGCGCTGCCGCCGGGCTTTCCGTCGGTCGTGATCGACGGCGAGCATTATTGGGACGGCGGCATCGCCTCCAACACGCCGCTCGACTTCGTGCTCGATGCTGAAATCGACCGCGACATGCTGATCTTCCAGGTCGATTTGTTCAGCGCCCGCGGCGACCTGCCGAATTCGCTGCTCGAGGCCACCGAGCGCGAGAAGGACATCCGCTTCTCCAGCCGCACGCGAATGAACACCGACAAGAACAAGCAGTTGCACAACGCCCGCAGGGCGGCGCGCGAGCTGATTGCCAAATTGCCCGATTATCTCAAGAACGACCCGTCCGTCGAGTTCCTCGCGAAGGTCTCTCGTGAGAGCACTGTCACGGTGGTGCACCTGATCTATCGCAGCAAGAACTACGAATCCTCGTCCAAGGACTACGACTTCTCGCATGTCGCGATGGTCGAGCACTGGGAAAGCGGCGTGCGCGACGTGCATCTGTCGATGCGCCACAAGGACTGGCTCGAGAAGCCGCAGTCCGGCGAGACCATGGTGACCTACGATCTCACGGGGGACGTCACCGCGCCCCCGCCAAAAAGGAGCGAATAACATGGGTACTCTCTCAGGCAAGAACGCCGTCGTAACAGGTTCGACCAGCGGCATCGGCCTTGCTTACGCGCGCGCGTTTGCCGCTGCCGGCGCCAATGTCGTCATCAACGGCTTCGGCTCGCCCGAGGACATCGAGAAGGAGCGCACCAAGATTGAATCCGATTTTGGCGTGAAAGCGGTCTACTCGCCCGCCGACATGACCAAGCCGGCCGAGATCGCCGGGATGATCGCGCTCGGTGAAAAGTCGTTCGGCTCGGTCGATATCCTCGTCAACAATGCCGGCATCCAGTTCGTCTCGCCGATCGAGGAATTCCCCCCGGAGAAGTGGGACCAGATCATCGCGATCAACCTGTCCTCGGCCTTCCATGCCATCCGCGCCGCCGTTCCCGGCATGAAGAAGAAGGGCTGGGGCCGCATCATCAATACGGCCTCGGCGCACTCGCTGGTCGCTTCGCCCTTCAAGTCGGCCTATGTGTCGGCCAAGCACGGCATCGCCGGCCTGACCAAGACCGTGGCGCTGGAGGTCGCAACCAGCAAGATCACCTGCAACTGCATCAGCCCCGGCTATGTCTGGACGCCGCTGGTGGAGAAGCAGATTCCGGACACGATGAAGGCCCGCAACCTCACGCGCGAGCAGGTCATCAACGACGTGCTGCTCGACGCGCAGCCGACCAAGGAGTTCGTGACCTCGGAGCAGGTGGCCGCCCTTGCGCTGTTCCTGTGCAGCGACGACGCTGCGCAGATCACCGGCACCAATTTGTCGATCGACGGCGGCTGGACCGCGGAGTAACGGCCGCGTTCTGTCGTCCCAGACGACACAGCGTGGGGTGGGCAAAGGCGCGAAAGCGCCGTGCCCACCATCTCTCTCGATCACGAAAAAGGTCGTGGGCACGCTTCGCTTTGCCCACCCTACGATACCGGGGACCGGGCTGTGGTCTCGTGCCTCAATGGCTCCAGGCCAATGCCGTTACGATCGCAGATTGCAGGTTGAGCTCCGCGAACATGATCTTGCTGGCGACCACGACAAGGACGCTGGCCAGCGCCACGCGCAGCACCGTTTCGGGCACGCGCGTTGCGCCGTAGCTGCCGATGATGATGCCGGGCAGCGAGCCCAGCAGCAGCACGCCCATCAGACCCCAGTCGACCGAGCCGAGCATCCAGTGTCCGATGCCCGCCACCAGCGTCAGCGGCACCGCATGCGCGATGTCGGAGCCGACGATGGTTGCCATCGGCAGGCGCGGGTAGAGCAACAGCAGCACGGTCACGCCGACGGCACCGGCGCCGACCGACGAGATCGAGACCAGCACGCCGAGCACGACTCCCGTGATCACGGTCGCGATCGTGATGGTGCGCTCGTCGAGCTGTTCCATGCGGCGGCGATAGCGCTCCATGATCGACTTGCGGAAGATCAGCGATGTTGCGGTGAGGATCAGCGCGAAGCACAGCACCAGATTGACCAGGTTGCGCTCGGCGTCGCTGCGAAGATCCAGCTTCCACAGCACCAGCAGCGTCAGCGCGCTCGCCGGAATGCTGCCGCAGGCCAGCCGCAGCACCGCACGCCAATGCACGCTACGTGACCAGCCATGCACCACGCTGCCGCCGGTCTTGGTGGCGGCGGCATAGAGCAGGTCGGTGCCGACGGCCGTGGTCGGGTGGATGCCGAACAGCAGGATCAGGAGCGGCGTCATCAATGAGCCGCCTCCCACGCCGGTCAACCCGACAAGCAGGCCGACGCCGAAACCCGAAGCAACGTAGAGCGGATCAATCATGTCAGGGAGAATCTAGGTTTATCTCGTCAGTTGGGCAATATGACGTAGGATAAACTTTCCCCGCGACGCAACCTGTTGGACAGAATAAGAAAAATTATGCTGCGGAGTGGCTGGGGAGAGAGGTTTCGCCTGTTTCGCGCGCTCAACTGGAAACAGTCGTCCCCGGAACAACGCGCAGCTGGGCGTGCGTCGTACCTATTTACCAAACGCGAGCACGTGCAGCCCCAGCCGCTGTCTCACGATCCAGAACAGCAGCACGGTCTCGAAGGTCAGCGAGATCGAGGTCGCGGCCGCGGCGCCGTGGCCGCCGAAGCGCGGCACCAGCGCGATGCAGAGCACGACGTTCATGACGAACGCCAGCGCATAGGCGAGCGCGCAGATCTTCTGCTGGCCCAGCATGTTGAGCAGCCGCTCCACGGGACCGATCGCGGCGCGCACCACGAGGCCGACGGCCGCGACGAACATGATGTCGTAGCCGACAACGAATTGTGGTCCGAACAGCCAGAGCAGCGGCTTGCCGAGCGCGAGCAGCACGATGGTTGCCGCCAGCGATGGCCAGAATGTCCAGACGATCGCATGCGCGACATAGGCTGACAGGCGCGCCTTGTCGCCGCTGGCGTTGTATTCGGCGAAGCGATGCGCCGTCGTCGCCGACATCGCGTAGTGAATGAACGACACCAGCGCCAGCGTCTTCACCACGGCAAAGTAGACGCCGACCTCGTCGGAGGGGCGGAACTGCTGCAGCACCAGCACGTCGGTGTAGGAGAGCAGCAAATAAAAACTCTCGACCAAGAGAATCGGCAGCGAGACGGCGAGCCAGCCGCTGATGTCGTAGGCCTTGGGGCCCGGCGCGATGTGCTCGGCGAGCCTGCGGTTCAGCACCACCATCTGCCCGGTCATCGCGATCCAGACTGCGCCTGCGCTCGCCACCATCGCGGCGATGGCGCCGAGATGATAGCCGAGCAGGAAGGCGCACGCCGTGATGCCGATGATCAGCGCCTGGCGGATGATGAATTGCGGCATCAGGCCAAGCTGCATCCAGTCATGCGAGCGCGCGATGCCGTCCTGGGTGTTGGCGACGACGAAGGCCGGCAGCGTCATGCAGCCGATATAGAGCGGCAGCTCCTCGGCCGGATCGATCCATGGCGAGAAAAGCTTGACGATGCCCGCAAGCGCGAGCGACACCAGCGCAGAGACGGCGAAGGTCAGCCAGCGGCTGCCGGACAGAAAGCCGCGCAGCAGCGCGTGATCGCCGCTGGCGCGATATTCCGGAATGATCTTTTGCGCGGAAGCGGAGATGCCGAAATCCATCATGCTGCCGAGCAGCAGCACCCAGGTCCAGACATAGACATAGATGCCGTAGTCGGACGTCCCCATCCAGCGCGCCAGCAGCACCTGCGAAAAATAGGCGAGGCCCGCGCTGATGACGCGAATGATGAAGATGGTGCCGGCCAACCGCCGCGTCAGCGATGCTTCGCTCGAGCCGCCCGTCAGTTTTCCGCGCAACCGTGCGATCAGGCCGGCCGGTCCGGTCGTTGCGGGTTCTGCATCCATCACGGCCAAGTCGAACAATCCCCAGGCGTCCGCATGTCGCGGCAGCCTCCGGACTTAGCAACCATTCGTTAAGATTCGGTTGGGTGGGAACGCGGTCGCGCCGCCCTCGGTGTCGTCCCGGACCTGCGCGCCGCTGCACGGCGCTTGTCTGGGACGACCGCTGAATGTGGAGTGCCGGCAGCGCAATTGACGCGCCTTCGGCAGTTCGGCCTCACTGCAAGTTCGTATTGAACTCGTACGATTTGTCCGGCCCGACCAGCGTCAATTTCAGCGCCGCGCCATCAGGCTTGACGCCCGGCGGCAATCCGTCGAGCTCGAAGGAAAATCGCTTCACCCCGGGCGGGCTGTGTTCGACCGCATCGGGAATGGGCAGCGACCACTCCGGCGTCGGCCCTTCCACGAACAGATTGACCTTGCTGCCTTCGGGCGCGACGACATCGACCACCACGTTCTTTGGCCCGTCGCGCTTGACGTCGCGGATGGTCAGCGGATTTGGGTCGCCGATATTGGCGGGCTTCGGCACGGCGTCGAGTGCTGCGCGCAAATTGCCGTCTTCAGTCGATGCGACGTTGTTGAAGCCGAGCTCGACATTGGCCTCGACGGGAATGCAAAGCTTTTCGCAGACCGCGTAGTTGATCTCGGCGCGCAGCGTCACGGGCTTGTCGGCCGCCTTGGCGACGATACGCAAGGGCAGCACGATCTGGTCGTGATAGCCGATCGAATGACCGCCCGCGCCGTCGTCGAATTTCAGTGGCGCCGGCCACATCACGGTCACCGCTTCGACATTGTCTGACTTGGAGAAGTCGAACCGCGGCGGAACGCCGGAATCGCCCGGCATGCGCCAGTAGGTCTTCCAGCCGGGCTCAAGCTGGACAGCGATACCGCCGAGCAGCACCGTGCCGCTGCGCGATCCCGCGAGCAGGCGCACCGCGGAATGTCCGTCGCGCTGCCACGGCGACGCATCGTCGGCATGGGCAGCGATCGCCAGTGACGACGCAAGCAAGGTTGTTGCGACGCCAATCGCCGCATGCAGGGGAACTCTGGTCAGCATGGCACGTCTTTACAGGGTCGCCCCTGGTCAAACCATTGAATTGCTTGTGATGGATGCACCCGAATCATATCTCTGCAAGCCTTGATTTGACAGCAGGGCGGCCCGACATCAGGATAGGAATTCAAACCGGAGTGCTTCACCGATGGCTCCCACAGGCAAGAGGACGGGCGAAAGCACCCGCGGCACAGGCCCCAGGCTCCCCAATTCCGCCGCTTACCTCGACGGCCGGCTCCTGATCGCGATGCCGGTGATGGGCGACTCCCGCTTCGAGCGCTCGGTGATCTATCTCTGCGCTCATTCCGCCGAAGGCGCGATGGGCATCATCGTCAATCATCCCGCGGGCAGCATCGACTTTCCGGAGCTCTTGGAGCAGCTCGGAATCGTCAAGAAGGGCGAGCACATCAAGCTGCCCGAAAATGCCGAAAGCATGAAGGTGCTGCGCGGCGGGCCGGTCGACACCGGCCGCGGCTTCGTGCTGCATTCCAGCGATTTCTATATCGAGAACGCGACGCTGCGGATCGATGACGGCGTCTGCCTCACCGCGACGGTCGACATTCTCCGCGCGATCGCCAACGGCTCCGGCCCCAAGCACGCCATCCTCGCGCTCGGTTACGCCGGCTGGGGGCCTGGCCAGCTCGAGACCGAGATCCAGAGCAACGGCTGGCTGCATTGCGACGCGGACGCGGACCTGATCTTCGGCGACGACGTCGACGAGAAATACGGCCGCGCCCTGCGCAAGATCGGTATCGATCCCGGCATGCTGTCGAACGAGGCCGGGCACGCGTAGCTGGGTGGGGCGACTTTGCAGTCGCGTGTCACCTTCCGCTGTCATGCCCCGGCTTGAGCCGAGCGATGACACCCGCTGCTGGATTGACGCTACTCCGCCGCCTGCTGCTGAACCGTCGGCTCGGTCCCCGCCACCGTCGCACGGCGCATGTCGCGCGGCTGCGACTGGTCGTAGCGGCGGACGCGATGCATGGTCTGGCGGTTGTCCCACATCACGAGGTCATGCAGCTTCCATTTGTGGACGTAGACGAACTCGGCTTGCGTCGCGTGCTCGTTGAGATCGCGCAGCAACAGCCGACCTTCCGGCACGCTCATGCCGACGACCTTGCCGGCATGCGATGACAGATACAGCGATTTGCGGCGATGCACGGGATGGGTCCGCACCAGCCGCTGCAGCACCGGCTTGAACATCGCCTTTTCCTCGTCGGTATACTCGGTGAAGCCGAGCGATCCCCGCGAATACATCAACGAGTGCTCGCAGACGAGGTCCTCGATCTCCGCCTTGGTCTCGTCGTCGAGCGCGTCATAGGCCGCGCGCATATCGGCGAATTCGGTGTTGCCGCCCTTCGGGTTCACCACGCGGGCTGACAGCAGCGAGAATTTTGCCGGGATTGGGCGGAACGAACTGTCGGAATGCCACAGGCAGTTGCCGAGATTGAACAGATGCGAGCGGCTGTCTTTTGCCAGCGGCTTGCCGTCCTTGCCGAGGTTGGAGACGTCGTTGAGGCCGGACTGCAGCCGATAGTCCTTTTCCTTGGTCACCGTGCCGCCGCGGGCATCCTCGCGCTGACCGAAATTCAGCGCGAACGCCATCTGCTGCTCGTCGCTGATATCCTGGTCGTGGAAGACGAGCACCGCATATTTGTCCATGGCGGACTCGATCTCGCGGGCCTCATCCGGCGTGAGCGGCTTTCGCAGGTCGAGGCCCGAAACCTCGCCGACAAAATGCTTCTGAAGCTGCCGGATGGCGATCGACATGGCGTTCTCTCCCACGAATTGCGAGCGGTTGGGCCCGCTCTGTCGGTGAAAAAGCTACTCTCGTAACAGTGGTTGTCAACGCTCGCCGCGCATGGCTCTCACGCATTCCGCGCCATCAGCCCGCCGTCGACCGGGATCACCGCACCGGTAAGAAAAGACGCTGCCGGCAGGCACAGGCTCAGCGTCATATGCGCGACCTCTTCTGGGTCGCCGTAGCGGCCGAGCGCGGTGCGGCGCTTGGCGTAGATGGTCTTGTGCTCCTCGGAGATGCGGTCCGTGATGGCGGTGCGGATCGGGCCCGGGCAGATGCAATTGACCGTGATGCCCTCGCAGCCGAGCTCGACTGCGAGCGAGCGCGTCAGGCTCGCAACGCCACCCTTCGCCGCCGAATAGGGGCTGTGCAATGCGGTGGCGCCGAGCGCTTCGGTCGAGGCGATGTTGACGATGCGTGGCGATTTCGATTTGCGCAAATGCGGCAGCGCGGCGCGGATGATGCGTGGATGCGCCGTCAGCATCACCGCGATGCCCTTGGCCCAGGCATCTTCATAAGCCTCATCGTCGATCGCGACGCGCACGGAGATGCCGGCATTGTTGATGACGATGTCGAGTCCGCCGAAATGCGCGGCGACATCGCCAACCACGCGCTTGATTTCGCCGCCGTCGGCGACGTCGAGCTTCCACGATTTCGCCGAGCCGCCGCTCGCCGCAATGTCCTTCGCGACTGCGTGCGCGCCTTGCTCGTCATAATCGGTGACGGCGATGTTGGCGCCTTCGCCAGCGAACACGCGTGCAGTGGCGCGGCCCATGCCGCTGGCGGCGCCGGTGACGAGAACGGTCAGACCCTTCACGGAGCGGCTGAGCTCTTTGAACTCGGACATGTGTTTCCTCGTGGTCTCTTGTTTCTTGTTGTGAGATGGACAAGGCTGGCATCGATCCGCAGACAGGTCAAACAAGCAAGACAAAAGGGGAGGCCGCGATGACGAACGAGCTCGATTTCTCTGGCAAGCAGGTGCTGGTGGTCGGTGGTTCCAGCGGTATCGGCAATGGTATTGCACAGGCGTTTCGCGCCAGAGGCGCTAGCGTTGCGGTATGCGGCACGCGCGCGCGTGCAGCGGAATATTCGGTCGAGGAGGGCTCCGATCTCGCCGGTCTTGCCTACGCGCAGCTCGACGTCAGCAAGACGAGCGCGATCGAGGAGTTCAAGCCGCCCTTCGACAAGCTTGATATTCTCGTGCTCGCGCAGGGCGCGGTGATCTATCGCCGCGGCGAGTTCGAGATGGCGGGCTTTCGCAAGGTCGTCGAGGTCAATCTCATGAGCCTGATGGCGTGCGCGACGCGATTTCATTCCATGTTGCGGGATTCGAAGGGGGCGTTGATCATGGTGTCCTCGACCGCGGCCTATCATTCCACCATGGGCAATCCCGCCTACAATGCCTCGAAGACCGGCGCGGTCGGCTTGACGCGGACCTTGGGCGAGGCGTGGGCCGAGGACGGCATCCGCGTCAACGGCATCGCGCCCGGCCTCGTCGACACCAAGATGACGAAGGTGACGACCGACAATCCCAAGCGGCTCGAGGGCGCCTTGGCGCGCATTCCGCTGCGGCGATTGGGCACGCCGGCTGACATGGCCGGTGCGGCCCTGTTCCTGGCCTCTACGCTGTCGTCCTACATCATCGGTCAGACACTGGTGGTCGATGGCGGACTCATTCTCTGACCTGATTGGAACTGCGCTGCGCCTGATCGGTTACTCCGGCTGACCCCGGAGGAGGAGCATCATGGACAAGGACAGGATCGTCGGATCGGCCAAGGAATTCGCTGGACGCGCTGAAGGCGCCGTCGGCGATCTCGCAGGCGATGCGCAGACGCAGGCATCGGGCAAAGCGCGCGAAGCCGCCGGCACAGTGCAGAATCTCTACGGCCAGGCCAAGGACGCCGTCCGTGACGCCGCGGACACCGCCACCAGCTACGCCAAGGATGCTTACGACAAGCCGGCCGAAACTTTGCGTGACGGCTCGCAGGCGATTGCCCAGAAGGTGCAGGACAATCCGCTCGGCTCGCTTCTGATCGCGGGCGGCATCGGCTTCGCCCTCGCGCTTCTGATGTCGCGCCCCGCCCGTCGCCCGCCGCCGCGCTGGCGTTATTACGGCTGAGCGACAAACACGCGCTCTCGTGCCCCGGACGCGCTGCAGCGCTAAAGCGCTGCTGCGCAGAGCCGGGGCAATTCTTTGTCGATGTTGAAGAAGCTGGGTCCGGCTCCGCGGCGCACCACCAAGGCGCTGCGCCGCGTCCGGGACATAAGACTAAACTACCGAACCACTTCGGCTGCACGCCCGACATTGCCGGGCGGACGCGGAATCGCGGGGTTCGGATTCGGGTTGCGCGGCCCGGGCGCCAGTTGACGCGGAGCAGGTTGCGGCGAGCCGAAGCCGAAGAAATCACGCAGTGACGGCGTTGCCTGTGCCGGCTGCGGCGGCGGCGTCGGCTTCTTCGGTGCGACCGGCTTGGGAGGCGCGATCGCAGCGGCAGCACCGGGCGTGCCGGGCGCCGCAGCGCCGCCGTCGGGCGTCGTCGCCGCAACAGGCGTATCGCCCTTGGCTTGCTCGCGGCCGACCTCGCGGCGCGGCCAGGAATAATCATCCGCACGGCCCGCGGGCGCGGCCAGCGGTTCGCCCTTCACCAGCGTCCTGGCCGCGAGCGCATCGACGGAGGCGGGGCGCGTGCCGGGTCCACCCAGCAATTGATCGGTCGAGATCGAGGCCGCAACCAGCGGCACGATCGGGCCGGCGAGCGGCCGCGGCGGCGGCTTGCCGGGCTCGGCGTTGGTGTCGGGCGTTGCCGGTTCGCTCGGCAGGGCGATCGGACCGGAACGGCCGGCCAGGAGACGCGTGATCTCGCGTTCGACATAGTGCGCGAGCTTGCGCGCGCCGGGCTTGGTGAAATAGACGCCGTCGCCGCTGCGCAGCTGTCGGATCTGGCCTTCGAAATCAGGACCCTTCTGCAGGAAGCGGCCGGCCTCGTCGACAAAGCCGTCCCAGACGTCGACATAGGTGATGCCGGCCTTGGCTGCGCCTTCGCGATAGAGCGAATCCAGGAACAGCATGTCCGCGGTGCCCTTGGGTCCGCGGATCGCGGGCAGGCCGACCCAGAGCACCGGCACGCCCTTGGCCTTCAGGACGCCCGCAAGTTCCTCGATCTTCTTGCCGTAGAGCTCAACCCAGCGGTCGTCGCGGAATTCATAGACGCCATTTGGATTACGCGGGGCCTTTTCGGGCGCGGCTGCGGGCGTGTCCGCGTTGTCGGCGTCGTCCTGCGGCAGGTCGGTGTCGACGGGCTTGTCGTCCGGCTTTGCCGCGGTGTCGGACTTGGTCTCGCCGGACTTCGCGTCACCCGGTTTGGCGTCACCTTTTCCTTGCGGCTTGGCGCGCGCGCCCTTGTCGTTCTTCTTGTCCTTGTCCTTCTCCGCAGGCTTGTCGGTGACAGGCTCGCGGATCGACATGCGATCGTTGAGGCCGAGCATGACGACGATGACGTCAGGCTTCTCGGTCTCCAGAATGCCCTTCGCGGCCGCGGCCCAGTCCGAGGGCTCGCCCTTCGGCTGATACTTGATCAGGCCAGACGTGGTCCTGTGCTTGCGGATCACGCCCATGTCGGGCTGCTCGGTGTAGGCGTCTTCAAGGCCATAGGCGAGCCAGTCGGCCATGGCATCGCCGATCACCAGCACGTTCTTGTCCGGAATGGTGTCACGCTTGGCGGGTGCCGGCGCGCGCGAAAAATCCTGGCGCGGGGCCTGCTGCTGCTGCTGTTGGAAGGGCGCGAAGAAATCACCGCCGAACCAGCCGCCACCACGCTGCGGCGGCGGCGCCGATCGCTGCGGCGGGCCACCGAAGCCCGGGAAGTTGAAGAACTGCGCCGAGGCCGGTCCCGCGATCGAGACCAGGATCGCAAGCGCCGTCCCCAGCGCGATCAGCGGGCCGGTCTCGGTCAGCGCCTTGAAAAAGGATTTTGGCTTCGACATGCGATCTCGGGCGCGCGCAATGGGGTCTGGAGATAGGTCGTTATAATAACGGAATCGGGCGCCAAACGGGCAAATTCTCTTGCAGATTCTTAGGGAATACACCGCCGATCCGGCCAAAATCGCCGCTCAGGGTTACTTTCGGGCCGCTTTTACCGCCCGCGCAGCCGGTCCAGCACGTCGGAGGTGGCAAACCCGTCGGCAGGGAGCCCGATCGAGACCTGGAAGTTGCGCAACGCCTCCCGGGTCTGGCCGCCGAACTGGCCGTCCGGGGTACCCTTGTAGAAGCCACGCTGGGCCAAGAGCTGCTGCAGTTCCAGCCGCTCGGTCCGCGACAGCTCCCGTTCCTGCCGCGGCCATGGCTGCACGAAGGGCTGCCCGCCGCGCAGGCGGTCGGCGAAATGGCCGATCGCCATCGCATAGGCCTCGGCGGGATTGTATTTCATGATGACGCGGAAGTTCTGCAGCATCAGGAAGCCGGGCCCCTGCGCGCCGGCGGGCGCCAGCAAATAGGCTTTATCCGCCGGATGTGGGAAAGGCTGATTGGTCGCCCGCTTGAGCCCGAGCTTCTCCCATTGTGCGAGCGTCATCATCTTGGCCCGGTCGGCCAGCATGTAGTTGAAGCCCTGCGGCACCACGACCTCAAAGCCCCAGGTCTGGCCGCTCTGCCAGCCGTCCTTCTTCAGATTGTTCGCTGTCGAGGCGATTAGATCGGTCGGATTGTCGACCACGTCGCGCCTTCCGTCGCCGTCGCCATCGACGGCAAAGCGCTTGAACGCGGTCGGCATGAACTGGGTCGGGCCGAATGCGCCGGCCCAGGAGCCGCGCATCTGCTCAGGGCGCAGATCGCCGCGGTTGAGGATCTCCAGTGCCGAGAGGAACTCGTCCTTGAAATAGGCCTGGCGGCGGCCGACGCAGGCGAGCGTCGCGGTCGATTGCAGCACGCTGCGGTCGCCCATCTGCGTCGAATAGTTGGATTCGATGCCCCAGATCGCCGCGATGATATAGCGGTCGACGCCATAGGCCTTTTCGGTCGCGTCGAACTGCGCCTTGTATTGGGCGAGGATTTCCTTGCCCTTGGCGAGGCGGTTGTCGTTCACGAGGATGTCGAGATAGTCCCAGATCGACTTGGAGAACTCCGGCTGAGAGTCCATCAGGTCCATGATGCGCAAGTCGGGCGACAGCCCAGCGGTGAAGCGCTGAAAATTCTCCTGCGTGATGCCGCGCCGTGCGGCATCAGGCCACATGCCCGCAACGCAATTGTCGAAATTGCCGGCCGCCTCGCGGATCGCAGCCGCCGTCATCAGCGGATGGCCGGAGGCGCCGTCCTCGCCGCTCCAAGGTTGAGCTCCCGTCTGGGCCCCGCCCGGGGCCGGCTGCGACGGCGCCGGATTCGAGCCGGAGAAAATACCGCCGAACAGGTTGGACAGGCCGCTTTGCCCCTGTTGTCCTTGTTGCCCTTGGGCCCGCGCGGACACAGGGAACAGAAGCGCGGCCGCAATCATTGTTGCGCTCGCCAGAGATCCGCCGCGTTTTGCCAAGCCTGCCACCGATTGCCTCATATCCCATCCGTCCGGCCGAAAATCCGCCATCAGGAGGCCTCGTTACGGTTGCCAATATCTTAACAAAGGTGAATTTTTGCTGGTCACCTTTTTCGCGGATGGAGCCCTGCATCCGCATTTGCTACCTTCTGTAAACTGTTTGGCGAGTGCTGTTGTCCAGTCGCAAAGATCGACCGTGGGGCGAGATCAGTTGGTGTCCAACCTTCTCGCTCGCTCATGCGGCGTCTGCTGTGGTGGGGGACGTGCGCGGTCGATGGTGGAGAGTCCAAGAGGGCCACTCAACCCCGCGATAGTTAGATCTGCGGGCGAGGAACCCTTGAGAAAACCGGATGCTCCGGAACATAGCTGCCCGGCCACTACTCCAGAGGTCGGGCAGGGGGCGTTGCCGCTAACGCCGGCAACTTGTTGAGTTGCCGGTTTGGATGTCTATTGCGGGCAGCCTTGCTTGATCCAGCATCCAAAAGTGTTGACCCAAGCGGCCGGCCAGGGCTGCTCGCCGGAGCCCGGCGGGGGCATGGCTTGGCTCGACACTTCGTTGTAGATTTTGTGGGCCCAGATCTTCACTGATGTATAATTGCTCAGATCGAGCTGGTTATTGGTGACCTGCTTCATATGAGCGACATCCGTCGGGGTGAAGAGCTTCTGGATGTCGTTGGTCCAGGTCACGGCGGTCGGGCAGTTCATTGCCTCGAAGAACGCATGATTGTGGGTAGCCATGAGATGCCCCTCTCTACAGTTGATGAGCCGGTTATCTGCTAAGCCGTCGATTACGTCGCACGTTGGTTAGGCCTTTGGATGTTTCCACCGCGGGGACTTCGGGCAGCGTTACCGAACCACGCGCGAGGATCACACTGAAATCGCCCGCACTGCCGGCCGGGTTCTGACCCTGGCTGCCGTGGCATCCCATGCAGCCACCCATGTTGTAAAACTTGCCGCCGTAGTAACTGTTCTTGTGCGGAGAGCCGTCCTGATTCCATTCGGTGCTGATGTTGGGCGACAAGCCGCCGGCAAAGAACTGAAGCGAGCGATTGGTCTCCACGACAATGTTGGCCTGATAGTAGCTCGAGGCCGCCGGGTTCGTCGCCGCGTACGGCGGCTGAGCCGTATACAACGAGCCGTTTGGAAGATTGGGATTTGGAATCTTGTCGTAGGGAAAGTATTGGACGTTGACGAGCTTGTAGTAGAGAGCCGGCGCAGTGGTGAAGTTGTTCTGCTTCAGATAGGCCGTGATCGCGGCATGAGCCTGCGCGTTGGCTGCGATGGCATAAGGCGGAATCGCATTGTCGCGTTTGTTAACGCAGATGTTTCCATCACTCGGCTGGTTGTTCGTCGGTGGAAACGTGGCGTTGCGATAGTAGAGCTGGCTGCCGGGCGAGCCACAGTAGCTCGCGGTTGGCGCCGGTTTGCAGGTCGCTGGATCGGACGTCAGGATGACCGTCCCCAGTTTGCTGGTGAGTTCCACCGGAGGCGGCGAAGACATCGGCGGTTGCGGATCGACCAGGCAGACCTGTGGCGTCGTGGCCGTCGCCGGTTCGGGTTGTTGGATGTTGCCGTCCACGTCTTCGATCGGTTTGCCATCCGCAGTCAGGATGTTGTCGGCCTGCTCGAAGGTTGCGTAAATGAAGTACGGCGCTGACGGCGTCTTCTGGATGATATGCAATGCGACGAGACCCCAGCTGGCGTCGCGATAGCACGGGCCACCGGAGCCGTTCTCGTAGAACCGCACCGTTTGTGTTTGAAAACGCCCTGACCCGATCTCCGCGTTGTTCAGCGGTCGCCAGCCGGCCTTCACCTCGATCGTCCCATCGGGAAGGCTCACAAGCGTCTTGCTGCCGGCGGTTGGGCTGGCTTCGTTCTTGGCCAGGTAGGCCTTGGTTGCGGCGACGACGTCCGGCGGAATCTGATTCCACCATTGATTCATGAAGTTGTTGGGGTCGCTGTTGCCTGCGACATAAACGTATTGCGACCTGTTTGCCTTCGCGAGAAAACGGATCAGCTGCGGCGACGAATTGCCTGGCGAGCTCGAAGGGTTGACGACGCCGGCGTACATGTTGTCCAGGGTGATTTGATCGGTTTCGTCCAGGTTTATCCAAGGCGTCGGATCATTTGACTGCCTGGAATCGCACGCGAGAACGGGCAGCACGTAATTGTAGGCCGGCAGCGAATCGTAGCCCCATGATGTGGCAGCAGTCGAACCGCTATATCCGTGCGGCGGATTTGAATCGCCCGGAAAGATCTCCGCCTTGCCGCGCATGGTTTGCCAAACCAGCAGCTTGCAGTCGGGAGAGGGGTCACCGAATTTGCACGTCGATGACGGTGCTTCACGCTGGCCTGGTTCACCGGTTTGAGGACCGGCAGGCCAATTGAGCGCGATGAATTCCTGCCAGGCGAATGCCGATGCCTGTTCCGGCGAAGCCGCCGGTGCGCCACCGGTGGAGGGGGGGCCTTGGACGAAGGGTGGGTTCAGCTCGTTCGGAACCGATGCACTGACCGCGATGGTCGGACCGGCCTGTCCGGCTGCTTGCCAAGCAGGCAAATCAACGACAATGCATGCGACAATGAATGGACAAATGAGAGTTATCGGCCGGCGGGTCTTGGGCATACCTGCGCTCCGCTGACTTCAAATGAAGAGCGAAGCAAATATCTAAATGGCGAATAAGTCAATCTTAGATTGTAAATTTCTAATGCCCGATCTTAAAGATGTTCGCGCGACCGTTTGATCAATGCCGATCGCAGTGGCCGGTCGGGGGCCTTGGATCAGTGAAATTTCCGTGCCCGCGCTTCGCGGCTCATCATACATCCGCCTTTGTTCGCGGCTGCAAAACGGTTACCAAGGTGAGATAAATCGCTCGATCTACCCATTTGAGGCGTCTGACAATCCCATGAAAATCCGCAAAGCCGTATTTCCCGTCGCCGGCCTCGGCACCCGCGTCCTGCCCGCCACCAAGGCGATGCCGAAGGAAATGCTCACCATCGTCGACAAGCCCCTGATCCAGTACGTCTATGACGAGGCGCGGGAAGCCGGCATCGAGCACTTCATCTTCGTCACCGGCCGTAACAAGAACGTCATCGAAGACCATTTCGACAGGATGTTCGAGCTCGACACGACGCTCAGTCAGCGCGGCAAGAAGGCCGAGCAGGAGATCCTGGCGCAGAACCAGCCGGAAGCCGGCGCCGTCAGCTTCACCCGCCAGCAGGCGCCGCTCGGCCTCGGCCACGCGGTCTGGTGCGCGCGCGACATCGTCGGCAACGAGCCGTTCGCGGTGGTGCTGCCCGACGAGCTCGTGCTCAATTCGCCCGGATGCCTGAAGCAGATGGTCGAGACGGCGGCAACGCTCGGCGAGAAATCCAACCTGATCGCGGTCGAGGCGGTGCCCGACCATCTCACCCATCAATACGGCATCTGCGGCGTCGGAAAGCGCACCGGCAAGATGTTCGAGGTCGATGGCATGGTCGAGAAGCCGGCCAAGGGCACGGCGCCCTCAAACCTTTCGATCACAGGCCGCTATATTCTCCAACCCGAGATCTTCAAGATTCTGGAGACCCAGGAGCGCGGCGCCGGCGGCGAGATCCAGCTCACCGACGCGATGATCGGCCTCGCCAAATCGCAGAAATTCTACGGCGTCGAGTTCGAGGGCGAGCGTCATGATTGCGGCTCCAAGCCCGGCTTCCTGCGCGCCAACATCGCCTATGCGCTGAAGCGGCCCGAGCTGCGCGAGGGGCTGATCGCGGAGATGAAGAAGTATCTCGAGCAGTAGCCGCTCACGCCACCAGCGACAGCTGCGCCAAGCTTGCCACCACCGACTGGTTGCGGCCGCCGGCTTTTGCGGCATAGAGCGCCTTGTCGGCGGCGGCGACCAGCACGGCCCAGTCCATGCCAGCAGTGGGCGCGAGGCTGGCGACGCCGCAGGAGACGGTCGATCCCGCGCCGCCATCGGACCAGCCCAGCACCTTGGCACGAATGGTCTCGGCGATCCTGAACGCGTCGGTGGCCGACGTGTTCGGCAGCAGCACGGCGAACTCCTCGCCGCCATAGCGTGCGGCGCAGTCGCCGGCGCGGCGCACCGAATCCGAGATGCAGATGGCGATGCCGACCAGCACCTGGTCGCCGGCCTGGTGACCGAACGTGTCGTTGTAGGCCTTGAAGTGATCGGCATCGATCATCAGCAGCGCGACCTGCGTCTTTTGGCGCATGGCGCGCCGCCATTCCATGTCGATGACCTGGTCGAACTTGCGGCGGTTGCGCAGGCCCGTGAGCGCGTCGGTCGTCGCCATCTCCTCGAGCCTGCTTTCGGCATCCGCGCGCCGGCCGATCTCGCGGGCGAGCACGATGGCCGAGCCCAGCACGAACAGGGACAGCATCAGCACCACGGCGCCGATGCGCAGCGCTTCTCTCTGCCACAATGCGAACACCGCGCTCAGCGGCTTGCCTGCCACGACAAACAACGGGCCGGAGCCGCTGCTGCGCACGTAAAGGCGCGGCGTCACATCCACCGGCCCCTTACCGGCGTAGGACCCGCCGGCCCTGAGATTGTCAGGTTTCCAGTTCTGCTGCGTTCCCAGATTCTTGCCGATGATGTCGAGATCAAACGGCCGCCGCATCATGATGGTGCGGTCGCGCTTGAGCACGGTGATGGTGTCCTCGGGGTCGAGGCTCAGCCGCTCGAACAGTTCGTGGAAATAGGTGTAGCGGATCGAGCCGGCCACGACCCCCATGAAGCCGCCGTCGGTATCGCTGATGCGCCGGCTCAGCACGATCGAAAAGGCGCCGCGGAACAGCATCGGACGGCTAATGAACAGTCCGACGTCCGGATTGTCGCGATGAATTCGGAAATACTCTTCGTCGGCGCGGTTCTCGGCTTGCGGATCCAGTGTCGAGGCGTCGATGGTCAGCCTGCCGTCGGCATCGAAGACCTGGATGGCACCGAAATGCCGAGCCGTGGTCGCATGATCGAACAGGATGAGCTGACGGACCGATCTCGAGACCGTGGCGAGTTCGGGCAGCAGCATGTTGTTGACGACCGCCTTCAGGGAGAGGTCGTAGATATCGATGTTGCGGCTGATGTCGGCGTCGATCGAGGTGGCCAGGTTTTCCAGCGTCTGGCGGGCCAGCGCCTCCTCGCCGCGGCGCATGTCCAGCATGACGTTGACGCAAATGGCGGAAAAGCCGATCACCGTCACGACGGACGTGATGATCAACAGCTTTGCCGATATACGCCAGGGCCGGCGGGCCTTGGCTTTGCGCCATCCAGACAGCATCCTTTGCTCCCGATACTAGTGGATGCGCCTGAAAGCTTGCTCAGTGTTTAAGCCGCGACGGCACCGCCGCGATGAGTTAAGGAATGGTTTATCCGGCTAGCGATTTTTGGCAGGCCCGATCGGCTGGATCCGGGCTTCGGACGAGAGGACAGACGTGAACGACTACGATGCGCTACGTGACTACTTGATGCGGCACAAGCAGGCGGAGTTCGTGCTGACCTTCGAGCAGATCGAGGAGATCATCGGCGCTGCTCTGCCGCGCGCGGCCAACCGTGCGTCATGGTGGGACAGCCTGCGCAGCCCCGATATCCAGATGCCGCAGCGCGAAGCCTGCCTCGCCGCGGGCTTCGTGGCGACGCGGATGGCTGACGGTGCGAGCGTGCGGTTCACGAAGCGGAAGAACGACCGGCGGAGGTAGCGAGATTTCCTGGTCCGGTATGTTCCCTTCCGTAAACGGGAGAGGTGAACGTCCCCGCCGCTGCGCGATTCAACCTGACAATCCCGTTCTAGAGGCTTCGTCTCACGCTTTCGAGAAATTGTTGTTTTTCGCCCGGCGCGTAACCTTGGGAAGCTCCGTAATACGGTTCATTTGATTGATTGAACGGTGCGGACCGGGAGTGGATCGGTGATTTAGGTGGCACATACGCTCTGGTCTCGGCGTGTGCGGCCGATCTTGATCCGACCGGGCGACGATCATGCCGCTTGTTCTCTTGCATCGGCGCCGTCGCACCACCGTAGTACGGGTTGAGGACGCACATCTGACCGTTGGCCGATGCCCTGCATTCGTCCATCGTATGGTAGCTGCATCGATAGTAAGGGGTAGCTCCGAAGGCGACGACGTACAGACAAACGGGATAAGCCGGATCATATCTCTGAGCCCGGGCATGCCCTGATGCTAAGAGCATGCCTATGGCCAAAATCGTCAAAGCTAATGTGCGCATTGGAACTTCCTCCAAGTGGCGCAACATGCGGTGCACGCGGACCGTAGACGGCATTGATCCAGGTCAACGTTCTCGGAATGGGTTCCCGCGTGGATATCGAGAGGCCGCGGCGCTCTTAAGTATCGTAGGGTGTGCAAAGCGAAGCGTGCCCACGTCTTCAGGATGGTGGGCACGGCGCAAGTGCGCCTTTGCCCACCCTACGGCACCTCGCGCGTCGAACGATCAGCTCGCTGCTTCCAGCCGCACTTCCGTCAGCAGGCGCATCGCGGCATCCGCGTCCATCGGCTCGCCGAAGGCGAAGCCCTGCGCGTATTCGCAGCCCAATTGATACAGTTCGACCGCGTCGGAATCGGTCTCGGCGCCTTCCGCCACCACGTCCATGCCGAGATCATGTGCGAGCGCGATGATCGACTTCAGGATCACCGGCCGCGTTCCGCGGTTGGTGGTGCGGACGAAGGACTGGTCGATCTTGATGGTGTCGAACGGGAAGCGCTGGAGATAGGCCAGCGAGGAATGGCCGGTGCCGAAATCGTCGAGCGACAGCCCCGTGCCGAGCTCGCGGATCCGCGTCAGCATTTGCGCGGCGTGCTCCGGATTCTCCATCACCAGCGATTCCGTCAATTCCAGCTTCAGCGTGCCGCGCGCGACTGAAGATCGCGACAGCACGGTTCTGATATCGTGAATCAAATCGTGGCGCAGCAGCTGCCGCGAGGAGACGTTGACGGACGCGAAGATCGGCTCGCGCGAGCGCATCGCGCGTTGCCAGATCGAAAGCTGCTTGGCGGTCTGGTCGAGCACGAACATGCCGAGATCGACGATCAGGCCGGTCTCTTCCGCGATCGTGATGAATTCCGACGGCGCCATGCGCCCGAGTTTTGGATGATCCCAGCGCACCAGTGCCTCGAAGCCGGCGACTGAGCGATCCTCGAGCCGGACGATTGGCTGGTAAAGGATGGTGAGCTCCTGCCGCTCGATGGCGCGGCGCAGCTCGCTCTCCAGCGTCAGGCGGTCGGTCTTCCGCGCGCGCATTGCCGGCTTGTAGACGTCGATGCGGTCGCCGCCGATGCGCTTGGAATGATACATCGCAAGCTCGGCGTCCTTGATGATCTCGTCCGTGAGCTGGGTTTGCGGATCGGACAGCGCCATGCCGATCGAGGCGGTCAGGAAGATCTCGCGGTCGTTGAAGGCGATCGGCGCGCGGATGGTCTTGCGGATGGTCTCGGCGAAATTGGTGATCCGCGCCGGGTCCTGCTCCGAGAGCAGGATCAGGCCGAACTGGTCGCCGGCGAGGCGCGCCAGCGTGTCCTGCGGCTTCAGGATGCGGGTGAGGCGGCGGGCCAGCGTCAGCAGGATGGAATCGCCGACCGCGATGCCGACGGAATCGTTGACCTGCTTGAAGCGGTCGAGATCGATCACCATCAGCGTCGGCCGCAGCGTCGGCATGGTCTTGGCGAAATGCGCGACGGCGCCCAACCGGTCCATGAACAGCTTGCGGTTGGGCAGGCCCGTGAGATTGTCATGCACGGAATCGTGCAGCAGGCGCTCTTCCGCGTTGCGAAGCTCGGTGACGTCGGTGAGCGTACCGACCACGCGCGAGACCTCGCCGTCGGAGCCGACCACCGGGCGCGCCTTCAGCGCGAACCACATGAAATGACCGTCGGGGGTACGCAGGCGGAAATCCTGCACCAGGCGGCCGCGGCGCTGGTCGAGCACGCTATCGAGCGCGGCACGGAAACGGTCCTGGTCGAGCGGATGCAGCACTTCTAGCCACGAGGCCGCGGGTCCTTCGAGCGTGCCGCGCTTCAGTCCGAGCAGGGCTTCCGTCTCGGGGCTGGTGAAAACCTTGTCGGCGGACACGTCCCAGTCCCAGATCAGATCGCCGGAACCCGCCAGCGCCAGCGCGCGGCGTTCGATGTCGGAGACGACGCCTGTGGTGGCGCCGCCGCCGGCGAAGGCGTGCTGCATGACGGTGAAGCCGATCAGCATCACGATCAGCACGAGGCCGCCGAGCAGGGCAGGGCCGACGATGTCGTTGGTAACGGAGCCCGCAACCGTCATGCCGGCCGCGACCACCCAGACCACCAGGAGGAACCAGGTCGGGATCAGCAGCACCGCGCGGTCGAAACCATGGGTAGAGAGATAGACGATCAGCGCGAAGCCGGCGAACGCGATCAGCACCAGCGAGATGCGTGCGATGCCGGAGGCGACGGCCGGGTCGAATAGCGCGAGCGCGACCAACGAGCCGAGGAACGCGAGCCAACCCACCGTGATGTGCGAGTAGCGCACATGCCATCGACTGAGATTGAGATAGGCGAACAGGAACACCAGCAGCGTCGCCGCCAATATCGCTTCACCCGCCGCGCGCCAGATGCGCTCGGCGTTGTTCGACATGTCGAGCACCTTGCCCCAGAAGCCGAAATCGACGCCGATATAGACCAGCACCGCCCAGGCCAGCGCTGCGGCCGCCGGGAACATGATGCTGCCCTTCACCACGAACAAAATCGTGAGAACGAGCGCCAAAAGGCCGGAGATGCCGATTACGATGCCCTGGTACAGCGTGAACGAGTTGACCTTGTCCTTGTAGGCTTCCGGTTCCCACAGATAGAGCTGCGGCAGCTTGTCGGTGCGCAGTTCCGCGACGAAGGTGACGACGGCGCCGGGATCGAGCGTGATGCGGAACACGTCGGCCGTCGCGCTTTCCTGGCGTTCCGGCCGGTCGCCGATCGACGGCGTAATGGTCGCGATGCGCGACAGCCCGAGGTCGGGCCAGAGCAGTCCCGAGGAGACGATGCGGTAATGCGGAGCGACAATCAGACGGTCGAGCTGATCGTCGGTGTTGTTGGCGAGCGCGAACACCACCCAGTTCTGGCCGCCCTCGCGGGCGCGCACCTCGATGCGGCGGACGATGCCGTCGGTGCCGGGCGCGGTGGAGACCTGGATGCGATCTGCGTCGCTGCGCTGATGCTCGAGCACGCCGGTGAGGTCGATCGCGGGCGCGTCGCTGCGGACGCTGACAGCGTCGAGCGCGCGCGCGGGATACGCGGCGACAAGAATCATGAGGCCCAGCGCGATGGGCGCGAGGCACCTGATCAGACGCAAGGTCAGTTCTCCGCGTTCGACGCAAACTCTGAGTGCAGGAACGGCACGCAAGGCTGGCACGTAAAGACGATTTCAGACCGGACGGAAGTGGTTCGGCGTTTCGCGATAGATGCCACGAAAGCCAAGAAAATCAAAGGGTTTCCGCCCGGTTTGATGGGCCAGCGGCCTAGACCTCCAACACAATTTTGCCAATATGTGCGGAGGTCTCCATGCGCCGGTGTGCGTCGGCGGCCTTTTCCAGCGGGAAAGCACTGTCCATCAGGGGTTTGACCCGGCCTTCGCGCAGAAGCGGCATCACTTTCGCCTCTATCGCGGCGACCATCGCCGCTTTGTCCGCATTACTACGGGGACGCAAGGTCGAGCCGGTATGGGTCAACCGCTTCACCATCACCTTGGCGATGTTGACGCTGACCTTGGGGCCGTTGAGGGTCGCGATCTGCACGATGCGGCCGTCGACGGCAGCGGCGTCATAGTTGCGATCGACATAGTCGCCGGCGACCATGTCGAGGATCAGGTTGACGCCGACCTTGTCGGTTTCTTCCTTGACCACAGTGACGAAATCTTCGGTTTTGTAATTGATCGCACGATCCGCCCCCAGCTTGAGGCAGGCGTCGATCTTGTCCTGCGAGCCGACGGTGACGAACACCTTTGCACCGAACGCCTTCGCGAGCTGGATCGCCATGGTGCCGATGCCTGAGGAGCCGCCGTGGATCAGCAGCGTCTCGCCGGCTTTCAGGCCGCCGCGCTCGAACACATTGTGCCAGACCGTCATCAGGGTTTCCGGCAGCGCACCGGCTTCCCTAATCGACAGGGCCGGGGGCACGCTCATCGCCTGCGCGTCCTGTGCGATGCAATACTGCGCATAACCGCCGCCGGCGACCAGCGACATGATCTTGTCGCCGATCTTGTGCCGCTTGGCGTTGCTGCCGACCGCGACCACTTCACCTGCGATCTCGAGGCCGGGCAGGTCGCTGGCGCCGGGTGGTGGCGGATAGGCGCCGGAGCGCTGCGCCACGTCGGGCCGGTTGACGCCGGCGGCCTGCACCTTGACCAGGATCTCGTCAGGACCGGGCTGCGGCACAGCCCGCCGTTCCGGCAGCAGCACCTCCGGTCCACCGGGCTTGGAGATGGCGACCACGGTCATTTGCGCGGGCAGCTTGTCCATGATGTGTCCTTGAGCAAAGGTGCGAGGGAAACGAGGCCTTTGATTAGCCAGCGCAGTCCGGACTGGCAACCGCCCAAGCCGTGTATCAAGCGGTGTGGTCCGGTCGGCGGACGCAGGAGGAACGACGATGCCGATGGAAGACGACGACCGCCCGCGCAAGAAGGTCACCCACGAGATCGGACAGGATCTCTCACTGTTGTCGGTCGAGGAACTGACCGAGCGCGTCTCCTTGCTCAAGACCGAGATCGCAAGACTGGAAGAAGCCGCCACCAAGAAGCGCGCCTCGCGCGATGCGGCGAACAGCTTTTTCAAGACGTAGTCGTCGTCAAACCAATGTCTGTCGTCCTGGCGAAGGCCGGGACCCATACTCCGTGCAGGTCATTGGGCGATGACTCCGAGTTACCTGCTCGTGCGACCACGCCTCCCGTGGTTATGGGCCCCGGCCGCCGGGGCGACGACGGAGAGACACTCGTCCACTGGCCGACATGCCTAACGAACCCTCAAAATAATCGTTCGTTTACGCACCATTAAGCTTTCGAGTTTATGACTGGAACTGTCCTCGTTTGGACACCGAGTGGCTCCTGTCCACTCTGTTTGACGCCTCCCTGTTATCAACTTTCAAAGCCGCCGGTCTCCGGCGGCTCTTTTTTTCCTCCATTTCCGGTTGAGTTCCTCGGAACGACCCGCGGAAACCATATCCGCGCTTGCCGCTGGACTCCGCGATCCCCCCGCGCAATGATTTGTTCATCATAAGCCGGCGCAAAAGCCGGACAGGTAAACAGTTGCGTAAGGGGCGTTAACCATGGAACGTTTGCAAGCCGACGGCGCTCTCGTTCAACTCAGCGAGCGGTTCACCAATTCTGCGGCGTTCGGCGTCCTGTTCCGCGAGGGCATGGATCTCGTCGAAGAGACCGCCGCTTATCTCGACGGTGCCGGCCGCACCGAGGCCAAGGCGCTCGACCGGGCCGTCAGCCTCACCTACGCGACCGAGAGCATGCGCCTCACCACGCGCCTGATGCAGCTCGCCTCATGGCTGCTGTTGCACCGTGCCGTGAAGGAAGGCGAGATGACGCTGGTCCAGGCCAACCGCGAGAAGACCAAGGTCAAGCTCACCGCCGCCGATCCCGGTCCCTCCGACACCATCGAGAAGCTGCCGACGCAGCTCCAGGATTTGATCCATCGCTCGATGAGCCTGCAGACCCGCGTGCGCCGGCTCGATAGCTCGATCCACACCCCGCCGGCCGACCACATCGCGATCGGCAACCCGCTGGTGCCGCACCTCAACGCATTGAAGGCCGCGTTCGAGCGGTAAGCTTTTCGTCATTCCGGGGCGATGCGAAGCATCGAACCCGGAATCTCGAGATTCCGGGTTCGGTCCCGCGGACCGCCCCGGAATGACATGCGGAAAAACAAAAACGCCCCCGGTCTCCCGGGGGCGTTTTTCGTTCCCGCCTTGCCGGCCGGATCAATCCTTTTTGAGGAAGCCCGAAAACTTCTTCTGGAAGCGCGAGACGCGGCCGCCGCGATCCATGATCTGGGCGTTGCCGCCGGTCCAGGCCGGGTGCGACTTCGGGTCGATGTCGAGGTTCAGCGTGTCACCTTCCTTGCCCCAGGTGGAGCGGGTCAGGTACTCGGTTCCGTCGGTCATGACGACCTTAATCGTATGATAATTCGGATGAATCTCGGCTTTCATGGCAATTCCTAGGGCGCCCGGCGCCTTGCTTGAGTGGCTATCGAATGACGGATTTGGCCGGGTCTATACCTCACAGCCCCCCTTAAAACAAGCCATTGTGGGGACTTGAGAACCGGGCCGTCCCCTACGGTACATCCCGGATTTGCCTCGCCCCGTGCAGCGGCCTATGTGGAGCCAACGTCTCTCTTTTGGTCGGATTCCAATGAGCGCTGTTGAACGGCTTGAAACCGGGCCCGCAGAGGCCCCGTCGATCGAAGCCGAACTGATCGAGCAACCGGCCAAGGGCCGGGCCAAGCTGCGGCCGCTGATGGCGCTCGCGCCCTACGTCGCCCGCTATCGCGGCCGCGCGGCGCTTGCCTTCGTTGCGCTGACGATTGCGGCGCTGACCACACTGCTGGTGCCGGTCGCGGTGCGCCGGATGATCGATTTCGGGCTGACGCCCGAAGGCATCGCGATGATCAACAATTACTTCTCGGTGATGATCGCGGTCGTTGCCGTGCTCGCGCTCGCGAGCGCATCGCGCTACTACCTCGTGATGACGATCGGCGAGCGCATCGTCGCCGATCTCCGGCGCGACGTGTTTGCGCATCTGCTCTCGCTGTCGCCCTCCTTCTTCGACTCCGCGCGCAGCGGCGAACTGGTGTCGCGGCTCACGGCCGACACGACGCAGATCAAATCCGCCGTCGGCGCCTCCGTGTCGATCGCGCTGCGCAATCTGATGATGTTCTTCGGCGCGGCAGCGATGATGGTGATCACCAGCCCGCGTCTCTCAGGCTTCGTACTGCTGGCGATCCCGCTGATCGTGCTGCCGCTGGTCGCGTTCGGGCGCTGGGTGCGGCGGCTGTCGCGCAATGCGCAGGACACGCTGGCGGATGCGTCCGCCTATGCCGGCGAGCTGGTCGGCGCGATCCGAACCGTGCAGGCCTATACCAGCGAAGGGCTTGCGGCGAACCGCTTTGGCGGTGAGGTCGAACAGGCCTATGAGGCCGCGCGCACGTCGACACAGGCCCGCGCGGTTCTCACCGCCATCGTCATCTTCATCGTGTTCGCAAGCGTGGTCGGCATCCTCTGGATCGGCTCGCATGACGTGCTGACCGGCACGATCACGCCGGGCCGGCTCGGCCAGTTCGTGCTCTATGCGGCCTTCGCGGCCGCAGGCCTCGGCCAGCTCAGCGAGGTCTGGGGCGAGGTGTCGGCGGCATCAGGCGCCGCCGAACGCCTGTTCGAGATTTTGCATGTGAAGCCGGAAATCGCAGCGCCCGCGGCGCCGCGCGTGCTGCCCGTGCCGGGGCGCGGCGAGGTCGGCTTCGATCGGGTCAGCTTTGCCTATCCCGCGCGGCCCGATGTCAACGTGCTCGACGCCGTGTCGTTCGCGGTGCGTCCTGGCGAGAAGGTCGCGATCGTCGGCCCGTCCGGCGCCGGCAAGAGCACGATCTTCCATTTGCTGCTGCGCTTCTACGATCCACGCGGCGGTTCGATCTCGCTCGATGGCGTGCCGGTGAGGTCCGCCGATCCGCGCGACTTCCGCTCGCGCATCGCTTTGGTGCCGCAGGAATCCAACGTGTTTGCCGCCAGCGCCCGTGAAAACATCCGCTTCGGCCGGCCCGATGCTGATGATGCCGAGGTCGAGCGTGCCGCCGATCTCGCGCATGCCAGCGAGTTCATCCGCCGCCTGCCCGAAGGCTTTGACACGCCACTCGGCGAGCGCGGCGTGACGCTGTCTGGCGGCCAGCGCCAGCGCATCGCCATCGCACGCGCCATCCTGCGCGATGCGCCGCTGCTGCTGCTCGATGAAGCGACCTCCGCACTCGATGCCGAAAGCGAGACGCTGGTGCAGACCGCGCTCGAAGAGCTGATGAAGCACCGCACCACGCTCGTCATCGCGCATCGCCTCGCCACCGTCTTGTCCTGCGACCGCATCCTGGTGATGGACCAGGGCAGGATCGTCGAGCAGGGCACCCATGCCGAGCTCGTCGCGGCGAACGGGCTTTATGCGAGGCTGGCGAGGTTACAGTTCGAGGGGGCGTGAGGCGTCGCTGATCTCACGGACACTTGGGCGAGCCCATCGGCACGTTCGGCCACGGCCAGTTCTTCCAGCTTCCGCCCTCGCCAATGCAAGGTGACCCGCCGTTGGCTGGCGCCGGGCTGTCTGTCGGAATAGGACTGTTCGTTAGCGCAGGCGAACCTGTCGTTTCAGTTGCTGCCTTGGGCGGTGAGGCCAAGCGCTGGTCGACATAAACACTCGACACATAGCCCGCGACGATGACGCCGAGAAAGACCGAAGACCCTTTGGCCAGATCGCTCAGCCGCATTGATCCTCTCCATCAGTTTGCTGATTGCAACACTAGCAGTCCGCGTCGGGCTATTGCGTGACGGAAGTCACGGCCGCCACGCCATCTTCAGCACCGGCCGTCCCGACGTCGGGTTCAAATCCTCGCCGGCATGCGCAAAACCGTTGCGCTCGTAGAAGCGGATGGCGCGGGCGTTGTCCTTGTTCACGAGCAGCGTCACGCCTGACGGTGACAGGCGTTTTGCCTCATGCACCAGCAGTCTTGCCGCATCCGAGCCCCAATGATTGGGATCGACGACGAGCTGGTCGAGATAGCCGTCGCCGTCGATGGTGACGAAACCCGTCAGCGCGCCGTCCTGTTCCGAGACCACGATCTGGGCCTTCGGCACCAGATCCTTGCGCCAGCGTTCGCGCCACCAGTCGAGCCGCGCGGCAAAATCGATCTGCGGATAAGCCTGCTGCCAGGTCCGATGCCAGAGGTCGATCGCGGCCGCCTCGTCGGCGTCTGCATAGGGGCGGAGGCGGAGCGCGCTCACTACCGCTCCGTCAGCTTCAGCTCGATGCGGCGGTTGCGCTTGTAGGCCTCTTCGGTGTTGGCGGTGTCGAGCGGCTGGAATTCGGCAAAGCCCGCGGCGACCAGCCGCTGGGCCGGCACGCCGAGCGAGATCAGATATTGCACCACCGAGATCGCGCGCGCCGATGACAGGTCCCAGTTCGACTTGAAGTTCGGGCCGTTCACCGGCCGCACGTCGGTGTGACCGTCGACCCGCAGCACCCAGGCGATCTCGGCCGGGATCTTCTTGTCGAGCTCGATCAGCGCGGCGGCGACCGTGTCGAGTTCGGCGCGACCCTCGGGCAGCAGCGTTGCCTGTCCGGTGTCGAAGAACACTTCGGACTGGAACACGAAGCGATCGCCGACCACGCGGATATCAGGACGGTTGCCGAGAATGGCACGCAGCCGCCCGAAGAACTCCGAACGATAGCGCGACAATTCCTGCACGCGCTGCGCCAGCGCCACGTTCAGGCGCGAGCCGAGATCGGCGATGCGGTTCTGCGATTCCTTGTCGCGCTTCTCGGACGCATCGAGCGCCTCTTCGAGGGCCGCCAATTGCCGGCGCAGCGCGCTGATCTGCTGGTTCAGCACCTCGATCTGCGCCAGCGCCCGCGCCGAGACCGCCTTCTCGGAGTCGAGCGCCTTGCCGAGTTCGGCGGTCTTGCCTTGCGCGTCGTTGCCGGCGTTGGCGAGGCCTTCATAGAGGCCCTTCATGCGGTCGCGCTCGCTCTCGGCCGAGGCGAGGCCGGCCTTCAACTGCGAGACCTGGTCGTCGAGCGAGAGCTTGCCGAGTTTCTCCAGCGACAGCAGCTCGGTGAGCTGGGCGATCTTGGCGTTGAGCTGCTCCAGCGCCTTGTCCTTGCCGGTCACCTCCTGCGACAGGAAGAACTGCACGACCAGGAACACCGACAGCAGGAACACGATCGACAGCACCAGCGTCGACAGCGCGTCGACGAATCCGGGCCAGTAGTTGAAGGCGCCTTCGCTGCGGCGGCCGCGGGCTAGAGCCATGCTCGCCTCTCAAATCTGATTGCTTAACTCTTCTCGGGCTGGCGCGCGATGCGCTCCAGCAGGCGGCGGATCTCGCGGTTCTGCTCGCCCTGGCCGTCGGCCCATTCGCGGATCATCTGCTGCTCGGTGCGCATGTGCGAGACCAGCGCCTGGATCGCTTCGGCAAGGCTCGCCATCGCTGCCGTGGTGCCGCGGCTGGCGCTGCCTTCCTCGAGCACGGAGCGCAGCCGTTCCACAGCCGCTTGAAGCTCGCCGCTGGCAACGCCGCCCCCGCCAGTGCTCGCGACGGCGGAGACTTCGCCGCTGCCATACTCACGCACGGTGGTGGCGAGCCAGTCTTCGAGGTCGGTGTAGAAGCGGTTCTGCGCCTGGCTCGATTGCAGATCGAGGAAGCCGAGGATCAGCGAGCCGGCGAGGCCGAACAGCGAGCTGGAAAACGAGATGCCCATGCCGCCGAGCGGGGCGGCCAGCCCCTCCTTCAGCGTGTCGAACAGCGCGCCGGCATCGCCGCCGACCTTGAGCCCGTCGATGACCTTACCGACCGAGCCGACCGTTTCGATCAGGCCCCAGAAAGTACCGAGCAGGCCGAGGAAGACGAGGAGGCCGGTCATGTAGCGGGAGATGTCGCGGGCTTCATCCAGGCGCGTCGCGATCGAATCGAGCAGATGCCGCATCGTGGTCTGGGTGATCGACATCCGCCCGGTGCGCTCGCCACCCAGGATCATCGCCATCGGCGCCAGCAGCTTTGGGTGCCGGGCCGGCGCGAGGCCGGGATCGGCGATGCGGAAATTGTTGACCCAGGACACCTCAGGATAGAGCCGGATCACCTGGCGGAAGGCCAGCACGATGCCGATGAACAGCACCGCCCCGATCAGGGCGTTCAGCCCGGGATTGGCGAAGAAGGCCAGGATGATCTGCTTGTAGAGCACCACGCCCACCAGCGTGCAGAGCACCAGGAAAACCAGCATCCGCACCAGGAAGACGCTGGGCGAGGACAGTTTTGTGTACTCGATGTCGATGGCGGAGCGGGGCGAGGCGCCTGACGGCATGGCCGGGATCATCCATTACGAAGCTTGCTTGCCTCCGCACTATGGCACAGGCCGGGTGCAAAAAAAGCGCCGGATGTGCGGATTTCGGGAAGGAGCGCGGAACCCAAAGCTGAAACCGGGCTTTGATATCCACGTATTTTGCAAAACTTCGGCATTCCACAGGCTTAGGTCGGATTTTTTGCATGGCGATGTTTCTTTGGGGATTGGCGGCCATCGCGCTCTCGCTCGCGGTCCTGATGGCATTCGCCTGGGTTGTGCAGCAGCGCAGCGGCAATTCCGGCTGGGTCGACACGATCTGGACCTTTGCGATCGGCCTGGTCGGCGCCGGCAGCGCGCTGTGGCCGCTCGCAGGCGAAGGGTCCAACATCAGGCAATGGCTGGTCGCCGGCCTCGTCGCGGTCTGGTCGCTCCGGCTCGGCACCCATATCGCGATTCGCACCGCCGGGATCACCGATGACCCCCGCTACGCCGCCTTTGCCGCGGAGTGGGGCCTCAATGCCCCCAGGCGGATGTTCATCTTCCTGCAAAACCAGGCGCTGGGCTCGGTGCCTCTGGTGTTTTCGATCTTTGTCGCCGCGCATGTCCCCGCGCCGGCCTTGCGCATTCAGGACGTTCTGGGAGCGGCGATCCTGCTGATCGGAATCGCCGGCGAGGCGCTGGCGGATGCGCAGCTGCGCCGCTTCCGCCACGACCCCGGCAACCATGGCAAGGTTTGCGACGTCGGGCTGTGGCGCTGGTCGCGCCATCCCAATTACTTCTTCGAATGGTTCGGCTGGCTCGCTTATCCCGTGATCGGGCTTGCGGCGGGCTACCCCTGGGGCTGGGCCAGCCTGCTCGCGCCGATCTTCATGTACTGGATCCTGGTCCACGTCACCGGCATCCCGCCCCTGGAAGCGCAGATGCTGCGATCGCGCGGCGAGCGCTACCGCGCCTATCAATCCCGAACCAGCATGTTCTTTCCGTTGCCACCGCGAGAGGGAATGGCCGCATGAGCGTCGTGTCCACGATCATCGGGACTGCCGAACGCGTGCCGCTGCCGGACCTCGTGGTCCGCGCCGCCATCCAGCGCCTGTGCTCGCGCACCGCAACGCGCCTCGCCGCGGACGCCGCCGCCGACGATGCCGCCTTCGCAGGAAAGATGATGCTGCGGCCGATCGCCGAGCATGCGGATGCCGCCAACACCCAGCACTACGAGGTGCCGCAAAGCTTCTTCGCCCAGGTGCTGGGTCCGAACCGGAAATATTCCTCCTGCTTCTACAAGACGGACGCGACCACGCTGCAGGAGGCCGAGGAGGAAGCGCTGCGTCAGACCGTCGAGCATGCGGGCCTTGCCGACGGCCAGACCATCCTCGAGCTCGGCTGCGGCTGGGGCGCGCTGTCGCTATGGATCGCGCGGCAGTTTCCGCATGCCACGGTGACCGCGGTGTCGAACTCGCAATCGCAGCGCGCCTATATCGAGGGCATCGCGCAAAGCCGCGGCCTGCGCAATCTGCGCGTCGTCACATCAGACATGAACGTGTTCGCACCCGAAGGCCAGTTCGACCGCATCGTCTCGGTCGAGATGTTCGAGCACATGATGAACTGGCGCAAGCTGATGACGCGCGTGCGGTCATGGCTCGCGCCGGACGGGCGCTTCTTCATGCACATCTTCACCCATCGCGCCGGCTCCTACGTGTTCGACCGCGCCAATCGCGAGGACTGGATCGCGCAGCATTTCTTCACCGGCGGCGTGATGCCGAGCCATCAGCTCGTCAGGCAATATGCCGATATCTTCCAGGTCGAGAAGGAATGGCGCTGGAGCGGCACGCATTATCAGCGCACCGCGATGGACTGGCTCGCCAATTTCGACGCGCATCGCGACGCGATCGAAGCCGCCTTGCGCAACGTCTATGGCGATGAGACTCACCTATGGATGCGCCGCTGGCGCTGGTTCTTCCTCGCCACCGCGGGCCTGTTCGGCTACGCCGACGGAACGGAGTGGGGCGTCAGCCACTACCGGATGAAGGCGACGGATTGATTGCGATGTTCTGTCGCAGAGCGCCGCGACGGAACCTGACTCACAATCCGGTGAGTCCCGAAAATCAGCCTGAACTCAGCGCGATAGCTCATGTGACATTGAGCCGCCTGCTGCATGCATTGCGTCGCAGCACGTCCATTCTATTTTGATCGCATCAGTCGCGCAGCATTGTCCAGGACGGGCGTTGCGCGTGCTCGATCAGTTTCAACAATCTTGGGGCACTTAACTTCATGTCAGGACTTCGAGCGCGATCGGCATGCGTTGCAATGATGCTCGCGGCCCTTGCGCCGCTGCTTGCTGCTTGCGACGAATCTTCCTCCGCCGTCTCCGCCGCCCAACCTGTCGAACCCGACGTCAGCATCGTCACGGTCAAGCCGCAACCGCGCGCCGTGGTGCGCGAGCTGCCGGGTCGGATTTCGCCGACGCGCGTCGCCGAAGTTCGTCCGCGCGTGTCGGGCATCGTGGTCGAGCGGCTGTTTCGCCAGGGCAGTGAGGTGAAGGCGGGCGATCCGCTCTATCGGATCGATCCACGCCCGTTCGAGGTCGAGGTGATGGCCAATGAGGCCGGGCTTGCCAAGGCCGAGGCCGCGTTGATGCAGGCGCAGCAGCAGGCGCGCCGTATCGCGACGCTGACCAGCCAGCGCGCCGCGCCCGAAGCCGAGAACGAAAAGACCATCGCCGCCGAGCGTCAGGCCCAGGCCGAGGTCGAGGGCCGCAAGGCCGATCTCGCGCGCGCCAAGCTCAATCTCGATTATGCGACCGTGCGCGCGCCGATCGACGGCGTGGTCGGCGCTGCCCTTGTCAGCGAGGGCGCGCTGGTCGTGCAAAACGAGACCAATCTCGCCACCGTGCAGCAGCTCGATCCTGTCTATGCCGACTTCACCCAGTCGGTGACCGAGCTCAATCAGCTTCGTCGCGCCTTCGAAAGCGGCGATCTCGATCGCATCGAGTCCGATGCCGTCAAGGTGCGCCTCGTGCTCGACGACAACAGCCTCTACGGGCTCGACGGCAAGCTGCTGTTCTCCGAGGCCAAGGTCGACGCCCATACCGGCCAGGTGACCTTGCGCGGCGAGTTTCGCAATCCCAAGCGCGAGCTGCTGCCGGGCATGTATGTGCGCGTTCGTCTCGACCAGGGTCTCGACAGCGATGCGATCGCGGTGCCGCAGCAGGCGGTCCAGCGCAATGGCGGCGGCGGCAGCGAGGTGTTCGTCGTCAAGGACGACAACCGCATCGCGGTGCAGCCTGTTCGCACCGGCTCGGTGCAGGACGGCATCTGGTTCGTCACCGATGGACTGAAGGCCGGCGACAAGGTTGTGGTCGAAGGCTTCCAGAAATTTGCAGCCGGCGACAAGGTCAAGCCGCAATCCTGGTCCGAGGCCGAGGCGAGCGCGGACAACAGACACGCCCTCAAGGTCACGCGGTAGCTGATCATGCCGAGCTTCTTCATCGACAGGCCGATCTTCGCCTGGGTCGTCGCGCTGTTCATCTGTCTGATCGGCGCGATCTCGATCCCGCTGCTGCCGATCGCGCAATATCCGATCATCGCGCCGCCCTCGATCTCGATCTCGACGAGCTATCCGGGCGCCTCGCCGGAGAACCTCTACAACAGCGTCACCCGCCTGATCGAGGAGGAGCTCAACGGCGCTTCCGGCATCCTCAATTTCGAATCGACCAGCGACTCGCTCGGCCAGGTCGAGATCACAGCCAACTTCCAGCCGGGCACCGACACCAGCGCGGCCTCGGTCGAGGTACAGAACCGCATCAAGCGGGTCGAGGCGCGCCTGCCGCGCGCGGTGATCCAGCAGGGCATCTTGATCGAGGAAGCCTCCAGCGCGGTGCTGCAGATCATCACGCTGAACTCGACCGACGGCAGCCTCGATGAAGTCGGCCTCGGCGACTTCATGATCCGCAACGTGCTCGGCGAGATCCGCCGCATCCCCGGCGTCGGCCGCGCCACGCTCTATTCGACCGAGCGCAGCCTTCGCGTCTGGGTCGATCCGGCCAAGCTCGTCGGCTATGGGCTCACGGCTGACGACGTCAACAAGGCGATATCAGCGCAGAACGCGCAGGTCGCCTCAGGCAGCATCGGAGCCGAGCCGTCGACCGCGACACAGCGCACCTCAGCGCTGGTTCTGGTCAAAGGCCAGCTGTCCTCGCCGGACGAGTTCGGTGCCATCATCCTGCGCGCCAATGCCGACGGCTCGACCGTGCGGCTGCGCGATGTCGCGCGCATCGAGGTCGGCGGCCTCAGCTATCAGTTCAACACCCGCCTCGACGGCAAGCCGACCGCGGGTCTCTCCGTTCTGATGTCGCCGACCGGCAACGCGCTGGCGACGGCGAGCGCCGTGGAAGCGAAGATGAAGGAGCTGTCGCGCTTCTTCCCGGCCAATATCTCTTACGAAATCCCCTACAATATCACGCCCGTGGTCGAGGCCTCGATCAAGAAGGTGCTGACGACGCTGCTGGAGGCCGTGGTGCTGGTCTTCGTGGTGATGTTCCTGTTTCTCCAGAACATCCGCTACACCATCATCCCGACCATCGTTGTCCCGGTGGCGCTGCTGGGCGCCTGCACCATTCTGCTGCTCGCCGGCTATTCCATCAACATGCTCAGCATGTTCGGTATGGTGCTCGCGGTCGGTATCCTCGTCGACGACGCCATCGTCGTGGTCGAGAACGTCGAGCGCATCATGGCCGAGGAAGGCCTGTCGCCGAAGGAGGCGACGCGGAAAGCCATGTCGCAGATCACCAGTGCCATCATCGGCATCACGCTGGTGTTGATGGCGGTGTTCGTACCGATGGCGTTCTTCCCGGGTTCGGTCGGCATCATCTACCGCCAGTTCTCCGTGACGATGGTCGCGGCGATCGGCTTCTCCGCCTTCCTGGCGCTGTCGCTGACGCCTGCGCTGTGCGCGACCCTGCTCAAGCCCGTCGCGGCCGGTCACGGCCACGCGAAGAGGGGTGTGTTCGGCTGGTTCAACCGCATGCTCGAAGGTGGCAAGGAAGGTTATTCCCGCACGGTCGGCTTCTCGCTGAAGCGCACCGGCCGCCTGATGCTGGTCTATGCCGCGCTGCTGGCAGGTCTGTCCTGGGCCTTCGTCAGCCTGCCCGGCGGCTTCCTGCCGGTCGACGACCAGGGCTTTGTCACCACCGACGTGCAGACGCCGTCGGACTCGTCCTACGGCCGCACCGAGGCCGTGATCGAGAAGGTTGAAAAATATCTGGCGCAGCGGCCGGGCGTCGACAACGTCACCTTCCTCACCGGCTTCAGCTTCTCCGGCCAGGGCATGAACACCGCGCAGGCGTTCATCACGTTGAAGGACTGGTCGGAGCGCGGGCCGAAGGAGTCGGCCGCCGCCATCGTCAACGACATCAATCGCGACCTGTCATCCTCGATCCGCGACGCAAAAATCTCGGCGTTGCAGCCGCCGCCGATCGACAATCTCGGCAACTCCTCCGGCTTCTCGTTCCGCTTGCAGGATCGCGGCCAGAAGGGCTATCCGGCGCTGATGCGCGCCGCCGATCAGCTGATCGCGGAGGCCAATTCGAGCCCGGTGCTGCAGAAGGTCTATATTGAAGGCCTGCCTGAAGCCGGCGTCGTCAATCTGGTGATCGACCGCGAGAAGGCCGGCGCCTTCGGCGTCACCTTCGAGGATATCAACAACACGATCTCGACCAATCTCGGCTCGAACTACATCAACGACTTCCCGAACCGCGGCCGTATGCAGCGCGTCGTGGTGCAGGCCGACAGCCGCGACCGCATGAAGACCGAGGACATTCTCAACTACAACGTCAAGAACAGTCGCGGCCAGCTTGTGCCGTTCTCCTCCTTCGCGACGGTCGAATGGTCGCGCGGCCCGACCCAGATCGCCGGCTTCAATTATTATCCGGCCGTGCGCATCTCGGGCGAAGCAAAGCCCGGCTTCACCTCGGGCGATGCCATCGCCGAGATGGAGAAGCTTGCCGGCAAGCTGCCGCGCGGGTTCGGCTATGAGTGGACCGGCCAGTCGCTGCAGGAAAAGCTGTCGGGCTCGCAGGCGCCGTTCCTGCTCGCGCTCTCGGTCTTCGTGGTGTTCCTGTGTCTCGCCGCGCTCTATGAGAGCTGGACCATTCCGCTCGCGGTGCTGCTCACCGTGCCGCTCGGTATCGTCGGTGCGGTGGTAGCGGCCATGCTGCGCGGCCTGCCCAACGACGTCTATTTCACCGTCGGCCTGATCACCATCATCGGCCTCGCCGCCAAGGACGCGATCCTCATCATCGAGTTCGCCAAGGATTTGCGCAAAGAAGGCAAGCCACTGGTCGAAGCGACGATCGAGGCCTGCCGCCTGCGCTTCCGTCCCATTTTGATGACCGGTCTTGCCTTCATCTGCGGCGTGCTGCCGATGGCGATTGCCCACGGCGCTGGCGGCGCCAGCCAGCAGGCGCTCGGCAGCGTCGTGATGGGCGGCATGATCGCCGTGGTGATCCTGGCGCTGCTGATGGTGCCGGTGTTCTTCGTCTCGGTGCAGCGCGTGCTGGCGGGGGACAGGGAGAAGGTGGGGGCGAAGGAAGGCGAGGCCTATGGGCCGCCGGCGCCAGTAAGGCCATAGGGCACACTGTCATTCCGGGGCGCGCGTAGCGCGAGCCCGGAATGACGAGCGGAGCTTGCCTTCCCGGGTTCGTCGATCCAGAGTGCATCCCTGGATTGAACGAACGTGCAGTCGCACTGCGCTGCGAATGCACACCTGCCGATGGTGAGCACCTGATGCGTCCGACCGATATTGTGATCTCGAACTATCGCTCGATTCGGCGGCTCTCCCTACCCATCCACCCCCTGTCCGTGTTCGTGGGTGAGAACGGCGTCGGCAAATCCAATCTGTACAAATCCCTATCGCTGTTGCGCGACGCGGCGACCGGGCGGATCACGCGCACGATCGCCGAGGAGGGCGGACTGAATTCAATCTGCTGGTCAGGCATCCGCAAACGTGGCGAGGATGGACGCCTGCGATTGTCGGCGAGATTCGATCGCCTGAAATATTCTATTGAGATCGGATTTCCTGCCCCCGCTGAGGCGGCGTTTTCCGGCGAGCCGATGATCAAGGGAGAAAGCATCGAGGCGACGCAGGGCAAGCGAACGGTTCTACTGATGGAGCGGAAGAATTCGCTCGTCAGCATCCGCGACGACAGCGGCGCATGGAGCAGCCACAAGGATGCCGTGCTGCCGTCCGAGCCGGCGCTTGCGGGCTTTTTCGACGGCAAGGAATGCCCCGAAATCGATGTGATCAGAAACGCAATGCTGGGCTGGCGCTTCTATCACGACTTTCGCACCGATCCGGCCTCACCGATACGAAAGCCGTGTCTCGCGATCACGACGCCCTCGCTCAGTGCCGATGGAAGCGATCTGGCTGCCGCCCTGGCGACGCTCTATACGATCAGGGGAGATGCCACCGACCTCCAGGACGCAATCCAGGATGCGTTCCCGGGCGCTGAGCTCCGCGCATGGGAACAAAACGGCCTGTGTGAGTTCGATCTGCAACTCGAAGACATGCCGCGTCCGTTTGGCGCTCATGAACTGTCCGACGGGACGCTGAAATACATTTGCCTGCTGGCGGTGTTCATGGGCTACCGGCTTCCGCCGTTCATTGCGCTGAACGAGCCAGAGACCAGCCTGCATCCGTCGCTGCTGGCGCCATTGGCCCGGCTGATCGTCAAGGCATCGGCCCGCGCCGACATCTGGATCGTGACCCACTCGGAGCAGCTGATGGAAGCCTTGCGAAGCGAGAGCTCGGTCCCGCTTCGCCGGGTGATCAAGTCAAAAGGCGCCACGATGATCGAGGGCCTGACCCTCGGCGGTGAGTATCGGGAGGAGGAGGCCGACGATGACGATTCTTAGTCGCTGCGGGTCGAACCGCCGGGTGACTACGCCGGCCGCTTCAAAATCTTAACCAGCTCCCCGTGCACGTACTCATTGCCGCACACGACGTCGCCCGTGACCAGCGCATCGCCCGATGTGTTGATGTCGGTCACCGTGCCGCCGGCTTCGCGCACCATCAGCATGCCGGCGGCGATGTCCCAGGATTGCAGGTTGCGCTCCCAGTAGCCGTCGAGGCGGCCGGCGGCGACGAAGGCGAGGTCGAGGGAGGCGGCGCCGAAGCGGCGCAGGCCCGCGACGCGGTCCTGGATCGCGGTCATCTCACGGCGGAATTCCTCGTGGTCGCCGCGGCCGATATGGGGCAGGCCGCAGGCCACCACGCATTCGTTGAGCTGGCGACGGCCGGCGACGCGCAGGCGCTGGTCGTTGAGGAAGGCGCCCTTGCCGCGCTCGGCGATGTACAGCTCGTCATTGGCGGGGTTGTAGATCACGCCGGCGATGATCGTACCCTCGCGCACGAGGCCGATCGAGATCGCGAATTGCGGGATGCCGTGCAGGAAGTTGGTGGTGCCATCAAGGGGATCGACGACCCAGGTGTGGCTCCCGTCGGTGCCCTCGCGCGTACCGCCCTCTTCGCCGATGAAGCCGTAGCCGGGCCGGGCCTTGGCGAGGTCCTGGTAGAGGATCTCTTCGGCGCGCTTGTCGGCGAGCGAGACGAAATTGGCCGGCCCCTTCAGCGAGACCTGGAGATGCTCGATCTCGCCGAGATCGCGCTTGAGGCTGCGGCCGGCGCGGCGCGCGGCTTTGACCATGACGTTGATAGTGGCGGAATACAGCATGAGCTCTGGTCTTGATCGGGGGGAGGGGGCGCGAAAGGGCGCCATTTGAGGAGATTGGGTGCCCCGCGAGGGGCCAAAGGTCAAGTCATTCAGGTCACCTGCGGGTCGTTTGCAGGCCATTTGGCGTCAGGTCATTTGGTCCCAAGCCATTTCTTGGCGGCGGCCTCCGCCTTGGCGCGGTCGTCTGCAGGCAGGTCGGACAGCTCCTTGTCGAGCTCCGGATCGCCCTTGCCTGATGTTTTGGCCACCAGGTGCCATTTGAAACCCTCGATCTTGTCCACGGGCGCGCCCATGCCGTTGATCAGCACCCAGGCCAGGCGGTTCTGCGCGATCGCGCTGCCCTGGCGGGAGGCCTTGCGCAGCAACGCCACGGCCGCGGGCTGGTTCTTCGGCGTGCCGGTGCCGTTGAACATGGCGATGGCGTATTCGACCTCGGCATCGACATTGTCGGCGAGCGAAGCCGCCTGCAGCAGCCGCACCGATCGTTCGGGATCTTTCGGCACCCCGGTCCCTTCCTTGTAGAAGGTCGCAAGCGCGTATTGCGCCTCGGGCAGTCCGGCGTCGGCTGCCTGGCGCAATAGCTCGGCGGAACGCTTGACGTCCTGCGGCAGGGTCTGTCCGTCAAGATAAAGCAGAGCGAGATTGTAGGCCGCCTTGGGCTCGCCGAGCTTGGCGGCTGAGGCCATCAGCTTGACCGCCTCGCCCTTGTCGACCGGGCCGCCGCGGCCGGCCATGCGCAGCATGGCCAGCGCAAACATCGCCTCGCGGTCGCCGGCATCGGAGGCGCGCTTGTACCACTCGACCGCCTTGGCGTAGTCGCGCCTGATGCCCATGGCGTTGGAATAGAGCTCGCCCAGCATGGTCATGGCCTTGGCGTCGCCGGTCTGGGCGCGCGCGCTGGCGAGGTCGAAGGCGGTCTTGTACTGGCCGCGCTGATAGGCGCCGAACACCAGGTCGACATTGGAATTGTCGGTCGCCGGCGCCGGGATCACGGTTGCCGGCAGCGTCGGGCTCGGCGAGGCCGACGGCTTTGGCGCCGGCTCCTTCTTCTTGGCGATCGTGTGCGGCGCGACCTTTGGTTTCTCCTTCGTCGATTCCTTGGCCTTCTGCTTGTCGGGCGGAGGGCTCGGGATCGTGGCCGGCGGCGTGATCTGGAGCTGCGCGGCCGCAGGCGCCGCCAGCAGCAGCGTGGCCAGGAGGGTGATGCGCGGGAGCGTCATGTCGGCTGCTAGCTCTCGCCCACGGCGGCCGCCGTGAAGGCCTTCTTGATCGCGGCGTCGGCCTCGATCAGCGCGGCCTTGGGCCCGCGCGGGTCGGCCCAGATGAAATCGCCGACCAGCACGAAATCGGCGCCGCTGGCGGCGAAGTCGTAGGCCTCTTCGATCGAGGTGGCGAAGCCGACACAGGGCGGCTCGAACAGCTCGGCCCACCAGTCCAGCCGCTCGGCGATCGCCTGGGCCTGGGGACGCTGGCCTTTCGCGTCAGGCTCGCCGAACAGCACGTAATCCGCGCCCATCTCGCCCGCGTTCATGGATTCGTGGCGCGTTTCGAGCCCGCCGACGCCGGCGATGCGATCCGGTTTCAGCGACGGCATGGCATCTTCCAGCGCCGCGATATTTGAAAGATGCGCACCATCGGCGCCGCCGCGCGCGACGATTTCAGGATGGCCGTCGACGAGCAGGGCCGCGCCGGCGTTCTGCACGACCGGCGCCAGCGCCTTGATCCGCGAGATCATGGTGCGCTGGTCGGTCTCCTTCAGCCGCACCAGCACGGCCGCGACATCGGCGGCTGCGAGCAGATCAGGCAATGCCGCGAGGAGCGAAGCGGGATCATCGACGTCTGGCGTCGCGAGATAGAGACGCGGCGCCGGGCGCGGCGGAGGCGATTTGTTCGACAAGGTCTAGGCTGCCTTCTTTTCCAGGCTGCTTTGCCATTCGCCTTTGGAGGCGAGGCCGTTCATGCGGGCACGATGACTGAATGCGTTTTGTCCGGCCGTAACATTCTCGGGCCGACCCGACCAGGCCTTCTGTGGCGCGGCCTGCAGCGCTCGGCCGTAGGAGAAGGTCAGGCCCCAGGGCAGCGGACCAAGCTTGTGCATGGCGTTGAGATGCGCGGTCGCCTCCTCGTCCGACTGGCCACCGGAGAGGAAAGCGATGCCTGGGACCGCCGCAGGCACGCAGGCTTTCAGCAGGCGGATCGTCTTCTCCGCGACTTCCTCGACGGAGGCCTGCTTTGGGCATTTCTTGCCTGAGATCGCCATGTTCGGCTTCAGCATCATGCCTTCGAGCGCGACGCGCTGCACGCGCAACTCCTGGAACGTCTTGTTGAGCACGCGGCTCGTCACCTCATAGCATCGGTCGATGTCGTGATCGCCGTCCATCAGCACCTCCGGCTCGACGATCGGCACGATCTGCGCGGCCTGGCACAGCGCGGCGTAGCGCGCCAGCGCATGGGCATTGACGCTGATCGCGGTCATCGAAGGAATCCCGCTGCCGATATCGATCACCGCGCGCCATTTGGCGAAGCGCGCGCCGCGCTCGTAATATTTCTTCAGCCGCTCGGCGAGCTTGTCGAGGCCGACGGTGATTGTTTCACCCGGGCACATCGGTAAGCCTTGCGTGCCCTCGTCGACCTTGATGCCGGGAATGGCGCCGCTCTGCTCGATCAATTTCACCAGCGGCGTGCCGTCCTTGGCATCCTGCCAGATCGTCTCGTCATAGAGGATCACGCCGGAGATGTACTGGCTCATGGCCTCCTTGGAGCGGAACAGCATCTCGCGATAGTCGCGGCGGTTGCCTTCCGTCGATTCCACGCCGATCGCGTCGAACCGCTTCTTGATGGTGCCGGAGGATTCGTCGGCGGCAAGGATGCCCTTGCCTGATACGACCATGGCGGTCGCAACCCTGTTGAGCTCAGTCAGATTCATCGAGAGGTCCTCCCAAAACGATTCTGCCCTTGCCTGTGAAAATAGACGGTTCTCGGGCAATTGCCGAGTTAACGTTGGTCGCAGGGTAAAAGGGGGGGACATCGGTCATTCCGGGGCGCGCCCCTTGGCGCGAGCCGGAATCCATTGATCCGCGTCGACGGTGGCACCATGGATTCCGGGCTCGCCGCTTTGCGGCGCCCCGGAATGACGGGAGTGGGTGCCTGCGGAGCGGTCTTACGCCACCCACGCGATCGCTTACGCGACGCGGGGATCCAGCTCGCCCTTGGCGTAGCGCTTGGCCATGTCGGCGGGGGTCAGGATCTTCTTGAACTTGGAGGCCTGGCCTGCGGTGTTGAACTCCTGCAGCCGCTGCTTGCACAGCTTGGTCATGGCTTCCATCGCCGGCTTCAGATATTTGCGCGGATCGAACTCTTCCGGGTTGTCCTTGAGCACTTTCCGGATCTGGCCGGTCATGGCCATGCGGTTGTCGGTGTCGATGTTGATCTTGCGCACGCCGTTCTTGATACCGCGCTGGATCTCGGCGACCGGCACGCCCCAGGTCGGCTTCATCTTGCCGCCATAGGCATTGATGATGTCCTGCAGGTCCTGCGGCACCGAGGAGGAACCGTGCATGACCAGATGCGTGTTCGGCAGCTTGCGGTGGATCTCCTCGATCACGTTCATGGCGAGGATGTCGCCGTCGGGCTTCCGGGTGAACTTGTAGGCGCCGTGCGAGGTGCCCATGGCGATCGCCAGCGCGTCGACCTTGGTCTCCTGCACGAACTTCACGGCCTCGTCCGGATTGGTCAGCAGCTGGTCGTGAGAGAGCTTGCCCTCGGCGCCGTGGCCGTCTTCCTTGTCGCCCATGCCTGTTTCGAGCGAGCCGAGCACCCCTAACTCGCCCTCAACCGAGATGCCGCCGAGATGGGCCATGTCGGTCACGGTCTTGGTGACGCCGACATTGTAGGTCCAGTCGCCGGGGGTCTTGCCGTCGGCCTTGAGCGAGCCGTCCATCATCACCGAGGTGAAGCCGGCCTGGATCGCGGTCATGCAGGTCGCGGCCTCGTTGCCGTGGTCGAGATGCACGCAGACCGGGATGTGCGGATAGATCTCGGTCACCGCGTCCATCATGTGCTTGAGCATGACGTCGTTGGCGTAGGAACGCGCGCCGCGCGAGGCCTGGATGATGACGGGCGCGTCGACCTGGTTGGCCGCGTCCATGATCGCCAGCGCCTGCTCCATGTTGTTGATGTTGAAGGCCGGTACGCCGTAATCGTTCTCAGCCGCATGGTCGAGCAATTGACGCAACGTGATCCGAGCCATCTGTTTTTCTCTCCGTTTGGGCCTGAGGGCCGCTTGTTTCCTGCCGTTTGATTACTTGCTGCCAAGTTACTTGGTGCGAAGCACTTCGACGCCGGGCAGGGGCTTGCCTTCCATCCATTCAAGAAACGCGCCGCCGGCGGTCGAGACATAGGTGAATTGACCGGCCACGTGGGCCTGGTTGAGCGCCGCAACCGTGTCGCCGCCGCCCGCGATCGAGATCAGCTTTTTCGCCTTCGTTCGTTCGGCCGCGTGCTTGGCGGCCGCGACGGTGCCGCGGTCGAACGGCTGCATCTCGAAGGCCCCGAGCGGTCCGTTCCAGACCAGCGTGGCGGCATCGTCGATCGCGGCCTGGACGCGCACGATCGATTGCGGGCCGACGTCGAGGATCATGCCGTCGGCCGGGATCGCATCGAGCCCGTAAGCATGCGAGGGCGCGTTCGCCGCGAAATGATAGGCGACGGTGGCGTCGACCGGGAGGATGATGGCGCAGTTGGCGGCTTCCGCCTTCTCCATGATGCGCAGCGCGGTGGCTGCGAGATCCTTCTCGGCCAGCGACTTGCCGACGCCGACGCCCTGGGCGTGCAGGAAAGTGTTGGCCATGCCGCCGCCGATCACCAGCGCATCGACCTTGGTGACGAGGTTTTCCAGCAGGTCGATCTTGGTCGAGACCTTGGCGCCGCCGATGATGGCGATGACGGGCTTGGTCGGCGAGCCCAGCGCCTTCTCCAGCGCGTCGAGCTCGGCCTGCATGGTGCGGCCGGCATAGGCCGGCAGCTTGTGGCCGAGGCCTTCGGTCGAGGCGTGAGCGCGGTGCGCCGCCGAGAAGGCGTCACTGACCCAGATGTCGCCGAGCTTTGCCAGCTCCGCGACGAAGGCCGGATCGTTCTTCTCTTCCTCTTTGTGAAAGCGGGTGTTTTCCAGACAGAGGATGTCGCCGTCCTTCAACGCCGCAACCGCCTTGGCCGCGGGTTCGCCGATGCAGTCGTCGGCGAAGCCGACCGGCTTGTTCACGACCTTCGACAGCGCTTCCGCAACCGGCTTGAGCGATTCCTTGGGGTCGCGGCCCTTCGGCCGGCCGAAATGCGCGAGCAGGATGACCTTGCCGCCCTTGTCGGCGATTTCATTGATGGTCGGCGCGACGCGCTCGAGCCGGGTCGCGTCGGTGACGCGGCCATTGTCCATGGGCACGTTGAGATCGACGCGCAGCAGCACGCGCTTGCCCTTCACGTCGACGTCGTCGAGGGTGCGGAATTTGTTGGTCATGGGATATCTCACCACTTGGATTGTCATTCCGGGGCGCGCGTAGCGCGAACCCGGAATCTCGAGATTCCGGGTCTGGTCCTTCGGACCATCCCGGAATGACCAAATCGCTGCGGAGTTAGATCACCTTGCTCATCGCAACGGCGGTGTCGGCCATGCGGTTCGAGAAGCCCCACTCGTTGTCGTACCAGGACATCACGCGCACCAGCGTGCCGTTCTGCACCTTGGTCTGGTCCTCGTGGAAGGTCGAGGAATGCGGGTCGTGGTTGAAGTCGATCGAGACGTTCGGCGCGCTGGTGTAGCCGAGCACGCCCTTGAGCTGCTGCTCGCTGGCGCGCTTCATCGCCGCGTTGATTTCCTTGGCGTCGGTGGCGCGCTTGGCGACGATCTTGAGGTCGACGACCGAGACGTTCGGGGTCGGCACGCGGATCGCGACACCATCGAGCTTACCCTTCAGCTCGGGCAGCACGAGGCCGATCGCTTTCGCAGCACCGGTCGAGGTCGGGATCATCGACATCGCCGCCGCGCGGCCGCGATAGAGATCCTTGTGCAGCGTGTCCAGCGTCGGCTGGTCGCCGGTATAGGCGTGGATCGTGGTCATGAAGCCGGTCTCGATGCCGACGAGATCGTTCAGCACCTTGGCGACCGGCGCGAGGCAGTTGGTGGTGCAGCTGCCGTTGGAGACGACCAGATGATCCCTGGTCAGCGTCTCGTGGTTGACGCCGAAGACGATGGTGGCGTCGGCGCCATCAGCGGGTGCGGAGACCAGCACGCGCTTGGCGCCGGCGGCGAGATGCGCGGAGGCCTTGTCCTTGGAGGTGAAGATGCCGGTGCATTCCAGCGCGATGTCGACGCCGAGATCCTTCCAGGGCAGCTTCGAGGGATCGCGCTCGGCGGTCACCTTGATCTTGCCGCTGCCGAGATTGATCGAGTCACCATCGACGGTCACCGTGCCGGGAAAGCGGCCATGAACGCTGTCGTAGCGGAGGAGATGAGCATTGGTTTCGACCGGGCCGAGATCGTTGATGCCGACGACCTCGATGTCCTTGCGGCCGGACTCGGCGATAGCCCGCAGGACGTTGCGGCCGATGCGACCAAAACCGTTAATTCCAACGCGGACTGCCATGTTTCGTCTCCTTATGACCGTTCAGTGACGGCTGTTCAATGACCCCATCATCCCGCACAACGCGCTTTGCGCGCCTGCGAGGGTTTTTTAGAGGCGGACGCCCGGTTCGGCCGGGCGGTGCTTGATCATATGGGACCTTACGTAGTCCTTTTTTTTGGCAAGCTCAACTCTCAGGAAACGCGCTTCAGCACAGCGTTAACTGCGGCCTCGGCGGTAATACCGAAGTGCTTGTAAAGGTCCTTCGCCGGTGCGCTCGCGCCGAACGAATGCATGCCCACGAATTCGCCATCCTGGCCGATCACGGCATCCCAGCCCCAGCGCACCGCGGCCTCGATTGCGACCTTGACCGGCGCGTTGCCGATGATGGCGGCGCGCTTGGCCTCTGGTTGCGCTAACAACAGTTCGAGCGAGGGCACCGAGACCACACGCGACGGGATGCCGCGCTCGGCGAGCTGCTTCTGGGCGGCCACCGCGATCTCGACCTCGGAGCCGGAGGCGAACAGCGTCGCCTTGGCTTCGCCCTGGGCGGCGACCAGCTCGTAGGCGCCGGCCGCGCAGGGACTTTCGTTCGGCGCAGTGGTGCGGAGCTGCGGCAGGTTCTGCCGCGTCAGTGCCAGCACGGTCGGACCGTCCACGCGATTCAGCGCAAGCTCCCAGCACTCGGCGACCTCGATGGCATCGCAGGGACGGAACACGCGCATGTTGGGGATGGCGCGCAGCGCTGCGAGGTGCTCGACCGGCTGGTGGGTCGGGCCGTCTTCGCCAAGGCCGATGGAGTCGTGCGTCATCACGTAGACGACGCCGGCGCCCATCAGCGCGGCGAGGCGCATCGCGGGCCGCGCGTAGTCGGTGAACACCAGGAAGGTTGCGCCGTTCGGTGCGAAGCCGCCATGCAGGAAGATGCCGTTCATCGCGGCACACATGCCGTGCTCGCGGATGCCATAGTGGATGAAGCGGCCCTTCGGCGTCTTCGCCGAGAAGGCGGTCGCAGACTTCGCCTTGTTGTTGTTGGAGCCGGTCAGGTCGGCGGAGCCTGCGAGGAATTCCATCGGCATCGCGCCGGCGATCACTTCGATCACGGCTTCCGACGACTTGCGGGTCGCCGCATTCATCGGCTTTTCCAGCAGCTCCTTCTTGTAGGCGCGCACGGCCTTGGCGAGCGAAGCAGGACGCTCGTGGCGCAGGCGGCGCTCGAACTCGGCGCGCTTGCGGCTGCCGAGCTCGCCGAGCCGTGCCTCCCATTCCTGCCGAGCCGTGGCGCCGCGGCTGCCTGCTGCGCGCCAGGCCTTCAGCACGTCATCGGGCACGGAGAACGGCTCGAGCGAGATGCCGAGATTTTCCTTGGCGGCCTTCAGCTCGTCGGCGCCGAGCGCTTCGCCATGCGCCTTCGCCGTGCCGGCCTTGTGCGGCGCGCCGAAGCCGATGGTGGTGCGGCAGGCGATCAGCGTCGGCTTGTTGGATTTCTGCGCGCGGGTGATCGCAGCTGCAATCGCGGCCTGGTCATGGCCGTCGATCTTCTCGGCGGCCCAGCCGCACGCCTTGAAGCGCTTCACCTGGTCGACCGAGTCGGCGATCGAGGTCGGGCCGTCGATCGAGATGCCGTTGTCGTCGTAGAGCACGATCAGCTTGCCGAGCTTCCAGTGGCCGGCCATCGCGATCGCTTCCTGCGACACGCCTTCCATCAGGTCGCCGTCGGAGGCGAGCACATAGGTGTGGTGGTCGACGATCTTCTTGCCGAACTCGGCGGCGAGCATCTTCTCGGCGAGCGCCATGCCGACCGCGGTCGAGATGCCCTGACCGAGCGGACCGGTGGTGGTCTCGATGCCCTTGGTGTGGAAGTTCTCGGGATGACCCGGGGTCAGCGAGCCGAGCTGGCGGAAGTTCTTCAGCTGATCCAGCGTCATCGCGGCGTTGCCCGTGAGGTACAGCAGCGAATAGAGCAGCATCGAGCCGTGGCCGGCCGAGAGCACGAAGCGGTCACGGTCGGGCCAGTCGACGGCTGCCGCATCGAATTTCAGGAACTGCGTGAACAGCACCGTGGCGATGTCGGCGGCGCCCATCGGCAGGCCGGGATGGCCCGATTTCGCTTTCTCGACAGCGTCCATCGAGAGGCCGCGGATCGCGTTGGCCATGCGGTTGTGGTCGACCTGCGTCATGTCTGAAATCCGTCTGAAATGAGGCGCTTGGCGGCAGTTCGCCCGCGCGGAAAGGAGCCTTTCGGCCGCTGGGGTCGCGGCTGGGATAGCATCTCGGTTCCGGGAGTCCAAGGTGGTCAAACGTCTGTTTGGCGGTAAACGCTGCTTAGCGGTGCATAGTTTCGCGGCGGCGTTGCGATTCGCTAGCTTGCCACGTAAATTTCTGCTTCTAACCGCTTGCCGAACCGAGTCTTTTGCCGGCCGGCAAGTCCCTGAGGTAAAGGCCACGGGCAAGGCCCACAGGTTCCGCCGCTGACTGCATGAACGATCGCGTATCCAAAAGCTCTGCCATGACGGAGTCCTCCGCCGTCGAGATCGAGATCGCGACCCGCAGACTCACGGCGGCGCTCGACGCGCTCGAAAGCGCGGTGGAGCGGCGGCGCGATGCCGATCGCGACGAGAACGAGCTTGCGACGCGAATCCAGGCGCTGGGCGCGGACCGCTCGCGCCTTGCCGACGAGCTCGATGGTGCGCTGGTGAAGGCGCGCAAGCTCGAGCGCACCAATCGCGAAATCTCCGACCGGCTGGATTCCGCGATCGTCACGATACGCTCGGTGCTCGATACCGGAGAGGACGGATGAGCCACATCAACGTCACCATCAATGCCCGGCAATACCGCATGGCCTGCGAGGAAGGCCAGGAGGTGCGGCTGCTCAAGCTCGCCGAAAGCCTGGAGACGCGCATCCAGTCGTTGCGCGGAAAGTTCGGCGAGATCGGCGATGCGCGCCTCACCGTGATGGCGGCGCTGACCGTCTGCGACGAGCTGGTCGATGCCGGCAACCGCATCCGCACCATGGAGCAGGAGCTGGTCGAGCTCCGGGATTTCCGCAACGCCGCCGTCGAGCGGGCCAGATTGACCCAGACCGCCGTGGTGAATGCGCTGAACTCGGCCGCCGAACGCATCGAGAAGTCGACCCAGGTGCTGAACCGGACCGTTGGCAACGGGATTGCGATCGGGTGAGAGTTGTTAGAGCGAAGGGGCGCGAGCCGGCAAAGGTGCCCACCTCTCCCGGAGGGAGAGGTCGGATCGCATCGTAGATGCGATCCGGGTGAGGGCCTACGGTCCTTCTGAGTGCCGCGGCCCCTCACCCGGATTGCACTGGACGATGCTTCGCATCGCCAGGCGCAATCCGACCTCTCCCCGCTGGGGAGAGGTGGGCACCGAGCCCCGCTCGCCGGGCTGGCGATTCGTCAGTATCGTTGTTACATTGCGCGAGCGAGGCTGCGACGCGCGTCAGGAGCCATATATCCCCGGGGCCTTATCGATCCTTTAGGGAACTGTCCCTGGCCGGGCCCGTGGGCCCGGACATATGGTGCCCACCTACTTTCGTAGGGAACTCCGGGATCGAGTGCTTCAACGGCGTTTGCGGCTTCGCACTTTTGTTTGCTTGCAATGCGTTCTTGTCGACTAGCTGTCCACGACAAACCGGCAGTGTCATGCCCCGGCTTGACCGGGGCATCCAGTACGCCGCGGCGTCGATGTTTCATCACTGGCGTCTCTGGAATACTGGATCGCCCGCATCCGCGGGCGATGACGGCGGAGCAAGGCTTCGCATTCGGAGCAAGCGCACATGACCAACACCAAATCCGAACTCCGCGCCAAAGCCCTCGCGGCGCGCGACGCGTTGAGCGAGAAGAAGCGCACCGCCGCCGCCGCAAAGCTCGCCAAGCGCGGGCTGCCGTTCAAGCTGCTGCCTGGCAGCATCGTCTCCGGCTATTCGCCGATCCGCAGCGAGATCGACCCCCTGCCGCTGCTGAAGAAGCTCGCCGAGGACGGCGCCAGGCTGGCGCTGCCCTGCGTCACCGCGCGCGGCCAATCGCTGGTCTTCCGCATCTTCCATCCGAACGACCGCCTGATGCTCGGCCCGCTCGGCATTCCCGAGCCGTCGCCGGCGGCCGCCGAGGTCATCCCCGACATCATGCTGACGCCGCTCGCCGCCTTCGATCGTCTTGGCCATCGCATCGGCTATGGCGCGGGACATTACGATTTCACCTTCGCGCATTTGCGGAAGACCAAGAACATCGTCGGCATCGGGCTTGCTTTTGCGGCGCAGGAGATCAAGGCGGTTCCGGCACTGGCCCACGACGTCGCGCTGGATTATGTGCTAACGGAATCCGACGTGTTCGATTTCCGGAGTTCTGAAGTTGCGCATTCTGTTCGTGGGTGATGTCGTCGGCCGTAGCGGTCGCAACGCCATCGCCGAATATCTGCCCGGCATGGTCAAGGACTGGTCGCTCGATTTCGTCGTCGTCAACGGCGAGAATTCCGCCGGCGGCTTCGGCATCACGGAGGCGATCTATCAGGAGTTTCTCGACGCCGGTGCCGACGCGGTGACCTTGGGCAATCACTCCTGGGACCAACGCGAGGCGCTGGTGTTCATCGAGCGCGCCGAGCGCCTGGTGCGTCCCGCGAACTATCCGCGCGGCACGCCCGGCCGTGGCGCTGCCTTGGTCGAGACCAAGAACGGCAAGCATGCCCTCGTCGTCAACGCGCTGGGCCGCGTCTTCATGACCCCGTTCGACGATCCCTTTGCAGCGCTCGAGCGCGAGCTGGGCGCCTGTCCGCTCGGCGTTGCCGCCGATGCCATCGTCGTCGATTTCCATTGCGAGGCGTCCAGCGAGAAGCAGGGCATCGGCTTCTTCTGCGACGGCCGCGCCAGCCTCGTCGTCGGCACGCATACGCATGTGCCGACCGCCGACCACCAGATCCTGTCAGGCGGCACCGCCTACATGACCGATGCCGGCATGACCGGCGATTACGATTCCATCATCGGCATGCAGAAGGAAGAGCCGCTGCGGAGGTTTACGTCGGGGATTCCGTCGGGCCGCTTCGAGCCGGCCGCGGGCGTTGCGACGCTCAGCGGCGTTGCGGTCGAGACCGATGATGCGACGGGGCTCGCGCTGAAGATCGCGCCGGTGCGCGTCGGTGGACGACTGGAGCCGGCGACGCCGAAATTCTGGTTGAGCTGAAGAACGAAGCTACACGATCAGAAATCGTAGGGTGGGCAAAGGCGCACTTGCGCCGTGCCCACGATCTCTCTCCATGTTCGCAAAAAGTGCGTGGGCACGCTTCCGCCTTCGCTCTTCGAGCTTCGGCGGACAAGTCGCTTTGCCCAGCCTACGACTGGTTAAGCTAGCAGCGGCGCCACACACTCGGTGTCGTCCCGGCGAAGGCCGGGACCCATACCCACAGGGAGTGGTTGCTGCGCGAAGCCGGTCACTCCGAGCCTTCGCAAAACGATTGCTGCGGCGCATGGGTGCCGGATCTGCGCTGCGCTTGTCCGGGACGACAGCGGACTTCGACGCGCGACCGCGCATCAATCTCGCCGCAGGTCACGCCGATTACCTACTCCGCCGTCTGCTCCCGCAGCTCAGCCACATCCTTCGCCGTCAGCTTCGAGCCCTTCGTCCCGAACCGCGCCGTGACGTAGTTCGCCACCGCCGCGATCTCGTCGTCCGTATACGCATTGCCGAACGCGGGCATCGACAGCGCACCGTCAGGCGTATGGCGCTTGGTGCCCGAGATCACGATCTGCGCGACGTTGGTGGCGGCGGGGTCGTTGACGGCCCAGGTGCCGGTGAGTGTCGCCATCGGCGAGACCGGGCTCTCACCGCTCCAGCCGTGGCAGCTGGCGCAGGCGCTGGCGAACACCTTCTTGCCACGGGCGTCTGCTGTGACGCCGTCCTTGTGCGAGGCCGGCGCGACCGGCGCCGTGGTGGCCGGCAGGTCGGGCGAGGAGACCGGCGGCACGCTGCGCAAGTAGGCAACGATGGAACGGATGTCCTCCGGCGCGAACTGGCTGAAGCTGTGGTCGACCGCTTCGCCCATCGGACCCGAGGCCGAGCCATGGCCGGGCGCGTGGCCAACCGACAGGTACGAGATCAGATCCTCATCGCTCCAGTTGCCGAGGCCGGTCGCCTTGTCGGAAGAGATGTTGAAGGCGTGCCAGCCGGCGGTGATGGCGCCGGCGAACTTCTTGCGGTTGTCGAGCGCGAAGCCGAGATTGCGTGGCGTGTGGCACTCCCCGCAATGCGCCAGCGCTTCCGCCAGATACGCACCTCTGTTCCACTCCGGGCTCTTCGAGGTATCAGGCGCAAAGCGCGTGTCCGGATTGAACACGGCGGACCAGAAGATCATCGCCCAGCGCTGGTTGAACGGGAACGACAGCGTATTGTCGGGCGCCTTGGCGCGCACCGCCGGCAGGCTGAACAGATAAGCCTTCACCGCCAGCACGTCCTCGTCGCTCATATAGGTGTAGGACGTGTAGGGCATCGCCGGATAGAGCCGCGCGCCGTCATGGCGCTTGCCGCGCTGGACGGCGTTGAGGAAATCCTGGTCGCTGTAATTGCCGATGCCGGTGTCCTTGTCAGGCGTGATGTTGGTCGAATAGAGCGTGCCGAACGGCAGCTTGAAGGCGAGCCCGCCCGCATAGTCCTTCTCACCCGGCTTGGTGTGACAGACCATGCAGTCCGCCGCCTTGGCGAGATATTCGCCGCGTTCGACAAGGCTTGCCTTCTCGAGCTTGGCCGGCACGCCTGCGGGCTTGCCGGCGCTGTAATCGCCCAGAGCCACCTTCGTGCCGCCGGCAAAATCGAGCGGGCCCGGCCCGCGGATGATCCATACGCCGATCCCCACCGCGACGATGGCGATCACAACGATGCTTGCGAGGATACGCATTGTCCTGCTCATGCCTTCTTCCCCGCAGCCAGCAGTTTCCGATCGATTGGCAGGCGCCGCAGCGCCACGCCTGACGCGGCAAGAATCGCATTGCGCAGCGCCGGCGGTCCGGCGTTGACGCCGGCCTCGCCGATGCCGCCGGGGGCTTCGCCGCTTTTGACGACGGTCACTTCGATCTTCGGGGTCTCGTTGATGCGCATCATGCGGTAGTCGTGGAAGTTCGACTGCTGCACGCGGCCCTTGTCGATGGTGATTTCGCCATAGAGCGCGGCAGTGAGGCCGAAGATCAAGCCGCCTTCGATCTGTGCCTTCACCGTATCGGGGTTGACGGCGATGCCGGTGTCGACGACGGAGGTGACGCGGCGGAGCACGATCTCGCCGATGTCGTCGATCTCGGCCTCCACCACGGTCGCGATGAAGCTCGCGAAGGACGGCTGCACACAGACGCCGCGGCCGACGCGCGGCGGCAATTTCTCACCCCAGCCGGATTTCTCCGCGACCTGGTTGAGTACCGCAAGCATGCGCGGGTTCTTGGTCAGCATGGCCCGGCGGAATTCGATCGGGTCCTTTCCGGCTTTGCGCGCCAGCTCATCCATCGCGCATTCGACCGCGAACACATTGTTGTTTGGGCCGACGCCGCGCCAGAAGCCGGTGGGCACCGACAGCGGCTCGGCGCGGACATATTCGACGTGGAAATTGGCGAAGTCGTAGGGTGCGTCGACCGCGGCGTCGATCGCATCGATGTCGATGCCCTTCTGGAACGCGGGCGGCAGCCAGCGCGCCAAAATGGCGGAGCCGGCGACCTTGTACTTCCACGCCGCGACCTTGCCGTCGACCAGCGACGCCGTGATCTGGTCGCGATAGACAGGACGATAGACGTCGTGCTGGATGTCCTCCTCGCGGGTCCAGATCACCTTGACGGGATAGTCGACCTGCTTTGCGACCTTCACTGCGGCGACGACCATGTCCGGCTCGAGCTTGCGGCCAAAGCCGCCGCCGAGCAGATGCTGGTTGACGATCACCTTGTCGACGGAAACGCCGGCGGCCTTCGCCGCCTCGGACTGCACGCGGGTCATGATTTGCGTGCCGGTCCAGATCTCGCAGGAATCGTTGGTGACCCGCACGGTCGCATTGATCGGCTCCATCGAGGCATGGGCCAAAAACGGTAGCTCGTAGGCCGCCTCGAACTTGTCGCCGGTCGCGAGCGCCTTGGCGATGTCGCCGGTGGATTTCGCCACCGCGCCCTCCTTCGCGCTGGCCTTGCGGAGGTCGTCCCAGATGTCTTGTGTTGTGATCTTTGCGTTAGGCCCTTCGTTCCACTCGATCTCGAGCGCTTCGAGGCCTTTCTTCGCCGCCCACATGTGATCGCCGATCACGGCGACGGCGTCGTCGAGCACGACGACCTTGCGCACACCGGCGATCTTCATCGCCGCGCTGTCGTCGACCTTGCCGACCTTGCCGCCGAACACAGGGCAGTTGGCGATCGCCGCGATCTTCATGTCGGGCAGCATCGCGTCGATGCCGTAGAGCGCCTTGCCGTTGACCTTGTCGGGTGTGTCGAGCCGCTTCAGCGGCTGGCCGATCAGGACGAAATCCTTGGGATCTTTGACCGCGACATCCTTCGGCGGCGTCTGGCTTTGGGCTGCAAGCGCCAGCTCGCCGTAGCCGAGCTTGCGGCCGCTCGCGGCATGCGCGATCTCTCCCCTCGATGCCGTGCAGCTTGCGGGCTCGACGCCCCATTGGCTGGCCGCGGCTTGTATCAACATCGCGCGTGCGGTGGCGCCGGCCTTGCGCAGCGGCGTCCACCAGGCGCGGATCGAGTTCGAGTTACCGGTGACCTGCAGGCCGAAGGTCGGATTGGCGTAGAGCTTGTCGTTGGGTGGTGCGTGCTGCACCTCGACCTTGCTCCAGTCGGCATCGAGCTCTTCGGCGATCACGGCCGAGATCGAGGTGTAGGTGCCCTGGCCCATCTCGACCTGGGGCATCATCAGCACCGTGCGGCCGTTCCTGTCGATGCGGATGAAGGCGTTGGGTGCGAATTTGCCGTCGGTCGTGTCCTTCTGCACCGGCTCGTTCGGCGCGGCGCGCAGCGGCAGATGGAAGGCGAGTAGCACGCCGGTGGCAAGGCCGCCGGTCAGGAGCGTGCGGCGGGAGACGCTGTTCTGTGCATTCATGGCGGATCTCACGACTGGCGGCCGGAGGCGGCGAGCTTGATGGCCTCGCGGATGCGCACATAGGTGCCGCAGCGGCAGATGTTGCCGGCCATCGCCGCATCGATGTCGGCATCGTCTGGATTGGGCGTTGCCGCCAGCAGCGCCGCGGCCGACATGATCTGGCCGGACTGGCAATAGCCGCACTGGATCACTTCGGCCTCCAACCAGGCCTTCTGCACCTTCGCACCCGAAGGCGTGCTGCCGACATGCTCGATGGTGGTGATGGCGCGGTTCGCGACGGTGCTGATTGGTAGTACGCAGGAGCGTACGGCCCTGCCGTCGACATGCACCGTGCACGCGCCGCACTGCGCGATGCCGCAGCCGAACTTGGTGCCGGTCATCCCTAAGATGTCGCGCAGCACCCACAGCAGCGGCATGTCCGGTGGCGCGTCGAAGGATTTCGTTTCGCCGTTGATGGTGAGAGTTGTTGCCATATGCATTCCCTTCTTCGCCAGATCGCTGACGGCGATCTCGTCGGCGAAAATTTCGCGCGACCATAATCATACCGATGCGAAACGATGAAGCTTTCAAATTCGCAGCAATGCATATCTGCGCATGCGAAGCGTCAGGCCATGACGTTCACGAATTTGTGCAGGAATGAATGCAGCAGTTTTGGGCTAAGTGATATGATAGGCGTCATGTTTTGACGCTTTTTCGTCATGCGCGCCGTTGATCGCCGCAGATCATCGTGCGAATGCGCAAAACCATGCGATGACGAAACTCGTGCGATTGGGAAAGTCGAGCAGTGGTGAGCATGTCCGGCGGACTAATCGAGGGGGCCGATTGTTGTGCGCTCTCCCCTCGCGGGAGAGGGCGACGGCGCATGGCGATTTCGGAATAATAGCATTATGCGCCTGTTTTGCCCGACGCGTCAAGGGTTCGTCGGCGCCCGAACCGCGACGAGGCGCTAAGCCGTTGATTGCCTGCGCCCTCGCTACTGTGCATGGGGTTGTTTTCGAGATTTGACTCTAGCTCTGCCGGAAACCCATCCGGAACGCACCCCAGTGCTTGCCGCGGACCGTGATCGGCGAGGACAGGTCCTTCATCAGCACGAACTGTCCGCCACCCATGTCGCGGCGGTAGGTCTGCAGCAGGAACGGCTTTGTGTTCGCCGCGACCTTCTTCACCGCGCGATCGGTGAACAGGCGGCGGTTGCGGCAATTGGCGTTGTTCCAGACCGGGTCCTTGCCTTGCGGCAGGCGGTAGTTCGGATTGTGGGTCGGCAGGTAGCCGCCCTTGGCCCAGGCAACGCAGAACACGATGCGGGGATCGGACTTCTGAATCGGGTCCTGGATCGCAGGCAGCAGGCGATCGGTGAAGTCGACATAGGCGGTGTTGTATTGCTTGGGATCGGTGCCAGCGATCTCCCGGTAGTTCTCGTCCATCAGCTGGTCGAGCGTGATCTCGCCGCGACCGATTGCGGCCTCGAACTCGGCCGAGATCCGCTTGGCGGTCTCGACGACGACACGGATCAGCGGCGCATCCGAGGTCTCGACGCCGCTGTCGGCGATCAGCGCGATCAGGTCTTCGGAGGTGTCGAGCAGCTTTGTCACGCGCTGGTCGGCACTCTTGAGGTCGCGTGAGGAAAGGTCGACGCCCTTGGCGAGCTCGTTGAGCTCGTTGATGACGGTGTCGCAATGGCCGAGGTTGGAGGTCGCCGCGCGCGTGACGCTGTCGATCTCGGCTTCGACCGAAGCAAAGCCTTGCTGGACCCGCGAGATGATGCCGGAGATCGCTTGCGCGCCTTCGCCCGCGGTCTTGGCGCGCTGCGAGGCGTCGCTGCTCTCGCCGATCAGGCCCTCGATCTGGCCGTCGAGATCGCGCACGGTGTCGGAGATCTGGTGCGTCGCCTGCCGCGTCGCCTCCGCGAGGTTCTTGACCTCGCTTGCGACCACGGCGAATCCGCGTCCGGCGCTGCCGGCCCGCGCGGCCTCGATGGTTGCGTTGAGGGCGAGCAGATTGGTTTGCTTGGCGATCGCCTCGATCGAGCCGGAGACTTTGGCCACCTGCGCCAGCGCCGAGCCGACGGCGGCCAGGCGCGCCTCGATGCGCTCGACGGCTGCAACGAGTTCGGAGATGTGGCTGACCGCGGTATCGACCGCGCCGCGCGACTGCGCGATCTCGCCAACCGCGGCCGAAGTGGTCGACTGCACCGCCTGCGAGGCATTGGCGATGTCGTGGTTGGCGGAGACCATGGTCTCCGCCGTCTTCTGCAGGTGGTGGAACCGCTCCGACTGGTTGGCGACGCGGTTGGCGACTTCCTGGACGTTGCCGGCGATGTCGGCAAGCTCGACGCCGAGGCCGCCGATGCGGTCGGCGAGCTGGTCGATCAGCCGTTCGGCGAGCGTCCGGTTGGATCCGGTGTCGAGCACTGCAACCTGTGCAAGGGACATGTACGGGCTTTCTTTAATCGGAGCCGTTCGCCGGCCCTCCGCGGCATTCCCATTCCAGGCTCGAGCTTAAAGGATGATTCGCGCGCCCCGTTTTGCCCGAGAGTGCACGAGAGGCGCCCTAGAGCTTGTAAGCAGTGCGAAATCCGCCCCAGTGCCGGCCCTGCACGCGGATCGGAACGTCGATCTCGCGCATCATCACCGTGTTGCCGTTCCCCATGTCGCGCGCATAGCTCTGGATCAGGTACGAGCGCTGGTTGTGCGCGGCTGCCAGCCCCGCCGGATCGTTGAAGATGCGCCGGTTGCGGCAATTGGCCGTGTTCCAGGCGACATCGCCCGGCCGCTGCGGATGCGAATAGATCTTGTTGTGAACAGGCAGGAAGCCGTTGCGGTCGACCATGGCGCAGAACGCCATGCGCGGTTCCTTGGCGAGGAACGCTTCCTGGAATGGCGGCAGCGCGCGGTCGGCCCAGTCGAGATATTTCGTGCGGTATTGCTGCGGGTTGGTGCCTGATATCTCCGCGTAATCCGTGTCGAAGAGGTCATCCATCTTGACCTCGCCGCGGGTGACGGCCTGCTCGAAGATCTTTGTCAGCGCGTTGCCCGCCTCCATCGCGCGGGTGACAAACTCGGTATTCTCCTCGTGGATCGACCAGAGCTTGTCTTCGATCTTTTCGCGCAGCTCGGCATTGGGGCTGACGAACTGCGTGCGGGCGCCGGCCTTGGATTGCTCGATCACGCGCAGGCGGCAGGCGCCGATATCTTCGAGGCTGCCGTCGATGATCGCTTGCGGCGCGAGCCGGCCTGCTTCCGCTCCGCCGATCAAGACGCCGTCCATCGCGATCTCATAGACCGGCAACACGCCGCGCGCGCCGTCGAATTTGAGATGGCAGGGCAGCCGCTCGGTCTTGCGGCGGTCGTCGTGCTCGCTCTGCTTGAGAAGCACGGCGCAGCGCGATTTCAGCTTCTGTGCGAAGGTCGTCACGGCTTTGCCGGCGCTGGCGACGTTTTCGCCATGGGTTTCGGCCGCCTTGGTCGCCGCGTCGATCTCGGCCGCGCTCTCGCCGACCGCGATGATGAATTGCGAGGCGCTGCTCGCGTTGCCCGAGACCTCGTTGGTGGTGGCGTTCTGCTCGGCCACCGCGCCGTTGACGGTGTCGAACACCGGGCGGATCGCCTCGATCGCCTGCGAGATCCGATGCACCGCGTCGGCGGAGCCTGCGGCGTCGCGCTGCAGTGCGTCGATCTTCTTGGAGATCTCCTCCGTCGCGCTCTGGGTCTGCACCGCCAGTGCCTTCACTTCGGTGGCGACGACTGCAAAGCCCTTGCCGGCTGCGCCGGCGCGCGCGGCCTCGATGGTCGAGTTGAGTGCGAGGAGGGTGGTCTGCCGCGCGATCTGGGCGATCAGGTTGACGACGTTGCCGATCGCCGCGGAGGACTCGCGCAGGCGGTCGACATTGGCGCGTGCTTCCTGCGCGGCATCGCTGGCCTGATCGGCGAGCTTGCCGGCCTCGCGGACCTGCGCGCCGATCCCTTGCGCGGATTGGGTGAATTTGTCGGCGGCATGGGCGAAGCTCGAGGCGTTGGACTGCGCCGCATTGGTCCGCCCGGTCAGCGCGTCGGTACGCTGGCGGATGTCGGCGAGGGTCGCCGCCGTTGCCTCGGCGCCCCCCGCCACCGAATTGGCGGCGCGCTCGAGCTGGCGGATCATCGCGCCGAGCTCGAGTTCCAGCAGTTCCAGGATTTCCCGGGCCGAATCGGCATCAGTGGCCGGAGCCGGCGCGGACTGGGCTGCCGGCTCAGCCGTCTGCGGGGCTGCCGCCGGCGCGGCCGTGTCTGGCAGGCGCTTCCGGAAAAATGCAAACGCCATTGGGTCTACTCTTGTCGGGAGATGGGCGGACGCTATTTTTGCAGGCCGGAATGAAATCAGGGTTAACGGTGCCTGACTTCTGGGCAAAGGCCTCTACGATCTTACCTTAAAGTATGAGAAACTCTTTCATTCCGGTGGGTTGGCGGCCTATAACGCCGCGCTTCCCCACGCTCACCTTTGACGCACGATTCCCTAGAGAAGATCACGCATGGCCGGACATTCCCAATTCAAGAACATCATGCACCGCAAGGGGCGGCAGGATGCCCAGAAGTCGAAGCTGTTCGGCAAGCTGGCGCGGGAAATCACCGTCGCCGCCAAGCTCGGCACGCCTGATCCCGCCATGAACCCCCGCCTGCGCGCTGCCGTGATCGCCGCCCGGCAGGAGAACATGCCGAAGGACAATATCGAGCGCGCCATCAAGAAGGCGCTCGGCAACGACGGCGAGAACTATGACGAGATCCGCTACGAGGGCTACGGCCCCGGCGGCGTTGCCGTCATCGTCGAGGCGCTGACCGACAACCGCAACCGCGCCGCCTCCGACATCCGCTCCTTCTTCACCAAATCCGGCGGCAATCTCGGCGAAACCGGCTCGGTCTCCTTCATGTTCGACCGCACCGGCGTCATCGAGTACGACCGCAGCGTCGCCGATGACGATTCGGTGCTCGATGCCGCGATCGAGGCCGGTGCCGACGACGTGGTCTCGGGTGAGGGCGGCCACGAGATCTACGCATCGACCGAAGGCTATCGCGACGTCGCCAAGGCGCTGGAAGCCAAGTTCGGCGAGCCGCGCAAGGCCGCGCTGATCTGGAAGCCGCAGAACACGGTCGCGGTCGACGACGAGACCGGTGAGAAGCTCTTGAAGCTAATGGACCTGCTCAACGAGCACGACGACGTCCAGAACGTCTACGCCAATTTCGAGATCTCGGACGCGCTGGTCGCCAAGATGGGCGGGTAGGGCTCTAGCCGCCTTTCCCCGGGGGACTTCTGTTCTGTTTCTGTTTCGCTATCATGGGCCAACCGCTATCACTGGCCCATGACCGCGCTCCCGATTCGCCAACCCATTCGCATCATCGGCATCGATCCCGGCCTGCGCCGCACCGGCTGGGGCGTGATCGAGGCTGAGGGCAACCGTCTGATCTACGTCGCCTGCGGTTCGGTGGAACCGCCGGACGATTTGCCGTTGTCCAGCCGGTTATTGGCGATCCATGAAGGGCTCGCGGCCATTCTCTCCAGCCACCGGCCGACGGAAGCGGCGGTCGAGCAGACTTTTGTGAACAAGGACGGCGTCGCGACGCTGAAACTCGGCCAGGCCCGCGGCGTCGCCATGCTGGCGCCCGCAATGTTCGGGATCTCCGTCGCCGAATACGCGCCGAACCAGGTGAAGAAGACGGTGGTCGGCGCCGGGCACGCCGACAAGCAGCAGATCGCCATGATGCTGAAGATATTGCTGCCCAAGGCCGAACCGCCGTCGGCTGACGCCGCGGATGCGCTGGCCATCGCCATCACCCACGCCCATCACCGCCAGAGCACGGCGCTGCGGCTGAAGGTGGCGGGACTATGATCGGCAAGCTCAAGGGCCTGATCGATTCCTACGGCGAAGATTTTGTCATCCTCGACGTCGGCGGCGTCGGCTATCAGGTGCATTGCTCCTCTCGCACCTTGCAGCACTTGCCATCGCCAGGTGAGGCGGCCGTATTGTCGATCGAGACCTATGTCCGCGAGGATCAGATCAAACTGTTCGGCTTCCGCACCGACCAGGAGCGTGAATGGTTTCGGCTGCTGCAGACCGTGCAGGGCGTCGGCGCCAAGGTCGCACTCGCGGTGCTTGGCACGCTGGCGCCGGCCGATCTCGCCAATGCGATTGCTCTGCGCGACAAGGCCGCGGTGGCGCGCACGCCCGGCGTCGGGCCGAAGGTCGCGGAGCGCATCGTTACCGAATTGAAAGACAAGGCGCCGGCCTTCGCCAATGTCGATCCCGCCGTCGTGCACCTCGCCGGCGCCGTCGACGACCAGCGCGCGCCGCGGCCCGTCGCGGATGCGATCTCCGCGCTGGTCAATCTTGGCTACGGTCAGCCGCAAGCGGCTGCGGCGATCGCATCGGCATCGCGTAGCGCCGGTGAGAACGCCGAAACGGCGCAGCTCATTCGTCTTGGCTTGAAGGAACTCTCGAAGTGAGCGATCCCAAGGCCAACCGCATGGTTTCGCCCGAGCGCCGCAGCGACGACGTCGGCGACACCGCGCTACGCCCGCAATCGCTGTCCGACTTCGTCGGCCAGCAGCAGGCGCGCAAGAATCTCTCGATCTTCATTGAAGCGGCGCGCAAGCGCGGCGAGGCGTTGGATCACGTGCTGTTCGTCGGGCCGCCCGGTCTTGGCAAGACCACGCTGGCGCAGATCGTGGCGAAAGAGCTTGGCGTCGGCTTTCGTGCCACGTCGGGCCCCGTGATTGCCAAGGCCGGCGATCTCGCAGCTCTCCTCACCAATCTCGAAGAGCGCGACGTGCTCTTCATTGACGAGATTCATCGTCTGAGCCCTGCCGTGGAAGAAGTGCTCTATCCCGCGATGGAGGATTTTCAGCTCGACCTCATCATCGGCGAAGGGCCCGCGGCGCGCTCGGTCAAGATCGAGCTGTCCAAATTCACCCTCGTCGGCGCCACCACGCGCGCCGGCCTCCTCACTAATCCCCTGCGCGATCGCTTCGGCATTCCGATCCGGCTCAACTTTTATACGATCGAGGAGTTGGAGAGCATCGTCACCCGCGGCGCGCGCGTGCTCAATGTCGGCATGAGCGCCGATGGCGCCAACGAGATTGCGCGCCGTGCTCGCGGCACGCCGCGTATCGCAGGGCGCCTGTTGCGTCGCGTGCGCGATTTCGCCTCCGCTGCCAATGCCGACAAGATCGATCGCAAGATCGCTGATCATGCGCTGAGCGCACTCGAAGTGGATGCCGCCGGCCTCGACGCCATGGACCGGCGCTACCTCACGACCATCGCGACGAACTATGGCGGCGGCCCGGTTGGCGTGGAGACGATGGCCGCGGCGTTGTCCGAGCCGCGCGATGCGATCGAGGACATCATCGAGCCGTATCTGATCCAGTGTGGCTATTTGCAGCGCACCCCGCGCGGCCGCCTGCTCACCTCGCACGCCTTTCGTCATCTGGGTATCGCCGAGCCATCGCGCGATGCCGCGGCCCAGTTTGGCCTGTTTGGCACGGACGAGAGCGACGAGTAATTTGCGGTAACGCGCATTGCTCCGGCCGTCATGAACTTTCGGTAATCCTGTGCAGATGATCTGCACAAGCGCACCCCAATTTCGCTCCATTCAAACCGCATCACGGAAGCACATCACCAGCAGGCTTCTATGATCTCTCGGCGTCATCTCATCCGTTCCGTCGGCGGCCTTTCGGCACTCGGCATCTCGACGGCCGCCTATGGCGTCGGCGTCGAGCCGGAACTGCGGCCGCGCATCACGCGCTACCATCCGACGCCGCGGCAATGGCCTGTGGACTTGCCGCTGAAGATCGCCGTGATCGCCGACATCCACGCCTGCGATCCCTGGATGTCGCTGGAGCGGATCGAGGCCATCGTCGACCAGACCAACGCGATCAAGCCCGATCTGATCGCTTTGCTCGGCGACTATGTTGCCGGCCATCACCACGTCACGCGCATCATCCCGGCCGCAGAGTGGGCGAGGCCGTTGGCTGGCCTGAAGGCGCCGCTCGGTGTTCACGCCGTCATGGGCAATCACGACTATTGGGACGACAAGGTCGTACAGCGCGCCGGGCACGGGCCGACGGTCGCACATCGTGCGCTGGAGGCGGCCGGCATTCCCGTTTACGAGAACGATGTTGCGCGTCTCACCAAGGATGGCCGCTCGTTCTGGCTCGCGGGCCTCGGCGATCAGCTCGCTTACGTTCCGGGGCCGCGCTATGGCCACGCGCGGAGTTTCGGGGCCGACGATCTCAATGCGACGCTGGCAAAGATCACCGACGATGCGCCGATCGTTCTGCTCGCGCATGAGCCCTATATCGCGACGCGCGTGCCCGCGCGCGTTGCGCTGCAGCTGTCCGGTCACACCCACGGCGGACAAGTCCGCTTGCTCGGTTGGTCGCCGGCGCTTCCGCGGCAGCATGGCGTTCCGCTCGTCTATGGCCATCTGCGGCTGAAGTGCGACGTCGTCATCTCCGGCGGCCTCGGTTGCAGCATCATTCCGGTCCGCGTCGGCGTGCCGCCGGAGATTGTCGAGGTGACGCTGGGGCGGGCGCCGGTGGAAACCGTGTCCTAGCCGCGCTTGCGCTGCCGGCCGTTTTTGCGCAAAACGGACCTCTAGCGACAAGCGAAGAGGCTCGCGACGTGACAGCTCATCTCGACGGCGAGATCCGCGATGGCCGCCACCACATGCAGGTCCGCGTCTACTACGAGGACACGGATTTTTCCGGCATCGTCTATCACGCCAATTATCTGCGCTACATGGAGCGTGGACGGACCAATCATCTGCGGCTGATGGGCGCCGAACAGCAGGCTCTGTTCGACCAGCCCGAGACCGAAGGCGCCGGCTTCGCCTTCGTCGTGCGCTCGATGCATCTCGACTTTCTCAAGCCCGCGCGGATGGACGATGTGCTCGACGTCGTAACCTGGCCGGTTGCGGTGAAGGGGGCATCGATCCTGCTGGCGCAGGAGGTGCGGCGCGGCGAGGACGTGCTGGTCAAGGCGGAGGTGCGTGTCGCCTTCATCAGCGGTGGCCGCGCGCAGCCGATCCCGAAGTCGATCCGCACTCTGATGAAGGCCGATCTGATTTCGTGATTGCCCGATAGGCGATCGCCTCTCGACTCCATCGCGTGCAGGGATAGATTGCGGCCCCGCAACCCGATGAGGCCCCCATGTCGCGCCCGCCACTTCCGCCCTTCACCCGAGAGACCGCCGCGCAGAAAGCGCGCATGGCCGAGGATGCCTGGAATTCGCGCGATCCGGTGCGCGTTTCGCTCGCCTATACCGAGGACAGCCGGTGGCGCAATCGCTCGGAAGTGTTCCAGGGCCGCGAGGCCATCGTCGCGTTCCTCACCCGTAAATGGGAGAAGGAGCAGGATTATCGCCTGATCAAGGATCTCTGGGCCTTCGACGAGAACCGCATCGCGGTGCGCTTCCAGTACGAATGGCACGACGCAAGCGGCCAGTGGTATCGCTCCTACGGCAACGAGCAGTGGGAGTTCGACGAGCACGGCCTGATGCGCCGGCGCGAGGCGTCAATCAACGACATCGCGATTGCGGAGAAGGATCGCCGGTTTCACTGGCCGGCGCCCGGGCCGCGGCCGGCGGACGTGCCAGGGCTGGGGACGGAACCGTTTTGAGATGCCTTCCTCTCCCTCTCCCCGTTCTTACGGGGAGAGGGTTGGGGTGAGGGGCTTTCACCGCGCAAATGATGGCAGCGAGACCTGCGGAGGCTCCCCCTCACCCGGATCGCAAGAGCGATCCGACCTCTCCCCGCAAGCGGGGCGAGGTGAAACTCAGCGCTTCGCCAGGAACCTGGTAATCGCTCCACCAAGCTTCGCGTTATCGAGCGGCTGCGCCAGTGAATCCCGGGCGGTGGCAACAACATCCTCCGGCGCCTTGCCGTCGCGCAGCTCGCAGCACACCTGGGCAAATCCCACGTCGAACTCCGGGTGCGGCTGCACCGTCAGCGTTGCGCCGTTGGCGTAGAGCAGGCCGGCATGCGGGGTGAATTCGGATGAGAGGATCGTCAGCGCATCATCAGGCGCCTCTATCACCTGGTCCTGATGCGAGCAGGCGATGGCAACCGCTTCGCCGTCGACGACACCGTTCTCGGGCAGCACCTGATAGACATGCCGGCCGATGCCCCAGCCCTTGTCGGACTTGCGCACGGTGCCGCCGAGCGCCTGCGCGATCAACTGATGGCCAAAGCAGACACCGACCATCGGCGTCTTGTTGGCATAGGCACTACGGACGAAATCTTCCAGCGGCGCGATCCAGTCGAGCCCGTCATAGACGCCCGCAGCAGCGCCGGTGATCAGCACGGCCTCAAGCTTGGACGGATCGGGCAGCGCATCGCCGTTCGGGATGCTGACGACGTCGACCTCCGCGGTCGGATCCTCGGCGCGGACCATGCGCTCGAACATGTCCGGAAAGGAGCCATGCTGCTCGCGATATTTTGGTGGGACCTGCCCGGTCTCGATGATGGTGATGCGTGCCATATGCCCCTCAGGTCAAAGGTAAGCTCAGTCGCTTCCTGCCCCATCTTGCTGGTGTGGCGCTGCGCGCGCCAGAAGCGCGCTCTCCTTGCGGATTTCGCCGAGAAAGGCTTTCGCCAGACGCGACAGCGGTTCGGCCTCCGACCATAGCATATAGGCGACCGCGCGTGTCGTCGGTATGAACGGACGGACCACAAGGCCGTGCCCGCCGTTCTGCCGCGGCGAGAAGGGGTCGACCACGGCGGCGCCGACGCCGGCGGCTGCGAGCACGCAGGCCGTATTGCAATAGCGCACCTCGACGCTCGGCCGGAACGGCGCGCCGGCGCGCGCAAAACTGTCGCGCACGGCCTCTCCAAGCCGCGTGCCGCGTTCGAGCCCGATGAAGGGCAGGCCGGAGAGATCAGAGGCTGAGATAACAGGCTTGCCTGCGAGCGGATGCTGCGGCGGCAGCACGCAGACCATCTCGCCGGTGTGCACCACTTCATGCGCGATACCCGGGTGATGCGTTAGCCCAAGCGCGAAGCCGAGCTCGGCGACGCGGCTGAGCACGCCTTCGATGATGCCCTCGTAGCGCCGCACGTCGAAGAACACGCGCGTCTCCGGGCGGCGGCGCAGGAAGCCGGACAGCGCGGAAGGAATGATGCTGTAGGCGAGCGGCGGCGTCGCCACGATGGCGAGATGTCCGGCGCGGTTTTCGCGCAGATCGCGCACGCGGTTCTCGAGCTTGGCGTGAAGCGCGAAGATTGCCTCGCTCTCCTTGTAGAGCGCCATCGCCTCTGCAGTGGGAAACAGCCGGTTGTTGACGCGCTCGAACAGTGCAAAGCCCGCCTGCGCCTCCATCGTCTTCAGCGCGTTGCTGACTGCCGGCTGCGACAGGGCCAGCTCGTCGGCCGCCGCCACCGTAGTGCGGTGGCGGATGACGGCACGCAGGATCTCGAGCTGGCGCAGGTTCATATCACTAGCATTTATATTCTGGGCCAAAAGATCATAGCACGATGAATTGCATTTGCAGCCCGCCTTGCGCCTAATGCCTCAGGATTTGCACGCTGGATCAAAGGGTTCACTAGCCCATTGAGGCAGCATTGCGCACAGATTGGAGGCAATCTTGGTTCGTGTCCTTCGCGCCGCCGCCGCCCAGATGGGGCCGACGCAAAAAGCTGACACGCGCGAGCACACGCTGTCGCGGATGCTGAACATGCTGGAGGAAGCGGCGAACCGGGGCGCCAGCCTCGTGGTCTTTCCCGAGCTCGCCTTCACCACCTTCTTTCCGCGCTGGCTTCTGGAGGGCGAGGCGCTCGACCGCTATTTCGAGCACGGCATGCCGAACCCGGCCGTGGCCAAATTGTTCGATCGTGCCCGTGCGCTGCGTGTCGGCTTCTATGTTGGCTATGCCGAGCTGACCCCCGACGGCCGTCGTTACAATTGCGCCATCCTGGTTGATCGCGACGGCGAGATCCTCGGCCGTTACCGCAAGGTGCATCTGCCTGGCTCGGTCGAGCCGCGCGCGGGCGCACGCTACCAGCAGCTCGAGAAGCGCTACTTCGAATATGGCGATCTCGGCTTTCCGGCCTTCCGCGCCGGCTCGGCCTGGGCCCATGCGATCATGGGCATGATGATCTGCAATGATCGGCGCTGGCCGGAATCCTGGCGCGTTCTTGGCCTGCAAGGCGTCGAACTCGTCTGCATCGGCTACAATTCGGCGGCCTACGATCCCAATGGCGGCACCACGGAAGATGCCTCCTTGCGCACCTTCCACTCGACGCTGGTGACGCAGGCCAACGCCTACATGAACGCGACCTGGGCGATCTCGGTGGCCAAGGCCGGCGACGAGGACGGCTCGGGGCTGATCGGCGGCTCCTGCATCGTCGATCCCAACGGCCGCATCGTCGCCCAGGCCGCGACGCTGACCGACGAGGTCATCGTCGCTGACATCGATCTCGACCTCTGCCGCCAGGGCAAGGACAAGATGTTCAATTTCGCCGCCCACCGGCGGCCCGAGCAATACAGGGTGATCACCGAGCGCGCCGGCGTCATCGAGCCGGCCGTCCTCGACGCAGACTGAATTTGGCATGGCGCTGGCAATGGTTCGGTCAAGGAAAAGGTTGAAGGAGCTGACATGACACGCCTCTCGCATTTCCTCGCCTTCGCAACGCTGGCTGCAGTGACCTCAGTACAAGCCGCCGAGCTTCCGGCTGAGATCAAGCAGGCGGGCGTGCTCAAGCTCACGGTCAACTCCACCTACGCGCCGATGGAATATCGCGATCCCGCTAGCAACGAGCTGGTCGGGCTCGACATCGATCTCGCCAATGAGCTTGCCAAGCGGCTCGGCGGCCTCAAGATCGTCTGGAGCGAGACCCCGTTCGCCGAGCTGATCCCCTCGCTTCAAACCAAGCGTGCCGATTTCATCATCTCGGGGATATCCGACCGCGCCTCGCGTCGTGAGACCGCCGATTTTGTCGACTATCTGACGACAGGACCGCAGTTCTTCGTGATGGCGGAGAGTGACGCCAAGGCCGCCACAGATCTCTGCGGCAAGAAGGTCGGCACCACACGCAGTACCAGCTTCCCGGTCGAGATCGAGAAGTGGAGCAAGCAGAATTGCGAGGCGGCCGGCAAGCCAGCCATCCAATACGTGCCGGGCGAGAACTCGATCGACGTGCGCAACCAGCTCAAGCAGGGCCGCATCGACGCCGCCGTGCAGGGCAGCGAGACGCTGCCTTATGCGCAGACGCAGGAGCCCGGCAAATACCGCATCGTCGGCGAGGCCTTTGCCAAAGGCTACCAGGGCATCATGTTCCGCAAGGACGATGCCGCGCTTCGTGAGGTCGTGACGGAGAAGCTCGCGGCGATGATCGCCGACGGGTCTTACAAGGCCGTCCTCGACAAATGGGGCCTGGGTGCGAATATGGTCACTCAGCCCATGCTGAACGCGGCGCCGCAATGAAGCCGGCGCCGGCACTCGCGGAGGGTTTTCCCGATCTCTCGGGAATGCCGATTGCGCGCGAGCCGCACTGGTTTCGCTGGATCAGCGCGGCCTTGATCGTCCTGGTGCTGGCGGCGATCGCGCGCGCCTTCGCCAATGGCCAGATCGAATGGTCCTATGTCAGTCGCTTCATCACTGCAAAGGTGATCCTCGAAGGTATCGTCAACACCATGGTGATGGCGGTGCTGGCGATGGTGCTCGGCATTGTCCTCGGCATCGTCGTTGCGATCATGCGGCTGTCGCCGAATCCGGTGCTGAAGACGGTCGCGGCCGGCTACACCTGGCTGTTCCGCGGCACCCCGCTGATCCTGCAATTGCTGCTCTGGTTCAACCTCGCGCTGGTGTTTCCGGCCATCGGCATTCCCGGCCTGTGGAGCGCGCGTGCCGTCGACGTCATGACGCCGTTCCTTGCCGCGCTGCTCGGGCTCGGCATCAACCAGGGCGCCTATACGTCCGAAGTCATGCGCGCCGGCATGCTGTCGGTCGATATCGGGCAATATGAAGCGGCGCAGGCGATCGGCATGGGGCGGCTGCGCGCTCTGCGCCGGATCATCCTGCCGCAGGCGATGCGCGTGGTGATCCCCCCGCTCGGCAACGAGTTCATCGGCATGGTGAAGGCGACCTCGCTGGCCAGCGTGATCCAGTATCCGGAAGTGCTGCACAACGCTGAAAACATCTATTACGCCAACTCCCGAGTGATCGAGCTCCTGATCGTCGCCGGGCTCTGGTACCTGCTCGTCGTCTCGATCCTGACGCCGCTCCAGATGCTGCTCGAACGCCGTTTTGCGCGCGGCACAACGCAGTTTGCCCGATGACAAAGCCCCTCGTCGCGATCCGCTCCGTCAGCAAGAATTTTGGAGAGTTCAAGGCTCTCAAGAATGTTTCGCTCGACGTCTGGCCCGGCGAGGTGATGTGCCTGATCGGTGCTTCCGGCTCGGGCAAGACCACGCTGCTCCGTTGCATCAACCAGCTCGCAATCATCGATAGCGGCGGCATCTGGCTCGATGGCGAGCTCCTGGGCGTGCGCGAGCAGGGTGAGCGGCTTTATCGGCTTTCCGAGCGCGAGATCGGGCGGCAGCGGCTGAAGACCGGCATGGTGTTCCAGCGCTTCAACCTGTTTCCGCACAAGACCGCGCTGGAGAACATCACCGAAGGGCCGCTCCAGGTGCAGGGCCGCAAGCCAGATGAGGTTAGCGCCGAGGCGCTGGAGTTGCTCCGGCGCGTCGGGCTGTCGGCCAAGGCGGATTCGTATCCGATGCAGCTCTCCGGCGGCCAGCAGCAGCGCGTCGCCATTGCGCGCGCGCTCGCGATGAAGCCGATGCTGATGCTGTTCGACGAGCCGACCAGCGCGCTCGATCCTGAGCTGGTCGGCGAGGTGCTCGCGGTGATGAAGGAGCTTGCGAAGAGCGGCATGACCATGATGGTGGTGACGCACGAGCTTGGCTTTGCCCGCGAGGTTGCCGACCGCGTCGTCTACATGGACCAGGGCGCGATCGTCGAGCAGGGCCGCGCTGCGGATGTGCTGGGCACGCCGCGCGAGGAGCGGACCAAGGCGTTTCTTTCGGCTGTGATCTGAAATGGGGGCATGTTGATGAAGAGAGTTTTGGTTGCCGCGGCGCTGTTCGGCGCCATGACCGTATCGGCCTTGGCGGTCGAACTGCCGCCTGACATCGCCAAGCGCGGCAGCATCAAGGTGGCGTTGGTGCCGAACTATCCGCCAATGGAGTTCCGCGATCCCGCCAACAACGCGCTGTCGGGCTTCGATGTCGATCTCGGCGAGGCGCTCGGGCGCAAGCTCGGCGTCAAGATCGAATGGACCGAGACCAGTTTTGCCGAATTTATGCCGTCGATCTCGACGGGCCGCGTGGATGCGATCCTGTCCGGCTTCACCGACTATGCCAGCCGGCACGAGATCGCCTCCTTCGTCGATTATCTGCGCAGCGGTCCAAAATTCTTCGTGCAGCAGTCCCGCGCGTCCGAGTTCAAGGACATGGCGTCGCTTTGCGGCAAGAAGGTTGGCGCCAGCCGCCGCACGATGTTTCCGACCGAAATTGACAAGTGGAGCCAGAAGAATTGCTCCAGCAATCCGATCCAGTTCGTCGGCACCGACGGCTCGGCCGATGCGCGCACCCAGCTCAAGCAGGGCCGGATCGACGCCGCTGTGCAGGGCAACGAGACGCTGCCCTATCTGATGGATCTCGAGCCGAACGCCTATGCGCCGGTCGGCGCTGCCTTCGCAACGCAGTTCACGGGCATCGCACTGCCGGTCAAGGAAAAGGCGTTGCAGCAGGCGTTCGTCGAAGCACTCGACGCGCTGATCGCCGACGGAACCTATCGTACGCTGCTGGCGAAATGGAAATTGAACGACAACGGAATAGAAGAGGCGACCATCAATGCTGGACAGTAAGGCACTCCAGAGCATCCCGCTCACCCCAGCCAACACCGCGGATCCCGCGCCGGAATATCCTTGGCCGAAGCCGTACAGATCGGCGATGTTCCTGTCGTTCGACGTGGACGCGGAGAGCGCCTGGACCAGCAAGGACGCGGTGCATGCGCAGCGGCTCATCACCATGAGCTATGGCGGCTACGAGGCGCGGGTCGGCACGCCGAAGCTTCTGGAGCTGCTCGACCAGCTCGATCTCAAGGCGACGTTCTTCGTCACGGGCTGGTCGGTCGACGCGCATCCGGCGATGGCCGAATCCATCCTCAAGGCCGGCCACGAGATCGGCCACCACGGCTATCACCATCTCTTGCCCGATCCCGGCGATCCCTGGATCGAGGAGGAGCTGGAGCGCGGTTTCGAGGCGCTGAAGCGCCGGCTTGGCGTGAAGCCGACCGGCTATCGGGCGCCTTACGGCGAGTTCACCGAGGAGCTGCGCGTCGCGCTGGTGCGTCACGACATCGTCTACACGTCGTCGTTCCGCGACGACGTGCGGCCCTATCGTCATCGCCTCGCCGACGGCAAGCCCGGCACGATCGAGCTGCCGGTCACTGCGAGCTACGACGACTGGATGCATGGCCTCTCGGCCCGCTTCAGCCCGCGCTCGATCTTCCCCAAGGAGCACGTGCTCTCGATCTGGAAGGACGAGCTGGATGAGGTTCGCGACTGGGGTGCGATGGTGACGACGGTGCTGCATCCGCAATGCAGCGGCCGCCCTATGCGGCTGCGCCTGTTGCGCGAGTTTCTGACCTACGCAAAGTCCTGCCCTGACGTCTGGATCACCACCGGCGAAAGGATCGCGGAAAACTTCCTGCGCCACGAGGCCGCCAACCGTTGAGAAGTGCCATGACCCGTCGCCGCATCCTCGTCATCAACCCCAACTCCTCGGCGTCGGTGACGGCGGCGATCGACGACGCGGTCGCGCCGCTCCGGACATCAGGCGGACCTGACATCGAGGTGGTCGGTCTTGCCGAGGGGCCGCCGAGCATCAGCTCGCAGCGCGATGCCGACAGCGCGGTGATGCCGCTCGTCAACCGTGTGTCGCGCGATGACGCGGATGCCTTCGTGCTCGCCTGCTTTAGCGATCCGGGCCTGCATGCGGTGCGCGAGGCGGCGGGCGGGCGCCCGGTGTTGGGCATTGCCGAGTGCGGCATCTTCCGCGCGCTGATGCTGGGCGAGCGTTTCGGCATCATCGCGCTATCGCCCTCGAGCATTCGCCGCCAGCAGCGGATGGCACGGGTCATGGGCGTCGACAGCCGTTATGGCGGAAGCTGGTCGGTAGGCGCGAGCGCGGCCGAGACGGCGAGTGCCGACATCCGCGGACGCTTGATCGAAGCCGGCCGTGCGTTGGTCACGCAATATCGTGCCGATGTCTTGGTGATGGGCTGTGCGGGAATGGCCTCGCACCGCGCCGCGATCTCGGACGCCATCGGCGTGCCCGTGGTCGAGCCGGCGCAACAGGCGGTCGCTGTCGCGATCGGTGCGGTCTTGTTGAATACGTAGGTTACCTTCAGGAGCTCTTGGAATGCCGATCTCCCGCCGCTCGCTCCTCAAGGCCGCCGCAGGGATGCCGGCGCTCTCATTGCCGGGCATCGTGCGTGCCGAATCGCAGTCGACGCTGCGCTTCATCCCCGTCATCGATCTCGCCTTCGTCGACCCCATCTACTCGACCGCGCAGGTGTCGCGAAACCATGGCTTCATGGTCTACGATACGCTCTACGGCATGAGCTCTTCGCTCCAGGTCTCGCCGCAGATGCTGTCGGGCCACGTCATCTCCGGCGACCAGCTCCAGTGGGATCTGACGCTGCGCGACGGCCTGTTTTGGCATGACGGCGAGCGCGTGCTGGCGCGCGACTGCGTGGCCAGTATCCGCCGCTGGGCCGCGCGCGACGGCTTCGGTGGCGAGCTGATGGAGGCGACCGCCGAGCTCTTGGCCGTGGACGACCGCACCATCCGCTTCCGTCTCAAGCGCCCGTTCCCGCTGCTGCCGCAGGCGCTCGGCAAGGCCGCGATCAATGCCTGCTTCATGATGCCGGAGCGGCTCGCGAGCCAGGATCCGTTCAAGCCGCTGACCGAAGTCGTCGGCAGTGGCCCGTTCCGCTATCTCGCCGACGAACGCGTGCAGGGCGCCCGCAACGCCTATGCCAAATTCGAGCGCTACCAGCCGCGCACCGACGGCAAGCCGGATTGGACCGCGGGTCCGAAGATCGTGCATTACGACCGCGTGGTCTGGACCACCACGCCCGACGCCGGCACCGGCGTCGCCGCGCTCCAGACCGGCGAGCAGGATTGGCAGGAGACCACGCCGAACGATCTGTTGCCGATCATCAGGGCTGCCGGCGACATCGAGACACGCATCCTCGATCCCCGCGGCTATGCCTGCATGCTGCGCCTCAATCATCTCCAGCCGCCGCTCGACAATCCCGCCATCCGCCGTGCGCTGCTCGGCGCGATCGACCAGTCCGCTTTCATGACCGCGGTCGCCGGCACCGATCCGGCCTTCCAGGTGTCGCCGATCGGCTTCTTCGCGCCTGATACCCCGATGGCGAACGAGGTCGGCCTCGACGTGTTCCGCGGTCCGCGAAACTACGACAAGGTCAAGGCTGGTTTGAAGGCTGCCGGTTACAATGGCGAGAAGATCGTGTTGCTCGTTCCCACCAATTCACTGGCGCAAAAACCGCTCGGCGAGATCGCGGTGGATTCGCTGCGCAAGGCCGGCATGAACGTCGAATATGCCGGGCTCGATTTCGCCGTCGTGTTGCAGCGCCAGCTCAAGAAGGACCCGATTGGGCAGGGCGGCTGGAGCGCGGCAGTCGGCAACTGGCAGGGCATCGACTGGCTCAACCCGGCCGGCAACACCAACATCCGCGGCGAAGGCAAGGTCGCCGGCTGGTACGCGAGCGAGAAGATGGGGCCGTTGCGCAGCCAGTGGCTGGCGGCCTCGGAGCTTGCCGAGCAGCAGCGCATCTGCCGCGAGATCCAGGCGGTCGCGTTCGAGGAAATCCCCTATATTCCGATCGGCCTGTATAGGCAGCCGACCGCCTATCGCAAAGCCATCACCGGCATTCTCGACGGCACCGCCGTGTTCTGGAACGTACGTCCCACATGAGCACCACAGCAATCTTCGGGAGCTATGTGCTGTCACGCAAGGACGGCGCGCAGGACGTGCTGCGCGACCATTGGGTCCTGGTCGAAGGCAAAAAGATCGCGGCAATCACGCGCGACAAGCCGAGTGCGGACGTGGTCTACGATCGCCCCGGCCGCTTCGTCTTGCCGGGCCTCTTGAACCTGCACAATCATTGCTTCTCCGAAGCGGTGGCGCGCAGCCACAGCGAGGACGGCAACGGCCGCAAGAACAATCAGAGCATCGTCTACACGGTGCTGCTGCCGCTCACCAAGCGTGGCGCTGAGATCCTGTCGCCTGAAGAACGTCTCGCGGTGGCGCGGCTCGGCATCCTCCAGCTGCTCACGGGCGGCGCCACCACGGTGATGGAGCCGTTCCGCAACTCGATTCCCGAGATGTTCGACGCGGCGGAAGAGATGGGCATCCGCTTCTACGGCGCGCCCTATCTGTTCTCGACCTCGGACGCCAAGGCCGGCCCCGACGGCGTGGTGCGCTATTCCGGCGACGACGGTGCCGCCGACATGGCGACGTGGGACGCGCTCTACCACCGCTGGAACAATCGCGGCGATGGCCGCATCTCGCTCGCGATAAGCCCGCATGCCACCGACACCTGCGGTCCCGATCTCTTGAAGGCCTGCGCCACGCGGGCGCGCGAGCTTGGCGTGCCTATCACGACTCACATGGCGCAGAGCCGCGCCGAGGTCGAGACCATCGGCAAACGTTATGGCGGCCGCACGCCGGCGGAGTACCTGGACTGGCTCGGCCTGCTTGCGCCCGATCTCATGGCGGCGCATTGCATGTTCAGCAGCGACGACGATCTCAAGCTGATGGCCGCGCGCGGCATGACCGTGTTGAACTGCCCGCGTGTATTTGCACGTGCCGGTGTGACCGCTGCGTTCAGCCGGTTCGCGGAGCATGGCGTCCGCACGGTGGTCGGCACCGACGGCTACAACATGGACCTGCTCGGCGAGCTCAATGCGGCCTCGCTGATCTCCAAGGTCACCTCGCAACGCGCCGATGTCGCGAACTCGCCGGAGCTGATCGAGGCGAACACGGCAGTCGCCGCGGACGTCATCAAGCGGCCGGACCTCGGTCGGATCGAGCCGGGCGCCACCGCCGATCTCACCGTCGTCGATCTCACCCATCCGCATCTCCAGCCTCTGTTCGATCCGCGCCGTGCGCTGATCGCGCTCGCCAACCGCGCCAATATCGACCAGGTCATGGTCGATGGCCGTGTGCTTGTCGATGAGGGACGCTACGTCGGCGCCGATGAGGCTGCGATCACGGCCGCAGGCACCGCTGCAATCGGTAAGATCTGGGACCTGCCGGAGGCGCAGGCCGCGTTCAACGGCTAGCTCTCGAACTCCGCGAGCGACTTGCGCATGGTCTCGACCAGATCGAGCGCCACCGGCGAGGGGCTGCGCTGCGCCGGAAACACCGCGGAGAACTCGAAGTCGATGCGCGGCAGGAAGCGGCGCACGATGACACCTCGGGTGGAGAATTCCTGCGCGGTGAAGGGATCGCAGATCGCGACTCCCAGCCCCGACGACACCATGCCGCACATGATCTCGGACAGTGCGGTCTCAACCCGCAGCACGCGGCGGACATCGTGACGATGGAAGATCTGGTCGACGAGGTGCCGGCTCGAGGATCCCGCCGAGAGCGAAATGAATGTCTCGCCCTCGAAGTCGCGTGGCTCCAAGACTTCTTTTTCCGCGAGACGATGACCGGTTGGCAGCACCGCAACGCGGGCGGGTGCGGGCAGCTTCTGGCTCGGCAGTCCCGAATGCGCAATCGGCACCTCGGCAAAGCCGACGTCGCATTGGTTGTTCAGCACCCAATCGACCACGATCGGCGAGATCACGCCGAAGAAGGCGAGGTTGAGGTTCGGCCGCTCCTTCAGGAAGTGACCTGTGAGCCGCGGCAAATAGCCGTTCGACAGCGCCGGAAGTGCCGCGATCCGCAGCGAGCCGGTGCGACGACCGCGGATTTCTTCCGCGGCCGCGGTGATGCGTTCCAGGCCAACGAAGGAGCGCTCCACTTCGGTGTAGAGCGCCATCGCTGCGGCGGTCGGCACCAGGCCGGTGCCACGCCGCTCGAACAGCTCCATCTTCAGCAGCGCCTGGAGGTCACGCAGCAACCGGCTGACCGCAGGCTGGGTCACTGCCATCAGCGTCGCCGCTTCGGTGACGCTGCCGGTCAGCATCATTGCCCGGAAAGCCTCCACTTGCCGCGAATTGATCCGCGCCATGCAAATCCCATTCATAACATTTAGGCATGTAGAGGGTGCCATTATTCATTGGACGATGGAAGCTGGGGTTTGCGATCTTTTTCATCAGAGCTGAAGACAGACCGCTTTTTCGGCAGATGGGGCCCAAAACACCCCAGATCGCGTCAAAACCCGTCGAGCAGGGGCCGGAGCCCTGCTTCAAAGGGGATCGGTGCGGAAGGAAATGCGGAAGGGTGCTCAGCCAGCGAATTGTCGGCACGTCACCTCATTCCGGTATTGGAGATCGGTCCACATGAAGACTTTCCGCCTTCTGACCGCAGTCAGCATCGCAGCGCTCATCGCCATCCCCTCGGCCGTCTCGGCCCAGCAAAAGACACTCTATGTCGCCGGCTATGGCGGCTCGTTCGAGAAGACCATCCGCGACGAGGTGATCCCGACCTTCGAGAAGGAGAACAACGTCAAGGTCGAGTACGTCGCCGGCAACTCCACCGACACGCTTGCAAAGCTGCAGGCGCAGAAGGGCAACCAGCAGATCGATGTCGCCATCGTCGATGATGGCCCGATGTACCAGGCGATCCAGCTCGGCTTCTGCGGCAAGCTCGACGGGTTGCCGGCCGCCGATCTCTACGATACCGCGCGCTTCAAGGACGATCGCGCGGTTGCCATCGGCATCGTCGCCACGGGCCTGATGTACAACACCAAGGTGTTCGCGGAGAAAGGCTGGGCACCGCCGACCTCTTGGAATGATCTGAAGGACACGAAATACGCAAAGCAGCTCGTGATCCCGCCGATCAACAACACCTATGGTCTCGAAGCGCTGGTGATGCTCTCGAAGATGAACGGCGGCGGCGAGTCCAACGTCGATTCCGGCTTCAAGATCTTCAAGGAAGAGATCAATCCGAACGTGCTCGCCTATGAGCCGTCGCCGGGCAAGATGACCGAGCTGTTCCAGTCCGGCCAGGCGGTCATCGCGGTGTGGGGCACGGGCCGTGTGCAGAGCTTTGCCAATACCGGCTTCCCCGTCGACTTCGTCTATCCGAAGGAAGGCGCCGCGACCCTGCTGACGACGGCGTGTCCGATCGCAAAGCCCAACGCCTCGCCGCTGGCATCGAGCTTCGTCAAGATGCTGCTCGATCCAAAAATCCAGCTCGTGATGCTGAGGGACTACGGCTACGGCCCGGTGCTGAAATCGCTGAAGGTGCCGCCGGACCTCGGCAAGATGGCGCCGATCGGCGAGCGCGCGGCCAAGCTCTATAATCCTGATTGGACCGCCATCAACGAGAAGCGCGAGGAGTGGACCAAACGCTGGAATCGCGAGGTCGAGCGCTGATCTGATCGTTCGCAGCGGAGACAGCGTATGGCCTATCTCGAGCTCGATCGGGTCTCTAAGCAGTTCGGTACCACGACCGTGGTCGATGACTTCAGTCTGGCGGTGGGCAAGGGGGAGTTCATCTCCTTCCTTGGCCCCTCCGGCTGCGGCAAGACCACGACCTTGCAGATGATCGCGGGCTTCCTCGATCCCACGGGCGGCATGATCCGCCTGGAGGGCAAGGACCTGACGGCGGTCCACCCCGCCAAGCGCGGGCTCGGCATCGTGTTCCAGAGCTACGCGCTGTTTCCGCACATGACTGCGGCGGAGAACGTCGCCTTCGGTCTGGAGATGCGCAATGTGTCGGGCAATGAGCGGGCCGAGCGCGTCCGCGCGGCGCTCGCGATGGTGGGTCTTGCCGGCTACGAAGACCGCCATCCCCGTCGCATGTCCGGCGGACAGCAGCAGCGCGTGGCGCTGGCTCGCGCCCTGGTGATCAAGCCGAGCGTGCTGCTGCTCGACGAGCCGCTATCGAATCTCGACGCAAAACTGCGCGAAGAGATGCAGATCGAGCTGCGCCAGATCCAGCGCACTATCGGCACCACCACGATCCTCGTCACCCACGACCAGAACGAGGCGATGTCGCTGTCCGACCGCATCGTGGTGATGAGCCAGGGCAAGATCGAGCAGATCGGCACGCCGCAGGAGACCTATGAGAAGCCGGCCTCGACCTTCGTCTCGCAATTTTTGGGCAAGACCAACGATTTCGCCGGAACGATCGATCGAACCGCGGCACCCGTGCGGATCGTCGCTGGTTCGTGGAGCGCACTGGCGCCCGCTGGCCTGAACGGTGCAGTCACGGTCAGCATTCGCCCCGAACGCATCGGCTTCGGCGATGCCGGCCTTAACGCAAGAATCGTCACGCGCATCTTCCAGGGCAATCACTGGCTGTTCCAGTGCGACAGCGAATGCGGCCCGGCGATCGTGATCCGTCAGAATGACGGCACGGCGCAGCCGGCCGAAGGCGAGGCGGTTCGCTTGACCTGGCGTCCCGAGGACATGAGCGTTCGCGCGAGGGCTGGCGCATGAGCATGGCCGCCGAGGAGCGCAGTGTACGTGTGCCGTGGGCGCTGACGGCGCCCGCCTTGATGCTGTTCGTCGGCGTGCTGCTGATCCCGCTGGCGATGACCGTGATGCTGTCGTTCCACGATTGGGGCCAGTACAAGGGCATCGAGCCGGTCTTCATCCTGAAGAACTGGAAGGAGATCGCGACCGATCCCTACTATGCCGAAATGTTCTGGCGGACCTTTCGCATCGCGATCCTGACCACGCTGCTCACCGCATTGCTCGGCGCTCCCGAAGCCTACATCCTCAACCGCATGAGCGGCCGCTGGAAGAGCTTTTTCCTGCTCGTTATTCTCGGCCCGCTGCTGATCTCCGTGGTGGCGCGCACGCTCGGCTGGGCGCTGCTGTTTGGCGGCAACAACGGTCTCGTCAACAAACTCCTGATGACGCTCGGCGCGATCCGTTCCCCCATTCCCTTCATGTTCACCGAAACAGGCATGGTGGTCGCGCTCGCGCATGTGATGATGCCGTTCATGGTGCTGTCGGTATGGGCGGCGCTTCAGCGGCTCGATCCGCAGATCGAGAATGCCGCGATGTCGCTCGGCGCGCGACCGCTCACCATCATCCGCCGCATCATCATGCCGCAGATCATGCCGGGCGTGCTGTCGGGCGCGATCATTGTGTTCTCGCTCTCGGCCAGCGCCTTCGCGACACCTGCGATCATCGGCGGCCGCCGGCTCAAGGTCGCGGCGACGCTGGCCTATGACGAGTTCCTCAACACGCTGAACTGGCCGCTCGGCGCGGCGGTCGCGACGCTGCTCTTGGTCGCGCTGGTGCTGATTGTCGTCGGCAGCAATGCCTTGATCGAACGCCGCTATGCGGAGGTGTTCCGATGAGGCGGAACGGCCCGCTCGCGCTGATCTTCCACACCATCTTCGTCATCGTCATGGTGGCGCCGATCCTGGTGGTCTGCCTCGTTGCCTTCACGCCCGAAGGCTTTCTGTCGCTGCCGACCAACGGCTTTTCGCTGCGCTGGTTCAGGGCGATTGCCCAGTATCCAGAATTTATCCACGCCTTCTGGGTTAGCCTCGGGCTCGGCGCACTTTCGTCCTTCGTGTCGCTGTTGTTCGCGGTGCCGGCGGCGCTGGCAATCGCGCGCTATCGTTTCCGCGGCCGCGATGCGCTAGCGGCACTCTTCCTGTCGCCGCTGATGATCCCGCATGTCGTGCTCGGCATCGCCTTCCTGCGCTTCTTCACCTCGGCCGGCCTCGGCGGCAGTTTTGCGGCGCTGATCATCGCGCACGTCATCATCGTGTTTCCGTTCGCGCTGCGGCTGACGTTGGCGGCGGCGACCGGCATGGACCGCACGGTCGAGATGGCGGCGGTCTCGCTCGGCGCCGGCGGCTGGACGCTATTCCGCCGCGTCACCCTGCCGCTGATCCTGCCCGGCGTCATCAGCGGCTGGGCGCTTGCCTTCATCCAGTCGTTCGACGATCTCACCATGACCGTCTTCCTCGCCGCGCCCGGCACCGAGACATTGCCCGTTCGCATGTTCCTTTATATCCAGGACAACATTGATCCGCTGGTGACGTCGGTCTCGGCCTGCGTGATCGCTGTCACCATGACCGCCCTCATTCTGCTCGACCGCTTCTACGGGCTCGACCGCGTGCTCGCCGGCAAGGGCGATGCCGGGCGATAGGAGAACCAATGTCTAGAGAATACGACGTCGCCGTGGCCGGCGGCGGATTGCTCGGCTCCGCCATCGCCTGGGGCCTCGGCCGGCTCGGCAAGAGCGTGGCCGTGCTCGACGAAGGTGACATCACCAAGCGCGCCTCGCGAGCGAACTTTGCGCTGGTGTGGGTGCAGAGCAAGGGTCTCGGCATGCCGGCCTACACGGTCTGGACCGTGCAGGCCTCGCAGGCGTGGGGCCGGCTGGCGTCCGAACTGAAACAGCAGACCGGGCTCGACGTCGTGCTTCAGCAGAACGGCGGCTTTCACCTTACGCTCGGCGAGGACGAATTCGGCCAGCGCACCGAGCTGGTCAAGCGCATGCACAACCAGACCGGCGCCGCCGACTACAAGATGGAGATGTTGCGCCCCTCCGAGATCAAGACGGCGCTGCCGCTGATCGGGCCCGAAGTCTCTGGCGGCAGCTATTGCCCGCTCGATGGCCACGTCAATTCGCTGCGGACGTTCCGTGCCTTCCATACCGGCTTCAAGGCGTTCGGTATCGACTATTTTCCGGAGCGTCCGGTCTCGGCGATCAGCAAGAGCGGCGGCGAATTCCGTCTGACCACACCGAAAGGCGAGCTTCGCGCCGCTAAAATCGTGCTCGCTGCCGGCAACGCCAACCAGACGCTGGCGCCGATGGTCGGCCTCTACGCGCCGATGGGGCCGACCCGTGGCCAGGTCGTCGTGACCGAACGCACCATGCCGTTCCTGCCGCATCCCCTCACCACGATCCGTCAGACCGACGAAGGCACGGTGATGATCGGCGACAGCAAGGAAGACGAGCTGGATGATCGTACGCTGAAGCCTTCGATCAGCGGCGTGATGGCTGATCGCGCGCAGCGCATGTTTCCGCACCTGTCGCGACTCAACGTGGTCAGGAGCTGGTCCGGCATCCGCGTCATGCCTCAGGACGGCTTTCCGATCTACGACCAGTCGGAGACGCATCCCGGCGCCTTCGTCGCCTGCTGCCATTCCGGCGTGACGCTCGCCTCCAACCATGCCTTCGAGATTGCGCGCATGGTCGCGCAGGGCGCGCTCGAGCCGGAGCTGGTCGGTGCGTTTTCGGCCAGCCGCTTCGGCGGCGCCGGCGCTGCGAACAACAGCGGCTACTAAAGATACTTAAGGAGCCACGAGGCATCCCATGTTTAGACGATCCGAACAGGACAAGCGTCCTCCAGTGCAGATCTTCGTCGACGGCGTCGTCGTCGCGGCGCGGGAGGGCGACACCGTTTCCGCTGCGTTGTTGGCCTCCGGCCAGGACGCACGGCGTTCCACGGCAGTCAGCGGTGCGCCGCGGCTGCCTTACTGCATGATGGGCGTGTGCTTCGACTGTCTCGTCACCATCGACGGTGTCGGCAACCGGCAGGGTTGCCTCGTGCCAGTGGCTGAGGGCATGCAGATCGAGATCCAGAAGGGCAAGCGGGAGATCGGAAGATGAGCGTTGCTCCCAAGCGCGAAGACTACGACGTCGTGGTGATCGGCGCGGGGCCCGCGGGCCTTGCGGCCGCTGCGACCTCTGCCGAAGCTGGCCTGTCGACGCTGCTGCTCGACGAGAACGCCGGCCCTGGCGGCCAGGTGTTCCGCGCCATCTCCTCAACGCCGGTGACCGATCGCAGCCAGCTCGGCGCCGATTATTGGGTCGGTGCCGAGCTCGTGCAGTCGTTGCGCGCAAGCACTGCCGAGGTCATCCACCGCGCCACGGTCTGGAGCCTCGACCGCAATCTCGATATCGCCGTCTCGATCGGCGGCGCCTCCGCTTTCGTCAAGGCGAAGCGCGTGATCCTGGCGACGGGCGCACTGGAGCGGCCGTTCGCAATTCCTGGCTGGACGCTGCCGGGCGTGATGACCGCGGGCGCGGCCCAGACCATGTTGAAGTCGTCGGGGCTGGTGCCTGACGGCCGCACTGCTATCGCAGGGCAGGGGCCTCTGCTTTGGTTGCTCGCCGCACAGATCCTGCGCCTCGGCGGCCGCATCGATCGCATCCTCGACACCACCGAACGCGGCAACTATCTCGCCGCGCTGCCGCACGCCTTCGCGTTCCTCACCTCGCCCTATTTCACCAAGGGCCTGTCGATGATGCGCGAGGTGAAGGCGAAGGTCGAGGTCGTCTCCGGCGTCACAGAGCTTGCCGCGGCCGGCGAGGGCCAACTCGCCGGCGTCAGCTACGTCGCGGGTGGCAAACGCGAGACCATTGCTGTCGATCTGTTGCTTCTGCATCAGGGCGTCGTGCCCAACGTCAATCTAGCGATGTCGGCCGGCATCGAGCATCGCTGGGATGATCTGCAATTGTGCTGGTCACCCGTGCTGGATGCGAACGGTTCTTCGTCGGTTGCCGGTATTGCGATCGCCGGCGACGGTGCCGGCATCGGCGGCGCGAATGCCGCGGTGGTGCGTGGCCGCATCGCGGCCCGTGCGGCGGTGGAAGCACTGGCGCCCGCCGCTGCTGCGAAGCTGCCCGCGCTGGCGACGCTTCGCCGCGATCTTGCCAAGGCCGAGCGCGGCCGCGTTTTTCTCGACACGCTGTTTCGCCCGGCGCCGCAGTTCCGCATTCCCTCGGGCGATACCATCGTCTGTCGCTGCGAGGAGGTGACCGCCAACGACGTGCTCGAATCCGTTGCGATCGGCGCGACCGGGCCGAACCAGCTCAAGGCCTATCGTCGTACCGGCATGGGTCCATGCCAGGGCCGGCTCTGCGGTCTCACCGTGACCGAATTGATGGCGCAGGCGCGCGGCAAGACTCCGCAGGAGATCGGCTACTACCGGCTGCGCGCACCGGTGAAGCCGATCACCCTCGCCGAGCTCGCCGCGGTCCCGAAAACGGAAGAAGACGTCAAGGCGGTGGTGCGCGGATGACCACGAACGTGGATGCGATCGTCATCGGCGGCGGCATCCACGGATGCTCGACGACGCTCCATCTGTGTCTCGCCGGCCTGAAGCCGGTGCTGATCGAGAAAGACTACGCCGGTCGTCACGCCTCCGGCGTCAACGCCGGCGGCGTCCGTCAGCTGGCGCGGCACATCCCCGAAATCCCACTCTCGATCCGCTCGATGGGGATCTGGGAAAAGATCAACGATCTCCTCGACGACGATTGCAGTTTTGAGAGCCACGGCCAGGTGCTGGTCGCGGAGAATGAGGAAGAGCTTGCGGTCTGCCGCGCGCGCGTGGCCGAGCTCAACGCGCTCGGCTTCACCCATGAAGAGTTGATCGACGCGAGCGAACTCCGGCGTCTCGTGCCGGCGGTCGCCGAGACCTGCCCCGGCGGCGTGGTGTCGCGCCGCGATGGCGCGGCCAATCCGGCGCAGACGACGACGGCGTTCCGCCGCAAGGCCGAGCAACTCGGCGCTACCGTGCGCGAAGGCGTGGCCGCCGGTAATATCCGCTACAGCGATGGCCTCTGGCACGTCGATGTCGGCTCCGATAGCTACGCCGCGCCGGTTCTCGTCAATGCCGCCGGCGCCTGGGCCGGCAAGATCGCTGCCGCGCTTGGCGAGCCGGTGCCGGTCGAGACGGTAGCGCCGATGCTGATGATCACCTCGCGCGTGCCGCATTTCATCGACCCCGTCGTGATCCTGCGCGGACGAAAGCTCTCCTTCAAGCAATTCAAGAACGGTACCGTGCTGATCGGCGGCGGCCATCTGGCAACGTCCTATCAGGATCGCAACGAGACGGTGCTGGACTGGAAGAGCCTCGCCATCAGCGCCCGTACCGTGTTCGAGCTGTTCCCGGTGATGCGCGGCGCCACCATCGTGCGCGCCTGGGCCGGCATCGAGGCCAAGATGAAGGACGACATTCCCGTGTTTGGCCCGAGTTCGCGACATAAGGGCCTCTATCACCAGTTCGGCTTCTCGCTGCACGGCTTCCAGCTCGGGCCCGGCGCTGGTGCCGTGATGGCGGAGCTGATCGTCAATGGCGGCACCCAGACCCGCATCAGCGATCTCGGCATCGAGCGTTTCCATCGTTCGGCCGCCCGCTAAAGCATGGCTTCACTCATTCCGACTTGGCGAACATTCCGACCAGGGTCTCGCGCAGCCAGCGCTGCGCGGGCACGGTGTCGTTGCGCTGGTGCCAGAACAGGCTGACGATGCGCGCCGGCGCCTGCAGTGGCAGCGGCATCGCATGCAGGAACGGGGCGTGGCGCGACTGCGAACGCAGATCGCTCGGCAGCACGGCGATCAGATCGGTCTGGCGCACGATCTCATAGGCGGCGCTATAATGATTGACGGTCGCGACCAGATTGCGCGACAGCCCGCGCGAGGCGAGGAAGAGATCGTAGGTCGGCAGGCGCTTCCCCGCCAAGGTCACGTCGACATGCCCGGCGTTCAGGAAGGCGCGCGTGCTCAGCCGCTTCTGAGCCGCGAGCGGGTGGCCGCGCCGCATGAAGCAGGCATAATCGACGGTCCAAAGCGAGCGTGAGCGAATGGCCGTCGGTTGCTGCGCTTCGTTGACGTAGACGCTCAGTACGCAATCGACCCGGTTGCCCTCGAGCTGATCGGCGATCTCCAGGATGGTATTGGGCACGGTGTGGACCCGTGCCTTGGGTGCGACCTCGCCAAGATGGTTCAGCAGATTCGGCATCACCAGCGAGGCGACGTAGTCCGACATCGACAGGGTGAATTCGGTCTGCGCGCGGGCGGGGTCGAACACCTGCTCATCGAGTGCCCCCCGGACGCTTTCCAGTGCCTCGCCGATCGGCTCCCAGAGCACGACGGCGCGCTGGGTCGGGCGGATCCCGGTGCCGGACCGCACGAACAAGGGATCGCCGAGCGCGTCGCGCAGGCGTGCGAGCGCGTTGCTGACGGCGGGCTGGGTCATCGTCAGCGCGCTCGCCGCGCGCGTGACGCTGCCCTCGGTCATCAACGCCTCGAAGACTTTCAGCAGGTTGAGGTCGAGCGCGCGGAAGGACAAGAACATTCACCGTAGTGATGTATTAGATCATCATTATAAATTATGACGATAACGTCATTCTGTCTATGATTTCCTCCCGAACGACAAGCGGGTGCCGGCCCGCGGGGATCGAGGGGGTATTCATGTCGATGATATCGGCGCGCATTGAGCGCCTTCCGTTTGCACGCTTCCACATGCATCTGCTGCTGATGGGCGGGCTCGGCTACATGTTCGACGCGATGGACGCCGCGGTGCTGGCCTTCATTCTGCCGGTGCTGCGCACGGCGTGGAATCTGTCGAGCGTCCACATCGGCGTGCTCGGCAGCAGCACCTATATCGGCTTCCTGTTCGGCGCCCTGTTCGCCGGCACGCTCGGTGATCTCATCGGGCGCCGCGCGGTGATGATGTCGGCGCTGGCGTTGTATTGCGCGGCATCCATCGTCAGCGCGATGGTCGATACCTGGTCGGCCTTCTTCGTCGCCCGCATCGTCGCCGGCATGGGCACCGGCGCGGAGAGCGCGATCATCGCGCCCTATCTTGCGGAGTTCGTGGCGCGACGTTACCGCGGCAGTTTCACCGGCGCGCTCGCAGGCTTCTTCTCGTTCGGCTTCGTGGCCGCGGCCTTGCTCGGGTACTTCATCGTTCCCTCCTACGACAATGGCTGGCGCATCGTGCTTGTGATCACGGCGGTGCCTGTCGTCATGCTGCTGTGGTGGCGGCGGGCTCTGCCGGAATCGCCGCGCTGGCTGGAGAGCCGCGGACGGGAGAAGGAAGCAGCAGCCGTGCTCGACAAGATCGAGGCGGTCTTTGCGCAGGAGGGTCGTGTGCTGCCGCCGCCGGTGGTCGAAGCCGCCCCGCCCACCGGTACCGGTGGAACGCTGCTGACCAATTTCGCGGCGCTTCTGGCGGCGCGCCAGGCGCGCATCACCATCATGACCTGGATCATGTGGCTTGCGATCACCTTCAGCTACTATTCCTTCTTCGTCTGGATCCCCGGCCTCCTGGTCCAGAACGGCATGAGCATCACCAAGAGCTTTGGCTATTCGATCGCGATCTATTGCGCCCAGATACCCGGTTATTTCAGCGCCGCGTATTTCAACGAGCGCATCGGCCGGCAGGCGACGATTGCGACCTACATGGTGCTCGGCGGCGTCAGCGCGCTCGGCCTTGCCTTCGCGCAGACGGACCAACACATCATACTGGCGGGCATTCTGCTGTCGCTGTTCATGAACGGCACCTATGCCGGCGTCTATGCCTACACCGCTGAGGTGTTCCCGACGCCGATCAGGACCACCGGTGCCGGGCTTGCGTCGGCCATCGGCCGCATCGGCGCGATCGTCTCGCCGATCCTGGTCGGCTATCTCTATCCCAATTTCGGCTTCGCCGGCGTGTTCGGCGTCACCACCACGGTTCTGTTATTGGGAGCGGTCACCGTCGTCTTGATGGGCGTGCCGACGCGCGGCCGGTCGCTTGAAGAGATCGCCGCGGGTGAAACCGCATGAGGCCGACCAAACGTCCGGCCGATCCGCTGCTCTGCGCCGTTGCGGCGGCACACGACAGGGCGGATCAGCCGGGCGCGCTCTTTGCGGTGCTGGATGAGGCCCTGAAGTCGGCGATCGGGCACAAGCTGTTCACGATCCTGACCTATGACAGCGCCACCTTCGAAGCCGCGCGGATCTATTCCAATCTGCCGGGTCCATACCCCACCGGCGGTCGCAAGCGCCTCGCGCCGGGACCGTGGACAGAAGCCGTGCTCGATTCCGGCGAGGCCTATATCGGCCGGACGCAGGACGATCTGCGGACTGTCTTCCCCGACCATGAGCTGATCGCCTCGCTTGGCTGTGCCAGCGTGCTCAACATGCCGGTGCGCTGGCGCGGCCGCACGCTCGGCTCGCTCAATCTGCTTCACGAAGCAGGCTGGTACGACGAGGACGACGTCGCCGCGTGTCTCCCGTTCGCCCAGCTCGCGCTGCCGGCGCTGCTTCCAATTGCCTGACAGAGGAAATCTCAATGCCAAGCACTCTCTTCAAGAACGCCGCGCTGCTTGATCCGCTCCAGCCCGAATTGCTGATGGGCCATGATGTGCTGGTGGAGGATACCGTGATCAAGGAGGTCTCGGACCGTCCGATCCAGGCCACCGCAGATCGAACGATCGATCTCAAGGGTAAGACGTTGATGCCCGGCCTGATCGACCTCCACGTCCATACGATCGCGATCGAGCTCAACCTGGCGGCGCAGGCAAAAATGCCGAACGTCCTGGTAACGCTGCGTTCGACGCTGATTCTCAAGGGCATGCTGCGGCGAGGTTTTACGACCGTCCGCGATGCCGGCGGCGCCGGCCACGCGATGAAGCAGGCCATCGAGACCGGCCTCGCCGATGGCCCGCGGCTGTTTGTCTCGGGCCGAGCGCTCAGCCAGACCGGCGGGCATGGCGATGGTCGGGCCCGCTCGGACTATCTGGCCAGCGATTCCGTCTGTCCGTGCTGCGTGCGGGTCGGCGCCCTGGCGCGCGTTGCTGACGGTGTTGATGGCGTGCGCAAGGCGGTGCGCGAGGAGCTGCAGATGGGCGCCGACCAGATCAAGATCATGGCATCCGGCGGCGTGGCCTCCCCGACCGATCCGGTCGGCGCCTTCGGCTACTCCGAGGACGAGATCCGCGCCATCGTCGAGGAAGCACATGGCCGGCAGACTTATGTGCTCGCCCATGCCTACACGGCCGCGGCGATCGCGCGCGCCGTTCGTTGCGGCGTCCGCACCATCGAGCACGGCAATCTCGTGGACGATCAGACCGCCCGCCTGATGGCCGAGAAGGGCGCCTATGTGGTGCCCACCCTGATCACCTACGAAGCGCTCGCCAATGAAGGTGCGCAGTTCGGCCTGCCGCCGGAGAGCGTCGCCAAGATCGCCGACGTCCGCGATGCCGGCCTGCGCTCGCTCGAGATCTACCGCAAGGCCGGGGTGAAGATGGGCTATGGCAGCGATCTGCTCGGCCCGTCGCAACGCCTTCAGAGCGAGGAGTTCCGCATCCGCGCGGAAATCCAGGGCGCGCGCGAGGTCATCGCCAGCGCGACCGTGATCGGGGCCGAGGTGCTCGGCATGGAGGGCAAGCTCGGCCGCATCGTGCCCGACGCGCTCGCCGATCTGCTCGTGGTCGACGGCAACCCGCTTCGCGATGTTGGCTGCCTGCTCGGTCAGGGCGAGCACATTCCGCTGGTAATGAAGGCGGGAAAGGTTCAGTTCGACAGGCTGGCGGCGTAGCCGCTGGCCTCGCCGACGGCATGCCTTGATCTTGCCGCCCGGCCGGATTATGAGCGAGGCTCTCATCAAGGATATCAGCAGCCATGGATTTTACCCCGATCGCAACGCCCATCCGCATTGCTCACGGGGAATTCCATGCCTGCTTCAATCATCCTGTCACGCCTGTCGCTGTCCACACCTGACGGCCGCTCTCTTCTCTCCAACATCGATCTGACCTTCGGCGCAGAACGCGTCGGCCTCGTCGGTCGCAACGGCGTCGGCAAGACGACGCTGCTTGCGGTCATCACGGGCGAGCACGTTCCGCAGTCGGGGCGCGTCGTCGTCAACGGCACCGTCGGGCTGCTGCGGCAGGACGCCCAGCTGCGCGCCGGCGCTAAGGTCGTTGACCTCTTCGGCGCGCACGATGCCCTGGAGCTGCTTCGCCGGGCGGAGCGCGGCGAGGCCTCGGCCGAGGATGTCGCCGAGGTCGACTGGACTCTCGATACGCGGCTGGCATCCGCCCTTGCGCGCGTCGGCTTCGATATCGCGCCTGATACGGAACTGGACCGTCTGTCCGGCGGACAGGTCACGCGCGTTCGTCTCGCCGCGCTGCTGTTTGCCGAGCCGGACTTCCTGCTGCTGGACGAGCCTACCAATAATCTCGATCGCGACGGGCGTCGTGCCGTGATTGATCTGCTCGCCGCCTGGCGCGGCGGCGCCATCGTCGTCAGCCACGACCGGGCGCTGCTGGAGACCATGGACGCCATCGTCGAGCTGACCTCGCTTGGCGCGACACGCTATGGCGGCAATTGGAGCAGCTATCGCGCACAAAAGGCCGTCGAGCTCGCCGCCGTCAGCCACGACCTCGCACATGCCGAGAAGCATCTGTCCGAGATCGAGGGCAAGGCGCAGGAAGCAGCCGAGCGCAGGGCCCGCAAGGACAGCGGCGGCAGGAAGAAGCGCGCCAGGGGCGACATGCCACGGATCCTTGCGGGCGCACGCAAGGATCGCAGCGAAGACAGTGGCGGCAAGGCCGCAGAGATTGCCGAGCGGCGTCGCGCGGAAGCGGTGGATGCGGTCGACACCGCACGCCGGCGCATCGAAATCCTTCAGCCGCTGTCTGTAAAGCTGCCATCGACTCGGCTGCCGGCGGGGCGGGAGGTGGTTTGGCTCGATCGAGTCTGCGCAGGCTATCAGCCGGAGCGGCCGGTGTTGCGCGATTTGTCGCTCACCATCGTTGGTCCGGAGCGCGTCGCGATTGTCGGGCCTAACGGCTCGGGCAAGACGACGCTGCTGAAGCTGGTTGCCGGTGAATTGCGCCCCGTCGCGGGGACCGTGCGGGTCAGGCCGGACTTCGCGCTGTTCGACCAGAAGGTCAGCCTGCTCGATCCTGCGATCTCGATTCTCGACAACTTTGGACGCCTCAATCCGAGGGCAGGTGCGAATGAATGCCATGCCGCGCTGGCTCGTTTCATGTTTCGCGCAGATGCGGCGCTGCAGCCTGTCGGCAGCCTGAGCGGCGGCCAGCTGTTTCGCGCGGCCCTCGCCTGCGTGCTGGGCGGGGCGACGCTGCCATCGCTGCTGATCCTGGACGAGCCGACCAATCACCTCGACCTCGACTCCATCGAGGCTGTCGAAGCGGGTCTGCGGGCCTATGACGGCGCGCTACTCGTCGTCAGTCACGATGAGGCGTTCCTGGAAGCCATCGGGATCAGACGCCGGCTCGATCTGGCCGATTGTTCGGGCTGATGGAACAATGATAGCGGCTCGCGGCGTTGACCGACGCGGGCGATGCAAGCACTGACAGCCAGACTGCGTGATAATTTTCAAAAACCCGACGCTCTGCCCCCAGCGCGTCGGGTGGAATGGATGAGTATCAATCCGTGATCCCAACCCGGGTGTTGTGACTCCAGTCCTACCAAAATTCTACTCCGGGAAACTACCGCAAGGGAACCGGGCGTCTGGCTTCGATCTTAGCGGCGTGGCTCTACGCGCTGCCGCCGGGCTCCAGCGCTTCGCCGATCTCCAGCGGATGCGCCATGGTCTCGTGCAGTGCCTCGCGGTCGAGCTCGCCTTCGGAGATGCTGATGACGACGCAGGCGACGCCATTGCCGATGAGGTTGGTCAGCGCGCGGCACTCGCTCATGAACTTGTCGATGCCGACCAGGATCGCGATCGACTGGATCGGAATGTCAGGCACGATCGACAGTGTCGCTGCCAGCGTGATGAAGCCGGCGCCTGTGACACCGGATGCGCCCTTCGAGGTGATCATCGCGATACCGAGAATGCCGAGCTCCTGCCAGATCGTCAGATGCGTGTTGGTCGCCTGCGCCAGGAACAGCGTTGCCAGCGTCATGTAGATGTTAGTGCCGTCGAGGTTGAAGCTGTAGCCGGTCGGGATCACGAGGCCGACCACCGAACGCGAGGCGCCGAGATGCTCCATCTTCTGGATCATCTGCGGCAGCACCGTTTCCGACGACGAGGTGCCGAGCACGATCAGCAGCTCGTCCTTGATATAGGCGATGAAGCGAATGATGGAGAAGCCGGCAAGCCGGGCGATTGTGCCGAGCACGATCAGCACGAACAGGATGCTGGTGAGATAGAATGTGCCGATCAGAGCGGCGAGGTTGAGCAGCGAGCCGAGGCCATAGGCGCCGACGGTGAACGCCATCGCACCGAACGCGCCGATCGGCGCCACACGCACGATGATGCGGATGATGCCGAAGAACATCTTCGCGGCCTTGTCGATCGCCTCCGCGATCGGCTCGCCCGATTTGCCGAGGAAGGCGATGGCGAAGCCGGAGAGGATCGAGACCAGCAGCACCTGCAAGAGGTCACCGCGCGCGATCGCGCCCACATAGCTGTCGGGAATGATCGCCATCAGATGGGCGACGATGCCGTCTTCATGCGCCTTGGACACATAGGTCGCGACCGATTTCGGATCGATGGTGGCGGGATCGATGTTGAAGCCGTGCCCGGGCTGGAGGACCTCGCCCACCAGAAGACCAATGGCGAGCGCGACGGTCGAGACCGTCTCGAAATAGATCAGCGATTTCAGTCCGACGCGGCCGACGCGCTTGAGGTCGCCCATCGAGGAGATGCCGTGCACCACGGTGCAGAAGATGACAGGCGCGATCATCATCTTGATCAGCGCGATGAAGGCATCGCCGAGCGGCTTCAGGGCTTTGCCGAGGTCCGGATAAAAATAGCCGATGAGCACCCCGAGCACGATCGCGATCAGCACCTGGACATAGAGGATCTTGTACCAGGGCTGGTGCCGGCGGTGGACGGCTGGCTGGATCGCGATCTGCGTCATAAAGTTCAATCCCGGAACACATTGATCTTGCATGATTTACATCATGTGATGATCGCATCATAAGCAACAATCACATTTTTGTCGGATCGCACGAACATCAATCGCTGCACCGCAATGGGGGAGCATGTCGAACGCAAGGGGCGCGGACGAGCCATCGCAAGGCTATTTTCCGCGCTGGAAGCTGAAGACGTCGGGCGTGATCATGCCGGAGGAGCGGCTGCCATGGGGGCAGACCATCGTCTCCGGTCTGCAGCATTGCGTCGCCATGTCGGGCTCGACGATCATCGCGCCGCTGCTGATGGGATTTGATCCCAATGTTGCGGTGTTGTTCTCCGGCATTGGCACGCTGATCTTCTTGGTCATCGTCGCGGGGCGTGTGCCGAGCTATCTCGGCTCGAGCTTCGCGTTCATCGCCGTCGTCCTCGCCGCAACCGGCTACGCCGGGCACGGACCGAATCCGAACATCTCGGTCGCGCTCGGCGGTATCGTCGGCGCCGGGGTGCTTTACGGCGTGATCGCACTGATCGTGATGTGGTCGGGCATCAGTTGGGTCGAGCGTCTGATGCCGCCGGCTGTCACCGGCGCCGTGGTCGCCGCGATCGGCCTCAACCTTGCGCCCGTGGCGGTCAAGGCGGTGAGCGCGAACGCGTTCGAGACCTGGATCGGGCTTGCGACTGTTCTGATGATCGGCGTGGTCGCGGTGGTCGCGCCTGGTCTGTGGCGCCGCCTGCCGATCATCCTGGGGGCGATCGGTGGATATCTGTTGTACCTGCTGTTCGCGAACGGCCTTGGTTTCGGCAAGCCGATCGACTTCGCGCAGCTCTCGGCTGCGCCGTGGGTCGGCCTGCCGAACTTCACAACGCCGACCTTCCAGGCCGATGCCATCTTTCTGATCGCGCCGGTTGCGGTCATCCTCGTCGCCGAGAATCTCGGGCACATCAAGGCCGTTGGGGCCATGACGGGCCGGAGCCTCGATGCCTATCTCGGCCGCGCTTTGCTTGCCGACAGCCTCGCGACGATCCTGGCGGCCTGTGGCGGCGGCACCGGCGTGACCACCTATGCCGAGAATATCGGCGTCATGGCGGCGACGAAGGTCTATTCGACCCTGCTGTTTGCTTTCGCGAATTTGATCACCGTCGCCGTGGCGCTGACCGCAGGGGCCGGCGATCTCACGCTCAAATTCGGCGCTTTCACGATCGGAGGAATCGGCACCGCGACCTTCGGCGCGATAATCCTGTATCAGATCCTCACCTCACCGATCGCGCGCCACGCGGAATGAATCCCAGCGATGCGCCAACAGGGTGGAACAAAATCCCGGTTCCATCCATGATGAGGCATCCCGGAGAATACTCATGCCACAAACCGATCTCTCGCCCGCCTTTCCTTCACGCCTCAACGGCCGCTATGCGCTGGTGACCGGCGCCTCCCAGGGCATCGGCCGCGCCGTTGCCGTCAGGCTCGCCCAGGAAGGCGCGACCGTCGCCATCAATTATTTTGATCATCTCGGGAGGGCTGAGGAGACGCTTGCGCTGGCCACGACTGGATCGAGCGATCGCGGCCACGGCAAGCTCGACCATGTCATCGTCAAGGCCGACGTCAGCAATCAGCAGGAGGTCGCTGCGATGTTCGAGACGATCCTGGCGCGCTGGAAGCGTCTCGACTGTCTCGTCAACAATGCCGGCTTTCAACAGGAATCGCCGAGCGAGGCGCTCGACATCGAAGCCTATCGCCGAATCATCGACGTCAATCTCAACGGCGCCGTGCTCTGCGCGCAGAAGGCGCTGGCGCATTTCGTCGCCCGCGGCGGAGGAGGCAGCATTATCAACTGCTCGAGCGTCCACCAGATCATTCCGAAGCCCGGTTATCTCGCTTATTCGATCAGCAAGGGCGGCATGGCCAATCTGACCCGTACGCTGGCGCTGGAGTTTGCCGGCCGCGGCATTCGCGTCAATGCGGTCGGCCCCGGCGCAATCGACACGCCGATCAACGAGGCCTGGACAGGCGACGCCGAAAAGCGCGACGCCGTCGTCAGCCACATTCCGCTCGGGCGTGTCGGCACGCCGGAAGAGATGGCCGCGGTCTTCGCTTTCCTGGCCTCGGATGACGCTAGCTACATCACCGGGCAGACCATCTACGCCTGCGGCGGGCTGACGCTGTTTCCAGAATTCAGGGAGAACTGGTCGAGCTGAAGTTGGCTTGACGGATGAAACCCCTGCACCTGTCACGCCCGTGCTGGCAGCTTCAGAAATCTCCTGCGAGCAGGTCGTAGGAGCCCCGGCTGCCGCGGACATACTTCCTGGCCGCGGTGGCACATATCAAGTCGCGATTGGCATCGAACGCGTCCAGAAATCCTGATTCGCTGGAATGGGCGCTCGGTTGAATCCGCTTTAGCGCCCCTTCGTCGATGAAGAACGAGGCCTCGATGGCGCTGTCGTGTCCCCAGAACCGCACGGCATGCCGAGTCCGGTCATATGAGCGGCTATAATTCGGAAAGTCGATCATGATAAGGGCCGATCAAGTTGCGGGATTTGATGCCCGGGGACAAGGGAAGCCCAGCTGCCATACTCTTAGGTGAGAACCTGGCGCGCGATACAACGCGGTTGGAGGTCCATAGTTGCGTAAAGCTCTTGCCGGATCTCGTAATTCGGCGAACGGTCACTATATGCCATTTATCACCGCGCGCCCCTCGGCTGTTATCGGTGACTGAGAGCATCGCGCTCCCGCCGAAATCAACAGGCGGTCAATATGTCGGATTCTCCGGGATTTAGCTTTCGTGAGTGGCTCGTGCCTCCAGTCTTGCTGCCGATCTTCTTCGTGCTGCTGATCGCCGCTTCGATGCTCATACAATGGTAGCCGGGCCAGGCGCGCCGTCGCCACTTTCGTGACGGTACTGTCCATTGATCAGGTCCGGCAGCAACCGAGTGATATAGTCGCCAATGCTCGAGATCGACCTCCGAACGGGCCAGCACCCCGGCGGCAAAGAATCATACGAGGACGCTCTGGCGGCAGAGAATGTGAGCCTGCGCCTTCTCCTGGCCCAGGCGGAGATCAATGCGAATGGGCTGCTTGCCAGGGCGGGGATCGACGCCAAAGAGCGGGAGGCCTCCGACAAGCTGCAAAAGTTGATCCTTGAAGAGCTACACCATCGCGTCAAGAACACACTAGCGACCGTTTCCGCTATCGTCTCGCAGAGCCTGCGCAACGTGCAGGGCGTGGATCACGCGCAGCAGGCGATCGAGGGCCGGTTATTGGCGCTTGGCCGGGCGCACGATCTGCTTTTGCAGACAAGATGGTCAAACGCCGATCTCGGCGCGGTTGTCCGCAACGCGATCGAAGCTTTCGACGATCGCAATGAGTCAAGGTTTTCGATCTCGGGACCCGATATCCAGATCAATTCGGGCGCTGTCATCGCCGTCGCGATGACGCTCAACGAGCTCTGCACGAACGCCACGAAATATGGCGCCTTTTCGTTGCCAAAGGGGCGCGTGGATATCGGCTGGACGATCGATCGGCAGACGCAGCGTTTGCGCCTGAGCTGGACCGAGAAAGATGGTCCATCGATCAGGTCGCTCCCAAAGCGCAGCTTTGGAACGAGATTGATCGAAACCCTTGGCCGCCAGCTTCACGGCAACGTGGGATTGACCTATGCGAAGAGCGGCTTCGTATACACCTTCGACGCTCCGCTGGCCTCTCTGAATGTTCCGACGCCGACATAGCCGGCCAGCGGCATGGGGACGACACGCAAGACTTTCATCGAATGGAGCCGCCATGTTCAAATTCTTACAGTATCGCGCCAGAGCGGCCGAGTATGGCGAGCTTGCCAGAAATTCTTCCGGCCGGGAGGATACCCGCAAATTTGAGAAACTGCGGGACAGTCTTGCGTCGCGCGCGGACAACGAGCGGGTCCTCGCGGATCAATATGCGGATGCAGTCAACGCCGGAGGGACGGAGCGACCGCGCGGTGCAGCCCTCGCGGCGGAGGAGGAGCGCGTTTTGCGGTGTCTCGGCGCGGCAGTTATCATGCAATGGAATTCTCTGCCGACGCCCCTTCAACGGGAAATATTCGACACTGCCGGATCGGTCGGAACACTGTTGGATACAGCGGCGCTCCGCGGGCAGATCGCGCGGTTTCTTCACAAGCACAGGCACGACGCTGATCGCGGCAAGATCTGACCGGTAACGTGTTCGCGGCGGGGCGAGAAGGGCGCGGACGCGCGGTGATCTGGAAAAAGCGCGCGCCGTCGACTACATCTGCACCCATGGCAAACGCTCCGCTGGCAAACCACCCGCTCCAGGATTTCGTCGATCGGCACGACAAACTGTTCGTGCTGACCGGCGCCGGCTGCAGCACCAATTCGGGCATCCCTGATTATCGCGACAGCCATGGCAACTGGAAGCGGACCCAGCCGGTCAATTTCCAGGCCTTCATGTTGGAAGAGCGGACGCGCCAGCGTTACTGGGCGCGCAGCCTGATTGGCTGGCGGCGGTTCGGGCAGGCGAGGCCGAACGATGCGCATCATGCGCTGGCGCGGCTCGAGGCGAGCGGACGCTGCGAGATGCTGCTGACCCAGAATGTCGACAGGCTGCATCAATCGGCGGGCCACCGGCAGGTGATCGATTTGCACGGGCGGCTCGATCTGGTCCGCTGCATGGGCTGCGGGGCCAAGACGCCGCGTAATCAATTCCAGGATGCGCTTGGCCGCGCTAACGCGGAATGGCTGACGCTCGATGCTGCTGATGCGCCCGACGGCGACGCCGACCTGGAGCACGCGGATTTTTCGTCATTCAAGGTGCCGGCTTGTGAGGCCTGCGGCGGCCTCCTCAAGCCCGACGTCGTGTTCTTCGGCGAGAACGTCCCCCGCGACGTGGTCGCGACGGCGCAGGATCATCTGGCGCAGGCCGACGCCATGCTGATCGTGGGCTCGTCACTGATGGTCTATTCCGGTTTCCGCTTCGTGAAGGCTGCCGCAGAGCGGCAGATCCCGATCGCCGCCGTCAATCTCGGCCGCACCCGCGCCGATGATCTGCTGACGCTGAAGGTCGAGGAGCGCTGTGAAGCGGCGCTGGCTTTCCTGCTCTGATCCGGGAGCTCCGCGAGCACTCTCCTCTCGCATAGGTGCCACGCAAACCGGCCCTACCGGCTTCACCAATTGGGCCGTCGCTGGTATGGAAATTGCTGCGGTTTCGATCCCGATTTGACGATCAGCACGGAGAGATTTGGAATGTTTGAGGGAGCCGAAGTGCGGCTTGCCGTGGATATTGGCGGCACGTTCACCGACATCGTGCTTGATGTGGGCGAGGTGCGCAAAACCCGCAAAGTGCTGACGACGCCGCAACGGCCCGAACAGGCCGTGCTCGACGGGATGCGTCTGATTCTGATCGACGCACGTGCGCATATCAGCGACATCGACGTCTTCATCCACGGCACGACGCTGGCCACCAACGCCATCATCGAGCGGCGTGGCGCCAAGACGGCCCTGATCGCGACCGAAGGCTTTCGCGACGTGCTCGATATCGGCACCGAGAGCCGGTACGACCAGTATGACCTCACCATCGACAAGCCGAAGCCGCTGGCGCCGCGCAGCCTGCGTTTCACCGTGCCCGAGCGCATCGACGCCCATGGCGCCGTCCGTCTCCCGCTGGACGAGGCGGCAGTGCGCGCACTCGCGCCGAAATTGCGCGAATTGAAGGTCGAGAGCGTTGCCGTCGCCTTCCTGCACTCCTATGCCAACCCCGACCATGAGCGCCGCGCAGCTGCGATCCTAGCTGAGGAGATGCCTGGCATTTCGGTGACGGTGTCGTCGGCCGTGTGCCCGGAGATCCGCGAATATGAGCGAACGTCAACCGCTGTTGCGAACGCCTATGTGCAGCCGCTGATCGACGGCTATCTCGCCCGCATGGCCGATGCTTTGCAGGTCGAGCAATTCCGCGGTGCCATCTATCTCGTCACGTCAGGCGGCGGCGTCACCTCGATCGAGACGGCGCGACGCTTTCCGGTGCGGCTGGTCGAATCCGGTCCTGCCGGCGGCGCGATCTTCGCGGCGCAGATCGCAGCAAGGCTCGGCGAGAGCAAGGTGCTGTCGTTCGACATGGGCGGCACCACGGCAAAGATCTGCTTGATCGAGAAATACCAGCCCGAGACCTCGCGCGTATTCGAGGTCGATCGAGCTGCGCGCTTCCTGAAGGGTTCAGGCCTGCCGGTGCGAATTCCCGTGATCGAGATGGTCGAGATCGGCGCCGGTGGCGGCTCGATCGCCCATGTCGATGCGATGAAGCGCGTCACTGTCGGCCCGGAGAGTGCGTCTTCCGAGCCGGGTCCCGCCTGCTACGGCCGTGGCGGCCAACGTCCTGCGGTGACGGATGCGGACGTTGCGCTCGGCATGATCGATCCCGACGCCTTTGCGGGCGGCACTATCAAGCTGGACCCGGAGCTTTCGAAACAAGCGCTGCTGCAACACGTCGGCGCGCCGCTCGGCCTGTCGGCGGAAACCGCGGCTTATGCCGTGCACGAGGTGGTCTGCGAGAACATGGCCAGCGCGGCGCGTGTGCATGCGGTCGAGCGCGGCGAGATCGTCGGCCAGCACACGTTGATTGCCTTCGGCGGCGCTGCCCCGCTCCATGCGGCGCGCGTTGCCGAGAAGATCGGCGTCTCCCGCGTGATCGTGCCGTCGAATGCCGGTGTCGGTTCTGCCGTTGGATTCCTCGCGGCGCCCATCGCCTATGAACTGGTGCGCAGCCGTCACGTTCGGCTCGATGATTTCGACACCAAGGCCGTCTCCGATCTCTTGCAGGAGATGGTGACCGAAGCGCGCGCATTGGTCGAGCCCGGTGCGGCCGGTGCGGCCGGTGCGCCGGTGCGCGAGCGCCGCTCCGCCTTCATGCGTTACGTCGGCCAGGGCCACGAGATCACCGTTGAGCTGCCGAACCGGCCGCTGACGACGGCTGATCTCGCGGGACTCCGCCAGAAGTTCGAGGCGGATTATTCCGCGATGTTCGAGCGCCCGATCCCGGGCGCGGCGATCGAGGTGTTGAGCTGGTCGGTGCTTGCGACGACGGAGGCGCGCAATCTGCCTACGGTTGCCGCCGTCGCGCGCAAGCCCGCGGGCAAAGCGTCGGGTAGCCGAAAGTTCTTCGACGGCCGCGCGGGCGAGGTGATCGAGATCCCGCTCTATCGCCGCGAGGACATGGCGCCGGGCGCGACCATTGCCGGCCCCGCCGTGATCGCGGAAGACGAGACCTCGACCTTCGTCTCCACCAGTTTTGACGCCCATATCGACGGTGCCGGCAGCATCGTCATGGAACGGAAGGCGGCCTGATCATGAGCAAGGCAAACGGCGCGAGCCTGATCGACCTCCAGATCATGTGGCACCGGCTGATCGCCGTGGTCGAGGAGCAGGCGCAGGTGCTGCTGCGCACCGCCTTCAGCCCGATCGTGCGCGAATGCGGCGACCTCTCGGCCGGCGTGTTCGACCTGAAGGGGCGGATGCTGGCGCAGGCTGTGACCGGCACGCCCGGTCACGTCAACTCGATGGCGGAATCTGTCAAGCACTTCATCGCGCATTTCCCGCTGAAGACAATGAAGCAGGGCGACGCCTATATCACCAACGATCCCTGGATGGGCACCGGCCATCTCAACGACTTCGTCGTGACCACGCCGTGCTTCAAGGACGGCAAGATCGTCGCGCTGTTCTCCTGCACCAGTCATCTGATGGACATCGGCGGCATCGGCTTCGGCCCCGATGCCACCGACGTGTTCATGGAGGGGCTCTACATCCCCATGCTGAAGCTGATCGACCAGGGCGTCGTCAACGAGACGCTGATGGCGATGATCCGCACCAACACGCGGTTGCCTGTTGATACCGAAGGCGACACCTATTCGCTCGCCGGCTGCAACGATGTCGGCTGTGAACGCCTGGTCGAGATGATGACAGAGTTCGGTATCGACGCACTCGACGAGCTCGGCGACTACATCTGCGACCGCTCGCGTGAGGCCGTGCTCGCAGAGATCGCCAAGCTGCCGAAGGGCAGCTGGCGCAACACCATGGTCGTCGACGGCTACGACGCGCCCGTCACGCTGGCGGCGACGCTGACGATCTCGGATGCGGGCATTCACGTCGATTTCGACGACACGTCGGCGGCGTCAAAATTCGGCATCAACGTGCCCTTGTCCTACACCACGGCCTATACCGTGTTCGGTCTTGGCTGCGTCGTCGCCTCGCAGATTCCGAACAATGCCGGCTCGCTCTCGCCGTTGACGGTGTCGGCGCCCGCGGGGGCAATTCTCAACGCGCCGAAACCGGCGCCGGTCGCCTCGCGCCACATCATCGGCCAGATGCTGCCCGATGTCGTGTTCGGCTGCCTGCGCCAGATCATTCCCGAGCGCGTGCCCGCCGAAGGCACCTCGTGCCTTTGGAATCTGAACGTGCGCGGCCAGACCCGTTCCGGCGTCGGCGGCAATTACGGGTTCTCGATGGCGGTGACGTCGAACGGCGGCACGGGCGCGCGCTTTGCGAAGGACGGGCTGTCGGCGACTGCCTATCCCAGCGGCGTGCGCGGCACGCCGGTCGAGATCGCGGAGACGCAGACCCCGCTGATCTTCTGGCGCAAGGAGCTGCGTCCTGACTCCGGCGGGGCAGGGCGCACCCGCGGCGGCCTCGGCCAGATCATTGAAGTCGGCAGCGGCGTCGACGCGCCCTTCGACATTCTCGCGGCATTCGACCGCATCGATCATCCGCCGCGCGGCCGCGATGGCGGCAAGAACGGTGAGGCCGGCTATGTCGGCCTCAAGTCCGGAAAGAAGCTGCGTGGCAAGGGTTTTCAGCAGGTACCGCCGGACGACCGGTTGGTGGTGCACACGCCCGGCGGCGCCGGCATTGGTGCACCCGCCGAACGTGATCGCGCCGCGGTCAGGGATGATGTCGAGAGCGGTCTCGTGTCGTCAGCCAATGCGGCCGCAGTGTACGGCTTCGCGGAATGAGCCACCGAAGCAATTCGTCCCGGCCTCACCGGCCGGGACGATGTCTTGATGAGCTGAAATTACGCCGCCGCCTTCCTCCGCACCTGCTCGGCCTTGTACAGCTCGAACTCCTCCGCGATCGCCTTTGCGAACGATGGACGCTGGCGCAGGCGCTCGTAATACGCCTTCAGGTTCGGCCATTTCGAAAGCTCGATCGGCGGCGTCGCCATGGTCCAGTTGATGACCGTGACGAGATAGGCGTCCGCCACGCTGAAATGGTCGAGCAAGTAGTCCCGACCCTTCAGGTAGTTGTCGACATAGTCGAGCCGCGACAGGTTCTTCTCCAGCGCGTAGGCCTTGGTCTCCTGCGGCGCCTTGCGGTCGAGCACGGGGATGAACAGGCCCTTGTGCAGCTCGGTGCCGATGAAGCAGAGCCATTGATGCAGCCGCGTGCGCTCGATGCCTTGCGTGGCGCCAAGCCCGGATTGCGGAAAACGGTCCGCGACATATTGCAGGATCGCCGCGTTCTCGGTCAGCACCACGCCTTCGTCGGTGCGCAGCGTCGGCACCAGACCGATCGGGTTCACTGTGCGGAAGTCGGAGCCGTCCCTCAGCACCGTCTTGGTCGGGGAATCGACTTCGAGATAGTTCGCATTTGCGCCGGCTTCATAGAGCGCAACGCGGGTCGCCATGGAGCAGGCGAGCGGCGAGAAATAAAGATCCATCATGGGCCTCCTTGGGCAAGTCCTCTTGTGAGTGTCGCTCAACCTGGCCAGATTGATTTTTGTACCATCTTGCATAATATGGGGCAGGTCAAGGATTAATTTGCGAAATGGTACAAAAATCGAAGCCACCAGCTGCTGCCAACAAGCCCGAACGCCGCGACGAGCCGAAACGACGCGGCCGGCCGCGTGCCTATGAGCCTGAAATCGCCCTCGGCAGGGCGCTCGATCTGTTTCGCAAGCAGGGCTTTGCCGCGACCTCGCTCGACGATCTCAGCGAAGCCACCGGCATGAACCGGCCGAGCCTTTACGGCGCCTTCGGCGACAAGCGCGAGCTCTACATCAAGAGCTACCAGCGTTACCGCGAGGACGCCCGTGCATCGATGGTCGAGATCTTTCGCGAGGAGATGCCGGTGCGCGAGCGGCTGACGCGCATCTACGCCGCGGCGCTCGATATCTATCTCTCCGGAGAGACCGGCCCGCGCGGCTGCTTCACGGTGGTGACGGCAGCTTCCGAAGCGGTCAGCGATCCCGAGATCCGCGCCATGGTGGTCGAGGGACTCACCGAGCTCGACAAGGCTTTTGCGAATTGCTTCCGCCGCGCCAAGGAGAAGGGCGAACTGCCCGCGAACGCCGATCCCGCCGCACTGGCGCAACTCGCCTCCGCCACCGTCCACACCATCGCCATCCGCTCCCGCGCGCGCGTACCGCGCAAGGAATTGGAAGCGATCGTCAAGGGCGCGATCGACGTGATGGTGGGGTCTAAGGGGTAGGCTGACTACGCTGCGCGAATCTGCGCGAGGAAGCGATCTACCTCATCGCGCAAGCGTTGCGACTGTTTCGACAGCTCGATCGCCGAGACCAGCACCTCTTCCGCGGCCGTGCCGGTCGCGGCGATGCCGTCGGTAACGCCGGCGATGTTCTGCGAGACCTCGCCGGTACGGGCGGCAGCCTGCTGAACGTTTTGCGCGATCTCCTGCGTCGCGGTGCCCTGCTGGCCGACGGCTGCTGCGATCGCGGCGGAGATTTCATCGACCTGCTGAATCGTGGCGCAGATCGACTGGATGCCTTCGACCGCCCCTGATGTCTCGCCCTGGACGGCTGTCACCTGCGCGCCGATCTCTTCCGTCGCCTTCGCGGTCTGGGTCGCGAGCGCCTTGACCTCGGAGGCGACCACCGCAAAGCCGCGGCCGGCTTCGCCCGCGCGCGCCGCCTCGATCGTCGCATTCAGCGCCAAGAGATTGGTCTGCCCGGCGATGCCGTTGATGAAGGAGACGACATCACCGATTTTCTGCGCGGCATCTGCGAGGCTCTGGACGCGCGCATTCGACGCCTGTCCGTCGCTCGCGGCCTTGCCCACCACCTCGGTCGCATGCGCAAGCCGCCGGCTGATCTCGGTCATCGACGAGGACAATTCTTCCGCGGCGGCCGCAACCGTCTGCACGTTCTCCGAGGCGAGCGCCGAAGCCGACGACACCGCGCGGGTCTGATTGCGCGACTGGTCGACGATGGCAGACATCGAGCGCGCGGTGTGTTCCATCTCGACGGCGGCCGACGAGACTGTGGTGACGACGTCGCGGATGCTGGCCTCGAAATTGTCGGCGAGCGCGGCGAAGGCGCGCCGTTTCTCCGCCTCGGATTGTGCTTTGGCCTCGAGTTGACCAGCCTGGAGCTTGCTGAAGTTGACGGCATTGTCGCGGAACACTGCGACCGCCTTCACCATCGCGCCGACCTCATCATTCGCCTTGCTCTCGGGGATGGCGACGTCGAGATGGCCATCGGCGAGCTCGCGCATCACTGATGTGATCGATAGAATCGGGCGCGAGATCCCGCGGGCGATGAGGTAGCCGACGATGGCGGCGAGGATCAGACCGAGGGCGGCAATGCCCAGCGAAAGCCACCAGGCGCGGTCGGCGGAAGCCACATAATCGGCGTTGTCCATCACCAGCTCGACGGCGCCGAGCGGTTTTCCGGAGAAGTCCTTGATCGGCCCGAGCAGCGCAGCGACCGGCCTGGTGTCGAGCTTCGACTGCCGTACCGTAAAATCGCCACCGGCGGCGCGGCCGTAATCGGCGGCATCGAAGAAGCTCTGCCCCTTCAGCGTGCCGGCAAACAGCTTGAAGCCCGCGCCGTCGGCGAGATGGAAGGCGATGTCGACATGGCGGTTGGCCTTGAAATCGTCGAGGAAGGACTGGCCGAAGGTCAGGCCGAATTCCACTGAGCCGAGATGCTTGCCCGCTTGCGCGATTGGCACCACGCCGCGGATGCCGAGCCCGGCGACCCCGCCTTCGAGTCCGACGATGACCTTGCGCTCCTGATTGGCGTCGACGACGGTCTTGCGGAAGCTCGAGAGGTCGTCGCCGAACTTCGCCGGCTGGTGCACCCGCAGGAAGGAGGTCGCGGGCGGCGTATGGAACTGGAACTGCTCGACGCCGTACTCCGACTTGGTCGCCGCGAACACCGGCCCGAACAGACGCATCAGGGCGTCGCGATCCTGCTTGGCCATCGCTTCCTGCGTCGCCGGCATCGCGGCCACGACCGTGCTCATGGCGGCGGCGCGGTGGGACTCCTCGGCGATGCGCGACAGCAGCGCATCATAATGGCTGCGCAACTCGCGCTGGTCGGCGCGGTCGATGATGCCCGCGATGATCCACATGGCGCCGAGCACGGCAATCAGCGCGGTCGCCGCCGCCGTCACGGCCAGCGCCACCGTGATCCGCATCCTGAGGCCGAGGCTCATTCGCATGTCCGACTCGTTTGTTGCGCGTTCATTAACGACGCTTATCAACTTCTCGCTAAAAGAGGGTGAACGGGATACCGGCGATACGGGTTGGCGTTGGAGGGACCGCCAAGGCCACGGCCGACATACATGGTGTCGTCCCGCCGGGTTACGTCTCCCGCGCGAGCGCCGGCGCCGATGCCGCGGCTTCCCGGAAGGCGTCGCGCAGGGAACCCAACAGCGTTTGCACGCGTGCGAGGTTGGAGCGCGTCGCTGGGACCAGTGCCTTGACCCAGAGATCGGGGACCTGCAGTTCCGGGAGCAATTCGACCAGCGCGCCGGACTTGAGCCGATCCGCCACAGCTGTACGCGAGGCGATCGCGACGCCGCTGCCCGCGCACAGGCTGTCGATGACCAGTGCGCCGTTGTTGGTCACGAGATGCGGCCGGACCGTCACCGTCGTCACGCCGTTACGCCCCTCGAAGGTCCAGGACGGCCCGATCGGTGAAAACACGATGCAGTCGTGATTGACGAGATCGCGCGCGTGCCGGGGATGGCCGCGCCGCGCCAGGTAAGAGGGCGCAGCACACAGCACGCGTTCGAACACATGCAAGGGCTCCTCGAGCACGCCGTCGAAGGATGACGGCATCATGGTGAGAACGATGTCGAAGCCTTCCTCGACCGGGTTCACCGTGCGGTCCACCAGCACCGCGTCGAGCGTCACCCGCGGATATGTGATCTGAAACGACGACAGCAATTGCGCGAGGTTGATCACCATTGGCGATGCCGGCGCCTTGATGCGCAACTGGCCCCCGAGCTCGTTGGGCGATCGCATGATGCCCTTCGCCATCTCATCGTAGTCGCGCACGATCTGCCTGATGACGTCGAGATAGCGCTCGCCGATTTCGGTCAGCGCGAGGCGCCGCGTGCTCCGCCGCAGCAGCGTGGCCTTCAGCGACCATTCCAATTGTCCGACCCGCTTGGTGATGACGGATGGCGCCACCCCCAGCTGCCGGCCTGCCTCGGAGAAACTGCCGGTTCGGGCCGTCGCCAAAAACGCCTTCATATTCAAAAGGCTATCGGCCATTTAATCCAATCCGGAAAAGATGATCGCGCGAAATAGCTTATTCTCCCCCATTCCTGAAGGAAATAGGCTTCCTCCGCTACCACAAGCCGTCACCAAAAAACGAACGGCAACTGGGAGGAATGAGCATGAGTGCATCAGACATCATCGATGTCACCGATGTCATCGAGCGCCAGCGCCGCAATGGCCTGGTCCTGACAGTCCTGATCCTGTCGACGACGATGATGTTCCTGGACGGTTACGACCTCCAGGCCATGGCCTTCGCCGCCCCATCGATCATCCGCGCCTGGGGCGTCGAGCGGGCTGCGCTCGGAATCGTCTTCAGCGCCGGAATTTTCGGCATCCTCGTCGGCGGCCTCGTGTTCGGATCGCTCGGCGACCGCATCGGCCGTCGCCTGTCGATCGTGGCCTCGATGCTGGTGTTCGGCGGCTTCACGCTGGCGACGGTGTGGGCGAACGACATCACGAGCCTGATCGTGCTTCGGTTCCTCGCCGGCATCGGCATCGGCGGATTGTCGCCGCTATGCTACGCGCTCAACCTCGAATATGCGCCGAGCCGATATCGCGGCACGGCGGTCGCGATCATCATGGTCGGTTATGTCGCGGGCAGCAGCATCGGCGGCTTCATCGCTGCCGGTCTCGTGCCGCAGTTCGGCTGGACCATCGTGTTCTGGATCGGCGGCGTGCTGCCGCTCCTGGGCGCCGCGCTGTGCTACTTTGCGCTTCCGGAATCGATCAAATATCTCGTGGTCCGCAATCGCGAGCCCGCGGAGATCGCGCGCATCCTCAATCGGATCGAGCCAGGGCTCCAGGCGCAGGCGACGACACGCTTCGTGCTGCGCGATGAAGAGTCCGCCGGCAGGGCCGGCACGGGATCCCTGTCGCAACTCGCCTCGCTGTTCGACGGACGGCTTGCGGTCATCACGCCGTTCCTGTGGGTGGCCTATATCGCGAGCTCGATCACGATGTTCTTCCTCAACAGCTGGACGCCGATCCTGGCTGAGGCATCCGGGCACACGCCTGCGCAGGCTGCCATAGGCCTGACCGTGTTCAGCCTGGGAGGCGCCGTCGGCGGCCTCACCATCGGCCGGGTGCTCGATCGTTTCGGCGTCATCGCCATTGCGATCGTGCCGCTGATTGCCTCCCCGCTGGTCGCTTCGCTTGGCTGGGCCGGGCTTGGTGACAGCACCTACCTTGGAACGATGGCGTGTGTCGGCTTCTTCGTCGTGGGAGGCCATCAGGGACTGAACAGTTCGGTCGGCCAGTTCTATTCCAGCGCCAACCGCACGACGGCCGTGGGCTGGGCGCTGTCGGTCGCCAAGATCGGCTCGATCAGCGGACCGTTGGTTGCCGGCATCCTGATCGCACAGCATCTGCCGTTCTCGAACCTGTTCCTGCTGGCCGCTCTGCCGCCGCTGGTGGTGGCGGCCTGCGTCCTGGTGCTGGGAATTTCGCAGCGCAAGCACATGGCCGCGCGGAAGATCGATCAGACAGCGGCGGCCTAGTCGCATCGAGCGAAGCAATGGAGTGCGAAAGATGAAGATGCCCTTCGCAGGCGCAATCGATTGCGACCTGCATCCGCCGATGCCGAGCACGGCGCAGCTGCTGCCTTATCTCGACGACTACTGGCGCGACCAGATCACCAACCGGGCGATCGACCGCATGTCGTTCGCCATGATGAGCTACCCGCCGAATGCGCCGATCAGCGTACGCGCGGATTGGCGCGCGGCGCAGGCCGGGCGGAGCGATCTCGATAATTTGCGCACCCAGGTCCTCGATGCCTTCGACCTCCAGCTTGGCATCGCCAATGTCATGCATGGTGCGATCGCACTGTACAACGACGACATGGCGGCGGCGATCTGCCGCGCCGTGAATGACTGGTTGCGGGCGGAGTGGCTGGATCGGGAACCGCGGCTGCGCGGCACGATCCTGGTGTCGCCGCAGGATCCGGCGCAGGCCGTCGCCGAGATCGAGCGCCTCGCATCGGACCCGCGTTTCGTGCAGGTGCTGCTGCCGGTGATGGGCGAAAAGCTGCTCGGCCGGCGCGAGTTCTTTCCGGTCTACGAGGCGGCAGAACGGCACGGGCTGGTCATCGCCGTTCACGCGGGCAGCACCTATCGGTATGCGCCGACGATCGTGGGCTGGCCGTCCTATCAGTTCGAGGACTATGTCGCGCAGGCACAGGCCTTCGCCAACCAGACCATCAGCCTCGTCGCCGAGGGCGTATTCCGCCGCTTCGCCCGGCTTAAGGTCGTGATGCTGGAGTCCGGCGTAAGCTGGCTGCCGATGACCGTGTGGCGCACCGACAAGACCTGGCGTGGCGCACGCCCGGAGGTGCCCTGGGTGGACCGCTGGCCGTCAGAGATTATCCGCGAGCATCTGCGCCTGTCGATCCAGCCGTTCGATGCGGCCGATGCGACGGCGGTCGCGCAGACGCTCGATCGAATCGGGTCGGACGAGATGCTGCTGTTCGCCACCGACTATCCGCACTGGCAGTTCGACGGCCAGGACGTGCTGCCGGACGGGTTGCCGCCGGACTCACTTCAAAAGATTCTCATCGACAATGCGCTCGCGACCTATCCCCGCCTGGCACAGGGTGCGGCCGTCGGCGCGGTCGAGCGCGCGAAGGAGGACGTGAGATGAACGCACCCTTCGTCGAACAGAAGGCCCGGCAGACGTTCGCGGTGGTCGATTGCGACATCCATCCGGCGCACCGCACACCCGGCGAGCTCTTGCCCTACCTCGAGCCGCGCTGGCGCGAGCACTATGAGACCCATGGCGTCCATGTGCGGCAGGCGCTCCCGAGTGCGCTGATGTATCCGCGGATGATGGCCGGCGGCATGCGCGCTGATTCGCTTCCCGAGAAGGGCGGCCCTGCGGGATCGGATCTCGATCTCCTGCGCAAGCAGCATCTTGATCCCGTCAATGTCGAGTTCGGCCTGCTGATGGCGCTCAGCAAGGGCGGCATGGAGGAGCGCAATCCCGGTCTTGCGGCAGCGTTGTCGCGCGCCACCAATGACTGGCAGATCGATCGTTGGGTGCGCGAGGAGCCGCGCCTGCGCGCCGGCATCGTCGTGCCGCAGGAGTTTCCCGAGGCGGCTGTGGCCGAGATCGAACGTTGCGCCGGTGATCGACGCTATGTGCAGATCATGCTGTCGTCGAGGCCCTCGGACCCGCTGGGCCATCGGCGCTATTGGCCGATCTATGAGGCGGCGGAGCGCGCCGGCCTGCCGATCGGTCTGCATCCGGTCGGCTACAATGGCGGCCATCCCTCCACGGGCTCCGGCTGGCCGACCTTCTATTTGCAGGAGCACTATGTTTTCGTCGCGTGCATGGAAGCGCTCGCCAGCAGCCTGATCATCGAGGGCGTGTTCGAGCGTTTTCCGAAGCTGAAGGTCGTGCTGGTCGAAGGCGGCTTCGGCTGGGCCCCGGCGCTTGCCTGGCGCATGGACAAGCATTTCGAGAAATTCCGCAAGGAGGTCGCACATCTCAAGCGGCGTCCCTCCGAATATCTGCGCGAGCACATCTGGTGGACGACGCAGCCGATCGAGGAGCCGGCGCAGTCGCGCCACATCGTCGAGATCATCGATTGGATCGGTTGGGATCGGCTGCTCTATTCATCCGACTATCCGCACTGGGACTATGACAATCCGTCCTTTGCCTTCAAATTTTCGATGACCGAGGCGCAGCGCCGCATGATCTTCAGGGACAATGCAGTGGCATTGTATCGCCTCGCATGAGCCGCCATGTGGTCTGCCCGGCAGCCGAGTTGCCGCCCGGCGCGCGCAAGGTCGTTGTGGTCGACGGGCGCGAGATCGGCGTGTTCAATGTCGAGGGGCGCTTTCATGCGCTGCTCAATCGCTGTCCGCACGGCGGAGCTGCGATCTGCTCCGGCGTCGTCACCGGCCTCAGCCAGTCATCGGGCCCGGGCGATTACCGCCTGGAACGACGGGGTGAATTTTTGCGCTGCCCCTGGCACGGCTGGGAATTCGACATGGCGACCGGACAATCCTGGTGCGATCCGCGCCGTACCAAGGTGCGGAGCTTCGAGGTCAAACTCGAAGCCGGCTCCGACCTCGTGATGGGACCGTATGTGGCGGAGCGATATCCGGTCACGGTCGAGGACGCCTATATCGTGGTCGATCTCTGAGAGGGTGGCGCGCGTGGTGCATCAATATCCACGCATCCGATCCACCACATTCTCCAGCGCCTCACCGGCCTCAAACCTTTCGATCTGCTCGGCGACATAGGCCGAGATCGCGTCTGCGTCAGTGTCGGCGGCGTTGTGCGGGGTCAGCACCACCTTGGGATGGGTCCAGAACCGGCTGTCCGCGGGCTGCGGTTCCCGCACGAAAACGTCGAGCGAGGCGGCGCCCAGCGTGCCGTCGTCGAGGCAGGCCAGGATGTCGGCCTCGTTCTGAAGACCGCCTCGGCCGGCATTGATCAGCACGGGCGCACCGAGTGGGCTTGTGCGGTTGAGCTTGGTGAAGACCTCGCGGTTGAGAATGCCGTGCGTGTCCGGCGTCAGCGGCAGCAGCGACACCAGGATGTCGGTCTTGCGCAGGAACGCGACCATCCCGGCGGTGCCGTGGAAGCACTCGACGCCCGCGATGCTGCGCGGGCTGCGGCTCCAGCCGGCGACGCGGAAGCCGAGCCGCCGCAGCACGTCGGCTGCATCGGCGCCGAGCGTGCCCAGGCCCATGACGCCGACCGTCACCGCGCTCGCCGGCCACTGATATTTCGGCTCCCAGTGTTTGTCGCGCTGACACTGGCGCAGGTACAGTTCCTGGCGATGGTGCATCAACACGTGCAACACGACATATTCGGTCATGCGGTTGGTGAGGTCAGGCACCGCGACGCGCACCAGCGGCACGTCGGGCAGGCTGTTGTCGGCCATCAACGCATCGACGCCGGCGCCGAGATTGAAGATCGCCCGCAGATTGGGAAAGGAGCCGAGGTCGCCCGGCACCGGCTTCCACACCGCGGCGTAATGCACCTCGGCGGGATCGAGGGAGGCATCCGGTAGCAGCACCACGCGGCGGCCGTCGCAGACCGCATCGAACCGGGCCTTCCAGCGCTCCGGCAGCCAATTCTGCTGCGTGCTGTTGATCAGGACGGCCAGTGTGCCCTTGGTCATTCGAAGTGCCTCATAAGGTTCCGCTTCTGCAGGTCCTCCTTGGCACGATCCGACGGATTTTTCTCGCAATTTTTTTCCGCAGCCCTGTCGGGGCGAGGCATAGTGGATCGTCTTCAAATCAAGCGTTCCCGGAAGGTACTGCCCATGCTTTATGCGATCCTTTGCTATCATGACGAAGACTTCGTCGGCTCCTGGAGCAAGGACCAGGACGAAGCCGTGATGAAAAAGCTCGCCGTGGTGCAGGACAAGCTCACGAGCCAAGGCCGGCTCGGCCCGGTGGCGCGGCTGCTGCCGACCACCGCTGCGGCGACCTTGCGCAAGGAAGACCCGCCGCTGGTGCTCGACGGCCCCTATGCCGAGACCAAGGAGCAGCTGCTCGGGTTCTATATCGTCGACTGCAAGAATCTCGACGATGCGCTCGACGTCGCGCGCGACCTCGGCGCTGCCAATCCCGGCGGCGCCTATGAGGTGCGTCCCGTCGGCGTGTTCAGGCCGGGAGGAATTTCGGCGTGAGCGAGGCCGACACTGGCTGGATCGAGACCGCGCTGACCTCGGCGCGACCTCAGGCGGTCGGCGCGCTGCTGCGCTATTTCCGCGATCTCGATACGGCCGAAGAAGCCTTCCAGAACGCGTCCTTGCGCGCGCTCAAGAACTGGCGGGAGAATGGGCCGCCGCGCGATCCCGCGGCCTGGCTGATCATGGTCGGCCGCAACGTCGCCATCGACGAGGTTCGCCGCACACGCAAGCAGCAGCCGCTGCCGGAGGACGACCAGGCGATCTCCGATCTCGACGATGCCGAAGGCGCGCTCGCCGAGCGTCTCGACGGCTCGCATTATCGCGACGACATCTTGCGGCTGATGTTCATCTGCTGCCATCCGCAACTGCCGGCGACGCAGCAGATCGCGCTGGCGCTGCGTATCGTCTCCGGTCTCACCGTGAAGCAGATCGCGCGCGCCTTTCTGGTTTCGGAAGCCGCGATGGAGCAGCGCATCACCCGGGCCAAGGCCAAGGTCGCGGAAGCCGGGACGCCGTTCGAGACGCCCGGCGCCGTCGAGCGCTCGGAGCGGCTCGCTGGCGTCGCCGCGATGATCTATTTGATCTTCAACGAGGGCTATTCGGCGAGTGGCGATACCGCAGAGATCCGCAAGCCGCTGTGCGAGGAGGCGATCCGCCTGGGGCGACTGTTGTTGCGCCTGTTCCCGAGCGAACCGGAGATCATGGGGCTGACGGCGCTGATCCTGTTGCAGCATGCCCGCAGTGCCGCGCGCTTTGCCGAAGACGGATCGCTGATCCTGCTGGAGGACCAGAACCGCGCCCTGTGGAACGGCACCATGATCGCGGAAGGCCTCGCCTTGATCGACAAGGCAATGCGGCACCGCCGCAGCGGGCCCTACCAGATCCAGGCTGCGATCGCCGCGCTGCATGCGCGCGCGGCGACGCCTGACGAGACCGACTGGGCCCAGATCGACCTGCTCTATGGTGCGCTCGAAGTCGTGCAGCCTTCGCCGGTGGTGACGCTCAACCGGGCGGTCGCGGTGGCCAAGGTGCGCGGGCCCCAGGCCGCGCTCGATCTGATCGAGCCGCTGGCGCCGAAGCTTGCCAATTACTTCCATTTTTACGGCGTGCGCGGCGCCTTTTTGATGCAGCTCGGCCGCAGCGACGAAGCGCGCGTTGCCTTCGACCGCGCCATCGCGCTCGCCAACACCTCCGCTGAAGCCGCCCACATCCGCATGCACATCGATCGCCTGATCCGGGATAGCCAGCCGAAGGACAGCGGCGCCAAGCAGGGCGTGAAGGCGAAATGACGGCGTAGCCGTTGTTCCGGGGCGGTCCGCAGGACCGAGCCCGGAATCTCGAGATTTCGGGTTCACCCTTCCGGTGCCTCGGAATGACGGGCAAGAAAATCTCTTCCAGATTGTCGGTCCGCGCGGCTCTCCTTCGTCTTAATCCCGTATCAAGGGAGCCATTCATGCTGAAAGCTGTTGCCATCATCGCCATCGTGGTCGCCGTCGGGATCGCGGGCATCGTCGTCTTCGCCCTCACAAAGCCCGACACGTTCCGTGTTGAACGTTCGCTCGCGTTGAAGGCGCCGGCCGATGCGATCTATCCGATGGTCGCCGATTTCCACTTCTGGACCAGTTGGTCCCCCTATGAAAACCGGGACCCCGCGATGAAGCGCACCTACGGTGGAACCGAGTCAGGGAAGGGCGCGACCTATGCCTGGGACGGCAACAACAATGTCGGCGCCGGCCACATGGAGATCCTCGAGGCGAACACGCCGTCGAAGCTCCGCATCAAGCTCGATTTCGAGCGTCCCTTTGAGGGGCACAATACCGCCGAGTTCACTTTTGTGCCGCAAGGCGATGCTACGCTGGTCACATGGGCGATGTACGGTCCAGCGCCCTTCATGTCCAAGATGATGCAGGTCTTCGTCAACATGGACACCATGATCGGCAAGGACTTTGAGGTCGGCCTCGCCAGCCTGAAGAAGCTCACCGAGAAATAACGCCAACTGCCGCCCAAGGACTGGCAGGAAACGGTCAGCGAAACGAAGAGGAGAGAAGCGATGCTCAGTACCTATCTGTTCTATCAGGACACCTGCGAAGCGGCGTTCAACTATTACGCCAAGGTTCTCGGCGGCAAGATCGACGCCTTGATGCGCCTCTCGGACGCGCCGCCATCGGACATGCCTCCTGGACCGCCCGGCCGGGAGAAGACGATCATGCATGCGCGGATGACGTTGCCCGGCGGTGGCGTGCTGATGGCCTCCGACACGCCGGCTGAGCATTTTCACAAGCCGCAGGGCTTTTCGATTTCGATCACGGTCATGGACCTGGCTGAGGGCGAGCGCAAATTTAACGCGCTCGCCGACGGCGGCACCGTCACGATGCCCTTCAGCAAGACTTTCTGGGCCAAGGGCTTCGGCATGTGCGTCGACAAGTTCGGCATCCCCTGGATGGTGAATTGCCCGGCCGAGGGAATGTGAGCGTGTCGTTCCGCTGATACACCGCGCTGCGCCTTCCTCTCTCCTTTGCCGCGAGAGAGGAGGGTGCATGTCAGCGGATCGATCCGGTCGTCTCTTCGTTCGGCGGCCGTGTCACGCAGCTGGGGCAGATCACGAGCTTCGAGCCGAGCTGCCTGTCGTTCTCGGCCTCGATCTCGTCCTGTACCGCCCACCATGCGTCGGAATAAGGACGCAACGTGGCCAGCACTCGTTGCCTCTCAAGATTAGGATCGGTCTCTGGCGTTGCGCGACCGGCAACGCGACGCTTTGTGACGGCAGGACGATTTGGATCCTGACCGAGCCCGTCCCACGCGATTGATCGCCGCTCCGCCGCCGGCGCGGCCGCGCATCCCACGAGCACTGCGCAAAAACTAAGCAAGACGAAGATGTGTCGTATCATGCTGGACTTTCGGTGTTCCACGCGACAGGCAAAAGCTGCGCAGGACGTTCTGCTTCGCGCCAATCAAATGGAACCCAAAGAAATGACACCGCCGGCGAGGCTGAATCTGAAATCTTGATTCGCATCACATTGCGAGAGCAGTGAGGCCGCTTCGTGAATGAAGAGGATCGCAACGCACAACAACTGGCGCAATATTAGGCTGTGCACGTCGCGCGAGAATCCGCTAATAATTCCTTCATAAAGTTTAAAAACCAGGGTGGACGTAACTCGGAAGGGAGCGACCGATGGTGGCGGCGCTACAAATCAACTTTGCACTGTGGGGAATGCTCATTTGCGCGAGCTTGGAGCTGGCGCAGACGATCGAGAGATTCTTCTAGGCATCACTTTGGTCAGTTCGCGAGCGATGCTGCGAACGACAATGACCCGTACGACGACAATCTCGCGGTAGCGATGACCCGCGCCTCATAGTCGCTGATCCTCACCGGCAGCGAGGATAGATTGCGGCGAGGTCGCGGCCCCTCAGCAAGAGCAATCGAGAGGTGAGGCCGCCGCGGCGGCTGATCCAGTCACGCACCGGGCCGGGATAGGCTTCGAGCACGGCTTCGGATGCTTCCGGTTCGGCGTAGAAGCGTCCACGCCGGTCAACCGAACGCGCGGCATGGAAACCGAGCACGGCGCGCCTGGTAACGCAAATCCGCTCGCCCGGTACGATGCTGAGCACCAGTGTGCAGGCGGACAGGCACGGACCGTCGATCACGACACGCTCGCCGCTCGCGCGCACCTTCTCGAACAGATCAAGGAACGGTCCGACCTGCCCGCCTGGGCTCTGGATGATGCGGATCTCCGCCTTGGCGGGTGCGGAGGCGAACAGTGCGGATGCGAGCATCAGGGCACTGAAGAAGGTGACGCGTCGCATGAAGCACTCCACCAACTCGGTTTCGTAGTGGGCATAGCGTAGCGTGCCCACCATTGTCACAGCAACTCCTGTGACGATGGCGGGAACGGCGCATCGCGACTTTGTCCACCCGACAAGTCTGCGCCTACCCGTTCCGTCGTTGCCCTCGCAACGTCGGCAGGCCGATGCCCGCGGCATCGAAACCGCCATCGACGGCCAAAATTTGGCCGGTGATGTAGCTCGCGCGCTCCGAGCACAGGAAGTAGATCGCCTCCGCCAGTTCCTCCTCCAGCCCATAGCGGTTGAGCGGGATGGCGTCGTGATAGTCCGCGCGGATTTCCTTGGTGTGCACTTGCTTTGCCATAGCAGTGTCGACCGGCCCGGGCGCGACCGCGTTGACGCGGATGTTGAGCGAGGCGAGCTCGACCGCGAGCTGTTTTGTCAGGTGCGCGAGCCCCGCCTTGCTGGTGCCGTAGGCCGAGCGCAAGGTCGAGGCACGGACGGCCGAGATCGAGGTGATATTGACGATGGCACCGCCGTCGGCCTCGCGCATCAGCGGCACGGCCGCCCTGGTGCAGAGGAACGGCCCGGTGAGATTGACCTCGAGCACGCGGCGCCAGTCGGCCTCCGACGTCTCCATCAGCGGCGCGAACACGGCAATGCCGGCATTGTTGACCAGGGCATCGAGCCGGCCGAAGCTCTGCTCGAGCGCCGTCATTGCGGCACCGACCGCGGTCGCGTCCGAGACATCGCAGGTGAGTGCCAGCGTCGCCTCGCTCCGGTCGATCTCGGCGACCGCGCGGCTCAGCAATTCGCCCTCGATGTCGAGCATCGCCACGCGCCAGCCCTCGGCTAGGAATTTTTTGGCTGTCGCAAGCCCGATGCCACGCGCGGCTCCGGTGACGAGGGCGACTTTTTGCGGGGCTTGCGGCATGGATTGTTGTGTCCTGTGTAGAAGAGAGGCGCGTGAGCGCGCGCTCCTTTTACTGCGCTTTAGCGCCGGTGAGGAAGGGCTATGTTGATCGAGCCGCTCCGTCATTGCGAGCGTAGCGAAGCAATCCAGAGTCTTTACTATGCAGGGATTCTGGATTGCTTCGCTACGCTCGCAATGACGCTGTAGGGACAGCGAGCGCTCAGGATGACGGGGATAGCGAAACAGCGAGCGCCTTAAGCCAGCTCCGCCGATGCCCGCTGCATGTTGGCCGACATGTCCGCGGTCACCGCACTCTGTTCCTCGACCGCGGCGGCCGTGGTGGCGATGAACTCGTTGACGCCGGCGATCGCGGCCTTGATCGCAGTGAGCGAGCTAGCGACGTCGCCTGAGATGGTGTTCAGCGCGTCGATTTCGGAGGTGATGGTGTCTGTGGCTTGCTTGGCCTGGTTGGCGAGGTTCTTCACCTCGGAGGCGACCACCGCGAAGCCCCGTCCGGCTTCGCCTGCACGTGCCGATTCAATCGTGGCGTTGAGCGCCAGCAGATTGATCTGGCTGGTGATGCCGGCGATCATCTCGACGATCCCGCTCATGGCCTGCGCGGCCGCATTCAACCTCTGCGCCTGGCCGTCGGCGGCCTCGACCCTGGAGGCCGCGACCTTGGAGTTCTCGCGCGACTTCGCCATGGTTTCGGAGATCTCGCGGATCGATGCGCTCATTTCTTCGCTGCCGGCCGCGACCGCCTCGATCAGTCCACGCGCATTGTCGGCTTTCTTGCGGCCGATGACCTGCGCGGTGACGTCGGTGGCATATTTCACCACCTTGTAGGGTTTGCCGTTGAGATCGAGGATCGGGTTGTAGGATGCCTGGATCCAGATCTCGCGTCCGCCCTTGGCGATGCGTTTATATTCGGCGGCCTGGAATTCGCCGCGGCCAAGCGTTTCCCAGAACTGGCGGTAGGCCGGCGCGTTCTTCTCGCTCGGCTCGACAAACATCGAGTGGTGCTGGCCCTTGATCTCGGCCAGCGAATACCCCATCGCCTTCAGGAAATTCTGGTTTGCGGTGCGGATCGTGCCGTCCATGTTGAACTCGATCACCGCCTGCGATTTCTGGATTGCGGCGAGTTGGCCGTCATTGTCGGCGGCCTTCATCTTCTGTGCGGTGACGTCGGTCGCGAACTTGACCACCTTGAACGGCTTGCCGGTCTCGTCGAGGATCGGATTGTAGCTGGCGAGAATCCAGATCTCGCGGCCGCCCTTGGCGATCCGCTTGAATTCGGCGGCCTCGAACTCGCCGCGGTTCAGCTTGGCCCAGAACGCGCCATAGGCCGCGCTGGCGCGGTCCTCCGGCGTCACGAACATGCTGTGGTGCTTGCCCTTGATCTCGTCGAGCGAATAGCCCATCGCGCCGAGGAAATTCTCGTTGGCGGTGATGATGGTGCCGTCGACCTGGAACTCGATCACGGCCTGGGCGCGATTGATCGCCGCGATCTTGCCGGCATCTTCCATGGTCTTGATCTTGTACGCCGTGATGTCGGTGGCGAACTTGATGAAGGAGACCACCTTGCCGTTCTCGTCGAGCAGCGGCGCGTAGGAGGCATGGACCCAGACTTCCTTGCCGTTCTTGCCGAACCGCTTGTACTGCGTGGTCTGGAACTCGCCGCGATTGAGGCTGGCCCAGAAATCACGATAGCGGGCGCTCTCGCGCTCGGTCGGGCTGACGAAGATGCTGTGGTGCTTGCCTTTGATCTCGGCGAGTGAATAGCCGCTCATCTTCAGCAGGTTTTCGTTGGCATCGAGGATGGTGCCGTCGAGACCGAACTCGATCACGGCCTGCGACCGATCGAGCGCCTCGACCTCTGCGACCGCGTGCCTCACCTTCTTGCTTTGAAAATTGAACACGTTTGCTCCGCAACGTTCCCAACCCGAATCGGCTGGATTGCCAGACCGTTTGTCTTGTTCCGAAAAGTTGCATGGGCTTCTTGAGCAACCGTAAACACTTGCCATGAGCCGCATCGGCTCCGCAGTTGGACGTGCTGTGGCCATGTCCTTCAGCAAGCACACGTTCCCGATTCATATGCACGGCGGAATTCATTGGCCGACACGTATTTGTACGGGACCCATTGGCATTATTTTGCGCGGCGTGTTGACGCAGCGCGGGCCTGGGGCGGGGCCCGCACGGATGCCTCCGCCATGCGCCGTGCCGGTTCCGGACCGTGACGTCCGCAATAATTTTCGCGGCCATGTCGGCCTCGGAGAAGGTCGTTCGTCTTAGAAGTGAGCGCGGGTCAGAAGGCGCGCTTTGGTGAGGAACCGCATGCGATTCATGATGCTGATGATCCCGCTCGGCTACGAGACCGCGCCGGCGGACGTGCAACTCGATCCCGAACGCGTCGCCGCGATGATGCGCTACAATGAGGCGCTGAAGGATGCCGGCGTGCTGATCACGCTGGACGGCCTGCATCCGCCGTCGATGGGCGCCCGCGTCTCGTTCGCGACCGGCCTGCCTGTCGTGACCGACGGCCCCTTCACCGAAGCCAAGGAAGTGCTGGGCGGCTACTGGATGATCGAGGTCGGCTCGCGCGAGGAGGCGATTGCGTGGGCGAAGAAGTGCCCGGCCTCCGCCAATGAAATCATCGAGATCCGCCAGGTGCAGGAGATGTCCGACTTTCCCCCTGACGTGCAGGCAGCCGCTGCCGGCTTCGAAAACCTGAAGAACTAGCCGCCGCCAAGACTTCGCGGCTTCGTCCATCCATCAACAGGGAGCAAACCAATGAGCAACGATACCTATCTCGCCGTCTTCCTCGGCAGCAAGACCAGTCCGAAAATGGCTGCGTGGAATGCGATGTCCGACGCCGAGCGCAAGGCGAAGGAGATGGAGGGCATGGCGGCCTGGAAGGGCTGGGTCGAGAAGCATCAGGGCGCGATCCAGGCGATGGGCGGTCCGCTCGGCAAGACCAAGAAGGTTGACGGCAAGGGCATTGCCGACATCGCCAACGAGATGGGCGCGTTCACGGTCGTTAGCGCCGCCTCGCACGAGGCGGCCGCAAAAATGTTCGAGAACCACCCGCATTTCGCGATCTTCCCCGGCGAGCGCGTCGAAATCATGCCGGTGCTGCCGATTCCGGGCGGCTAGCGCCCTCTGATTGTTCCGGGGTGGCTGGCGCATCGCCCCGGAATGACGGGCAGGGCCTAGTGACCTTCACGCCCAGCTCATGTAAAGATCGTTCACATGAGCTGGCGCAAGGAGCAGCGCCGCGCCGAGCGCGGCTATCACCACGGCAATCTGAAGGAAGCACTTCTGCAGGCCGCCCTCGGGCTGATCGCCGAGAAGGGGGCGGCCGGCTTCACGTTCGCCGATGCCGCGCGCATGGCCGGCGTCAGCGCCGCGGCGCCTTACCGGCATTTTCGTGACCGTGATGAGTTGCTGTCCTCGATTGCGCAGCGCGGCTTCGAGCAGTTCGAGGCGCGGCTGACCGAGGCCTGGGACGACGGGCGTCCCGACACCGTCACCGCGTTCGAGCGCGTCGGCCGGGCCTATCTCGCCTTCGCCCGCGAGGAGCCGGCCTTCTACAACGCGATGTTCGAATCCGGCCTGCCGGTCGATGCCAATGCAGCGCTACAGGCTGCAAGCGAGCGTGCTTTTAACGTCATTCGCGCCGCCGCGGAGCGTCTTGCGGCGCTCGCCTCGCCCGGCACGCCGCGGCCGCCGGCGATGATGATGGCGCTCCACATCTGGTCGATGGCGCACGGCGTCGCCTCGTTGTTCTCGCGTGGTGATGCTGCGCGACGCAAGCTGCCGATGTCGCCGGACGAACTGCTGGAGGCCGAGGTGCTGATCTATCTGCGCGGCCTCGGCTTCCCGACCGACCGCAGGCCACAGGCGAAGAGCGCCGAGCCACCGCCGGTGCCGCCGGAGGCATCCTCTGGTTTCGGGGTCCCGCCGGGCGGCTCCTGGGGCAAGCCGAAATAAAGTTGCGCAAATAATCACGCGGGCTTGTCAGGCGGTCAGCTTGACAAAATCGCGGGATGGTCTAGCTATGTAAATGTTATTTACATTCACAACGGCGCGATGCCGTGATGGAGATGGGAAATGGCCTACACCGCTGACGTCAATCGCTGGCGCGGCCCCTCGGACCAACACCAGCAGTATGAGCGGCCTCACATGCTCGATACGCCCTGGCATCCTGGTTGGATTGCCGTGACCATTCTCGGCTTCATCATTTGGTGGCCGATCGGACTCGCACTTCTCTTTTTCACACTCGGGAGCAGAAGAATGTCGTGCTGGAGCAACTCAGATCGCTGGCAGAACAAGATGGAGCGGATGCAGTACAAGATGGACCGCATGCGCGATCGCATGGAGCGCCGCGGCTTCGGCGGCTTTGGTTTCGGTCCGCCGACCTCCGGCAACCGCGCCTTCGACGAGTATCGTAGCGAAACGCTGCGCCGGCTCGAGGAAGAGCAGGTCGAGTTCAAGAACTTCCTCGACCGTCTGCGCCACGCCAAGGACAAGGAAGAGTTCGACCAGTTCATGGCCCAGCACAAGACGCGGCCGACCCCGCCGCCGACCGACCAGCCGCAGGGTTGATCTCTAACTCAAAGCCTTCAGGCGCATGCCCCCAAAGTCCTGATGGCCCCGAGCCGCCCGCCCGCGCACCCCGCAGGCGGGCGGTTTGGTTTTTGGGGAAGCTTGACCTCCGAACCAGCGCACGGTCGGCCGACACCAAAGCCTATGGACCTCACCACCCGCCTGCTGCTCGGCGTGACCGCGTTCGCGGTGCTGGCCTTTATCAGCTCCGTCTATGGCGGATGCGCAGGCGACCCCGACTGCCATTTCCGCGTCTGCGGCCATCGGTTTTGCGGCGTCGTCTACGACCATCCTGAGAACCGCCCGACGCCGTAGAACCCGATCGGTCCGTGGCGCGACCAATCGCCGACAGCGCCTGCCGCGCCGACGGGTCTGACCATGACCAACGCCGAACGCAAAGAGATCGATCAGCGCATTGCGCTGCTGGAGCGCGGCAGCGCGCTGTTCGGCCGGTTCGGTGGCTCCATTCCGCTGGTGATCGCATTTCTCAATCGATGGCCGACCACGGTCGAGCTCTATCCGCACTGGCAGGTCGGCGAGTCCTGGAAATTCTTTCTCAGTTGCCTGCTCTATTTTCTGGCCTCGCTCGCGCTCGACCGCGCCATCAGTTTTGCCAAAGCGAGCCTCGACCCATGATCCTGCTCCGTGATTTTGCGCTCTTCATCCTTCCTGCCGCGATCGCTGCGGGCGGCTGGTTCTACGCGATCGACGTGCGCAAACGGGTCCGGCCAGGCCGCGCGCCCCGGCGGAGCGCCATCCCGCCTGCATCCCTGGCACCTTGATCGGGACGGCCTATATCCGTCGTCGTGGGCAGGGCGCGGAGGCGACGATGGCACAGGCTGCGATCATGACGAGCGAGAGCCTCTGGCGGACCATTCGCGGCGAGGCGCAGCGCGCGGCGGATGCCGATCCGGTGTTTGGCCAGGCCCTTGCCCGTGCCATTCTCGCCCATGATGATTTTGCAGCTGCCCTCGCCGATCTGATCGGGCATCGCCTTGGCCGCAGTGCCGCCGAGCGCACGCGCTTCACGGCCCTTTCGCGCAATGCTTTTCGCGACGAGCCGGACCTGATCGCAGCGGCCGGGCGCGATTTGCGTTCGATCACACTGCGCGATCCGGCCATCACCTCCTTGTTGCCGCCGCTGCTGCATTACAAAGGCTACGTCGCATTGCAGGCCTGGCGCATCTCGAACTGGCTCTGGCGTCAGGGCCATGGCGACGCGGCGCTATTGTTTCAAAACGAGGCCTCGAACGTTCTTCAGGTCAGCATCCATCCCGCAGCGGCAATCGGATCGGCCGTCTATCTCGACCACGCCACCGGCATCGTCATCGGCGCCAATGTCGTGATCGGCGACGAGGTCACCATCCTCCAGAACGTCAGCATCGGTCGCGACAGTGAGCTGCCGGCACGCTCGCCGCGGATCGGCCGTGGCGTCTACATCGGCGGCGGCGCGACCATTCTCGGCGATATCAGGATCGGTGATTTCGCCAAGATTGGCGCCGATACGGTCGTGACATCGGACGTGCCCGCCGGCTGCACCGCGGTCGGCAATCCCGCGCGATTGACCAATTGTCCCGAGCCTCTCCCGGCGGCGTGACGGGCGGATCGGATCATCCCGCAGCTTTCAATCTCGGGAGACGAAGCTTCAGGATGTTTCGCTCAAATGGCCCATTCAATTGCCTGCTTGTTGACGAGGATCAAACCGCCATCAACACAATCGAGATGTAGTTCCTTGTGCACGAGGGAGGAGCGCATCAATGGCGGATGCAAGGATTCTCGTGGTCTACTATTCTCGGACCGGAACGACACGCAAGGTTGCCAAATCACTCGCGGCTGCATTGCATTGTGACAGCGAAGAGGTCGTCGAGACCAGCAGCCGAAGCGGGATGTTTGGCTATCTGCGGTCCGTGATCGATGCGCGACGGCAGGTTCCATCGCGCATCGTCGCGGGCGCTAGCGATCCATCGCTCTACGATCTCATCGTGATCGGAACTCCGGTCTGGGCCTGGTCACTATCTTCGCCCGTCCGGGCTTACCTGCTGGCAAACAAGCCAAGACTTCCTGCCGTGGCGTTCTTTTGTACGCTCGGCGGGGGTGGCAGCGATCAGGCCTTCGGCCAGATGCAGGAGGTCGTCGGCAAGCGTCCCGTCGGCTGTCTCTCCATCACGGCCCGCGATGTGGCATCCGAGAAATATGCGCCGCAGCTCGTAACCTTCGTTGAGACATTGCAACGGACGCTTGCGGAAGATCGCAGCACAGCGACGAGCGTGGCCTGAGTGGGTCCCGCAGATTCCTCGAAGAAGGTCCGCCAACGAGGGACCGCTTCGGAGTTCGTTGGGTAGTAGATCTCGAAATCGAGTTCCGGTCCCGGGTCGGCCGGGCCTTGGAGCACGACGCCCTGCACATGGGTCAGCCGGGTCGCAGCAATCGTACCGGCCAGCGGCGGGATTGCTGGCGGGCAATGCCCCTCCCATCCCCCTGCACCGTAACCCTTTTCCGCAGCCAAATTTGCCCCTGGTAACCCCGCATTAACCATCGCCGGGCTCTGGTAACGACGGACAATCGCGCCCGGAGCTGTCGTCGAGGCCCATAGTTTTGACATCTTGGCAGGGAATGCAGGCGGCGGCTTTGGACGAGCCCCTGCACCCCAGAAAGACAAGGCTTTGAGCGGGCTTGCCGGCCGCGCCGATGTTAGCGCGGGCATTGGGGAACCGGCCGCCATAAGCGGGCCGGGACATAGGTAACGATCGCCAAAAACGGTCACCTTGAGAGGATATTTCTAATGAATCCGGCCGACGTGGCTCAGTCTGCCCTTCCGGTTGCCGCCTCCGCCGACGTGTCGCTGATCGCGCTGTTCTGGCAGGCTCACTGGATCGTGAAATGCGTCATGCTGGGCCTGTTGTCCTGCTCGGTCTGGGTCTGGGCCATCGCGATCGACAAGATCTTCCTCTATGCCCGCACCCGCCGCTCGATGGACCGGTTTGAGCAGGCCTTCTGGTCCGGCGAGTCGATCGAGGAGCTCTATCGCACGCTCTCGGCCAAGCCGACCCATTCGATGGCGGCCTGTTTCGTTGCGGCGATGCGTGAGTGGAAACGCTCGTTCGAGAGCCATGCCCGCTCGGTCGCAGGGCTCCAGATGCGCATCGACAAGGTCATGAACGTCTCGATCGCCCGCGAGGTCGAGCGGCTGGAACGCCGCCTGCTGGTGCTCGCGACCGTCGGCTCCGCCGGCCCCTTCGTCGGCCTATTCGGCACGGTCTGGGGCATCATGTCGAGCTTCCAGTCGATCGCGGCGTCGAAAAATACCTCTTTGGCGGTGGTGGCGCCCGGTATCGCGGAGGCGCTGTTTGCGACCGCGGTCGGCCTTATTGCCGCAATTCCTGCCACTATTTTCTACAATAAGTTCACTTCCGAGGTGAACCGGCAGGCCCAGCGGCTCGAGGGCTTCGCTGATGAATTTTCAGCCATCCTGTCCCGCCAGATCGACGAGCGGGGCTGACGGACGGCATGTATAGTGTGAAGGCGAGATTGGGCACCAAGCCATGGGCATGAACGTTGCCAGTTCGTCCGGAGGCGGCGGGCGCCGCAGCCGGCGCAAGCCGGTCATGGCCGAGATCAACGTCACGCCGATGGTCGACGTGATGCTGGTGCTGCTCATCATCTTCATGGTGTCGGCACCGCTGCTCACCGTCGGCGTGCCGCTCGACCTGCCGCAGACCCAGGCCAAGAGCCTCGAGCAGAACGACCAGAAGCCGATCCAGATGTCGGTCGATATCAAGGGCAAGGTGTTCATCAACGACCAGGAGATCGCGATCAACGAACTGATCCCCAAGCTGAAGGCGATCACGGACGCGCGCGGCGGCCTCGAGGAGCGCATCTATCTCCGCGCCGACAAGAAGGCGGATTACGGCACGGTCGCCAAGGTGATGGGCCTGCTGTCGGGCGCGGGATTCAAGAAGCTGGCGCTCGTCACCGAAGCGGATCAGGGGTCTTAGGCCAGTGAAGGTGAACGTCGACAAGACACTCGTTGCGTCGATTGTCCTCCACGTCCTCGTGCTGGGATGGGGCCTGCTCACCTTTAGCAGCAAGGCCTACATCGCGCCGGAGGAGTCGCTCCCGGTCGACATCATCTCGACAGATCAGCTCGCGCAGATGATGTCGGGGCAGAAGACCGGCGACAAGAAAGAGCCGAAGCCCAAGGTCGAGAAGGTCGCCGAGGCCAAGCCCGAGGAAGATTCCGTCGGCAAGGTCACCGAGAAGAAAGAGCTGATCAAGACCAACTCGACCCCGGATACGCCGCCGCCGCCGAAGCCTGTCGAAAAGCCGGTCGAGAAGAAGCCCGATCCGCCGAAGCCCGTTGCGGAGACCAAGCCGAAGGAAGAGCCGAAGCCGCAGGAGAAGAAGCCTGACCCGGCCAAGGAAGATCCGATCGCCGAGCTCCAGAAGAAGCTGGACACCAAGAAGCCGCCGCCCAAGCCCGTGGAGCAGAAGGTTGCCGCGGTGCAGCCGCAGCAGCAGCCGAAACCGAAGGAGCGCACCTTCGATCCCGCGCAGATCGCCCGCGACCTCGACAAGCGTGCCGCGACCCGGCATGAGCTCACGGGCTCAGCGCTGAATGCGTCGGCGTCGCTGGGCTCGACGTCTGGGACAGCCGCCAACAACATCGCGACCTGGCAAGGTGCATTCCAGGGCGCGGTCAAACGCTGCTTCACGCCCACCTATAACGGGCAGGACGCCAATTTGTATGAAGCCGACATCGACATTCCCATGAAGATCGACGGATCGCTCGCCTCCGAGCCCGTCATCGTCGCGGTGCGCGGACCGTCGCGGTCCATCGCGCAGGCCGTGGCAGAGAGCGCCAAGCGCGCCATCGTGCAGTGCCAGGTCTATTCGTTCCTGCCGAAGCAGCAATACGACAGCTGGAAGCTCATTCCGATGACTTTCGGCCTGAAAGACATGTTGTGACATCCGGACAAAAGAATTTTGCAATGAATGACGTTCGATCGATGAACCGCCGCCGCTTCATGACTCTGACCGGGTCTACGCTTGCGTTGCTCGGGGGTGGACAGGCCTTCGCCCAGCAACCGCAGCAAGGCCGTCTCCGCATCGATCCCACCGAGTTTCGGCCGATCCCGATCGCGATCACGAATTTCGTGCCCGGCTCGCCCGCTGACGGCGAGGTCAGCAATGGCGTCACCCAGGTCATCACCAACAATCTGAAGCGCTCGGGCCTGTTTGCCCCGATCGACCAGGCCGCCTTCATCGAGCGCATCAGCAACATCGACGTCGCGCCGCAATTCCAGAACTGGAAGACGCTCAACGCCCAGGCCCTCGTCACCGGCCGCATGACGCGGCAGCAGGACGGCCGCCTCAAGGCCGAATTCCGCTTGTGGGACGTGGTGACCGGCCAGCAGCTCGCGGGCCAGCAATATTTCACCTCGCCGGAATATTGGCGCCGCATCGCCCACATCATCTCCGACCAGATCTACGAGCAGATGACCGGCGAGAAGGGCTATTTCGATAGCCGCGTCGTGTTCGTCGACGAGACCGGGCCGAAGGAGCGCCGCGTCAAGCGGCTCGCCATGATGGACCAGGACGGTGCCAATGTGCGCTACCTCACCCGCGGCTCCGACCTCGTGCTGACGCCGCGCTTCTCGCCGAACTCGCAAGAGATCACATACATGGAGTTCGGGCAGGGCGACCCGAAGGTCTATCTGTTCAACATTGAGACCGGCCAACGCGAGATCGTCGGCAACTTCCCAGGCATGACCTTTGCGCCGCGCTTCTCGCCGGACGGCCAGCGCGTCATCATGAGCCTGCAGCAGGGCGGCAATTCCAACCTGTTTGTGATGGATCTGCGCTCGCGCTCGACCACGCGCCTCACCGATACGCCGGCGATTGACACGTCTCCGTCCTATTCGCCCGACGGCACCCGCATCTGCTTCGAATCCGATCGCGGCGGCCGTTCGCAGATCTATGTGATGGCGGCGGGCGGCGGACAGGCGCAGCGCATCTCCTTCTCGAAGGACGACAACAATGCCACCTATTCGACGCCGGTGTGGTCGCCGCGCGGCGACTACATCGCCTTCACCCGGCAAGGTGGCGGGCAGTTCTCGATCGGCGTCATGAAGCCTGATGGCAGTGGCGAGCGGCTGCTCACGTCCGGCTTCCACAACGAAGGCCCGACCTTTTCGCCGAACGGACGCGTCGTGATGTTCTTCCGCGATCCCGGCGGCAATTCCGGACCGTCGCTGTTCAGCGTCGATATCTCCGGTCGCTTTGAACAAAAGGTGCCGACGCCCGGCTTCGCCTCCGATCCGGCGTGGTCGCCGTTGCTCTCAGCGACCGCGGGCCAGTAGCTCGATCGCGCGCTGGGAAGCGCGCGATCTATTTCGAAAAATCCGCGAACTTTTCGGCTTTCTGCATGCGCGGCAAGCTTTCCTTCATCTTGTGCCCGGCAAGGCTTGCCTAGTTGCTTGATTTTTCAGCAGAAACAGTTTCGCTATTGCCGAAAAACAACTCGACTTTAACGATGTTCCCTCAGAAAGGCTTCATCTGCTGTGGGTAAAAGTACGCGCCAAACAGGACGCGCGTACAAACCAAAATGCAGTTCGCAGACCAGACCGGCGGGATTGATCAAAAGCCCACGAAGCTTTCGGCGGCGCTGATCGATTCGCTGTTCGAGGCGTCCGGCCCGTTGCTGGCCGGCATCGTCTTCGTCGCCTTTGCGGCGGGCATGACCGCGCTGAAGACGGGACAAACCCTGCTCTGGGGATGCGTCCTGTTTCTTGTCGTTGCGGGCGCGATCCGTGTGTTCGATCTTCGACGCTTCGATCCCCGCAAGTCGGATCTCACGGCTGAAGAAGCCGGCAAGTGGCAGCAGCGCTATCGCATCGGAGCGCTGATTCAGGCGGCTGCGATCGGCACCTGGTGCTCGACCGCCTTGTTGAGCAACGACGATGCCGTCGTCCATCTCATTGCGCTGTCCGTCACCACCGGGATCGTGGCGGGAGGCGCGGGCAGGGCGTACGGACGGCCATCGATATTTCACCAGCAGGCGCTGCTGCAATTCGGTCCCGCGGTGATCGCCCTCGCGGTCCGCGGCACGCCCTATTACATCGCGATGGCGTTCGTGAGCGCGGCGTTCCTGCTGGCGATCATGCAGCTTTCGGGCAATCTGCACAAAATCTTCATGCGGGCCGTCGTGGCCCGCGAACGAGAATCGGCGCTCGCCGGCCAGTTCGATACTGCCCTGAACAACATGCCGCACGGTCTGTGCATGTTCCGCGTCGACCGGCAGCTCGCAGTGATGAATCACCGGTTCAGCGACATGCTGGATCTCCCCGATGGTCTCGTCCGGAGCGGCTCGACCGCGCGTGACATCCTGTCCGCGTGCGTCAGCTCGGGCTCCATCTCGGCCGCAAGCGGCGAGATGATCGTCGCCGAGATCGAGAACGCGCATGCGAACCAGATCGTGACTGTCGATCCCGATGCTGAGAGAAACCGGTCATTGTCCTGGACGGTCCAGCCGATGGCCGACGGCGGCGCGGTGGTCCTTCTCGAGGACGTCACCGAGCGGCGCAATGCCGAGGCCAAGATCACCCATCTGGCTCGTTACGACGAATTGACCGCGCTTCCCAATCGCGTGCATTTCCGCAACGAGATCGAATCGCTGCTGGCGGCCTCGCACCATAGCGCGCGGCTGTCCGCGCTTCTGTTCATCGACCTCGACCAGTTCAAGCAGGTCAACGACACGCTCGGCCACCCCTGTGGCGACCAGCTCCTCTGCGCGGTTGCCAACCGCCTGCGCGAGATGCTGCGGCCGGAGGATTTCGTCGCCCGCTTCGGCGGGGACGAGTTTGTCGTATTCCAGCAGAATATCAGCGTGCCAGAGGATGCCGCGAGCCTTGCTCGCCGTATCGTCGAGCGCCTGAGCGAGCGCTACCGCATCGACAATCATCTGGTCGAGATCGGCGCCAGCATCGGCATCGCGCTGACCTCGCCGGAGGGCGCCAGCGCCGATACGCTGCTCAAGAACGCCGACATGGCGCTTTACCGTGCCAAGGCCGACGGCCGCGGCACGTTCTGTTTCTTCCGCGACGAGATGGCGGCAACCGCGGAAGCGCGACGCATCCTCGAACTCGACCTGCGCAAGGCCCTCGCCAACGAGGAATTCGAGCTGTTCTACCAGCCGCTGGTCAATCTGAAGTCCGGCAAGATCTCCACCTGCGAGGCGCTGCTGCGCTGGAATCATCCGGTGCGCGGCACGGTCTCGCCGGTCGACATCATCCCGGTTGCCGAGGACATGGGCCTGATCGTCGATCTCGGCCGCTGGATCCTGCGCCGTGCCTGCATGGAATGCATGAAGTGGCCGGAGGGTGTCAGCGTCGCCGTCAACTTCTCGCCGCAGCAATTCCACCAGCGCGACGTGCTGAGCGAGATTCGCTACGCGCTCGAAGTGTCGGGCCTGCCGGCGCATCGGCTCGAGATCGAGATCACCGAATCGTCACTGCTGCGCAATACGCAGCTCACGCACGACATTCTCTCGCAGCTGCATGCGCTCGGCGTGCGCATCTCGCTGGACGATTTCGGCACCGGCTATTCGAGCCTCAGCTATCTGCACAACTTCCCGATGCAGAAGGTCAAGATCGACCGGTCCTTCCTGGAAGGGATCGACACCGACCGGCCGCTGACGCTGTTGCGCGGCGTGGCGCGGCTGTCGGCCGACCTCGGCATGGCCGTGGTGGTCGAGGGCATCGAGACCAACGAGCAGCTCGAGCTGATCAGCGCCGACGGCACCGTGTCCGAAGGGCAGGGCTACCTGTTCAGCCGACCGGTTCCGGCCGTCCGTATCAGGCAATTGCTCAGTGCCTCGCATGGCAAGCGCGTGCAGGAGCAGCTGATCGTCGTCTCCTCACGCTCGCTCGGGTAAGTTCCCGCGCATCCGCTCATCGCTATTTTCCCAATATTTCCAAGTATTTCGCGAAGCAGTTGCGAGCCACAACCCTTAACCCTAACAGTTCTAACCCTTTGCAATTGTGTTAAGGAACCTTTAATCTTTTGCGTACTCGCGGAAGTTGATTGGAAGTTTTGGAGTAGCGGATGTCGTCTCAACCCGAGCTGCGCAGGCCGTCGCAAATGCGCGGAGCAGCGTTGTTCGATCGCACCGACTACAGGCTGATCGAGACTCCCGAAGACAGAGCTGAGATCTACCATCTGCGCTACAAGGCGTATTTGAACGGCGGATTGATCTTGCCGTCCGAGTCGGAGCAGGTCCGCGACGTCTATGATGACGCGCCCAATGTCTGGATCTTCGGCGTTTACGTCGATGGACAGCTGTGCAGCTCGGTCCGCATCCACGTCCTGACGAGCGAATGCAGGATGTCCTATTCGACCGAATTGTACGGCGATCATCTCCACGCGCGCCTCGATCGGGGCGAGGTTTTCGTCGATCCGGCGCGACTTGCCGCCGATCCCGAGAAGGCCAGGCGGCTTCCGGAACTGCCCTATCTCACCCTGCGGCTGGCCTATCTGGCTTGCGAATATTTCAATGCCGATACCGGTCTTGCGATGGTGCGGCCCGATCACCAGCCGTTTTACCGGCGCGTGTTCTTGCATGAGCCGGTCGCCGAACCTCGCGCATTTCCCGGCTGGCACACGATGAAGACGTCGTTGATGGCGTCCGATTTCAAGAATCTTCGGGAGAAGGTGCTGACGCGCTTTCCCATCATGCGCTCAAGCGCGTTCGAACGGCGGATGCTGTTCGAGCGCAATAGCCAGCCCCAGGCTCTGTCCCGGCCTGTGCTCGTTCAAGCGCCGCTCAGTCCCGCCAGCCTGGTCTGACCGGCACTGTTCCGGGCCGTTGGCGCGCCTTGCGCAGCCCGCCAAAGCCCGTAATGGCCCGGAATTCGATGATTTTGCCGGCTCATGCGGCTTGCCTTCACCCTTGCGCCACATTTACAACCCATTAACCACAATGGGTGCTTTTCGCTGGTTGGGGGCATTTGACCGGCCGAGGCAAGGTTCCGATAAGGTTGACGGAACGTTCGCTTAACCAACCCCCTGTAGACCGGACAGCAGTGGACGAACGTGAGCGTGGAGGCTCCGGAATGACTAATCCTATGCGTATCCTCCAGGGATTGAAGCTGGCCGCGGTGGTTGCCATCGCGCTGTCGATGGGGGCGTGTGCCAAGACCAATGCAGGTCTGGACGCCAATGCGAGTGCGGCGACCCCGGGCAGCCAGCAGGATTTCGTGGTGAACGTGGGCGACCGCGTGTTCTTCGAGAGCGACCAGACCGATCTGACCCCGCAGGCGATCGTGACCCTGGAGAAGCAGGCGCAGTGGCTGCAGACCTATCCGCGCTACTCCTTCACCATCGAAGGTCACGCCGACGAGCGCGGCACCCGCGAATACAACATCGCGCTCGGCGCCCGCAGAGCCCAGTCGGTGCGTTCGTTCCTCACCTCGCGCGGCATCGATCCGAACCGCATGCGCACGATCTCCTACGGCAAGGAGCGCCCGGTCGCCGTGTGTAACGACATCTCCTGCTGGTCGCAGAACCGTCGTGCTGTGACCGTGCTGAACGCGAGCTCCTGACGTCCAGTCAGCCGCTGTTCATCTTTGGAAACCGAATATGCCGGCGCCCTCACGGGCGCCGGTTTCGTTTCAGCCAACTGTGACCGAAAGGGCGTGGTGCCAGTCACATTTTTGGCGTAGTGCCTTTCAATGTGTCGCGCCTCGCGTGATCCGTCGCAGATTTTGTTTTCGTCGTCAGGGCAAGATGTCATCCAGATCCAAGGGAATTACCGGCATCGTGGCATTGGCCGCGCTGCTCTCTTTGTCCGCGCCCGCATTCGCGCAGACCGACGATGATCCTGAGATGCGGATCGAGCGGCTGGAGAACCAGCTGCGCCAGCTCACCGGCCAGAACGAAGAGCTGCAATATCGCAACCGCCAGCTCGAGGATCGCATCCGGCAGCTCGAGGGCGGCGCGCAAGGTGCTGCGCCCGGCCAGCCGCCGGCCCAGCCCAATGTCGCGGGCGTCCCGCCGGCTCAGGTCACCCCCGGCTATCGCCAGCAGCCGCCGCAGCAACAGGCGGTGCAGCAGCCGAACTATCAGCAACCGAATTACCAGCAGCCTCCGGGCGCGGCGCCCGCGCCGATCGTTCAGGAGCAGCCGGGCCCGGGTGCTCCCGGCACGCGCCGCCGCGGCGACGCGTTCGACCCGAGCCAGACCCCGAATGCGCCCGGTGCGCCGCGCGCGCTCGGCGGCGGCCAGCAGCCGATGCCGGCGGGTGCGCCGCTCGATCTCTCCAACAACGGACAATATCCGCAAGGAGCAGCTCCCGCACAGCCCGGCTATCCGCCGGCCCAGCAGCAGGGCTATCCCGCGCAAGGTGGCGGTCCTGCGCTCGCGACCCTGCCGCCCTCGGCCACGCCCCGCGACGAGTTCGACCTCGGCATCGGCTACATGCAGCGCAAGGACTACGCGCTCGCCGAGCAGACCATGAAGAATTTTGCCGCGAAATATCCTGGTGACCCGCTGCTTGGCGACGCGCAATACTGGCTCGGTGAAAGCTATTTCCAGCGCCAGCAATATCGCGATTCCGCCGAGGCCTTCCTTGCCGTCACCACGAAGTACGACAAATCGGCCAAGGCGCCGGATGCGCTGTTGCGGCTCGGCCAGTCGCTCGCCGCGCTGAAGGAAAAGGAAGCTGCCTGCGCCGCCTTCGGCGAGGTCGGCCGCAAATATCCGCGTGCCTCCGCCGGCGTGAAGGCCGCGGTCGACCGCGAGCAGAAGCGGGTGAAGTGCTGATCTGCGGCGTTTGCGGACTGACAACGCGGCCGATGCTGCGCTAGATTTGACGGCCATCCGCCGCGATTGCCGGGCCGCGTCATGTCAGACGACGACAATTCTCCGATCTCCGCGCGCGCGGCGAAGCAGCTCTTCGCCGAGCTCCGAAGCGCGTCGGCGCTCGTGCTCGCGGTCTCCGGCGGGCCTGATTCGGTCGCGCTGATGTGGCTGGCGGCGCGCTGGCGGCGCAGCCTCGCCCGCGGCCCTGATATCACCGTCGTCACCGTCGATCACGGTCTGCGCAAGGAGGCGGCGCGCGAAGCGCGCGAGGTCAAGCGGCTCGCCACTGAACTTGGCCTTGCGCACCGGACCCTGCGCTGGCGCGGCACAAAGCCGAAGGCAGGATTGCCCGCCGCCGCGCGCGAGGCCCGCTATCGCCTGCTGGCGCAAGCCGCGCGCGCTGCCGGCGCAAGCCACGTGCTGACCGCGCACACCCGCGATGACCAGGCCGAGACGCTGCTGATGCGGCTCTTCCGCGGCAGTGGCATCGCCGGACTGTCGGCGATGGCGCGCTTCACCAGGCGCGACGGCCTCGTGCTGGCGCGCCCGTTGCTCGATGTTCCGAAATCGCAACTGATCGCAACCTTGAGGCGGGCCCGGATCGGCTTCGCTGAAGATCCCACCAACGGCGACACGGCGTTCACGCGCCCGCGGCTGCGCGCGCTGCTGCCGCAGCTTGCCGCCGAGGGCGGCGATATCAGAACCTTGGCGCGGCTCTCGGCGCGGCTCGCCCGCGCCAACGCGGCAGTCGATGTGCTGACCGACGGTGCCGAGCACTTCCTCAGCTTGCGGGATCGCGGCCAACGGCCGCAGCCGGGCATTCGCAGTTTTGAGGCTTCGGCCTTCGCCGCCCTGCCGGAGGAAGTCCGGCTGCGGCTCCTGCTGCGGGCCATCGACGCGATCGGGCACGAAGGACCGGCGGAACTCGGCAAGGCCGAAACCCTGCTGGCCGCACTTGATCAGGCGATGGGGGCGGGGTCCCGTGCACCCGCCAATGGCCGTGCCATCCTGAAGCAGACCGTTCTCAAGCAGACCCTTGCGGGAGCCTTGATCAGCCTTGCCGGGGGGCGTATCCACATCGCGCCTGCGCCGGCCCGGCGGTCCCCAAGGAGATCTCAAAGGGACGTAAAGGGCAGATGAGGGCGGATCATGACACCGGCCATTTGCCTGATCTGCTGTCAGGACACCTTAACCAGGCAGGAAAAACCCCGGCTCTGGTGCCATTATTTCAGCGGGAATCGCTCTAAGATGGGCTAAATAGTCCCATCTCGTTCCCTTGGCAGCGAGCGGGGCGGCACCTAAATTGTATACGTCTAACGATGAGGATTCCTTGGGGATTTCCTCGTACTGCCCCAAGGATGAGGCCGCGATCCGCGCGACCACGAAGGAAGATCGATGAACGCCAATCTGCGCAATTTCGCCCTCTGGGTCATCATTGTTTTGCTGCTGTTGGCGTTGTTCACGCTCTTCCAGAATCCGGGTCAACGCACGTCCTCGCAGGACATCGCGTTCTCGCAGCTCTTGAGCGAGGTCGACCAGGGCCATGTCCGCGACGTCGTGATCCAGGGCCCCGATATTCACGGCACCTTCACCAACGGCTCGAGCTTCCAGACCTATGCGCCGAGCGATCCGACGCTGGTGAAGCGCCTCTATGACAGCAAGGTGCAGATCACCGCGAAGCCGCCCGGCGACAACGTGCCGTGGTTCGTCTCTCTGCTGGTCTCCTGGCTGCCCTTCATCGCGCTGATCGGCGTGTGGATCTTCCTGTCGCGGCAGATGCAGGGCGGCGCCGGCAAGGCGATGGGCTTCGGCAAGTCGCGTGCGAAGATGCTGACCGAGGCGCATGGCCGCGTCACCTTCGAAGACGTCGCTGGCGTCGACGAGGCCAAGCAGGACCTGCAGGAGATCGTCGAATTCCTCCGCGACCCCGGCAAATTCCAGCGCCTCGGCGGCCGCATTCCGCGCGGCGTGCTGCTGGTCGGCCCTCCCGGCACCGGCAAGACCCTGATCGCGCGTGCGGTCGCGGGCGAAGCCAATGTGCCGTTCTTCACCATTTCGGGTTCTGACTTCGTCGAGATGTTCGTCGGCGTCGGCGCCTCTCGCGTGCGCGACATGTTCGAGCAGGCCAAGAAGAACGCGCCCTGCATCATCTTCATCGACGAAATCGACGCGGTCGGTCGTCACCGTGGCGCCGGCCTCGGCGGCGGCAACGACGAGCGCGAGCAGACGCTGAACCAGTTGCTGGTCGAGATGGACGGCTTCGAGGCGAACGAGGGCGTGATCCTGATCGCCGCGACCAACCGTCCCGACGTGCTCGATCCCGCGCTGCTGCGTCCGGGCCGCTTCGACCGCCAGGTCGTGGTGCCGAACCCCGACGTCGTCGGCCGCGAGCAGATCCTCAAGGTGCATGTCCGTAAAGTTCCGCTGGCGCCCGATATCAACCTCAAGACCATCGCGCGCGGCACTCCGGGCTTCTCCGGCGCCGACCTCATGAATCTCGTCAACGAAGCAGCCCTCACCGCTGCGCGCCGCAACAAGCGCATGGTGACCCAGGCCGAGTTCGAGGAAGCCAAGGACAAGGTGATGATGGGCGCCGAGCGCAAGTCGCTCGTCATGACCGAGGAAGAGAAGCTGCTGACGGCCTATCACGAAGGCGGCCACGCCATCGTCGGCCTCAACGTGCCCGCGACCGATCCCATCCACAAGGCGACCATCATCCCGCGCGGCCGTGCGCTGGGCATGGTCATGCAGCTTCCCGAGCGCGACAAGCTGTCGATGTCCCTGGAGCAGATGACCTCGCGCCTCGCCATCATGATGGGCGGCCGCGTCGCCGAAGAGCTGATCTTCGGCCGCGAGAAGGTCACCTCGGGCGCCGCCTCCGACATCGAGCAGGCCACGCGCCTTGCCCGGATGATGGTGACGCGCTGGGGCCTGTCGGAAGAGCTCGGCACCGTCTCCTACGGCGAGAACCAGGACGAGGTGTTCCTGGGCATGTCGGTGTCGCGCACGCAGAACGCCTCTGAAGCGACCGTGCAGAAGATCGACTCCGAGATCCGTCGTCTGGTCGAGGAAGGCTACAAGGAAGCGACCCGCATCCTCACCGAGAAGCACGCCGACCTCGAAGCGCTGGCCAAGGGCCTGCTCGAGTTCGAAACGCTCAGCGGCGATGAGATCGTCGACCTGCTCAAGGGCAAGAAGCCGAACCGCGAGTCCGTGCTGGAGCCGGCCACGCCGCGCGCCTCCGCCGTGCCCCCGGCCGGCAAGTCGCGGCCGCGTCCCGATCCGGATCCCGGCCTGGAGCCCCAGCCGCAGGCGTAACGCTTCGGCGATGGCCGGATATTCCGGTAAACCCGTTGTGCAAAAGCTCGGCATCAAGCCGGGCTTTTGTATTTTGGTGGACGGCCTTGCGACGCCTTATCGCGACGTCGTCGGCGAGCTCCCTGACGGAGTGAGCATCGCAAAAGCCGTCAAGGCCCCGCTCGACATGGTGCATCTCTTCGCCGCCGAGGCCAAAGGCCTCGCCGCCAAGCTGCGCCTCTACCGCAAGGCGATCGCGCCCAACGGAATGATCTGGGCATCCTGGCCGAAGAAGGCGTCGGGCGTCACGACAGACGTCACCGAAGCCCTGGTGCGCGAGACCGCGCCTGCCACCGGCCTCGTCGATATCAAGATCTGCGCGGTCAACGACGTCTGGTCCGGCCTCAAGCTCGTGATCCCCGTGAAGGACCGAGCGAAGTAGCACCGCTTTCGTAGGGTGGGCAAAGGCGAGGAGCGCCGTGCCCACGATCTCTCGCCAATCGCGACAGGTGGTGGGCACGCTACGCTTTGCCCACCCTACGAGGGTGATTGCTCGCACTGACGATGTGAGCCCTATCGCGGCCCCTCACTCGGCAAGCCGAAGCCAGACGTCCTTGCTCGCTAGCGTGCCGTCGGGGGTGGCGATCTCCAGGTCCACGACGTGCAAGGAGTGGTCTCCGTAGACATATTTCAGGTGCCAGATCAGGCCCAGGTCGGGCGTGATGACGAAGTCATCGAGCCCGTCGGTCATCGCCCGAACGGCTTCCCGGTGCGTCAGCGGCGCCGAAAACATCGCATCGATCAGATTGGCGAGGCTCATGCCTTCGACCAGCATCATGCGCGCGATGTCGTCACCATGGACGTGGCGGAGCGCTGATACGATAACGGCGATGGCGTCCGGGTTTTTCATGACACAGTTTACTTCAGGCCATTTGCGTAGCCCCGATCTGGCTGCATTGAGCCGCGTCAGGCACGAGGCCGACGTAGCCCGGATGGAGCGTAGCGTAATCCGGGATCGGTACTCTAGAGAAGGCCCCGGATCGGGCGGAGCCTGTCATCGGGCGGCGCTTCGCGCCGACCCGTTGGATCCATCCGGGCTACGGCCGCTCCTCTGTTGCTGCGCCTTCCATATCGTCCCGCACATGCGCAAGAGGCCCGGCCGATCGGGATCGAATCTGCGGCACGCGCTCTCTCACTTGCGCACGCGCCACACCGTCCAGCCGGGTTTTGACACGGCCTGTATGGGCTCCAGATAGTCCGGAGCTTCGCCGCGGCCGAGATGTGCGGCAAGGCCCTCCGGTGCGATGCGAACGAGATCCTCCTGATCGAAGGAGCCGTTGCACGTCAGGATGTAGTCGACCTGCCGCGCGCGGAGCAGGGCGCGGGCGGCCTCAGGTGTTGCCGTCATCGCATGCACCATGGCGAGGTTGCCGTCATTATTGCGGTGGTAGGGACCGGCGAAGACGGAGTGCTCCGTCGCGGCCAGGATCGCAGAACCGGAATCGATCGGCGCCATCACGCGTCCGGGAGGCAGGCCGGCGAGCGGCGCGGCGCTGGAGATGGTCTGACAGGACGCGGCGGGATCGGGCATCGCGATCTTCTGTCCGCTCGTGCCGGCGGCGAGCGCCGGCCAGACCGCAAGTCCGATGCCTCCAAGTGTGGCGGGCGACACCAGCAACGCCACACGCACCAGCCGCCAACCGGCCACGATGTCAGTGCGAAGCCCGACAATTCCGGCGACGCATAGCGGAGCGGCAACGATATTGGCCGCGGCAGCGCCACGCAATTCCCACAGGCTCTCGCCGACCAGCGCTGCAAGCGTGACGGTCGAAACGATCCAGCGAAAGCGCGTTTGCGGCGTGCAGCCGATCATGGCAACAACACACAGGCCGAGCGTCAGCAAGGGAAACGCATAATAGCCGAGCAGCTTTTGCGGCTGCATCTGTGCCAGTTCAGTCAGCGGCATGGTCTCGACGACGCGGTCAAGCCAGAAGCTGACGAGCAGGGGATCGACCTGCGCATAGGGCGACGCAACGCAGCTCGGATACGATCTGTAGAATGCGCCCAGCAGCAGCGCGCCGGCGAGCGCGCTCGCCGCCAGCCGCGCCCACAAGGGCCCGCGTATGCGGGCAACACCGGCAACCGCGAGCAGGGCGACGCCGCCGCCCGCACACAACAGCAAGATGGGCCCGCCAAAGGCATCGCAGACGGGCCTGGCGAGACTGTTCATCGGGAGCAGCAGCAGCGCCAGCAGCAGCGACGACCCGGCAAGGCCTGCACCAAAGGCACAGGCGGGGCGCAGGACTTCACTGCCTTTCCACACCAGCAGCCCCACAACGGTCGCGCTCGCCAGGGCGATGGCGGGCAGCATTTCCAATCCGACCGACAGCGAAAGCGCGGCGCACAACCCAGCCAAAGCCGCCTTGTCCGCGCGGTGTTCCAGGTCGGAGATGCAGAGCACGAAGCCGAGCAGCAGCACGATCTGCAGATTGTGATGATCGATCGCGCCGGAGCGGAAATGGATCAGGGCGGGGATCGACAGCGCCGTGATCAGGATCGCCGCAAGCTTTGCCCGCTTCCTGTCTGCAGGGGCGCATGCCTGACTTGCGATCGTCGCTGCGAGCCATAGCGCGGCGCCCATCAACAGCGACGGCCACAGCACCAGCGTAAGCCCTTCGGCAAGGTGCTGGCCGAGCAGCGGACGGAACAAGAGGATCAGCATGGCCAGGGGCGCATCGACGATGCGGGACCAGTGCATGGCAATTCCGGGCGGGTCGAGCCGGTATTGGGTCAGGTCGAACCAGCCCTGGCCGGCCAGAAGATCGCGGACTTCGACCAGACGCAGGGCGTCGTCGGTCGACAGCGTGTCGAACACGCCGGTCTTGATCGCGGGAAGGCCGAGCGCGACCACGATCGTTGCCCAGGTTATCGCGAGCACGATCGCAGGCGTCGGCTCCGTGGTCGATCGTGGCACGGTCGGTGGGACGAACGGCGACATTGTCCGGCGTCTCAATTTGAGTGTGCGGGCATGGGCGTCTCGCCCGTGCTCGCCTCGTCATCCCGCACATGGATCACGGCGATGTCGTCGGCATAGAGCCGCTTCCATCCCTTGATGTGATCGAGCACCTGGGCGGCGGGGCTGTCGGCGACCAGCAGCGTGGCGTCGATCTTGTACTCTTCGAGCAGCCGCGTCAGGTTATCGAGCTTCTTGACCTCGATCGCCTTGAAGAAGTCCATCACGAACTTCTCGCCATAGAGCTCGGCGCGACCGTCGACGAAAACAGGAATGTCGCGCGAGATCAGGTAGCCGCCGAACTGGTAGGCATTGAAGATGCGCTGCGCCTTGCGTTGCTGCAGCAGGTCGACCGCGGTAACCGGCGTCTGGTTCATCGTGAATGTGAAGCGGTGATGCGACATGTAGATCGAGGTCGAGGTCCAAGCCGCGGCCGCGATCATCAGCGCCCCCATCACCGTGACATAGCGCGCGGCTCCGCTCTCGGTGCCTTGCGTGAGCTGCGGCAGCGGCGACTTCTCGCCCAGCGGCTTTGCCAGCACCAGCGGCACAAGGAAGGCAAAGGCCTCGATGCTCCTGACATGGGTGAGGCCCATCCAGGTGAACAGCAGGATCAGCAGAATGCGTGGCACCGACAGTGTGAGGCCGCGAAACAGGCCGAGGGCGATCAGGCCGAGAATCGCGCCTTCAAACGCGGAGAAGGAGGCGAAATTCGCCGGCATCCATTCCGAGATGACCGAGAGCAGCTCGCCGAGGTTGAGGATGTTGGTGGCGCCCAGCAGCGTCCGCCAGCCATAGGGCGTGACGCAGGCAGCCAGCATCGCGGCGACGCCGAACAGGAACCAGCGTCCGAGAAGCCGGATCTGCTTGGCCGAATCGAGCGTCCAGATGGCTTCGAGCGCCATCGGGCCGATCAGCGCGAGGCCGAGCACGAAGCCGCCATGCAAACTCGCCCACAGCGACATCAGCGGCAGCCAGACCCAGGACGGCGTCACCTTGCGATCGGCCGCGTTCATCAGCACGCCGACCCATGCGATCATCACCGGCAGCGCCAAAATGTGCGGCCGCGCCAGGATGTGATGCAGCGACAGCAGCACTGCCAGCATCGCGAACAGAACCGAGCGCGGAATTTCAAGATGGGCGTCGAGCAGGTAAACGAAGATCGCGGCCGAGGCGGCGATCGCGAGCGCGGTGAGGATCACCGGCCCCGCCCAATCCCATCGCGCGTAGGTGATGGCGTACAGAATTTGCGACAGCCAGGAGGTCGAGATCCAGGGCTCCCCTGGCCGCGTGAACGAATAGAAATCGGTGTAGGGCAGGGCGTGGTGATCGAGGATCCACTGTCCGATCTTGATCTGCCAGAACGAGTCGGAGTCCTGAAGCAGCGTGTCGCCGACATAAAGGAAGAAGAGATAGGCACCCGCGCCGACACACAGCGGCACCAGCGCTCGCGCGCGGCTCTGCACGGTGATGCTGTTGGTGAAGGAAAGCGACATGCCGCCTCGTGTTGTTCTTGGGAGCGTTGGCCGAGCGGGCGGCATTGGACCACGGCGGTCATAACTTCCAGTAAATCGGCGGGGCGATCGCGTCTGGCGCGGCATTGTTTCCGCGCAATTTAACCGATTGTTTTAGATTTCGGTTTACCATCGGCGAATACGTGTAGACCCTTCTCTGTTTGCGCAGTCGAATTAACTGCGGCGCAATTCTTTGCCCTTACGTTCGGTTCCATGGTCAGGCGGCGCTGGGAAGCCGAAGAAACCAGACCAGACCAGTTGAAGCCTCGTGTATCTTTTGGAGCAGTCTATGAAGAACCTCGTTTCGCGTTTCGTGAAGGACGAATCCGGCGCCACCGCCATCGAATACGGCCTGATCGCTGCCGGCATCGCGCTGGCGATCATCACCGTCGTCAACAACCTCGGCTCGACGCTGAACACCAAGTTCGGCTCGATCTCGACCAGCCTCAAGTAAGCTGAGACGAATTCAGAGTTCAGAGAGCCCCGTCCTCGGACGGGGCTCTTTTCGTTTGGGGGGCGCTGCGTTGAAGGTTTCGTAGGGTGGGGCAAAGCGAAGCATGCCCACGTCAAGTAGATGGCACGGCGTATCCCCCGCGTCATTGCGAGCGCAGCGAAGCAATCCAGGCTGTCTCCACGGAGGGATTGCCGGATTGCTTCGCCGCGCTCGCAATGACGAGGAAGCGGGAGCCACTTTTCGCGATTGCAAAGAGAGTGTGGGCACGGCGCTACGCGCCTTTGCCCACCCTACGAGAGCTGTGGATTTGATTGATCGCGGCGCTACTCGCGCGCTTATTCCGCAAGACTCGGCTGCCACACCGCCGATGTAGCCGGCGCTGCCGAGACCCGCGCCGTGCGGTTCATCCATTCCAGATAGGCCTTCGCGGCCCAGATCGAAGCTGCCGCCAGCGCAACACCGCCGGCGACGTCGACGATGTAATGCGCGCCGATGACAGGCGTCGCCGCGATCATCATGAGGTTGAGGGCCGCTGCAGCACCGCCGATGCGCCGCACCGGCCACAGCGCCCACATGTAGAGCACGGCGGATGCGGCGTGGAAGCTCGGAAACGAGACGATGCCGGAGAGCTTGAACAATTGCATCTCGTGCAGGCTGCCGTCGCGTAAGCCCAGGATGTCGCGCAACTGCCCGGCGTAAATGGCGGTGTTGATGTCGGGGAGGTGGGCCGCGGGCAATTGCAGTGCGTAATAGGTGCCGATCGCCGGCACGAGGGCCGAGATCGCGATGGTGATGGCGAGCGCAAGGCTCATTGCCAGCATGAACAATTGCAGCCGCACGTAGCGCGCCGTCAGCGTCAGCACGATGGGGATGGCGAGCAGGGGCCATTTGATCAGGCCGTAGCTGCGCGACAGGATGTCGGCGAGCCAGGGATGATCGTTGACGAAGCGCGCGATCGGCTCGGGATCGAGGCCGAGCGCGCGATCGATCGCGAGCAGCGCCTGATCCTGCAGCGGCCAGCCCATCTTGCCCGCGACGTAGCTGAGCGGCCCGACGATGGCGCAGGTGATGATCACTTGACCGATCGTGCCAAGCGAGAAGATCAGTTTCGGATCGGCGAGATCGCCTTTGCCGATGCGGTGGCGATAGGCAATGACGACGAAGAGCGCGGCGATTGCCAGCGTCGTGCCGTAGGCGACAGGCTCGAGCCTGAGGCCAGTGACATCAAGGCCGAGCGTCAGCAGGCTGCCCATGAACACGATGGGAAGCCAGTTCAAATGGAAGAGCTGCCAGGCGGTCTTGGCGTCCGTATCGACCATGCTGCACCGGGTTGGATCGCAGCCACAGTCGCTGGCCGGCTTTAAGACCGCGGTAAGAAGTGTGGTCAGCCGTTTACCAATGAATTCCCTGCAATTTGAGCGGTTTGCAGTGCAGCGACGCAAGTGAGGTCAGGCGTGACGCATGACGCATTTGCTGCTTGTCATCCCCCCTGAATAGTTGTTCAGTCCTTGCGGGGCGATTTGCAGCGAATTCGGTGACGAAGCGTTCGGCCGCGGGGCGTGCGGCAGGCGTGGTGGGACAGGAAGCGCGCCATGGTTTATCGGCGGACGCATCAAGTGGTTAAGCGCCTTGCGGCTCGGCGCAGCGCGATCCTGGCGGCGGCAAGGGAAGCCGCAGCCGAAGGCGGCATGGCGGCGGTGCAGATCGCGCCGGTCGCCGTCCGGGCCAATGTGGCGGCCGGCACCGTCTACCGCTACTTCCCTTCCAAGGCCGAGCTGATCTCCGAACTGATTTCCGAAGTCTCCCGTGACGAGCTCGCGGCCATCAGGCGGGCGGCCGATGCCGCGCCGGGACCGTCCTCGGCGCTGGCGGCGGCCGTGACCACGGTGGCCGTCCATACCCTGTCGCAGCGGCGACTCGCCTGGGGCATCCTGGCCGAGCCCGTCGATGTCGATGTCAGCGCCTCCAGGCTGGCCAGCCGCCGCGAGATCGCGGGCGAGATCGCCGCACGGATCGACGCTGCGGTCCGCGCGGGCCATCTGCCGGCGCAGGACACCGCGCTCGCCGCAACCGCGCTGCTCGGCGCGTTGCATGAGGCCCTGGTCGGTCCGCTCGCGCCTGACAATCTCGAAGACCCCGCCAAGATGCGCGACGCTGTCCAGACCGTGACGCTGCTGGCGCTGCGCGCCGTCGGCGTCATGGACGCCCGCGCGCGTGGTCTCGTCGTGCAGCAGACGCTGCTGCCGACGACCAAGGCGCTGGTCGGGGCTGCGGGCTGAGCCGATCGCAAAAAGGCTCTAGCCCGGGATCGACCGGTGCGCGCTGCGTCCCAGCGCGAACTGACCAACCGGTCCCTCGACGTGGAATTCGAGCCCCGTCATTTTTGCAAACAGATCAATATTGCTGGTGCCGATGGCACAGCCGCCAAGGCCCATATCGGCCGCCGCAAGGTAGAACGTCTGGATCATGCAGCCGACATCCTTCAGGACCAGCGAATATGCGATCGAGCTGTATTTCCAGGAGATCCGCCCGAAGCGTGCAGCGATCGTGATCAGGACCTGCGGCGGCCCGGATGCGTCCATGGAAAACTCGGCCGCCGCGAGAAGCGCCCGGAGCTGCTCGGGGGAGGCATCGAGCGTGACCAGCGCGTGGCCTCCGGCGTCGTAGTGGTAAAATCCGCGCGCCAGACCCTCGCAGTTGGAGACCGCCAGATACAGCTCCAGCTCATACGCACTGCCGGCCGCCGGATACGGTCGTGAGGTGTAGGTGACCTCGGAGCCGCCGTCGACATCGGCGCCGCTCTTCCATTCCGACAACACGCGGGCCGTGGCGCCGAGAAACTGCGCAAGCTCGGGAAGCGTGACGGGATTCCGATCGTCGAAATCCCGCGTCGAATGGCGCGCGCGGAGCAACTGCACGAACGGCGACGCCGGCTCGGGCAGGGCCAATTTGTCGAGGGAGACCGACTTGCCGGGCCAAGGCGGGCGCAGCGCGGGCAGCGGCGGAACGGCGGCAGCATAGGCGTACGCGCCGCCAACCGGATCGGTATGCCGGCCCTCCGTGCTCCGCGTGTGAAATACGAGATCGTGGAAATCCCAGAGAACGAGATTGCCGTCGCCTTCGTTGACCCGAAGGCCGTCTCTGTCTTTCGTATCGAGCTTGATCAACATCCCGCTGCTGAGCAGCAATCCGAGCAGACCAATGTCCAGCGCGGCCGCCTGCCTGCGAAGGTTGCTGATCTTCTGAGGCCGCGACAGGGCCGCGAGCGTGGCGGCGATGGCGGGATCGCAAATCCGGAACAGCGCGCCGGCGCGCGGCGATTCCAGCACCATCTCGTTGTCGCGCCGGCGAAGATAGGCGAAGCGCGACAAGGCGAGAGTATCGCCGTTCGACAGCTTTGCGGGTTCCGGCCAGTATTCCGCGATCTGTGGCTCGATAACGACCACGTCTCGCGCGTCACGGGGCGAGAACAGGCGATAGTCGAGGAGCCCGTGCCGCGCCAGCCGCTGCACCAGGGCATGAACCTGCCTTGCGACGATACTTCTGCCGGGAAGGGAGGCGAGCGGCAAGCCGGTGGCGAGGGGGCCTGCGCGTTCGATCGCCGCGCGGCTGTATTGTCCGAGGTTGAGCGAAGTATCGCCGGACACGGCGGCAACGCTTCCGTCGGCCTGCATATGCAGGGAGAAACGGCCGTTCAGCCGGGCGGCGATGACGAATGCGACTTTCCTGGCCAGCTTTTTCCGGGAGGTGCGCACGGAAGCAGCCTTCAAGTGTGCGGCAGGAACGGGGTCAGTTCGCTTTCCAGGCGTGGGCGGTCCAGCAGCCCAAGCTTCACCGGCACATCGTAAAGCCGGCCGGGCCCGAAGCGACGATAGAAATGCCGCAAGCCCGGGACAAGCACTCTGACGACGGGGACCTCGACGTCGGGTCGTGTCTGGTCGAGCACGAGGAAGTCGTATCCGGCGCGGACCGCGATCTCGACGCAGGCATTGACCTGGTCGCGCGTATTGTCGTGAAGCTTGATATCAGGCGCCGGCGGGATCACCGGATTGTCGCTCGGGATCAGGAACGGATAATCGTCGAGCCGCAGCGGCGTGACACCGTCAAGCGATGGCTTCTCGCCGCTTCCGCCGTCCATCAAGCCAATCGACATGAACTGAGTCAGCTCGGTGAGCGAACGCAGCAGGGCGATGCGGCGATCGAAATGCGAACCGGACCCGAACTCGATGTTCTCGTGCCCATTTTGCATCCAGTGCATGATCGCAACATAAGAGGGAATGCCGAGATCGCTGGTGATGTCGAGGACCCAAAGCCGGCGTCCCGCATCGGCAAACTGGCGCTGCAGATCCCGTACGTAGGAATCCTCGAATTCTGCGAGATCGACTTCCGCACGCTGCACGCGATTGTACCACCAGATCGCGTAGGCATCGCGTTCGACCAGTTCGAGGAAGCCTTGAACGATGGCTTCCTCGCGTGTGTTGCCGGCTGCGCAACCGTTCGAATCCGTGTGGAAGCCGCCATAGAAGAAATACAAGAGGCCAGTCGGAAGATATTTGAACCGCTTGTCGCGCATCGACCAGACCGGCGACCATTCGGTCTTCATCGAGGGATCGAACGGCTCGGGAACCGGATGTGAATCGTCGGGCAGAGGGATATGCCGGTTTTGGAATTGCAGGTCGCTGAAGAACTGGACGTCGTTTGGCAGAAGCGCCTCACCGGGAGCGAAATCGGCGAAGCGTCGCGTCGTCCTGATCTCGTCACCCTGGAAAATGCCGGAATAGCGTTCGATCGCCTCCATCAGCGCGCTGGCCTCGCCCTGCTCGGCCGTGGAGCCCTTGCCGAAGCTGCCGCCGCTCAGGCCGGACCTGAGTTGGTCGACATTCCACGCCGGCGCAGAGAAATTATGGTAAGCGAAAAAATTGGTGTTCATCGGCAGATCGGCTTCGATCCGCTCGAGCCTGGATACCACGCCGGTCAGCGGGCTGACGTGTTTGCGGAACCGCGCCACGGTGGCCCGCGACGTCACGGTGCGGTATCCGCCGCTGGTCATGACGAGCCGTCTGCCTTCGGCAATCTCGATCGGCGCTGCCGCCCGCCGCGGATTCCTCAATTTCTTGCTGCCACAGGTCGCGCATTGCGGACGTTTCGCAACGTAGTGCTTGGCGATGGCGGCCCCGGTGAGGTCGACGCTTGCGATGTGATCGCTGAGATCAGTGCGAAATCCGGAGGCGATCGCCTTTGCAATTTCAATGGCAGCGAAGTGGACCCCGGTCTGTCCGACACTCTCGCTGACCAGGGGCGATGTTGCGACCGCTTGCGCCGCCCCGCGATCGAGAAATCCCTTGATCTCGCGATTGCGGATCATGCGATCGTGCAGGCAGGTCCAGCAGGCGCTTTCGCCCGGCTTGAACACCGGCCCCACCAATGGAAAAACGCCGGAGGGCTGAACCAGCAGCCAGGGCGTTCCGTCGGTGACGCGTTCCCCGTTCAATTCGGCGAGCGTCGGTTCGAGATAATCGTTCACAAGCGTGACGATGAGTTTGGGCGACCGCTTGGCGATTTGAACTCCGAGCTTGGTCAACGCCGCGCTCAACTCGCTGGCACCCTTGACGTCGATCGATTCCACCCGCACCGGCCAGTTGCGCAGGTTCTCTTCGGCGATTTCGGCAGGCAGGCCGAGGCTTGCCCAATATCCATCAACGGGGCTCGCGTGCGATGCCCCGCTGACGACGTAGCGGCGCTCCAGCAGACGCCGGATCGCTTCCTCGATCTCGGCCACGGGAAAGTGTTTCGAGAGCTGGCGGATGATATCCTGGGCAGCACGGCCATTCTTTCCGATCGCGCTCGCCACTGCGTAATAGAGATCACCATGCAGGAAAAATTTGCGGTTCTCTGAATAGAGACAGACCACATTGGGAGGAAGCAGGTAGGCGGTGAAGTTTGGCGCGAAACGCAAAACGGTCTTGCGGGTCGGCTTCGCGGTGCGGCTCTTTCGCTTGATTGTCATCGGGGGCGCACGCTGATCCTGTTTCCGCCATGTTCGGTCGTTGGTGTACGACGAACGTCTTGCTGGCCCGACTTGTGCCGAGCGCTACCGGATTTCTTGACATGAGTTGGAACACACTCGTTCGCCATCGGCAAGCCGAGCAGGGAGACGAAGCGAACGCGGTGGCGACGAAAGCAAATTGGCCGGGTCGTGTGCGAGCCCGGCCAATGAAATTGCATCATGTCGATGTCGAGTCAGATGCTCTGGCCTAGCACCAGCGGCAGCGCCCCCATGATGCGCAGCATCCCGTGCAAGCTACCGGCACTGGCAACGGCAGGCCGATCCAGCCAACGCCGCAGCCGCCACAGCCACCGCAACCGACGCCGCAGCGACAGGCTCGGCAACCTGCGCAACCTCTGCAGCCACCACACCCTCTGCAGCCTCCGCAGCCGCGACAACCACCGCATCCCCGAGCCAGCAGCACATGGCTCAGTTCTTTCTTGTCGTAGGCCAGATGAAAAGTAGCGAGGCTGACGTCGGCGAGTTCTTCTTCGCTGAGCGCCGTGTACCGACCGGAATTGGAGTTCGGCCTTTGTTGAACATCGCCTGTCGGCAACGCGGACGCTGCCGCGCTTCCCGCCAGCGAAAACGTCAATCCGGCGAGGCCGAGCGCCGGCATTGCGGTTTTGGTCTTGCTGTTCTTTTTCGAAGCTTGTCTCGTCCGCCGCATGGCCGCATCCTCCATGGCTTCAGGTCCGATCTTCGCTGATGATCCTACGCCGAGCAAAAAGGGCGGGCAAGATTCGCGGATACACAAAAGAGTATGGGCCCGTTCGCACGCATTCATCTTCATGAATGACATCACTGTAATTTTTCGTCGATATCGATGGACGGCCGTGATGCGGTGCGCAATCGTCAGGGAGCTCAACCGGAGAGGCGAGCTTGGCCGATCAATTTGGACGCTTCGTTTGGTATGAGCTTCTGACGACGGATGTGCCGTCGGCAGCTGCCTTTTACGCCGAAATTGTCGGCTGGGCCGTGAAGGATGCGTCGAGCCCGGAACTTGCCTACACGCTGCTGACGGCGGGTGCTGCTCCGGTCGTCGGGCTCATGGATCTCCCCGAAGAGGGAGTACGGATGGGGGCAACGCCGAGATGGCTGGGCTACGTCGGCGTCGATGACATGGATGCGACGGTCGCGCAGATCCTCCGACTGGGAGGCGCCATCCTGGTGTCTCCGACCGACAGCAACATCGGCCGCATTTCGGTGGTCGCCGATCCGCAAGGAGCGACGTTTGCGTTGGTCAGCCGGCTGGCATTTGGCCTGATGCAAACGAGCGGGTCGTATCAGCCCGGGCGCGTGGGCTGGCACGAGTTGCTGGCTGAAGACCGACGCACGGTTTTTCCATTTTATGGCAAGGTTCTCGGCTGGCGACAGGCCTCCGCCGAACTGGATCCGGCAAGCGTGTATGATTTGTTTTCGGTAGCCGGGCAGACGATCGGCGGCATGCTCACCAAGCTACCGAGCGTAGCGAACGCCTGTTGGCTTCACTACTTCAATGTCGAGGACATCGGCGCCGCAGCCCGGCGGGTCATGACCGGCGGGGGCCGGGTCCTTCACCAGCCGATCGAGTTGCCCGATGGCGGCTGGATCGTGCGATGCGTCGACCCCCAGGGCGCCCTGTTTGCGCTGCAGGGCGCTTGGGATCACAAGGGCGTCGGGAGATCCTCGAGCTCGGAAGTCAGCTGGTCCTCCGAATGGGAGGGCATTGCTTCACGGGGCAGGATGGTGATCCACAAGACCAAGCGCTAAAGCGCGATGCGATTGGGATGAATCGATGCGTGCCAAGAACTCGAGTCACCTCTCCCGCAGGGAGAGGTCGGATCGCATCGTAAGATGCGATCCGGGTGAGGGGTTACAGTCTCACTGTGCGCCGCGGCCCCTCACCCGGATTGCTCAGGCGCGCAATTGCGCGCCATAGCAATCCGACCTCTCCCCGTTGGGGAGAGGTGAAACACGGACCGCCGACCAAACCTAATTTCATCACGCTTTAGAGCATGATCCGGGAAAGTGTGAAGCGGTTTTCCCTCGCGACACCAGCGGAACGCGTTTGCGCGGAGATCATGCTCAAACAAGGAGTTAAAGCGCGATGACGATTCAACCCAATCTCATCGCGCTTTAGACCAGCCCGCTACTGTGCATGGGGTTGTTTTCGCTTTTTGGTCGGCGGCCTGCCGGCCGCCTTAGATATTCGCCTCGCCCTCCGGGCCGACCGAGGCGATGCGCACCATGTTGGTGGTGCCGGGAATGCCGAGCGGCACGCCGGCGACGATGATCACGCGCTGTCCGGCGCGGACGAAACCGTCGCGGAACGCGATCTGGCCGGCGCGGTTCACCATGTCGTCCTGGTCGCGCGCATCCTCAGCCACCACGCAATGCACGCCCCAGACCACCGCGAGCCGGCGCCCGGCCGTGATGTTCGGCGTAATCGCCACGATGGGTGGCTTCGGCCGCTCGCGCGCCACGCGCACCGCAGTCGAGCCGGAGCTGGTCCAGCAGATCAGGGCGGGCAGGTCGAGCGTCTCGGCGATCTGCCGGGCGGCATCGGCGATGGCGTCGCCGGCGGTGGATTCCGGCGCGGGGCGCTGGGCCATGATCACGTCCCGATAGATCGGGTCGCGCTCGACCTCCTCGCCGATGCGGTTCATGGTCGAGACCGCCTCGACCGGGAATTTGCCGGCCGCCGACTCCGCCGACAGCATGATGGCGTCGGCGCCCTCATAGACGGCGGTGGCGACGTCGGAGACCTCGGCGCGGGTCGGCACCGGCGACTGGATCATCGATTCCAGCATCTGGGTCGCGATCACCACCGGCTTGCCGGCGCGGCGCGCCATGCGCGTCATCTGCTTTTGCAGGCTCGGCACGCGCTCGAGCGGCAGTTCGACGCCGAGGTCACCGCGCGCCACCATCAGCGCGTCGGAGGCCTCGATGATGTCGGCGAGACGGTCGATCGCCTGCGGTTTCTCGATCTTGGCCATCACGGCGGCGCGGCCGCGGATCATCTTCTTGGCTTCGATCACGTCGTCGGCGCGCTGCACGAAGGACAGCGCGATCCAGTCGACACCGGTGACGAGGGCCGCCTCGAGGTCGGCGCGGTCCTTCGGCGTCATCGCCGAGACCGGCAGGTCGGTGTCCGGCAGGCTGACGCCCTTGCGGTCGCTCATCTTGCCGCCGACCACGACGCGCGTCACCGCGTGCTCCTTGGTGGTCTCTTCCGCGATCAGCCGCACCTTGCCGTCGTCGAGCAGCAGCGCGTGGCCGGGCCGCAGGGCGGCCAGAATCTCCGGATGGGGAAGGTTGACGCGGGTGGCATCGCCCGGCGTCTTGTCGGAATCGAGCGTGAAGGTCTGGCCGTTCTGGAGCTGCACCGCGCCTTCGGCGAATGCCCCGAGCCGGAGCTTCGGGCCCTGGAGGTCGACCAGGATGCCGATCGGACGGCCGTAGCTACTCTCGACATTGCGGATCGTCGCCACCAGCTCCCGCATCTTGTCATGCGGAGTGTGGCTCATGTTGATGCGGAACACATCGGCGCCAGCCTCGAACAGGCGGCGGATCATCGCGAGGTCCGAAGAGGCAGGTCCAAGGGTCGCGAGAATCTTGATACGGCGAAGGCGCCTCATGGCTTATTTCCAGACGGTGGTGACGAGGGAGTTGGCGGGAGGCCAGGTGCCGCGGGGGGCGTACCACCGGGCGGACTATTGGGCAAACCCGGAACGCCGCCACCAGGACCCACAGGGCCGGGCATGCCGGGGACGCGCGGCTGCGTCGAAGGCTGCTCGTTGGCGTCGGTGAGCTGCACCGTCCAGGCCCGCTGCTCGCCGGTGTCGACCTCGAAATAGCCGGTCCGGTCATAGCCGCGCGCCAGGCAGTCCTCGGTGCCGCGGATGGTGAATTCCTTGTCGCGCGAGCACATGAAAGCCTGCCCCGACCATTCGCCGCCGCGGTCATAGTCGATCGCGTAAATGTAATAGTAGCGGGCGACCAGCGTTCCCCGCAGCAGGGTCTCGCAGGAGCGGGACGAGATGTTCCACCAGCCTTCGGTGGTCCAGCCGTCGGCGTCCTTGTAGCCGAGCGCGATGCCCACCCGGCTTGAGGTGTTGTTGCAGAGGCGGAAGTCGGCCGAGGCCGGGCTGGCCCAGAGGCACAATAAGCCAACCGCCAGCACCGGGACCAACCGGGCGAGCAGGCGAAGGGGGGAGCGGGGAGATTCGGCGATCATTGTCGCGGAACGTATACCAGATGATTGACGATTTGGCGTAGGGGCCGGGGACGTGCCCATTTGTTGGCCCAGCGGCCGTTTGCGCCGCGATATGGCAAAATCTGTGACAGGACCCCACCTGATCCCGTAAGGGTGACCACCATCAAGGGCGCAGCCGAGGAATCCAGCCATGGCCATTGACGACAAAACCAGAACGGAGCTCGAGGCGGCCGCTTTCCGGCGCCTGGTCGATCATTTGAAGACGCGGACCGACGTCCAGAACATCGACCTGATGAATCTGGCCGGCTTCTGCCGCAACTGCCTGTCCAACTGGCTCAAGGACGCCGCGGACGCCCAAGGCGTCGCGCTGAGCAAGGATGCGAGCCGGGAAGCCGTCTACGGCATGCCCTACGAGACCTGGAAGGCGAAGTACCAGGGCACGGCCACCGCCGAACAGATCGAGGCGATGAAGAAGGTCCATCCCCACAATCATTGAGGGGGACTGTCCGCGCCGCGGCCTGAGTCGCACCACACAACAGCTTTCTTTGCTCACCTGCAGGAAGGTGTGGGCGCGCTGTGGACGAGCGCGATGCTTGCTTGAACGCTGACGGCGTCAACCCTAAGGGTCTACCCAGCACGCGCGGTGGATGCCGGCGTCACCTCGTTTTGCCAGTTCCATTGGGAGTACCAAGATGGCCACCTCCGCCGCCGTCCGCGACGACGAGCCCGCGACGAAATTTGCCAAGGACCAGCTCAAATCCATCATCGAGCGCATCGAGCGGCTGGAGGAAGAGAAGAAGGCGATCTCCGACGACATCCGCGACGTCTATGCCGAGAGCAAGGGCAACGGCTACGATGTCAAGGCGCTGCGCACCATCGTGCGCCTGCGCAAGCAGGACCCCAATGAGCGCGCCGAGGCCGAGACGATTCTCGAGACCTATATGCAGGCGCTGGGAATGATCTGAGGCGTTTGCGCCTCCGACGTCACTCGGGCTACAAATCGCGGCTGTTGCACTTCGTTTGTGAACGGAGACGTCAGTGACTGCGCCGCCGCTGCCGCGTGAGGTGATCAGTGCCTTCGGCGCTCTTCCGGCGCCGATCGGCAAGCGGCTGTTCCAGGTGCGCGACCTGATTTTTGCGATCGCGGCGGCGGATGACAATGTCGGCCGTCTCACCGAGACGCTGAAATGGGGCGAGCCTGCCTACCTGACCGATGAGACAGGCAGCGGTTCGACCATCCGGCTCGGCCGCCTCAAGGACTCCGACCACGCTGCCATTCTGTTCAACTGCAAGACGACGCTCGTCGACACCTTCCGCGAGCGCTTTCCCGATCAGTTCGAATATCGGCAGACCCGGGCTCTGTTGCTGCCGGTGGCCGGCAAACTGCCGAAGCAGGCGCTATCGGTCTGCCTGTCGTTGGCGCTGACCTATCATCTGGATCGGCGGGGAAAGAGGGCGCGCTAAAGCGTGATGGCATTAAGTTCGATAGCCTGAATTTTTGAGGTAGTTGGCGCATTCCTCAGGAGTGAAGGCATCGAGTGCATGGCCGATTGCGGCGCAGACCGCGTCGACGGTTCGCGCCGCGGCTTTGCGGAGCAGGTGCTTGAGCTTGGCAAAGACTTGTTCGATCGGGTTGAGGTCGGGCGAGTATTTTGGCAGGAAGAAGAGCTTGGCGCCGACGGAGCGGATGAGCTGGCGAACTGCTTTGCTCCTGTGGCTGCCGAGATTATCCAAGACGACGATATCGCCAGGTCGAAGGACGGGCAGAAGGACTTTCTCGACATAGGTGCGAAAGCTCATGCCATCGATCGGCCCCTCGATGAACCATGGCGCATCAATCCGGTCATGGCGCAGGGCCGCCAAGAAGGTCATGGTCTTCCAGCGGCCGTGGGGAACCTTGGCGTGAAGTCTGCTCCCGCGCGGCGCCCATCCCCGCAAGGGCGCCATATCGGTCCTCGTCCAGGTCTCGTCGATGAAGACCAGCCGCTCAGCTTCGACGCGGCCTTGATATTTTGTCCACTGGGCTCGCCGCCGCGCGACCTCGGGTCGATCGCGTTCGCCAGCCGCCACGCTTTTTTTTGAAGCTGAGCTTCTCGGCGTGCACGAAATCCCACACTGAATGGTAGTCGACCTTCAGGCCACGTCCCGCAAGCTCGGCAACGAGGCCCCGTATGGTGAAATCGCCATCCTTGATCCGTTGCGACAGCCAATCCGCGTGGTCTCCCGAAACCGCCTTCGGCTTGTGACCGCCCATCTGGCCAGGCTCGACGCTACCAGTCTCCTCGACCCGCTGCATCCAGCCGATCGCTGTGCTGATCGCGACCCCAAACTGCTTGGCCGCCTGGTTGCGGGACATCCCGCCCTTGATCGCGGCTACGACACGCTTGCGAAGATCCAGAGAATAAGGCTTGCCCATCCATGCTGGCCTCCTTCCAGCCAGCATGGTGAATCAGAAACCCACTGATTTGGGAATCCCAAATCGATTCAACCTAACCCCATCCCGCTTTAGGCGATCGGCCTTTAGCGCAGCGCGGCCGTGCGCATGACGAAGGACGTCGTCTCGATCTTCGTGGTCGCGCTGCCCGAGAAACCGTCGCAGGACAGGCCATGCATCGGATCGTCGGTGAAGCCCATTGCGACCACGGCCTGCGGCTTGACGAAATAAGCGCGCATCGCAGCCATATCGAGCTCGCCCATCAGCGTGACAGACATCGCCCGGCTGGCGCTCGGCGACAGCATCACGATCTTGAGCCAGATGCTCTCGCCCTTGGCCGCGGAGAGCCGCGTTGCGGTTGCGATCATCCCTTCGGTGCTCTTGCCGACGACGGTGTTGATCTCGGTGGCCGGCGCAGCGTTGCGGGCGACGGACGCCGCACGCACGCCGTGCGGGATTGGCGCCGAGGCGGCGACGACGCGGGAGCGGTCGACTGGCGAGGCGGAAGCGGGCGCAAAGGCCAGCGCCTGATAGGCGGCGTTGGAGACGCTCGCGGTCGGTTGCGGATCGGTCGCGGCGGCCAGCGCCTGGCGCGCCCTGAGTGCTGCAATCTGCGCCGGTGTCGCTTGCTGCGGCGCGGCCGGAGTATCCCAGAAGCCGCGGGCATTGATGATGTCGGCCGGGGACTCGAACTTGCGGGCTGCCGGCTTGTCAGCCACGGGCTCGGGCTTCGGCTCAGCTTTCGGTTTCGGCGGCGCAACGAGCTGGGCATCGGCCGAGGCGAGCTGGATGGCGGAGGCGACCGACGGCTTGGCGCGCGGCGTCGGCACAGGATCGGCGGGTTTGCTTGCGGCGGCGACCACGGTGGGCTTGGCGGCCGGGGCGGGAGCGCCCTCGTCATCCTCGTCGGCACTGGCTGCCGGAGCCTGTTTGCTCTTGAACAGGGCGGCGAAGAAGCCTGGCTTACCGGCGCCATCGTCGCCACCGCCGCGACGCTCGATCTCGGCCTTGGCCAGCTCATAGCCCTTCAACGGCACACCGTCGGTTGGCAGATGCACCGTCTTCCCGTCGGGGAAGACGCGGGCGAGCTGGTCATGCGTCATGCGCGGCCAGTGCCGAATGCTGCCGGTGTCGAGATGCACGAAGGGCGAGCCGGAGGTCGGGTAGAAGCCGACGCCGCCGCGTTGGAGGCGGAGGCCCGCGAAGCGGATTTGCTCCAGCGGAACGTTCGGGATGTAGAAGTCCATCGCATGGCCCAGCATGTGCTGGCTGAAGCGCGCCACGCCCGAGGAGCGGCGGCGCAGCATGGCGTTGGTGGCGGGGGAGCGATAGGAGGAGATGATCTGGATCGGCTGCTTGCCGTCGACGTCGCGATAGACTTCCCAGAGGATGTCGAACAGGTGACGGTCCATCACCGTCTCGTCCTGGGTGCGCCAGTCGCGCAGGAAATGGTTGAGCGTCTTCAGCGCGGCTTCGTCGTAGCGGCCGTCGCGCTTGAAGGTGACCGTAAGGTCTTCGCCCGAATGGGTGTGGTGGAAGGAGAGCGTCTTGGTCTCGTTCAGCGCCGCGGCGTTATGGACCGAGCCGGCAGCCGCAAACAGCACCAGCGAAGCGAGGCCGATCCGAGATCCGACCTTCACTCCCGCATGGGACAGCGACAACGCAGCGAATTTGCGTGCGAAACCAGTCAGCACGAATGAGCCCACCCAGTCGACGAGCGTTCAAAATGGACTCTCCCGCCAACCCCGTTAGCGCGCGAAAGAGGATGAACGCTTTCTTAAAGCGAGAAGGTTAATCCGAGGTTGACCTTCCCGCCCCCAAACCAAGTCAGACTACAATCCTAACCGGTTGAGTGTGGCGAAAAAACGCCAGCCGCCCGAACTCGGGTGGAGAATGGTTAACGTTAAGCGACCCTATCCAGAGGAAAGGGTCGCTGATTTTATTGAAGAATTTCAGGGATTGAGGGCAGGCCGCGGCTCAGCGGGTGAAGACCCGCTGCTGCCGGCGGCCAACCGGAGCCGGCGGCTGAGCCGGTGCGCCGCCGCCGAACAGCCGCTCGAAGAAGTTCAACCCGGACGAGCCGCCATTGTTGGCGATCGCTACACCCGAGGGCAGCGTCGTTGCCGGGCGCGAATAGCTCGGCTGCGAATGGGCGACGACGTTCTCGAGGTCCTTGCCGCGGCTGTTCTTCAGGATGTTGATCATGGTCGCGTCGCGGCCATAGACGTCCTTGCGGAATTGCAGCTTGCCGCCGTCGTCCACGAACGCGGTTTGGTAGGTGATGTTGACCGGGATCGGGGTCGGGAATTTCAGGTCGACCTCACCCGAGCCGTACATGCCGCGCACGCGCTCCGGGGTGTAGTGCTCGTTCGGCATGGCGATGTTGAGCAGGACCGAGGCGTACTGATCCGGATATTGCACGCGCATGCAGCCATGGCTGAAGGCGCGCTCGTCCTTGGCGAACAAATACTTGTCCGGCGTGTCGTGCTGGTAGACCAGGAACTTGTTCGGGAAGTTGAAGCGGATGCGGCCGAGCGCATTGGCTTCCCCGGGCGGCTGCGAGATGTGCACCGAGCCGTCGCGGTTCTGCTCGAGCTTCAAGCCCATGCGCTGAAGCACGGTCGGGTCCTGCTGCAGCGCCGGCAGATACTCGCCATAGACGATCGACGGCGGCACGTTCCAGGTCGGGTTGACCGTGATGTACTTCATCGTCTCGGTCAGCAGCGGCGTTGCGTGCTGGCCCGGCTTGCCGGTGACGACGCGGGTGGTCCAGACCTGCTGGCCGCGCTGCATCACCTTCAGCGTGTAGTCGGGAATGTTGAGGATGACATAGGCATCGCCGAGCGAGGGGACGCCGAGGTCGCGCGGCAGCCAGCGCCAGCGCTCCATGTTCACCAGCACGGTGTCGATCTGCCTGTCACGCTTCGGGCTGTTCAGCGCCTTCACGGTCGGCGCATCCAGCACGCCGGTCGCCTTCATCTCGGCGCCGTCCTGGAATTTGCGCACGGCTTCGGCAACCGTTGCGTCATAATGGTCGTCGCTGGCGTTCTCGGTGATGCCCAGCTTGGCGCGAAGCTGCGGCACGCGCGGGTCCTGCGCGACGATTTCCGCCTGCTTCTTGCCCTTGGCGGGGGTGTATTTCAGCGCAGGGCCGTCGGTGATCTCGATCACCGGACCGTCGCCTTGACCGCGCAGCTTGGCAAGCTGCGCCTTCAGCTCCTTGTAGAGCTTCTGCGGCGGGTTGTAGCTGTCGAGCGCGGCAGAGGCGTCGGCTGCGGTCGTGACCTTGGTGAGCACCTCGCTCGGATCGACCGGATGCTCGGGATAGAGGATATCGGCGCTGACCTGGGACCAGTGCATGCGGCCGCTCTGCGCCTGGCGCGCATAGTCGAACATGCTGGCGGTGAGCTTCAGCTCGGCATCGGCGAGCGCATCGGGCGTCGTGGCGGCGACGAAGTCCGGCACCGGATAGTCGGCCGGATTGAGACCGTCGGAGGCCGCATCCTTCAGCCGCGCGATCACGCCCTTGGCCGCAGCGGTCAGGCTGCCGGCTTGCGTCCAGACCGGCGCGAAGTCGCGGGCGCCGTAGAACTTCTCGGCGGCGGCACGTTCGTTCTTGCGGTCGAAATGGCGCGAGGTCTTGGACCCGAGGATGTCCTTGATCTTGTCGGCGACCGGCTGGTCGGCGGCGGGAACGTTGCTCGCGGCCTTCACCGGCTCGGCGGCCGGAGTTGCGGCTGCCGCCGCCGGAGCAGCGGGGCTGGCCGATGGCGCGGCTGCGGTGTCAGCCTTTGCCGAGTCAGATTTGGCGGGCTCAGATTTGGCCGCTTCAGATTTGGCGGGCTCGGTCTTAGCGGGCTCGGTCTTGGCAGGTTCGGTGGTAGCCGTCTCGCTCTTCGGCGCCTCGGCGGCGGGCGTCGTGGCGATGTCGGCAGGTTTGGTTTCGACCTTCTCTGCGGCTGGAGCGGCTTCGGCCTTCACAGGCTCCTTGGCCGCATCCTTCGGAGCGTCCTGAACTGTGGCGGTGGTGTCGAGCTTGATGTCGGATGCGGTCGGGGGCGGAACGTTTGCGGGCTCGGGGCGCGGGATCGCAGCTTCGATCGCGAGTTCGGCAGCGCTGCTGCGCGCCTGATCCTGTGCCAGCGCCGAGCCGGCCGACACCGTGATGAAGGTCGCTGCGACCACCGCCAGAACGCGGTCAAAGCCTGCACGGTGGTTCAAACAGTCACGCATTGTATCGCACCCCTCGGGTGAGCTGTCCCTCGTGGAACAGCTTTCGTTATCGCCTAATTGAGCTTCGGCTAAATCGCGCCGGCCTCTCGAAAGTTACACGCCTGCACGCAACGATTCATACGCAGACGATATACAGGCCCCGTTTTCACAGCTAGCGCTACCCCGGGAAACTCACGACAAACTGACTTCAAGACAGTCTGTTTGCAACGGATTGTGCGGCTTTGCCCCGCGCTTTTCCCGCTGTCTGTCACTTCCAAGTCACGGTTCCGGCCGGAGCCGAATTTTGCCGTAATTCAACGGGTTGCGGACGCCTCACGAATGCGCGCGAACTGCCATTCGCATGAGGTTCAGTGCGTCTCTTCGCCGCTTTTCCCGCCATGTCCGGGACCCCCCGCTTCGTCGAGTTTGCGATACAGCGTGGACCTGCCGATCTTGAGTCGGCGCGCCACCTCGGACATCTGTCCACGGTAGTGCGAGATCGCGAAGCGGATGATCTCGCTCTCCATGTCCTCGAGCGGACGAACATCGCCGGTCGGGGTCAACATGGAGAGGGATCCTGCCAGGGGCAGCGGTGCGATGGGTATTTCGCTACCCGATACCACCGGGGGCGCCGCGATCGGCTCGATCATCAGCGGGGCGGTCGGAATCTCCGTCGCGGAATGCGGGTGCGAGGCCAGCAGCGGGAAATCGTCCAGGCCGAGCTGGTCGCCCTCGCTCATCACCACCGCGCGGTAAACAGCGTTTTCGAGCTGGCGGATGTTGCCGGGCCAGTCGAGCTGGGCGAGATGGGCCACGGCCTCGCCAGTGACGCCGGAGATCGCGCGGTTCTCCTCGGCGGCAAAACGCGCCAGGAAATGCCTGAGCAGATGCGGGATGTCCTCGCGGCGGGCCCTGAGCGAGGGGATCGTCAGCGGCAGCACGTGCAGGCGATAGAACAGGTCTTCGCGGAAATGGCCCTGCTTGACCCGGTCCAGCAGCTTGCGATTGGTCGCTGAGATGATGCGGACGTCGACCTTCACGGGCTTGCGGCCACCAACGGCCTCGACTGCGCCCTCCTGCAGTGCGCGCAAGAGCTTGACCTGCGCGGTCAGCGGCAGCTCGCTGACCTCGTCCAGAAACAGCGTGCCGCCGTGAGCCTCGAGGAATTTGCCGGTATGCCGCTCAGTCGCGCCGGTGAAGGCGCCCTTCTCGTGGCCGAACAGGATGGACTCGACGAGATTGTCGGGGATCGCGCCGCAATTGACCGCAACGAACGGCTTGGCCTTGCGCTCGCCGCTGCCATGGATGGCGCGGGCGAACATCTCCTTGCCCACGCCGGACTCGCCTTCGATCAGTACGGGGATCGACGAGTTTGCCGCCTTCTGGGCCGCGCGCATCACCGGCGCCATCGCTTCGGCGCGCGTGATGATGTCGGAGAAGGTCAGCCGACCCTCGCGGCTGTGACGGATGCGCTGCAATTCGCCCTTGAGCGCGGAGGCATTCAGCGCGTTGCGAAGCGAGACCTGGAGCCGCTCCAGTCCGACCGGCTTGACCACGAAGTCGGCCGCACCGGCGCGCATCGCCGAGATCACGTTGTCGATGCCGCCATGGGCGGTCTGCACGATGACGGGCACGCTGAGGCCCGCCTCGCGGATTTTCGCCAGCACGCCCATGCCGTCGAGGCCGGGCATCACGAGATCGAGGATCATCGCGTCGATCGCGGGTGCGTCGGGGCCGGTGAGGGTGGCGATCGCAGCGTCGCCGGATTCGACGACGACCGTCTCATAGCCGCATTTCTGCACCATGTTCTCGACCAGGCGGCGAGCTACGGCGTCGTCGTCGGCGATCAAAATACTGGCAGCCATGGTGCTCCCCGCACGCTACTACTATCTGTCTCGAATCGGGTCACTCTGGCCGAAGCCGATTAACGCACTCTTAAACCTTGATGCCCCCGCCCACCGTCGCGATTGTTGAACACAGGTTTCCCACACAATGACTTCGCGCTCCAAAGCTGCTCTCACAAAGAACGCTGCTCTTCGTAAGCCCGCCGCCAAGAAATCCGCCGTCAAGAAATTGGCACCCAAGGCAAAGTCCTCCGCGAAGCCTGCGAGCAAGACGGGCAAGCTTCCGGAGTGGAACCTTGCCGATCTCTATTCCGGGATCGACGCGCCGGAAGTGGCGCGCGATCTCGAAACGATGGATGCCGATTGCGTCACGTTCGAGACCGACTACAAGGGCAAGCTCGCAACAGGCACAGCAAACGAAGATGGCGGAAAATGGCTCGCGGAGGCCGTGCGACGCTATGAAGCGATCGACGATCTCGCCGGCCGTCTCGGCTCCTATGCCGGTCTCGTCCATGCCGGCGACAGCGTGGACCCTGCGATTTCAAAGTTTTACGGCGACGTCTCCGAGCGGCTGACGGCGGCCTCGACGCATCTCTTGTTCTTCGCGCTCGAACTCAACCGCATCGATGACGATATTTTGACTCGCGCGATGCAAACCCCGGAACTCGCGCATTATCGTCCGTGGATCGAGGATCTGCGCAAGGAGAAGCCGTATCAGCTCGACGACAAGCTCGAGCAGCTGTTCCTGGAAAAGGCGCAGACCGGCTATTCCGCGTTCAACCGTTTGTTCGACCAGACCATCTCGGGCCTGCGATTCAAGGTCGGCGCCAACGAACTCGCGATCGAGCCGACGCTGAATTTCCTGCAGGACCGCGACGGCGCCAAGCGCAAGGCTGCGGCGGAAGCGCTGGCAAAAACCTTCAAGGCCAATGAGCGCACCTTTGCGCTGATCACCAACACGCTCGCCAAGGACAAGGACATCTCCGACCGCTGGCGCGGTTTCAAGGATGTCGCGGATTCCCGCCACCTGAACAATCGCGTCGAGCGCGAAGTGGTGGATGCGCTGGTCGCCTCGGTCCGCGCGGCCTATCCAAAACTGTCGCATCGCTATTACGCGCTGAAGGCGAAGTGGTTCGGCAAGAAGAAACTGGCTTATTGGGACCGCAACGCGCCGCTGCCGTTCGCGGCGACCGACGTCATCGGCTGGCCCGATGCACGGAACATGGTGCTGACGGCCTATCGCGGCTTCTCGCCGAAGATGGCCGACATCGCCGAGCGCTTCTTCACCGATCGCTGGATCGATGCGCCGGTGCGTCCGGGCAAGGCGCCCGGCGCATTCTCGCATCCGACCACGCCGTCGGCGCACCCCTACGTGCTGATGAACTACCAGGGCAAGCCGCGCGACGTGATGACGCTTGCGCATGAGCTCGGCCATGGCGTGCACCAGGTGCTGGCCGCCAAGAACGGCGCGCTGATGGCGCCGACGCCGCTGACGCTGGCGGAGACCGCGAGTGTGTTCGGCGAGATGCTGACGTTCAAGCGGCTGCTTGCCCAGACCAAGAATGCAAAGCAGCGCCAGGCGTTGCTCGCCGGCAAGGTCGAGGACATGATCAATACCGTGGTGCGGCAGATTGCGTTCTATTCGTTCGAGCGTGCCGTCCACACCGAGCGCAAGAACGGCGAGCTCACCGCGACGCGGCTCGGCGAGCTCTGGCTGTCGGTGCAGGGCGAGAGCCTGGGTCCGGCGATCGAGATCAAGCCGGGTTACGAGAACTACTGGATGTACATCCCGCACTTCATCCATTCGCCGTTCTACGTCTACGCCTATGCGTTCGGCGATTGCCTGGTGAACTCGCTCTATGCCGTCTACGAGAACGCGGCCGAGGGCTTTGCCGAGCGCTATCTCGACATGCTCGCCGCCGGCGGCACCAAGCATTATTCCGAGCTGCTGCGGCCCTTTGGGCTCGACGCCAAGGATCCCAAATTCTGGGATGGGGGCCTGAGCGTCATCGCCGGGATGATCGACGAGCTGGAGGCGATGGGCTGAAGGGCGCGAATGCCTGGATTTAGGGCAGGGCTGCCGCGCGGCATCTGTTGAACCCCGGTTCAGCAAAGCAAATTCCGCGCGCCGGATCCGCGATAATCGGGATTCCAAATGAGCCTATTTGCTGGAAAACCGCGCCTTGGCGCCGTTGCCCTGCCCGAAGGTTTAAGGTATCCCAGCCGAGGAATTCGACTTTCGACTGGGGACATCCATGGCAGATCATAGCGAAGTTGCGTACAGCACCGCCGACGGCAACGACTACGTTGCTCACGAGCAGACCTACGAGGGCTTCATCAAGCTGGTGAAGTACGGCACGGCGTCGGTCGCGCTGATCGTGATTCTGATGGCGATCTTCCTCACCTAAATCGACCTTGGCGGCTGCCTTCATCTGTGGCGGCAGCTGCCCACAAAATTTGCAAACAAGCCGGTTCTAAAGCCGGTATGCAACGCTGCGGGAGTAACGCTACTTTTTTGTGCGTGCGCTGGCCCGCGCCGCCGGAGGACCTATGAAGATCGCCGTTGCCAAGGAAATCGATCCGTCAGAGCCGCGGGTCGCGGCTTCGCCTGATACGGTGAAGAAGTTCAAGGCGCTGGGCGCCGAGATCGCCGTCGAGCCGGGCGCGGGCCTCAAGTCGGGCCTCCCCGATTCCGAATTCACTGCGGTGGGGGCCACTGTCAGCGCCGATGCGCTGAAGGATGCCGACATCATCATCAAGGTGAAACGTCCCGAGGCCTCCGAGCTGTCGCAATACAAGCGCGGCGCGCTCGTCATCGCCATTATGGATCCCTATGGCAACGAAGCCGCGTTGAAGGCGATGGCCGATGCCGGCGTTTCCGCCTTTGCGATGGAATTGATGCCGCGCATCACCCGTGCGCAGGTGATGGACGTGCTGTCCTCGCAGGCGAACCTTGCCGGCTACCGCGCCGTGATCGAGGGCGCCGAGGCCTTCGGCCGTGCCTTCCCGATGATGATGACCGCGGCCGGCACCGTGCCTGCCGCAAAGGTGTTCGTGATGGGCGTCGGCGTCGCCGGTCTCCAGGCGATCGCGACCGCGCGCCGCCTTGGCGCCATCGTCACCGCGACCGACGTGCGGCCTGCGACGAAGGAGCAGGTGGAATCGCTCGGTGCAAAGTTCCTCGCCGTCGAGGACGAGGAGTTCAAGAACGCGCAGACCGCCGGCGGCTACGCCAAGGAGATGTCGAAAGAGTACCAGGCCAAGCAGGCCGCGCTGACCGCCGAGCACATCAAGAAGCAGGATATCGTCATCACCACCGCGCTGATCCCGGGCCGTCCCGCGCCGAAGCTCGTCTCGGGCGAGATGGTCAGGTCGATGAAGCCGGGTTCGGTGCTGGTCGATCTCGCCGTCGAGCGCGGCGGAAATGTCGAGGGCGCCAAGGCGGGCGAGGTCGTCGAGACAGATGGCATCAAGATCGTCGGCTACACCAACGTCGCGGGCCGCGTCGCGGCCTCGGCCTCCAGCCTCTATGCACGCAATTTGTTCTCCTTCATCGAGACCATGGTCGACAAGAAAGAGAAGAAGCTCGCCGTCAACTGGGACGACGAGCTCGTCAAGGCCACCGCGCTGACCAAGGACGGCGCCGTGATTCACCCGAACTTCCAGCCGAAGGTTTAAGGAGGCCCGTCATGGAGCATGCTGCACAGGTCGTCGACCCCTTCATCTTCCGGCTGTCGATCTTCGTCCTCGCCGTCTTCGTCGGTTATTTCGTGGTGTGGTCGGTGACACCGGCGCTGCATACGCCGCTGATGAGCGTCACCAATGCGATCTCTTCGGTGATCGTGGTCGGCGCGCTGCTGGCCGGCGGCGTCGCCAACGTCTCGAGCGGTTCGGGCTGGGCGCGCGCGTTTGGCTTCGTCGCGCTGATCTTTGCCTGCATCAACATCTTCGGCGGCTTCCTTGTCACCCAGCGCATGCTGGCGATGTACAAGAAGAAGTCGAAGTAAGCGGCCACCTCGGGCTGATGGGATCAATGGGGACCTGAGATGAGCGCAAACTTCTCTGCATTCTTGTATCTCGTGGCGGGGGTGCTCTTCATCCTGTCGCTGCGCGGACTCTCGAGCCCGGCGTCGTCGCGCCAGGGCAATCTGTTCGGCATGGTCGGTATGGCGATTGCGGTCGCCACCACGCTCGCCAACCATCCGCCGGCCGATGGTCTCGCCTGGGTGCTGGTGATTGTCGGCATCGCCATTGGCGCGGCGATCGGTGCGGTCATCGCCCGCCGCGTGCCGATGACGTCGATGCCCGAACTGGTCGCCGCCTTCCACTCGCTGGTGGGCATGGCCGCGGTGCTGGTCGCCGCCGGCGCGTTCTATGCGCCCGAGGCCTTCGACATCGGCACCCCCGGCAACATCCACACCCAGAGCCTGGTCGAAATGTCGCTCGGCGTCGCCATCGGCGCGCTGACGTTCACCGGCTCGGTGATCGCATTCCTCAAGCTGTCGGCGCGGATGAGCGGCTCTCCGATCATCCTGCCGGCGCGGCACGTGATCAACGTCGCGCTCGCAGTCGCGTTGGTCGCCTGCATCGTCGGGCTCGTTGTCACCGGCAGCCCGGTGTTCTTCTGGCTCAATGTCATCCTGGCGCTCACGCTCGGCGTGCTCATGATCATCCCGATCGGCGGCGCCGACATGCCGGTCGTGATCTCGATGCTGAACTCCTATTCGGGCTGGGCCGCGGCGGGCATCGGCTTCACGCTCGGCAATTCGGCGCTGATCATCACGGGCGCGCTGGTAGGCTCGTCGGGCGCGATCCTGTCCTACATCATGTGCCACGCGATGAACCGGTCCTTCATTTCGGTCATTCTCGGCGGCTTCGGCGGCGAGACCGCTGCTGCCGGCGGCGGAGCAGGTGGCGAGCAGAAGCCCGCCAAGCTCGGCTCGGCTGACGATGCCGCGTTCATCATGAAGAACGCCTCCAAGGTCATCATCGTGCCCGGGTACGGCATGGCGGTGGCCCAGGCCCAGCACGCGCTGCGCGAAATGGCCGACATGCTGAAGAAGGAAGGCGTCGAGGTGAAATACGCCATTCACCCGGTCGCGGGCCGCATGCCCGGCCACATGAACGTGCTGCTCGCCGAGGCCAACGTGCCCTATGACGAGGTGTTCGAGCTCGAGGACATCAACTCCGAGTTCGCGCAGGCCGACATCGCCTTTGTGATCGGCGCCAACGACGTCACCAATCCGGCCGCCGAAGAGGACAAGACCTCGCCGATCTACGGCATGCCGGTGCTGCAGGTCTGGAAGGCCGGCACGGTGATGTTCATCAAGCGGTCGCTGGCGTCGGGTTATGCCGGTATCGACAATCCGCTGTTCTACCGCGACAACACCATGATGCTGCTCGGCGACGCCAAGAAGGTCACCGAGAACATCGTCAAGGCGATGTAGCGCCGGAGAGCCGGCGCAGCGATGACATTCCTGAAATGGATCGCCATCGTCGCTGCCGCCGGCTATCTCGCAGGTCTCGCCGTGCTCTATGTGAAACAGCGCAGCATGCTGTTTCCGATCCCGACCACTGAGCGCACCGCACCGGCCGCCGCAGGGTTTCCGCAGGCCGAGGAACACGTCCTCACCACCTCCGACGGTGAGAAGATCATCGTCTGGCACGTGCCGCCGAAGCCCGGCCGCAACGTGGTGCTGTACTTCCACGGCAATGGCGATTTCCTTGCGGGCCTTGCCGGGCGCTTCAAGGCGATCATTGCTGACGGCACCGGTCTCGTCGCGCTGTCCTATCGCGGCTATGCGGGCTCCAGCGGCGCGCCGAGCGAGGACGGTCTGCTGCGCGACGGCGCGGCCGCGTATTCATTCGCGGCGGAACGCTACGACGCCCAGTGCATCGTCGCCTGGGGATTCTCGCTTGGGACCGGCGTTGCCGTTGCCGTCGCGTCCGAGCATCCGGTTCGCAAGCTGATCCTCGAGGCGCCCTACACCTCGATCGCAGACGTCGCGGCCGCGCAATTCCGCTTCCTTCCGGTCCGTCTCCTGATCCGGGATCCGCTTCATTCCGACGAGCGGATCGCGGGCGTCACAGTGCCGCTGTTGGTCGTTCACGGCGCGCAGGATCAAACCATCCCGATCGCATTCGGGGAGAAGCTGTTCGCGCTGGCGCACGAGCCGAAGCAATTCGTTCGACTCGCTGAGGGCGGGCACGACGATCTCGACAACTTCGGCATGATCGAGATTGCGCGAGGTTTCATCAACGGCTCCTGAGGGCTGACGGGCGCGATCTTCTCGCGCATAATCGGGCGGTTCAACGAAGGAATCGCCTGCATGAGTGTACACGGACCGATGCCGCGGTCGTCCTGGGTGTTCCCGGCCCTGGCGGTGCTGCTGTTCCTGGTCGTCACCGCGACCGGCTACGGTTTCACCCTGTCGGCCGGGGGCGGCCTGTTCGCGATCGTCCTGCTGGTGATCCTGTTCGGCACCGTGTTCGCGGCCGTCCATCATTCCGAGGTGATCGCGGAGCGGATCGGCGAGCCGTTCGGCACGCTGCTGCTCACGCTTGCGGTGACCATCATCGAGGTCGCGCTGATCACCACGATCATGCTCGGCGACAAGCCCGCCCCGACGCTTGCGCGTGACACCGTCTTCGCAGTGGTGATGATCGTCTGCAATGGCCTCGTCGGCCTCTGCGTGTTCATCGGCGGGCTGCGCTACCGCGAACAGGGGTTTCAGCTCTCTGGAGCCAACGTCTATCTCAGCGTGCTGATTGCGCTCGCGACGTTGACGCTGATCATGCCCAATTACACGCTGACGACGCCGGGGCCGATCTATTCGACGCTTCAGCTCGGCTTCGTCGACCTCGTGACCATCGTGCTCTATGGCGTGTTCCTCTACACCCAGACCGTCCTGCACAAGGACTATTTCGTCCATGAGGGGGCGGAGGGCGAGAGCGGGGAGGCCCATCTGTCGGGCAAGATGCTGGCGCTGAGCGTCGCGCTGCTCCTGATCTCGCTCCTGGCCGTCGTGCTGTTGGCCAAGAAATTCTCGCTGGTAGTGGACGCCGTCGCCGACACGATCGGCGCTCCGCCGGCCTTTGCGGGTCTTCTGGTCGCGCTCCTGATCCTGATGCCGGAAGGCGTCTCCGCGATCACCGCGGCCCGCAAGAACGATCTTCAGAAGAGCATCAATTTGGCGCTCGGATCCTCGCTGGCGACCATCGGCCTGACCATCCCGGCGGTCGGGCTCGCCACCTATGTCATCGACCAGCCGCTAGTGCTGGGGCTCAATTCCCAGAACACGGCGCTGCTGTTCCTGACATTCTTGCTGAGCATGCTGACCTTCGGCACCGGCAGGACCAATGTCCTGTTCGGACTGGTCCATATGGTGGTATTTGCCGTCTACGCGTTCATGGTGTTCGTGCCCTGAGCCGATTCGTCTTAGAGAGGTTCTCGATGCTTGCCGCCAGGTCCGAAGTCCAGATCGACAATGACGAGGTAAGGGTGACCGAATGGCGGCTTGCCCCGGGCAGCGCGACCGGGCATCACACCCACGGAATGGACTATGTGATTGTTCCCGTCGTCGCCGGCGAAATGACCATCGTGGCGCCGGGCGGGGAGCGTTCCAAGGCGCAGCTCTCGGCGGGAAAATCCTACTTCCGCAAGGCCGGCGTCCAACACGACGTACTTAACGAAACCTCAACCGAGATCGTGTTCCTTGAGATTGAGCTGAAGGCGTAAGGCGCGCGTAACCTTTGCCATCGATCCGTCGCAGTTGATCCCTTACAATGCCCCAAAGTTCCCGCATCAGATCGCGCGGGGAGTGGCCGAGAAATGCTGAAATACCTCGCTAAAATCTCGATGGATATTTTCCCCTCGGTGCTCGCGACGATCATCGGGGCCTACATCGTTAACCACTACATCAACGCCAGGCCGGCGGCGGATACGCCAGCCGCAGTCGTCGCACCTGCCGACGCCGGCAAGAAGCCCGCTGACGTGGCCCACCTCCCGGGCCCCGGCGTGAAGGCCAAGGGCGTTTCCGAGAAGAGCATTTCCGACAAGAGCGCGGCGGACAAGGCGGCGGCCGACAAGTCTGCTGAGACCAAGGCTGCTGAGACCAAGGCTGCCGACACCAAGGCTGCGGACGAGGCCGCTTCGCACGGTCATTCCCCCGCGCATGAGAAGGCGGTTGCCAAGTCCTCCCCCATCACGTCCAGCCCGGCAGCCCCCGCCGCTGCACCCGTGGTTGAGGCCAATTCGTCTCCGGCCGTGACCCCCGACGCCAACGATCTCGCCCGGGCTGCCATCGAGCGCCTGCGCAAGTCGCCCGAGGGCAAGGCCGCCGAGAAGGCCGCAGAGGCCAAATCGACTGAAGCCAAGCCTGCCGAAGCCAAGCCTGCCGAGGCCAAGCCTGCCGAGACCAAGTCGGTCGACAAGGCGCCCGAGAGGACGCCGGAGCCTGCCGTTCAGGAAGCATCCCGCACGCCGGAGGCTCCGCGCGTCGTGACCGCGGTGCCAGCGACGGTGCGTCCCCTGCCTCCGCCGATCAATGTGTCGACGCCGTCACCCGAGGCCTATGGCAATGGCGCTGCGTCGCAGGCGAATCCGCCGTACACCGCCTCGATCGGCAACGACGATCCGAATCGGCTGACGCCACCGGCCGATATTCCGGTCCCGGTGATCGCCCCGCCGCTCGACCTGCGCGCCGATGCCGGCGCGCCGATGCCGCGTCCCAAGACCAATGTCGCCGACGAAATGTTGTCGGGCATGAAGTCGATGTTCCACGCGGTTCTGCCGAAGAGCGCTACCCCCGATTAGCCAGGATAGCGCCTACGCCGTCCCATAATTGTCAGCCGCCGACACGGGCCAAGCCGCTGCGAGCGGCGTCATCGCGTGGGCGCAGGCTGACTGCCTTGTTGTAGGACGCCGCCGCCTTGGCCTTGTCACCCAGCCGCTCATAGGCCTGCCCCCGGGTCGTCCAGACCTGAGCATTGTGCGGATCGGCTTCGGAGGCCTCGTCGAGATCGGCAGCCGCCTCCTTGACCTTGCCGATGGCGAGATAGCTGACGGCACGGCCGAGCAGCGGTTCGGCCTTCTGCGGATTGAGCCCGCTGGCGGCGCCGAAATCGGCAATCGCGAAGTCGTGCTCGTTGTTGCCCTGGTAGAGCAGGGCGCGGCCGTAGAGCGCCTGCGCATTATAGGGATCGAGCGCGACGGCGCGGTTGAACTCGTCCAGCGCGGCCTGCGTCTCGCCGGACTTGGCAAAGCCTTGCGCTTTTTCCGTGTGGGTCTGGGCCTCAGAGACGTTGGCAGCGCTGACGGCGCTGTCAGGCGCGGCGGTCGCCTTGGGCGCTTCCTGCGGCTTGTCCTTCTCCGGCCCCAATGAGCCGAGATCGAAGGAGCAGCCGCACAGCGCGATCCCCATCAAGGTCAGCGCAAGGGGCTTGCGCCAGATCCGGCGTCGCCGCGCCAAGACGGGCTGGGGGATAGGGAAGGCCATCTACGGTTCGCTCGCGCTAGAGCATGATCCGGAAAAGTGTGCAGAAGTTTTCCGAAAAGATCATGCCCAAACAACAACCTAAAGCGCGATGACAAACAATCCTGATCTCATCGCGCTTTAGCGCCGCATCTGTAGTGCCCCGTCCCAGAAAGGCACTGCTCACAAAATAATAACGCGGGCTCGGAGCCCGCGTTATCGAAACTCAGTCCTGCAATCTCGGCAAGATCAGCGCGGTCCGCGCGGACCTGCGCCGGGGCCGCCACGGCCACCACGTTCGCCACCGGGGCCAGCGCCGAACACCGGCTTCGGCTTCATCGGCAGCAGGCCTTCGCGCTGCAGCTTCTTGCGGGCCAGCTTGCGCGCGCGGCGCACGGCTTCGGCCTTTTCACGAGCCTTCTTCTCGGAGGGCTTCTCGTAGTGACCGCGGAGCTTCATCTCGCGGAAAATGCCTTCGCGCTGCATCTTTTTCTTCAGCGCCTTGAGGGCTTGGTCGACATTGTTATCGCGAACGAGAACCTGCACGCGGCATCCTCTTCAGTGGATCGGATTTGAATTCTGGTAAGACGAAGGGATGGCAAAAAGCGCAAGCCCCTAACCTTGAGGGCGCGGATGTATCAGACAAAACCTGGGATGTCCACCTGCGAAGCGGAGTTTAGGGCCAAGTTCAGCCATTAAATGCGGCGAAAATCCTCCCTTGCAGCCCCGATTTGGGAGATTTGGCGCCAAGAAGGGCCGCAGCGGACATAGTTCCGAAAATCTTTGCAATCAGGGGAGACGCCACATGGACATGAAGAAATACGCTGCCGAGGCCATCGGCACGTTCTGGCTCACATTCGCAGGCTGCGGCAGCGCGGTGATCGCCGCCGGCTTTCCGCAGGTCGGCATCGGCCTGGTCGGCGTGTCCCTGGCCTTTGGCCTCAGCGTCGTCACCATGGCCTATGCGATCGGCCACATCTCGGGCTGCCATCTCAACCCGGCCGTCACGGTCGGCCTTGCTGCCGGCGGGCGGTTTCCGGCAGGCCAGATCCTGCCTTACGTGATTGCGCAGGTCTGCGGCGCCATCGTCGCCGCCGAGCTGCTCTACGTGATCGCCAGTGGTGCGCCGGGCTTCGACGTCACCAAGGGCTTTGCCTCCAACGGCTATGATGCGCATTCGCCGGGCCAGTACAGCATGATCGCCTGCTTCATCACCGAGGTGGTGATGACCATGATGTTCCTGTTCGTCATCATGGGCGCGACCCATGGCCGCGCGCCGGCGGGCTTCGCACCGCTCGCGATCGGGCTTGCGTTGGTGATGATCCATCTCGTCAGCATCCCCGTGACCAACACGTCCGTGAATCCGGCGCGCAGCACCGGCCCCGCGCTGTTCGTCGGCGGCTGGGCGCTGGCGCAGCTCTGGCTGTTCTGGGTCGCACCGCTGATCGGCGGCGCGCTGGGGGGCGTGATCTATCGCTGGCTCAGCGAGGAGCCCGCGGGCGTCGTCGCGGGCGTGAAGACGGCCTAGTTCAACAGCGGGATCGCAGCTTTTGCTGCGGTCCCCCTACTTGCTCTTTGAAGGCCTGACTTCGGTGACGTGGCCCATCTTGCGGCCGGGGCGCGGAGCGCCCTTGCCGTAAATGTGGACAGTCGCGCCGGGCACGCTCAGCCACTTCTCGTAATCATTGATTTCGTCGCCGATCAGATTGGTCATGGTGACGATCTCACCGTGGCGCACCGGCTTGCCGAGCGGCCAGCCGGCGATGGCGCGGATGTGTTGCTCGAACTGGGAGACCGACGCGCCGTCGAGCGTCCAGTGTCCGGAATTATGCACGCGCGGCGCGATCTCGTTGACCAGCACTTTCGATCCGCCGCCGTTGGCGAGCACGAACATCTCCACCGCGAGCACGCCGACATAGTCGAGCGCGGTTGCGATCTTGCCGGCGATGCTGCGTGCCTCCTCGGCAAGTACATCAGGGATCGGCGCAGGCGCTCGCGAGATCTTCAGAATGTGGTCGCGATGCTCGTTCTCGGTGACGTCGAAGCATTCGACCTGGCCCGATGCAGAGCGTGCGGCGATGACGGAGATCTCGCGCTCGTACGGGATGAAGGCTTCCAGGATTGCCGATTTTGTGGCGAGGCTGGTCCACACTTTCGCGATGTCGTCGCCCTCGCGGATGATCGCCTGGCCCTTGCCGTCATAGCCGAAGCGGCGGGTCTTCAGCACCGCGGGGAGGCCGATTTTGACGATCGCCTCGCGCAACGATGCGACCGAGGTGACGTCGGCATAGGCGGCGGTGCCGATGCCGAGCCGCGTGACAAAATCCTTCTCGGCGAGCCGATCCTGGGTGGTCTCGAGGATCTTGCGGTTCGGCAGCACCGGACGGCGCGAATCCAGCACCAGGGCGGCCGCGGACGGAACGTTCTCGAATTCGTAGGTGATGACGTCGACATCGTGGGCGAACAGCTCGAGCGCCTCGACATCGGCATATTCGGCGCAGGTCGCGTTCAGCACCACGTCGAAAGCCGGCGAGTCGGGATCGGGCGAGAACACCTGGCAGCGCAGGCCGAGCCGCGCCGCCGCCATGGCCAGCATTCGACCGAGTTGTCCGCCGCCGAGGATTCCGATGGTGTCGCCGGGCTTCAGCTTCACCTGCTTTGCGTCAGTCACGCCTTGTCCTCCGGGCGCTCGGCAACCGCCTCGGTCTGTGCCTTGCGCCAGGCGGCGAGGCGATCGGACAGCGCTGGATCGGACAGCGCCAGCACGGCGGCCGCAAGCAGCGCCGCGTTGATCGCGCCGGCCTTGCCGATCGCGAGCGTGCCGACCGGAATGCCGGCCGGCATCTGAACGATCGAATAGAGCGAATCGATGCCCTTCAGCGTCCTGGACTCGACGGGGACGCCGAAGACAGGCAGTTCCGTCAGGGCTGCGGCCATGCCGGGCAGGTGCGCGGCCCCGCCGGCGCCGGCGATGATGACCTTGAAGCCTTCCGCCTTGGCGCCCTTGGCGAAGGTAAACAGCCGGTCGGGGGTGCGGTGAGCTGAAACGATGCGGGTGTCGGAGGCGACACCAAGCGCTGCGAGCGTGTCGGCGGCATGCCGCATCGTCTCCCAGTCCGACTGGCTTCCCATGATGATGGCGATCGGCGCTGTCATGACGTCAATTGTGCTCGAAAAACAGAAAGATAGGCCAGATTAACGGTTCCGGCCGGCGGCTCGCAAGGCGGTGGCAAGGAGAAGGGAATGCACTATCCTGTCTTGGTGAATCCCCGCAAGCCTTCATTGAGCAGGATGCCCATGAAGAAACCAAAAAGGGCGACCGCTGCGAAGGCCAAAAAGGGCCGGAAAACCAGCGGTAGCCGAACGAAAGTCGTACCCAAGCGGCCTGCGGCGCCGCGCCGCGCGTCCCGGGCCGGCGCTGCCAAGACGGCGACCAAGATGACCGGCAATGCAGCGAGCAAGGACAGCAGCACGGCGACCATCCGCGGCCTGCGGACCAAGCTCACCCAGGCGCTGCGGCGCGTCGCCGAGCTCGAGGCGGCGGCCGACACGGATTTCCTACTCGACATTCCCAACCGGCGCGGTTTCGAGCGCGAGCTCCAGCGCGCCATCGCCTACATGAAGCGCTACCGCGCCAGCGGCGCGCTGATCGTGCTCGACGTCGACCGGCTGAAGCCGATCAACGATTCCTTCGGCCATGCCGCCGGCGATGAGGTGCTCAAGGCGATAGCCAGCACGCTGACGCGACAGATCCGGGCGTCCGACGTGGTCGGCCGTCTCGGTGGCGACGAGTTCGCATTGCTGTTGTGGAATCTCAGTGAGACTGACGCCAAGGCGAAGGCGGCCATCTTCGAGCAGGCGATCGACGATTTGTCCTTCACCTTTCGCGGCCAGCATGTGACGGCGGGCGCCTCCGCCGGTGTTGCGCTGCTCGGTGCGCAGTCCGATGCTGCCCGCGCGCTGGAGGAGGCTGATGCTGCCATGTATGTGCGCAAAGCGCACCGGCGGCACGAGCCGCGGATCAGGCTTGTGAGCAGCTGAGCATGATCCGGAAAAGTGTGCAGCGCCTTTCCGAAGAGATCATGCTCAAGAAATAAAACCTTACAGCGTGGCGAGATCTTCCGGCACGTTGCCGAATTTGCGCAGCAGCGTGGCATCGCCGAACTCACCGGTCATGGGATCGCCGCTGCGGCTGAACGCGACTGCGCCGATATGGCCGGTGCCGCGCGCCAGGGCCTCGGCGCGTCGTAGCGCAGCGGTCGAGCTCTGGCATTCCTCAGCAGTGCCGGCGACAGGCGATCCGTCGGCATCGATCAGGAAGGGCATTGCAACGTAATAGGTCACGTCTGACATGGCGTTGCTCCAATGGTGGGGTCTTAAGCCGCGCTGCTCCTGCTGCGCGAAGCCTCCGGGATGCAGCCGGCCGTAACAGCCGCCTGCAATTCCTCCAGCGCCGCTTCCAGATATTCGTTGGCCATGATCAGCGCCTTGATGGTGCTGCGCAGGTTGCCGTCGCACATCGCGATCGCCTGGTCGCAGGCCTGTTCATAATGGCTGTTGTCGAGAAGGGCGGGGGCTGACATCGGCGGTGTCCTTGCTGTCCTTGGGCGGTTTGCTTTGGGCATTTCCGGGGGGCGTCGGGGATAGGATTAATGTTCCTCTTTTGTTCTTTTTGAGTCAAGTGGATTCACGTTGCGGCAATGCACGGCCACCGGATCAGGCGATGATGTCGGGGGTAATCTGGTCTTCGATGAATGCGATACGGTCTCGCAACAACAGCTTGCGCTTCTTCAGGCGCTGTAACCGCAATAGGTCGGGGGCAGGCGATTGATGCAGTGCATCGATCGCCGCGTCGAGATCTCGGTGTTCCTGCTGCAACCGGGTGAGCTCGGCTTCGAGTTCACGCTCGTCTTCATGGGTCATGTCTGCGGTGGCCGAAAAACCGATAGGCTTGAGATTAAGGCTGTGGATGCCATGTGGAAATTATCGTCCTTGCGCGGCGTGATCGCAAGCGATCTGCGACCTTCACGCACCGCTCTCTCGCAAGATATTTCGACGATTCGCGGGCGCGTGGCGCAAGCACCTTGATATCATGGATTTTTCGACGCGTGGTTCCTTACTCACGCTTCATTACATATGAATTTTCAAAAATGACGGTGCGACGACGGATACATATCGACAGAACGAATCGGTGATGTACACTTCCTCGTCCGGATCGAATCCAAGGTTCACCCCTACCGAGGAGGTTTCGAATGACAATTCAGGCACATCTGGTTGAATTGGAACGGAAGCACAAAACTCTCGAAAACGAATTGCACGAAGCGCTCGTGCACCTTTCAACAGACGACCTGCAAATTGTTGAGTTGAAGCGCCGCAAGTTGATGGTCAAGGACCAGATTGAACGACTGAAGCAGACCGGCGACACGCTTCACTAGTAACCCCCGTAACAGCGTCAAGTTTGATCGTATCCTTTCAGGCAGGGACGAAAGCCTTTGCGCTCGTCCCTGCTGTAAGGTGCGCACCCGCGCGATCATCATCGCGCAGCGGGCTAGATTTCTGCGAGCTCCGCGACGTGGTCTGCGATCGCGAGCGATGATGTCAGTCCCGGCGATTCAATGCCGAACAGATTGATCAGTCCTGCGACGCCGTGATCGCGCGGCCCCTGCATCAGAAAATCCTGTGTTGCCACTGCCGGCGGTACGATCTTCGGGCGGATGCCCGAATAGCTCGGCATCAGCGCGCCATCGGGTAGCGTCGGCCAGTATTTGCGGATCGCCGGATAGAACCGCTCGGCGCGCGACGGATCGACCTCATAGTCGATCGTCTCGATCCATTCGACATCAGGGCCGAAGCGCGCCTGTCCCGCCATGTCCAGCGTCAGATGCACGCCAAGCCCACCGGGCTCGGGCACCGGGTAGATCAGGCGCGAAAACGGCGCGCGCGCATTGCAGCTGAAATAATTGCCCTTGGCGAGATAGGCCGGCGGAATCCGGTCGATCGGCATGCCGTCGATGTGGCGCGCCACCGATGTCGCCGACAATCCCGCGGCATTGACGAGCAGGCCGCATTGCAAGGCCATCGGCGCTTCGCCGCCGGCTTCGATCTCGATCACGCCCGCCTCCGCCTTGGCGCGGATCAGCGGCGTGTGAAACGCAAAGGCCGCGCCCGCTGCCTCGGCCTCGCCTTGCAGCGAGAGCATGTAGGCATGGCTGTCGATGATGCCTGTCGACGGCGACAGCAGCGCAGCGTCGCAGGCCAGTGCCGGCTCCAGCGCGCGCGCGGCCTCGCCTGAAAGCAGCTGCATGTCGAGCACGCCATTGGCCTCAGCATGCGCCTTGATCGATTGCAGCTTCTCGGTTTCCTTCGCATTGGTCGCGACGATCAGCTTGCCGCAATTCTTGTGTGGAATGCCGCGCTCGCCGCAATAGCGATACAGCGCTTGCTTGCCGCTGACGCACATGCGCGCCATCCAGCTTCCGGCACGGTAGTAAATCCCGGCATGGATCACTTCGCTGTTGCGTGAGGAGGTGACGGTGCCGATGGCCTCGGCTTCCTCGAGCACGATCACCTCGCGCCCCGCCTGGGCGAGCCTCCTTGCCACCGCGAGCCCGACCACGCCGGCTCCGATGACGACGCAATCGACCCTATCCATGGTGATGCAGAAGTCCCGCTGAAGGTGGTGCCGATGGCTCCGGTTTGCCCGGGAAACGCGCTGCGCGGGCGTTGTCCGTTAAGGAAGCATTTATCATGTCAGGGCAATTGCCGTATTTCACGTCACATTTTTCTGCTGGGCCTACAGGCGTTTACCCGATCCAAACCCGTGAAGCCAGACAATCCGCAGTTGAAATCGCGGGTGGCTGATGGCTGAGAAGAACTGGCAGGAAGGCAGCATGCTTCCGATTGCTGTGCAGGCCGTCGTGTGCCTGACCAGCGCGGTCGCGCCTTCGCGTGCCTATGCCAATAGCTTCATTTCGCCAAACCAGCTTGGCGATTTCGGCCCTAATCTGGTCTGGGAAGCCCTGATCGGGGGCGTTGTCATCTGCGCGTTCCTGGCGGCCATCGCGCTGTGGATCCATTCCGCGCTGCGCAGGAGCAACCGTTCGCAGCTGCGGCGCAACGCCTTCATCTCTTCGGCCATGAACAATCTCAACCAGGGCGTGGTGATGACGGATGCGCAGCGGCGCATCATCTTCTGCAACGACCGCTATCTCGAGATCTACGGCCTCGCGCGCTCGGACCTGTGGACCGGCATGACCGGCTACGACATCCTCGGGTTGCGGCGCAAGCGCGGCGTCCTCGGCGTCTCCGACGATGAGTTCTACGAGAAGGCGGCAAGTCACAACGGTCTGATCACCGAACTGCCCGATGGCCGCTCCATCCTGGTCAAGTATTTCGTGCTGCCCAATGGCGGCTCGGTGGCGACCCATCTCGACGTTAGCGAGCAGCGCGCACTGTCGCGGCAGCTCGCCTCGACCAAGCAGTTCCTGGAAACGGTGCTGGACAACGTGCCGGCTTGCGTCGCAGCGAAGAACATCGAGGACGGCCGCTATATCTTTGCCAACCGTGCCTATGAGCACTTCTGGGGGTTTTCGCGGGATCAGGTCGTCGGCAAGAATGCGCGTGAGCTGTTCGGCGCGACATCGGCCGATAGCATTGAGATGACCGACCGGGCCGCATTGCTGGCGCCGGAAGGACAATATCGCAACGAATTCGAGGTTGAGGTCGGGCGGGCCCGGCGCATGGTGGCCTCGATCCGGATCGTGGTCCGCAACGAAAGCAACAAGCCGCAATTCCTGCTGATCGTGTTCGAGGACATCACCGATCGGCAATCGCTGTCGATGGAGCTGGAGAGCACCAAGAAGTTCCTCGAGCTCGTGGTCGATAACATCCCCGTGGCGTTGATCGTGGAGCAGGTCAAGGACGGCCGCTACCTGCTCGCCAACCGCAGCGCCGAGACGATCCTGAACCGGAGGCGCGAGGAAGCGACCGGCCTGACCGCGGCCGACATCTTCAATGCCAAGGAAGCCAAGCTCATCATCGCGCGTGACGAGGCCGCGATCAAGAAACGCGGGATGATCACCGAGGAGCATCCGATCTCCACCAAGGACGGCCTGCGCCTGTTCCTGACCCGGCGCGCCACAGTGCTCAACGACGCCGGTGAGCCGCAATATCTGATCAAGACCCACGAGGACGTCACCAACCGCCGGCAGATCGAGTCGCGGATGGCGCACATGGCCTATCATGACGGCCTCACCGATTTGCCGAACCGCGCTGCCTTCCTTCAGGCGCTGACCCAGATGATCGAAGCCTGCGAAGGGACCGACGAGGAATTTGCGGTCCTTTGCGTCGATCTCGACGGCCTCAAGGAAGTCAACGACGTGTTCGGTCATGCGCTTGGCGACAAGCTGTTGATCGAGGTGGCCCAGCGACTGCAGGACACCGCACGCGGTGGCCTGGTGGCACGCCTGTCCGGCGACGAATTCGGCCTGATCATCGACGGCAAGCAGCCCGACGCAGGCCTTGCGCTGGCGCAGCAGCTTGGCGAGGCGCTCGCGCCGGAATTCCAGATCGACGGCCGCGCGGTCCGCGCCGGCATCACCACCGGCATGTCGGTCTTTCCGCACAACGGCCCCGATGGTGCCTCGCTGCTCGCCAATGCCGGCGCGGCCCTGTTCCGCGCCAAGCAGAAATCGCGCGGCACGATCAGCCTCTACCAGCCCGAGATGGACCAGCAGATCCGCGACCGCCGCGTGCTGCACCAGGACCTGTCGAAGGCGATCAAGAATGGCGAGCTTTCGCTTGCGTTCCAGCCGCAGGGCATCGCGCGCAACAGCGTCGCCGAGAGCGAGATCATCGGCTTCGAGGCGCTGGCGCGCTGGCAGCATCCGGTACGCGGCCAGGTCTCGCCGGCCGAATTCATCCCGATCGCGGAAGAAAGCGGCCTGATCGTCGAGATGGGCGAATGGATTCTCCGCGAGGTCTGCCGCGAGGCCGCGTCGTGGCCGAAACCAATGCAGGTCGCGGTCAATCTGTCGCCGGCGCAGTTCATGCACGGTGACGTGGTTGGTCTCGTCCATTCGATCCTGATCGAGACGGGGCTTGCGCCCGGCCGGCTCGAGCTGGAAATCACCGAGGGCGTGCTGATCGAGGACTTTGACCGCGGCCTGGCGCTGCTACGCCGCCTGAAGGCGCTGGGCGTCCGCATCTCCATGGACGATTTCGGCAGCGGCTATTCCTCGCTGAGCTATCTCCAGGCCTTCCCGTTCGACAAGATCAAGATCGATCGCGCCTTCATCATGAATCTCGGCCGCAACCCGCAATCGGCCGCGATCGTTCGCGCCGTGATCGATCTCGGCCACGGCCTCGAAATGTCCATCATCGCCGAGGGCGTCGAGACGATCGACCAGCTCGCTTTCCTCGCCAAGGAGGGCTGCGACGGCGTGCAGGGTTATCTGCTCGGCAAGCCGATGCCGATCGGAAAATATGCCGACCTCGTTGGCCGCGGCGAGGCCATGGAGCTTGCGCTCAAGACCGGCTAGTGATGTTGAGCGCTTACCTCGCTCCCTCTCGACGGTTTCATGGCGGATTACGACCTCGCGATCATCGGTGGCGGCCTGAACGGTGTCAGCCTCGCCCGCGATGCCGCCGGCCGCGGGCTGCGGGTGATCCTGATCGAGCAGGGTGATCTCGGCGGCGCTGCCTCATCGGCGACCCCTCGGCTGATCCATGGCGATCTGTCGGTGCTGGAGCGGCGCGGCTTCTGGCGCGTCCGCCGGGCACTGGCCGAGCGCCGGATTTGGCTTTGGATCGCGCCGCATCTGGTGCGGCCCATGAGTTTTGTGATCCCGGCCCATTCCGACGAGCGTCCACCCTGGCTGTTGCGCGCTGGCCTGTATGTTTATGACGCCCTGACGAACCGCGGCGGCCTTCCGGCATCGACGACCTTAGACATCACGCATCATGCGGTCGGTAACGCGCTGAAACGGCCATTCGGCATCGCCTTCGAATATGCCGATTGCGTCGTCGACGATTCGCGCCTGGTGGTGCTCACGGCGCTGGATGCCGCCGAACGTGGCGCTGCGATTCGGACAGGGGCGCGTTGTGTGCGGGCCGACCGGACCGATGCCTGGCGGCTTGCCGTCGTCGATCGCGGTCATCGCCGCACGATCACGGCCCGCGCGCTGGCCAACGCCACCGGCGCCTGGACGTCAATGGTCGCGGAGACCGTGCTGCGGCAGAAGCAGCCGGCCATGGCGGCCGTGCAGATGAGCCAGATCATCGTGCCCAGGCTGTTCGAGTCCGACAATGTCTATGTGTTCCAGAACAACGATGGCCGGCTGATTTTTGCTAGCCCGTTCGAGCGCGATTTCACGCTGGTCGGTACCGTCACGCATGATTTCACCGGCGATCCCGCCATCGTTGCGATGCCGGGCGCCGATGTCAGCTATCTCTGCGAGGCCGTGAGCCGCTATTTCCGCGAGCGCCTTGCTCCGACGGACGTGGTGCGCACGGTCTCCGGGGTCAATCTGTCGCCGGTGCCCGCGCGGCGACGCGACGGCACGACGTTGTTCCACGCGCGCCGGCGCAAGGCACCGCTGCTCACGATGTTCGGCGGCGACATCACGACCTCGCGCTTTCGCGCCGAGCGGGCAGTGACGCGACTGACGCCGTTCTATCCGATGTCGCGGCCCTGGACTTCAGGCGCAGCCTTGCCTGGCGGCGATTTCGCCTGGGATCGTTTCGAGACCGAGGTCGATCTCGCCTGCCACCGCTGGCGCTTCCTATCGGAGCCGCAGGCCCGGCGCATGGTTGCCGCCTACGGCTCGCGATTGGCTGATGTGCTGGGTGAGGCGAAGACACGCGAAGAGCTGGGACCGGCCTTCGGCCCCGACCTGACCGGCGCCGAGGTGCACTATCTCATGACCCACGAATGGGCGCGCTTCCCCGAGGACATCCTGTGGCGCCGCTCCAAGTTAGGCCTGACCATGCCGGCTACGGACCGTGACGCGCTGGCTGCATTCATGGCGACCCCACCTCGAACCGGTTGAGCAAACGACGATCCGCCGCTAGCGTGCGGCGGCATTGGGGTTGGCAGGGACCATGACTGACGAATTGCCCGGAACAGACGTCGCTGGCCGAGATGCGCGTCCGGCCGCGGGCGAGCCGCTGCTGCGCATCGAGGGCGTCGCCAAGACCTTCGGGACGTTCCGTGCGGTCGACGGTGTGTCGCTCGAGATCAAGGCCGGCGAGTTCTTTGCGCTGCTCGGTCCCAGCGGCTGCGGCAAGACCACTCTGCTGCGCATGCTTGCGGGTTTCGAGGCCCCGGACGAAGGACGCATGTTGCTCGGCGGCAAGGACATCGCGCAGGCGCTGCCGCATGAGCGTCCGATCAACATGATGTTCCAGAACTACGCGCTTTTCCCGCATCTGTCCGTGCGCGACAACATCGCCTTCGGCCTCAAGCGCGCCGGCATGGCGCGTGCCGACATCGCAACGCGCGTCGCGGAGATGGTCGCGCTGGTCAAGCTCGAGGGGCTCGAGAAGCGCAAGCCCGACCAGCTCTCCGGCGGCCAGCGCCAGCGCGTCGCGCTGGCCCGCGCGCTGGCGCGAAGGCCGCAATTGTTGCTGCTCGACGAGCCGCTCGCGGCCCTCGACAAGAAGTTGCGCGAAAACACGCAAGGCGAGCTGATGGAGCTGCAGCGTCGGCTCGGCATGACCTTCATCATCGTCACGCATGACCAGGAGGAGGCGATGACGATGGCCAGCCGGATCGGCGTGATGAAATCCGGCAAGCTTGCGCAGGTCGGGACCCCGCGCGAGCTCTACGAGGCCCCGCGTTCGCGCTGGATCGCGGAGTTCGTCGGCGACATCAATCTGTTCGACGCCGAGTCCAAATTGCGCGATGGTCATCGCCTCGTCATTGGCACGCGCGATGCCGGCGCGCTTGTTGTGGCCGAGCCGCGTGAAGCGGTCGGCGAGGGAAAGTTCTCGGTTGCGATCCGCCCCGAGAAGGTCAAGCTGGCGCGCCGTGGTCCCGTGAGCGCGGCCGGTCATGAAACGGCGATCAACCTGCTCGACGGCGTGATCGCGGACATCTGCTATCTCGGCGGCACCACCACCTACAAGGTGAAGCTTGATACGGGTGGAATGCTGCAGGCGTCGGTCGCTAACAGTGCGCGCCTGGATGTCGATGCCTATAGTCTGAACCAGCACGTCGTCGCCTGGTTCACGCCCGACGATTGCGTGGTGCTGCCGTCATGAGCGCGCGCCGGATCTTTGCGCGACCGGCGCGCTTCGCCGCGATCGCGCCGTATGTCTGGATGGTGCTGTTCTTCCTCGTGCCGTTCGGTTTCGTGCTGAAGATCAGCCTGTCGCAGACGGCGATCGCGCAGCCGCCCTATGAGCCGGTGTTCGATCTGACAGCGGGATGGACGGCGATCCGGTCGGCCTTTGCCGCGCTCTCGATCGACAATTTCAGGCTGATCGCCTCCGACGACCTGTATGTGTTCGCCTATTTGCGCAGCCTGACTGTTGCCGTGACAGCGACCGTGTTGCTGCTCGTGATCGGCTATCCCATTGCCTACGGCATGGCGCGACTGCCAAAACGCTGGCAGGCGGTGGCGATGGTGCTGGTGATCGTGCCGTTCTGGACCTCGTTCCTGATCCGCATCTATGCCTGGATCAACATCCTCCAGCACGACGGCCTGCTCAATCAGATCCTGCTGGCGTTGCACCTGGTCAGCCAGCCGGTGGTGTGGCTCTCCACCGACACTGCGATGTATATCGGCATCGTCTATTCCTATCTGCCTTTCATGATCCTGCCGCTCTACGCCACGCTCGCCAAGATGGAGCCGGCGCTGGAGGAAGCGGCCTCCGATCTCGGCGCGCCGCCCTGGCAGGTGTTCTGGCTGGTCACATTCCCGCTGTCGCTGCCGGGCGTCGGCGCCGGCGTGCTGTTGTGCTTCATCCCCGTTGTCGGCGAGTTCGTCATCCCGGATCTTCTCGCCGGCTCCAACTCGCTGATGATCGGCCAGACGCTGTGGCTCGAATTCTTCACCAACAAGGACTGGCCGGTGGCCTCCGCCGCAGCGATCGTGCTGCTCGTGGTGTTGCTGGCGCCGCTCCTGCTTTACGAGCGGCTGCAGCGGCGGCAGTTGGAGGAACAGTGAGATGCGAAAGGCGTCCCGTCTGTCCCGATTCAACATTGCCTCGCTGGCGCTGGGACTCGCCTTCCTCTATCTGCCCATTCTGATCCTCGTCATCTACTCCTTCAACGCCTCGCGGCTGGTGACGGTATGGGGCGGCTGGTCGCTGCGCTGGTATCACGAGTTCTTCGCCGACCGCGCCATGATCGAGGCGTCCTGGATGAGCCTGAGGGTTGCGGTCGCCTCCGCAACCATCGCCACACTGATCGGCACGCTGGCTGCGGTGGCGCTGTCGCGCGGCGAGCGCTTTCGCGGCCGCACGCTGTTCTCCGGCATGCTCTATGCGCCGCTGGTGATGCCGGAGGTGATCACGGGACTGTCGCTGCTGCTGCTGTTCGTGGCGCTGAACGCCGAGCGCGGCTTCTGGACGGTGACGATCGCGCATACCACGCTGACGATGTGCTTTGTCGCCGTCGTCGTGCAGTCGCGCCTCGGCTCGCTCGACCGTTCGCTCGAGGAGGCGGCGATGGATCTCGGCTGCGCGCCCGTTCGGGCCTTCCTGTCGGTCACGCTGCCGCTGATCGCGCCCGCCATCGTCGCCGGATGGATGCTCGCCTTCACGCTCTCGCTCGACGACCTCGTGATCGCCAGCTTCACCACCGGCCCCGGCTCGGCCACGCTGCCGATCCGTATCTATTCCGAGGTGCGACTGGGTGTGAAGCCGGAGATCAATGCGATCTGCACGCTGGTGATCGCCCTGATCGCGGTCGTCATTGTCATCGCCTCGCTCGCTTCAAAACTGTCGAGCTCGCAGGGCGAGAGCGCTGCGCCTCTCTAGAAAAGGAACGGGTCATGATGTTCGTCTATCAAATCCTGATCCACACTCCGCCCTGGGTCTGGATCCTGCTGGCTTATCTGGTCTGGCAGGGCATCAAGGCGATGCAGCCGCGCAAGGCGCCGATCTGGCGTGCATTGATCGTTCCGGCCGTCTTCATCGTCTGGGGCGTTTCGAGGATCGGTTTCGGACATCAGGACAGCCAATGGCCGCTGGTCGCATGGATCGGTGCGGCGCTGGCGCTGCTGCCGCTCGGTGTGCTGACACCGCGTCCGTTCGATGTCGATCACAAGACGGGAGAGATCATCCGTCCAGGCAGTGCATTCGCGCTGATTCGCAATCTCGTCGTGTTCACCCTGCAGTACACGGTGAGCGTGATCTCCGCCATCGACGCAGGCGACCGAGCGCTTGCAATCATCGTCGGCCGCGCCATTTCGGGCGCGACCGCCGGCTATTTCTTCGGTTCGATGGTCGCGCTGCTGCTCGCCTATCGCAGGAAGCGCGCCGAGGATGTCTAGGACTTCACCGCGCCCGCCGTCAGCCCGCCCACCATGTAGCGGCGGAAGGCGTAGTAGACCGCGGCCGGTGGCAGCGCGTAGATGAAGCCGGTGGTCATCAGCAGCTCCCAGGGCGAATCGTCCGCGGCAAGGAAGTTGCCGAGCGCGACGGGCAGCGTGATGTCTTGGTCGTTCGAGAGTAGCAGGAACGCGTAGAGATATTCGTTCCAGGCGAGCAGCACCGCATAGGTGCCGATCGCGACCAGCGAGGGCATCATCAGCGGCAAATAGACCAGGCGGAAGATCTGCAGCGTCGTGGCGCCGTCCATCACCGCGGCTTCATCCAGCTCGACCGGCAGCTTGTCGGAGGCCTGCTTGAGCACCCAGATCGCGTAGGGCGAGGCGATCGTCACCATCGCCAGGATCAATGCCCAGCGATTGTTGAGCAGACCGTAATTGCCCATGGTGCGGTACATCGGCACGGCGAGGAACGCCGCCGGAATGAAATAGGTGAAGAGCGCGAGGTTCAGCACCACGCGCCCGCCTGGCACCTTCAGCCGCGAGATCGAGAACGCCGCAGCCGTGGCGATGAACAGGGTCAGCGCACCGACGGCGGCCGCGATCACGGTCGAATTCCAGAACTGGACGTAGAAGTCGCGCAGGAAATAGTGCTGCTGCTTGAACACGATTTCGAAGTTGTGCAGCGTCGGATGGTCCGGCCACAGCTTGCCCGAGAACGCGTCCTCCTTCGGAGAGATCGCGAACAGGAACATGTGATAGATCGGAATCATCGTCCACAGGAAGACGGGAATGCCGATCAAGAGCAGCCGCGCTTCCGTCGCGACGTCACGGAGGGAGGGAAGCTTCATCGCGACAACCGTTTCATCATGAAATACACGAGCGGCAGGACGAACGGCATCGCGCAGACGATGGAGGCCATCGCGAGCGAGAGCTGGTCGAGCCGGAGATAGCGAATGCCAAGCGTCGACAGCACGTGCGTGAGGTCGGCCGGACCACCGCCGGTGAGCAGATAGACGCTGTTGAAATCGCCGAGCGTCCAGATCATCGAGAGCAGCGTGCAGGTGACGTAGAGCGTCTGCATCGACGGCCAGGTGATGAAGCGGAATTTTTGCCACCAGTTCGCGCCGTCGACCTCGGCGGCCTCGAATAGGTCCTGCGCGATCGCAAGGCGCCCGGTGATCAGGATCATCGTCCAGAACGGTAGCGATTTCCAGATGTGCACGCCGATCGCCATGGTCAGCGCCACGGTCGGGTCGTTCAGCCAGTTCGGGCCGTCATCGCCGGTGAAGGCGAAGATGTAGTGGTTGATCATGCCCCATTCGGGGTTGAGCATGAAGCGCACCGACAGGATGGTCGGAATCGACGGCACCGCCCAGGGCAGGATGAAGATCACCGAAAGCCATTTGATCCAGGTGCGCTGCTGCGCAAAAAAGCCGGACAGGAACAGCGCGATCAGCATCTTGATGTTGATGCCGATGACCAGGAAGATCAGCGTGTTGACCGCGGCGCGCCCGAAGATCGGGTCGTTCCAGAGCGCGACATAGTTCGACGGCGCTCGCGCCAGCCACAGCCCGTAGCAGACGGGATAGACGACGAAGGCGAGGAAAACGAGCAGATAGGGCGTGAGCAGCACGATGCCCCAGACCTGCGCCGTGGTCAGCCGCGACGTCAGGGGTGGGGCGGGGATCGCCTGATCGCCAGAAAGCGTAATCGCCATTCTTTTCGAACTCTTCAAAGAGAAGCCGGCCGCGAAACGCGGCCGGTGTTGTTCTTACACCTCTCCCCGCAAAGCGGGGAGAGGGAAGTGCAGGGGACTTAGCCCGCGACCTGCTTGATGCGGGCGATCAGTTCGTCGACGGCCTTGTCGACCGGGACCTTCTCGCTGACCACGCGGTTCATCGCCTTGGCCCAGACGTTCTCGTTGTTCAGGATCGTGAACTTCCAGTTCTTGGTGAAGTCGAACGGCGCGGTGCCGCCGGTGAACTGGGCGTACACCGCCTTGCGATGCTTGTCGGCCTGCCAGAACGGGCTGGCCTGACTTTCCTTCGTCACCGGGAACCAGCGGCCGAGCGCGCCCTCGATATAGGGACGCACGTTCTCTTCCTGGAGCAGGAAGCTGATGAACTGCTTGGCCTCGGCCTTGTTCTTGGCCGCGGTGAAGATCAGCCCGGTCTTGACGTCGGAGCGGTAGCGAATGGTCGAACCATCCGGCGCCTTCGGGAAGGACGCCGTGATGATGTCCTGCTCATAGGCCTTCTTGCCGGCGTCGCGCTGTTCTTGCGTCAGCGCCTGGTTCTGCGAGTCCTCGTACCATTTCGCCGCGATCGAGATCGTGAAGTTGTGGGTCATCACGATGGTCTTGTTGTGGAAGGCGACGTTGTTGTCCGGGTCCTTCCAGGTCGTCGAGGACGGCGGGGTACAGCCCTTGATGTAGGTGTCGGTGTAGTCCTTCATCGCCTTGATCAGGTTCTCGCGAACCTTGGGATCGTCCACCAGGAGCTTGCCGTCGTCGTCGACCAGCTTGACATGATAGGCGTCCATGAAGGTGTAGAACGACTGGAAGGCGTCGGTGGATTCCACGCCCATCGGCTGGCCGACGGCGTAGATGCGCTGGCCGGTGGCCTTGCGGATCGCCGGCTGCACCTTGTCGCACCAGAATGACCAATAGCCTTCCCAATCATTCGGGATGTCGCTCTGCTTGAAGCCGGCTTTCTCCAGCATGTCGTTCCAGATCTGGACGTGCATACTCTGCTGCTTCAGCGGGAAGCCGTAATAGGCTTTCTTCTTGGCGACGTCGTTATAGAGGATCGACGCATCCAGCGTGTTTTGCACGAACCGATCCTTGATCGGTTCCATGATGTCGGAAAGGTCCTCGAGCTTGCCCTCATAGGCCCACTTGCCCTGCACCTGCACGTCATAAGTGTCGGAATAGGCGACGTCGGGCACGGTGCCGGCATCGAGCGCGGCGACCGTCTTCGGAATCATGTCCTGGATCGCATACTGCGACAACTCGACCTTGATGCCGGTCTTGGCTTCGAACTTCTTGATCGTGTCGAGCAGTGCGTCGTCTTCGGAGCGGTAGAAGCCCTTGCCCCACCAGACCGTAATCGTTTTTTGCTGCGCGAAAGCGGGTGCGGCGGCTGCAAACAGCCCAGCTGCAGCTACCGCCAATGTAACTGCGCCAATAACCTTGGATTTCACGTTTTTCTCCCTCAAGCGGCCGGTGTTTTAACCGGTCGGATAAAACACTAGCCCATGGCCGCTATCCGATCTAGCGGCATGTTGTCAGACCTAGGTCGAGGGGTGTCGGGCTCTCGGAGATGCTTAACGCGCGCATCGATCCAATCGCCGCATCAATTCGTGCCGATCAATTCGGAGTGCGTGTTCCCAAAGCGAGGCTGCTCACCGCCTCTACCGGGAAACGGACTTGCGCCGCACTCTCTGCGAGCTACGAGCGCTTTCCCTTCGGGCCCGTCGAAACGGCTTCCGCACTTGCCTCAGCGGACCGGGACCGCGGCTTGCCTTGCCCGCCGGTCCGGGACGGAGAGCGCCATGCCTCGAGGAGCATCTTGAGGAATTGGCTGGCATGAGGGGATAATGTAGCTCCGCGCCGGCGCACGATTCCGATCGTCCGCGACACTTCCGGCTCGATCAGCCGAATGGTGTGAATGATCGGATGGCCGGCGGCCGGCGTCGCCAGCTTGGGGAGCACGGCGATGCCGAGGCCCGCTTCGACCAGACCGAGCGAACCGGAGAGGTGCGCGACTTCATAGGACCAGTTCAACTGGAGGCCATGTCGCGCCAGCGCATTGTCGATCAACGCGCGATTGCCGCTGTTGCGGCCGACGGTGATAACTCGGTGCGGCGCGATTTCGGGCCAGCTTACCTGTTTGCGCGATGCCAGCGGATGGTCATGGCGGCAGGCGAGGACGAAAGGATCCTCAACGAGCTTCTCGAATTCAATCTCGGCATGTGAGGCACCGATGAAATTGATGCCGAAGTCAACTTCTCCGCGCGCGACCGCTTCCAATCCCTCGTTGGCACCAATGTCCAGAATGCGAACGCGAATGCGCGGATACGCATCGGCGAACCGGCCGATTGCACGCGGCAGGAAGTAGAACACCGCGGTCGGCACCGCGGCGACCGAGACCAGGCCTGAACTCCGCGCTCCGATATCCTGGATGGCGAGCACCGAGGTCTCGAATTCGTCGATGAGCCGGCGCACCTTCGGCAGGAAGTCGCGGCCTGTCATGGTGAGATTGACGTGGCGGGTGGAGCGCTCGAGCAGTGGCGCACCCAGGCTTTCCTCCAGCTTCTGAATGCGTCGGCTGAGCGCGGGCTGCGACAGGTTCAGCGCCTTGGCGGTCCGCACGAAGCTTCCCGTCTCTGCAACGGTGATGAACGCCTTGAGGTCGAGCAGTTCAGCGTTCATGAGCAGGCTCCATTATACCGATATACGGAATAATACCTCAGATATTTGCATTTCACAAAAGAGTTCTGGCGGAGGATGTTCGGGTTCGAACGAAGATGTCGCCGAACGGAACAATGCCATGAACGATCAGATTGCCATTCCTTGTGTGGTCATGCGCGGAGGGACCTCTCGGGGCCCGTTTTTCCTGGCCCGCGATCTTCCGGCCGACCCCGGCCTGCGCGACGCGCTCCTGTTGTCCGTGATGGGAAGCGGGCACGATCTCGGGATCGATGGAATCGGCGGCGGCAATGCGGTTGTCAACAAGGTCGCGATCATTGGGCCGGCATCCGTACCAGGCGCCGATGTCGACTACCTGTTCGTCCAGGTGCGCGTTCGTGAAGGGATCGTCGATACGTCCCCGAACTGCGGAAACATGCTGGCTGCCGTGGGGCCGTTCGCAATCGAAGCCGGCCTGGTCGCCGCGACCGCAGATCGCACGCATGTGCGTATCCACAATGTCAACACCGGCAAGCTGATCGATGCGACGGTCGCCACCCCCGGTGGGCGGGTCACTTACGAGGGCGAAGCGCGAATCGATGGCGTACCGGGGACCGCCGCGCCCGTCGAACTGTCGTTCCCCAACGCGGCGGGCGCGCGCACTGGCCGCCTGCTGCCGACCGGACGGCCGGTCGACCGCATCGGAGGGATCGATGTGACCTGCATCGACGCTGCGATGCCGGTCATGCTGGTCCGCGCGGCGGATCTGGGATGGACCGGTCGCGAGGCGCCCTCCGACTTCGCCGACAGCAGCTTCCGCGCGCGTCTCGAAAGACTGCGTATCGAGGCCGGGCGTCTGATGGGTTTTCCAGATTCCGCGAACATGGTGATTCCGAAGCCGGTTCTGATTGCGTCTGCCGGCGCCGCGACCCTGAACACCCGCTACTTCATGCCCCATGACTGTCATAGCGCGCTGGCGGTGACCGGCGCTGTCGCGATCGCGACTGCATGCGTGACACCCGGAACGATCGCCGCAGAGATGGTCGGACCGCTGGCGCCGCCGGTGCCGATCACGCTCGGCCATCCCTCCGGCCAGCTCGTGGTTCGGCTGGAGCCCGGGCCGGTCGCCCGGGTGCAGCGGACAGCCCGGCGGATCTTTGAAGGGCACGTCTTTGCCCGCCGGTCGCACGTGCCTCATGCGGTGCTGGCGGCCTGAAACCTGCCGCCTGCGAAGCCATCAAGAAAATCAGAACATGGGAGAAACGAGAATGCAGATGCAAGCAATGGTTGGGCCCGGGCACAGCGAGGCACGAAAGCCATTCTATCGCATACTCTACGTTCAGGTGTTGATTGGCGTCATGCTGGGCGTCCTCACTGGTCATTTCTGGCCGGAATTCGGCGCCGCGCTGAAGCCCCTCGGAGACGGCTTCGTCAAGCTCGTCAAGATGATGATCGCACCGATCGTGTTCTGCACCATCGTCAGCGGCATCAACAGCATCAGCGATTCCCGCGAGGTCGGTCGCACCCTGGTGAAATCCATGGCGCTGTTCTATCTGCTGACCGTGCTCGCCCTGCTGGCCGGACTGATGGCTGTCTCGTTGATCCAGCCGGGTGTGGGCATGCATGTTTCCGTCAGTACGCTGGATCCGTCGGTGGCTGCGAAGTTCACCAAGCAGGCAGCTGCGACCGGATTTGCGGACTTCATGCTGCACATCATCCCGCATTCGTTCTTCGGAGCGTTTGCGGATGGCGAGGTGCTGCCGGTCCTGCTGATCTCCATCCTGATCGCCTTTGGCTTAAGCCGTGCGGGCGACGGAGGTGCTGCGGTGACAAAGGCGGTCGCCTCGTTCTCGCACGTGCTGTTTGTGTCCTTCGGCTTCATCATGAAGCTTGCGCCGCTCGGGGCCTTCGGCGCCATGGCATTCACGGTGGGCCGTTACGGCGTCCGTTCGATTGGCTCGCTCGGACTGCTGATCTTGACGTTCTATGTCGCCTGCTCCGTCTTTGTGGTCGTCGTGCTCGGGACGCTGGCGCGGCTGAACGGCTTCAGCCTGTGGAAGACGATCCGCTACTTCAGGGAAGAGTTGCTGATCGTGCTCGGCACGTCCTCGTCGGAGCCGGCGCTGCCTGGCGCGCTGCGCAAGCTGGAGCAGCTCGGATGCCGGAAAGGCGTGTCAGGGCTCGTGCTGCCGATGGGCTACTCCTTCAATCTGGACGGCAGCGCCATCTATCTCACCCTGGCCTCCATCTTCATCGCGCAAGCCTGCGACATTCACCTGTCATGGGGGCAGATCGCGGCGATGCTCGGACTGATGCTGCTGACGTCGAAAGGAGCGGCCGGTGTCACCGGCAGCGGCTTCGTCGCGCTTGTGGCGACCCTCTCCGTCATGCCCGATTTGCCTGTGACCGGCGTGGCCCTGCTGGTCGGTATCGACCGCTTCATGTCGGAAGCGCGGGCGCTGACCAGCATGATCAGCAATTGCGTCGCAGCCATCACCGTTTCGCTGTGGGAGGACGCCTGTGACCGCGAGGTGTTGGCTCGTGAACTGGGGCAGAGCGGCAGTGTGGAGATTGCGGCCGGGACGAAGATCGCCGGGGCAACAGTGATCCGGGACCACAAGAGCTGGATTTCGACGACGCAATCGGCGGCCTGACGGCGCCTTTGGATCAAGTCGGACGCAGTACGCGATCTGGCCCCTCAGGACCAGGACCTCGATCACTCTAGTTAGACTTGGCGTTGTCCTTCGCGTTCTCCGCCGTCGGCGATCCCTCGGGCGCCTGCCGCTTGCCGCCGGTGATGCGTTGCTTCAGGAGGTCGAGGAAGGGTGATGCCGCTGGCGACTGGCGGATCAGGGCTTCGGGGTCGGGGAAGATCAGCGGATCGTCCCAGGGACCCTGCACCATGAAAGGCAGCTGAAAGCCGGACGTTGTGTTCAGGCTCGCCACACCTTTCATGTCGTATTCGCGCGTCGGCACCGACGCGGTGCCGGTCAGCGTGATCTTTGCCGCAGGCCCTTCGATGCGGATGTCCTCGGCGGTGGCGATGCCGTCGGCGAATTTCACCGAGATGGTGAGGTTGTCGTACGGCGTCGTACCGCTGCGGAAATTGCCGCCGCCGGACAGCGGCCGGCGCTCGAGCCGTTTCAGGAGCTGCTCGGCATTGAAGCCGGAGATGGCGCCGTCGTGCCCGATCACGCTGGCGGTGCCGTCGAGCGATTGCACGAGGCCAAACGGGCTCGAGCCGGAGGCCATGAGGGACACGTTGATGTTGCCGCGGCCAGACAGCTTGTTGAGGCCGAACAGCTCGGTAGCGCAGGCCTGAAGGTCAACGTCGGCGAACTGGAATTGCGCCTTGATGTCGGCGACCGTGTCGGAGCGCGAGATGCCGAACGAGCCCTTGGCGATGCCGCCATAGACCTGGGCCTCGCCGACCGAGAGCGCCAGCGTGCCGTTGCGCAAATTGGCGCCGATCGCGGTGCGGCCGAGCTTGGTCGGGCCGACCGTCAGCCTGGCTGCCGAGAGGCGCATGTCGAGGTCGGTGCTCGACAATCCGTTGAGATCGAACAGCTGCCTGTTCCAGTCGCGCGCGCCGCTCGCGAGCAGACGGAAGGTGGAGATATAAGGCGTGAAGTCGAGTGCGTCGGCGGCCAGCGTCGCCTGCAGAGTCTGCCGGCCGTTATTGGCATAGGTCATGACGCCCTCGGCGGTGTTGCCGTCGAGCTCGACATTGACGTTGGTCAGCGCGATCGAGGCGCCAACGACATTGGCGCGCGCCTTCAGCGCGAAGCGGCCGAAGCCGCCGCTGCCGGGCGGCGGCTGGCCGGTCCAGCGCAGCGCGTTGCGCAAGGACGGGCTGTCGATGGTGAGCGTGCCCTCCATCATCGGGCTAGTGCGGTTGGCGACGCTGCCGTCAAAGGCGAGTTTGAGCGGTGCACTGGCGATCCGCGCCTTCAGGCCGGAGCGCTCGCCCGAGAGCGCCGCGACGAAATCGGCAAAACTGATCGAGCCGTCGACGCGTTCGCCGCGCCAGTCGAACTGCCCGGTTGCGGCGAAGGAGCGCGAGATCGAGGGCCAGGCCAGCGACAGGTCGATGTCCTCGAACTTCTCCGTGGCATTCGTGGCGACGTCCATATAGTCGAGCAAGCCGTCCTGGATCCTGATCTCGGAGAATGAGACCTGGTTGTCGGCGCCGGGCTTCATCGTTCGCGCAATGGTCTGGATGAACGGTGTCCAGTTGCTCTCGCCGTCCGGCTTCAGGCTGACATGGATGTGCGGCCGCAGCAGTGTCAGGTCGGCGATTTCGAACCGTTGCAGCAGCAGCGGCAGTAGCCGAAGATTGGCGGTGAGCACGTCGACATGGAGCGCGGGGTCGGCGGTGCCGCCGCCCTTGAGACCGACGTCATGGAAGGAGATGTAGCTCGCCGGCAATACGGAAATGTCGATATTGCCCGCCACGCTGAGCTCGAGTCCGGTGACGTCGCGGATCTGCGCTTCGACTGCCTTGCGCAACGCGTCGCGGTTGATGAGCCAGGAGGTCGCGATCAGGGCGATCAGCACGACGCCGAGCAGCGCCGCAATCGGCGTCCCGAGGCGCTTCATTCCTTGGGCCATGGTCAATGGCATGTCCTGATCGGGTTGGTCGCTTGAGCCGGAAAGGCGGGCCGGGAAGCCTGCGCGCCCCCGCCAAGATCCTGTCCAAGTCCTGTTATGTTAAGTGCCGCAACTTGATGGGTTTTCTTGTCGCTTTCAAGGCCGCGGACGGTTCTGCCCACGGCGTGGGCAGCTTCTAGCACCGCCCCTCGGAACGGAGAACCCCGTATCATTGACGGCTTCGGACGATTTCGCCTAATAATCGCCGCCAATAAGGGCGCTGCGCCTCTCAGGTTTAAGTCGAGGGTTTTTGCATGAACAAGGTCTATCCCGACGCCAAGTCGGCGCTCGAGGGCGTTCTGAAGGACAACATGATGATCATGTCGGGTGGCTTCGGCCTCTGCGGCATCGCCGAATCGCTGTCCGATGCGATCCGCGACTCCGGCGTGAAGGGTCTGACGGTCGTCTCGAACAATGCCGGCGTCGACGGCATCGGGCTCTCGCGCCTCCTGGAAACCCGCCAGATCAAGAAGATGATCTCGTCCTATGTCGGCGAGAACAAGCTGTTCGCCCAGCAATTCCTCGCCGGCGAGCTGGAACTCGAATTCAACCCGCAGGGCACGCTGGCTGAGCGCATCCGCGCCGGCGGCGCCGGCATCCCGGCCTTCTACACCAAGACCGGTGTCGGCACGCTGATCGCCGAAGGCAAGGAAGTGAAGGAGTTCGACGGCGAGAAGTACCTGATGGAGCGCGGCCTGTTCGCCGACCTCGCCATCGTGCACGCCTGGAAGGGCGACACCGCCGGCAACCTGATCTACCGCAAGACCGCGCGCAACTTTAACCCGATGATGGCGACCGCCGCGAAGATCACCGTGGCCGAGGTCGAGCACCTGGTTCCCGCCGGTGAACTCAACCCTGATCACATCCACACGCCCGGCATTTTCGTGAAGCGCATCGTCGAGGTCGGCACGGCCAAGAAGCGCATCGAATTCCGCAACACCCGCCCGCGCCCGTCGAGCGCGCCCGCGGCCGGAACAGGAGTAGAAATCTGATGGCCTGGACCCGCGAACAGATGGCCGCGCGCGCCGCGAAGGAATTGCGTGACGGCTATTACGTCAATCTCGGCATCGGTATCCCGACGCTGGTCTCGAACTACATCCCCGATGGCGTCGACGTCAGCCTGCAGAGCGAGAACGGCATGCTCGGCATGGGCCCGTTCCCCTATGAGGGCGAGGAAGATGCCGATCTCATCAACGCCGGCAAGCAGACCGTGAGCGAGCTGCCGTCGACCTCTTATTTCTCCAGCGCGGATTCCTTCGGCATGATCCGCGGCGGCCACATGGATCTGTCGATCCTCGGCGCCATGCAGGTGGCCCAGAACGGCGACCTCGCCAACTGGATGATCCCCGGCAAGATGGTCAAGGGCATGGGCGGCGCGATGGACCTCGTCGCCGGCGTCAAGCGCGTCGTCGTCGTGATGGAGCATTCGGCCAAGGACGGCGCCAAGCTCCTGAAGAAGTGCAATCTGCCGCTGACCGGCGAGCGCGTCGTCGACATGGTCGTGACCGATCTCGCCGTCTTCACCATCGACAAGCACGGGGACGGCGGCATGGCTCTGATCGAGCTCGCCGACGGCGTCACGCTCGATGAGGTCAAGGCCAAGACCGAAGCCGAATTCCGCGTCGCGCTGAAGAACACGTAAGGTCCTGGCAAAGGGGGCGCGCATGACGATACGGTCTGCGCGTCCCGACGATGCCGATTTCATCGCCAGAACCATCCTGCCATCGCAGCGCGGCCACCGGCCGCGCGGCTGGTTCGACATTGCGCTGGGCTGGCCGGAACAGCAGTGCCGCGATTTCATCGCGCGTATCGCGACCGCACAGGCCGTGTCGATGTGGCATTATCAGAACTTCCTGATCGCGGAATGCGATGACAAACCCGCCGCTGCGCTCTGTGCCGTGCCTGCGGCCGGCACCGGCCCGGCGGCGTGGGCTGCGATCGCGGAGGTCGGCGCAGCGACTGGGTTGACTGCGTCCGAGCTGGAGGCCATCCGCCGACGCGGCGCCTATGTCCGGGACTGCTGGGTTCAAGGCGGCGAGGGTGACTGGATGATCGAGCATGTCGCGACCGATCCCGCCTATCGCGGCCGCGGCCTCGTGCAGGCACTGATCGCGCAGGCGCTCGAGAAGGGGCGGACGGCTGGATTTAATCGCGCAACGATCTCGTTCCTGATCGGCAACGAGCCCGCAGAGCGGGCTTATGCCAAGGCCGGTTTTGCCTTTGCGGAAGAGAAGCGAGACCCCGCCTTCGAGGCGATCATCGGAGCGCCCGGATTTCGCATGTTCGCGCGCGCAATTTGACCTCGCTGCGCTCCATCCGGGCTAGGCGGCTACGACCTCGCCCACACTTTGCCCCACCGCGCCGACACGTTCGCCACCCATGACCGCTCCTCGCGGACCAAACGAAAACCGAGATTGGCGGGCGGCACGCCCTGTGCGCAGCCGCCGGCGCGTGCGTCGCGGATGAAGTCGGTGACGTAGGCGCGGTGCGCGCCTTCGGCGATGCGTACGCCGCAATTCACCGTCGGGCGGCCGGCGTTACCTGATGCATCGACGCGCGAGCGCACGAAGCAGGTTGAAGTCCACTCCCAGACATTGCCGGCGACGTCGGACACGCCACGCTCGTTGAGGCCGAACTTGCCGAACGGATAGGCCGTGGTGTCGGAAAGGTCGCGCTCGGATTCGCGCTCGTAGCGGCTGATCCAGCGCTTTGCCGGATTGTCCGCGTCCGCGGGCGCGCCATCGTCCTTGAAGCGCGAGCCCGCCGCAAAAGCCCATTCGGCGTCGCTCGGCAGGCGGTAATGGTGGCCGGTCTTGCGCGACAGCCAGCTCGCATATGCCTGCGCATCGTGCCAGCTCACCTGTACCGCAGGACGGTCGGGCGCAATCGCGACGCCGCGATCAAGCGCGCGGCATTCGCCATCCTGCACGCAAAGCTGGTAGTCGGCCGAGGAGACCTGCTCGCGCATGACATGGAGCGGCTTCGTGAATTGCAATGTGTGCAGCGGTGCCTCGGCCTGCTGCCCGGCGCGGGTGAAATCGCCGGCCTCGCGGTAGGCGAAGCTGCCCGCGGCAATCTCGACGATCGCAGGCTCGCCTTGCGCGTCGTGCGTTGTCATCTCGGAAACCAGTGGCGCAACGGCCAGCGGTCCTGCGAAGCCGGCCGCGCAGGCGAGCAGCAATTTGAGCTTGAATGCAATCAGCATGGTCGTTCCCCGAACGAGGAGGGGCCGGTAACGGCCGGCCCCTTGTCGCCTCTAGTTGGTGCTGGCGGGCGGTATCTCCGCAGGCGCCTTCACCTGGGTCATCAGATCGTCGTTCCACTTGCCCTCGATCTTGAAGTGGGCGGTGGCGCCGAGGTCGGCAGCTTCGATCAGATTATGCGTGACATAGGCGTAGATGCCGGGTTGCAGGAACTTGTACATCGCCGCTCCCGCGGAGCCGCCGCGGATGAACCAGGTCTCGAGCCCGGTCTCCGGCGCATTGGAGAATTTTCCGGTCTCCCAGACATAATCGCCGTGGCCGCCGATCAGGTGCGGACGGCTGTCGCGGTTGGCCTGCGAATGCACGATCAGGACGTTCTCGCCGACATTCGCCGTCAGCGCGTTCTTGCCGGTGAGGGCGCCGACCTTGCCGTTGAACACGACGTGGGACGGGATGAGCTTCTTCATCACCTCTTCAGTGTCGGTGAAGGCTTCGCCCGGCGAGTCGTAGGATTTGAAATTGCCCTTCTCGTCGCGCGGCACGTACATGTCCTGCTCGCCGATATAATAGACCTTGTCGTATTTCAGCGCGTGGCCCTTGCCGTCGTTCAGTCCGTCGCGCGGCAGCACCATCACGGCGCCGTTCATGCCGGAGACGACGTGCCAGGGAATCATCGGGCCGCCGGGAGCGCAGTGATAGACGAACACGCCGGTCCGCGTGGCCTTCCAGCGCAATACGACCTGCTCACCGGGATTGATCAAAGTGAGCGCGGCGCCGCCGAGCGCGCCAGTCGCGGAGTGGAAGTCGATATTGTGCGGCATGGAGTTGGTCGAGGGATTGACCAGCGTCACTTCGACATAGTCGCCCTCATGCACGACCATCAGCGGGCCCGGCATCGAGCCGTTGAACGTCATGGCCTGGAAGGTGGTGCCCTTCTCGTCGATGACGACCTTCTTCTCCTCGATGGTGAGCGTGAACTCCATGATCTTGGGGCCCTGCTTGGTCGCCTGCTCGTGCGCATGCACGAAGGGCGGGGCGACCAGCTCCACCTTCTGCCGCGGCAGGTTGAGGTCGTTGGCGGCGAAAGCGGGCGCTGCCAGCATCAGCGCGGTCGCGGCGGCGCTGATCAATGCGGCTCTGCGGGTAAACATCGGAAGCATCCTTCATCTGAAAAGCGTTTGATGACGGATGCAGTCTGCGCCTGTTGCGGCAATCGTGTTTGCGCTGCGACAAGCTTTTGCCGGATTCGCCTCCGGTGAATCCCTTAAGGGTGGACCGAAGCGCGTAGCTGGATGCGCCGATTAGAGAATCTCGATCGCAATCCAGACGGTACCCCAGACCGCGAGCGACAGCATGGCGAGCACGGCAGCCACGATGACCAGCGTGTGCACGAGACGATTTGCGCCGGCGGTGGGCGCGACGGGGACGGGACGGAAGTCGTCGAAGCGCGGGATGTGGCCACGGATACCGGCTAGCCAGAGAACGAGGTCGAGCGCAAACGACGCCATCGGCTATCTCCCAAGGGGATGATGATTAAACGCCACACTGGTCGCGATCCGGCGCCCGCACTTTGCGCAAGCGCAAGGTCGTCTGGTGGAAAACGGGTCATTCTCTGTATCCAGGGTTGCTGCGGCTGCATGCAGCGTCAATTTTACGAATGGGTAAGATATGAGGACCGACCTCGCGGCGAGCTATGGCGAAGAGAGATTGCCGCGCTACACGAGCTATCCGACCGCCCCGCACTTCTCGCCGGAGATCGGTGCCGACACCTACTCACGCTGGCTGTCCGAGCTTCCCTCAGGCGCCAGTGCATCGCTCTATCTGCACGTGCCGTTCTGCCGCGAGATGTGCTGGTACTGCGGCTGCCATACCCAGATCGTCCGCCGCGATGAGCTTGTCGCTGCCTATCAGCGGACCCTCCTCAGCGAGGTCACGCTGGTCGCTGATACCATCGGCCGCCGCATCAAGGTCGAGCATATCCATTTCGGCGGCGGTACGCCGACGATCATGGCGCCGGAGGCCTTTGCGGAAGTGATGGCAGCGATGCGCCAAGCCTTCTTCGTGCTGCCCTCGGCTGAGATCGCGGTCGAGATCGACCCGCGCACATTGACCGCAGAGATGGTCGAGGCCATGCGGCTCTCCGGCGTCAACCGCGCCAGCCTCGGCGTGCAGAGTTTCGATCCCCTCGTGCAGCGCGCGATCAACCGTGTCCAAAGTTATGAGCAGACCGCCTCCGTCGTCGATATGCTCCGGCAGGCCGGTATCGGGGGAATCAATTTCGATCTGATCTACGGTCTGCCGCACCAGACCATCGCATCCTGCCTGGATACGGTGCGACGGTCGCTCGAGCTCGCGCCCGACCGATTCTCCGTGTTCGGCTACGCACATGTGCCAAGTTTCAAGCGGCACCAGCGCATGATCAACGAGGCCCATTTGCCGGACGGCCTCGCACGCCACGACCAGGCCTGCGCCATCGCCAACGCGCTGAAGGAGGCCGGCTACGTGCAGATCGGCCTCGACCATTTCGCAAGACCCGACGACGCTATGGCCGTGGCCTACGAGCAGGGGACGCTGCGGCGCAACTTCCAAGGCTATACCACCGACAAGGGCGAGGTCCTGCTCGGCTTCGGCGCCAGCGCCATCGGACATCTGCCGCAGGGCTATGTCCAGAACGAGGTGCAGATCGGCGCCTATCAGCAGAGCATCGCAGCAGGTCGCCTCGCCACCGCGAAAGGCTATGGGCTTACGGACGACGACCGGCTGCGCGCTGACATCATCGAGCGGATCATGTGCGAGTTCGGCGCCGATCTCGGCGACATCTGCGCGCGCCATGGCGCCGAGCCAAAGGAGATGCTGCAATCGGCGTCGCGGCTCAAGTCGCTGATCTCGGACGGCGTGGTGAGACTGGACGGCGACCGTCTTGCGGTCGCCAACGATTCGCGCTTCCTGGTCCGCAGCGTCGCCGCCGCATTCGACGCGCATCTGGATCCGGGCAAACAGCTGCACAGCCGGGCTGTGTAGTCGGCAGCAGCTTGCGCTTCAACAAAGAACCTCCGGCCAACCCCGCTATCTTCATGTCGGAACGGAGTTGTCCATGCCCTTCGGATCCGACGATTTGGTCGATGACATCATGCGCACGGCGCCGCACACGATTCGGGTGTTCCTCGCCTTCAGGATGGCCTGTGTCGGCTGTCCGATCGCGACCTTCCACACCGTGGACGACGCTTGCCGAGAGCATGGCATCGACCGCGACAAATTTCTGACCGCGCTGAGCGATTGTGTGCCGGCGTGAAGTGGGTCGAAATCTGCGCCGGGCGCGCGGATGTCGGGCGAGGCAGCGCTTTCGCCGTAAGCGGAAGCGCCCTCACTCCTATTGTCAGGCGGCGCCGCTGTCCGGGCTCCGCTCCGCCAGCACGACAATCTTGTGCGGCTCGCGCAGGATGATGCGCTGCCGGCCGCTCTCGACGAGACCCTGGCTCTCCCAGCCGCTGAGGATGCGGCTGACCGTATGCAACGTAGTGCCGGTCATCTGAGCAATGTCCTGGCGACTGATCGGGAAGTCGATCTCGATGCCATGGTCGAGCTTCTTGCCGGATTGATTGGCGAGCCGCAGCAGCGCATGTGCGACGCGTTGCTCGACCTGCTGGGTCGACATTTCCAGGATACGGGTGTGGCTCTCCTGCAGCCGCTTGCCGACGGTTTGCATTGTGTTGGCGGCAAGCGCGGGAAACCGCTCGACCAGACGCGGCCAGGCCGACGTGGGCCAGATCAGGACGACGCTGTCGTCGACCGCGAGCGCGGTTGCCGGATAATGCGCAGCTCCGATCGCCATCGCCAGCCCAAAGGTCTCGCCGGGCGCGACATAGCGCACCACGATCTGCTCGCCGGTCGGCGTGGTCTTGGCCGCGCGGACATGGCCGTGCAGCAGCAGGAAGATCGACTGTGCGTCTGCGCCCTGCTCGAATATGGCGGTGTTCCTGGGATAGCGCGCAGAGCGGGCCTCGCGCAGGATCTCGTCAAGGTCATCAGGCTTGACGCCCGCAAACATCGGCAAATGCGCAACCAGCGATGTGTCGACTTTGGCCATTCTGCCTCCTTGGCATCAGGGAGTGTGATGGCACCAGCAATCATCGGGCAGTTTGCGATAGCGCAAAAACGCGCCGGCTGCGCAGCAGTATTTTTCCAGATAACGGTCTAAATCTGCTGGAGTTGTCCCATGGCTGGCGCTCGATCCCGTAATTTCCAGGGCTTTCAGCTGTTTGCGAACAGCTTTCGGCCCTTCTTCCTGTTTGCCGCCATTCAGGCCGCGCTGTCGATACTGGTCTGGTTGCCCATGTTCTATGGCGAGCTGTCGGTGACGTCAGCCTTCGCGCCGCGGGACTGGCACGTCCATGAGATGCTCTATGGCTTCCTGCCGGCCGTCATCACCGGGTTCCTGTTCACCGCGATCCCGAACTGGACCGGGCGGCTGCCGATCCAGGGCACGTCGCTAGGCGCGTTGGTGGTGGTCTGGCTCGCCGGACGTGCGGCGGTCGTGCTGTCTGCCGAGATCGGCTGGGCGTTTGCGCTTGCCGTCGATGCCGCCTTCCTGGCGCTGGTCGTTGCGGCTGCAACGCGCGAGATCATCGCCGGCGGCAATTGGCGGAATCTGCCTGTCGTGGGACTCGTGATGGTGCTGCTGTCAGGCAATTTCGCCTTCCATCTCGAAGCGCATTTCAGGGGTGCGGCCGATATCAGCATCCGAATCGGCGTCAGTGTGGTCGTGCTGCTGATCTCGCTGATCGGCGGTCGCATCATTCCGAGCTTCACCCGCAACTGGCTGGTCAAGTTCAATCCCGGCCGCGTGCCGGTGCCGTTCGGACGGTTTGACGGCGTGGTGATCGGATTGAGCGCGCTGGCGCTGATGACGTGGATCGTGATGCCGCTGAACACGATAACAGGCGTAGTCATGGCGCTTGCCTGTATGCTGCATCTGGTACGGCTGGCGCGATGGGCCGGTGATCGCACCGCACGTGAACGGCTGCTTGTGATCCTGCATGTCGGCTACGCCTTCGTGCCATCGGGCTTCCTTCTCGGCGCCCTTGCCGGCTTTGGCGTGCTGCCGCCGAGCGCGGGCATTCACGCCTGGATGACGGGGGCGGCCGGAATCATGACCCTCGCGGTGATGACGCGCGCGAGCCTCGGCCATACCGGGCAGGCGCTGACGGCGTCGCCGGCAACACAAGTGATCTATGTCGCGATCATCGTCGCGGCACTGGCGCGCGTCGCTGCCGTGGTTCTGCCCGCACATGGCGACGCGTTGCTGCACATCGCTGCCTGCGGCTGGATCGTCGCCTTCCTGGGCTTTGCCATTGCGTTCGGCCCGCTGCTCGCCGGTGTTCCCCGGCGCGCACTGGCCATCATGGGCGCGGCCGCCCCGGCACGCTGAAATTTGCGCTGCGGCGTAACAAACGCCGTCGTCGATCCGAAGCTTTCATTCGAGTTGCGTCGGCTGTTAGGTTGGCGCGGAAACGCGATTGAGGGATGGACCGAAAATGATCGGCGAAGTCGTGGTGATTGGCGGCCTGAATCTGCGGGATGGCGTTCAGATCGAGGAGTATGATCGACTGGGCGAGCGCATGTACAATATTGTCAGCGGCCTTCCAGGCTTTCTGTCGGTCAAATCGTTCAAGGCCGACGACGGCGAGGAGCTGACCGTGTTTCGCTTTGCTTCGGAGGAGGCGCTTGAGGCCTGGCGCACGCATCCGGAACATATCGAGGCGATGAAACGAGGGCATGCCGAGTTCTACGCCAGCGGCCGCTTGCAGATTTGCAAGGTCATCCGCGAAGTCGGCCCCTTCGAGCATGCCTGATTTGAGTGTGGGCTTAGGCCGCGGACGCTGATGGTGCGTCGGCCGGCCCGGCCGGCGGCCGCATGCCCCTACGCCACTCGGTGATGGTGCAGCCGAAACGGCCGCGGAACCAGCGGGCCATGGCGCTCTGCGCGGAGAAGCCGAGTTGCGTGGCGATATCCGCCAGCGGCCGGCCGGGGTCCTCGATCAACTGGATCACGAGATCGGCGCGTTGCGCGTCGAGGATCGCCGAGAAGCTGGTGCCTGATGCGGCGAGGTGACGGTGGATGGTGCGGCGGGTGCAGGCCAGATGCTCGGCGACGCGTTCGACCGTGCACTCGCCGTTCGCGAGCAGGCTGCGCACGACCTCGTCGACCTTCTCCTCCCAGCTTGCGGGGCGGTTTTCGATCGCCTCGATTCGCTTGCGTAAGTAGCTTGCGATCAGGGGATGCGCGCTCGGAATCCGGCGCTCCATGTCGTACGCCGACATCAGGATCGCGTCCTCGTCCGCGTTGAAGATCACGCGGCAGCCGAAGAAGTCGCGGTAGCGCTTGCGGTCGTGCGGCGGCGGGTAGTGCAGGTGCACCTCCTGCGGCCGCCAATCGCTGCCGAACAGCGACTGGATGATGCTGTGGACGCTGCCGAGCGCCATGTCGATCGACTGGCGGGGCGCGGTCGGTTGCCGACCGCGCAGGTGCAAGATGATGGTCACGGTCTGCTTGTCTCGGACGATTTCGAGCTTCATGCCGTCGTGATGGACATGGATGAAGCGGGAGAAAGCCTCGATCGCCTCGCCGACCGTCGCCTGTTCGCGTACGATCAGGCCGACGGCGCCGAAATTGGTCAGGCCGCCGCGCTCGGCGAGCCGCAAGCCGAAATCTTCGGCACCGGACTCCGCTGCCGATATCTCAAGCAGACGACGTAGGGCCGGGACCGCAATGGGTGTATCGGGCTTGTCCAGGATGGCCAGCGGCAGCCTGACCTTGCGCATCATCTGCCTGGGGTCGAGCCCGACCGACCGGGCGACCTCCGGATAACAGCTCAAGCCTGCGCTGCGAATGAGGTCGGTCATGCGACCCGTTCCTGTCAGCCATTCCCGCAGATGTCCCGAATTGTAAAGTTTCTGTCCCGATCCGTCAAATCCGGGAACCGGGTGGAACATACATAAGGGAAAGCGAAGCACCGGCGTGAATGCCGTGCTGATGCGGCGGGGCGCGATGAGGCCCCCGGCCGTCGCTGACCATTTGACCAAGACATTGCTGGATCGGGACTATGCCGGGGAACATGCTTTCCAAGGGTGAGGTATTCGTCATTGAAACCGACGCCGCCTCTCGCGAACAATTGTCCAACGCACTTCAACAGAGTGCCTATGACGTGATCTGCTTCGCCGACGGCGCGTCGCTGCTGTCGGAAGCAAAGGAGCGGATGCCGGCCTGCGTGCTGCTGGAGATGCCGCCAGATCGCTCCGCGCTCGACGTGCTCAAGCGCCTGCGCGAGGAAAATTGCATGGCGCCGGTGCTGATGACCGCGGCGAACGGCAGCATCGCCATGGCGGTCGATGCCATCAAGAGCGGCGCGGCCGACTTCATCGAGAAGCCCTTCCGTACCCACGATATCGTCGGCCGGATTGACGCCGCGATCGACGAGTCCGCGCAGCCCGATCTGGGCCGGCAGCGTTGGTTGCCCGGGTGCGAACCTCTGACCGCACGCGAAGGCGACGTGCTTGCGCATCTTGCCGGCGGCCTCACCAACAAGGAGGTCGCGCGCCGCATGCATCTGAGCGCGCGCACGGTGGAGGGCTATCGCGCCAGCATTTTGAAGAAGGCGGGCGCCAAGAATGTGACTGATCTGCTTCGCCGCATCTTCGGCCAGGGTTCGCCCAGCCAGGTCTGAAGCTTAGTTCCTTAAGCGACGTTGTGCCGCGGCGCGGTGACGCGTTCCGCGGCCACGATGCCGCCGCAGCGGCGCCCAACGGAAACCCCAATCGAACCAGTTCCTTCCCTGCCGCGTCTCACCACGATGGCGTGGCATATTTTCGCGCGTCCGGCTGGCGACGCGGCGATATCGGCAGGGAGAATTGTGATGCGCATCACCGCAAAATGTTTGGCAACGACGAGCCTGGTCCTGGTGACCGCAGCGCTCGCCTCGCCCTCATGGGCCGCCGATGTGGACGCCACATCGGCCATCGACACCGTCACCGTCTATCCTGATGGCGCGACGGTCACGCGCGTGATCGCGCTCGACCTCGCCCCCGGCGACTCGACCCTGGTCGCCAAGGACTTTCCGCTTTCGCTCGATCCGTCCTCCCTCCGCGTCGAGGGCGAGGCTGACGCCAGGCTCACCATCGGCACCATCGACGCGCGGCCGCCGCGCGCGGCGCCGCCGGTCAATCTGTCCGAACTCGATAAGCGCATTGAGGCGCTCAAGGACGAACGTGCCGACCTGCAAGGTGCGATCGATGCGGCGGCCGCCCGGCGCAAATTTGCACAGCGCTTTGCCGAAGCCTCTCCCGCCGGCCTCGGCGAGAAAGGCGAGGCGCGCCCGATCACCGAATGGCGCGCGGCGTTCACTGCGGTCGCCGAGGAAGTCGCGGCCGCTGAAACGGCGATCCGTGATGCCGCGCGAAAGCAGCGCGAGATCGATCGTCAGATCGCGCAGCTCGAAGCCGACCGATCGGCCAAGCCGCCGAACAAGCTCGAGGTGCGCATCGACGTCGCCTCCGCTACTGCAACCAAGGCGACGTTGCGCGTGACTTACAACGTCCGCAATGCGCGCTGGCTGCCGCTCTATGATGCCCGGCTCGACACCGGCGCCAAGGACCGCAAGCCGCAGCTCGAGCTGGTCCGCCGCGCGGAAGTGACGCAGTCGACCGGCGAGGATTGGTCAAATGTGACGCTCGGCGTCTCCACCGTCCGTATTGCCCGCGGCGGCAGCGCACCGGAGCTGGGCTCGCTGGTGGCGCAATATCCGCAGGTGCCAAAGCCGCGCGCGCTGGGCTCGGTCGCGGATACCGCCATGCCCGCGGCGGCGCCGATGTTGAGGAAGATGGAGGCGGCACAAGACAAGGAGCAATTTGATCTGCCGGCCCAACGTGCCGACGAACAGCAAGCGGTTGCGGAGATCGGTGACTTCCAGGCGACCTTCAAAATCCCCGGCCGCGTCAGCCTTGGTGCTGCGGAAGGAGCCAAGAGCTTGCGCATCGCCTCGATGAGCGTGCCCGCTGATCTTGCGGTCCGCGCTGCACCGGTGCAGGACCCCACCGCCTTCCTCGAAGCGAGCTTCAAGCAAACCGACGATACGACGCTGTTGCCGGGTAAGGTCGCGATCTACCGTGACGGCATCTTCGTCGGCCGCGGCAAGCTTGCGGGCTCAGCCAAGGACGACATCGTGCGGCTGGGCTTCGGCGCCGATGACAAGGTCAAGGTCGAGCGCGCGGTGCTCAAGCGCAATGAAGGCTCGGCAGGCCTCCTGGTCACGACGTCGAAGACCGACGAGCGCGCGTTCAAGACCACGGTCCGCAACGGCCACGATTTCCCGATTCACGTCGCGATCGAGGACCAGCTGCCGGTCAGCGAGAATGACGAGATCGTGGTGGAGATGCTGCCCGCGACCACGCCGCCGACGGCAAAGGACATACGCGACAAGCGCGGCGTGCTGGAATGGTCGTTTGACGCCAAGCCCGGCGAAGTCCGCGACATCAACTTCGCCTGGCGCGTCCGCTGGCCGAAGGACAAGAGCATGGTGATTGTGCCGTCGGGCTAGGATCTCTTCACCTCGCCCCGCACTCTCATTTGTCACGCCCCGGCTTGATGTTTAGCCCGGAGACATGGCTGACACCTGTTCGGACACATCACTGACAGGTTGGCCATTGGTCAAGCCGGGCGATGACAGCGTGATTGTGCGACGGCTTTCTCACGTCGCCTTCAGGAAATCCGCGACCTCGAGCAGCATGAACTCGTCGTCATCAGCCTCGTTAGGATCGCGCAGGCGCAATCGCGCGCCGCGTCTCACACGCCTTCGTAGACCAAGCGGGTGAAGTAGCCGGGGTCGACGAGGAACTGGCCCCATCTCGCGTCAAACGCAGCCGTCGGCTTGGCGGCGACCGTCTCGTCGCGCGTCTTGCCCTGCTTCTTCAGATTGCCGACATTGTCCCGGATCGCGACGAGCATGTCGCGGAAGTCCTGGAGCTCGGCCTTGTTGCTGACGGGCTTGCCGTGACCGGGGATGATGATGGTTTCATTGTTGGCCATGGCGAGATTGGCATCGGACGCCGCGATCATGCCGTTGATGCTGCCGCCAGTCGAATAGTCGATGAAGGGATAGATGTTGTTCCAATAGGTGTCGCCGGCGTGGAGGACATTGGCTTCAGTGAACATCACCGAGATATCGCCGTCAGTGTGCGCGGGCCCGTAATATTTCAGGGCGATGGAAGCGCCGTTGACCTTGAGGTGATGATCTTTGGAAAAAACCTGGGCCGGGACAGCGTTGGCGGGCAGGGCGAGGAAATTGTAGTCCCAATCCTCGACCCGCTGGACGACGGACAGGTGCTTGCGGGTATTCTCGTGCGCGATGATGTTCGCGCCTGCCTTGTGCAGCCATTCATTGCCGTCGGCATGGTCGAAGTGCCAGTGCGTGTTGATCAGATGCTTGATCGGCTCGTTGCCGAGCTCGGTCAACGCTTTGCTAAGCCGAGGTTGAGAGACGCCGATGCCGGCATCGACCAGAAGCTTGCCGTCGGATCCGGTCAGGACGGCAATGTTGCCGCCGGATCCTTCGAGCACGCTGATATTGTTGCGCAGCTTGTAGGTTTTGATCGGTGACGTCGCCGCGCTGTCCTTGATCAGGCTGACCAGGCCGCGCGCTTCGGCGTAGGCCTGCCGCGGGCTGAGCCATCCCCCGGTTGCCGCGAACGCGGCGCCGCCGAGGCAGCACAGGCAAAAGCCGCGTCGGGACATTGAATGGAGCTTTGGCGATCCCATGCGATGCTCGCTTGCTTGTGCGACGATCTACGGTGCCAAAGATCGACCCCGCCGTATGCGCGGCAAGGTGCGACGAAAGACGTGAGTGGTCTATCAGGATTGCACGGTCGTACGCGATCGCCCGCTGCTCATCATTCCTTCACCGCGCCTGTCAGCGACGACACGTAATAGTCCACAAACAGCGAGTAGAAGATCGCAACCGGCAGGGAGCCGAGCAGCGAGCCCGCCATCAGCGCGCCCCACTGGTAGACGTCGCCGGTGACGAGCTCGGTGAGGATCGCGACTGGCACGGTCTTGTTGGCGCCGCTCTGGATGAAGGCGAGCGCATAGATGAACTCGTTCCAGGACAGCGTGAAGGAGAAGATGCCGGCGGAGATCAGCCCGGGCACGGCAAGCGGCAGCGTGATCCGTCGCAAGATCTGCAGCCGCGTCGCGCCGTCGACCAGCGCGCATTCCTCGAGCTCATAGGGGATCGATTTGAAATAGCCGATCAAGAGCCAGGTACAGAACGGCACCAGGAAGGTCGGATAGACCAGGATCAGCGCGAGCGGAGAATCGAACAGGCCGAACTGCACCACCACGGTGGCGAGCGGGATGAACAGGATCGACGGCGGCACCAGATAGGCGAGATAGATGCCGAGGCCGACATAGGGACTGCCGCGGAAGCGCAGCCGCTCGATCGCGTAGGCTGCCAGCGTGCTCGCGACCAGCGACAGCGTCGTCGCCCCGATCGCAACCATCATCGTGGTCCACAGCCAGCGCGGATAGGCGGTGTCGAACAAGAGATGCTTGACGTGAGCCAATGTCGGCGAGGAGATCCAGAACGGGTTGTGCTCCTTGTAGTTCATTAGCTCCGCGTTCGGTTTGAACGAGGTGATCGCCATCCAGTAGAACGGAAACAGCAGGATCAGCACGAAGCAGCCGAGCGGCAGGTAGATCATCATTAGTCGCCGCAGCCCGGAATCCCAGGCCATGGTCTCTGGGGCTGCTTTCGCGTCGGCGACGGAGGAGGCTGGGGCGACGGCGTCAGTCATTGGCCTCTCCCTGCTGCCATTTGCGGCGCGCCAGGCCGAAATAGGAAAACAGCGTCGCGAACACCAGGAACGGGATCATTGACACCGCGATCGCCGCGCCCTCGCCGAGCTCGCCGCCGGCGATGCCGCGCTGGAACGCCAGCGTCGCGAGCAGATGCGTCGAGTTGCCGGGGCCGCCGCGGGTGATGGCGTAGACCAGCTGGAAGTCGGTGAAGGTGAAGATGATCGAGAAGGTCATGACGATGGCGAGGATCGGCATCATCATCGGGAAGGTGATGTAGCGGAAGCGCTGCCAGGCGCTGGCGCCGTCGAGCATCGCGGCCTCATAGAGCGAGGGCGAGATGGTTTGCAAGCCCGCCAACAGCGAGATCGCGACGAAGGGAATGCCGCGCCAGATATTGGCGGCGATCAGCGAGAATCGCGCCGGCCAAGGCGAGCCGAGGAAGTCGATATTGCTGGTGCGCCAGTGCAGCACGTCGACCAGCAGATAGGAGATGATCGAGAATTGCGGATCGTAGATCCACCAGAACGCCAGCGCCGACAGCACCGTCGGCACGATCCAGGGCAACAGGATGATCGCGCGCAACAGGCTCTTGAACGGAAAATGGTTGTTGAGCAACAGCGCCAGCCAGAAGCCGAGCGCGAACTTCCCGAAGGTCGCAATGCCCGTATAGACCACGCTGTAGAACACCGCGTTCCACCACAGCGGATCGCTGAGCAGATACTGGAAATTATCGAGACCGACGAAGATGCCTTTCTGGCCGATCGTGGTGTCGGTGAAGGCGAGCCAGATGCCGAGGCCGAGCGGATAGGTCAGGAACACCGCAAGCAGCCCGATCGCGGGCGCGAGGCACATCACGATCAGGAACGGCTTGTAGTCGAACAGCCGCACCAGCCAGTTCGCCTGCCGCTGGGCCAGCACGGGAGAGGAGAGGGTGGTCACGGACATCAGGGCGTTGTCCTGTTCTTAGGAGTCACTCCGCCGTCATTGCGAGCGAAGCGAAGCAATCCAGTCTGTCTCCGCGGTGAAAGTCTGGATTGCTTCGCAATTTTGTCACGGGCTCCTCGCAATGACGGCCTTACCTCTGCCGCCTAAAATACCGCTTGCAGCGCTGCTCGGCCTCTGCGGCTGCGGCCTCCGGCGTAGCCGCGCCGGTCGCGACCGATGCACACATCTGGATCAGCACGTAGTCGGCGCTGACCGCACCTGTCGCCGTCGAAATCGGACCCGCATAGCCATCGTAATAAGTGCTGTTCATGGTGTCCTTGAAGATCTTCACCTTGGGGTCCTGCGACCACACGGCGGCGTCGGCATAGGCGGCGAGCGGCTGCGCCCAATAGCCTGAGTTGGCGTTGAGCCACGGCTCGTACTGATCCTTCTCCAGCATGTATTGCAGGAAGGCCTTCGCCGCATTGGGGTACTGGCTGTGCTTGAACACCATGGCGTTCAGCGTCAGGCCCGCCATTGGGGAGATCTTGGCAACGCCCTTCGGCAGCAATTGATGTTCGGTATCGTCGGCGATTGCCTTGCTCGCCGGATCGTTCTTCAGGGAGAAATAGAGCGAGACGCCGTTGGCGGTCAGCGCGATCTCCTGCGCGGCATAGGCACGGTTGTTGCTGACATCGTTCCACGACGTCGTGCCGGCGATGAAGGTGGGATAGAGCTGCTTGACCCAGTTCAGCGCGGCGATCGTCTCCTTGCTGTTGATGATGACGTTGCCCTCTTCGTCGAGCAGGGCGGCGTTGTGCGACCACAGCGCCCAGCTGGCAAAGCCGTTGCCGTCGCCCTTGGCGTTGCCGAGCGCGAAGCCCGCGGGCTTGCCGGCCTTTTGCAGCTTCTGGCAGAGATCGACGATGCCGGCATGGTCTTCCGGCACCTTGTCGAAGCCGACCGATTGCAGGATCGACTTGCGATAGACCAAGGGACCTGCGGTGGCGCCGAAGGGCAATCCGATCCAGGTGTCGCTCTTGTTCTTCTTGCCGTAACGCTGTGCCAGCGGCAGCCAGCCGCCATATTTCTTGCCGGCATAATCGGCGACGTCGGTCAGCTCGACCAGCTTGTCGATATAGATGTGCGGCGCGTCGGAGAAGCCAATGATGATGTCGGGGCCGGCTCCGGAATTGGCTGTGACCGCGGTCTGCTGGGCGATGTCCTCCCAGCCGACGAAATCGACCTTGACCTCGACGCCGGTCTCCTTGGTGAATTTGGCCGCATTGGCGCGGAACACGTCCTCGTCGGCCTGGACGAAGCGGACCGGCCGCAGCATGCGCAGGCTTGCGCCCTTCTCGATCGGCAGTTTCGGAGCGGGGATGTCCGCGGCCTTGATCGCGGATTGAGCGTGCGCTGCAACACCAGTGGCAGCGACCGTTGCAGCGGATAGGCCCAGCGCCAAGGCATCACGACGTGTGATGTCGTTCCTCATCAGTTCCTCCCTGTCATGTTTCGCTTCCCGGCGTTGATCGCCGGTGAAGGGCCGTTTCGGACTTTCGGCGCAATTTCGCGCCGGCCGTCTTAGCTGTTCGGTCCGCGATCCATGCCGACGGGTTGCCAGCGGCGGAGTTCGGTATCTTGCAGCACCGACGGATTGACACAGCTTACCGGCCACATGCCCTGAAGCACCAGTGACAATTCGTAGCCTACGCGGCGCTTGCGCGCCTCGTCGAACCGTGCCGAGGCCGAGGCGACGTGGGCGGTCAGGGTCACGTTCTCCATGCTCAGAATCGGGTTGTTGTGCGAAGGCGGTTCCCTCTCCAGCACGTCGAGGGCGGCGTGCGCGATCCAGCCCTCCTGCAGCGCCTTGATCAGGCTTTCCTCGTCGACCGTGGCGCCGCGCCCGGTGTTGATGAAGATCGAGCCCTTCTTCATCTGCCGGAAATGCTTCTCGGTCAGCATGTGATGCACTTCGGGCCGGGCGGGGGCGTGCATCGAGACGAAGTCGGATTGCGACAGCACCTCGTTCAGCGTCGCCGGGATGACGCCGTGGTCCCACATCAGGGTTTCCTGGATGAAAGGATCGTAAGCCATCATGCGCAGGCCGAACGGAGCTGCGCGCTTCGCAACCGCACGCGCGACGCGGCCGAACGAGATGAAGCCGAGCGTTTGGCCCATCAGTCGTGGAACCTTCAGCAGCGCGGGCCGGCCCTCGGCCCAGCGCCCGGAGCGCACCATCTTGTCCTGCTCGACCAGGCGGCGGAAACCTGACAGCAGCAGCATCATGGCGTGGTCGGCGACTTCCTCGATGAAGGTGTCGGGAATGTTGGTGACGGGAATGCCGCGGGCGGTCGCCGCCTTGACGTCAACGCTGTCGACGCCGACAGAGCCGAGCGTGATGACCTTGCAGCTCTCCAGCGCGTCGATGATGGTCTTGGTGATCGGCATGCCCTTCGCGTAGATCGCGTCGGCATTCTTCGCGGCGGCGATGAACTCGGCCTCGTTGGCCGGTGCCTCGACGATCTCGGCATCGATCGGATCGAGCGCCTCGCGCTCGTACGAATAGTCGCTGCCGGCGACCGTGAAGCTCGCGCCCTTCGGCGTCACCACCCTGTATTTCGGCATTTTCTGCTCCCGATTTTGTTTGTCGGTTCTTGTTGCGACCCGCACCTTCTGGGGGGGCCTTTGCGTCTTTTACGCGAAATCGACAGGAGTGCGTACAATTCCCGGTTGTCGCTCCAGCGATTATTTGCCGTTTTTGCCGGCGTCGTCCGGGCTTCTACGGAGGCCTGTAAGGAACTTGCTAAGGGGTCGCCCCCTAAAGATTGATTCAAATCGATCGATTCACTCGCGCGCCCGCATCCCTTTTTCTCCGGAGCCCATCCCGTGAAGTTGAGCAATTTGAAGATCGTCCCCAAGCTTGGCATCCTTGTCGGCGTCACCTTGTTCGGCCTGTGCATCTCCGGAGTCCTGGCCGGCTACCTGATGAAGCAGGAGATGGTGAGCGCCCGTATCGATCAGACCAAGGCGATCGTCGATCTCGGCCGCAACTACGCGGCTGCGCTGAAGAAGCGTGTCGACGCCGGCGAGTTGACGAAGGACGCGGCCATGGCCGAGCTCCGTCGCTACGGCAATGCGATGACCTACGATAACGGTTCGGGCTATCTGTTCGGTACGTCCTATGACGGCATCACCCAGCTCGCGCCCGATCCGAAGCAGATCGGCACCAACCGCATGGACGTCGTGACCAACGGCCGCAAGCTGTCGGTCGAGCTGATGGAGGGCGTCAAGGCCAACGGCTCGATCCTGCTGTACTATGAATATGTGAAGCCCGGCCAGCCAACGCCGATCCGCAAGATCGGCTACGCGGTGGCCGTTCCCGGCTTCGACATGTATCTCGGCACCGGCGCCTATCTTGAGGACATCGACGCCAAGATGGGCCCGGTCTACTGGCTGCTCGGCCTTGCCGTGCTCGGCATCGTCATCGTTGCCGGTAGCGTCGCCTGGTTGCTCGGTCGCAGCATCAGCCGTCCGCTCGCCTTGCTTGGTGCCCGCATGAAGGATCTCGCCGACGGCAAGCTTGACGGCGACATTCCCGGCGTCGGCCGCGGTGATGAGGTCGGCGCGATGGCTTCGACCGTCCAGATCTTCAAGGACAACGCAGTCCGCATCCGCGAGATCGAGAAGAGCGAGCAGGACGCCAAGGATCGCTCCGCGGCGGACCGTCGCCGCGCGATGGAAGATATCGCCAGCGACTTCGAACGCAGCGTCAACGGCATCGTCCGCTCGGTCTCCTCGGCCGCAGCCGGCATGCAGTCGACGGCGCAGTCGATGACCGCGACCGCCAGCGACGCCTCCTCGCGCGCCGCGACGGTCGGCGCCGCCTCGCAAAAGGCCTCCGGCAATGTCGGCACGGTCGCGGCCGCCGCCGAAGAGCTGTCGAGCTCGGTGACAGAAATCTCCCGCCAGGTGACGCGCTCGACCGAGGTCGCGAGCCGCGCCGTCAGCGACGCCGAGCGCACCAATGCCACGGTGCAGGAGCTCTCGACCGGCGCCGAAAAGATCGGTGAGGTCGTCAAACTCATTCACTCGATCGCTGCGCAGACCAACCTGCTTGCGCTCAACGCCACCATCGAGGCGGCGCGCGCCGGCGAATCCGGCCGCGGCTTCGCCGTCGTCGCCTCCGAGGTGAAGGCGCTGGCCAACCAGACCGCCAAGGCGACCGAGGAAATCTCCGCCCAGGTCGCGGCGATGCAGACCTCTACCAGCGATGCGGTCGCGGCGATCGGCGGCATCACCCAGACCATCGCCGAGATGAGCGAAATCACCGCCGGCATTTCGGCCTCGATCGAGCAGCAGGGCGAAGCGACCCGCGAGATCGCGCGCAACATCCAGTCGGTCGCGGCCGGCTCGAGCGAGATCAACGCCCATATCGGCAGCGTCACCTCGGCCGCGGAAGCGACCGGCACCGCCGCCGGCGACGTGCTGACCAACGCCCGCGAGCTGGATCACCAGTCCGGCGCGCTGCGCAGCGCGGTGGACGGTTTCCTCGCCAAGGTTCGCGCGGCGTAAGCTTTTCGCGTTGGGTTGTGTTGGGTGGGCAAAGACGCGAAGCGTCGTGCCCACCTTTTCCTTTTGAGGCGCGAAATTACTTCACCGCCGAACCCTGGCGCGAGGCGATGACGACGCCGGCGAGCACCAGCGCGTAGCCGATCAGGTGAAACGGCTGGAGCTTTTCGCCGAGCAGCAGGATCGCCATCGCCGAGCCGAACACCGGCACCAGATGGAAGAACGGCGCGGCGCGGTTCGGCCCGATCAATGCGACGCCGCGGTTGAAGAAGAGATAGGCGAGCGTCGAGGGGAAGATCAGGATCCAGCCGAGCGTCATCAGCGTCACGGTGTCGAACTGCAGCACCCGGCCGCCCCATCCCTCCCAGATCGCCGTCGGCAGCAGTATGAAAGCGCCGCAGCAGGTGGTGAATGACAGGAAAGAGAGCTGATGAACCTTCGGCCGCCGCGGGATGAAGGCGGAGTAGAGCCCGAACGCGACCAGCGAAGAGGCGAACATGATGTCGCCCCGGTTGAACGAGATGCTCGCCAGCGCCGCCAGATCGCCGCGCAGGATGATGATGAGCACGCCGGCCAGCGAGATCGCGATGCCGGCGAGTTGCCCAGCCGTCAGCCGCACGCCAAACAACACCAGCGACCACAGCGCCACGAACAGGGGACCTGCCGACTGGATCAGCAGCGCGTTCAGCGCCTCGGTATATTGCAGCGCCCAGTACGAGATCGCGTTGTTGAAGGCGAAGCCGACCAGCGACAGGAACAGCATCAGCGGCAGGCTCTTGCGCAACGCCGGCCAGTCGCGCTTCAGATGCGGCCAGGAGAACGGCAGCAGGAGAAGGAACACGCCGAACCAGCGGATCGTCGTCACCGTCAGTGGCGGCACATGCGCGCCGACATGGCGGGCGATCACGATGTTGCCGGCCCAGAACAGCGAGCTCAGGCTGAGCAGCAGATAAGGCTGGTTGTTGAGCCAGCTGGCCGGATTGGCGGCGGTTGGCGCGGGCGATGCAATCGTCATTGGCGTCACGCACAACCATGCGCCGGATGGTCGTCATGACACAAGGCCCGCCGCCGCAATGCTACAATGCAGTCAAATCCTGAGGAGGTGCCATTGGCGGTCAATATGTTGAACATCCAGGGCCTGGAAGGGCTCGACCAGCACGCGCCGGTGGTGATGCTGAATCTGATGCGTTTCCACGCCCGTTCGCGCGATGGCGACGGGTCCGGCTGGGATGCCTATTTGCGCTACAGCGCGATCACCGTGCCCATGATCAAGGCGCGAGGCGGCACGCTGCTGTGGACCGGCGAGGCCAAGGCGATCGCGCTCGGCCCGCACGCGGGCAACAAATGGGATTTCGTCGCGCTGGTCTCCTATCCGTCCGTCGCGGCGTTCCTCGACATGATGACGTCGCAAGCCTACGAGCGTGATGCCGATCCGCATCGCGTCAACGGCTGTGCCGAGCATGTGATCATCGCCACGAGCGAGGCGTACAGCAAGTTCAAGGTGAGCTAGTCGCCTGCTTCCGCGATGCCACGAAAACGCCGGACAGCACCAGCGCGAAGCCGATGAAGTGGAAGGCCTGCGGCAGTTCACCGAGGAAGACCATGGCCATGATCGAGCCGAACACCGGCACGACATGGAAGAACGGCGCGGCGCGGTTGGCGCCGATCAGGCGGACGCCGCGGTTGAAGCAGAGATAGGCGAGCGTCGAGGGAAACACCGAGACGTAGAACAGCGTGAGCAGGTTCGGCCCGTCGAGCTTCATGACCGGGCGCGCGGACAATTCCCAGATCTCCAGCGGAATGAGACACGCGGCACCGGCGCCGAAAGTGAAGGCGAGGAACGACAGCCCGTGGATCGGCGGCCGCTTGAGGGTCAGCACCGAATAGAGCGCGAAGATGATCAGCGCGACGATGAAGATCAGGTCCCCCTTGTTGAAGGCGATGTTCGACAGCGTGGTGAGATCGCCGTGCAGCAGGATGATCAGCACGCCGCACATCGAGAGCAGCACGCCGAAGGCCTGCGCGCCCGTGAGCCTGATTCCGAGGATGACCAGCGACCAGAGCGCCACGATCAGGGGTGCAGCTGACTGCAACAGAAGTGTATTGAGCGCCTGGGTATGCTCCAGCGCCCAATATTGCAAGGTATTGAAGGCGCCGATGCCGGTGATCGACAGCACGATCATCAGACCGAGCTTGTCGCGGATGGCCGGCCAGTCCTGGGCGAGGTGCTTCCAGGCGAACGGCAGCACCAGCAGGAAGGCGAAGCTCCAGCGCAGGAAGGACAGTGTCACCGGCGGGATGTGGCCGGCGGCGAGCCGCCCCACAACCGCATTGCCCGCCCAGCACATCGCGGTGATGCTGAGCAGGAGATAAGGCTGGTTGGCGATCCAGCTGTGGCCCGATGATTCGGCGCTCCTGGTCTGGCCGGTAGCGGACATTGTAATTGTTATGGCCCCGCGTCATGCACCGAGGCTCCCGGCCCGGCCCTGCCCAAAGACACGGAAACGAGCCCGATATCAATGGCGCGCGGCGCATCGCCATCATGCGCAGGGCGGTGCAACAGGAACCTCAGCCGGTCGGTCCCGTGCGGATCGCGAACGGCTTTAGCAGCTCGGCGCAGCCGAGATAGACGACGACGAGAAGGGCGATGCCGGCCATCATGATCGGCGGCGGCGCGACGAAGCCGAACCAGGTCCCGAGCGGCGTGAACGGCAGAGCGATCGCGGCGAGCAGGGCGATCAGCGAAGACGCCGCAAGCACGGGATCGGGCCAGTTGCGCCAGGGCCGTCCATAGGTGCGGATGACGAAGATCACCAGGATCTGCGTCGCCATGGATTCGACGAACCAGGCGGTGCGAAATTCGTCCGGCGAGGCCTTGAACAAATAAAGCAGCGCGCCAAAGGTGAGAAAGTCGAACACCGACGACAGCGGCCCCATGATCGCGGCAAAGCGCACCAGCCGCGACATGCTCCACACCTGCGGCTTCGCCGTTGCCTGCGTCGAGACCCGGTCGAAGGGAATGCCGAGCTCGGAGAGGTCGTAGAGCAGGTTGTTGAGCAGGATCTGCGTCGGCAGCATCGGCAGGAACGGCAGCGCGATCGAGGCCGCCGCCATCGACAGCATGTTGCCGAAATTCGAGCTCGCGCCCATGCGGACATATTTGAGGATGTTGGCGAAGGTGCGCCGACCTTCCTCGACGCCGTCGGCGACGACTTCGAGATCCGACGCCAGCAGGATCATGTCGGCAGCGGCCTGCGCCACACCGGTGGCGCCGTCGACCGAAAGGCCGACATCGGCAACCTTCAGGGCCGGTGCGTCGTTGATGCCGTCGCCGAGGAAGCCGACCACATCGCCGCCGGCCTGAAGCGCCTTCACGATGCGCGATTTCTGGTCCGGCGCGAGCCGGCCGAACGCATCGGCGGAGCGCACCTGCACCGCAAGCGCCTCGTCGCTGAGCTCGGCAATGTCGGCTCCCGACAGCACGCGCTCGGCGTTGAGCCCGACCAGACCGGCGAGCCGCTTCACCACCACCGGATGGTCCCCCGAGAGGATCTTCAAGCTCACGCCGCCCGCCGCGAGCCGGGCGATCGCGGCCGCGGCCGTCGGCTTCGGCGGATCGGCGAAGGCGCAGAGACCTTCGAAGACGAGGTCGGTTTCGTCGTCGGTCTCGACCTCGCGCAGCGCGCCGCTCCAGGCCCGCGAGGCGATGGCCACGGTGCGCAGGCCCTCGGTTGCGAGCGCGTGGACGCGGGCCATTGCCGCGTCGCGCGCATGTTGGTCCATCGTGCACAATTCCAGCACGGCCTCCGGCGCGCCCTTGACGATCAGTCGCGCCCCTTCGGGGCCGGTTGCGAGCACCGATCCCAGCCGGCGTGAAAAATCGAAAGCCTGCCGTCCGGCGAGCGTCCAGCCTTGAGCAGCCTCCGGTCGGCCGGCGACGAGGGCGGCATCGAGCGCGCCACGGTCGCCGCCGAGCGAGGCAGCGATGGCGCCGAGCCGCGCGGCGCGTGCGTCGTCCTTGCCGGCGGCATCGAGGCTTCTGGCGAGCGTGATCTCGGCCGATGTCAGCGTACCCGTCTTGTCCGTGCACAGAACGGTCATGGCGCCGAGGTCGTGGATGGCGGCGAGCCGCTTCACGATCACCTTGCGCCCGGCCATGCGCAGCGCACCGCGCGACAGCGTCACCGTCGTGATCATCGGCAGCAGTTCCGGCGTCAGTCCGACCGCAAGCGCGACGGCGAACAGGAGGGAATCGAGCACGGGGCGGCCGAACACGACGCGGATGGTGAGCACGACCAGCACCAGGGCCAGCGTGGCGCGCGCGATTACGAGGCCGAATTCGCGTAGATCGCGTTCGAAGGGAGAGGGCGCCTGTGTCTCGGCGAGCGCGGAGGCCGCCGCGCCGAACACGGTGTCGCGGCCGGTCCTGACCACGAGCGCGATCGCTTCGCCGGTTTGCGCAACGGCGCCGCGGAACAGCGCATTCGAGGTGTCGTCGGGGCTGGCGCATGGCCCGGCCCGTTTCTGCACCGGATAGGGCTCGCCGGTGAGCGCGGCTTCTCCTGCGGTAAAGGCGGTGCTTTCCAGGATCAGCGCATCGGCAGGGATGATGTCGCCGGCGCGGACGCGCAGCAAATCGCCGGGCACGACGTGCTCGACATCGATATCGACAAACGCGCCGTCGCGGCTGACCTCGGCCTTCAGGGCCACCGAGCGGCGGAGAATCTCGGCGGCCCGGACCGCGTGTCCCTCCTGGATGGTGTCGAGGCCGATCGAGAGCGCGAGGATCAGGACGATGATGAGGCCGCCGATCTCGTCGCCGGTCAGCATCGAGATGATGCCGGCCACCAGAAGGATCAGCGACAACGGTTCGAGCAGCCGGCGCAGGATCGCGCGCGCCGCGCCCTCGATGCGCGGCGGTGCGTCGGTGTTCAGCCCGAAACGGTCGAGGCGTTCGTCGGCTTCCGTCGCAGACAGACCGGTGAGCCCGCAGCCCAGTCGACTGCAAAGCTCAGGGGGTGACAGACGCCAGAAATTGGCGTCGGCGCGGGTTGAACTGTCCAGCAAGCGAAGCTCCGGTTTCAGTGCGTCTCGTGGCGGCCAGATGCCTCTAAATTCGGCGTAACCTATTGACCTAAAGCAATCTCGATTTCCCACGACACGTTAGCGTCGCGAACAGTCACCCCGGCTTTGCCGGGCCAGCAATCGAAATCGAGACGTGAATCCCCGCTAGCGCGGCGCGATTCGCATGGCGTTGTCATGGTCGAGCAAACAATCACCCTGCCGCAGCATAAGAGCCGGCTTTCCGTCGCGGCGCTATGGTCGGGGTTCCTCGCTCACAAATGGTTCATCCTCGCGGTCGCAGTCCTGCTGGCTCTCGGGGCCTGGCAAAGCGTGCGCATGATTCTGGGACCGGCGGTCGTCGTCGATGAGGCGAGGCGCGGCCGCCTGATCGAGACGGTGGTGGCGAGCGGCCATGTCGAGACACCGTACCGGGTCGAGATCGGCAGCCAGATCACCGGCACGGTGCAAGAGGTACTGGTGCAGGAAGGCGAGAAGGTTAGCAAGGGCCAGCCGCTGATTTCGCTGGAGTCGCGCGAATTGAACGCAGCCGTGGTGCAGGCGCACGGCGCGGTGGCGCAGGCCGAGGCCCGCATCAGGCAGCTCGAGGAACTGACGCTGCCCTCGGCGAGGGAAGCGCTGACGCAGGCGAATGCGACCTTGCGAAACGCGCAGCAGACTTACGACCGCACAGCGCAGCTCGAGCACAACGGCTATGCGACGCGCGCGGCGCTCGACGATGCGCAGAAGACACTCGATGTCGCCAGCGCGGCGAAGCGCTCGGCCGAGTTTCAGGTCTATACCGCGAGCCCCGGCGGCAGCGATTACGTGATGGCGCAGACGCAGGCCAATCAGGCGCGCGCCAATCTCGACACGGCGGAATCCCGGCTCGGCTATGCCACGATCGCAGCGCCCCGTGACGGCGTCCTGATCACGCGCAGCGTCGAGCGCGGCACCGTGGTGCAGCCTGGCAAGGCGCTGCTCGTGCTCGCGCCCGTCGGCGACGCGCAGCTCGTGCTGCAGATCGATGAACGCAATCTGGGCAAGATCGCGCTCGGGCAGAAGGCGCTCGCCTCGGCGGACGCCTATCCGGACCGGCGCTTCGCCGCAGCGATCACCTACATCAATCCCGGCGTCGACATTTCGCGCGCCTCGGTCGAGGTGAAGCTGACGGTCGCCGACGCACCGGACTATCTGCGGCAGGACATGACTGTCTCGGTTGATATCGAAGTGGCTGCACGCGACGATGCGCTGATCCTGCCGCTGCGCTCGGTGCACGACGTCTTGTCGGGAAATCCCTGGGTGCTCGGCATCAAGGACGGGCGCGCGGCCCAAAGGCCCGTGAAGATCGGCCTGCACGGCAACAGCCAGGTCGAGATCACCGACGGACTCGCTGCCGGCGATGTCGCGATCCCGCAAAGCTCCGGCGTTCTGACCGGCCAGCGCGTGCGGCCCGTACGGCAATGAACCGCTGGCTGCCGTTCGAATGGACCATGGCCGTGCGCTTTCTGCGCGAAGGCCGGCTCCAGACCATCTTCATCATCGGCGGCATCTCGATCGGCGTCGGTGTCATCGTCTTCATGTCGGCGATGCTTGCGGGGCTGCAGGCAAACTTCATCAAGCGCGTGCTGACCTCGCAGCCGCAAATCCAGTTGCTCACGCCGGATCAGGTTGCGCGTCCGCTGCGCAACGGCGCAGGCGAGATCGAGGACGCGGTGGTGCAACGTCCGAGCCAGCGGGTGATCTCGATCGACCAATGGCCGAAGATCAGGGCCCAGATGCAGGCGATGCCCGAGGTCGTCGCGGTGTCGCCGACGATCCTCGGCTCGGTGCTCGCGGTGCGCGGCGATGCCAGCCGCTCCGTGAATCTGTCGGGCGTCGAACCGGATTCCTATTTCAAGATCGTCAAGGTGCCGGACTATATCGTTGCCGGCGAGCCGCGCCTGACCAGCGAGGACATCATCATTGGCATCGAGCTGGCGAAGGACCTGGGCGCCGCAGTCGGCGACAAGATCAATGTCCGCGCCGCCTCCGGCGCGACCCGCGTGCTCACGATTTCCGGCCTCGTCGATCTCGGCAACAAGAGCGTCAACCAGCGCGTCTGCTACGCCGCGCTCCGCACCGCGCAATCACTGCTCGGCATGATCGGGGGCATCACCACGATCGACATCACGGTCGGCGACATCTACGCAGCCGAAGACATAGCCCAGCGCATCCAGGCTGCCAACGTCGTCGAGGCCGACAGCTGGATCAAGACCAATGCGCAGTTCTTCACCGCGGTTCAGGCCCAGCAGAACACCAACACCCTGATTCGATTGTTCGTCGGACTTTCGGTCGCGTTCGGCATCGCCGCCGTGCTGGTGGTTTCGGTGATTCAGCGCTCCAAGGATATCGGCATCCTGCGCGCGATGGGGACATCGCGCGGCCAGATCCTGCGTGTGTTCCTGGTGCAGGGCGGCCTGCTCGGCTTCGTCGGTTCGCTGTTCGGCGCGGCGTTGGGCGCGTTCGCGCTGGTCTATTGGCACTCGGTCGCGCGCCAGGCCGACGGCACCGAATTGTTTCCGCTGATCCTGGAGCGGAGCCTGTTCGCCTACACGGCGCTGCTTGCCACCGTCACCGGCCTTCTGGCTGCGATGGCGCCTGCGGTCCGCGCCGCGAAACTCGATCCCGTGGTGGCGATCCGTGGCTAGCGAAATCCTCCGCCTCGAGAACGTGTGCAAGGCCTACAATGTCGGCCTGCCGACCGAAACAGAGGTGCTGCATGGCATCGACCTCGAACTAGACCATGGCGAGTTCCTGGCGCTGATCGGCCCTTCGGGCTCGGGCAAGAGCACGCTGCTCAACATCGTCGGCCTGCTCGACCAGCCGACATCGGGCCGGCTGCTGATCAAGGGCCGGGACATCGCTGATCTCGGCGACACCGAGATCACCCATCTGCGCGGGCACACCATCGGCTTCGTCTTCCAATACCATCTCCTGATCTCGGCCTTCACCGCGCGGGAGAACGTCATGATGCCGATGCTGGCCGATCGCGGCTTTGCATCGGCGGACATCGAGGCGCGGGCCGACCGGCTGCTGGCTCAGGTCGGGCTGGAGAAATTCGCCGGCAACCTCGCCAACAACATGTCGGGCGGACAGCAGCAGCGGGTGGCCGTGGCGCGGGCCCTGGCGATGAGCCCGGATCTCGTGCTTGCGGACGAGCCGACCGGCAATCTCGACACCAAATCGGCCGACGCCGTGTTCGAGCTGATGCGGCAGGTCAACCGCGAGAGCGGTACGAGCTTCCTGCTCGTCACCCACAATATGGATCTGGCCCGGCGCTGCGACCGCATCATCGAAGTGGTCGACGGCCGCATCCGCGCCTAACGTCGTAGAAGGCGCCCGATAAGGCGGATTTTTAGGGGATATCAAGGGCTTGGATCGCACCTTGGGCCCGAAAAAAGCCCCGTTCTTGCTTGCCTAGAGAGGCTGCTTCCTTTATCCGGTGGGGCTGCCTCGCGTGCGAACGGCCTTGGGCCGGGACTTCGGCTGGGCGCAGGCATGATTCCGGAAGAGTGGGTCCCGGTTTTCCGTTTGGATCGTGCCTTTTACAGAGAAATTCTTCGAAGGATTACCCGCGAATGGCCAATGTTGTCGTCGTCGGCGCCCAGTGGGGCGACGAAGGAAAGGGCAAGATCGTCGACTGGTTGTCGGAACAGGCGGACATCGTCGCGCGCTTTCAGGGCGGCCATAACGCCGGCCACACGCTGGTCATCAATGGCGAGACCTACAAGCTCGCGCTGTTGCCCTCGGGCGTGCTGCGCCCGTCGAAGCTGGCGGTGATCGGCAACGGCGTGGTGTTCGATGCGCAGGCCTTCCTCGACGAGGTCACCAAGCTGCGCGGCCAGGGCGTTGCGGTCGGCCCGGAGAATCTGCGCGTTGCCGAGAACGTGACCCTGATCCTGCCGCTCCATCGCGAGCTCGATGCGCTTCGTGAATCGTCCAATTCGGCGACCGCGATCGGCACCACGCGGCGCGGCATCGGCCCGGCCTATGAGGACAAGGTTGGCCGCCGCGCGATCCGTCTGATGGACCTCGCCGACCTCGACACGCTCCCACACAAGATCGATCGTCTCCTCGCGCACCACAACGCGCTGCGTCGCGGCCTCAACCTGCCGGAGTTCGACGGCAACGAGATCCTGAAGGAACTCAGCGCGCTGGCGCCGCAGCTGCTGCCTTATGCGGAGACCGTCTGGCGCCTGCTCGATACCGAGCGGCGTGCCGGCAAGCGGATCCTGTTCGAAGGCGCGCAGGGCGCGCTGCTCGACGTCGACCACGGCACCTACCCTTACGTCACCTCGTCCAACACGGTGGCGGCGCAGGCCGCGACCGGAACGGGGCTCGGCCCGAACGCGGTCGGCTACGTGCTCGGCATCTGCAAGGCCTATACGACCCGCGTCGGCCAGGGGCCGTTCCCGACCGAGCTCTTGAACGAGATCGGCGAGGAGATCGGCCGCAGAGGTCGCGAGTTCGGGGTCAATACCGGACGCAAGCGCCGCTGCGGCTGGTTCGATGCCGTGCTGGTCCGCCAGACCGTGCGGACCTGCGGCATCACCGGCCTGGCGCTGACCAAGCTCGACATTCTCGATGGCTTCGACACGATCGAGGTCTGCGTCGGCTACAAGCTCGACGGCAAGGAAATCGATTATTTCCCGGCCGGTGAAGGCGCGCAGGCCCGGGTCGAGCCGATCTACGAGACCATCGAGGGCTGGAAGGAGCCGACCGCGGGCGCGCGGTCCTGGGCGCAGCTGCCGGCCCAGGCAATCAAATATGTCCGCCGGATCGAGGAATTGGTGGGGTGCCCGGTCGCTCTGCTTTCCACCAGCCCCGAACGCGAGGATACTATCCTGGTGCAAAACCCGTTTGAGGCTTAACGATCTCTTACCAGGACGCGGGTATAGTTGAGTAGAAATGGCTGATTACTATCCGCTGATCGCCCGCGCTATTGCGGCCCTGGACCCCAACGCTCCCGGCGAGAGCCGGCGCGCGCTCTATGAACGGGCGCGCACGGCGCTGATCGCGCAGCTGCGCAGCGTGCAGCCGCCGCTCTCCGAATCCGAGATCACCCGCGAGCGGCTGTCGCTGGAAGAGGCCGTCCGCAAGGTCGAATCGGAAGCCGCCCAGCGCGCCCGCGAGGCCTCGCGCCCCGGCGGTGCTGCCCGCAGTGGCGGCAGCGGCGATGCGTTCCGCCGGGCCAGCGCCCGCGCGACTGAAAACAACCCGCCCCCATCCGCTCAGCCGGCCGCGCCGCCGCGCGCGCGTCCGGCCGCACCGTCGCCGCGGCCGCAGATCGGCGGCGACGATCAGGGCGATGCCCCGCGTCCGCCGCGCGCCCCGCGTTTTGATGCGCCGCGCCAGCCGGCTCCGCCGGAGCCGCCGCCCGGGCGCTCCTCTCCACGCCGCCCGCCGGAGGGCGGTCCGCCGCCCCCGCTGCCGCCGGCCCCTGGCGTGCGCGGCTTCCGCGACATCACGGCTGACGTCAACGACCTCGGCGGCGCTGCCGCGCAGGCCAACCGGGCCGCGCGCCGCACCTACGCCAACGTGCCTTCGCCCTCGCCGGAATTCGACCGGCTCGAGCCGAGCCTGGAAAACCGCGCCGGCGAAGGCGATGCGCCCTATTCCTATGACGAGTCGATCGAGGAGGCCGAGCGCTACACGCCGCAGCCGCCGTCGCCGCGTCCGCGCATCGCGCCCGACCGCGACGTCAAGAAGCGCGCCGGAAGGGGCTCGGTCTTCCCGTTCAAGAGCGCGATCGCCATCGGCATCGTGCTGATCCTGGTCGGTGCCGGCATCCTTTGGGGCAAGCAGCTGGTCCAGACCGCGACCAATCTGTTCAAGCCGTCGCCCACTCAGGTGGTGGAGGCGCCGAAGGATACGTCGCAGCCGCAGACCAAGCCCAAGATTCCGGATCGCGTCGGCCAGCCCTCGGCGAGCGACCAGCCCGCCGCACCGGTGGCGCAGAAGGTCGTGCTCTATGACGAGGATCCGTCCGACCCGAAGGGCAAGCAATATGTCGGCTCGGTGGTGTGGCGGCTCGAGCCGATCAAGGCGTCGGGCAACCAGAAGGCCGACGTCGCCGTCCGCGCCGACATCGAGATCCCAGACCGCAAGTTCAAGATGACGATGTCCTTCCGCCGCAACACCGACTCGTCGCTGCCGGCGAGCCACACGGCCGAGCTGACCTTCATCCTGCCGCCGGACTTTCCGAGCGGCAGCGTCTCCAACGTGCCGGGCATCTTGATGAAGTCGAACGAGCAGGCGCGCGGCACGCCGCTCGCAGGGCTCGCGGTCAAGGTCACCGACGGCTTCTTCCTGGTCGGCCTCTCCAATGTCGATGCCGATCGCGCCCGCAACGTCCAGCTCCTGAAGGAGCGCTCCTGGTTCGACGTCCCGCTGGTCTACGCCAACCAGCGCCGCGCCATCATCGCCATCGAGAAGGGCGCTCCCGGCGAGCGCGCCTTCAACGACGCTTTCGCGCAGTGGGGCGACTGAGCTCTTCACCTCTCCCCAGCGGCGAGAGGTGACGGCCCAACCGGGGGAGCAGCTGCCTACTTGGAATTTGCCGGCACTACTGCGCGGCGGCTTCCCGCTTGCGGGTTGCTGCTGCGGCGGCTTCGCGGTCCATCACGGCGCGGCAGCCGGGGCTGACATGCGACTTGTTCCGCACCATGCAGGCGGTGATCCGCGGGATATCAGGGATTTCACTGGAGCACAGCCGCATCGCATCGTCCGAGCACATCTGCTGCGCTTCGGGCGAGAAGGCGAGGCCGGGCGATGTCTGGAGGGCGATGGCAGTGGCGGCGAAGGTGAAGAGCGTGGCGATAGTCCGATAGCGTGTCATGAAAAATGCGTCCCCGAGTTGCGCGGATTTGAGCCGCTTGATTGTTGGGACGCCGCACGCGGCTTGATCTGCCGCATGTCACAGCCTTCATGCCGGGTGTTCATTCCCGGATGTGGTCGCTCGATTTTTTCTGATATTCGAATCGAAAAGTGCTGCGCCGCCCGACCTGAGTATGCGCGATTGCCGTGAAGCTTCAATGGGAGGCGCGAAGGAATTCGCAGCTGTTGCGCCTCCGTCACGCAAAAGGCGGCGCGAGCTCACATGCCGATCTTACATTCCATGGCTCGCGAACACCTTGCTGCACGATCGCGACAGTTTTGCCCGGTTGGCTTGCAGGCAGCCTTGCACCGCACCGTCATTGCCGAGATCCTTGCGACACAGTCGCGAGGCGTCGCGCGAGCACGCGTTCTGCTCCTGCGGCGTGCCCATATGGCCTTGCGCAAAGGCGGGTGCGCTCGACAGGGCGGAGAGGGTGATCGTCGCCAGCAACAACAGTTTACGGGACATCGGCGGCTCCAAATCTGACGGGTCAATTTCGGCTCCAGTCTGAACCCGCCGGCTTGCCACTTGTTCCCCCAAACAGCCCGCAACCCCGCTATCCAAGGTTCCCGGCCCGCTGCTATAAATGCCCTCGCGTATGAGGAGTCCTTGATGAAACGCTATCTGGTGTTCGCGCTCGTCGGTCCGTTCGTGGGCGGATTCCTGCTGCTGATGACGACGACCTACCAGTCCGGCTATTGGGCCGAGGCGCATCTCGGCGAGGTCGGCAAGCTGATCGTCGTGTTCTTCAAGACCCTGCAATACAGCTATCTGTTCGGCTTCCTGCCGTCGCTGATGATCGGTGCAATCGACGACATCCTGCTCCATGTCAGGCGGATCGGGCCGGTGTTGCGGATGCTGCTGGTCGGCCTGCTCGCTTTCGTCCTCGCCGCATTCACCTATGGCTCGCGCGGGTCGGATTCGGGCGCGGTGCAGTTGATCCTGTACGGCCTAGTCGGTCTCGTGCCCGCGATGCTTTCATCCTGGCTCGTGCATCATTACGTCGAGGAGCCGCGGCCGGCGACGGCGGCGAGCTAAGCCCGCGACCATCGGACGCGATGCAGCAACCTCTGCTGCGCTCGTGAGTTCACAACGGCCATGACCATGCAAGACGACGACATTCTCGCGCCGCGCAGGTCCCGTTCCGGGACGCATGCGCGCGGTCCGATCATCGACCAGGAGGGCCACGAGATCCGGCCTGAAACACTGGAGCAGGGGTTTCGCGAGTTCCGTGTCGAGTTCGGCCAAGGATTTGGCAATGGATTTGGCAATGGCAATCCGTTCGGCAATCTGACGCGGGAACAGCGGCTCGCGCGGCTCGAGGCGATCGCCAAGCTGCTCGATGTCGCCTTCGTCCTGCCCGGCACCAACATCCGCTACGGCATCGACGGACTGATCGGGCTGATCCCAGTGATCGGCGACATCATCACCACCGCGATCTCGCTGTGGTTGGTGCGCGAGGCCCGCGCGCTCGGCGCGCCCTGGTACATCACCGCGCGCATGCTCGGCAATGTCGCGGTCGACGGCGTGGTCGGCATGGTGCCGTTTGCGGGCGATGCCTTCGACGTCATGTTCCGCGCCAACATGCGCAATGTGCGCCTCTTGCGCCGCTGGCTCGACAAGCAGCCACGGATGTAGGTCTTCGCCACTCCCCGCAAGCGGGGAGAGGGGAAAGAGAGAGTGTCGCCCAAACGCAAAAAGCGCGATGACCTCAAGGCCATCGCGCTTTCTCCGCACATCGGAGTTTTGCTAAATCTTACGCCGCGTCGGCGTCGGTCTCGGCGGCCGGGGCCGGCTTGGGACGGCGCGGCAGCGGGAAGGCCTCGCTCTCGTAGAGCGAGCGGATGCCGTTCTGGTCGAAACGGGCTTCCTCGACCTGGAGATATGCGCCGTTCAGCGAATCCGTCGGCAACTGCTCCATCGCGAACTGCACGGCTTCGGCCGCAGTGCCGAACCGGCGGTAGGTGAAGCCCGCGCGCTTCTTCTTGCGGATGGCGGCGGGGAAGAGCTCGGCGGAAGTGTTGAAGTTGAACGGACGCAGTGGACGCATGGTCAAAGACCTCGTGATCTTCTCTGGGGCTTTAAGCGCGTGGGGTTTGGGAGGGCAGGGGCCGCAATCGAGCGGGCCCGCCGCATGTCATTTTCGACCCCTAATATAAGCCGATTTGACAAAATTGCGACCCCTGCGATGGGAGATGATGAATCCACGCATGGCAGGTCCGCAGAAGCGGAAATCTAAGTAAATTCAGTGGCTTGTATGGTTTATAGTTTACCAAGAAGCAGCAGGACGAGCAGCACCACCAGAACGACGCCGCCGATCCCCATGCCGGAATGGCCCATGCCGTAGCCATAGCCGCCGATCCGGCCGGACCAGCCGCCCAGCAGATAAATGATCACCAGGATGATCAGGATGGTCCCGAGTGTCATGGCGTCCTCCCTGGCGGCCGCCGGAATGCACGCATCGGCTGCACCGCTGGAAGAGAAAAGCACATCGCGCCGCCGGGTTCCATCGGGGAACCCGGCGGCGCAATCTTATTTCGGCTCGAGCTTCAGCGCCGCCGAATTGATGCAGTAACGCAGGCCGGTCGGCCCCGGTCCGTCGGGGAAGACATGGCCGAGATGGCCGCTGCATTTGGAGCAGAGGACCTCGGTGCGGATCATGCCGTGCGTCGTGTCCCGCTCCTCGTCGATATGGCTCTCGACCGCAGGCGCGGTGAAGCTAGGCCAGCCGCAGCCGGAATCGAACTTGGCGTCGGATTCGAACAGGACGTTGCCGCAGCCGGCGCAGACATAGGTGCCGGCACGGTGGTCGTGCTCATATTCGCCGGAGAAGGGACGCTCGGTCGCCTTCTCGCGCAGCACTGCGTACTGCATCGGCGTCAACTCGCTTCGCCACTGCTCTTCGCTCTTCATGACCTTGTCGTCGGTGGTTTTCGTCTTGGTGTCGGGCATGGGTCTCCCGTATTTCTGATGATCTCGAGATCAGTTGGTGGCCTTGCTGGCACTCACCAGCGTCGGCTTCTCAATGTAGTTATCCGCGAACAGCTTTTTCAGGTTCTCGACCTTCGGAATGTCGTTGAAGGCGATGTAGGGCTGGTTCGGGTGCAACGTCAGATAGTCCTGGTGGTAGGCCTCCGCCGGGTAGAAGCCCTCGAGCGTACCGACCTTGGTCACGATCGGCTTGCTGAACACCTTGGCGGAGTTGAGCTGGGCGATATAGGCCTCCGCGACCTTCTTCTGCTCGTCCGAGGTGGTGAAGATCGCCGAGCGATATTGCGTGCCGGTGTCGGGCCCCTGGCGGTTGAGCTGGGTCGGGTCGTGCGCCACCGAGAAGTAGATCTGCAGGATCTTGCCGTAGGAGATCTTCTTCGGGTCGAACTTGATCTCGACCGACTCGGCATGGCCGGTTCGTCCGGTCGAGACCGTCTCGTAGTCCGCAGTCGCCTTGGTGCCGCCGGCATAGCCGGACACGGCGTTGACGACACCGGCAGTGTGCTGGAACACGCCCTGCACGCCCCAGAAGCATCCGCCGGCAATGACAGCGGTCTGGATGCCGCTCGCGGGGGCTGCGTCCATGGCGGGGGCGGGGATCACGATGGCGTCTTCGGCGGCCCAGGTCGGTGCGGCAAAGCCGAGCGACAAGGCGGCGGTGGCGGCGAGCAGGGACAGGACGGAGCGGCGCATGGCGGATCCTCTTTCGGAAGGCCTGACAGTTTAGGGCGGTTGAGGGCTGGCGAACAGCCTGCCCGGCGTTTTCAGACACCTCAGATACGGACCGAGCCGGCGATTGTTACAGCCGGCGTGACACGAGTCCGTGAAAAAAAGCCGCTAACCCCGGTCCGGCTTGGCGGGTTGGGGAACTCCGGGCTAGATGAACCGGCACGATCGCCGTTCGACTTAAATTGTGGTGGCTGGAGCTGATCTGACAACATGCTGCGCGTCGTTCTCTTGAGCCTTGTCATACTCCTCGCGGGCATCGCGACCGCCGCGGCGGATCCGCAAGCCGGCGACGACCTCGCCACCTGCAGGGATCGCCAGGCCGAGACCCAGGCGCGGACGACGGCCTGCGAGAACCTGCTCAACGCCAACCGCGTCACCGGCAAGGACAAATCGCTCGCGCTCGTCATTCACGCCCAGGCGCTGATCAGCAAGCGCGATTATGACCACGCGATCGAGGCGCTGACTTCAGCCATCGAGCTGGATCCGGACAATGTCGGCGCCATCAACGTGCGGGGCATCGCCCATGAGCACAAGGGCGAGGACGACCTCGCAATGGCCGATTACAATCTGGCCATCCAGAAGCGGCCGAATTTCGGCTATGCCTACAACAATCGCGGCACCATTCAGCTGCGCCGGGCCGCGCTGCAGAGCGCGCTCGACGATTTCAACCTGTCGATCAAATACACGCCGAAATTCCTGCTCGGCTGGACCAATCGTGCCCGTGTGCGCACGGTGATGAAGGACTATGACGGCGCCATTGCCGATTTCGCCGAGGCGGAGAAGATCGATCCGACCGCGCAGCAGATCGCGGCCAATCGCTGCACCACCTACGGCCTGATGGGCAAATACGATCTGGCCTTCGCCGATTGCAACGGTCTGATCGAGAAGCAGCCGAGGAATGTCTACGCGATCAACAATCGTGCTGATGTCAGCATGTTGAAGGGCGATCTCGACGCTGCGCTGAAGGACTACACCACGGTGATCCAGATCAACCCGAACAATGTCCGCGCGCATTCCGGCCGCGGCCAGCTCTACGAGCGCAAGAAAGACCTCGCCCAGGCCCGCGCCGACTACCGCGCGGCCGCCTATTCGCTGACGAAATTCGACGAGTACGACGTCGCCCGCGCCCGCGCCACCGCGCAGCAGCGGCTCGCAGCGCTGACGCCGCAAACGCCGGGAGGCGCGCCCACCGGGCGCCGCGTCGCGCTGGTCGTCGGCAACGGCGCCTACAAGAACGTCCACGCCCTGCCAAATCCGCCGCGCGACGCCAAACTGATCGCGGGCGTGCTGCACGATGTCGGCTTCCAGACCGTGATCTCCGTCAGCGACCTGACCCGCGACAAGTTCTTCGACGCTTTGAAGACCTTTGCCGACGAAGCGGAGAAGGCCGACTGGGCGGTGGTTTATTACGCCGGCCACGGCTTCGAGATCGGCGGGGTGAACTACCTCGTTCCTGTCGATGCCAAGCTCGCGGTCGACCGGGACGCCGAGACGCAAGCCGTCGCGCTGGAGCAGGTGATTGCAGCGGTGGGAGCTGCGCGAAAAGTGCGCCTGGTGATCCTGGATGCCTGCCGCGACAACCCGTTCGCGCCGACCATGCAGCATACGCTGTCGCTGAAGCTGGTCGACAAGGGCTTTTCCAACATCGAGCCCGGCGCCGGCTTCATGGTGGTCTACGCAGCCAAGCACGGCGAGACCGCGATCGACGGCGACAACGGCGCCGACAGTCCGTTCTCCACCGCACTCGCCCGCGAGCTCAAGGAGCCGAAGGTCGAGATCCGGAAATTGTTCGACATCGTCCGCGACGATGTCTGGTCCGCCACCAAGCACGTGCAGCAGCCGTTCACCTACGGCTCGCCGCCGGGCAGGGAGGATTTTTATTTCGTTGCGGGGAAGTGAACGGCGCGATATCGGCGCCACATTCACGGTGCCGTAGGGTGGGCAAAGCCAAGCGTGCCCACGCGTTCATTGCTTGTGGAGAGAGATCGTGGGCACGGCGCATTGCGCCTTTGCCCACCCTACGGCAGCGGCGCTCTAAACCACGATACTCAACCGTTTCGCCGCCCGGGTGATGCCCGTATACAGCCACCGCGCCCGGCTCTCCTGAAACGCAAAGCTCTCGTCGAACAGCACGACGTCGTCCCATTGCGAGCCTTGCGACTTGTGCACGGTCAGCACGTAGCCGTAGTCGAACTCGTCATAGGGCTTGCGCTGCTCCCAGGCGATCTGCTCGATGCCGCCCTCGAAGCAATCGGCGCGCACCGAGACTTTTGTGACCTTGTGGCCAAACTCTTCATCCGGCGACAGTCGCATCGAGAGGATGCGCGATTTCGAGCGCGAGGTGTTGCGCGACTTGACGCGCCACAGGCCGCCGTTGAACAGGCCCTTCTTGCGGTTGTTGCGCAGGCACACCAGCTTGTCGCCGGCGACCGGAAAGACGTCCTCGATGTTCTGCCGTTGCCGGACCCGCATATTGTAGGCGCGCCTTGTGTTGTTGCGGCCGACCAGCACCTGGTCGGCGCCCATGACGCGATCGGGATCCAGTTCTTTCCGCGACACCACCTCGCTCTCGCCATAACGGCCGATGTCGAGCTCGCGGCCCTCGCGGACGTCCATCGACATCCGCACGATCGGATCGTCCTGGGCCTGGCGGTGCACCTCGGTCAGCATCGCGTCCGGCTCGGAATTGGTGAAGAAGCCGCCGCCCTGGATCGGCGGCAGCTGCGCAGGGTCGCCCAGCACCAGCAGCGGGCAGTCGAACGACATCAGGTCGCGCCCGAGTTCGGCATCGACCATCGAGCATTCGTCGATCACGATCAGCTTGGCTTTTGAGGCCGGCGCATCGTCCCACAATTCGAAGCTGGGCTGCTCCTCGCCGGATTCGCGGGCGCGGTAGATCAGCGAATGGATGGTGGAGGCGTCATCGCAGCCCTTGTTGCGCATGACGAGGGCGGCCTTGCCGGTGAAGGCGGCAAACTTCACCTCGCCGTCGACGCCCTCGGCGATATGCCGCGCCAGCGTGGTTTTGCCGGTGCCGGCAAAGCCGAACAGCCGAAACACCGGCGGCGTGCCGTTGCGGCCCGGTTTGGCTTTAAGCCAATCGCCGACGGCCTTGAGCGCGGCATCCTGATGCGGGGTGAAAGTGGCCATATCTGTCTTGAGGAGAGGCGAAACGATGCGATTCGCCGGATCTCAAAACTAACCATTCGCACCGCAGGTTCAAGCGGGGCAAATCCGTCTGCCTTCGGCCCTATTGCCAGCCGGGAACGCCGCGCATGTCGGGCAGATGGTGGGCGATGCCCTTGTGGCAGTCGATGCAGGTCTTTTCGCCGGTGAACAGGAAGCGCTGATGCGCCACTGAAGCCCGCGGCGATTGTTTGGTGATGTCCATGGAATCGGCGCTGTGGCAGTTGCGGCATTCCAGGGAATCATTGGCCTTGAAGCGTGCCCATTCATGCGCGGCGAGCTCGAGGCGCTTGTCCTGGAATTTCTCCCTCGTATCGATCGTGCCGAAGATCTTGCCCCAGACCTCCTTGGACGCCTGCATCTTGCGCGCGATCTTGTCGGTCCAGTTATGCGGCACGTGGCAGTCGGGGCAGGTCGCGCGCACGCCGGAGCGGTTGCTGAAGTGGATGGTCGACTTCAGCTCGGCATAGACATTGTCCTTCATCTCGTGGCAGCCGGTGCAGAATTTTTCGGTGTTGGTCAATTCCAGCGCGGTGTTGAAGCCGCCCCAGAAGATCACGCCGGCGGCAAAGCCTGCGAGCACGAGCGTGCCGAGCGCGAACACCGTGCTCGGCCGCGACAGCACGCCCCACAGCTCGAGCGCGAAATCCCACGCGCGCGCGATGAAGCCGCGTTTGGCTTTGGATTCATCAGCGGTCGTCGTCATCGCCGGCCACCGGGGCTTGCACGCGACAGCAAGGTGTCGATGTCCGTAAAGTCGTTGCTGACCGGCGGTGTTGCGGTGTTCTGCGGCACGTGACATTCGGTGCAGAAGAAGCGCCGCGGCGAGATCGACCCCAGGAACTGGCCCTCGCGGTCCATGAAGTGCGTGATCGAGACCATCGGCGCCTGCGATTCCGCAATGCGTGCCCGCGCATGGCAGGACAGGCATTTGTTGCCGTTGAGGTCGATCTGGTAGCCGTCGATCGTGTGCGGGATGACCGGCGGCTGCTCCGGATAGTTGCGCACCTCCCGCTCCGACGTGTTGCGGTTCGGCAGCATCGGCGGCGCCGGACCTTCGTCATTGAGCGGGGTCGGGCCGCGCAGGCCGGACGTCACCGTCTGCGCGGTCAGCGAGCTGGCGCCGGCGGCGATCGCGCAGGCGAGCAGGGCGATACCAAATCGCTTCATCATGACACGTTCACCCGCTCGATGCGCACGGCGCATTTCTTGTAGTCGGTTTGCAGCGAGATCGGATCGGTGGCGTCCAGCGTCACCTTGTTGATCAGCTTGGATTCGTCGAACCACGGCACGAACACCAGGCCGCGCGGTGGCCGGTCGCGGCCGCGCGTCTCGACGCGGGCGCGGATGAAGCCGCGGCGCGAGACGACCTTCACTTCATCGCCGCGGCGCAGCTTCATGTCCTGCGCGTCATCCGGGTGCATGAAGCAGACGGCTTCCGGAAAAGCCTTGTAGAGCTCGGGCACGCGGCGCGTCATGGTGCCGGAGTGCCAGTGCTCCAGCACGCGGCCAGTCGAGAGCCAGAACGGATAGTCGTTGTCGGGCGATTCCGCCGGCGGCTCGTAAGGCAGTGCGAAGATGCGCGCCTTGCCATCGGGGTAGCCATAGAACTGCACGTCCGCGCCCTGCTTGACGTAGGGGTCGCTGCCCTCGCGGAAGCGCCATTTGGTCTCCTGGCCGTTGACGACAGGCCAGCGCAGGCCGCGTTCGCGGTGATAGGTGTCGAACGGCGCGAGGTCGTGGCCGTGGCCGCGACCGAACGAGGCATATTCCTCGAACAGGCCCTTGTGCACGTAGAAGCCGAACGCCTTGGACTCGTCGTTGAGATAGCCCTGCTCGATGTCGGTCACGGGGAATTTGTCGACCTGTCCGTTCTTGTAGAGCACGTCGAACAGCGTCTTGCCGCGAACCTCCGGTTTCTTGGCGACCAGCTCCTCGGGCCAGACCTCCTCGATCTTGAAGCGCTTTGAAAACTCCATGAGCTGCCAGAGGTCGGACTTGGCCTCGCCGGGCGCCTGGACGAGCTGGTGCCAGAACTGCGTGCGCCGCTCGGCATTGCCGTAGGCGCCTTCCTTCTCGACCCACATCGCGGTCGGCAGGATCAGATCGGCGGCGAGTGCCGTCACGCTCGGATAGGCGTCCGAGACCACGATGAAATTGTCGGGGTTGCGAAACCCGGGATAAGTCTCTTCGTTGGCGTTCGGGCCGGCTTGCAGATTGTTGTTGACCTGCACCCAATAGGCGTTGATGAGGCCGTCCTTCAGCATCCGGCTTTGCAGCACCGCGTGCGCGCCGGGCTTGTTGGGAATGGTGCCCTCGGGCAGCAGCCAGAGATGCTCCGCCTTGTCGCGATGCTCCTTGTTGGTCACCACCATGTCGGCGGGCAGGCGGTGCGAGAAGGTGCCGACCTCGCGCGCGGTGCCGCAGGCCGAGGGCTGGCCGGTCAGCGAGAACGGGCTGTTGCCGGGCGAGGAGATCTTCCCCGTGAGGAGATGGATGTTGTAGACGAGGTTGTTGCACCAGACGCCGCGGGTGTGCTGGTTGAATCCCATGGTCCAGAACGAGACCACTTTTGTCTTCGGATCAGCGTAGAGCTCGGCGAGCGCTTCCAGCCGGTTCAGCGGCACACCGGACATTTGCGCCGCCTTCTCCAGCGTGTACTCAGAGACGAACTTGACGTATTCGTCGTAGGTCATGTCGGTGGAGTCGTTGGCCTTGGCCGCGCCGGTGGCCTTCTTCTGCAGCGGATGCTCCGGCCGCAGGCCATAGCCGATGTCGGTCTGCCCGCGCCTGAACACGGTATGCGCGGCCACAAAATCCTTGTTGACCCGGCCCGTCTTGATGATGTGGTTGGCGATGGCGTTGAGCAAATAAAGGTCGGTCTGCGGCTTGAACACCATGCCGATGTCGGCGAGGTCGAACGAGCGGTGCTCGAAGGTCGAGAGCACGGCGACGCGGACATGCGGCGCAGAGAGCCGTCGGTCGGCCACGCGCGTCCACAGGATGGGGTGCATCTCCGCCATGTTGGAGCCCCACAGCACGAAGGCATCGGTGGCCTCGATGTCGTCATAGCAGCCGGCCGGCTCGTCGATGCCGAAGGTGCGCATCATCCCCGCGACGGCGGAGGCCATGCAGTGGCGTGCGTTGGGGTCGATGTTGTTGGTGCGGAAGCCGGCCTTGAACAGCTTTGACGCCGCATAGCCTTCCCAGATCGTCCATTGTCCGGAGCCGAACATGGCGACGCCGTTTGGGCCGCGCTTCTTCATCGCCTCCTTCCACTTCGCCTCCATGATGTCGAAGGCTTCGGTCCAGGACACGGGCGTGAACTCGCCGTTCTTGTCGTACTTGCCATCAGTCTTGCGCAGCATCGGCTGGGTCAGGCGGTCGTGGCCGTACATGATCTTGGAGAGGAAGTAGCCCTTGACGCAGTTGAGGCCGCGGTTGACCTCGGCCTTGGTATCGCCGTGGGTGGCGACGACGCGATTGTCCTTGGTCGCGACCATCACCGAGCAGCCGGTGCCGCAGAAGCGGCAGGCGGCCTTGTCCCATTTCAGTTCGGCGACGTCGCGCTCAGCGACGAGATTGGCGGCGAGCGACGGCACCGGCATGCCCGCGGCAGCGGCCGCAATTGCGGCGGCCTCGAGCTTCAGCATCTGGCGGCGGTCGAGCTTTGGCGATGTCATGGGATGGCTCTCCCGTCCCTTAGGCGGTTTCAATGGCGTGGAAGACGAGCGCTGCGGAATAGACGTCCGGCAATGACTGGATCGTGTTGAGCAGGGTGCCGAGGCTGCCTGCGTCAGGTGCTTCGGTCACGACGATGAGCTTGCCGCGTGGATCGCGGCCGTGGATCTCGCAGCAGGGAAGGGCGGTGATCGCGGCGTCCAGCTCGGCGAGACGCTCAGGGCGCGCCTGCACGATGATGCTGGCGATCTCGCAGCCCGGCGGCGGGATGATGCGCTCGGCGCTGAGCACCCGACCGGTGATCAATGCGCGGCGGTTGAGTGTGGCGTGAGCCATGATGCCTGTCTTTCGCTGTGAGGGGATCAATGCGGGGAGGGCGGCGGGCCGGGAGGGCCGGCGAACATCTGGTAGATCCAGACACCTAAGCCGTAAGAGCCGACCGTTCCGACCGCGAGGACGGGCATCACAACCGCGGTCAGGAACAGGAACGCAAAGATCTCCATGCGCTTACGGCGCACGCGCGAGGTCGTGTCGTCAGGGGCCGACATATTCGGTCTCTTCGGGGTGTCCGGGGAATCGGGACGGCATCCGGGCCGTTGCCTTGCTGCATTTTTGATGCAGCAGGCCGGCTGACGCGTTGATCTGGATCAACCGTTCAAGTTGCGGATGTCGCAGTCGCCGCGCCCGCAAGCGCAATTTTGGATTGTGCACGCGCGAAGGCGATGCGAAAATTGAGCTTCTGATGGAGACGGCAGGGTGTGATGGGGCTCACGGCCATCGATCTCGGGCTTCGCGGCGCGGCCAGCGGCGTGTTCCTGTTGATCATTCTTGCGGCGCTGCTGCGTCGGGCCACCAGCCAGCAGGCTTTGCTGGGCATGGCCATGTCGGCGGGCGGCGTGTTTTATGCCATCGCGACCGCTCCGTTCTTTCCCAAATCGTCATGGTGGTGGGTGTTGCCGATCATGTCGGCACAACCGGCCTTGTTCTGGCTATGGGCACGTGCGGCGTTTGACGACGATTTCGTGCTGAGGCGATGGCACGGCGCCATGTGGCTGGGCATCGTGGCCGTCGGCTTTGTGCTCACGCTGGGCTGGGCTTACTCGCCCGCTTTGGCCGGAGCCGGCGGCAGAGGCCTGGCGTTGGTCAATCTGGCGCTGGCGCTCGCGGCCGCGGTGCAGACCGTCAAGACCTGGCGTGCCGATCTGGTGGCGCGGCGCCGCCGCCTGCGGTTGGCGATGCTGGCGATCAATGTCGGGCTCATCGTGGTCTTCGCCGGTGCCGGCTTCGCCGCCATTCCCGTCGCTGTCCCCGGCGCGCCCGGCAGCCTTCCCACCGCGCTCGTCCTGTTCGTGGTGGCGATGATGGCCGGGGTAGGTACTCTCGCCACGCCGCCGGCCGTGCCCGCCAACGATGCCACGGCGGCCATCGCGTCCGGCGATGCGCGCGGCACCGATCGTGCTCCGACGGCTCGGGTCGTGGTTGACCCGATCCTGTTGCGGCGCCTCGACCACCTGATGAGCGTGGAGCGAACCTATCGGCAGGAAGGTCTCGCGATCGGGGCGCTGGCGGCCCGGTTAGAGGTTCCCGAGCATCGGCTGCGCCAGGCCATCAACGAGGGGCTGGGCTATCGGAACTTCAATGCGTTCCTCAACCGCTATCGCATCGAGGATGCCAGGCTGGCCCTCTCCGATGTGACGCAACGGGAGGTCCCGGTGCTGACCATCGCCATGGATGCGGGCTTCCAGTCGATCGGACCTTTCAACCGCGCCTTCAAGGCTGAGACCGGCGTCACACCGACCGAATTCCGGCGCGAGGCGCTGAGCCGGCCGGTCATCGCTGACATCGGCGAGCCGCAACGAGAAATCGGCTAGCCGATTCTTGGATCGGGCGAGAGAGACGTACCCCGGTTGGGCAGAGTGTACGAAAGCCCTGTCCAGCCAGCGAGAGCCCCATGTCACATGCGAGCGCCGTCACCTCCGCACCCGAACGGCTCCACGCGCTCGATGCGCTCAGGGGGATCGCGCTGCTGCTCGGCATTGTCCTGCACGCGACATTGTCGTTCGTGCCGGCCTCGCCCCGGTTCTGGCTGATCCAGGACACCCATCCAAGCCTCATGCTCAGCCTGCTGTCTTTCGCCATCCATGTGTTCCGGATGACGACGTTCTTCCTGATGGCCGGCTTCTTTGCCCGCATGAACTTTCATCGCCGCGGCGCCTTCGGCTTCGTCACGGACCGGTTGCAGCGGATCGCCCTGCCGCTGGTGATCGGCTGGCCGCTGCTGTTCGTGCCGATCGCCCTGGTGATCACCTGGGCGGCGGACTTTCCGAATGGCGGTTCGATCCAATGGGCGTCCCGCTGGCTGCCGTCCTTGCCGAATTTCCGCCTGACCCATCTCTGGTTTCTCTATGTGCTGCTGCAGCTCTATGCCGCCATGCTGCTGCTGCGCGGCGCGATCGTCCGGCTCGATACGTCGGGCTCGCTGCGGGCGGTTGTTGACCGCCTCTTCGCTGGGATCATCCGCAATCCGCTGGCGCCGCTGGTTCTGGCGATCCCCATCGGCATCGCCTTCTGCCTCGATCCACGATGGGTCAATGTGATGGGTGTGCGGACGCCGGATCACTCGCTCATCACCAATGCGCAGGCCTGGATCGGCTTCGGCAGCGCCTTCGGCGTCGGCTGGCTGTTGCATCGGCAGATCGGTCTGCTGCGGATCCTCGAGCGGCGCTGGCTTGCTTATCTCCTGCTCGCGCTCTGCCTGATCCTGATCAGCTTCGTCTTGTCCGGCGTGATGTTGTCTGCTCCGGGTGCGCCAAAACTGCCCTACAGCTTCGCCACGCTCCGGCTGGCCTCCGCCATCCTCTATGCGCCCGCGATCTGGATAACGACCTTCGCGGCCCTCGGCCTTGCGCTCCGTTTCATGTCCGGCTTCAGCCCGACCCGGCGCTATCTCGCTGATGCCTCCTACTGGCTCTATCTGATCCATCTGCCGATCGTGATGGCATTGCAGGTCGCGCTGTCGCAGTTCGACTGGCCCGCTTTGGTCAAGTTCGCAATCATTCCCGTCGTCGCGATTCCGTTGATGCTCGCGAGCTATCACCTGATGGTGCGCTTCACCTTCATCGGCGTGGCGCTGAATGGCCGCCGCGTGATGAGGCCCGTTCTCCCGCAAGGCGGAATTGCGACTGCGTAGACAGCGCCGCCTCACGCATTAAGATGCCCGCAACAAGAATAAGCGGGCAAGAAAACTGGGAGAGGCGTCATGAAGTTCGGCATCTTCTATGAGCTGCAACTGCCGCGGCCCTGGGTGGCCGGCGACGAGCTCGCCCTTTACCAGAACGCGCTCTCTCAGATGGAACTGGCCGATCGTCTCGGCTACGACCATGCCTGGGTGGTCGAGCATCACTTCCTTGAAGAATATTCGCACTCGCCTTCGCCGGAATCGTTTCTTGCCGCCGCGAGCCAGCGCACGAAAAACATCCGGCTCGGCCACGGTATCCTCCAGCTCACCACCAACCATCCGGCGCGCGTCGCCGAGCGCGTCGCGGTGCTCGACCTCTTGTCCAGCGGCCGCTGCGAGTTCGGCATGGGCGAGAGCGCGTCCATCACCGAGCTCACGCCGTTTGGCCGCGATATGGAGACCAAGAAGGAAGTGTTCGAGGAGGCCGTTGCCGCGATCTTCCCGATGTTCAGGGATGCCGGCTCCGAACATCACGGCAAGTATTTCGATATCCCGTTGCGCAATGTCGTGCCGAAGCCCGTGCAGAAGCCGCATCCGCCGCTATGGATGGCCTGCTCGCAGCTGCCGACCATCGAGCGTGCCGGCCGCCACGGCTTTGGCGCGCTCGGCTTCCAGTTCGTCAGCGCCGATGCCGCGCATGCCTGGGTGCACGCTTACTACAACGCCATGACCAAGCGTCTCGCAAAGCTCGCTGACTACGAGATCAATCCGAACATGGCGCTAGTGTCGTTCTTCATGTGCGCCAAGACGGATGAAGAGGCGCGTGCGCGCGCCGACGGCGCCACCTTCTTCCAGTTCGCGCTGCGCTTCTACGGCGCCTCGCAGAACCGCCAGCGGCCGGCGCCCTACACCGTCAACATGTGGGACGAATACAACAAGTGGAAGCGCGAGAACCCTGAGGCGCAGGAGGCCGCGCTGCGCGGCGGCCTGATCGGCTCGCCCGAGACGATCCGCAGGAAGCTGAAGCGCTTCCAATTCTCGCATATCGACCAGGTCATTCTGCTCAATCAGGCCGGCAAGAACAGCCACGAGCACATCTGCGAATCGCTCGAGCTGTTCGGCCGCGAAGTGATGCCGGAGTTCCAGAACGACCCGGCCCAGGCCGAATGGAAGCAGGGCGTCATGAGCGGCGAGATCAAGTTGGAAGAGATCGACACCGAGGCCTTCACTGACCGCTACGGCAAGCTCGCGATCAATGTCGCGCCAGTGAAGGCGGCGGCAGGGTAGGGGGCGCACAATCGGGACGGCGCCTTCCGACGATCCCCCCTTGCTGCTATCTTCCGCCAAAAGAACTTTTGCGGAGGAACCCCATGCGGCCCCACACGATGGCCCAAACTCCTGCGGCGGGCGATGTCACGCCCGCGGTGCTCGCCATCGGTCGTCCCGACTTTCCAAGCATCCTGATCGACACGTTGCGAAGGCAGGCTGGCGTCGGTCATTGCATGGTGTTCGCGCTGACGCGCGCGGGTGCGGCGCGCTGCCTGCTCGATGCCGGCAATATCCCGACCGGCAGCGATCTCGGCGCCGCCTATGCCGGGCAATTCCACCAATCCGATCCCAACCGTGATGCGCTTTTCGAAGGCGAGGGCGGTGCACCGATCATGCTGCCGTCCTTCGCCCCGCGCATGTACGGCGCGCGCTACCGGAAAATCTTCTTCAACGATTCCGATATCGTCGACAAATGTGCCACCGCGATCTGGGCCGGCGACACCTGCTTCTACGTTAATTTCTATCGGATCACCGCCCAGGGGCGCTTTGCCGATGCCGAGCGTGCACGGCTGCAGGCCATCGCGCCTGTCATCGCCGCCAGCGTCGCCCGTCACTTCCAGCCGGCTGCAACGCCCGACCAGAATCTCGCCGCGTTGTTCGCGACACGCGCGCCGCTCGCCGCGCTGACACCGCGCGAGCAGGAGGTCTGCCGCCGCATCCTCTCCGGCCTCAGCTCGGAGGCGATCTCGCAAGAGCTCGGCATCAGCCTGCATTCGACCCTGACCTATCGCAAGCGCGCCTATGAGCGGCTCGGCATCTCCTCGCAGAGCGAATTGTTCGGGATTGTATTGCGACTGCTGGCTGGGCCTGATCGCTTGAACTGAAATGGTAAGCGAAGTCCACGGCTCCCTGCTTCCGAAGGCAAAGTGGAAACCTGGTCCGCGCTCGCGAGCTTGAATTGTCCGGCTATCGGGATAGACCGGAATCGATTGGCCGAGCGCGAAATCGCGTCTGATCCGTTGCAGATATTTCCTGGTAACGCTACCGTTCACTCCGGTCAAACGCATAGGGCGAAGAGCCGAGGGAATGCCTACAGAAGTCGTCGGAGGACGGTTCTTTTGCAAAGCGTCCGGCGTCCGTCTGTCGGATTTCACCGCCGTCGATTGCGAGTTCAGTGGGTGCGTCGCCCGCCGTGGTGAGGGGGCGCCGCTTAACCTGTTTGAGCGGATAGACCTTGAGCGGGCTTCGCAGATGAATTGCTCGATATACGAGGGGGTGTTCCGTGACGTGTCTCTGCGAGGTCTCAAGCGACTCGGAGACGCCCCGCTATTTCTTTGGGGATGCGTTTTCGAGCGGGTTGTGCTTTCCGGTCGCATCAGTGCCGCGAAGATAAACGGAAGCCTGCTCTCGCGTTCCAAGGCGACCACTGAAGAAAATCAACGACGTCGGGAAGCTCACGATCTCTTTGTGAAGGAATTCTATGCCACGTCCGACTGGGCGCTCGACATCGCTCAGGCCGAATTTCCAGGTGGGATCAGCTTCGAAGCCATCCCGGGGGACAAGATAAAGCTCGATCCCGAGCGACACGTGTTGGTAACGCGGAACGCTCTGGCCGCATCGAACTGGCAGGCCCTGGACTTCGATGGCACCGCTCTGAATATCGGGCTGGGACGGTTCGAACGATCCTCGATGTTTGATAGTATCGTGCTCGCCGCGCGATCAGACCGGAAATGGTTTAAGCGTGACCTTGCGGTCCTTGCCCGTTTGCGAGACGCGGGCATAGCCAGCCTGGCATAGATCGCGGTCCTGGCCGCGGGCGATGTGGGAGTTCATGATCCTAGGCTTCGAAAAAGCCGGCCAATTCATGAGCAGTTTGCGTCGCCCGGGAACTGATCAGGCTGAAGCTCCGCCAGCCCTACTGTGTTGTTCTGTTGCCGCTGAAGATGAACGCCGCCTGAAACAGGCTCCCGCTGTCGGTTCGCACCTCGACTGCAACGTCTTGACGTTCATCCAGGCTCGCGAGATCGCGCGCCAGGCCTGCCAGCGTCTCGGCTGCTTCTACCTCAGCTTCACGCTGAGTTGGAAACTCCAGCCCTTCCTCGTCGGGATAGAGCCCGGTGCTGTCCCTGATGTCGAAATAATAGCGCGTCACCGCATCACCCTTTGATGTGGTCCTGCTTCAACACGAGCGTCAACGGGGCGTTCCTGATCGAGGAGGGTGCCGCCAGGCTCAATCCGAGGCTGATAGGGACAGCGCATCTGTCGCTTCTCGCCCTTAGGAAATCAGAGCTTTCTGGCTGGCGGACGCCGAAGTCTGCGGAAGGGGTGGCTTGCGTTCGGGGAGCTTCTTCTTCGGAGGTGCCGGCAATAAGCCTTCCCTGATGGCCTGCTTCCGGGCGAGCTTGCGGGCTCGCCGAATGGCTTCGGACTTCTCGCGCGTCTTTCGCTCGGAAGGCTTCTCATAGGCACGCCGCTGCTTCATTTCGCGGAAGACGCCTTCCCGCTGCATCTTCTTCTTCAGAACGCGAAGCGCCTGATCGACATTGTTGTCGCGAACAAGAACCTGCATTGAAACTCCTCGCTGGGCTGCGAAATGAGGTGATCCTGCACGCAGCCGATTGCGCAGGAGACTTGTTACAAATGGGAGAATGAGAGTGACCGCGGATGCCTTCGCCGGCCTCGAACGAGCAGGTTTGCACGTTACGGCGATGCGGTTCAGTGGCAACGACGAGACCACCCTCGCGCGGCCAAGTCAATCGATAAAGGCCTCTCGCGCGCGCCGGCGTTCTGCCTGGAACTAGGCCCGCGCAGCGTCAAAACCGCAGGATTGAAAACAAATTGGCTGCCTTCCTTGTAAAAGCGCAGATGATGTGTATATTGACGTCATTCGATTAGCCGCTGTGCCTTGTTGAACGTGCCCGCGGGCTCCTTTTCCAAAGACATCGACGAAGTTGAAACGTCCGCGTGATTGTCGCGCGGCGCGCGCGTGCGCGCTTTGGAGAAGAACATGACGACAGGTACCGTGAAGTGGTTTAACGGCCAAAAAGGCTTTGGATTCATCCAGCCGGACGATGGCAGCAACGATGTGTTCGTTCACATCAGCGCGGTCGAACGTGCTGGCCTTGCGGGCCTCGCCGAGGGGCAGAAGGTCAATTTCGAAGCCAAGACCGACAAGATGCGGGGCAAAGTCAGCGCAGAGAACCTCTCGCTGGCCTGATTTCGTAGCGCCGTTTCACGGATGTACTGAAACGGCCGTGGTACCCGCTCGATCCCTGGATTGAGCGGGTTTTGCCCATTGCATGACGGGGTGAAGGATGAGCGCCAGGAAATCGGCAGTACCGTCGCCCGAAGCAATTGCACGCTCCCAGCGTCAGCGTCTGGCGGCAGAAGAAGGTGTACGGGCGATCGCGGATGTCGAGCGCCAGGGCCTCGAGGTTCGCAAGAACATGGCGCGACTGCGCGAGTTGCGGCAGGCCAAGGAAGCCGCTGACGCCGCTGCAGCGGAAGCGATGCCGGCGCCGGCGCCCAAGAAGCGCGCAAGGAAGTCGCCAAAATAACCCGCTTCAATGACCGTCCCAAGCCGGAGTGCTGATCGTGCCCAGAGCCAAGTCGGACGGTGGTGGAACCATTACCTTTACTCTCGCGCACGGGGCGGCGCGACAGATATGCAGACTGACGACGACATTTCAGACCGACAAGCAGGCCTTCAGCTATCTCCACAAATATCGCACGGAGTTCGAGCAGATCGCGCGGGCGCGCCTTGCTTCCGGAGAGCTTGAAGACGGGATCGTCGTTCTCTCGATGCTTTAGACCCGGACCAGGGTGACACGAGGCCATCTGCAGAAGAGGCTATTTCGAAGCATCCTTTGCGTGGGCTTCCCTTGCCAGACGCTCCGCCTTCAGGCGTTCGCGATTTTCCTGAAAGGATTGCTCCGCTTTCGCATAGTCGGTCTGTGGCTTGGCCTTGCTGGTCGCCTTGAATGATTTGTTGGCTTCCCGCACGTGGCGGGCATTCGCTTCGTTCCTGATCATTGTCCCTCCAGGAGCTCGAGTATCCTCCCCCTGAACGCCGGAATCCTCGCGACCTGCGCGCGGTAGGCTGAAATCGCCCTGTTGGCGAGCATGAGCTTCCTTCGCTCGCCCTTGCGCAGCTGCTGCTCGATCGAATTCAGAAGGATGTCCTCGGACTCCGCCGCTCCTCTCAACTCGCCGGACTTCTCAAGAAAGCTCCAGGCGATGTCGAACGACTCCTCGAGAGCGCTGACAAGTGTCATGGTTGTCAACTCCGCCGCATGACGCCCGTTCCCTACCCTCATGAGCAGGGATTCACAGCCCTGGGCCGGTCTGCACCGACGGCCGCGTCGGAAGCGGCTCTTTCTAACGCTAACACCTGAGTTCAAGATGGTGGCTGCAAGCCAGGCGACGTCAGCCACTTGTTGACCTCGCCGGCAACGTCAAGCTGCCGCGCTTTCTGCAAAAGCTCCGTGCGGCGAACGCCAGAGGGCATTTCCTTGGCCTGTTGGCGCAAACTGATCGCTTCTTGCGCCAGGCGGTATTCGAACGTGCTCGATTGCTCCGGAGATCGTCGAGTTGACATGCTCATGCTCCGCTGTAGGGGGTGAGCGGGAGCGCGACTTGCGTTCACATCGCCGATAGATGCTAAGGGGCCGCTCGATGGTCGTCGGACTGTGCGCTGTTATCAGCCGGATAGCGAGCGCTTTGTTTTGGTTCCAGCCAGGAACCATCCGCGATTGCTGCTGTGCCGGGTGAACGGGAATCCGAAGCGCGATCGCCCGCCGGTTGAACCTTGCGTCATCCCATCAGACAAACCTACATCGGGATTTTACAATCTCCCTCCCGGGGCTGGAGAGCCGCCGCCTGCGCTTCATTTAAGCGGGCGGCGTTTTTGTTGCATGCGACCTTCCGGGGTTCTTCCGGTTGCCCTCCAATTCGTCCAAGGACGAGATAATTATCAAGGCAGTGGAACACGGGTTCCTTGAGAAGGTTGGCTTCGTGGCGACAGAATCTTCGCGAGCAGCGGGACAGTCACCATCGCGGCCGGAGCGGCGTAATGCCCGCTTGGTCGCGATCCGGTCTACTCCTTCATCGCGAGAGATTCACATGTACAGGCGCAAGCCGACATACTTCCGCAATTCGCTGGATTTGAGAGACAAAGTGCAGGTCAAGCTCCTGCGCAAGCGGCTCAAGCTATCGGATGAGCAGTTTATCAGCGTCGTTCGCAAGTCTGGCAGTTCGATCTCGGCCATCACCAAGGAAGCCTCTACCTTGAAGTGACGGCCGGAGGTCACCCTTGTCAGCGCGATCATCCACGCAGCCAATTCGAGTCGATGCAATCGGGGTCAGGCCAAAAGCATGAAGATCGGTGTTGGCTTCGAAATAATCTACGACTTCGAGCAGGTCACGCCGTTGATTGCCGTGGTCGGGATGCACTTTACCCGGGCATCCGACATCATTGTGCCGGATTACCTCACCACCGAGCCTGCCGTGCCGATCACGCCCTACCGCGATGGCTTCGGAAACTGGTGCAACCGGCTCGTTGCGCCCGCCGGTCGCATGCGCCTTGCTGCCGAAGGGACGGTGCGCGATAGCGGATTGCCCGACATGATCGCGCCGTCCGCCACGCAACACGCGGTGGAGGATCTTCCATCTGATACCATCGTCTATCTGCTCGGCAGCCGCTACTGCGAAACCGATCGGCTCTCCGACATCGCATGGAAGCTGTTCGAGCAAGTGGCGCCGGGTTGGCCACGGGTCCAGGCGATCTGCGATTTCGTGCATGATCGCATCGCGTTCGGCTACGAGCACGCGCGGCCCACCATGACCGCTTGGGAAGTATTCAACGAGCGCAAAGGCGTCTGCCGCGACTATGCGCATCTTGCGATCGCATTGTGCCGCTGCATGAACATTCCGGCGCGCTATTGCACCGGCTATCTCGGCGACATCGGCATCCCGCCGCCCCACGCTGTCGGGGATTTCGCAGGCTGGTTCGAAGCCTATCTCGGCGGTCGCTGGTACACTTTCGATCCACGCAACAACACTCCGCGAATCGGCCGCGTGCTGATTGCTCAGGGCCGCGATGCCGCAGATGTTCCGATTACCCAGACCTTCGGGCCCAACACACTCGTCAGCTTCAAGGTGTGGACGGATGAGCTTGCGTAAGGCGCGCACCTTGGACAATCGGCGAACCATCGGTTGAGATTGATCTCGCTTGCTGTCGAGAACGCTGCTAGACTGTTGGTATCACCGCGCGCTACGTGGCTGTTATCGGTGACTGAGAGCGTCGCGCTCCCGCCTTGACCCGAGAAAAGGCGGTCAGATGTCAAATCCCGAAAAATCCGACATTCGTGAGTGGCCCGTACCACCGTTGCTGGTGCCCGTCTTCCCTGCGCTGCTGATTACGATCGCGGCCATTTTACAGCGGTAAGCTCGTTCGATCACCATGCGTCAAAATGCAGGCGCTGGAGCCAGTTCAAGCCAAGCGGGAGCCGAAGATGGCAAACACAGCAATCATCAGGGATGCTTACGGAGTTCCAGCAATCTTCGTTGGCTCGAAAACGGGCCGGGACGATGCGCCCTTTGTTTTCGTGAGGGTCGGAGGTGAGGAGCGCCGGATGCGTTGGTCCGAGTGGGATGCTCTTCCGGCCTGGACCGGCGAGCGTCCGTCCTGGGCCAGCAAGAGCAAATAGCGATGGGATATTCGGCATGAAGAAGGCTCGACCAGTCACTTGGACGGCAGCGCTGTTGCTCGCATCGGCAATCGGCGCATCGGCGTTAGCGGCTTCCGTCAAGGAGCCGAGTTGCCGAGCGATCGAGAGCACCAGTGCGCGCCTCTCCTGTTACGATGCGGCGTTTCCGCCAAAGACCGCGAAACCTGCCGAAAACGGCATCGCCGCGTCGTCGGGAGACAAGGATCCATTCCTTGCGGAAGAGGCCCGAACAGCTGCAAAGCTGAAGAATATTTGCCGCGGCTGCTGAGTCTCGTCGATCGCGCGGGCGAGCCCGATCGACTGCGCTCCAATTCAGAGGCCCGATTGAATGACGGAAGAAGATGCGGGAGGTCGCAGGGTGGTCCGCCAACGAAGGCGGGCCCTTCGCTTGGCCACCGCGACATTGGAGGACAAGGCAGACAGCTCGGCGAGTCCCAAGGAACGCCAGACACGAAAGCATCGCCTGCTTGACGGGCCTGCGGAGTTTAGAGCTGTCCGCGTCGATCGTTCAAACAAGACTTCAAGCAATGATGATTGACCGGACGTGGTCGCGGCAGACGGGTTGATTCGACACAGAGCTGTGATAGCGCATGCAATATCAGGGTATTGAATACACGGTCGTCCAGACGCTCAATCCATCGGGCTGGAAATGGTCGTTTGAGCGACATGGTCGATCCCCCAAAACAGGGATCGCCTTCAACCGAGCGGAGGCTATCGTCGCGGCTCAACGTGCGATCGGCCAATTGCTCAGGGCTCAGCGGGTCCGCGGCTAGCACTCGGCAATTCGCGCATGGTTCCTGCTCGGACCCAAACAATGCGCTCGCTATCCGGCAGGTAAAGGCGCATTGTCCCGCTACCACCGCGCCGCCCTTAGCATCTATCGGTGATGTGGACGCAAGTTGCGCTCCCGCTCAACCCCGCAGCGGAGCGTCAAATATGTCGGCTCATCGATCCCCAGGACAATCCTCGACATTCGAATATCGCCTCGCGCAAGAGGCGATCAATCTCCGCCTGCAGGCCAAGGGGATGCCGCTCGGCATTCGCCGCACGGAGCTCTTGCGAAAGGCCAGGCAGATCGATGTTGCTGGAGAGATCAACGAGTGGTTGACCTCGCCCGGACTTCGGGCGCCGTCCTAGATTTTGGACTGGTCCTTGCCCGAGGTGACGGACTTCAGCCCGCCGTGTCGAAGCCGACCTTTGCCTGGTCAGGTGCGGTCTGCGTCTCATTTTTTGCAGCTTCAGGGAACGCGGCTGGAAGAGCGGCTTTAAGCTTGACCACCTTTTCGGATATCTAGGCGACTATCGGTGACTGAGAGCTTGTTGCTCCCGCCTCCAGGCCGCGGGACGTGCATGTGCAACGAGTGCGACCGAATCGACAACGAGATTGAACAGTTCCGCAGGTTGATAGCCCCGGGAATGGACTCGCTTAGCCTGGCGATGATCCGATGCGCCATCGAAATGCTCGAGGCTGATAAGGCGGCCGCGAAATGCGAGGGCAGCCCACCGAAGTGACGCTGCAACGGGTGGAGCCGGGCAACCAGGCTCATGCATGACGCGAGAGCCGCCTGGACCGGGCCATGAAGCAGAAGATGGACTCACCGTGTGTAGCGGCGCATAGTCGTGGCATGAAAACCTATTTCACGCCGCGGCTTCTGGAAGTCATCGTGACCCCTCAGGAGCCTGCGCTATGGAAATGGCACGTTTCCGAGGCAAACGTCGAGTTGGCGCACGGGTATGCGACAAGCCAACAGGTAGCTCAGAGCAGCGGTGATCGCGCTCTGTTTGCGATACTTTCTGTAGCGCTTTCAAAATGACCGTTGGCAGCTAGGTGTTGCGAGCCGATGGTGGACACGTGCTGTCGCGCAATGCCAACTTCGCGGGAAGCTCGATATCCTTGCGTACCGCTGACTTCTCCGTCGTCATCAGTGCAATCAGCTCGGCGGCGGCGCTGGCGCCGAGCTCCCGACGCGGCTGGACAATGGTGGTCAACGTCGGTTCGCAATAATCGGCATAGGGAATGCCATCAAAACCGACGACAGAAAGGTCGCGCGGGACCCGCAGTCCCCCCGCGTGCACGGTCTTGATCAGGCCGATCGCCATCTCGTCATTGGCGGCGAACAATGCGGTCGGACGGACCTCCGGGCTGAGCGCAAGCAGCGCGCGCCCGGCCTCGACACCGGTTCGAAACGTGAAATCGCCGGGCATGATCAAGCCGTCGACGGCAGCAATGCCGGCCTCTTTCAGGGCCTGCCTGTAACCTTCGAGGCGCTGTCGTTCCAGGATCGTCGATTGCGGTCCCGACAGATAGGCGATGCCGGTGTGCCCGAGTTTGATCAGATGCCGCACCGCCTCGCGTGCGGCACCGACATTGTCGATGCAAATCTGCGGGAAGCTCGCACCGGGAATATACTCGCAGGCTCCCACCAGCGGCACGTGCGCATCGCGCAAGTCGCGGTCGCGACTCCGTATCACGTGACCGCACAGCAGCAGCACACCGTCGGCCTGACCGGCACACACCAGATCGACGTAGCGCGCCTCCTTCTCCGGCGGACCGGCCAGATTGGCAATGACGAGACCGTAACCGGCGGCCGACAGCGTATCGTCGATGCCCTGCAGGATCTCGGCGAAGAACGGATTGGCGATGTCGGGCACCGCCACGAGCACCACCATGGTCTTGCGGACGCGTAGATTCCTCGCCGAGATGTTCGGCGTATAGGACGTGTCGCGGACCGCGGCGAGCACGCGGTTGCGGGTATCCTCGCTCACGACCGCCGGCCGCGCCAGCGTCCGGCTCACTGTCGCAACAGAAACGCCCGCGAGCCGCGCAACATCGGCGATCTTCGCGGGCGGCCGACGTGTCTCCTTGGTGCGCTTGGCCATCTGCTGATCCAGATCTAGGCGGCTTGGACATGCTGTGCCATCGCCGCGCTTGCAAAATCCTGCGGTTGTGATACGATCATATGTAATCGATTACATAAGCCTGTAAAGGGTAATCGGCCCGCAAATGGGCCTACACGGGAGGGAAGTCATGAAGCGCACACTGCTTGCCGCGGTGGCTGTTGCCACGACGGCGCTTGTCTCGTTGCCTGCCAACGCCGAGGAGATGAAGGCGGAGGTGATCCACTGGTGGACCTCCGGCGGTGAGGCCGCCGCCGTGAAGGTGTTCGCCGACCAGTTCACCAAGGCAGGCGGCACCTGGATCGATAGCGCGGTCGCCGGCGCGGCGAACGCACGAAACGCAGCGATCACCCGCACCGTCTCCGGCAATCCGCCGACTGCCATGCAGCTCAACACCGGCAAGCAGTTCGACGAATTGGTGGAAGGCGACTTGCTCGCCGATGTCGATGCGATCGCCACCGAAGGCAACTGGAAAAATGTAATGCCGGCCGCGATCATTGCCGCGGCGACCCGCAACGGCAAGATGTATGCGGTGCCGATCAACATCCACGGCCAGAACTGGCTCTGGTACAACAAGGCGGTGCTCGCCTCCGTCGGCGCCGACGAGCCGAAGAGCTGGAACGACGCGCTTGCCGTTCTCGAGAAGCTCAAGGCCGACGGCAAGGTGATCCCGCTGGCCTTCTCGGGCCAGAAGAACTGGGAACAGAATCTGTTCAACGCGGTCATGATCGGTGTCGGCGGCGCGCAGATGTGGACCGGCATCCTTGGCAAGCGCGACGCGGCGCTGGCGCAGAGCGCCGAGTTCAAGACGGTCGCCGTCACCTACAAGAAGCTCAAGGACTATGTCGATCCTGGCGCGCCCGGCCGCAATTGGAATGACGCAACCAACATGGTCATCCAGGGCAAGGCCGGAATGCAGATCATGGGCGACTGGGCCAAGGGCGAGTTCGTCGCCGCCGGCAAGGTCCCCGAGAAGGATTACGGCTGCACCGTGCTATCCAATGGCAACGGCGGTTATGTGATGGGCGGCGATGTGTTCGTCTTCCCGAAGGCAAAGGATCCTGCCACCACCAAGGCGCAGATGACCTTGGCGAGGCTGATGCTGACGCCGGAGACGCAGATTCAGTTCGCGCTGAAGAAGGGCTCGATCCCGGTGCGGAGCGATGTCGACACGTCAGCCCTGGACGCTTGCGCCCAGAAGGGCATGCGCTATGTCGCAGACAAGGCCCAGCAAATGCCGTCCGGCGACATGTTGGCGCCGCCCTCTCTGACCGGTGCGCTGCAGGATGCCATCTCGCAATATTGGAACACCAATATGAGCGCCGATGAATTCTCCGCCAAGGTTGCTGCGGTGCTGAAATCCGCCGAGTGATGCATCGCAAGGGGCGGCCGGCACATGGTCGGCCGCCGCTCCCGGTCCGTCGATCCCTCTCCAATCCGGCGATACGATGCGTCTTTCGCTGACCTCCAAACTGTCCGTCATCTCGGCGCTCCTGCCGGCGCTGATGGTGATGCTCGTCGTCTATATCGGTGCCACGAGCTGGACGGCGTGGATGTCGCTGACCAATTCGCGGATGCTGCCGAACAACAATTTCGTCGGCTTCCGGCAATATCAACTGCTGTTCACCAACGATCGCTGGATCACCTCGGTCCACAACATCATCATCTACGGCGTGCTGTTCGTCTCGCTGGCGCTGCTGATAGGGTTCCTGCTGGCGGTCGCGATCGACCAGCGGGTGCGGGCCGAGGACACCATCCGCTCGATCTACCTCTATCCCTATTCGATGTCCTTCGTGGTCACGGGGCTGGTGTGGCAGTGGCTTCTGAACCCGACCCTCGGCGTCCAGTATGTGCTGCGCAGCTGGGGTTTCGCGGGCGCAACCTTCGACTGGATCGTGCGGCCGGAGACGGCGATCTACTGCCTGGTGATCGCCGGCGTCTGGCAGGCCTCGGGCCTCGTGATGGCGATCATGCTGGCCGGTCTTCGCGGCGTCGACGATGAAATCTGGAAGGCGGCAAGGGTTGATGGCCTGCCGAAATGGCGGGTCTACATATCCATCATCATCCCGATGATGGGCGCGAGCTTTGCGACCGCCACGGTGCTGCTCTCGACCGCCGTCGTGCGCCTCTACGACCTGTCGGTGTCGATGACCAATGGCGGCCCCGGCATCGCTTCCGAAGTGCCGGCCAAGTTCGTCATGGACCATCTGTTTGAGCGGGCCAATATCGGGCTCGCAACCGCGGCCGCCACCACCATGCTGGTGACCGTGATCGCAGTCGTCGCGCCCTATCTTTATTGGCGCGCGCGCAAGGGAGAGGTGCGATGAGCGCGATCGCTCTCAGCTCTGTCAGGCCGAGGCGCGTCAACCCGGCGCGTTGGGGTCTCTATGCGTTCATCCTGATCACTGCACTGTACTTCCTGCTCCCGCTTTACGTCATGATCGTCACGTCCCTGAAACCGATGGCCGAGATCCGGCAGGGCCATCTGCTCGCGCTGCCGGCCTCGCCGAGCCTTGCGGCATGGGTCAGGGCCTGGACGTCGGCCTGCACCGGGCTCACCTGCGAGGGCATCAGGACCGGATTCTTCAATTCGCTGCGGATATTGGTGCCGTCGGTGGTGATCTCGATCGTCGTTGGATCGTTGACCGGCTACGCGCTGTCGCTGTGGCGCGTGCGGGGCGCCAACATCCTGTTCGGCGCGATGATGGTCGTCGCCTTCATCCCTTATCAGGTGTTCATCTATCCGCTGGTGCGGGTGTTCTCGTTTACGGGGCTCGGCCAGTCGCTTGCCACCATCGTGACCATTCACACGATCTTCGGCCTTCCGACCATGACGCTGCTGTTCCGCAACTATTTTAGCTCGCTGCCGATCGAACTGTTCAAGGCCGCGCGCATCGACGGCGCCGGCTTCTACCAGATCTATGCCCGCATCATGATGCCGATGGCGACGCCGATGATCGTCGTCGCGGTGATCCTGCAGACCACCGGCATCTGGAACGATTTCATCCTCGGGCTGGTGTTCGCCGGCCGCGACAATCTGCCGATGACCGTGCAGCTCAACAACATCGTCAACTCGACGCAAGGCGAGCGCGCCTACAATGTCGACATGGCGGCCACGCTGCTCACCGCATTGTTGCCGCTCGTGATCTATTTCGGCTCCGGCCGCTGGTTCGTTCGCGGCATCGCCGCGGGCGCTGTGAAGGGCTGAGGCAACATGGAACGCTCCAACGTCGATATCACGAAGCTGCAGATCGGCTTTGGCGGGTTGAAGGTTCTGGAGAATCTCGACCTTCACGTCGACGCCTCCGAATTCCTCGTCCTGCTCGGCCCCTCCGGCTGCGGAAAGTCGACGCTTCTGAACGCCATCGCGGGACTGATCGAGGTCAAGGGCGGCCAGATCCGGATCGGCGATCGCGACGTGACCTGGGCCGAGCCGAAGGATCGCGGCATCGCCATGGTGTTCCAGAGCTACGCGCTCTATCCGCGCATGAGCGTGCGCAAGAACCTGTCGTTCGGACTGAAGGTTGCCCGCACGCCGCAGGGCGAGATCGATAGCCGCGTCGGCGAGGCCGCAAAGATGCTGCGGCTGACCGAGCTGCTCGACCGGCGTCCGTCCGAACTGTCCGGCGGACAGCGCCAGCGCGTCGCGATCGGCCGAGCGCTGGTGCGCCATGCCGGCGTCTACCTGTTCGACGAGCCGCTCTCCAATCTCGACGCCCAATTGCGCGCCGAGCTCAGGGTCGAGATCAAGCGGCTGCACGCGCGCCTCGGCGCCACCATGATCTACGTGACGCACGACCAGATCGAGGCGCTCACCCTTGCCGACCGTATCGCCGTCATGCAGGGCGGCGTCATTCAGCAGCTCGATACTCCGAAAAAGATCTATCGCGAGCCGGCCAACCGCTTCGTGGCCTCCTTCGTCGGCTCGCCCGCGATGAATTTCCTTCGCGGCCGGATTGTCCCTGATGGCGGCCCGGCGTTCATCGCCGGAGATGTCAGGTTCGACCTGAACGGCTACGCGTTCCGTTCGCCGCTATCAGATGCCCCCGCCGTCCTCGGCATCCGTCCCGAGCACATCGAGATCATCGGCTCCGATCATCCGTCCGCCGTGACGGCACGAGTCGAGATGGTGGAACCAATGGGCGCCGACGCGCTGATCTGGTGCCGCCTTGCCGACGGGACCGCGTTCTCCTTCCGCGCCGATGCCGATGCAAAGGCAGGCGCGGGCGATGTCCTAGGCTTGCGGTTTCCAGCCGAAGCTTTCTCGCTGTTCGACGACCAGAGCGGACAGCGTCTTTAACTCCGTACCCCACCTCGCACGAGAATCCAGCATGACCACGCCGATAGACCGACTGTCCTTCCAGCTCTATTCCGCCCGTTCGATCGAACCGCTCGAGGCACAGTTCAAACTGCTCGCCGGCCTCGGCTACAGGATGGTCGAGCCCTGGGGCGCGCTGTTCAACGACACCGATACGTTGAAGCGGCTGCTTCAACACCATGGCATGACCGCGCCGAGCGCGCATGTCGGCCTCGACCGGCTGCGCACCGACGCGGCCGGCACCGCGAAGCTCTGCAAGGGATTGGGTATCGATACGATCTTTGCCCCGGCGCCGCCGCCTGGCGAACGCGAGGGTGGCGAGAAGGAGTGGCGCGGCATCGGGCGCGAGCTGGCCGCGATCGGCAAGGCGGTGACAGGCGAAGGGCTGCGCTTCGGCTGGCACAACCACCATTGGGAATATGGCCGCACCGCCAGCGGCGTGACCTATCTCGAATGCCTGTTCGAGGAAGCGCCCGAACTCGTCTGGGAGGCGGACCTCGCCTGGATCGTACGCGGCAACGGCGATCCCGTCGCCGAAATCAAGAAGCACGCGGGGCGCCTTGTCGCCTGCCACATCAAGGACCTCGCACCGTCAGGGCAATGCGCGGACGAGGATGGCTGGGCCGATCCCGGCCACGGCACCATGGACTGGCCTGCGCTTCGGGCCGCGATGAAGGAAGCGAGCGTGTCGCTGTTCGTCGCCGAACATGACAAGCCGAACGATGTCGCTCGCTTCGCGCGCCGGGCGCACGAGACCGTGACCGCTTGGACTTGAAGGACTTGGAGCTGAAAGACATGAGTGACATGAACAAGCTCGGCGTCGGCGTCGTTGGATGCGGCAACATTTCGACGATCTACCTGCGGAACATTCCGAACTTCCGCGATCTCAGGCTGGTCGCCTGCGCCGACCTGCGCCCCGAGGTCGCACGCGACCAGGCCGGGCTATTCGGCATCGAGGCCTTGACGATCGACGCGCTGCTGGCGCGTCCCGATATCCAGATCGTCGTCAATCTCACGACACCCAACGCGCATTTCGCGGTCAGCCACGCCGCGCTGACCGCCGGCAAGCATGTGTTCGGCGAGAAGCCGATCACGGTCGATGCCGCCGATGCGGCTGCGCTGGTCAGCGAAGCGGCGCAGCGCGGCCTCAAGCTCGGCTGCGCGCCCGACACGTTCCTCGGCGGCGGTGGCCGGACCGCGCGCGAGCTCATCGATGCGGGCAGGATCGGCAAGGTGCTCTACGGAACCTGCTTTCTGATGTCGCATGGGATGGAGCACTGGCATCCCGACCCCACTTTCTTCTTCAAACCCGGCGGCGGACCCATCCTCGACATGGGGCCCTATTACCTTGCGGCCCTGATCAATCTCCTGGGATCGGTGACGCATGTGCAGGGACGCGCGAGTTCCGGCTTCGCCACGCGGCTTGTCTCCTCGAAGGGGCCGATGAACGGCAAGACGATCGCAGTGGAGACGCCGACGACGGTGATGGCGCTGCTTCACTTCGAGACGGGCGCCGACATCGTCTTCACGATGAGCTGGGACGTGTGGAAGCACGGACATGCGCCGATCGAACTGTACGGCACCGAGGGATCGCTGCGCGTGCCGGATCCGAACTTTTTCGGGGGCGTGGTGCAATATACCGAGAAGGGCAGCGACTGGATTTCGCTCGCAGCCGACGACCGCGCGTTCGGCAAGCCCAATTGGCGCTCGCCGAATTGGGCCGATCACATGCCGAGCCAGGCCAATTATCGCTGTCTCGGCGTCGCCGAACTCGCAAGCTCGGTGTTGCACGGTACGCCGCACCGCGCCTCCGGAGCGCTGGCAAGCCATGCGCTCGAGGTGATGCACGCCACCCTGAAGGCGGGTGTCGAGGGCGGCGAGATCGCCGTACAGTCGCGTGTCGATCGGCCCGCAGCAATGTCCGAGACCGACGCGTTGGCGCTGTGGGCGGCGGAGACGTTCTGACGCACGGCCGACGTCGCGGCCCCGCCGTACCGTCGCTCAGGCCGCCACGCGAAACAAGTAAGAAGGAATCATTCGATGAAGATGATCAAGGGACCGGCAATTTTCCTCGCTCAGTTCGCATCCGACACCGCGCCGTTCAATTCCTTCGATTCGATCTGCAAATGGGCCGCCTCGCTGGGCTACAAGGGCGTCCAGATCCCGAGCTGGGATGGGCGGCTGTTCGACCTCAAGAGGGCGGCGGAGTCGCAAGGCTACGCCGACGAGGTGAAGGGGGTCGCCGCCGGTCACGGCCTCGCGATCACTGAGCTTTCGACCCATCTCCAGGGCCAGCTGGTCGCCGTTCATCCGGCCTATGACGCCGTGTTCGACGGCTTCGCCGTGCCTGAAGTGCGCGGCAATCCGAAAGCGCGCACCGAATGGGCCGTCGACCAGGTCAAGTCAGCGATCCGCGCTTCAAAGCGCCTTGGGCTCACGGCGCATGCGACCTTTTCCGGCGCACTGGCCTGGCCCTACATTTATCCGTGGCCGCAACGTCCTCCGGGCCTCGTCGAGGAGGCGTTCGACGAGCTCGCCAGGCGATGGCGGCCGATCCTCGACGATGCCGACGCGCATGGCGTCGATATCGCCTACGAGATTCACCCCGGCGAAGATCTCCACGATGGCGTCTCCTACGAGATGTTCCTCGAAAGGGTGAACAACCATCGCCGGGCGAACCTGCTCTACGATCCCTCGCACTTCGTGCTGCAGCAGCTCGACTATCTCGATTACATCGACATCTACCACGACCGCATCAAGGCCTTTCACGTCAAGGACGCCGAGTTCAACCCGACCGGCCGACAGGGCGTCTATGGCGGCTTCCAGAGCTGGGTGAACCGAGCCGGCCGCTTCCGCTCGCCGGGCGACGGGCAGATCGATTTCGGCGCGGTGTTCTCCAAGCTGACGCAGTATGATTACGACAGCTGGGCGGTGCTCGAATGGGAATGCGCGCTGAAGCATCCCGAGGACGGTGCGCGCGAGGGCGCCGAATTCATCAGGAACCATATCATCCGCGTCACCGAAAAGGCCTTCGACGATTTCGCCGGTGCCGGCACCGACGTCGAGATGGTCCGCAAGATGCTTGGCATCTCCTAGAGCGAGGCAACAGATGGCAATCGAGGCAGGCAACGAGGCCGGGGGGCACCGCCGTATCCGGCTCGGCATGGTCGGCGGCGGGCAGGGGGCTTTCATCGGAGCGGTGCATCGCATCGCTTTCAGGATCGATGACCAGTTCGAGCTCGTGGCCGGTGCGCTCGCTTCGGATCCCGCCCGCGCCAAAGCTTCGGCAAAGGAGCTCGGGATTGCCGCGGACCGCGCCTATGGCAGCTTTGAGGAGATGGCAAGATCGGAAGCCGCCCGCGCCGACGGCATCGAGGCGGTCTCGATCGTCACCCCCAATCACATGCATGGCCCGGTGGCAAAGGCGTTCCTCGAAGCCGGCATCCATGTGATCTGCGACAAGCCGCTGACGACGACGGTCGCGGAGGCCGAGGAACTGGCAGCGCTGGTGGAAAAGACCGGCAAGGTCTTCGTCGTCACGCATAATTATGCGGGCTATCCGATGATCCGCCAGGCCCGCGCCATGGTGGCATCAGGCGATCTCGGCGAGATCAGGCTGGTTCAGGCCGAATATCTGCAGGACTGGTTGACGGAGCGGCTGGAGGCCACGGGCCAGAAACAGGCGGCGTGGCGCACCGATCCGGCCCGCTCCGGTGCCGGCGGCTGCATCGGCGACATCGGCACCCATGCCTATCATCTCGCCTGCTTCGTCAGCGGGCTCGAGCTCGACGCGCTGCTTGCGCAGCTCTCGACCTTCGTGCCGGGTCGGCTGCTCGACGACGACGTCCAGATCCTGCTGAGGTGGAAGGGCGGCGCCAAGGGCATGCTTTGGGCGAGCCAGGTCGCGGTCGGCAATGAGAACGGATTGAAGCTGCGCGTCCACGGCACCAAGGGCGGCCTCGAATGGGCGCAGTCCGATCCGAACTATCTCTGGTTCACGCCCTATGGCCAGCCGAAGCAGCTGCTGACCCGCGGAGGCGCCGGCGCGCTACCGGACGCCGGCCGCGTCACCCGCATTCCGTCAGGTCACCCCGAAGGCTACCTCGAAGGATTTGCGACGATCTATGCCGAAGCCGCGCGCGCAATTCGCGCCGCCACATCAGGCGTCAAACCCGATCCGGCGGTGATCTATCCGACGGTGCATGATGGGCTCGCCGGCATGAAGTTCATCGACGCAGCGGTGAGATCATCGGCGGCCGACGGCGCCTGGGTCCGCGTCGGTTGATAAACTGCGCCGCTGCACGCGGTCTTGCTGCGCTTGCACACCGGGTCGAGGCCTGAAGGACGGCGCGCCATCAAGCAAATAAAGGCCATCCAGCAAATAAAGAATGCGCCGGCTTTCCCGGGCGGCGAAATGCTGTAGGCTGCGGGTTGTGCGGGCTCAGGCCTGCACTTCAATAAAAATGTACACGGGAGGGACCTATGGACATTCGGAAGCTTGCGACAGCTGCCGCGTCGGCCGTCGCCTTGTGTGGATGGTCGGGCATCGCCGCTGCCGGCCAATATGACGGCATTACGATCAACATCCTGACGCGCCCGGGACCGGTCATCGCCGGCGCAGTGTCCCAGCGGGGCAAGGAATTCGAGAAGCTGACGGGCGCCAAGATCATCGTCAACGAAGTGCCTTATGCCGAGATCTTCCCGAAGGTTCAGCAAGACTGGTCCACGGGCACGAACTCCATTGATGTCGCGGTCTTCGCCGCCGGCTGGGGCGTCGAGCTCGCGGCGGCAGGGTTGCTCGAAAACCTCGATCCCTACATTGCGAAGGACGGCAAGATCGACGTCCAGGACATCGCTCCCTATTTCCGCGAGTTTGCCCAGAAGATCGGCGGGCATACGATGGTGATCCAGGTCGATGGCGACTTCCAGATGGTCTATTATCGCAAGGACATCCTGGAAAAGAACAATCTGCAGCCGCCCAAGACCTGGGACGACTATCTCGCCATTGCCAAGGCGATCAACGGCCAGGACATGAGCGGTGACGGCAAGCCGGGCTACGGCTCCTGCATCTTCAAGAAGCGGAATGCGCAGAGCTATTTCGCCATACAGACGATCGCTTCGACGATCGTTCAGACCCAGGGTACGGCCCAGGGCTTTCAGTTCGACAACGCCACGATGAAGCCCCTCGTCAACAATGCCGGCTGGAAGAAGGCCTTTGAACTCTACAAGGAGACGAGCAAATACGGACCGCCTGAAGAGCTGAACATGGACATCGGCGACACCCGTGCCTTGTTCAAGTCGGGCCGCTGCGGCCTCCTGATCGAATGGGGCGATCCGGGTCCGCTCCAGCTCGAGGACGACGCAAAGGGGATCAAGAACAAGCTCTACGCCACCAATGTCGGTTCGAAGGAAGTCTTGGACCGCAAGACCGGCAAGCTTGTTCCCGTCAGCAAGGAGTCTGCACCGAATGCGATCGACGGCATCAACTATGCGCCGTTCTCGGCCTTTGGCGGTTGGGGTGGCGCGATCAACGCCAAGTCGGATCGCAAGGTCAAGCAGGCGGCTTACGACTTCCTGTCCTACATCAGTCAGAAAGAGCAATCCAACGTCGACGTGACCATGGGCTGGACCGGCTTCAACCCTTACCGCCTGAGCCAGCTCAAGAGCACGGACCTCTGGGTGAAATCGGGCATGGATGAGGGCCTTGCCAAGAACTACATGGGCGCCATCAACGACGCCCTCAACAATCCCAATATGGCCTCGGACCTCAAGATTCCCGGTGCGCAGCAGTACACCGGCGTCGTGCTCGACACGGAGCTGGCGCGCTACATGGCCGGCGAGATCACCGTGGACGAAGCCTTGAAGAACATCGACGCGGGCTGGGAAAAAATCACCAAAGACTTCGGTCGCGACGAGCAGATCAAGCAGATGGCACTCGCTGTCGGACCTGCAAAGTGAGCGAGCCCGATGTCTGAGGTGACAGTTACGAGCCAGCCGGGGATTTCCCCGGCTGGACTTTCTCGGGGTGAAAGCTGGGGCGAATGGTTTGACCGCCATTCGAGAACGTTTTTCATTGCCCCGGCCGTTACGCTCGTCCTGCTCTTTGCGATTTTCCCGACCTTCTACACGATCGTCTTCGCGATCAGTCATGTCAGGTTCTCGGCCACCGGTCTCAAATTCCGGATGGTCTGGTTCGAGAACTTCGCGGCCCAATTTGCCGGCAACCAGCAGGTTCACTTCCTTGGCCGCTTCACCACCATGAGCTTGACCGGCTGGGTCTTCAGCCTGCTGATGGCCGGCGCTCTCTTGTGGTGGCTCTATCGCGCTGTTGTCAGCGGAGTAAGCTGGGTGGGCCTCGCCGGGCGGTTGATCAGCGCGGCCATGGCCATGTTCATCGCGCTTCTATTCGCCGCCACGCTGCTGTCAGGCAATCAATGGGGCACGCTGCTCAACACCCTGTTCTATGTCGTCGTCGGGTGCTCCATCCAATTCGTCATCGGCTTGATGCTGGCCTTCCTGTGTTCACAGCCCGTGAGCGGCAAGAATTTCTTCCGGGTCCTGTTCTTCATCCCCCTCATGATCACCCCCCTCGGGGTCGGCTACGCCTTCAAGATGATCCTCGACGTGACCAAAGGTCCGTTCCAGCCCTTCTGGCAATTTGTCGGTCTCGGGAATTGGGCATGGTCGACCGATGCCTGGGCCGCTCGCTGGTTCGTTATCCTGGGCGATTCCTGGCAATGGATCCCCTTCATCTTCATCGTCCTGCTGGCCGCACTGGAGAACGTGCCCAAGGATCATGTCGAGGCCGCTCAGGTCGATGGTGCCTCCAGCTTCCAGATTTTCCGCGAAATCACCTGGCCGCAGATTCTTCCGGTCGCGGCAACCGTCATGCTTATTCGCATGATCGAGGCGTTCAAGATCGTGGATCTGCCGAACATCATGACGGCAGGAGGGCCCGGGATCGCGACCGAGTCGATGACGCTGCATTCGCTGTTTCTCTGGCGTGCCAACAACATGGGTGATTCCGCCGCCGTGGCCTATCTTCTCCTGATATTGACCGTGGTCGTCTGCTCCTCGTTCTTCAACTATGTGGTCCTCAAACGATTGCGCAGGGCGCGGGCATGAGCGGGGCGACTTACGGAATCTCCAAGCCGCAGCGGTCCCTCAGACAACGGCTGTTCGAGCCGCCCGCCGTGGGCAAGATGTCCCTGATGGCCAACCTTGTGGCCGGGGCCATCCTGTTGTTCTGGTCGCTGTTCGTGCTCTTTCCGATCTATTGGGTGGTCATTACGGCCTTCAAGGATGCCTGGACCGTCAACAACGGGCCGTTCTTTATCCCCTTCGTCGATTTCCAGCCGACGTTGAAAGGTTGGACTGCGCAATTCGCAACAGACCCCTATTGCGATGCCTATTCCGTCGGCCGCCAGCTTGTCCTGCTGGTCCACAATCTGTTCGCCTTCATTGTTTCGCCTGTTATCGCGATCGAAAGAATGGAGCCGCAGATTTGCAAGGTCTACCTCGCTTATACGAATTCCTTTGTGATCAGTTTCGGCGCCACCGCGCTTTGCATTGCGGTCGGGTCCATGGCTGCCTACGCATTGGCGCGTATCAGCTACAAGCCGAAGTTCGGCAACGTCGTGGTGTTCGTGCTGCTGGCCCTGTCGGCCATCGTCGCGTCCAATTATTTCGACGTTCATTGGGCGATCTCGGGCTCCGTTGGCCTCGCTTTGTTTTTCCTTCTGGCCCGCAGCCTGGGGCGCCGTTTCAAGACCACGCTCGGAAATAACGACATCCTGTTCTGGATCGTATCTCAGCGCATATTGCCGCCGATCGTCGTCATCATCCCGGTCTACATGATGTTTCAGTCGGTCCGCATGATCGACACCCACCTCGCGCTGATCATCGTCTATGCGGTCGCCAATCTGCCGATCGTGGTCTGGCTCATGCATGACTTCTTCGCCAATCTTCCCGTTGAACTGGAGGAATCGGCACAGCTCGACGGCTCGTCGCGCTTCGAAATCTTTTGGGACATCGTGTTGCCCCTGACCCGTCCGGGGCTCGCCGCAACCACCCTGCTGACGCTCATTCTCAATTGGAACGAGTATCTCTTTGCGATCTTCCTGACGACCGCTCGCGCCCTGACCATGCCGATCATGGTTGCCGCCAAGAACACGGGGGAGCGCGGCATTCTCTGGTGGGAGATGTGCGCCATCATCATGATCATGATCCTTCCGGTCATCATCATGGCCATTGTGTTGCAGCGTTATATCGCCAAGGGCGTCCTGCTTGGCGCGGTCAAGGGATGAGCGGATGAACAGTGTCATTTCGGCCGCTGCTCGTCAGGTCCCGGTCCGTTTCGAAAAGGTACGGAAATATTTCGGTAGCGTGAAGGTGCTCGAGGACTTCAACCTGGACATCGCGCCGGGCGAATTCCTGGTGCTGCTCGGCGCGTCCGGCTCGGGAAAGACAACTGCGCTGCGCATCCTCTCCGGCCTCGAGACCGCCAGCGCCGGCCGCGTCTTGATCGGAGACCGCGATGTCACCGACATCCTGCCGAAATACCGCGATATCTCCATGGTGTTTCAATCCTACGCGCTTTACCCGCACAAGACCGTGGCCGAGAATATCGGCTTTCCGCTCAAGGTTCGCCGCATTCCCGAAGCCGAGCGTGCCGCCGCGATCAAGGAGGCTGCAGCTCAAGTCCAACTCCAGACCCTGCTCGATCGCTATCCAAGGGAGCTATCCGGAGGCCAGCGTCAGCGGGTTGCGCTGGCGCGGGCCATCATCCGCCGCCCGTCGGTGTTTCTCATGGATGAGCCGCTTTCAAATCTCGATGCCAAGCTTCGCGGTCACATGCGCGCCGAGCTGAAGCACATGCAGCAGTCGCTGGGCATCACGACCATCTATGTGACACACGACCAGATCGAAGCCATGACCCTGGCGCACCGGGTCGCGATCCTGGAAAAGGGCGTCTTGCAGCAGCTCGATACGCCGGCGAACACGTACAACGATCCTGCCAATCTGTTTGTCGCCCAATTCATCGGTTCGCCGCCGATGAATATCATCCACGGGGCTCTGGACGGCACGGCCTTCATGGGCCACGGAGCCCGGCTGACGTCACCGGTGGCAGGCAAGATCGCCAAGGCCGTCCTCGGCGTGCGGCCTGAGGACTGCACCATCGTCGAACACGACAAGGGCGATCTGAAGGGCGAAATCTACGCCAACGAATTGATCGGCGACCATACGCTTGTGACGGTCAAGGTCGAAAATGACTTCATCGCCGTGAAGGCCCCCAAGCAGTTTGCCGGCAGGCAAGGCGAGCGCATCGGCGTCTCGCTGACGCCGCCACGCTCATTCGTTTTCGATGCCGAAAGCGGCGCGCGCGTGCGCTGAGAGACATCGGTGGCGCGATGTGTTATGCGAGGCCAATCGATCGGAGCTGGCCTCGTGTCGTGTGTTCTCAGACCGCCCCTGCTTGAAGAGCTGCCGGCACTCTCTGCTTTGTGCCTCCGGTCAAAAGCTGTGTGGAGCTACGACAAGGACTTCATCGAAGCCTGCCGCAGCGAGCTCACCATCGAACCCGGTGACATGCGGTCGAGTGCGATTGCCGTGGCGGAACAGGACCGCCAGATTGTCGGGATTACCCAAATTAAGGTGACCGGCGACGAAGCAGACTTGTTGAAGTTGTTCGTCGAACCGACGATGCTTCGCGGCGGTGTAGGAACGAAGCTGTTCCACTGGGCTATCAGCCAAGCGGCTCGAATGGGTGCCGAGCGCATGTCGATCGAAGCCGACCCGGATGCCGCGCCGTTCTATCGACGAATGGGCGCCAAAGACTGTGGCCTCGCCCCCTCAGGCTCGATACCTGGTAGAATGCTTCCCAAGCTGGTCAGGGAGTTGTGATCGGCCAGAGTTGCGTGTTATGCCCGACGGCCAGTCGAAACAGTTGCTGATCCGCCAGATCGCCCGATCCCGAGACGCTCGCAAACGTATTCAACGCTGTCTTCGATCGAAATTTTCGACGTGTCCAGCACCTCGAATCCACCCGCCTCAGCCTCACCGCGCAGAAATCTTGCCCAGTTCATCATATCGGGATTGGCCAAGTCAGGCTGGTTGCGTTGGTTAACGAGGCGATGCGTTCGGCTTTCATCGTCACAATGCACCAGGACGATGCGAGCCCTTGCAATCCCGGCAGCTGTCAACCCGTCCGTGATGAACGACAGCCGCATCTGGCCTTCAAATAGAACAGGGAGAGTATCAATTTCTCGCGCAATCCGGGCCAGCCACTCGATGGTCATCGCGCGCTGCCAACCGCCTCCCGGCCGCGATTCTGCGCCCCATCTCGCAATGCGTTCCTCCGGAGACGGAACTCCGATGCTGTCAAACCGGAACACGCGAGTAAGCCTCGGATGTTGCCGCTCGATCCTTTCTGCAATCGTCGTCTTGCCCGAACCCGACGCTCCTGTAAGGATGACCAGCCTCATTGCGCTGACTTCGAACCGATCGGATCGAGCGAGGTCTTGTCGAATCGCAGCTGCTTGACGCGGCCGTCGTCGATCGACATTGCATTGCACTTGCCATCGTCTGCGCACACGAACTTCAGGTTTCCGATCGGAAAGCCCGTCGAGAACGCGTCAACCCCGACAGGCTGCAGATCGAGGTCTCCCCGCGGGGTGTGCACCATCAGCACGTCCTCGCGAAGGAACACGTCATAGATGACGCCGAGCTCTGTGCTGTAGTAGTGGCCCTCGTACGCTTTGAGTCGGTCTGCTGCGGGCTTGCTGATCGTGATCCGCTTGAGAGCAAGATTGACGCCGTTCTGGTGCAGCACTGCGTTCTGAGCCGTTCCGCCTGCCGCGACTTCGTCGAAGACGATTTCGGCGGGAACGACCCTCAGTCGGAAGGCGGTGTTGGAGACAGCGTACATCGGAAAGGATGGCTGGCCGGTCGCGCGTGTGACGAGATGGTCATTGTCCTTGCTGATGGAAATGATGAACCCCGGCCTGAGTTCGTAGTCGCCAACGTAGGCATCGAGAATCTTGGGGTCGACCGCAACTTCCGGCTTGTCGTCAAGGGTCGGCTTGTCGGGAGCAGGCTTGAGCAACTCCTTGAGATAGAGGTCGGCGATCTTGAATGAGAGCGCTGCCGGGTTCAGATCTCCCGCGTTTGCCAGGATCACGACCGAGAAATGCTGGTCCGGGAATCTGAGAATATTGGTCCGGTATGCGGCATCGCCGCCGGCATGCTCAACCGTTCTGAGCCCGCGATACTTTCCGATAGATAGGCCCGATGCGTAATTGATGTTCTTGCCGTTGTTGAGTTTGCCCTTCTGCTGCATCTCGGCGAGCAGCGTCACGCCGCCGACGTCTCCGGTGTAGAAGTTCTCGTCCCAGCGCGCCAGGTCGCCGACCGTGGAAAACAGGCTCGAAGGTCCGACCGTCGAATAGGTGAGCGCGATGTATTGGTATTTGCCGTCCGGCTGCCGGGCGTAGGAATAGGCCCGGTCCTTGACGATCATGCTGTACTTGTCCTGGAAGTGTGTGTGAGACATGCCGAGAGGTTCGAAGATGCGCTCCTTCGCGAACTCCGGCAGCGTTTGGCCGGACACTTGCTTCACCACCATCGCGAGCAACGTGTAACCGCTGTTGCTGTAGAGGAACTGATCGCCGGGCGCGAAGTTCAACTCGGTTTGCTGAAACAGCAGGCGCGCAACATCGTCGTCCGTGATCTCGTCGTCCAGCCGCCACCCCGCGAGCGCCAGAAGATTCCACTGGTCGCGAACGCCGCTGGTGTGGTGAAGCAGTTGGCGAATCGTTATCAACTTACCGAAGTCGTGCAGCTTCGGAACGTATTTGCGAACATCGTCGTCCAGAGACAGTTTTCCTTCGTGAGCGAGGAGATGGATCGCGAAGGCCGTGAACTGCTTGGAGACCGATGCGAGGTGGAATACGGTTGCTGGCGTGTTGGGCACGCCATACTCCAGATTGGCCGCGCCATAGCCCTGGCTGTAGATGATCTTGCCGTCTTGCAGGACAGCGACGACAGCGCCGGGTGAGTTCGGTTCAGCCCATCGCGCGAACAGCTGATCGACGGCCCGCTCCAAGGGCCCATTGCTTGATGTGGCGGCGGGCGAGGGGACCGATTGAGCGGCGACGACAGCAGGTGTTGAAAGATACAGCGCCGCAAAGGCCGCCGTAACAATCCTGGAGAGCATGACGGTTTCCCTGATTGACGCTCAGAAATCTTCGCGGCATGAACACAGCGCTCAAGCGCGCAATGTTGGAAATTGGTGCGCTGCTGAAGGGCCTCTCGACCATTGTCATGTCACTGCAGCACGGCGGATGCCGCTCGGTCCAGTCGCGATGAGCCATCGGCTATTGCGAGTTCTCATTCGATGATTATGAATGGAATCGACGCAAAAAACATCCATAAGATGCGGTGACGGGCTGGAAATTGACATCGGGCAGGCTCTCCATTGAGGACCGGAGCGCGAACCGGGAGTTAGGCTGCCGGTTCGGTTTGAATTGGTTTGCCTATCTCTTTCAGATCAACCCAAAGCGTCGTTCGTTGTTGTGGAAGATGCCTATCGCAAGATAGAGCCCATGATCCTAGGCCTCGAAGAAGCCGGCTAATTCCTTGGCAGTTTCCGACGGAAACTCTTCAGGGAAGAAGTGACCACCAGCCACGGCATGTCCTTCCACATTTTCGCACCATCCGCGCCAGATCGCCAATGGACCGCCTTCTCCACCATACCACCTCGCCAGTCCGCCGCCGCCGCTCCAAAGCGCCAGGGTTGGGCAGACAATTTTGTTTCCGGCAGCGCGATCGGCGACATCGTGATCACGGTCGAGCGTTGCTGCTGCACGGTATTCTTCGCAAATGGCATGGAGATGTTCGCGATCTCTGAGCATTGCCGCGTAGCTTGCGCGAACCGCTTGTGGGAAGATCGAAGACGGCGAGCCCCAGCCCGATAGCGCGCCTTGAATAACGGCATCTGCCGCGACGCCGATGGTGTCCTCTGGGAGAGGAGCCGGTTGAGCAAGCAAGCTCCACGGCCAGAAGCTTAGCGCAAAGCGAGCGTCGGCCCGACTCCACGCATCCGCCGTCGGTATGATGTCGAGCACCGCAAGTTTTTGGACGATTGACGGACAATCAAGCGCCATTCGATAGGCAACGCGTCCTCCGCGGTCGTGCCCGGCAACCATGAAGCGGTCATGCCCAATCCGCTTCATGAGCTTGATCATGTCGTTAGCCATCGCACGCTTTGCGTAAGGGGCGTGATCGGGAGCCGATGCCGGAGTGCCGCTCTGCCCATAGCCGCGGAGATCAGCGCAGACCACCGTAAATTTTTGTGCCAGGATTGGCGCAATGTCCCGCCACATCAGATGGGTTTCAGGGAAACCGTGCAGCAGGAGTAGCGGCGGGCCATCTCCCGCGATCCTTGCAAAGATTGGCGTCGCTTCAAGGTTTACCAGACGGGATTCAAAGCCGACGAACATGGAGCGCCTCCTTGTTCATGTCATGCATTCTCTTCGATCGAACCGGCTGACTTGTTACAGGAACCGACGCGTATGTTCAGCGTCATGGCCGGCCACGGCCGGCAACATCCGACCAGCAGCAGCGGAATCTCGGCGCGGCGCATGCCGGCAGTTCCACGAATCCGATCCTATCAGCGATGCGCTGTTCGACGCCGACGGCAGCGCGCTGAACCGAGGCGGCACGCCGGGCGGCTGGCCTTTGACCCAAAGTGGGACACGTTCCATGATTCGCGAGGCAGAAAATCTGCCCCTGTTCACCACATTTAAACCTTAAGATTCTACGAAGGGGACTCACCATGGGCCGCAGGAACATGCCAACAGCCTTCGTACGGAAGCCATCCGTGGACTTCGGGCAATGAAGGTTTGGCAGACCAGCTGCATCGTGGCTGTCATCGCCGCCGTGGGACTTTATCTGGCTGGCGGAAACAGATCGGCCGCGACGGCGCCTGAGGTCATGCTGGAAGCGGCAGCGAACTTTGCAGCTTCTGCGAACATGGCGGCTCCCGCGAACATGGCGGCTCCCGCCAACATTATGACTCCTGCGAACATGGTGACGCCTGCGTTATACGCAGAGGCATCCGCCAGACTCGCGGCCGCGCTTCGGGCAGAACGACCAGAGCTGGGCGCCGCGACGTCAGCAGGTTCCGCGCCGTCGAGCACCGGGGCCGACATCGCCGATCGTCCGGCCGGGCCGAAGCTGGCGTCGTTGGGAGATGATATCGTCCAGTCGCTACCGGCAGCTCGCGAAGCGTCCGACGGTGCCCCCAAAGCGGCGTCGACGCCGGATTTCCGCTATCTGACCTATTACATCTGGTCCGAAGTACCGCCCGCCGAGAAACCGGCGGAGACCGTCTTGCGTGCGTTCAAGGACATCCCGCTCGGAACGCCGGCCGAAGAGATCAAGCGCGTTTCCGATGCGTTTGGTCTCGACGTCAATTTCATGATGGCGGTTGCCAAGATCGAATCCGGTTTCAACCCCAATCAACGCACCGGGTCGTATATCGGCCTGTTTCAGCTGAGCAAATATGAGTTCGGCAAGTTCGGCTCCGGGCAGATTCTCAACCCTCGGGACAATGCCGTTGCGGCCGCCTACAAGATCATTACCGAAGGCGTCCAGTTCGAATGGATCACGCACCGCAAGCCGGACATGAGCGATCTTTACCTGATCCATCAGCAGGGCTGGGAAGGTGCCGCTGAGCACATCAGCCGGCCTGCTCGGACCGCCTGGAAATCGATGTGCGCCACCGGCGAAGGCAAGGAGAAGGGCGAGAGGTGGTGCAAACGCGCGATCTGGGGCAATGCACTTCCGGCGTTCAAGCGCAGCTGGAAATCGGTAGACAACGTGACGTCAGAGGCGTTCGTCGGCATGTGGCGTGGCCGGGTCGCCGAATTCTACACGAAATATGTGGCGACCGCCGCTGCGGCGGCAAACCCGTAAGTCCGTTGTCGACAGGGCCGTTGCAGCTTCTGGCAATGCACGTGACGCCGTAAGTCGCGAAGTCGGTGAGAGGAACGGTGTGGATCGACGGCCCGGCCCTTCGCCGCGACACGATATGCAAAACCTGGATATCCGTCTCCACTTCTGACATGGTGCCGTTTGACCCCAAGCCAAAACCTCAGCAGGATCAACGCAACGCTTCACAAAGGAAGTGCCGGCTCTGTTCTTGGCGCAGTGCATAGCTCATGCGGGCGACGATATCCCGCTATCGAATCTTGCGAGACGAGCACATGTCGTTGGGATCAGACGGCTTGAGATAACTGATACGAGCAAGATCAGGATCCGGGCCAAAGGGGTGGCTTATGATGCGGTTGTCTGAAACGGTCATAGGCCAAGCCCCGCTTCTGGTTCGACTATCTGCGGCGGCTCCATAGGCGTTAGGATTCCGGATCGTTAGGGTTCCCACAGTCGAAAGCGCAATGTAATCGGCGCGTCTCAAAATCTGTTTGGCGATCGTAAATTCGAAAGGACCAAGCTGCTGCTCGGAGTGAACGACCGGAAAGGATGCCGAGATAGGATATGAGAGCTCAAGCAGCGTGACGCTGGCAGGCTCTTCTCCGAATACCGAGATGCTCAGCTCGTCGAGCTTCACATCACGCGTGACGCGCGCCGGCCAACTATTTCGTATGACCTTGAGGTTAGGAAGCGTGTAGCGACACGCGTCCCCCATGTCCTCAATGAAGATTGAGCCCTCGTAGCTCAGGTCCAGAAACGGCTTGTCAAATCTAGCGACCCGTTCAGCTTGGATGGCTTCTTCGGGCACCGCGGACGAACTGCCTGATACGAATAAATGCGCGGCCAGAGAGCAGCCAGCCAAAAATATCTTCTTAGGATTCATTGTGCTTGTGCGCCGATCATGACTTCAGCGATTAACTTGTCGTACCGAGGAATGGCAGATGCACGGGACGCAGTGCGAGCCAGAGTATTGTTGGTAGTCCGATCAGAAAACCAAACCCAAGTGTCGCCAAATTTCCCCAGAACAGGCCCGTCATAAGACCCATGAGCGGGAGTTGCGCCCACTCCCAAATTCGATCGGCTGCGTCAAGCGTACGCAAATTGGGAGCCAGCAAGCTCAAGTGTAGCAAGAAGCCAATTCCACCAATCCAAGCGTAGAACAAATCGCACAGAAGCGCGAATGAAAGCAGCGAACGAAGGCGAACTCTTTCACCCGTCTTGAGTGCTAAAAAGGACGCCGAGAAGGTGCCAAGGCCTGCCGCAGCGTAGAACCAGTAGATGGGAAGGCAGAGGGCTGTGCCAGGGCGGCAGATGTGGTGCCAGCTGTCAACGAGCGGAACGATGGCCGCGCTCAGGAGCAGCGCGAGCGCAGCCACAAGAGCCGCAAGCCGTAACCGTCCCTCATTGCGAATATCCTTCGAATTGCCGCAACTGGTCAACGCCCTTCATGACATCATCACTCTCAGTCTGTTCGGAAAATTCGCTTGCGATGATAGATCGGCACGATGATGGCGCACACGAGAAGCAAAACTCCCAGAGCGCAATAAGCAGCTTGTTGCCCGAACTGGAGGACAAAAATCACGGGGGATTCGCGATACGTCGTGTGGCCAAGAGTAAGTCCGGTACGCATCGAGATCACCTCGATGTCGCCCGTGAGATACCAATGAAATAAGGGGTACCCAAAGACGCCTGCGAAGAGCACGCCAGTACCAAAACTGATGACAGATCCGACGAGGACGGCTTTTCGCGGCGTCATTGCGGCTCGTGGGGTCATGTCCGCTCGTCGAAATTCAATCTGAGAATCGGTCAGATTGAATTAGCAACCAAAGATTGCCGAAGGCGCCATCCTATTCCTGCTATTTCATTTTGAGGGTTCATCGATCGTTAAGGTAACACGGGCCTCGCTGTCCCTATCGCTAGGGACAGACGCCAGCGGCGGAAGTCGCTAGTCTGACTTGAATCACACGAGAATTCAGGGGGGGAGCCCGCCTTGAGCACCGCGCCGCGCGTCGATATCGACCCCACTTCGTTCTGGGCCGATCCTTATCCGATGCTGGCAAAAATGCGCAAGGAGGCGCCGATCGCCTTCGTGCCGCAGCTCGGCTCGACATTGCTGACGAGCCGCGACGACATCTCGATCTCGGAGAAGCAGATCGACGTGTTCTCCTCGCACCAGCCCGCCGGCCTGATGAACCGGCTGATGGGCCACAACATGATGCGCAAGGATGGCGAGGCGCATCAAATCGAGCGCCGGGCGATGTTTCCGACGGTGTCGCCGAAGACGGTGAAGGCGCACTGGACCGCGCTGTTCCAGGCCCATGCCGATCGCATTCTTGATCGTCTCGAACCCGGAAGCCGGATCGATTTCATGGCCGACTTCGCGCTGCCGTTCTCCGGCGAATGCCTGAAGTCGATCACCGGCCTCACCAATATCGGCTTTGCGGACATGGATGCCTGGTCGCAGGGCATGATCGAGGGCATCGCCAATTACGGCGGCGATCCCGCAGTCGAGGCGCGCTGCCACGCTGCGACGTCGGGCATCGATGCTGCGATCGACGACATCCTGCCGGTCATGCGCAAGCATCCTGATCAGAGCATTCTCGGCGTGCTGCTCGCCTCCGGCATGCCGATGGAGAGCGTGCGCGCCAACGTCAAGCTCGCAATCTCGGGCGGCCAGAACGAGCCGCGCAAGGCGATTGCCGGCACGGTATGGGCTCTGCTCACCCATCCCGAACAGCTCGACCTCGTGCGCAAGGGCGAGGTGTCGTGGCTGCAGGCGTTCGAGGAATATGCCCGCTGGATCTCGCCGATCGGCATGTCGCCGCGGCGCATCGCGAGGCCATGGAGCATTCGCGATGTGTCCTTCGAGACGGACGAGCGCGTGTTCCTGATGTTCGGCTCGGCCAATCGCGACGAGAAGCATTTCGAGCGCCCCGACGCGTTCGACGTGCGGCGCGACACCTCGAAGAGCGTTGCCTTCGGCGCCGGTCCGCATTTCTGCGCCGGCGCTTTCGCCTCGCGCGCCATGATCGCCGACGTCGCTCTGCCGACCGTGTTCGCGCGCGCCCGTGGAATCGAGCTCGCCGATGACGAGCCGGTGCGGATCGGCGGCTGGGCGTTCCGGGGCTTGCTGAACTTGCCGGTTCGGTGGCAGCACTAGTCTAGCCGGGCAGGGCCATCCAGCCGAATGCCGCCATCATGCCACCCTACTCCTGTTTTGCCCGACGGGTCAAATCGATTTCGGATAATTCGTAGTCTGTCGCATTCGGACGCCCGCCTACTGTGCATGGGGTTGTTTTCGCGTTTCTTGAGCTTGCCGGTCTCGAAGGCTCGATCCTGAACCATCTTTTGTCGGCGGACGATCGTACCTAAATAGAGGGAAACCCCGCTTTGGGGACCATGCCCATGAACATAGTGCCTCGCGATCTCATGACCGAAATTCCCGTCTCGTCCGCCGATTTCCGCGGCGCCATGCGTCACCTCACCGGCGGCGTCAGTGTCATCACCGCCGGGCGGGGCAAGGACGTCACCGGCATGACGGTGACTTCAGTGACCTCGCTCTCGGTCGATCCGCCGACGCTGCTGGTCAGCATCAACCGCGATGCCTCGTCCTTCCCGCTGATCCGGCGCCACGGCGCCTTCGGCGTGAACATCCTCGCGGCCGACCAGCTCGACATCGCCGAGCGCTTTGCCGGCAAGGGTGGACTGAAGGGGGCCGATCGTTTTGCAGGCAGCCAGTGGGTCACGGCGGTATCGGGCGTGCCGCTGCTGGTCGGCGCATTGTCATCCGTCGATTGCGAGGTCGAGGACATCATCGAGCGCCATTCGCACGGCATCGTCATCGGCCGCGTCAGGGATGTCAGGAATTCGACGCGCAACGCCGCGCTCGCTTACTGGCACGGCCAATATGTGGCGATCGACCATGAGGAGGACGCAGCCCGGCTCGTCGAGGTCAGCGTCCCCGGGCCGGCACGTCCACGCCAGGTGAGCAAGCTCTATGACTAGATCGTCAGCACGGTCAGCGTGGCCGGCGTATCGATGATGACCTTGCTGTTGCGGACGCTTTGCCAGACAGCCGTGACCGGCTGTGGGGTTTGGACCAGGGGCACGCCGACGACGAGCGTGGTGGGGATGCGCCCGGTGGATTGCGGCTGGGCCTCGTTGTAGGTGAAGGTCGCCGTTACGGCCTGCACGGTGTTGCCCACCTGGATGCCAAAAGTCCCGCCGGGAAAATCATTGCCCTGTGCGTAGGGGTTTGGGACGTTCAGGATGACGATCGCGGTGATGCCGACGCCGCCGGGAAGGGTGACGGTCAGGCCTGGAATGGCCGACCACGAGCCGGAGCTGGTCGAGTGAGTCCCGCTGCTTTGCGCATAGAGAGTCATGAAATCGTCCTCCCGTTGTTTCAGCGATCCTATCAACAACAGGTTGCGCGGGGCAATCGATTTTACCCGCGTTGCGTGTGAAGAGTGCGTGACGCCGCGGTGCGGCAGAAGGTCTTGCCCGGTGGCAATTTGCCCGCTCGCGGCCTAAAAGGCCCGCCTGAGCGGGGGTCGCTCCGTCTCTCCGCAATGTGGTGTCAGGATTTGATCAAGCGTCTTGCAGTCTGGGTCTTCTACGCCGTCGGCGCGCTGGCGATCGCCTATCTGGCGCTCTACGCCTATGCGATGTCTCGCGGCCAGCCGTTCGTGCCCGGCGATCCCATCCACATTTTTCGCAAGCCCGACGCGCCGAGTTATTCGTGACGGTCTCGTAGGGTGGGTTAGCCCGCGACTGCGCGAAGCGCAGACGCTGAGCGTAACCCACCATGCTTCGGCGAACGCCGGACGAAGTTGGTGGATTACGCCTTCGGCTAACTAATCCACCCTACGGCACCTTCACCCCCGCAGAATCGCCAGTGCCAGCGTCTGCGCGCGTGGCACGATGCTGTCGAGCTCGAGATATTCCTCCGGCGAATGGGCGAGGCCGCCGACTGGTCCGACGCCGCAAATCGTCGGCGTCCCCACTGCGGCGGTGAAGCCGGAATCGGCACAGCCGCCGGAGAACTCGCCTTGCAATGTGGTGAGCCCCGCCTGCCTCGCCGCAGCCTGGTAATTTTCGAACAGTGCCTTCGAGCTTTCGCTCTGCACCACCGGCACGAACTCGCCCTTGATCGTCAGCGTCGCGGTGGTGCCGGGCACGTAAGGCGTCGCGATGATCCGTTCGATCTCGGCCATGACAGTGGCGCGATCCCTGGGGTCGACGTAGCGCATGTCGATCTGACCCTCGGCATAAGGCGCCGTCGTGTTGACCGACTGGCCGCCCGAGATGAGACCGACATTGAGCGTGATGCCCTTGGTGAGGTCGGTCAGCGCGTGGATTTGCGTGATCTTATGCGCGAGCTCGCCGATCGCGCTGATGCCCGCCGCGAAATTGGCGCCGGAATGCGCTGCCTTCCCGGTGATGGCCATATGCATGAAGATGCCGCCCTTGCGGCTGGTGACGACGTTGCCGGTCGGGCGGCCCGGTTCGGAGTTGAACACGGCGCGCGCTGAGCGCCCCTCACGTTCGATCACCGGCCGCGAGGAGGGCGAGCCGATCTCCTCGTCCGAGGTGATCAGCAGCTTGATCGGATGCGGGTTGCCGCCGAATTTGTGGAAGGCGGTGGCCACGAAGATGTTCATCACAACGCCGGCCTTCATGTCGGCGACGCCGGGCCCATAGGCGCGCTTGTCCTTGATCGTGAACGGGCGCTTGCCGGCCTCGCCCTTGCCGAACACGGTGTCGCGATGCCCCATCAACAGCACCGGCTTCTCGTTGCTTCCGGGCTTGGCCACTTCGGCATGGATGGCATCGCCAAACGTGCCGTGGCTCTCGCGCCGGAACGGAATGCCGTGCTCGGCAAAGTGCCGCTCGAACCGCGCACCGACCGCATCGACGCCTTCCTTGTCATAGGATCCGGAATCGATGTTCACGACGTCGCGCAACAGATCGATCATCGCCTGCCGCTGCGACGCCAGCCAATCGGTGATTTGAGCTTCAGACATGTGTTTCCTCGCGTGGTTCTCGCGAGCGTTATAGGGCCTCGCGCGGCGACGACCTAGTCGCCGGATGCGGTGCGGCCATGTCGTGTGCTGCGAGTTGAGACCCTCATCGTCGTCCTGGCGAAAGCCAGGACGACATCGAGGGTGTGGCGGGCGGGTGAGCCTCCAAAAGAAAATGCCCGGGACTGACCCGGGCATTCGTTCGTCAGCTTTATGTTCTAAGGGGCCCTACGCCCCGATCATCGGCATCCGCGGATACTCACCCGGCGTGCCGGCCGGCGTGACCGGGATGCCGCCGTCGGCATATTCGTTGAGCTTGTTGCGCAGCGTGCGGATCGAGATGCCGAGGATGTTGGCGGCATGGGTCCGATTGCCGAGGCAGTGCTTGAGCGTCTCCAGGATCAAATCGCGCTCGACGTCGGCGACGGTGCGGCCCACCAGCGCGCGCGTCACCTGCTCGGCGGCCATGGTGGCATGCGCCACGGCGGGCGGCGTCTTGGCGAGGTCGAGGCGGTCGCCATCCGGGGTGAGGATCGCATCGGGGCCGATCTCGTCGCCCTGCGCCATCAGCACCGCACGGTGCATGGTGTTTTCCAGCTCGCGAACGTTGCCCTGCCAGCGGTTGGTGGAGAGCACGCGCTTGGCTTCGGCCGAGATGGGGCGCATCGGCACGCCGTTGGCCTCGGCGTATTTCTTCACGAAATGCTGGGCGAGCTCCATGATGTCGGCGGGACGCTCGCGCAGCGGCGGGATCTTCAGGTTCACGACGTTGAGGCGGAACAGCAGGTCCTCGCGGAACGTGCCTTCGCGCACCGCGTCGGCGAGGTTGCGGTTCGAGGTCGCGATGATGCGGATGTCCACCGGCACCGGCTTGGTGCCGCCGACGCGGTCAATCACGCGTTCCTGGATGGCGCGCAGCAGTTTCGATTGCAGGCGGACGTCCATCTCGGAGATTTCGTCCAGCAGCAGCGTGCCGCCGGTCGCTTCCTCGAACTTGCCGATGCGGCGGGCGATCGCCCCGGTGAAGGCGCCCTTCTCGTGGCCGAACAGCTCGGACTCCAGGAGATGCTCGGGGATCGCGGCGCAGTTGATCGAGATGAACGGACGCTTGGCGCGGGCCGAGCGGGTGTGGACGTAGCGCGCCAGCACTTCCTTGCCGGTGCCGGATTCGCCGGTGATCATCACCGAGGCATCGGAGCCTGCGATCTGTTGGGCGAGCTTGATCACCCGCGCCATCGCGTCGTCGCGATAGACCAGTTCGCGGGAATCGTTGGCGACGGCGGCCAGCACCGCTGCGATCAGCTCCGGATCCGGCGGCAGAGGGATGTATTCCTTGGCGCCGGCGTGGATCGCGGCGACCGCGGCGCGGGCATCGTTGGTGATGCCGCAGGCGACGATCGGAGCGTGGATATGCTCGGCCTCGAGCCGCATCACGAGGTCGCGAATGTCGAGGGCGACATCGACCAGCAGGAGGTCTGCGCCCTTGCCGCCGCGCAGCACGCGCATCGCCTGCTCGTGATCCTCGGCATGGGTCACGGTGGCGCCATTCTCCATCGCGATCTTGGTGGCGGTGGTGAGCTGGCCCTTCAATGTGCCAACGATGAGAAGCCGCATGTCAGTCTCCTGTCCGTCTGGTCGCGCTGCCGCGCGTCTATTCTTGCGCTACTAGCTGCGTTCGGTCTTGATGATTTCGGTCATGGTCACGCCGAGCTTGTCCTCGACGAGGACGACTTCGCCGCGGGCGACCAGCTTGTTGTTGACGTAGATGTCGATCGCCTCGCCGACGCGGCGGTCGAGCTCGAGCACGGTGCCCGGTCCGAGCTTGAGCAACTCGCCGACATCCATCTTGGAGCGGCCGAGCACGGCCGAGACCTGCACCGGCACGTCGAAGACGGCTTCGAGATCGGCGGCGACGCGCGAGGCATATTCGTCCTCGTTGTAGCCGACGTCGGCGCCGGCAGGCGGCAACGGGCCGTTGAGATCGGGCAGCGGGACCTGTCCGTCGTTCTCGCTCATGGCTTAGTTCCCCTTGCGGGACGCGATATAGCGTCCGACCATGTCGTCGATCTTGGCCGCGATTGCGCTGCGTTCCAGCACGACGCCGCCATCGGCCCATTCGATCCGGCAGTCGCCGGTGGCAATTTCGGGCTCGGCCAGGATCACCAGCCGGCCTTCGAAGCCGCTCTGCTTGGCGAGCCGCTCCATCTTCTCGCGAGCGACGTCGTAGAGCGCGTCGTTGATGCGGACCACGAGATGCGGAGTCGCGACCAGGTGCGAGAAGCAGTCCTTCACCAGCGCCATGATCTCGCCAAGCGGCTCGGCGGCAACCAGGTCGGCGCACAGCTTTCGCGCCACCGCGACCGCGACGTCGACCGCCTCGGTCTCCATCTTGCTCTCGATGTTGCCGATGCCTGCGGCAATGCCACGGACCGCAATGTTGATCTCTTCCATGGCGAGGGCGACGCGGCGGTCGCTTTCCGCCTTGGCCTCGCGCTGGCCCGCCGCAAAACCGTCCTGATAGGCGCGCGCTTCGGCTTCCGCGACCTTTTGCGCGATCTCTGCCGCGGTTGCGGCCTTTTCGCGCGTCCGGTCGGGCGCGGCGAAGTCGGTATCGAACAGGAATTTGGCCGGGGCGCCCATCAGTATACCAGCTCGTCGTCAGCGCGGTTCTTGGTCAGCATGATCTCGCCCTTGGCGGCGAGGTCCTTGGCGAGGTTGACCAACAGCGCCTGGGCCTCGTCGACGTCGCGCAGGCGGACCGGTCCCATTGCCGCCATGTCGTCCTGCAGCATCTTGGCGGCGCGCGAGGACATGTTGCCGAAGAAGAAGTTGCGGACGTCCTCGTTGGCGCTCTTCAGCGCCACGCCGAGCTTGTCCTTGTCAACGTTGCGCATCAACGTCTGGGCCGAACCGGAATCGAGCTTCACGAGGTCGTCGAAGGTGAACATCAGCGCCTTGATGCGCTCGGCGGATTCGCGGTTGTCCTCTTCGAGCGAGGTGATGAAGCGGGTTTCGGTCTGGCGATCGAAATTGTTGAAGATTTCCGCCATCACCTCGTGGGCGTCGCGGCGGCGGGTCTGCGACAGGTTCGACATGAACTCGGTGCGCAGCGTCTTCTCCACGCTCTCGATCACCTCCTTCTGCACCGCTTCCATCTTCAGCATGCGGTTGACGACGTCGAGCGCGAGGTCTTCGGGGAAGATGCCGAGCACGCGCGCGGCATGCTCCGGCTTCAGCTTCGACAGCACCACCGCGATGGTTTGCGGGTATTCGTTCTTGAGGTAGTTGGCGAGAACCTCTTCCTGTACGTTGGAGAGCTTCTCCCACATGTTGCGCCCCGCAGGGCCGCGGATCTCGTCCATGATGCCGTTGACGCGCTCGGGCGCAAGATATTGCTGCAGCAGTCGCTCGGTGGCGTCGAAATTGCCCATCAGCGCGCCGGAGGCCGACATGCGCGAGACGAATTCGAGCAGCATGTCCTCGACCGTGTCGACCTCGACGGTGCCGAGCGTCGACATTTCCAGCGAGAGCTGGCGTACCTCGTCATCGTCGAGCAGCGACCAGATCTTGCCGCCATATTGCTCGCCGAGCGCCAGCATCAGGATCGCGGCGCGCTTCGGCCCTGCCACGACCTCGGTCTTGCCGCTGCTCGCCCGGCTGCCCGCGCGCTGGCCAAGCGTGGAGATCACGCTGGTGATGTCGTTCGAGTTGGCGTTTTGCAGATTGCCGGCCATGTCAGTTCACTCGATCATTTCGCGGGTTCGGTCAGCCATTGACGGATGATGGCGACGGTTTCGTTGGGGTTGCGCTCGGCGAGCTCGCCGACGCGATGAACGGACTGGGCATGGACCTGGCCCTGGACGGTGGCGACGTCGATCGCGCTCGCGGTGCCGCTCGGTATCAGCGCCTGGCCGCCGGCCGGTGCAGCCTCTTCGGAAGCTGCGGGGCCCGCCAGGACGCCGCTGATGGCGGCCGCGACCTCGTCGGAGGCGAGGATGCGCTTCACCAGCGGACGGATCACCATGAACATCACGACCAGGCCGAGCATCATCATCACGCCGAGCTCGACGAAGTACATGATGTCGTCCTTGGTGAACTGCAGCATGCCGAGGAAGCCAGACGGTTCGGCGATCGGGGTGGTGGAGGGGGCGTCGGCAAAGCGCAGATTGACGACCTCGACCTGGTCGCCCCGCTTCTGATCGAAGCCGATCGCCGAGCGAACCAGGGTGGCGATGCGGTCGAGCTGCTCCTTGGTGCGGTCCGTGTAGGCGAGTTCGCCCTTGTCGTTCTTGGTGTAGATGCCATCGACCAGCACCGCGACCGAGATGCGATTGACTCTTCCGGCCTCGGTCACCTCGGTCTTGGTGGTGCGGGAGATCTCGTAATTGTTGGTTTCTTCGCTCTTCTTGCTTTGGTCCTTCGCTGCCACGCCGCTGTTCTGCTGCTGGCCGGGGAGCTCGTTGTTGACCGTGACCTGGCCGTTGTTGTCGGCGGTCATGCTCTGCTCTTCGCGGGTCTGGGTCGAGCGCAGCACGCGGCCTTCGGGATCGAACTTGTCCGAGGTCTGGGTGATCTTGTTGAAGTCGAAATCCGCGGAGAGCTGGACGCGGGCGCGGCCGGAGCCGACCACGGAGGAGACGATGTCCTCGACCTGCTTGCGCAGCCGCTTTTCGAAGGCGACGCGCCGGTCGTCGCCTGCAGCCTGCTCCGGATCGGTCTGGGCACCGTCGGCGAGCAGCTGGCCGGCCTCATCCACGATGGAGACCCGCTGCGGCTTCAGGCCGTTGACGGCAGAGGCGACGAGGTGGCGGATGGCGCGGATCTGCTGGGCTTCGAGCGAGCCTCGGACCCGCACCACGATCGAGGCCGACGGCTCCGGCGCCTCGCGCGCGAACAGTGGGCGCTCGGGTAGTACTAGATGGACGCGGGCGGCCTGGATCCGGTCGATGGCGCGGATGGTGCGGGCGAGCTCGCCCTCGAGCGCGCGCAGATGATTGATGTTCTGGACGAAAGAGGTGGTGCCGAGCGCATCCGACTTGTCGAAGACCTCGTAGCCGACGCCGCCGCCCTTGGGGAGGCCGCCCTCGGCGAGCTTCATGCGCAGGCGAGTGACCTTGTCCTTCGGCACCATGATGATGGTACCCTCATTGCGCAGCTCGAACTGGATGCCCTGGCGTTCCAGGTCTTTGATAATGCTGGAAGAATCTTCGACGCTGAGGTCGGTGAACAGCGTCGTCATCTGCGGCGTGGTGACGCGCATGATGACGAAGGCAAAGAAGCCGACGAGCGCGGCGGTGACCGCGATCATCGCCCCGAACCGGGCGGCGCCAATACCCTTTAAGAAGTCCGCAAGACCTTGCAAGCAACCGCCCCGACAGATTCGGCTGCTTTCACTGGAAAGGCCGACTGGGCAATTATTGCCTAGGTGATGGTTTCGATATGGTTAACGAAGGTTAAGAGCTCGGACAAAAGTCGCGCCAAACGCAAATATGAAAAAAATCGACCTCGCGGGGCGAGGCCGATTTTCGTCAAAAGCAGCAGATTTCCGGATCGCTTACTGGCGATATTGCTGGATGCGGGTGGTGCGAAGACCCGCCAGACCGTGCTGGTCGATGGAAAACTGCCAGGAGAGGAATTCGTCGACCGTCAGGGTATAACGGCTGCAGGCCTCCTCGAGCGAGAGAAGTCCGCCACGAACCGCGGCTACGACTTCGGCCTTGCGTCGGATGACCCAGCGTTTGGTGCCGGGTGCGGGCAGATCTGCAATCGTCAGCGGACTGCCGTCCGGCCCGATGACGTATTTTACCCTCGGGCGATGGGGTTCTGTCATGGCGTACTCACAAACTCTCAACCACTGAACTCACGCCGTAACCCTACGCGTGCCGGCTTAAAAATCCGCTAAGCCTAAGGCTTCAATACAATTCTCGTTGAATCCGGCTGGAACGAAGCCGGCCCGGCGGGCTGAGAACGCGCTTTCAGCCGGCTGAGCGGGGTCTTCGTAAATACTTTACTAACGAACGGGGCCTGCGTTGACGTCGCAAGGGCCTCAATTGTCGTCCTGACGAGAGTCAGGACCCATGAGCCCAAGGAGTAGTTTGACGAAGACGTGGGGTTACATCCTCGCCTTGAAACGATCTTCGGTGGCTATGGATCCTGGCTTTCGCCAGGACGACACCAAGTTTGTAGAAGCACTATTCAGCCTCTGCCTCAGCTGCCGCTGCTGCTGCTGGCCGCCACCACGCTCTTCACCTGGCTCAGCGTGTAGCTGTTGCCGTCGATCGAGAGCAGCGGTGGCGATTGGGTCAGGTCGACGGAACTCACCGTGCCCTGCACCTGCGCGGCGACGCCGACAGAATTGCCCGAGGCGTCCTTGCCGGTCGCCGTGATGGTGTACTTGCCGTCAGGCCATTGTGTGCCGTCGTTGCCCTGGCCGTTCCAGGTGAAGGGAATGTCGCTGCCTTGGCCGGCGGTATATTGGCCGGTGAAGACGGTCTGGCCGGTGGAATTGGCGATGGAGATATTGACCGTGGCGCTGGAGGGCACGTTGAGGTGCCAGGTCACCGAGGACTGCGACATCGTCGCGGTGGTGCCGTCGACCACCGCGGTCTTGCCGACGAAATCCAGCGCCTGCGTCGCCTGCGTGGTCTGTTGCAAGGTGACGAGCTGCGACAGCGAGTCGTTGGTCTTCAGTTGTTGCTCGACGCCGGCGAACTGCACCAGCTGCTGGGTGAACTGGTTGGTGTCGAGCGGATCGAGCGGATTCTGGTTCTGCAGCTGCGTGGTCAGCAGCGTCAGGAAGGTCTGGAAATTGCCGGCGAGCGTTGCGCCCGTGGACGAGCTCAGGCTCGAGTTCGACGAGGATGATGACGAGGTCGGCGTCGTACCGGAGACGACTGACGGTGCGGTGGCGGCATTCGTGGTGGTCATTGCCTGATACTCCTCACACTCTGATATCGACGCCGCTGCTCGATCCGAGCATGCGGCCATAGCTGCGGCCGACGGGGGCGCTCGCGGCCTGATCGTCTTCGCTGATGATCAGCCGGCGCGAATTGCTGCCATTGTCGTTGTTCTGGCCGGCGTTCTGGCCCGACGAGTTCTGGTCGCGCAGGCTGAAGGAGAGCCCGTTGCTGCCGGTCTTGAGGCCGGCATCGTCGAGCGCCCGCTGCAATTGCGGCGCGTCCTGCCGCAGCATCTGCAGCGTCTCCGGCTTCTCGACGGTGAGATGCGAAGTGACCTGGCCGTTGCGGTCGACATTGATGCGGACGTCGATACGGCCGAGATCGACAGGATCGAGGCTGATGTCGAAGCGAGTCTTTCCGGCGCGCGCGGCAGCGGCGATCTCGACCGGGATGCCGGCGATCGGCACGGCGTTCGGATTGGCCGCGGTCGCGGTGAGTGTCGCGGTGGAAGCGGTGGCCATCGATGTCGTCGTGGTCAGCGGCGTCTGCACGGCGTTCGCTGCCTGCGTGCTGACGTCGGTGGTCGCAGCGGCAACCGCTTGCGTATCGGCATGCGCATGTGTGGTGGGCGCGGCCGGCACGGCGTCAGCGGTGCGATTGGCCGCATCGGCCTTCGCGTCGGTCGCGGCCGCGTCAGTCTGCGGCTTTGAGCCTTGCGGATGCGCGGCGGCGTTGGTCGCCGCGATCGTCGCGGTTGCGGGATTTTGGGCCGTGGTCGCGGCCTGTGCGGTGTTGCCGGCGTCCTGGCCGATATTGGAGACGTCGGTCTGGCCTTGCGCAGTCGCGACCGCCTTGAACGAGGTCTTCGGCGTGCCCTGGTCGACCGCGGTGACCTGCGCGGCCTTCGCCGTGACATCGGTTGCGGTGCCGTCGGTGTTCGCAACCGCCACCTCGGTGAGTGCGGCCTTCGCATCGGTGGTCTTGCCATCGCCGGTCTTGGCGATCTTGCCGGACGCGTCCGTCTTGGTGCCGGCGATCTGCGCCGTGGTCGAGGCGCTGGCGGCGATGCCGGCAGCTGCAATCGTCAGCGGCGAAGAAACAGCGTTGGCGGCCTGGTTCGCCGCGGCATTCGGGTCGACCGGCACCGCGGGCGCGGCAACCGGAACGGCGGTCGGATCGGGCGTTGCGGCCGGCGTCGCGGTCTGCGCGGCGGCCGAGGCGTCCACCGCGGCGGCGAGGCCGTCGGTGCTGTCGGTCTTGGTGTCCTTGGTGCCGTCCTTGGTGTCGCCCGACTTATCGCCCGACTTGGCGGTGGAAGCGTCGGCCTTGTCCTTGGCCTTGCCATCGGCCTTGGCCGGAGCGGCCGACGTGTCGCTGGCGGCCGTCGTTGCCTGGGAATTCGTGTCGTCGCTCGCCTTGCTCTGCGAGGATTGGTCGGTCGAGGAGCTGTTGCTCCGGTCCGACGAGGAGGACGACGACGACGTGGACGACGCGTCGCTGTGCCGCGGCGCGTTGTCCTGGCTGGAGGATTGGGCGCTGTTGCTGATGGCCTGGGTGTTGCTGTCGACCAGGTCGCCGAAGGAGGAACTCGGCGCCTGGTCCTTGGTCTGCGGCCGGGCAGGCTTCTGCTGCACGCTGGAGACCTGCGCACTTGCCGCTACGTCTGATGTACTACCGACCACAGGCGACCCCTTGAAAACATCTTCGGGTCAGGAGATCAGCAAGGAGCGGGCCAATCCCTCGCGCTGAAAAATTATATAGTAGAATCAATTATTTACTCAATTATCCCGGCCGCCACCACCCCGCCTCTGGCCCCGTCATTTCTGCCGCCCCGGCAAGAATTGCCTGAAAGCGCGGGGCCGGCATGATTGCTTCACCGGAAGGCCGCCTATATTAAAGGGTGCTCTCAGCCGCTTTCGACCGGGCCAGCCAGTGCCCCCGAGGGAACCAAGGGGTTCCCGGGGACCGCTGCCGTCCCGGTCCAAGCGATCGGGAAGCGCAACAGGAATCGCGGGAAACGCCGCCGTCACGTCAGCTTAAGCCCATGCTCAACAGTCTGGATCTCGAAGGCCGTCCTGAGGATACCAGGGTCGTCGTTGCCATGTCGGGCGGCGTCGACTCCTCGACGACGGCTGCGCTGCTCAAGGCCGAGGGTTACGACGTCGTCGGCATCACGCTCCAGCTCTACGATCATGGTGCGGCCACCCACCGCAAGGGCGCCTGCTGCGCCGGCCAGGACATCCACGACGCGCGCGACGTCGCGGCCAAGCTCGGCATTCCCCATTACGTGCTCGACTACGAGGACCGCTTTCGCGAGTCCGTCATCGACAACTTTGCCGACTCTTACGCGCTCGGCGAGACGCCGGTGCCGTGCATCGAGTGCAACCGATCAGTCAAATTCCGCGACCTCCTCAAGACAGCGCGCGAGCTCGGCGCCCAGGCGCTCGCCACCGGCCATTACGTCGCCTCGCGCCGCCGCGAGGACGGCTCGCGCGCGCTGGTCTGCGCTGCTGATGCCGATCGCGACCAGAGCTATTTCCTGTTCGCGACCACGCAGGAGCAGCTCGACTTCCTGCGCTTCCCGCTCGGCGACATGACCAAGCCCGAGACGCGCGAGCTCGCGCGCCGCTTTGGTCTGTCCGTCGCCGACAAGCACGACAGCCAGGACATCTGCTTCGTGCCGACGGGCCGCTACACCGACATCATCACGCGCCTGCGTCCGAACGCGATGGACCCTGGTGACATCGTCGATCTCGACGGCCGCGTGCTCGGCCAGCATCACGGCATCGCCAATTTCACCATCGGCCAGCGCCGCGGCCTCGGGATCGCGGCCGCCGCGCCGTTTTACGTGGTGCGGCTCGATGCCGCCAATCGCCGCGTCGTCGTCGGCCCGCGTGAGGCTCTGAAGATGCATCGCATCACCTTGCGCGACGTCAACTGGATCGGCGGCGGCGATATCGACAGCGCCATCGGAGCCGGCCTCGAGCTGTTCGTCCGCGTGCGATCCACTCGCGCGCCGCAGCCGGCGTGGCTGCGCGGTGCAAACGGCCATTACGAGGTCGAGCTCGTCGCCGGCGAAGAGGGCGTCTCGCCGGGACAAGCCTGCGTGTTCTACGACGCAGCCAGCGGGCAGGCGCGCGTGCTCGGCGGCGGCTTCATCCAGAGCGCTGCCGCAAAGGTCGCTACGAGCACGGCGAGGCCGCTCGTCGAGGCGGTCCGCGGCTAAAAAAATTCCGGGGCAGGGGGCATGGCAGCAGACATCTCGCGGGCCGGGGTCGAGAAGGCCTATGGCCGCTGGGCGCCGGTCTATGATCTCGTATTCGGCAAGGTGTTCGATGCCGGAAGGCAGTCGACCATCGCGGAGGCCGACCGCATCGGCGGCCGCATCCTCGACGTCGGCGTCGGCACCGGTCTTTCGCTGTCGGATTATTCGCGCACCACGAGGATCTGCGGCGTCGACATCTCCGAGCCGATGCTGCGCAAGGCGCAACAACGCGTGCGGAGCATGCGCCTCTCCAATGTCGAAGTGCTCTCGGTGATGGACGCGAAGAACCTTGCGTTTCCCGACGCCTCCTTCGACGCCGTGGTGGCGCAATATGTCATCACCGCCGTGCCCGATCCCGAAGGCACGCTCGACGAATTCGTGCGCGTGCTCAAGCCCGGCGGCGAGCTGATCCTGGTCAACCACATCGGCGCGGAAAAGGGCCTGCGCAAGCTCTCCGAGCTTGCCTTCGCGCCGCTCGCCCGTCGCCTCGGGTGGCGCCCGGAATTCCCGTGGCAGCGCCTCGTCGACTGGGCCGCCAAGCACGGCGGCGTCACCCTGGCAGAGCGCCGCCCCATGCCGCCGATGGGGCACTTCTCGCTGATCCGCTACCACAAATCGTAATGTCGAGCATGATCCGGAAAAGTGTGAAGCGGTTTTCCGATCAGATCATGCTCAAAACGAAGACGAAAGCGCGATCACATCGCGCTTTTGGGTGGGAACAGCGCGCGGGCTCCGCGCGTTTCCCTCCCATGCGCACGACAGCAAACATCATCCTGGCAAGCCTCGTGATCGCAGCCTTTGGGCCTGCGATCGCGCAGGCCCCGCCCGCCCCGGCGACGCCGCCGCAAATGACCGCGCCGCCATCCCCGCAACACGTCGCCGACTGCGCCCCGCAGGACCGCCCGAACCGCGCCACCGCGCCGGACGGCACCACCACCGGCCAGTCCCGGGAACCGCTCGGCGACAAGCTCGCAAAATCCGACGGCGTGCTCTGCCCACCCGCCGGCGTGGACCCCGAAATGCACGCTCCGGCGCCGAGCACCGACGGCAGCATGCCCGTCGTCCCGCCCCCCGGCAGCCCCGGCGGCGACCAGACGGTCCGGCCGAAATAGGGGATTTCTTCCTTCGCCTCTCCCCGCCCGCGGGGAGAGGCCGGAATCCGCGCAAGGCGCGGATTCCGGGTGAGGGGGACTCTCCACGAGTCCGGTGGCCAAAGGTCGGATTCCGCTGCCAAATCAGCCAAGTCACATCTCAAGCGACCTTGGCTTGACTTCCCACCGCCCCCCTCATTATATGCCGCGCGTTCGCGAGATCGGCCGTTTTCGGCCTCCGCGATCCCTGTGGCGGGGTAGCTCAGCTGGTTAGAGCACGGGAATCATAATCCTGGGGTCGGGGGTTCGAGTCCCTCTCCCGCTACCAATCATCTCCCCAAGTTCCGACTTGATAACTTGATAGGCCTTACCCGAACCTGATGCAGGGCACCGGGTCTGTTTGCATGGAGCGTCGGTTCTGACGTTGACGCACGAACGCGCCGCATCCCGCGCACCTCCGCTCGTCGCGCCGTTGCCGGTTAGGCCGTCGTCCACAGGGCCACGCGTGCTGTTGACCATCAGCGGTCACTGATATCGATGCGGCGTGCTCCGCGCTTCGGGAAATCGGTGTCGATCTGCTCACTGGCCCGATCGATCGTCCATGGGGACGGCGAACCGCATGCTTCGCCGACCCTTCAGGATGAGGCGTGCACTTGCGAAACCCATCATCCCTCGTCCGCGGACAGACCCTTGTTGGGCTTCGCTTCGCTCTACCAATCCTACATACTACACACTGATCAAATCCGGAGCGAACCGATTCCCCAGCTCATCTTCGGCCTGGCCTACCTGCTGATCCTGACGCGCTTTATTTGGCCGCTACAATTGCCGCTCTCGATCAAGATCGTGGCGGCGGCGCTCATCTTGGTCGCGTTGCAGTTTCACCGGTGGAGCAAGCTCTCGTCGGGTTCAGTGTTCTCTCCGGAGTTTCCGCGTCCAGTGGTCGCTCTCTTCAATTGGGCGTTCGGCGCGATCGTCCTGCTGGCGCTGCTGCAATTGCTGCTCGATGCCGGACTTCTGGTCGGAATGCTGATCCATGGCGGCATCGTGAGCGCGCCTGATGGCGTCCGCTACGGATTGGCGGGGCTGGCCGGCGTCGCAGCGGCAATCGGCGTCCATCAGGCGATGCGGATTCCGCCGCTGAAAGACATCGAAGTCGGTATCCGCGGACTTCCGCGGCAATTCGACGGATACACAATTCTGCAATTGACCGATCTCCACATCAGCCGGCTGTTTCCCGCCTCATGGGCGCGCGCCGTCGTCGAGCGGTCGAACAAGCTCGGCGTCGATCTGATCGCGATCACAGGGGACCTGATCGACGGCACTCTCGATGCGCGACGCGCCGACATTGAGCCACTGCGGGATCTGAAGGCGACCGACGGCGTCTATGTGATCTCGGGCAATCACGAGTACATCTTTGGCTACGGCCCATGGATGGCGCGCTTCGCCGAACTGGGACTGCTGTCGCTCGAAAACACGAGCATCATTCTGGATCGCGACGGTGGCCAACTGGCTGTTGCAGGGATCACCGACCGGGCGTCGCGCCACAGAGGGCCTGTCAGGGATCATGCTGCCGCTCTCGAGGATGTTCCCAACGGCGTCCCCGTCATCCTGCTCGATCACCAGCCGAGCGACGCGCGGCACGCTGCGAAGCTCGGCGTGGCTCTGCAACTGTCCGGACACACGCACGGCGGATTGATCCTCGGGATCGACCGGCTGGCCGCACGCGCCAACGCCGGCTTCGTATCGGGTCGTTACGATGTCGACGGGATGACGCTTTATGTGAACAACGGCACCGGCTTGTGGCCGGGCTTTGCGCTGCGACTCGGTCGCCCCTCCGAGTTGACCCGGATCACGCTGCGCCCAGCGGGCGCCACCTGACCGTAGACGTTCGGCCACTGCAATCTTGGTTCGTCGGGCAAAACACCCGCCACCCTGTCAATCGTCTCAACGACGGGCAGATCTGATAGTCACGGCACAACCAGCTTCTTGCGGATGGCATACCGGACCAGTTCGGCCGTTGACGACATCCCGAGCTTGCGCATTGCCGAGGCACGATGAGTCTCGACCGTCTTCACGCTCAGCTTCAGAATGACGCTTATGGATCTGTTGGTATGCCCTTCCGCAATCAATTGGACGATGCTTTGCTCGCGCGACGTTAGCAGCATGCCCGACTTGCCCCGCTTGTTGAGCTGGTAGTCGTGCAGGAGCTTCTCCACAAGGGCGCTGGTAAAATAGGGTCTCCCGTCGAGCAGCGCCTCGATTGCGAAAATGAGGTGCTTCTTGGCATCCGACTTGAACAGAAAGCCACGTACGCCGGCCAGAACAGCTTCCGTCAGCAGTTCCTCATCTTCATGCATCGTCAAGATCAAGACTTCCGTACGCTGATGAAGCGCCCTGAGACGGCGACTGACCTCCAGTCCGTTGATGAGGGGCATCGAATAGTCGACGATCACGATGTCGGGCCTCGCCTCCAAAGCCAACGCAATGGCCTGCTCTCCATTGCTGGCTTCGCCCGCAACAATCCAGTTCGACTGCATTTCAACGATTGCGCGAAGCCCGGAGCGCACGACTTCATGATCATCCGCAATCAAGATGCGTTTCACGGGCGTCGTTCTCGTTTTTCCAGTCACAATCGAGCAGATGACCGGCGGCGGCAAAGTCGAACGATCCTATCGATCGTCCGCCGCAGGGTTATCCTACAAAACCCTGAAATGCCTCTGCGAATGTACTCAGCTGGCGCGTTTGCCCCTGACATCTCCGGGGCCAATGCGCCCTCACGCCTCGACGAGTGACGCCCGTACGGCGTATCGGACCAGGCCGGCAGTTGAATTCACGTCCAGCTTGCGCATAGCCGCCGCCCGATGCGCCTCTGTCGTCTTGACACTGAGGTTCAGGATCGCGCTGATGCTCTTGTTGCTGTAACCCTCGGCGACCAGCTTGACGACGAGCTGCTCGCGCGGAGTGAGCCCGTGATACTTGTCGGCATTGCCGCAGGATGCCCGGTTCGCCCCATTCGGGCAACTCACGCTGCAAAACCGCCTGTGCACCAGAAGCGATTCGACGGCCGCCAGCAGCAATCTGTTCGCATCCGATTTGACCAGGAACGCGCGTGCACCGGCCTCGAATGCCTGCTCTGCAAGCAGGCCGGAGTTGTGCACCGTGAAGATCAAGACTTCCGTCTGCAACGGATATTCTCTGATCCGCCTCGCGACCTCCACGCCGGTCATTCGCGGCATTGAGAAATCCACGATCGCGACATGCGGCTGACTTTCGATTGCGGCGCTCAACACCTTGCCGCCGTCGTTCACCTCGGCGACCACTTCCCAGTCCGTTCGTTGTTCGAGCACCGCTCGCAAGCCCGATCGCACGGCATCGTGATCATCAGCGATAAGAAAACGCTTCATGTCAGAGGACTCCAGGGTCATTCACACGGCGGCCCGGCTTGAACTGCTCTATTTTCGCTTGCCGCCGGTGTTCAGTGTTCTTCTTCCCTCATAGCGTTCTTGTGGTTCTCGTATGCCAGTGCTGGCCTTTCGCTTGTTGCGCCTGTTCGTCGTCAGTCCATGTGGAAACACCGCGCGAAGTATCGTGCCGGAGCGGCGCGCTGTCGTATCGGAGCAAATGTCGAGCGAACCTCCGATTTGCTGGAGTCTCGCTCTCATTGCGGGAATTCCAACGCCGATCGATATCGCCTTCGCGCCCGGCTTGGCGTGGTCCGCGTGAAGCCCGCACCCGTTGTCGCTGATCGTCAGCCGAAGTTCGCTCTCGGCCACATCAAGGACGATACCCACTTCCGTCGCCTTCGCATGACGAAACACGTTCGTGAGGGCCTCCTGAACGACTCGCAGGATCGAGCGCTGCTTTTCGTAAGGCAACAGATCGACGTCTGACGCGATTCTGGTCGTGACCCGCAGCGACGTGCGCGCCGCGAAACCATCTGCGTAGTGCTCGATCGTGGCCTTCAGCCTCTCGAGCGTCAGATCCTGCGGATGCAGCAGATAGGCAAAGGCGCGAATTTCCCTCAGCGCTTCGTCGATCGATGCGTCGATCTCCTGGCAAAGCCGCTCGGCCCTCACCGGATCGCCCAGGCTCCGCCGGATTCGCATCAGGCCCAGGCTCGCAGCGATCAAATGCTGGCATGTCGAATCGTGCAGATCGGAAGCAATCCGCTGCTGGATATCCTCCTGAATGGACGCCAAATTGAAACTCGACGGCGTGCCCTCCACGCGTCCGGTCGCGTTTTCGAAGGCGCCATTGCGCACGAGGCGATGGCTGCCGATCAACCGGGTGGCCGTAGACCCGGTCAGGGAATCCGTGACCGGAACGATGGTTGTCTCCATATTCTGCCGCTGACTGCCGAATCCAAGACGATGACAAGTCCTGACCTCCGTTCCTTCTGCGAGACAGGTGCGAAGGGTTTTGCAAACCGTTCTGGCGTCTTCCTTGCTCAGGCAATCGGAGACGTCCATCTCCCGGATGGCTTCCGACGAAATACCGAGCTGAGCCTCAAACGCCGGATTGATCCCCTCATACACGAAGCCGCCTCCAGGCGAGGGACGTACTGCAAAGAGAAGATCGGCTGAGGACATCCAGTACAGGCGGTCGCTGGTATGTTCCGACCCAAGCCGCAGCCACTCCCTGACGCCCGGACGATCGATCTCGCTGGAGGAAGAGCTATGTGGCTTCACGGCACGCACTCACGTCCCCGGCGACGTTCGACACTGAATCTCAATATCGAGCGTCTCCTACCTGCCCAATTGGGCGAAGCGAACGAATGCGCGCCCGTGGGGCACCGCTGTTATACACCGTTAGGTTGATGATACAAATAAAGTTGCACTGCTGCAGGACCGAGTTCTCGAATCTGTGACATCCGTCAGGTTCGAGTATGCAGTTTGTGCCGCAGTCCGACAGTGAAATTCAAATGCGATGAAATAGACGCGCAAGTGCTGCAAATGGTCTTCGCGAACGACACGCGGAGATGGTGCGCTCCGCTGCATGCCGAAGCAGCGCGCGGCCGTAACACCCCGGCCACGGCCGATCCCATGCGATCCGCCTAATAGTCCACCGCGTCCCTGGTAATCGGACAGGTCATGCAGTGTCCTCCTCCGCGGCCCCGCCCCAACTCGGCGCCGACGATGGTGATCACCTCGATCCCCTCCTTGCGCAACAGCGTGTTGGTATAGGTGTTGCGGTCATAGGCGAACACGACACCCGGCGACGCGCAAACAAGGTTGGCTCCGCTGTCCCACTGCGTTCGCTCGCGCATATAGGCGTTGCCGCCCGTCTCGACAACGCGCAGCTTCTTCAGGCCGAGCGATTCGGCCACGACGTCCACGAACGACTTTTCGTCCTTCCGCAGTTCGATGCCGGTGGCATTGTTGGCCGGCCGATAGGAGTACGCCGTGATGTTGTTGACGATATCAGGATAGAGCAGCACGCAGTCGCGGTCGGCGAAGGTGAACACGGTGTCGAGATGCATCGCGGCGCGCAACTTCGGCATGGCAGCCACGATGATGCGCTCGGCTGCCTTCTGCTTGAACAGAGCCGCAGCGAGCTGGCTGATCGCCTGACGCGAGGTGCGTTCGCTCAAACCGATCAGCACATTGCCCTTGCCGATCGGCATCACGTCGCCACCTTCGAGTGTGGCCAGTCCGTGATCCCTGGTCGGATCGCCCCACCAGACATTCACCTTCCCGGCGAAGTCCGGGTGGAACTTGTAGATCGCCGTCGTGAGGATCGGCTCTTCGTGGCGCGCAGGCCAATACAGCGAGTTGAGCGTGACCCCGCCGTAGATCCAGCAGGTCGTATCTCGCGTGTACAGCGTGTTCGGCAATGGCGGCAGCAGATACTCGGTCATGCCCGCCGCTTCGCGGACCAGCTTGAGCGTCTCGCCGCCATGCGCGTCCGGGAAATCATGGGTCGACACGCCGCCGATCAGCGTTTCCGCAAGGTCGCGCGGCTTGAGGCCTTCGAGGTAGGAGCGGAGCTCGTCGACGAGACCAAGACCGACCTGATCGGGAACGACCTGGTTGTCGAGAATCCACTTCCTGGCCTCGGGGATCGCGACCGTTTCCGCCAGCAGGTTGTGCATCTCGACGACGTCGACGCCGCGGTCGCGCATCTTCTGCACAAAGTCGAAGTGATCGCGCTTCGCGTTTTCGACCCACAGCACGTCGTCAAACAGCAGGGTGTCGCAATTCGACGGCGTGAGGCGCTGATGGGCGCGGCCGGGCGAGCAGACCATCACTTTCCTCAACTGGCCGACCTCTGAATGGACCCCGAACCGAACCGAGGTGTCCGATGTCTGCTTTACCATGGGGAGTCTCCCGGGTGTTGCCTGCTCAAATGGTGATGTAGCCAGTGACCAATCCGTGGATCCCAACAGCAGCGCCGGCTGCGACTGCGACGAAGATGCCCCACTCGACGGCGGTAAAGACCTTCGCCTTCTGCTCGAAGCGCGCCCAGAAATACAGCGCCGTGCCGGGGGCGTAGAGAATGGCAGCCAGCAGCAGGTATTTCATTCCGGCTGCATAGATCAGGAACAGCGTGTAGATGACGGCAATGCCGGCGAAGATCATGTCACGTCTGCGGTGATCAGCGTCCTTCTCATAGGTCTCACCCCGCTTGACCAGCAAGAGACCGTAGGCGGCGACCAGAAAAAACGGAATGAGGTTCATGACGCTCGTCAAATTGAGCATCAGCGCAAAAGCGTCCCGGGACCAATAGGTGCTGATGACGAAGAGCTGGACGATCACATTCGTCAGCCACAGTGCCGCAGCCGGCACCTTGTTCGCATTCTCGGTGCCGAACAGGGCAGGCATGTCCCTGGTCCGGCCGGCCGCCGAGAGCACCTCGGCGCAGATCAGGGACCAAGCGAGATAGGCCCCGAGCACCGAGACAAGCAGCCCGATGCTGACGAAGACCGCGCCCCAATGCCCGACCACCGCCTCGAGCACCGTCGCCATGGACGGCTGCCGCATCTCGGCGATTTCCGCGCGGGGAAGCACCGCGTAGGGCAGCATGGTGACGAGCACCATGAGACTGGTGACGATCACAAAGCCCAAAATCGTCGCCGCGCCAACGTGGGATCGTTCCTTGGCGTAGCGTGAATAGACGCTGGCGCCTTCGATCCCGAGGAACACGAACACCGTGACCAGCATGGTCGCGCGGATCTGGTCGAAAAGACCCTTGTCAGGCATGCCTTCGCCGCCCCAGAAATTGGCGCGGAACATGTCGCCTTTGAACGCAAACACGAGAATGACGATGAAGACCAGGATCGGCACGATCTTGGCGACCGTGACGACGGTGTTGATTGCCGCGGCTTGCTGCACACCGCGCAGGATCATGAAGTGAAACAGCCAGATCCCGACCGATGCCACGATGATCGCGACGACGGTATTGCCGTCGCCAAACACCGGAAAGAACGCGCCCAGCGTCGATTTGATCAGGACCCAATAGGAGACGTTGCCAATGCAGCTTCCCGTCCAGTAGCCGAGCACGGACAGGAATCCCGGATAATTGCCGAATCCTGCCTTCGCATAGGCATAGACACCGGCGTCGAGATCGGGTTTTCGTTCCGCCAGCGACTGGAAGACGCGGGCCATTGTGTACATGCCCCCGCCGGCAATGCACCAGGCGAAGATGGCGCCGAACGGGCCGGTGGCGATGCCGAAGGTGCGGGGCAACGAGAAGATGCCCGAGCCGACCATCGAGCCGACCACCATCGCGGTCAACGCGAGCAGAGAGAGTTTTTGGATTGACGGCGTCCCACTCATGGGAAGACCTCGCGACACGCGGGTTCGCAACATCCTGGCCGATTGACTAGCCCGGTCGCTGCACCATGCGCCTTGGGGGGAGCCTGGGAATATCGGGTGATCACCTAGTCGAGGGCCGGGATTTCCCTCGCCGCAAAACAGCAGCTCAAGACGACGACGGTACGGGTGCCCCGGCGCGTTCCTTCTCGCCGAAACAGGTCACGTATCACTCGCCTGTTCTTCGCGGATCGGAAAAACATCCATCGTATCAGGGGTTTTGTCGGATGCCGGGTCGGCGGCTCACACTCTATTCTCGATTTCGCGCTGTGCGGTCGGGACCAGTCGGTCCTGAGCGGACCTGTCCTAATTGAAACGGAGGTCTCAATGTCCGATCTAGTCGCGATCGTGTATCCGTCCGAAGCGAAAGCCGAAGAGGTACGTCAGCGCCTCCTCAAATTGCAGAAAGAGTATCTGATCACGATAAGCGACGCCGTGATCGCCGTGAAAACGGATTCCGGCGGCATCAAGCTCAATCAACTCGTCAACACGACGGCGATGGGCGCGATGACCGGGAGCTTCTGGGGTCTTCTGATCGGCGTGATTTTCCTCAATCCGATCCTTGGTGTCGCGGTCGGCGCGGCATCCGGCGCACTCGGCGGCGCGCTGACCGACTTCGGCATCGACGACGCCTTCATGAAGGAGCTGTCTGGCTCACTGCACACCGGCAACGCCGCCCTGTTCGTCCTGATCAAGAATATGACCGCCGACAAGGTGCTGAAGGAGATCAAGGACGCCGGCGGGACGGTGCTGAAGACGTCGCTGGACGATGCCAAGGAACAGGCTCTGCGCGACGCGCTCGCAAGCGCCGCCGCGGAGCGGCCAGCGGCCTGAACGGATGCCTTCAGCCGTTCAGCGCCGGCCGCCGAGCAGGCGTAGCATCATCATGAACAGGTTGATGAAGTTGAGATAGAGCGACAGCGCCGCAATAACCGACTTGCGGCCTGCCGAGGTTTCATCGTCACCGGCATCGTACATCGCCTTGATCCGCTGCGTGTCGTAGGCCGTAAGCCCGGCGAAGACGCCGACGCCTACGACCGAAATCAGCCAGTCGAGTCCGGTTGACTGCAGGAAGATGTTCACGAGGCTCGCGATGATGACGCCAATGAGCCCCATGAACAGGAAGGTGCCGAGGCCGGAGAGGTCGCGCCTCGTCGTGTAGCCGAAGACGCTGAGCGCCCCGAACGTCGCGGCAGAGATGAAGAATACGCGTGTGATCGAAGCGCTCGTATAGATGTGGAACAAGGTCGAGAGCGATACGCCGACCAGCGCTGCATAAATGAAGAACAGCAGGCGCGCCGTTGATACCGAAAGCGTGTTGATGCGCGCGCTGATGAAGAACACCAGTGCCAGCGGCGCCAGGATAAAGACCCACATCAACGGGTTCTGCAGCAACGCCGGGCCGGTGAGCTGGTAGGTCAACCACGCGGCGACAGCGGTGAGGCCGACACCCGCAGCCATGTAGTTGTAGATGCGCATCATGTAATTGCGCAATCCGGCGTCCACCGCAGTCGTGCCGCCACCGATCGCGCCTGATCTCGAAAGGTTCTGATCGAAGTTGGTCATAGCTTGCCTCCTCCTGAACTCGCGGAGCCCGGCCAAGCTAGCCTCCACACCCGCGCGACGGCATCGGACAATCACCCGAGTGCCGGTGGCGAAAACCACGTATGCGGCTGCAACCGCCCGCGGCCCCGCCCTTCGCGGCAGCCATCCCGCTCATTACCAATGCGCAATCCGGCGCCGTTTCTCATCCCTTTGGTGTAGGTCTCTTACGGCTTTGTCACTTGGAAGCCGGCCGCGATCCGGCTTAATTCGGCGGCATGCGCTTCTTCTTCCATATCGTCGACAAATACGGTCTTTGTCCCGATGGCATCGGATGTGACCATGTCAATCATGACGCAGCCGTTCTGCACGCCCAGCGGATCGCCGCCGAGCTCGCGAAGGCCGGCGAATTCTTCCGCGCCGGTGTCGTATTCGTAGCTCGTGCCGCTCTTCCCGGATCGCCATCATGCTGTCGCGATGAGGGCCCGGCTGCCGCGCCGCCAAGATCTGATGGCCGCTCACAGAGCTCCGGCACGGGCCGATTTCCGGCTCTGGCTTCTACAGAGAATCCCTGATGTCCGAAGGTGAGGGGTGCCTCTAGGCTCTTCACCGGGATTGGCCGGCATCCGTGCCGGCTTCCGTCCCGGATTTGGAAGGCCGTCCTCATGGCTCCTTCGACGAACGAGGCCAATCAGAAGCTCTCCCGCAACGCGCTCATCGCCCTTGTGATCGGGTCGATGGTCGGTTCTGGCATCTTCGCATTGCCAGCATCCTTCGGACGAGCCACTGGCGCATTCGGAGCGATCATCGCCTGGGCGATCGCGGGCACCGGCATGCTCATGCTGGCATTGGTGTTCCAATCGCTGTCCCAGCGCAAGCCTGACCTTGATGCCGGCATTTACGCCTACGCCAAGGCTGGATTCGGGGAGTATATCGGGTTCGCTTCGGCCGTTGGCTACTGGATCGGCTGCTGTCTTGCAGACGTCGCCTGCCTCATTCTGATCAAGGCGACCCTGGGGACGTTCTTCCCGGTCTTCGGCGACGGCTCGACACCGATCGCCATTGCCTCCGCAACCGTGCTGCTGTGGAGCGTACACGTGCTGGTGCTGCGCGGCATCAAGGGCGCGACCGCGCTCAACACAGTGGCGACCTACGCCAAGGTCATCCCGATATTCTTGTTTATTATCGTGGCCGCGATCACCCTCGACGGCGATTTGTTCGCCGGGAATTTCTGGGGAACGGCAACGCCGGATTTCTCTGACGTGTTCAACCAGGTCCGCAGCACGATGCTGCTGACCGTATTTGTCTTCGTCGGTATCGAGGGTGCAAGCGTATATTCCCGCTATGCCCGGAACCGCGCCGACATCGGCTTTGCAACCGTGGTCGGGTTTCTGACTGTTCTCTGCCTTCTCGTCCTCGTGACGCTGCTGTCGTACGGCGTACTGCCACGACAACACCTGGCGGGCCTCCCGACGCCGTCGATGGCGGGCGTCATGGAAGCGATGGTTGGTCGCTGGGGCGGCGTGTTCATCAGCGTCGGATTGTTGATCTCGATCCTCGGCAACTATCTTTCATGGTCGCTGCTGGCTGCCGAGGTCCTGCATTCTGCGGCTGTCAATCGAACCATGCCCTCCTTTCTCGCCCGCTTAAACGTGCACGACGTTCCCTCCGGTGCGCTCTGGCTCACCAACTGCGTCATCCAGCTCTTCCTCCTCGTGACCTGGTTTGCGGAATACGCCTTCACGCTCGCCTTGAAGATGACGAGCGCGATGACGCTGGTTCCGTACTTCCTTGTCGCGGCCTATGGCCTGAAGCTGGCCTCGCGCGGCGAGACCTACAAGGCCTTCGAGCAGGCGCGTGTCGTTGACTGGATCCGCTCGATGATCGCGACGCTTTACGCGGTCGGCATGATCTACGCCGGCGGGCCCAAATTTCTGCTGCTGTCGTCCATTCTGTACGCGCCCGGCACCTTGCTCTTCTTTCTGGCGAAGCGTGAACGCAAGGAAGCGACCTTCACACCGCTCGAGGCCATCCTGTTTGCGGCGATTGCGATCGCCGCGTGCGCCGGCATCTATGCACTCGCGACCGGAGCCATATCGATCTGAATTCCAGCGACCTCTGATCATTGGGAGGCGAACATGAAAGTCACACTCTACGGGGTCCTGATTCTGGTCGGGATGGCGGCGGCTACACCGCCGACCCTGTCCTTGGCCCAGTCGAATGCTCCCGCCACATCCGCTGCGCAGGACACTGGCACGTCCGCGCCCAAATCCGAGATGAAGTCAGAGACGAAGACCGCGACGCCCAATACCAATATGACCCCGACCAAGCACCGTTACTGGCGTCATCGCGGCGGCACGCATCCGCATTTTGGCAGCCGCCGCGTCCGCAGCCAGGTTCAGGCGCCGCAATAGGACCAGCGCATTGGTCGACCCATGAACGACGCGCGTACAGGCGAGAGAGATTCCGAGGTCACACGGCGCGACGAGCCGGTTGATCGTCCCCGCGATGCCGGACCGCGCAGCATTTTGGGGACGGGACTGAGCCTGCTTGCCGCTGGCGTCGCGCTGTTCCTGATCTGGCAGACGGTCTCCAGCCTTCTCCTCATCTTCGCGGGTGTGCTGTGTGCGGCGTTTCTCGATGCGTCAGCGCGGGCCCTGGCGCCGGTCATCCCGCTCAATCGTGCCTGGCGGCTGACGCTGGTGCTGTTGCTGCTATCGGCCATCGCGGGGTTTGGCCTCGACTGGGGTGCGGGCAAGCTGCCGGAGCAGACGCGGAACTTGATCAAGGTGATGGATACCCAACTCGACATCGTCCAGGCGCATTTGCTGTCGTACGGCGTGGAGCTGCTTGGTCCGGAAGGCGGCCGCAATTTCTCGCAATGGCTTTTCTCCGACCAGGGCAGGTTCATCAGCCACGCCCAGATCGTGCTGGGCGGAGCATCGAGCCTGCTGACCGGCGCTCTCGTGATCCTGTTCCTCGGGATCCTGTTTGCGTTTGATCCGACCAGCCACCGCGACAGCCTCGTCATGCTGATGAAGCGATCGTATCGCGCGCGGGCAAGCGCTGTCATGGACGAGATGGGCGCCGTCATGCGGCTATGGTTCGTCGGGCAATTGATCCGCATCATCCTCATGACGCTGTGTGTGTGGATCGCGCTCTACTTGATCGGGCTCCCCGGTCCCTTCGTGCTCGGATTGCAGGCGGGTCTGTCCAATTTCATCCCGTATCTCGGGCCGATCGTGGCCGCGATTCCGATCGCCCTCGTGGCGATGCCGCTCGGCGCCTCACTGCTGATCTGGGCCATCGTCGTCTACACCATCATCCAGTCGGTCGAAGGCTATGTCATTGGCCCGTTGATCCAGCGCCAGGCCGTCGAAATTCCTCCTGCCTGGACATTGGTTGCGATCGTCCTGCTGGGCGCGATGTTCGGCGTCATGGGCATCGCGCTCGCCATGCCCCTGGTCGCCGTCGGGCGGGTTGCGATCATCCGGTTCTACGTCGAGGACTGGCTCGACGCTGATCCCAAGCAGACGTTGAACGCCAAACATTTGTAAGTGGATGATCATGAGCGACGTCGATGTCGAACGTAACGATGGCATGGAGAGCCCCGCATCGCGTTCGGGGATGGCTCACTTCCTGTGGCAGCAATTGCCCTATGTCGTGGCGCTGGTGCTCGCCATCGCGGGCGTCGCCTATACCAACGTGTCCCACCAGCCTCTTGTCGGCTACTGGGAATTCCTGGCGCTGTCCATCGGCGTGGTCTGCGTCGTCACCAAATGGCCGGAGACCGAGAGCAAGGAGGCCCAGCTCCGATTGATCTGGACCCAGGCGCTGCATTGGGTTGCCGTCCTGGTCACCATGAACATCATGCTGGTGGCGGGCGTGCAGCAGTTGCTTCCGACGCCCGCAACGGGCCTCGTCCTGCTGACGTTGCTCGCCCTCGGCACGTTCCTCGCGGGCGTCAGCCTTCTGTCGCTGCAAATCTCCTTCCTCGGCCTTGCGATGGGCGTGGCCGTCCCGGCGATATCCTGGCTGAAGCAGTCCGTCTTCTTCTTCCTGCTGGGTGCCGTGCTGCTGATCGGCCTCGGCATTACGTTCTGGCTTCGCCAGGACAGACCGCCAGCGACAAGGGCCATCAACAACCAAAGGGAGGCTTGAATGCGAACAATGCGGCTCTTCTTCATCGGCACGTTCGTCTTGTTGTGCACCGTCTTGCCCGCCCGCGCCGACGCATTCCGGGTCGGCCGACTGTTGTGCTTCAGCGAGCCGCGCGTGGGGCTGGTCCTGGGATCGGCGCAATCGCTGCGCTGCGTGTTCTACGCGAGAAGGTCACAGCGGCAGTATATCTATGAGGGACGCATAAGGCGCATCGGTCTCGACCTTGGCGTGACCTCCGCAGGCACCTTGTCGTGGGCCGTCCTCGCCAGGAATTCCCGGATCGGCCCCGCCACCCTGCGCGGCAACTACGTGGGAGCGAGCGGCGCCATCGCCCTTGGACCCGGCCTCGGAGCCAACGTTCTGATTGGCGGTTCGCGCCGAAGCATCATGCTGCAACCGCTGTCGATCGAGCGGTCGATCGGGATCAATCTCGCGGCCGGCGTCACCAATCTGACGTTGGGTCCACGCGGCACGCGATAGCAGAGCGACTGCGAGCGACGTTGGTTGGATTTCCCGCTTCCTTGCTCAGGGTTTCGTCGGATGTCGAGGGTGCGAGTTCGAAGTTACCATGCCAGGGAGATGATCGCGCGCATCAGGAGGATGGCATGACGGTCTACGACAGCCGGTCCGGCATCGAAGCGCTGGGTCCTCCTCCACTGTGGGTCTGCGTCCTCCTCGGCATCGTGATGATCGGTGCTGGTGTCGCGGCGCTCGGCGATGTGGCGTTCGCGACTGTCATCAGCGTCAAGCTGATCGGGTTGACGGCAATTGCAGCGGGCGCGTTCGAGATCGCCCATGCCTTCTGGACCAGGGGGTGGGGCGGGTTCCTGTGGCAGATTCTGCTCGGCACGCTCTATGTCGCCTTCGGACTTGTGCTTCTGACGGAGCCCGCTTCCGGCGCCCTGATCCTGACCTATTTTCTCGGCGCCGTGCTGTTCGCATCGGGCGCCATCAGATGCGTGCTGAGTTTCGCCTATTGGCGGCAGAACGGCTGGATGATGCTGGTCTCCGGTCTCTTCGCACTCCTTGCCGGGCTGCTCATCCTGTTTGGCTTTCCCACCATCAGCGCTTGGGCGCTCGGCTTCCTGCTAGGCGTCGATCTGATCTCGCACGGCTTCGCCTGGCTGCTCTACGCGCTTCACGCTGTGCGAAGGACTGCGTAACAAGAGGAGAAAGATGATGGACACTCCCAACCGTCGAGCTTTCCTTGGCTTTGCCCGGAACGCCGTTGCCGCCGCAGCGATCGGCGCGATCGGGGTTCGTTTCATCGAGGCAGCAGAAGCGATGCCGATGGCTCTCGACCTTGCCAAGGCCGCCACGCAGTCGGACCCCCTGACGCAGGCGCAGTGGGGACCCGGTCCTGGTTGGGGTCCAGGCTGGGGACCTGGTCCCGGCTGGGGCCCCCCGCCGCCGCGCCGGCGCCAGCGTCGCTGGGTTTGCTGGTGGCGCCGCGGTCGTCGTCATTGCGGATGGCGGTGGCGATAGGAACGCTGTCGCGAAGGTCTCAGATCCCGGCGGCAGATATGTCACGGAGTTTGTGCGGATCCTGAGTCACTATGACGGAGGCAATTGTGCGCAACACGAAGCATTGGCTCCTTTCTGCGGCTCTGGCAGCTCTTCTTGTTCTGGCAACCTGGTACTGCGCGTCGGTGTGGCAAGCCACGTCACCAATGCCGCTTTACCGCAATGTCATCCTCGGAGTGGCTGCCATCCTGATGCTTGTGATCGGCGTCGGCCTGACAGCACTGATGTTCTATAGCCGCCGCAAGGGTTACGACGAGCCCGCACGCAGCGATCGGACACCGCGGGAGTAACGAGGCGCGGGTTAAGGACCTGAGTTGTCGACCGCGCCTTCGCGAAGCGGAATCACGTTATCGAGGAGGGGATGCAGCCTCCTCGATCCGCCGATGTCGGGCCAGAAAGGGATTGTCGCTACGATCGAGCAGCTCAGCCGGCCGTCGGCGATGCTGCGGGTCCAGGCACTGGTCGGGATAGCGATCGAGCCCGCCGTGCATCCAAGATGGAATACAGAGCGACGATCAAGACGTTGGGTACCCACGAGGTAAACGCCAGGACCGGAGACATGCTGGCATAGCTGGCGTACCCCAACGCGTAACCGATCGGAATCTGCAGGCGAAGGACAACGGCTCCAAAAGTCATCGCGTAGCTGAAGCGCACGAACAGGCGATGCCATTCGAGCCTTCCTCGCACGGCTGAAATCCAGGCGGCCACGGTCGTGCCGATCCACACGACCGCGAGGATGCCGAAGCCGAGACCAGCCACCCATCCGCCCGAGGCAAATGGTGACGTCGCCAATGCGCCTGCTCCGGCCACGACGCATGCCAGAACGTAAGCTCGGCCGGACCAGCGATGCAGCGCCGGATGGCGGGCGCGGAGCCCCGGCAGGAATTGGAGCGGTCCCAGCAGCAAGGCGGCAGGAGCTATCAGCATATGCGTTAGCGCTTGCAGGGGCGCCCGCAACATGACGGCCTTGATATCAGGATCGACGCCGAGCCAGACGTTTTCCAACGTGGCGTAGTATCGCAAGGCGTGCACCGCGACGAGCGTGGCGAGCACGGCCATCATGCCCTGCCCAATTCGGGGGATGTATCCTGCCTGCATCTGTCTCGCACCCTGCCGCTGCTGCTGGTCAAACCGTTGGTCCTACCGCCGGTCTCTCCCGGAGAGGGAAGCCCGACTGTGATCGAACCGTTCGGGCGGACAAGGATTGGGGGGCCGCCGGCTCCGGAGCAGGGATGAAGGAACGCGTGCTGGGACGAATGGCGTTGTCAGCGGGACGAAAAGCGTTCGATTTGGGCTAGACGCCGTCGGCGCAGGTTCGCCCCCATACAAGATTCCTGTTGTCGCGCGACTCCGGCGCCTCTAGCATCCCGTCAAACAAAAGGCGTCGGGACGAAATCTGCCGCGAGGACATCATGCGCTGTATCAGTGCATTGCTGCTGGCCGCTTGTGTGCTGGGATCGCTGCTGTTCGCATCAGTGGAACCTGGTCATGCGCAGGGTATTCCGCAAAACATTCCGAGGAAGGAACTGCTGATCCTCGAGAACCCGGAAGGCACCGTCAAGAATGCCGGCTGGTTCAACATCTGGGTGATCAACGCCAGCGCGCAGTCCAATGGGCTGCAGCAGGTTGCGCTTGATACGCTCTGGTACATCGATCCCGAGAGCGGTCTCGACGGCGTCTGGGACAACTCGCTGGCCGCCGACAAGCCGCAATACAACGCCGACTTCACTGAAATGACGGTCAAGCTGCGCAGCGGCATCTTTTGGAGCGACGGCGTCGAGTTTTCGGCCGACGACGTCGTCGCAACCGTGATGACCCAGATCAAGCATCCGGCCATGCGCTTCAGTGCGGTGCTGACGAGCAACGTCGCCTCCATCGAGGCGCCGGATGCGCACACCGTCGTGTTCAAGCTCAAAAAACCCAACTCGCGCTTCCACACCAATTTCACGGTGCGCTGGGGCGCGGTGTGGATCCTGCCCAAGCACATCTTCGACAAGGTCGAGGATCCCGTCAAATTCGATTTCAACAAGCCGGTCTCGCTCGGCGCCTATGTGCTGCACAGCTATGATCCCGACGGCAAATGGTACATCTGGCAGCTCCGCGACGACTGGCAGCGCACCACGCTGGCGCGCTTCGGCAAACCGGGTCCGAAATATCTCGCTTATGTCGATCCCGGGCCGCCCGACAAGCGGGTGATCGCTCAACTCAACCACGAGCTCGACGTGATCCACGATATGGCGCCTGAGGGCATGTTTGCCCTCGCCAAGCAGAGCAAGACGACGCGGGCCTGGTTCAAGGGATTCCCCTATGGCCATCCCGATCCGACGCTTCCCGCGGTGATCTTCAACACCCAGAATGAGAACTTCAAAAATCCTGATGTGCGGTGGGCGCTGGCGCTGTTGATCGACATCAAGGCCGTGGCGATGGCGGCCTATCGCGGCGCTGCCACCATATCGGCGATCGGCGTGCCGCCGACAGGAACCCATCCGGCCACCTATCACGCGCCGATGGAAGACTGGCTCAAGAATTTCGAGATCGATACCGGAAAACGCAAGATCAAGCCGTACGATCCGACCATCGGCAAGCAGATTGCCGACATGCTGCGGCCGTCCATGGGCGAGCAGATCCCGACCGATCCGGCAGAGATCGCCAAGGCGTTTGGCCGGGGCTGGTGGAGGACGGATCCGGTCGCGGCGCAGGAGCTTCTGGAGAAGGCCGGCTTCAGCAAGCGCGGCGGCGCCTGGATCACGCCTGATGGAAAGCCCTTCAGTGTCCGCGTCATGGTCGAGGGCGATTTGCGTCCGGTGATGACGCGGGCCGGAACGATGATCGTGCAGCTGTGGAAGCAGGCGGGCATCGACGCCAAGATCGACGTCGTGCAAGGCACGCTGCCGACGCGGCGGGCCGCCGGTGATTTCGACACTTTCATCGGCTGGAGCGTCGAGACCTTGGGCGGCCACCCGGACCTGTCCTACTTCCTCGACAGCTGGCATTCGCAATTCGTCGCCGAGCCGGGCAAGCCGCAACCGCTGCGCAACTGGCAGCGCTGGTCCAGTCCAGCACTCGACAAGATCATCGAGGAAATCCGTACCGTTGGTTTCGACGATCCCAAGTCGATCGAGCTCGGCAAGGACTACATCAAGCTCGCGGTGAAGGAGATGCCGACCATTCCGCTGATGGCCTACAACGTGTTCACCGCGATGGACCAGACCTACTGGACCGGTTTCCCGACCTCGGAGAATCCCTACACCAATCCCGTGCCGAACTGGGGCAATTCGCGCTACATGTTCGTCCGGCTGAAGCCGGCAAGCTAGGACGCGATGATTCCGCAGCGCCCGCATCTGCCGTGGCGACCTTGTCGAGCATCGCAGGTGCTGCCATGAGCGGATACGCCGGCTATGTCGGCCGCCGGCTCGCGCAGTTCCTGCTCGTTGTTTTCATCGGCATCAACATCGCCTATGTCGTCACGCATGCATCGCCGATCGATCCGGTCGAGCAATCGATCTCGGCGGTGACCTCCTTTGGCAACACGGCGCCTGATGCGATCGAGCAGATGCGCAAGTCCTTGCGCGAGCTCTATGGTCTCGGCGGCACGCCCGTTCAACAATATCTGACGTTCTGGAAGCGAATCCTGAGCGCCGATTTCGGCCCGTCGCTGTCGGCATTTCCGACCCCCGTCGGCACTTTGATTGGACGTGCGCTGCCCTGGACGGCGGGCCTGCTCACGGTTTCGACCCTCATCGCCTGGGTGCTTGGAAATCTGTTGGGGGGGCTTGCCGGCTATTACCGGCAGAGCCGCGGGCTGAAGCTGATGGGGGTGATCGCCATGGGCCTTCATCCGATCCCCTATTACATCCTGGCCATGCTGCTGCTGATCCTGTTCGGCTTCATCTGGCCGGTGCTCCCGATCAGCGGTGGGGCGACGATGAATCTGCCGCAGACCCTGACACCCGAATTCGTCTTTAGCGTGCTGCAACACGCCGTCCTGCCGGCGCTCTCGCTGATCCTGATCGGCGTGGGGAGCTGGTTCCTCGGCATGCGTTCGCTGGTCTCCAATGTCCTCGCCGAGGATTACGTCGTCTATGCCGAGCTTGCCGGTGTGAACTCCTGGCGCATCCTGACATCCTATGTGATGCGCAATGCGCTCGTGCCGCAGGTGACGGGCCTCGCAATGTCGCTCGGTGGAATCTTCAACGGGGCCGTGATCACCGAAAAGGTGTTCGGTTATCCAGGTCTTGGCTCGCTCCTGGTCGATGCCGTCTATGCCGGTGATTACGGCCTGGTCCTCGGCGTCACCACCATCTCGATTCTCAGTGTATCCGTTGGCGTGCTCGCGATCGATCTCTTGTACCCGCTGCTTGATCCCCGGGTGAAGGTCAGCTGATGGTCGCCTTTATCCGCGAGCTCCTGCGCTACAGGACCGAATTCCGGATCGGGCTCGCGCTGGTTGCCGTCGTCCTGCTGCTGTCCATGATGGCGAGCTTTTCGCCATATCCGCCTGACAGCGTCTACGTGGTGCCGCCCGATTTACCACCGTCGCTGACATACTGGTTCGGCACCACGTCGCGCGGCCAGGACGTGTTCTGGCAGGTGAGCTTCGCCATCCGGAATACGCTGCTGTTTGGCGGGACGGTGGCCCTGGTCAGCCGCCTGGTGGCGCTCGCGGTCGGGCTCGTCAGTGGCTACAAGGGCGGCTGGGTCGATCGCGCGCTGATGTCCGTCAACGATACCTTCATCGTCATCCCGCTGCTGCCGATCCTGGTGCTGTTCTATTTCGTGATGCGGGACCGCATCTCCTGGCTGATGCTGGCGCTGATCATGGCCTGTTTCGGCTGGGCTTACGATGCGCGGCTGATCCGTTCGGTGGTGATGAGCTTGCGGCAGCGTGAGTTCACCCAGACCAGCCTGTTCTCCGGAATGACCACGCGGCAGATCCTGACTGAGGAGCATCTGCCCTATGTCGTGCCGATCCTGTTCTCCACCACCATGAACAACATGGTGTGGTCGATCGGGCTCGAGGTGACGCTTGCCGTGCTCGGCTTCACCGACATCAACACCCCGACGATCGGCGGCATGATCTATTGGGCCAACCAGCACACGGCGATGGTTGCGGGCATCTGGTGGTGGATCGCCTTTCCGACCATCGCGGTGATCATGGCGTTCATCGGGCTGTTCCTGCTCGCGGTCTCGGTGAACGCCCATATCGATCCGAGAAGCCGCCTCTGGAGCACGGGAGAGGCTTCGTGATGCACGCGAGCGTCGAGCAGCCGCACGGGGATCAAGAGGCTCAGCCGCTTCTCGTCGTTCGCGATCTGCAAGCCTATTATCGGACCAGCCATGCCGGCGTCAGGCGCGGCATCCGGGCGGTTGATGGTGTCAGCTTCACCGTGCGCCGCGGCGAGATCTATGGTCTGGCCGGGGAATCGAGCTCGGGCAAGACCACGCTGATCAAGAGCATTGCCGGTGCGATCAAGCCCCCGCTCGAGATCGTGGGCGGCAGCATGGAGTTTGCGTTTCTCTCAGGCTATGGCGGATTGCACCGTGCAGCGCGGGCGGAATTGGAGCGGATTCGCTGGCGGCACCTGTCCTACATCATGCAGGGTTCAATGAACGTTCTGAACCCGGTGCGTCGTGTCAGATCCTCGTTCGTCGATTTCGCCTATCCGCATATCGGCGGCAGCCTAAAGCAGTTCGAGCAACTGGTGGTCGCCCATTTGGCTCGCGTCAAACTCGATCCGTCAGTGCTAACAGCCTTTCCACACGAGCTCTCGGGCGGGATGCGGCAACGCGCCGCGCTTGCGCTCGCGACGATTTGCCGTCCCGGATTTATCATTGCCGACGAGCCGACCACCGCGCTCGACGTGGTGGTGCAGAAGGAGGTGCTCGGCATGATCCGCGGCATTCAGCGCGAGACCGGCTCGTCGGTTCTGTTCGTCACGCATGACATGGGCGTACATGCGCATATCACCGACCGTCTCGCCATCATGTATGCCGGACGCCTCGTGGAGGAGGCCGCGACCGCGGAGATCTTCCGGAACCCGCTGCATCCTTACACCAAGAACCTCATCTCCAGCCTTCCGCGCATCGGCGAGGACGCGCCACGCGCGGGGCTTGCCGGCGCTCCGCCAAATCTGGCCGATCCCCCGTCGGGCTGCCGCTTCCATCCGCGATGTCCGCTCGCAAGCGAGATTTGCTGCCGTGAGGTTCCTGTCATGCGTGAAGCGAGCTCCGGGCATCGCGTGGCGTGCTTCGCCGTCAACGGGGGCGACGGCGCATGAATGACCTGCTGCTCGATGTCATGGAGGTCAGCAAGACTTTCGCCCGCGGAAGGCTGCTATCGCGGGAGAAGATCGTTGCGGTGAACAAGGTGAGCATGCAGCTTGCGGCCGGGCAGCCGGAGATCCTGGCGATCATCGGCGAATCCGGTAGCGGCAAGACGACGCTTGCCCGAATGATCCTCAACATGGAGACACCGACCAGCGGCAGACTGGTGCTCGACGGCACTGATCTTGCGGCGATGGGCGGCAATGCTGCTCGGTTGGCATTCATGCACAAGGTGCAGCCGATCTTTCAGAATCCGTTTGAATCCTTCAATCCGCTGAAGCGGGTTGAGCGGTATCTACTTATGACGCGACTTCGATTTACTGGCGCGGCAGGTGAGAGCACGGCTGCGGTGGCCGTCGATGCGGCGCTGCACAAGGTGGGCTTGTCGCTCAAGGAGGTGGGTGGCCGGTACCCGCACGAGCTGTCCGGCGGACAGCTTCAGCGGGTCGCGATCGCCCGTGCGCTGCTGGCCGAGCCGAAATTGATCGTGGCGGACGAGCCGGTCTCCATGATCGATGCGTCCTTGCGCATGTCCATCGTCAATCTGTTCAGGACGTTGCGGGATGAGCTGGGGATATCGATCATCTATGTCACGCACGATCTGGCGACCGCCTACTACATCAGCGATCGTATCATGATCATGCAGAAGGGCAGCGTCGTCGAAAGTGGTGATGCGCGAACGGTGCTGAAGGCGCCCCGGCATCCCTATACGCGCCAGTTGCGCGAAGCCGTGCTATTGCCTGAGGTCGCCAGCGCCCCGGCGATCGTCACGCCCAACATGAACGGTCTCAGCCCCGGAGCACCTGAGAGGAGAGCATGAGAAAAGCCAGAGTTCTGATCGACCGCGACTTCGCCATCGGTCACACCGACCCTCGCTTGTTTGGTGCGTTCGTCGAACATCTCGGTCGATGCGTCTATGGCGGCCTCTACGAGCCCGGCCACCCGACCGCGGACGAAAGCGGCTTTCGCAAGGACGTGCTCGCGCTGGTGAAGGAGCTTGGCCCGACGCTCATCCGATATCCCGGCGGTAATTTCGTCTCGGGCTACAATTGGGAGGATGGCGTTGGCCCGCTGGAGACGAGGCCGGCCCGTCTTGACCTCGCCTGGTTCAGCACCGAGCCGAACAGTTTTGGCACCAATGAATTTATGGACTGGTGCAGGGCCGCCGACGTCGCGCCGATGATGGCTGTCAATCTCGGCACCCGCGGCGGCGATGCTGCGCGCAATCTGGTCGAATATTGCAATCATCCGGGCGGCACGGCCTGGTCGGAGCTGCGCCGCACCCACGGCTGGGACAAGCCGCACGACATCAAGCTGTGGTGCCTCGGCAACGAGGTCGACGGGCCCTGGCAGATGGAGCACAAGAGCGCCGCCGACTACGGCGCGCTCGCCCGCGAAGCCGCCAAGATGATGCGCTGGATAGATCCCACCATCGAGCTCGCGGCGTGCGGTTCGTCGGGCCGCAACATGCCGACCTTCGGCCAGTGGGAGGACACGGTCCTCGAGCATACCTTCGATCACGTCGACTACATTTCCCTTCATACCTATCTCAACAATTACAAGCAGGACACGGCGTCCTTTCTCGCCAGCCCCGACCTGATGGACAGCTTCATCGACGAGGTCGTTGCGATCGCCGACGCGGTTGCCGCCAAGCGGCGTTCCAGCAAGCGCCTGATGCTGAGCTTCGATGAATGGAACGTCTGGTACCGAACGCGGCGCAATCGCGCCGACCGGGTCAAGGAAGGCTGGCCGGTGGCGCCGCCGATCCTCGAGGAAATCTACACGATGGAGGACGCGCTCGCCTTCGGTGGCGCCTGCATCTCCCTGCTCAATCATGCCGATCGGGTCAGGGTCGCCTGCCTCGCGCAACTCGTCAACGTCATCGCACCGATCATGACCGAGACGGGCGGCGGCGCGTGGCGCCAGACCACCTTCTTTCCGTTCGCGCACACGACCCGCTTCGGCCGCGGCAAGGTCTTGCGCGCGCAGGCGGAGTCCGAAACCTACGATTCCCACTACTACGATCCCCGTGGCACCCAGGAGCAATTTTTTCCCGTGCCTAACGTGCCCTATCTGAAGATCGCGGCCGTGGCGGCAGAGGATGGCGGCCTGTCGCTGTTTCTGCTCAATCGGGATCTGAGGCAGGAGATGGAGGTGAGCGTCGAGGCGAGAAGCTTCGGCAGGCTGACGGTGAGCGAGCGGCTCGAGCTCCGGCATGATGATCTCAAGGCAACGAATACCAAGACCGCGCCGACTAAGGTCAAGCCGGCGCCGCTGCAGGATGTGTCGTTCGATGGTGGACGATTGCAGACGACGCTCAAGCCGGCGTCGTGGAATGTGATTCATCTGTCCGCGAGCTGAGGATGGCAAAGCTTGGGTAGGTGCGAGCGGAGGAGTTGTCGATCGCTGTGGTATTCAACGTGTAGGGCCGGGACGTCCTCGCGAGTCGAGGACCTGGCGAATGGCATGCGCCAGATCTGCGGGCCGGTACGGCTTGCTCAGCAGGGTGATATCCGGGTCGAGTCGACCGTCATGCATCATGGCGGCTTCCGGATAGCCCGACATATAGAGCACGGGCACGTCAGGGCGCCGCTGGAGTACGGCATCGGCAAGTTCGCGGCCGTTCATCCCGCCGGGCATGACGACATCGGTGAAAAGCAGATCGAAGGCCGTGCCTTGGTCGACGAGCGCGAGGGCCTCCGGGCCGTTAGCGGCCGCGATCGTGCGATAGCCGAAGCTCTTCAGCTGCGCTTCGACGTAGTTGCGGACCAGCTCGTCGTCCTCGACCAGAAGGATGGTTTCACTGCCACGTTGCAGCTCGCCTTTCGTCATCACGCTCGCGGAGGCTGCGGCCTGCGTCGAGCGGGGCAGGTACAGGCTGAAGGTCGTTCCCAGCCTTTCTTCGGTGTCGATTCTAATATGTCCGCCGGACTGCTTGATGAAGCCATACACCATGCTCAAGCCGAGGCCCGTTCCCTTGCCAAGCTCCTTGGTCGTGAAGAAGGGCTCGAAGATCTTGTCCCGGATAGCCTTGGGAATGCCCGTGCCGGTATCACTCACCGTGACGAGGACAAAGTCGCCGATAGTGTCGTCGGGGCCCGAATTGTCCGGGCCAAAGCTGGCATTAGCGCTGCCGAAGGAGATCTTGCCTCCGCCTATCATTGCATCGCGGGCGTTGACGGCGAGGTTGATCAGGGCGGTCGAGAGCTGGCCCGGGTCGATCAACGCCTGCCAGCAATCCGTTTGCAGCGTGGAGCCGACCTCGATGTGCTCGCCCAGCGTTGGCCGTAGCAGCTTTGCGGTATCGACAATGAGATTGTTGACGTCGACGTTGCGGGGTTGCAGTGGCTGCCTTCGCGCGAATGCGAGGAGCTGCATCGTCAGATCGGCGCCGCGGGTGGCGGCGTCGTCGATCATATGTGCAATGGCGACGAGGTCAGGCTGATCCGCAAGCCCGTCAATCAGGATCTGGATGGTTCCGGTGATAACAGTCAGGATGTTGTTGAAGTCATGGGCGACACCACCAGTGAGCTGGCCGACCGCGTCCATCTTCTGCGCCTGGCGCAGCTGCTGCTCGAGGCGCAGACGCTGGCTAATGTCGCGTCCGATCACGATGATCAGCTCCTGGCCGCCCGTCGAGACGTGAGCGGCAGACATTTCGACATCGAGGCCCTTGTCTTCGGGGCCGTGCAGGCGAAGCTGCAGCAGGCCGGTCGAATTCGGCGCCAGCAGGCTGGCAACCTCGGCTGCGTCAGCCGGAACGAGGATGGATCGGAACGGCAGGCCGATGATCTGCTCCCGAGCCCGCCCCAGCATCACACCAGCCGTGCGGTTAGCCTCAATCACGCGGCCGCTTTGGTCAAGAACCAGGATCGCGTCGTGCGCCTGCTCCATCAGCAGGCGGTATTTTTCCTCGGCCTGCTTTCGCGCGGTGAGGTCGAGCACGAACGAGACGCATTGATCGGACGACCCGGCCAGCGAGGCGGACCCGATGAGAACAGGCACGCGGCTGCCGTCTTTCCTGATGAACTCCTTTTCCCGCGAGGCGGTCTGCCCCGATGTCCTGAGCTGCTCGACCCGCTGCGCGTCTTCGTCGCGATATTCCGCCGGGGTCATATCGTTCCAGCGGATGGCGTTCGAGACCAGGTCCTGCCTGGAATATCCGGTCATGCTCAGGAAGGCATCGTTGGCGTAGCTGATGTCGCCGCTGCCGTCCCAGAACAGGATGCCGATAATGTTGGAATCGACGAGCCGGCGGATGCGTGCCTCGCGCTCCTGAAGGTCGCGGTAGAGCAGCGTGTTCTCCAGCGAAATCGCCGCTTGGGCCGCGAGCAGGTCCAGCACCGCCACACGATCCGGCGTGAAGGCGTGCGTCGTCAGCGTATTTTCCAGATACAGCAAGCCGATGAGCTTGGCTTGTTTCAGCAGTGGCAGGCAAAGCATGGATCTTGGATGTCGGCGACGCACATACTCGTCACCGTAGAGCGGATCGGGCCGCGTCGCGTCGTCGACGATGAGAGGCCTTTGCGCGCGAATGACGTAGCGCAACAGCGCCTCCGGACAATCCGGTGTCGAGAGCGAGGTTTGACGCATCGCGACCGTGAACTCGTCGCCCCTGGATTGGCCCTCCGCCTCGATGCGGAAGCCGTCGTGCCGCGACAAGATCAGCAGGCCGCGATCGGCGCCGGCGTTTTGCAGCACGATCTTCATCAGCGTCTCGATCAGCTTCGGCAGCTCGATTTCACTTGAGACGGCCTGAGACGCCTTCACCACGGTGGTGACGTCCATATGCTGAATGGTCAGCCGGCTTCCGGAGCCGGTATCTTCGGCGACGTGGAGCCGAGGATAGAGGTGTTCGAGCTGCCTGACCTTCGGCTCGGCTCCCCAGCGAATGAATCCGTAGTGGGCGTCGCGCAGATAAGCATTGGCGATCTTGTCGAAGCCGCGCGTCGTATAGAAGCGCCCGGCGAGCTCATTTGCGATGGCCTCATTCTGAGGAAAGCCGTTTGCGTGCGCCGCGGCGATCGCCCGATCGTAGAATCGCATCGCATCGAGCTCGCGACCTTCGATGCGCGCGATTTCAGCCGAGATGAGAGCGGCGCGGTCGGTGAAGTCTTCCGGGCTGATCTCGGCCAATTGCTGAAGCTCGCGGTGGTGGCGGATCAGTGCGTCGAGATGCCGGGCTCGATCGCCCGGGGCGGCGACCTCGCAACACGCGCCTTCGGCCAAGGCCGCATAGAAGTGGAAGTCAATCCGATCGAACAGTGCTTTCGATGTCCACAAGAGCTTGTCGGCCTTTGCTGCGGCGGCGATGGCGGCGGGATCGTTGGCAAGCACACGTGCCTGCAGCTTGCGGGTCCAGTACCAGAATCCGGCCTGCTCTAGGTACGGCTCCGTCTCGAGACGACGTTCGAACTGCGCCTCGTTGAAGGCGGCATCGTCGAAGCTGCCGAATTTCGTGGTGAGGCCGCGCAGCGACCGGATGAGTTGCAACTGCCCAATAATTCGATCCGCCGCAAGGTCGACACGCGCCCGGCGTGCGAAATCGAGCCCCGCTTCGGCCTCCTGTTGCACTTCGGCAAGGGGATCGCCGCAGGCGAGAAGGTGCGTCAGGAAGTGATGACGGGTGAAGCTCGCATAGTTCACGTCGCCGACTTGCTGCGCGGCGTCAAAGGCGCGCTTCAGCCACGGGCGGCCTGTCCTCACATCTCGCGTCCAGCTGCCGAAGCCGAGATAGACGCGGGCCTTGAACCGGTCCAGTCCGCGCGTCTCGACCAGATCGAGGCCGAGCCTGGCAAAACGATAGCCGGCAGCGTAGTCGTCGAAGTCGGGGCCGAGCACTGTGCCGAGCACGATATAGGCGAGGCACGACGCGTCGGAGTTGCCGTATTGCAGGCTGAGATTGGCCATGCGTCCGATGATCAGGCGACGCAGGCCCTCGTCGATGTACCAGGCTGGCGAAACCAGCACCGTAAGGACATCCATGGTTCCGCGCGCGACCGGATCGGCCATCTGCGGCAGATCTAGCAGGGCCTCGATCGGACGGTCACCGATCGCCTGCCACATCCGCTGATATTCTTGCTGGACTTCATCCGGCGTTGGGTGCGCGGACCAGTCGATACCGACACGTCGCAGATAGTCGAGCGCGGTCTCGACGTCGCGATCGCTTGGCTCCATCCGCAGCCGAGTGACTGCCGCGAGATCGGGCAGGGTGGCGGCCCGCTCAGCCAGTTCTGCGAGACGCAAGTTCGCAGCCGCGTGGTCGCCTGCGAGGAATTCGCATTCGGCGCGCTGGAGGGCCAGCGCGAAACTGAGCGTGTAATGTTGCTCCCAGCGATCCCGGGGTAGCATGGCCTCGCCAGCCGCGAAGTGAGCGTGCGCCATGGTGAAGGCCGTCGCGGCCTTGGCGCGGCGACCAGCCAGCAGATTGAGCTCCGCCAGCCTGACGCGCTCGTCGGGTGCGGTAATCAAGGCCGTGCCGCGGTTGAGCTGGCTGACGATCTCGAAGACGTCGTCCTCGACGGTATCAGGCGCGGCTCTCGCTGCGAACATGCGGCCGATGCGCAGATGCGCCGCAGCCCGTTCCTGCTCCGGAATCAGCGCATAGGCTGCCTCCTGAAACCGGTCGTGGACGAAGCGGTAGGTGCCAGCTTGCGGCTCTACGAATTCCTGGCGAACGGCAGGCCACAGATCCTCGTTGACCTGATCTTCGGAGGTGCCGAGCACGACCGAAAGCACTGGCACCTCGGCGACATTTCCGAGGCAGGCCATCTGCTGCAGAGCCGTGCGTGTCGGCAGGGGCAACCGGGTGAGCTTCCCCAGCATGAGGTCGACGACATTGTCGGTGTATCGCTTGGCGTGAATGCGCTCGAGATCCCAGGACCAGCTGATCGCATCATGGTCGAAGGCAAGCAGGCCTTCGTCGACCAGCGAGAACATGAACTGGATGGCGAAAAACGGATTGCCTGCGGTCTTCTCGTGCACGAGCTGGATCAATGGCGCTGCTTGTCTGGGCTCGCAACGTAGCGTGTCGGCAAGCAACTGGCCGAGATGCCTGCGGCCGAGAGGCGCGAGCGTGATCTCCACCACCTGTCGACCGCGCGCCTTGATCGCCTCGCGCATGCGCATGACCGGATGAGCGGAATCCACCTCGTTGTCGCGGTAAGCGCCGATCAGCATCAGGTGCTTCAGCTCTGACCGGGTCAGGATGTCCTCGAGCAGCTCGAACGTCGCCATATCGAGCCATTGTAAATCATCGAGGAACAGCACCAGGGGATGTTCGGCCCGCGCAAACACGCCGATGAACTGCTCGAGTACGCGGTGAAAGCGGCTTTGCGCGTGCTGGAGCGATAGCTCCGGGACAGGCGGCTGTTCACCGACGACGGCTTTCAGCTCCGGGACCAGATCCACGACGAGCTGTCCGTTTGGACCTAGCGCGACTTGCAGGGCTTGGCGCCACTCGCTTAGCTCGGCTTCGCGTTTGCCGAGAAGGGGTCGGACGAGGCCCTGGAATGCCTTGGCAAGCGTGGCGTAGGGGATGTCGCGTTTGTGCTGGTCGAATTTGCCTGACGCAAACAAGCCGTGCGAAGGCACCAGCACCTTGTGCAGCTCGTTGACGACGGAGGATTTGCCGATGCCGGAATATCCGGAGACCAGCGCAAGCTCGGGTGCGCCGCTTCTGACGATGCGCTCGAACGAGGCGAACAGCATCTCGCGCTCGGCCGTTCGTCCGTATAGCTTCTCGGGAACGAGGAGCCGATCGGGCGTGTCGTGCTCGCCCAGCGGGAAGTCTTCGATGCGATGCCTAAGCTCCCATTCGGAAAGGCAACGTTGCAGGTCCCTCTCGGCGCCGCCTGCGGTCTGGTAGCGCTCCTCGGCCATCTTGGAGAGCAGTTTCATGATCAGCCTGGACACCGCACGGGGGACGTCGCCGCATCGCTTGGCCGGGGCTTCCGGCTCTCTTGCAACGTGACAATGCACCCATTCCATCGGATCACCAGCGACGAATGGCAACGAGCCGGTGACCATCTGATAGAGCGTGATGCCGAGCGAGTAGAGATCGCTTCGGGAGTCGATCGAGCGATTCATCCGCCCGGTCTGCTCGGGGGACATGTAGGCGAACGTACCGGCGATCTGCTCTTGCGCGGCCGCGGACAGCCGTTCGCGTGGGCGGCGGGTTGCGAAGCCGAAGCCGGTGAGGTGCACGCTGCCGTTGCTGCGGCTCACCAGGATATTTGCCGGTTTGATATCCTTGTGCACCAGTCCCTGTTGATGGACCTTGCCGAGCGCGGCGGCGATCTGGACCGCGAGGCGCAGGAAACTGCCCGTCTCCATGGGTGCGTCGGTCAGCCAGGTCAGTGGCTCGCCGCCGGAATCCTCGAGGACGAGAATGGTGCGGCCGTGATCCTGCAGCAGCTCGAGCGGCTTCGCCGCCCAGGCGCTGTCCAGTTCGTCCTTCAGTGCAAATTCGTGAGCCAGCCGGTCGAGGCTTTGCGGGCTTGGATGCTCGGCGGCCGGAACGACGGCCAGCACAACCTGCCGTTCACCGTCAATGCGTTCGCGGGAGGTGCGGCACAGCAGAATCCCTTCTTCGTCGCAAAGAACCTGCGGACCGTGGGCCCAGCCGGTACCCATAAACGATGAAAGGTTCATGTCGGTAGACCATGCCGCCGCCGAGCCCAAGCGCGAGCTCAAGTCCGAGCCGAAGCGGGGCTCCCCCGGTACTTTGCCTCACCCTCCAATAGGCCGCCCCGATACGCGCCGTTACCGTTTCTTTTTCCGCGTGCGGGACGCATGACGGGCAGAACGCACATGCGACGTCTGGCACGACAGGGCTGGCCCCTCACGCCTTCATTCCAGCGCCCGGTTCGATCGACAAGGCCGGGCACCGTTAAATCGTATCATTTGCCTCAATCTCGTCAACGGACGGCCGACCAGACGACGCAAAGCGAAGCGCATTCGAGCGCACCGGCATGCAACAGAGGTCTCTTGCGGGCGATCTCGCAACCTAAGGGAGAACAAAAGCGTCCGTGATGAGCCGGCGAGAGAATTCAGTTGTTTCAATTGGTTAGATGTTGGTGCTGACCAAGCCCCCACGAACAAGTCCACGACGTCAAGTCCGGATCACAAAACCCTTCGCAAGGTGATTGCGCACAAAATAGATCATCGCGATTCCCGGCAGGACAGCGAGCACTGTCATCGCCATAACGAGCCCGAAATCGGTTCGAAAACCGAACAGGCCGTTGATGGCCATGGTGATCGGCTTGCCGCCGGTCGTGGTCAGGATGCGGGCCAGCACCACCTCGACCCAGGAGAAGATGAAGCAAAAGAACGCGGCGACGCCGATGCCGGGCGCAATCGCCGGAATGAGATGGCGAAAGAAGAAGCTTGGTAGCGAATGGCCATCCAGAAACGCCGTCTCGTCGAACTCGCGCGGCACTGCCGAGATAAAGCCTTCCAGGATCCAGATCGAGATCGGTATGTTGAAGACGCAATGGACCAGCGCGATGCCGACCGGTGTATTTGCAAGGCCAATCTGAGCGAACAGGACGAAGATCGGCAGCGACAGCACGACGGTCGGCGTGATCCGGAACACCAGCAGCAGGAAGAACAGCTGGCGATCGCCGGCGAAGCCGTAGCGCGCGAACGCATAGGCGGCCGGCAGTCCGACGCCGAGACACAGCGCGACATTCAGCACGACATAGATGATGGAGTTGACGATCGAGTCCTTCAGAGCGGCCGAATGCAGGATGTTCTGGTAGTTGACGAGGCTGAAATGCCCCTCCGCGATCCCGGCTCTCGGCAGCGTCGAGACGAAGCTGGTGATGATCGTCTGCGCCAGCGGCACAAGAATGAAGGCGCCGATCACGGCAAACAGGGCGATCCGCCCCCAAGACGACGGCGCCCTCACGTGGCGAGCTCCTGGGTCGGCGGCACCGCGGGCGCTGGCGCGCTCGTCGCCGCCTTGAAGGTCCATGCGACCGTCAGCACGATCAGGAAGTAGACGATCGAGCGGGCCGCTGATGGTCCGTAGTTGAAGGACAGGATCTCCTCGCCGAGGTCGAGACTGAGAAATGCGGTGGCGCTGTCAGGGCCGCCTGCATTGATGCGGAACGCCTCGATATAGATCATGAAGCTGTCCATGAAGCGAAGCAGCACGGCCATCGACAGCACGGTCTTCATCTTCGGAAGCTGAATGAAGCGAAATACCTGCCATTGCGAGGCGGCGTCGATGGCGGCGGCCTGGTAGTAGGCGGGCGGAATGCTGGAGATGCCGGCATAGGCGAGCACGACGACCAGCCCCAGCCAGTGCCATGTGTCCATCACGACGAGCACGATCCAGGTGTGCAAGGCGTTGAACTTGTAATCGAAGCCGACGCCCGGCCACGCCAGCATTTTGCCGGCGAGACCCGCATTGGGATTGATGAAGTTGAGCCAGATCACCGGGATCATGTTCCAGGGCACCACCAGCGGCACGGTGATCAGAACGAGGACGGTGCTGACGATGAACTGGTTGGAACGCTGCAGCAGCAGCGCGATCCAGATGCCGAGTGGAAGCTGAATCGACAGCACGATCGCCGAGAACAGGAAGCTGCGTCCGAGGCTTGCGTAGAATCGTTCCGAGGTTACGATGTTCCGGTACCAGTCGACGCCGACCCAATACGGATTGTTCAGGCTGAAAAGGTCCTGGAAGGAGTAATTGGTGACGGCAATCAGAGGCACGATTCCGACGAAGGTCACGATGACTAGCGCAGGAAACACCAGGAACCAGGCTCTGTTGTCGTATAGCTTCATGTCGAACGATTGCAGCGGGACACGCCCGGTCACGAAAAAAAGGCCTCGATTGACACCGAGGCCTTCCCAGCATTCCGGATCGAGCCTGACCTAGCCTGTGATCTGGCGAAAATCCAAGAGGCTGCAGCGCAGCCCAGTTCCGCGCCGCAATCATGTGTCGAGGCGCCTCGTCAGCGCTGCGCGTCGCGTCCGTTTTCCGGATCGCTCTCTGGCTCCGAGATCAGCACTACCGGCTCGTCATAGCCCTGGCGGCTGCTGTAGAACACCAACGCCATCAGGCCGGCGCCGACGATGAGCGAGAACACGGCGCCGAGCGCCAATGCGACATAACCTGCTTCCGGAACCCTGGTATCCGTGCTGGTCCAGCCGAGATAGCCGAGAATGCAGGCTGCAAGGAGTAGTGCGCACATCACTGCAATGACGGCCCATCTGGCAAATTTGCCGCCTTCAGAGCCCGACGGCGCGACGGCCGGTTGATGGTCGGTGCTGGTCATGGATTCCTCCTCACACTATGGCGCAGTGGCCTTGGTCGCGATCGCATGCAACGCGCCGGTCAGCGCCGCGACGACGGGCGTGGCCGGCTCGCCGGCGCCGTGACGTTGTGCGAGAAAGGCCGGATCGTTGTAGGACAGCCAGGTCGCGCCCTGTTCGTCCTGCCAGACCAGGGCCTTCAGCGGCAAGTCGATGCCGGCAGTCTGCGCTTGTTGCATCAAGGGCGTGCCGCCCTTGGCATTGCCGAAGATGAGCAGATCGGTCGGTCGCAGCGTCAGGTCGACGGCGGCCGCACCCGCGGCGTGATCGATGTGAGCGAACACGGTGAGGCCCCTGGCCTTCACCTCGGCCTCGAGCCGCTTCATCGTGTCTTCAGGTCCAAAATTGCTCTTGATGGAGATGAGTCCGTCCGCGGCCATGGCTTGCGTCTCCCATAAACATGTCGCTGCAATCAGCGCGACGATACCTATCAATGTCGACAGCTTCACGCTCACGCGCTCACTTCTTGTGAAACAGCTTCGCCGGGTCGAATTCCGGATCCGGAACGAAACCGTCGCGATTGGGCATCCTGATTTTCGGCAAGGAGTCCTTGTCGACCTTGCCGTCTGCCGGAACGATGCCGTTCAAGCTCAGAATGTAGGCGGTGACGGCGTAGGTCTCATCGGTGCTGAGCGAGCCCGGCGTCGGATACGGCATGGCGCGATGGATGTAATCGAACAGCGTCGTCGCATAGGGCCAGAAGCTCCCGACGGTCTTGACCGGCATGTTGGAGGCGAGCGTGCCCTGTCCGCCGACAAGACGATCCTTGATGCCGCCCTGGCCGTTCTCGCCATGACAGGCCGCGCAATTGTCGGCAAAGATCTGCTTACCCTGCGTTGCGGTGCCGCTGCCAGCAGGCAGGCCCTTGCCATCGGGACCGACGTCGATGTCCCACAGCTTGATCTCGTCAGGCGTTGCCGGACGACCGAAATCGAAGGCCAGCGCGGGCGCCGCGAGAAGGCCTGCGGTGAGCAGGCCGGCGAGAAGCACCTTGCTATGCGAGGACATTGCGGACCCTCCCGGCCTCGTCGATGCTCCAGCTCTGCTGGGCATTGTAGTGAAACAGCGCATTCGTCCCCATCGCGGCGATGAAGGATTTCCGGTCCGGCTGGACATTGCCTTGGTCGTCGGTGGAGCGGCTGACGATCGTGGTCGGCTTGCCGTCCCACACCCAATCCATCTGGAAGCGAACCTGCGCCTTGGGAAGCACCGGCAGGCTCAACTGCGCCTGCTTCCAGGTCTTGGCACCGTCGGTCGAGATCTCGACCTTTGCGATCTTACCATGGCCGCTCCAGGCAAGGCCGGAGATCCTGACGTATCCTGGTTGGATCTGCATCATGCCCGAGGGCTGGGTGATGACGGAGTTGGTGTCCATCCGCAGCTGGAATTGCCGTGCCTTGCCGTCGGCGAGCAACTGCGTGTAGCGCGCCGTCTCCCAGCGCGTCATCCATGGCGCGTTGCCGAATTTGAGCCGGCGCAGCCATTTGATGTTGAGGTTCCCCTCGAAGCCCGGCATCACCAGCCGCATCGGAAAACCGTGCGCGGGCCGCAGCGGCTCGCCGTTCTGGCCGTAGGCGACGAAGGCTTCGTTCACGATCTCGTCGGTGAGAGGAATGCTGCGGTCGACGCCGGCGCCGTCGCCGCCCTCGGCCAGCATCCAGGTCGAGCCCTTGTCCTTGGCGACGAGGTCGATCAGGAATTTGAGCGGTACGCCGGTCCATTCATTGGTGCTGACGAGGCCATGCGTGTTCTGCACCGTCAGCTCAGGGTCGGCCTTCTTCCAGTTTTCCCAGCCGTTTCCGGTGCATTCGATGAAGACAACACGCGAGATCGACGGCATCCGCTTGAGATCGTCGACGCTGAACACCAGCGGCTTTTGCACCATGCCGTGGATCAGCAGCCGGTGCTGTGCGGGATCGATATCGGGCACGCCGGAATGGCTGCGTTCGTAATGCAGATCGGTCGGCGTGATGTTGCCGACCAGCTTCTGATGCGGCGTCTTGGAATTGATGGCGTCGCTGGGATCGATATTGCGCTTGCCTGGCGAGGCCTCCGGGATGCGATCAATCTTGACGAAGCGGGATCGTTCGCTGTGTGTGCCGAGCTCGGCTCCGGGCCCGCGATCGGGGACATCCGCCAGCGATTCGGCATCGGCCGCCTCGGTCGCGGCCACGCCCAAAATGCCTGCCGACAGTCCTCCTACGAAGCCGCGGCGCGACATATTCGCAGGCCGTGACAACATTTCGATTGGCGTCTTGAACGTCATACGATCTCCCATCGGTCGTCGTGCTTTTTGGAAATTCCGATCGCGTCCATTCCGCGACGTTTACCGCACGCTGTGAAGATTGCTTGTTAGGTTGTGTTAGAAGGAGTGAGCCTGGCGCGCTCCCTCATTTTGCGCTGTTCAAGCTTCCTTGAACGCCTCGTGCGCGCGGGTCGAATAGACCAGAGCCGCGCCGGCGTTGACCGAGATGGCGGTTCCAAGCGCTTCGGCCAACTCGCTTTCGGTCGCGCCGTGCTTCTTGGCTTCGGCGGCATGGACAGTGATACAGCCGTCGCAGCGCAGGCTGATGGCGACGGCGAGCGCGATCAGCTCGCGCGTCTTAGCGTCGAGATGGGCGGTCTTGACGCCGGCGCCGCTCAGCGTCGCGTAGCCTTTGACCGTTTCCGGCGAGAGCTTTCCGATCTCGCCGACGCCGGCGACAAGCTGCCGGCGATAGGTGTTCCAGTCGAGCATTGCCATGTTAACCTCCATTGGTGTTGTTGCCTCGAATGTGCGGGCGCGTGCCGCTCACGGATATGGCCGGGCGGCTCGGGCTCATGTCTGGGCGGATCAAGGAGTGCTGATGTCGGAGGCTGAAGCAGCCGAACTGTTGAATGCCATGGTGCCGCTGTTCAGGATCCGCCCGGTGATCGAGGATTCCTGCCGGTTCGGCGGCAGCTGGGCGTCACCCCACGCGGCGAACGGCAGGGGATGGGCGCAATTCCATATGGTGACGCGTGGCTCCTGCGTGGTCGAGAGGCCGGGCTTGGGTCCGCAAAGGCTGGAGGCCGGCGACATTCTCCTGCTGCCTCACGGTGACAGTCATCTGGTGCGGAGCGAGGTGAAGGGCGCTGTAGGGCGGGTGTCGACCGAAATCCGCAATGGAGTGCGTCAGCGCGCCACGGTCGATGCTGCGGTCGATACCGAGCTGCTCTGCGGCCGGTTCCTGTTCGAAACCTCGGATGAGAATCCGCTGATCGCGGCTCTTCCCGACGAGATTATCTTGCGCACGGCCGGGGAGCCGCTGCTGGAGAGGTTTCGGCGACTGTTGCTCGACATCCGCGAAGAACTGGATGCGGGGCGGGCAGGCTCAGAGATGGTCGCGGCCGATCTCGCGAGGGCGCTGTTCGTCATGATGCTTCGTGACCACCTGACCGGGCAGGCTTCAGGCAACGGCACGCTTTCGCTTTTGCAGGACCGCACCACGGCCCGGGTCGTGTTGGCGATCCTTGGCGATCTCGCCCGCGACTGGACGCTCGACGAGATGGCTGAGGTTGCCATCGCCTCGCGTGCGACGCTGGTGCGCGCCTTTCAGAAGCGCGCAGCCGCGGCGCCGATGACGTTCTTGTCCGATCTCAGACTGGCGGTCGCACGCAAGCGCCTTGCCGGCACATTAGACCCGATCGCGAAGATCGCCCATGAAGTCGGCTACGCATCCGAAAGTGCCCTGAGCAAGGCCATCATGCGCAAATACGGCATGCGACCCGGCGCTTTGAGAGAGCCGGGTTCGCAGCCGCGTGCCGTCAGCTCCGATACCAGCTCGCAATATTCCACGTCGTGACGTCCCATCCCGAGATATCTGTCATCAGGCCATTGACGGCGCCGCCGACGATGTAGCGCGAGAGCAACGGCAGGAAGATGTTGGCCTCGCAGAAGATCTCGTCGACCTTGATCAGCAGCGCGGCGCGCTTGACCGGGTCGAGCTCGTTCTGCGCGGCCTTGTAGGCCTTGTCAGCGTCCAGATCGGACCAGCGCGAGACGTTGCGGCCGAGCCATTTGTTGTCCTTGTTGGCGATCTCCCAAGAGACACATTGGTTCAGGAATCGCTCCGAATCGGGCTGCGGTTGCGTCGCATTGTACATCTCCATGTCGCAATAGAATTTCGTGTAGGTGTCGGGATTGCCGGCGTCCGATGAGAAGAACACCGACGCGGTGACCGATTTGAGCTCGATCTCTATCCCGGCCTTCTGGCAAGCCTGCTTGATGATGGCTTGCGTCTTCTGGCGCGGTGCGTTGATCGAGGTCTGGAAGACGTATTTCAGCTGCTTGCCATCCTTCGCGCGGATGCCGTCGGCGCCCATCTTCCAGCCGGCCTCATCGAGAATCTTGTTCGCCTTGTCGATGTTGAACTCGTATTTCAGCTTGCCTGATTTGAATTGCGGGGGCTGGTTGACAAAGCTCGCCGTGGCGATCGCGGCGCGGCCGTAGATGAATTTCTGGATTCCCTCGCGATCGATCAGCAGGTTGAGGGCCCGGCGCACGGCCGGATCGGACAGCGTCGGGTGTTTCGTCCTGGCGTTGGATCGTTCGCCGTCGACCTCGGTCCAGGGGTCCGTGGTGTTGAGGATGATGAACTCGATGCCGCCGGCGGTCGTGTACTCGACCCTGCCTTTGCCACCCGTCTCCATGCGCTTGAGGATCTCGTCCTCGACCAGCAAATTCCAGGCGTAGTCGTATTCGCCGGTCTGCAGCACGGCGCGCGCCGCGGAGACCGCGTCTCCGCCGCCCTTGATCTCGAACGTGTCGAAAAAAGGCTGGTTCTTGACGTGATAGTCGGGATTGCGTTCGGCCCTGAGCAAATCGCCTGGCTTGAACTCGACGAATTTGTAGGGACCGGTGCCGACCGGCTTCAGATTGCCCGGCGCGTCGCGCGATTTCGCACCGGCATAGTCGCCGAAATGATGTTTCGGCAGGATCTGGCCGACCGCGCCGACGAAGGGGTCGGCCCAGAACGGGGTCGGTGCCTTGAAGGTGACCTTGACGGTGTGGTCGTCGATCTTCTCGACAAGGATGTCCTTGTAAGAGCCCGTGGTGTAGGCGGCCGTCGCGAGATCGGCGGCATAGGTCCAGGTGAAGACGACGTCGTCGGCGGTGAAGGGCTTGCCGTCATGCCATCTCACGCCCTGCTTCAGCTTCCAGATCACGGTGGTGCCGTCAGCAGAGAGGCCGCCATTCGCCTTGGTCGGGGTCTCGGCGGCAAGACACGGGATGAGATTGCCTTCCTTGTCCCAGCCGGCGAGGGGCTCGAAGAAGATTCGTGAGGCGACCTGGTCCTTGGTGCCGAGCGCGAAATGCGGATTGAGCAAGGTGGGGGCCTGCCAGACCAGCATCCTGAGCGGACCGCCGCCGCCGGCTTTCGTCGGCTTGTAGGCCAGTGTGGCGTTAGCCATCGCCACGTCGTTCCAGAGCAGGATCTGGCTCGCAATTGGCGCCGTGATCCCGACCGTGGCCAAGCTCTGGATGAACGAGCGTCGAGACAGCGTGCCCTGCTTCACTTCCGCAATGAGCCCGCGGATATCGTTTTCGTCCATCAGATGACCTCCACCTGCCACAAGAACAGTCGTCACCGGCGGACCCATCATGTTGCATCGGGCGCGAGGCGGCAATGCCCACAAAGTGCGAATAGCCCGCGGCGAAATAGCAGGCGCGAATTCGAGTGGGCCATGTGTCTGCAGGTCGGCAGCTTCTGCCGGGACGGATTTGCCGGCGTGAAAGATCTGTTGCCCGGAATTCATGATAACCCCTTGATTGCAAGCGCTCTCGCTTCTGGCATGCGCATTGCACGCAGAACGTGCGTTCGCAGTGACAGTGGAGTTTTGGAATGAGCGTTAGCGGCACGAGCAGTATCGTCGGTGGAAGCGCGGCGAGTTCGTCGTCATCCGCCAGCCCGTCGAAATCGACCGACGGTTCGCAAGGGGACGTCTCGACTTTCGCCTCGCTGATGAACGACGGGACGCCATATGATGAAGTGAAGGTCAACCTACCGAACGGCATATCGGTCGGCCTCGTCCATTTCGGCGGCGGCGGCCTGGATAGTAGCGCGCTCAAATCCATCGAAGATTTCGTGCAACATTTCGCCGACCGGCAGGTATCGGGAAGTTCGTCCTCCGCGACCGCCCAAAGACAGAATGACGACACGCCCGATACCGTGGGCTTCGACAAGATCCATGTCGATCTCCCGAATGGATATTCGTTCGAGGTCGTTCACTCCTCCGGCAATCAGGCATCGGACAGCGCCAGCGTGATGAAAGAGCTCACCGAGGCGGCCGAGGAGCTCACCGAATCCTTCGCGCAATATTCACCGACATCCTCGGCTGCGTCCGCTTACGCCGCGCAGCAGGCGGCGTCGTCCGGTCGGACGAGCCATGTTGACGCGCAGAGTTGAGGCTCTCCGCACTCTCAACGCCGATATTGGGGCTGCGAGCCAAAGTTCCTGACGTCACCCCAGCGACACGGCTTCGCCGTTGCGCGGGGATGACGGATTTAGATGGAACGTGCCGCACGTCGTCGTGCGATCCGTGGGATGCGGCCATGCGCGCGGTTCCGCGCATCGGTATTCCGTTGCCCTGCACGCGCGGGCCTCATTATATTGGCGAACGATGCAACCGGAGCTGCCTGCGCGGCGCTCCGCGATTGAGGGCCACGCGATGGACGATACGATCGGCTTCCCCGACCCCGGCCTCGATTTGTCGGATGGATTCAAGCCGCACACCTCGCATTGGGGCGTGTTTTCGGCGCGCAACGGCAAAGCCGGGCTCGAGGTCAGACCCTATGGCGGCGATCCCGATCCGAATGGCATCATCGACAATTTCCCCGGCGCTCTTCGCCATCAGGCCCGTATTGCGCAGCCCGCTATCCGCAAGGGCTGGCTCGAACGCGGGCCCGGTCCCGATGACAGGCGGGGCCGCGACGAATTCGTTTCCGTCAGCTGGGAAAAGGCGCTGGATCTGCTCGGCGATGAGCTGGCGCGCATCCGCGACACGCGCGGCCCCGGCGCCGTGTTCGGCGGTTCTTACGGCTGGTCGAGCGCCGGACGTTTGCATCATGCGCAGAGCCAGGTCCACCGTTTCCTCAACATCGCGATGGGCGGCTATGTCCGCTCGGTGAATTCCTATTCGTCGGGCGCCTCTTCCGTGCTGTTGCCGCAGATCATGGCGGGCTACGAGGACATCACCAAACGCAACGTCACCTGGGAGCAGATTGCTGAAGAGACCGAGATCGTGCTCGCATTCGGCGGCATGGCGCTGAAGAATTCGATGGTGGCCGGCGGCTCGATCAGCAAGCATGTCGAACGCGGTGCAATGCAAGCGGCGCGCAAGCGCGGCTGCGAGTTCATCCTGATGAGCCCCCTGCGGGAGGATTTGCCTGTCGAGGCCGGCGCCGAATGGATGACCTGCATCCCCGGCACTGATACCGCGCTGATGCTCGGCATGGTCCACACGCTGGTCAGCGAAGGCCTACACGATCAGGCCTTCCTCGACCGCTACACGGAAGGGTGGCCGGTGTTTTTGCGTTACCTCACCGGCGAAAGCGATGGTCAGCCAAAGCATGCCGAATGGGCCGCCGCGATCTGCGGTGTCGATGCCGACGCGATCCGCGTGCTGGCGCGCCGGCTTGCCGGCAAGCGCGCGCTGATCACCGTCTCGCACTCGCTCCAGCGCGCCGAGCATGGCGAGCAGCCGGTCTGGATGGGCATGGTGCTGGCGGCAGCGCTGGGCCAGATCGGCCTTCCCGGTGGCGGCTACGCCTATTCGCTTGGCGCAATCGGCTATTACGGCCGCCGCGTCAACGACGTGCCCGGGCCGACGCTGGGGCAGGGCCGCAATGGTGTCAGGGATTTCATCCCGGTGGCGCGCATCGCCGACATGCTGCTCAGTCCCGGCAACACCTATCGCTACAATGGCGAGACGCGCACCTATCCGGACATTCGCCTGGTCTATTGGGCCGGCGGCAATCCGTTCCATCACCACCAGGATATCAACCGCCTGCGCAAGGCCTTTGCGAAACTCGACACGCTGGTCGTGCACGAGCTCGCCTGGACCGCGACCGCGCGCCATGCCGACATCGTGCTGCCGTCGACTATGACGCTTGAGCGCGAGGACATCGGCTACTCCAGCAACGATCCCCTGATGGTCGCGATGCACCGCATCGCCGAGCCGTTTGGGCTCGCGCGCGACGACTACGAGATCTTCGCCGATCTGGCCGATCGCCTCGGCGCCCGTGAGCCCTTCACGGAGGGACGCAGCTCGCGGCAATGGCTGGAGCATCTCTACGAGCCGACCCGCGCCTCGCTCGCCAAGCGCGGCCTGGAGGCTCCGAGCTTCGAGGAATTCTGGAAGCGCGGCAGCCTGGTGGTGCCGCAGCAGCCCGACGATGGTGGCCGCTTGCGCAGTTTCCGCGAGGACCCGGTCGCGCATCCGCTGCCGACGCCGAGCGGACGCATCGAAATCTATTCCGCGAAGATCGCCGGCCATGGCGATGCGGATTGTCCGGGCCATCCGGTGTGGCTCGAGAAGACCGATATGCCCAAACCTGGGGCGCCGTGCTTCCTCGTCGCTAACCAGCCGGTAACGCGGCTGCACAGTCAGCTTGATTTCGGCGGACATTCGCTTGGCGCCAAGCATCGCGGCCGCGAAGTCGCGCGGATGAATCCTCGGGATGCTGACGCGCGTGGCATCAAGAACGGCGACATCATTCGCCTGTTCAATGAGCGCGGCGCGTGCCTGGCCGCGGTGCATGTCACTGACGACATCGCGCCCGGTGTCGTGCAATTGCCGACCGGCGCGTGGTACGACCCGATGGACCCCGAGGACGACGCGCCGCTTTGTGTTCACGGCAATCCCAACGTGCTCACCCGCGACATCGGCACCTCGTCCTTCGCGCAGGGCTGCACCGGCCAGCTCACCACGGTGGAGGTGGAGAAATTCACCGGCAACCTGCCGCCGATCCGGGCGTTTGATCCGGTGTAGCCACACATGGCAGCCGAACGTGCGAGCGCGTCAGCGCGCGTTCGCGATCGTCACCGCGGCGTCCACCGCATTCTCCAGGATCTCATCGGACAACTGCTTGTCGTTGACCGCGCGCGCCAATTGCAGTGCGCCGACCATGGTCGAATAGATCGTGATCGCCTTGCGCCGTCGCTCGTCTGCGGTGCCTTGCCTGATCTGCTCCGCCATCAGCCCGACGATGTCGGAGACCTTGCCGGTGAAGGCATCGCGTGTTGCCTTGGGATGCCGCGCGATCTCGGCGACCAGCGCGGCAGTCGGGCAGCCGCTGTCGGCGCGATCGCGGTGACGCGCTGAGAGATAGTCGCGGATCACGGTTTCGACCGCGATGCCACTCTCGAGATTGGCCTTGTGGCGCTCCTCGCGCCGGGTGAGCACGTCCACGAGCACCTCCCGCACCAAATCCTCCTTGGATGCGAAGTGGGTGTAGAAGGCGCCGTTGGTGAGACCGGCCTCCGACATGATGCCGGCGAGGCCGACCGCGGCGATTCCGCTCTCGCGGAACTGGGCGGAGGCGACATCGAGGATGTGCCGGCGGGTTTCGTCCTTGTGTCCTTTTTCGTAGCGCATGGCCTCAACTCCCTCCCGATGCCCGGCCTGAAATCCATGGCCACGACATCGTGAGCGATTAGCTATTGCATTACGATCACAATAACACATTATAATCATAATTCAATAGCTGCCGCGGCAGCCTCGGAACGGAACAGGACCTCAGGAATGTCAGTCGAGGACGTCGCCGCATCGTCAATGCCGACCATGGAGGTCCCGGCGCGTAGCGCGGCAGCGCCTCGCCCGGCAGTGACGTCCGCGGACCCGCGGCGCGCCGCGCTTCTGACCGCGCCGATCCTGCCGACGCTGATCAAGCTCGCGGCACCGACGGTGACGGTGTTGGTGGCGCAGACGGCGGTGAACATCGCCGAAGCCTATTATGTCGGCTATCTCGGCACCGATGCGCTGGCGGGCGCCGCGCTGGTGTTTCCGATCTTCATGCTGATGACCATGATGTCGAATGGCGGGTTCGGCTCCGGCGTAGCCTCGTCGGTGGCACGCGCGGTTGGCGCCGGGCGCCGCGACGATGCCGATGCGGCGCTGTTCCACGCCATCTTGCTTGCGATCATTGCGGGAGGGCTGTTCACGCTTGGGGTGCACTTCGGCGGTCCGGCGCTGTTCCGAACGCTCGGCGGCCGAGACGGCGCACTCGATGCGGCCGTCACCTATTCCAGCTATCTGTTCGCCGGCGCCATTCCGGTGTGGATCGTGAACCTCCAGGCCGCCGCGCTGCGCGGCTCCGGCAACGTCAAGGTGCCTGCGCTGGTGACGCTGATCGGCGCGATCGTGACCATTCCCGTCTCGCCTTTGCTGATCTTCGGCTTCGGACCCGTCCCAAGCCTCGGCATCGGCGGCGCCGGCATTGCCTTCGGTCTCTATTACGGTGCGGCGATGCTGTTCCTGTTGCGTTACATGTCCTCGGGCGCATCCGGCCTGCGGCTGCACATCGCGCCGTTGCGTGCAAAGATCTTTGGCGACATGCTCAAGGTCGGCATCCCCACCGCGTTCAATGCCGTGCTGACCAACCTCACCGTCATCCTCGTCACCGGTGCGGTCGGCCTGTTCGGCACCTCCGCGCTTGCCGGCTACGGCATCGCCTCGCGGCTCGACTACATCATGATTCCGCTGCTGTTCGGCATCAGCACGGCGACGCTGACCATGGTCGGCGTCAATATGGGCGCGGGCCAGACCGCGCGCGCGCAACGGATCGGCTGGGTCAGCGGCGCCGCCGGCATGATCATGATCGGCTCGATAGGGCTACTGGTGGCGATCTTTCCGACCGCCTGGCTGCATCTGTTCAGCCACGACACAGGCGTCGTGAGCGAAGGCATGACTTACCTGCGCATCGTGGCGCCGGCCTATGCCGCGCTGGGTTTTGGTTTCGTGACCTCCTTCGCGGTCCAGGGCACGGGCCGCGCGCTGGGCCCGCTCGCCGGCTCCATCGCGCGCATCCTGATTGCGGCTGGTGGCGGCTGGATCGCTGTCGCAAGCTTCGGGGCAGGAATGACCGGGCTTGCCACCATGGTCACGGTATCGCTCGCGGCCTACGCTGCGATCTGCGTATGGATCATGCTGTCACCGTCGACCTGGCGCGCCGAACCGCGCGCCTAGGAAGGGCTTGCGCGCGGCTCGCCCCTGCCTCAATTTGCGTTCATTTCCCATTTCGCGGCGAACGGAGAAGCGTTGCCCGCCGCCGGTGCCAAATATGAATTTCCATTTCATTGATTTCGTCCGGCGGAGAAGCGAATACGGTTCCAATTGTTGTCGCTGAGTCATGGAGACCAAGATGTCGTTTCGCCCCGCCCTGATCCTCGCAACCGTGCTCGCCGCCTGGTCGGCAGCAAGCTCAGCCGAGACCATCAAGATCGGCGTGACGCCGGGTCCGCATGCGCAGATTCTGGAGGCCGTGAAGCCGATCGCCGCCAAGCAGGGGCTCGTCATCCAGCTGATCGAGTTCTCCGACTATGTGGTGCCGAACGCCGCGCTCGATGCCGGTGAGATCCAGGCCAATTCCTTCCAGAACCAGCCTTACCTGGACAACCAGAAGGCCGATCGCGGCTACAAGATCGAGTCCGTCGCGCTGACCGTCAACTTCCCCATCGGCGTCTACTCCAAGAAGCACAAGGCTTTCGCCGACATTCCTGAAGGCGGCAAGGTCTCGATCCCCAACGATCCGACCAATGGCGGCCGCGTCCTGCTGCTGCTGCGCGACAAGGGCGTGATCAAGCTTAAGGACGGTGTCGGCTTCAAGCCGACCGTACTCGACATTACCGAGAATCCCAAGAAGCTGAAATTCATCGAGGTCGACGCTGCTCAGGCCCCGCGCGCGCTCGACGACGTCGACGCCGCCGCGATCAACACCAACTATGCAACCCAGGCGGGCCTCGATCCCGTCAAGGATCCGATCCTGCGCGAGGACCCCAAGGGACCCTACGTGAACCTGATCGCGGTGCGCAGCGCCGACAAGGACAAGCCCTGGGTCAAGACCCTGGTCGACAGCTACCACACACCCGAGATCAAGGAGTTCGTCCTCACCAAGTTCAAGGGCGCGGTGCTGCCGAGCTGGTAGGCAGCCTGCCTAGCCAAAGTTCTGCGTGGGGTACCGATCCCGGCGGGCAGCCTTGCACATTGCCCGCTTGTTTCCTGCTCCAGCAACCGACATCATCGGGACCCATTCTCGCCCGACAGGGGTCGTATGAAACGCTTTGCAAACCTGAAACGCCTCGGATTCTTCACGCGCCTGCTTGATGAGGCCCCGCCGGCCGAGCGCTATCGCAATGCCGCCGAGCAGATCGTGCGTGCCGAGAAGGCCGGTCTCGATTCCGCGTGGATCGCGCAGCACCATTTTCACGAGCGTGAGGGCGGCCTGCCGTCGCCCTTCGCCTTCCTCGGCTATGTCGCAGCCCAGACCTCGCGCATCCGCCTTGGCACCGGCATCGTCACTCTGCCGCTGGAGAGCGCGGTGCGGGTGGCGGAGGACGCAGCTGTCCTCGATCTACTCTGCAACGGCCGCTTCCAGCTCGGGGTCGGCACCGGTGGTAACCCATCGGCGTTCGCTGCCTTCGGCCTCGATGGCACTCAGCGCAACGAGATTTTTGCGCGCAATCTGGAGGTGGTCCGCAAGGCACTGACCGGCAAGCCGCTCGACGGTGGCGACACGCTCTACCCGCAGCGGCCGCAACTGGACAAGCGCATCTGGCAGGCGACTTTCTCGGTGGCGGGCGGCGCCCGCGCCGGCAAGGCCGGCGACGGCCTCTTGCTCTCGCGTACCCAGCCGCGGACCAAGGATGCGCCAAACGCTACCCTCGCCGAGATCCAGAATCCGATCATCGACGCCTATCTCGAAGCGCTGCCATCAGGGGCCGAGCCGCGCATCATGGCCTCGCGCAGCGTCTTTGTCGCGGACGATCATCGCGAAGCGATGCGGCTTGCCGATATCGGGCTACGCCGGGCGCTCCCGCAATTCATGAAGAGCGGTCACCTTCCCCCGGGCGAGACACTGGAGGAGATGATCACGGCGTTCGACACCCATGTCGGCGGCGCTAGCGAGGTGATCGCCTCGCTGCGCACGGACGCCACGCTGGAGCGGATCACCGACCTCGTCTTCCAGGTCCATTCCGTCGATGCGCCGCACCCCCAGGTGCTGCGCTCGATCGAGCTGGTCGCGGAGAAGGTTGCGCCGGCGCTGGGCTGGACCAGGACAGCGCCCGAAGTGGCCTTGGCCGGCTAGTCGGATTTGATGGATTGCATGAGGCTTTATGATGAGTACGCCTGACATCATCGACACGCTTGTCGGAATCGAGCCGGGATCGGCGCTGGACGCCATTCGCGGAAAGCGCATGCAAGCGCGCGAAAACGCGCAGAAGAGCTATCTTTCGCTGTTCGAACCGATCGATGCCGGCGATTTTTCGTTGCTCGAACGCGCCGCGGTCGCGGCCTTCGTGACCGGACTCCATGGCGAGTCTCCCGTTGCCAGCTTCTATCGCGACAAGCTTGCCGCGACCGCCGGCGGCGCGGCTCTGGTTAAGGCGATCGACGCCGAGATTGCACGCGGCAAGACCTCCGGCCCCTATGGCTCGTTTCCGGCGGGACCGCTCTCGATCGAGAACACGGCAGGCCTGATTTATCGCGTGGACGCCGCGAGCAAGTCCGCCCTCAGCCCCCGGCTGGTCGCGGCACTCGAGCATGCGCATTTGCTCGTGTTCCGGCCGCGCGATGCGGCATCCAGCGACATGAAGGCGTTGCTCGCCGCCGGCTGGTCGACCACCGGCATCGTCACCTTCTCCCAACTCGTCGCGTTCCTGTCGTTCCAGGTGCGGGTCGTCAGCGGCTTGCGCACGCTTGCCGCCGCGAACGCATAAGAGGAGGCCGCCATCATGAGCGCCACCGTCAATCCGCCCGTCGTCTTTACCCAGGATGAGCTCGGCTGGGTCTCCTGGATCGAGCCATTGCCGGAGGCCGAGCTCACCGAACGGCATTTCAACGGCTTGGTCGACCGCGCCCGCGCCAAGTCGGAATATTTCCGCCTGCTGGTGCGCGATCCCGAGGTGCTGGAAGCCCGCACCAAGACCGACAAGGACATCTTCTACAACGTCGCCGACGGCCTGCCGCGCGCCGAGCGCGAGCTCGCGGCGGCCGCGACCTCGCGCTACAACGGCTGCATCTATTGCGCCTCGGTGCATGCGCGCTTCGCCAGCACCTATTCCAAGCGCCGCGAGGACGTGCAGAAGCTGCTCGATGAAGGCGTCAAGGCCGATCTCGGCGAACGCTGGAACGCCGTGGTGAAGGCGTCGGTGGCGCTGGCCGCGACGCCGATCGCGTTTGGCCCTGACAACATCAAGGAGCTGCGCAGTGCGGGCCTTGACGATGCCGAGATCGTCGACGTCATCAACGGCGCCTCGTTCTTCAACTGGGCGAACCGGCTCATGCTGTCGCTGGGCGAGCCCTCGAAATAGGCAATTTCACCGGCACAAGACTTGCTGCTTGTTTTCAACACCTGAGTGGATGGAGCCGTGCATGAGCAACATCAATCGCCGAACCCTGGTCAAGGGCTCACTGGCCGCCATGATGGCGGGCGCAGTCTCCTCCCGCAGCGCCTTCGCCGACATCGATCCGATCATGCTCGGCGTCAGCGGTCCGCTGACCGGGCCGAACGCGCAATATGGCACGCAATGGAAGCAGGGCTTTGATCTCGCGCTCGACGAGATCACGGCCGCCGGCGGCATCAATGGCCGCAAGCTTGCCTATCAGTTCGAGGACAGCCAGAGCGATCCACGACAATCGGTCGCGATCGCCCAGAAATTCGTGTCCGATCCCAAGATCGTCCTGGAGCTCGGCGACTTTTCCAGCCCCGCCTCGATGGCAGCCTCGCCGATCTATCAGCGCGGCGGCCTGGTGCAGTTCGGCTTTACCAATTCGCATCCCGACTTCACCAAGGGCGGCGACTTCATGTGGAGCACGTCGGTCAGCCAGGCCGACGAGCAGCCGCTGTTGGCGCGCTATGCGGTGAAGAGCCTCGGCCTGAAGAAGCTCGCGGTACTGCATCTCAACACCGATTGGGGCCGCACCAGCCGCGACTACTTCAACAACGCCGCCAAGGAATATGGCGCGGAGATCGTCGTCACCGAAGGCTATATCGCCGAAGAGCGCGACTTCCGGTCCACGCTGGTGCGCGTGCGTGATGCCAATCCCGATGGCCTGGTCCTGATCTCCTATTACTCCGACGGTGCGCTGATCGCGCGCCAGGCGCGGCAGGTCGGGCTCAAGCAGGTGATCTGCGCCGCGAGCTCGGTCTATTCGCCTAAGTTTATCGAGCTTGGCGGTGATGCCGTTGAGGACGTCCATGTCGGCACGCGCTACTTCCCGGAAGATCCGCGGCCCGAGGTGCAGAAGTTCATCGCCGGCTTCAAGAAGAAGTACAATGGTCTCGAGCCCGATGCCTTCAACGCCTACGCCTATGACGCCATGAACATGGCCGCGGCCGTGCTGAAGATCGGCGGCACCGATCGCAAGGCGATCCGCGATGCCTTCGCCAAGGTGAAGGACGTCCCGAGCGTGATCTTCGGCACCGCGACGTTCGACGTCGCCACCCGGCGCGTCAAGGGCGCGATGAATGCCGAGCTCGTCGTACGCAAGGGCCAGTTCGCGCTTTGGGACGGCAAGCCGACCTGATCTCTTGGCCGGAGCTCCTGCTCCGGCCTTTCTCCCTTCATTAGGAACCCTGCGTGTCTTCCTGGCTCGACTACACCATCAACGGGCTGATCGTCGGTAACGTCTACGCCCTGGTTGCGGTCGGGCTCGCGCTGATCTTCGGCGTCAGCCGGCTGATCAACTTCGCGCAGGGCTCGATCTACCTCGTCGGCGCCTATATCGGCTGGGTCGCGGTGGTGCAGCTGCACACGCCGCTGCCGCTCACGATCATTGTCGTCGCGGTGGTGGCCGCGGTCGTCGGGCTGATCATCGAGCGGTTCGGCCTTCGGCCCCTTCAGAACTCGGTGCGCATCGCGCCGCTGCTGGCGACCATCGGCATCAGCTTCGTGCTCGATCAGCTGGTCATGCTGACCTTCTCGCCCAATCCGCGCGCGCTGCCGAGCCAGTTGCCGGATGTGCGATTTCAGGTTGGCGGCGGAACCATCGGGCCGCTGGATCTGCTGATCGCCGGCGTCGGGATCTCCAGCGCGCTGCTGCTGTTCGTGTTCCTGCGCTATACCAAGCTTGGCTGGGCGGTGCGCGCCGCCTCGCAGGACCGCGACGCCGCGATGCAGATGGGCGTCGATGTCAACCGCGTCAACCAGACGGTGTTCGGGATCGCAGCGGCGCTCGGTGGTGTCTCTGGCCTCTTGGTCGGCATGTATTACAACCAGATCGACACCGCGATGAGCCTGCAGGCGACGCTGAAGGGCGTCGTGGCTGAGGTGGTCGGCGGTGCCGGCAATGTGCCCGGCGCCGTGATCGGCAGCATGCTGCTTGGCCTTGTCGAGAGCTACGGCGTCGCCGTGTTCGGCACCAGCTATCGCAATCTGTTCGCCTTCCTGCTGTTGGTGGTCGTGCTGGTGCTGCGGCCGAACGGCCTGTTTGCCAGCGCCCGGCAGGCGCCGCCGGAGCCACTCACTGGCACCTTTATCGCGCCGAGCCGGCCAGTGCGTATTCCGCGCTGGGCCCTGGCTGTCGCAATCGTCGCATTGGCGATCCTGCCGCTGCTGCCGGTGTCGTTCTACATCCTCCAGACGCTGATCAACGCCTGGCTGCTCGGTATGCTCGCGCTCAGCCTGACGCTGGTGGCCGGCACGATCGGCCAGGTCTCGCTCGGACACGCCGCGCTGCTCGCGATCGGTGCCTATACGTCCGCGCTGCTGTCGCTGACATTGAACGTGCCTGTTGGCCTCGCCATCATGGCCGGCGGCCTGATGAGCGCCGCACTCGGCACGATCCTGATCTCGCCATCCTTTCGCCTGCGCGGGCATTACGTCTCGATCGCGACGCTCGCCATCGGCGAGATCGTGTCGCTGGTGATCCTGAACTGGGAAAGCGTCACGCGCGGGCCGATCGGCATTTCCGGCATCCCGCCGCTCTCGCTGTTCGGCTACGACCTGATCAGCCCGGCCTCGGTATATTGGTTCGCCTTCGCCGTGATGGTCGTGCTCGCGCTGCTTCAGGCGCGCCTGCTGGGCTCGCATCTCGGCCGCTGCTTTCGTGCCATCCGCGATGACGACATCGCCGCGCGCGCCTATGGCCTTAGCCTCAACCGTTACAAGTCGCTCGCCTTCATCTTCGGTGGCTTCGCAGCGGGCGTCAGTGGCGGCATCGCCGCGCATCTCTATTCCTACATCAATCACGAGACCTTCAACACGCAGCAATCGATCCTGGCGCTGACGGTCGTGATCCTCGGCGGCCTCGGCAACGTCGTCGGCGCGATTCTCGGCGCAGTGGCGCTGGTCGGCCTGCCCGAAATGTTCCGGATCGCGGCGGAGTACCGCATTCTGATCTACGGCATCGTGCTGCTCCTGCTCGTGCGATTCAGGCCGCAAGGCCTGTTGGGGACGATCTGATGGCGGAGGCGCTCGCACCGCTGTTGTCCCTGCGCGGGCTGACGCGCCGCTTCGGCGGCCTCACCGCCGTCGACGGCATCGATCTCGATCTCGCCAAGGGCGGGCTCGTCAGCATCATCGGCCCGAACGGCGCCGGCAAGACCACGCTGTTCAATCTGGTCACCGGGCTCGATCGGCCGGATGGGGGCACAGTCAGCTTCGAAGGGCAGGACATCACGGGCCTTTCGCCGGAGCGGCTCGCCGCGCAGGGCATCGCGCGCACGTTCCAGCTCGGCCGCGTCTTCGGCAATCTCAGTGTCATGGACAACGTCCTGATCGGCGCGCACACACGCTTGCGTGCCGTGAAGCCGGCCGTGCCTGTGATCGGCCCGCTGCTGGAGCTGGGCCTGGCGTTGCTGCGTCCTTCAAGCGTCAAGGCCGAGGAAGAGCGGCTGCGCGAAGACGTCAAAGCCATTCTCGCCCGCTTCGGTGAGCGGCTGCTGCCGCGGATCGACCAGCCGGCCTACAGCCTGTCCTATGCCAACCGCCGCCGCGTCGAGATCGCGCGCGCACTCGCGCTGAAGCCGCGTCTCTTGCTGCTCGACGAGCCGACCGCCGGCATGAACCCGAGCGAGACCGCGGAGATGCAGGCGCTCGTCGCCGAATTGAAAGCAGAAGGGCTGACCATTCTCCTGATCGAGCACAAGCTCGAGATGGTGATGCAGCTCTCCGATCGCGTCATCGTCATGGACGAGGGTAAGAAGATCGCGGAAGGGCCGGGCGAGCAGGTGCGTGGCGATCCCAAGGTGATCGAGGCCTATCTCGGCCACGGGCTGTCAGGAACAGCGGAGCAGGAGAGTGCGGCATGACCACGGGCGCACCCGAACCACTGCTGGCGTTGACTGATGTCAACACGTTCTATGGCCAGGCCCAGGTGCATTTCGACCTGTCCATCACCGTGGGCCGCGGCCACATCGTCTGCCTGCTCGGCGGCAACGCCAGCGGCAAGTCGACGACGATGAAGATCATTCTTGGCCTGGTGAAGCCACGCTCGGGCGAGGTGACGTTCGACGGTGCCTCGCTGATCAGCCTCACCACGCCGCAGATCGTCCGCCGTGGCATTGCCTCGGTGCCCGAGGCGCGGCGGCTGTTCGCCGACATGAGCGTCCGCGAGAACATCCTGATGGGCGCCTTCGTGCGCAGCGACCGCGACGCCGTGGCGCAGGATCTCGACAAGATGCTGACGCTGTTCCCGAAGCTTGGCCAGCGGCTGTCGCAGCGCGCGGGCTCGCTGTCAGGCGGCGAGCAGCAGATGGTGGCGATGGCGCGCGCGCTGATGAGCCGTCCGCGCCTGATCGTGATGGACGAGCCGACCATGGGCCTGTCGCCGCTCTATGTCGACCGCGTGCTCGAGCTGATCCGCACCATCAACCAGGACGGCGTCTCGATCTTCATGGTCGAGCAGAACGCCAGCCTTGCGCTCGAAATCGCGCATGAGGCTTATGTGCTCCAGACCGGCAAGATCGTGCTCTCGGGCCCGGCGCGCACGCTGAAGGATGACCCTCGCGTGCGCGACGCCTATCTCGGCGGCAGCGAAGCCGCGTAAGGCGGCTATGCGCGAATGCCGCCTCGGCGGTTCGGGTTTTGCGCTGGTCAGTGTGACAATTATCTGAAAAGATCATACCGTTGACGCAATGGGGCGCGCGGCGGAATGCGTGACGTGACGAGATGGTCTGTGCGGGCGGCTGAGCCCGGAATGGTGCTGCTGTTCGGCGGCCTCGTCGCCGCCAATGTCGCCGTATGGGCCTGGGCTTTCGCGGCGTTCGGCGAGCTGCCGGCGGTGATGGCGACTGCGCTGCTCGCCTGGGTGTTCGGCCTGCGCCACGCCGTCGATGCCGACCACATCGCCGCCATCGACAATGTCGTGCGCAAGCTGATGCAGGCGGGCGATGCGCCGCGCAGCGTCGGTCTCTATTTCGCGCTCGGTCACTCCACTGTGGTCGTGATCGCGACCATGCTGCTCGCGCTCGGCGTCGTCAGCCTTGGCGGTGGCAGCCTGTTGAAGGATATCGGCAGCCTGATCGGCACCTCGGTGTCGGCGCTGTTCCTGCTGGCGATCGCCGCGATCAACCTTGTCATCTTCGCCGGCCTGTGGCGAACCTTTCGCGCCGCGCGCGAGCAGGGCGTTCATGACGCCGCCGGGCTCGAGGCGCTGCTCGCGCATCGCGGCTTTCTCGCGCGCCTGCTCGGCCCGATGTTCCGCCTGGTGACGAAGCCATGGCACATGTTTCCGCTCGGATTGCTGTTCGGCCTCGGCTTCGACACCGCGACCGAGGTCGGGCTGCTCAGCATCTCCGCCACCGAAGCGGCACGTGGTGCCTCGCTCGCCGACATCCTGGTCTTCCCCGCACTGTTCGCGTCAGGCATGGCGCTGGTCGATACCGCCGACTCCGCGCTGATGGTCAGCGCCTATCGCTGGGCCTTCGTAGATCCCATGCGCAAGCTCTGGTACAACCTCACGATCACTGGCGCGTCCGTCGCGGTCGCGCTGTTGATCGGCGGCATCGAGGCGCTTGGCCTGATCGGCGACCGGCTTGGACTTAATGGTGGCGTGTGGGCGTTGGTCGATAGCCTGAACGAGTCGCTCGCCAATGTCGGTTTCGCGGTGATCGCGCTGTTCGTGATCGCCTGGCTCGTCTCGAGCCTACTTTATCGCCGTATGTTCGCGGCGGCGTGACGGCGTCAGGCCGACGCCGCGCTCGGCATTTGCTCGGCCGGCTGATCGTCGCCGTTGGGATCGCCAGGTGCGGTCGCCCAGGCCAATTCCACCAGTGTGACGATTCGGCGGCCGCCGCCGTCGAGCTGAACGACGATCAGGCCCTGCTCCTCCATATAGCCAAGCAGGCGCTGGGCCCGGCGCAGCGAATGCGAGCCATAGGCGCGGGCGATGGCGATGTCGCCGGGGCAGGGCCAGCCTTCCTTGGCCGCGCGCGCGAGCATCATGAACACGCCCTGCATGTCGTCGGGCAGGACCGAGGCGCGCAGCGTCACCTCCCGCCAGGAATCGTCTCCGGCAATGTCCGTGCCGAGGCCCGCGCGCGCATGCGTCAGCATGCGGCGGAATTCGGTAAGGTCAGGCACGGACGCGCCGAGGCCTTCGATGCGGCAGCGGACCACGAACTCCTGATAGAGCACGCCGATGGCGCGGAAGCCGGCATCGGGCGCGGCCAGCACCGCGCGCAACGTCCGGTCCACGCGCTCGCGCCGTTCGGCGAGCTCTGCGGCACTGACCGGCTCCTCGACCTCTTCAGTGCTGATTTCAGGCGCTGCCGCCTTGGCCGCACGAAGCTGCTCGAGCAGATCAGGCGCAGGCCGGCGCTGCGGCCGGCTGGCGTCCGGCGGCGGCGCAGCCAGGATCACGGCGCGCGCATCTTCCAGCGTTGCCTCCGGCATCGGCATCAGCCGCGGCGTCGAATTGCGCGGGGATGTTTCGGTTGGGCCGATATTCAGGCGCAAGGGGCGGCGCGACAGCGCCGGTCCCAGCGCCATGAACTGCCCGCGTTCGAGATCGCGAAAGGCTTCGGCCTGCCGCCGCTCCATGCCGAGCAGATCGGCGGCGCGCGCCATGTCGATGTCGAGGAAGGTGCGGCCCATCAAGAAGTTCGATGCCTCGGCCGCGACATTCTTGGCGAGCTTGGCCAGACGTTGCGTCGCAATGATGCCGGCAAGGCCGCGCTTACGGCCGCGGCACATCAGATTGGTCATGGCGCCCAGCGACAATTTTCGCGCTTCGTCCGACACCTCGCCGGCGACCGCCGGCGCGAACAGCTGCGCCTCGTCGACCACCACAAGCATCGGGTACCAATGGTCGCGCTCGACGTCGAACATGCCGCCAAGGAACGCAGCCGCGCGCCGCATCTGGTTCTCGGCGTCCAACCCCTCGAGATTGAGCACGGTGGACACGCGATGCAGCCGGGCGCGCTCGCCCGCCACCTGCAGGCCGCGCTCGGTGTGATCCTCGGCGTCGATCACGAGGTGGCCGAAGCGTTCGGCCAGCGTGACGAAATCGCCCTCGGGATCGATGATGGCCTGCTGCACCCAGGGCGCGCTCTGCTCCAAAAGGCGCCTGAGCAGATGCGACTTGCCGGAGCCGGAATTGCCCTGCACCAGGAGACGGGTCGCCAGCAATTCTTCGAGGTCCATGGCCGCCCCGGCTCCCGCCGTGGTCAGACCCATCTCGATCGCAACCGTCATGTCCCCGACTCAAGCCCCGTCATTCGCGGACAGCGGCTTATCAATCGAAGCGGGATGCGTCGAGCGAAACACGAGGGAACACGTCGCGTTGCCCACGGCGGAATTTCTGTTGGGATTTGAAAGCCGTAGAAGTGCGGGTTGGGATGACGGCGGGATCAGCGATGCATCCATATTTCGGGTAAATCGCATTTGGTGAAGTGAATCGGCCTGCCGGCGCTATCCGCACAGCGGAATATCGGGCGCTCCTTGTATGCATTATCCCAGTTGCCATCCCCGCCCAGTTTGCCTTAGATGCTGCAACGCACCCGCGGACAACGGCCGGGGCTCAAAAATCACACACATTTTCGAGGGGACGATCATGGCGCGCAACGTTCTGATTCTGGGAGCTTCCTACGGTTCCCTGCTGGGCACCAAGCTCTTGATGGCCGGGCATAACGTGACCCTGGTCTGCCGCGCCAAGACCGCGGAGCTGATCAACCGCGACGGCACCGAGGTGCGCATCAAGCTGCGCGACGAGGCGGTCCACCGCGCCATTTTCTCGCGCGACCTGCCCGGCAAGCTCGACGCCGTGACGCCGCAGAATGTGGACGTCTCCCGCTATGATCTCGTCGGCCTTGCAATGCAGGAGCCGCAATACACCAACCACACGGTTCGCATGCTCATGGTCAAGATCGCCGCGGCGAAGTTGCCGTGCCTGTCGATCATGAACATGCCGCCGCTACCTTATCTCAAGCGTATCCCGGCGCTGTCAGACATGGATCTCGAGGAAGCCTACACCAATGCGCAGGTGTGGGAGCGGTTCGAGCCGGAGCTGGTGACGCTGTGCTCGCCCGATCCGCAGGCTTTCCGTCCGCCGGAGGAAGCCGCGAACGTGCTGCATGTCGGCTTGCCCACCAACTTCAAGGCCTCGGTCTTTGCCGACGAGAAGCACAACAAGGTGCTGCGCGAACTCGAGGCCGACATCGACGCGGTGACGCTCGACGGCAAGGACGTGCCGGTCAAGCTGAAGGTGTTTGATTCCCTGTTCGTGCCGCTGGCCAAATGGTCGATGCTGCTCACCGGCAACTACCGCTGCATCACGCCGAACGAACCGCAGTCGATCCGCGACGCCGTGCACGGTGACCTCAAGCGCTCGCAGACGATCTATGACCATGTCGATGCCATCGCCCGCCGCCTCGGCGCCGATCCCGCGGACCAGGTGCCGTTTGCGAAATACGCCAAGGCCGCCGAAAGCCTGCTGAAGCCGTCATCGGCGGCGCGGGCGGTCGCGAGCGGCGCGCCCTTCATCGAGCGCGTCGACCTGCTGGTGAAGCTGATCTCGCACCAGCTCGGTGCGCCGAATGCCGAGATCGACCGCACGGTCGATACCGTCGACCAGAAGCTGAACGAGAAGATCGTGCAGGGCGGATCGGGCGCGCAGTAACGGCGCGCCTCGATCATCCGGGGGCGGGCGCCCCAACGGCAAAACACCCGCAAGGGCTGTCAATCCGCGTCGGTGAAAATATTTCGTTTTACCGAAATTCGGAAATGGCGTATGTGTCGCCCATCCCGGTTCACCTTGAGGGGCGATCGTACGTCGTCACGCTGCGCGAGCCGGGCTTGCGGTGGATGCGGCAGCGTCGGCACGAGATGGCGCGGGCAGGGTGGGTAGTCCCTGTGAGCCCGAAGCCGCGTGTGGACGAGCGGCGCTGTCAGTTCGTCGTGCCAACATGCTTTGCGGCGCGTGTGCACACTGCCGAAAGCCTCTGTGGCGCTGGCGAGCGCGCGTACGGCAAAACCGTGTGGTCTCGGCCGTCGTCGCTACGGTCAAGCCTGTCGCGGAGGTGTGGAGCGTCCAACCGGATCAACCACATCGCTAATTCGCGAGGCGAGGGAGGCCAGAAGGAATTCGGCTCCCGGGAGAGCACGGCATAAGCCGTCAAACCATCGCGCAGGGAAGGCCGTGTGTTGGGCTTCACCTGTATGCTGTTGTGCGGTCTTCTTGCGCTACATTTTTCGCGCAGCAGACCGCGCCGGCACCCGGTCTTCCCTGCGCCCTCTCGATTGAGAGGGTGGAGAGATCAAGCAAAGCTCGGGCAAACGCGCCGCGAGGCTGCGAAAGTGTGTCCGTGATTGGAGCTGCTTGCCGCAGGCGACGATATCGTAGGACGGGCAAAGCGGAAGCGTGCCTACTACAAGCATATGGTGGGCACGGCTTTGCGCCTTTGCCCACCCTCCCGCACTACAGCCTCACCCCTGGCTTGCCACGCGCGCGCGATCGAAATGATCTTCGATCTTGGGGCGGTCGCGGGTGCGCTCGAAGCTGGTGCACAGCAGCTCGGTCTCCTCGAGCGAGACCGGCGCACGATACAGCCGGCACATGAACTCGGCGGTGGTGCGGCCCTTGCCCGTGCCGGGGCTGCGCTCGGCCAGGAACATGCAATCGCGGCAGATGCTGGCGTCGAGCCGCTGATGGGCCGCATCGAGATGATTGAGAACCTCGCGGAGCGAGTCGCGGAGCCTTACGCATTCCTCGGTGCCGAGCGAATTGACCGCATTCAACACGTGATTGATCGGGTCATGCTGGTTCAGGCATTTCTCGCCCTGCGGCGTGACGTGCAGAACGACAGAGCGCTTGTCTTCCTGCGACGGCTTTCGCACCAGGAAGGATTTGCTCTCCAGCGTCTTCACGATCTGCGACGCGGTTGCTCTGGTCGCGCCAATGAACCCGGCAAGCGCGGACGGCGTGCGCGAGAAGCGATTGGCGCGGCCGAGAAAGCGCAGCGCCATCCACTCCCGATCGCGCAATCCGTGTTGATTACCTTCGAAGTACCAGGCTCTGGCCGCCTGAACCAGCAGCTCGACTGCTTCGCGTGCCAACGGCATAAATTCCTACCTTGCCCCGGGAATCGCGTGTGCGGCGCCCCGAAGCCGCTTTCCACCATGGAGCACGAATATCTTGCGCAAAGCCGGATGCTCAGCCGCGTCCGATGAGTGCCTCATGCCCAACACAAAGGCCTGGATGGCGAGGCTTTCGCCCCGGACTGATGAGCGTCGCAGGATGCTGCGCAAGAAACGGTGCCGCCGATGCCATGCCAACCGCAAGGTCGTCGTACGCAAGCCCGAGTTGCCGTCACTTCTGGACGATGGATCGGAATTGCTCAACCGAAGCCCCTGAGTTCAAGTCACACGCAGACGTTTCTTATGTTCCATCGAAACGATGAATGAGCTTCTCAACAAAATCAAGTAGAGAGAGTACTCGAGAACGAATGTCGTTGCAGACCAATGTAATGTTCAAGACAATCTCGCTCTCCGGGACACATGAAGTTGAACGCAATACGCAGTGAAACAAGCCAGATCACGTAGTTCTACGCGTGCCGGATTGCACGCATATTGCTGTCTGTCGTTGATGCAGTTGATCGAAGCTTGTGCAGGACAGGCGACGCGCAACACGAAAGTCATCCACAACTTCTGCGATCTGCTTCGGAAATCGCCAACGCAGCGTCAGGGGAATTTGCAGGGAATGCACGCGGCGGTTGTCGCGGGATTATGCCTGGAGCATCATCCGGGTGTCGTCTTCCGCGACCATGCTGATCGTCTCATCCTAACGGCTGAGATTCGCGCGACTGACATCGCCGGCGAACGAGCGCCTATGCAGTTTGTGCCACGATGCGCGGGTCGCAGGCAGGAAGCGAGGGCACGCGCCGCGCGCGGCCGGCAAGCCGTGCCGCTAGTCGCCCTTGAGCATGTCCCTGAGCTCGCGGAACGGATCCGCGCTCGCCGGCGCCGAGGCGTCTTGGCGCATGGCGTTGTAGATTCGCGGCACCATGTCGACAGCCTGGTCGAGCCCCGAATCGCGTCCCGACTGGTACCCGCCCATCAGGCGAAGGTCGCGAGTGTCCTCGTATTTGGCGATCAGGGAGCGCAATTTGCTCACCAATTCGCGCTCCTCAGGGTCCCATACGTTGTGAGCAAGGCGCGAAACCGAGGCCAGCACGTCCACCGCCGGATATCGCGCCTGGTCGGCGATGTGCCTGGAGAGCACGATGTGCCCGTCCAGCGTGCTGCGGATGGTGTCGGCGATCGGTTCGTTGTGATCATCGCCATCGACCAGCACGGAGTAGATGCCGGTAATGGTCCCGGATCCTTCCTCGCCGGGTCCGGCGCGCTCCAAGAGCCGCGGCAGGTCGGTGAAGACCGTCGGGGCGTAGCCGCGGGCCACCGCCGGCTCGCCGGCCGCCAGCGCGACCTCGCGGGCGGCATGGGCGAAGCGGGTGATCGAATCGACGATGAGAAGCACCGATTCGCCGCGGTCACGGAAATATTCGGCCACTGCCATCGCCGTCTTTGGCGCCAGCCGTCGCATCATCGGGCTTTCATCGCCCGTCGATACGATGGTCACGGCGCGGTTGCGGTCGTTGCCGAGCACGTCCTCGATGAATTCGCGCACCTCGCGGCCGCGCTCGCCGACGAGCGCCAGCACGACGGTGTCAAAGCCCTGGCTGCGGGCGAGCATGGCAAGCAACGTCGATTTGCCGACGCCCGAGCCGGCAAAGATGCCGACGCGCTGGCCGGCGCAGATCGGCGCAAACAGGTCGATGACGCGGACGCCGGTGCGCAGCGGCTTGTGCACGCGCGCCCGCTTCATGGCCGGCGGCGCCTCCGCCTCGGCCGAAACGGCCCTCGACCCTGGCGTGAGCGGCCCTATTCCGTCCAGTGGCACGCCGAGCGCGTTGATAACGCGGCCCTTCCAGCTCGGACCCGGCGCGAACGACAGCGGCGGCATGCGGTAGGCGACCGCGCCGAGCCCGCCGGCGAAATGCCGGTCGAACGGCTTGGCCACGATGCCGTCGCTGTCGATCCGCACCACCTCGCCGATCTGGGGCTTGGCCCCGGTATTGACGCCGATCAGCTCGCCGAGCTTGACCGAGCGCGACAGGCCGGAGACACGAAAATGCGTCGGCGCGATCTCGGAGATCGCGCCGCTGATGCTTGCCAATGGCGTGCTCTGCTCGAGCTCGAGCATCGCCCACTCAAGTTGCCGAAGAGCGTTCAAGGAAACAGTCCACCCCAAAATTACGCGCGACGCGCACGTCTACTTGCTAGGATCGCCCAGCGTCTGGATTGCGTTGCGGAGCGCGCTCTCGGTGCCGTCGATCAGCGAGTTGGTGCTGTCGAAGGCGCGGGAGGCCGACATCAGCTTGGTCAATTCCATCATCGGATTGGCGCTGGAGCCCTCGACATAGCCTTGCTTAAAGCCATCGCGGCTGAAATCGGCGATGGCAGTCGCGGGCCGGTCGGGCGTGACGCCGGAATTGCCGTAGCGATCGAGATTGGCATCGGCGGGAATATTGAACAGGCCGATGGTGCCGATCTCGTTGTTGTCCTGGGTGATCGCGCCGCTGCGCGAGATCGAGACCGGTCCACCGTTGGGATCGAGCGTGAGCTGCGCGCCGCCGGAATCGATGACGGGGAAACCCGACACCGTCTGAAGGTCGCCATTGGCGGCGATCTGGAGGCGGCCGTCGCGGGTATAGACCGTGCCGTTGGGGCCGGCGAAGGCGATCCAGCCCTGTCCGACCACGGCGACGTCGAGCGGGTTGCCGGTCTCCGTGATGTTGCCTTGCTCGCGCGAGATGATGTTGTCGCCGGGCGAGGAGAACGCGACCGGGTTGGCGCCGGCCTTGGACAGCACCGTCTCGAATTTCACGACGTCGGTGCGAAAGCCCGACGTGTTGACGTTGGCGACGTTGTTGGCGATCGTCTGGAGGCGCTTCTCGAGCGCGACCTGGGCCGACAATCCGACGTAGAGAGCCGATTGCATGACTTACCTGCTGAACTTGATGTTCTGAAGTGTCGTGAGCATATCGGTGTCGAGACTTGCCGACGACGTCGAGGCGCCGGTGATCAGCACCAGCGCGGGGTTGGTCGAGCTATCACTCTGGGCCTGGGTCGCATCCCACATCGCCGCGAAGCGCTGCACGAATTTGGTCACCTTGGTCGGGTCCTTGAAATCGGCAAGGTTGATCTTGTCCGTGATCATCTTGGCCTGCATGTCGATATCGGACGAGCTGATCATCGACGACCAGCCCTCCGCGGTCTGCACCACCTGGGTCAGGGCCTTGTCGGCGAGGATCTGGTAGGGGCTCGTGATCGAGGCGGCCTTGCGCGTGAAATAGAGCGCCAGCCGCAGGCCCTCATTCTGGTCGCCGGCGTCCTGCTCCAGTGTCTGGGTGGCATACTGGCTGGTCGTGCCTGATGTGGCCGCGGTGCTCTGGGTCGCATTGGCGCCGAGCGCCGCGAAGTTGAAGGCGGCGGCGAACTCCCGGTAGCGGCTGTCGCTCAGCTTGTTGGCGAAGGTGTTCGATGTCGCGACGCCCTCGGTCAGCACTTTCCGCATTAACGCCTTGGCGTAAATCATGTCGTCCAGGCCGAAAGCCTTCATTGCATAGGAGTAGAGCTTATAGTTGTTCAGGAAATCGTCGATGCTCTTCACCTTGCCGATATTGGCAAGATAGTAGGCGGTATCGCGGCTGACGTCCGGTTGCTGCTCAACCTGCGTCAGCGACTTGCTCATGTCGGTTGTCAGCCTGGTGTAATCCGCGATCGTGGATAGCATGGCACGCGCCCCTCTGGTCGCTGCTGCGACATCGTCTCAAGCTGCCGCGAATTGCTTGCGCGGGGCTGGCGAGGCCGGAAGGGGTGTGCAAGCCAGCTTCGCGCAAGCGTCGCCAACTAGATATTCCCGATGGGATCGGCGATGGAGCGGCGCGTTGGGCAGTTTCGTGGGGATTGTCATCACGGTGGCAGCACTGCTTGGCGGATTTGCCGCCATGGGCGGGCACCTGGCCGTGCTGATGCAGCCGTGGGAGTTCGTGATCATCATGGGCACTGCGGTCGGCACCTTCATCGTGGCCAATCCGTGGAAGACGGTGGTGGATACCGGGGTCGCCTGCATGCAGGCCGTCACCGGCGCGGTGCCCGGCCAGCGCTATTATCTTGACCTGCTCGGCGCGCTTCATGCCTTGATGCGCGAGCTGCGCGGCAAGGGCCGTAACGAGGTCGAGGCACATATCGACGATCCCTCGTCCTCCGAGATCTTCAAGGCGTTCCCGAGCGTGCTCGGCGACTCGTCTCTGCTCCAGTTCATCTGCGACTATGTGCGCCTCATCATCATGGGCAATGCCCGTACCCATGAGATCGAGGCGCTGATGGACGAGGAGATCCACACCATCGTGAAGAGCAAGCTGACGCCCTATCATGCGCTGGTGGTGGTGTCGGAGGCGCTGCCGGCGCTCGGCATCGTCGCGGCGGTGCTCGGCGTCATCAAAGCCATGGGCGCGCTGGACCAGTCGCCAAAGCTGCTCGGCGGCTTCATCGGCGCGGCGCTGGTCGGCACCTTCGCCGGCATCTTCCTGTCCTACGGCATCATTTCGCCCTTCGCGCTGAAGATCAAGATGACGCGCGAGAAGAAGTGCCGGCCCTACATCATCGTCAAGCAGACCCTGCTGGCGTTCATGAACGGCGCCATGCCGCAGATCGCCGTCGAGCACGGCCGCAAGATGATCGCGAGCTCCGAGCGGCCGTCGATCGATGTCGTCGAGAACGAGACGATCGCGGGTCCCAAGGCCGTCGTGACCGACGCTGAACCCAAGGCTGCACGCGCATGAGGATGGAAGACGTCGAGGTCGATCAGCGCAAGCAGTTGCCGAACTACCTGCTGGACGCGGCCGGCATCTCGATCGAACGCATGCCGATGCTCAATGTGATCTTCGATCGCATGGCGGCATCGTGCACGGACAGCCTGCAGCCGATGGCCGGCACGCCCTGCTACTTCTCGGTCAACGGCATCACCAACGACCGCGTCGGCGACATTATCAAGGACTACGAAGGCAATGCGGTCGCCGCCGTGCTCTATGCCGAGCAGTGGGATTCGCGCGTCATTATCATGCTCGACCGTGACTTCGTGTTCACGATGGTCGAGGCGATGTTCGGCTCCGATGGCGCCGAGCCCCCGCTCGATGTCGAACGCACTTTCTCGAACATCGAGATCCGCCTGGTCCAGGCGCTGTTCGATCGGTTCGCAAAGGCGCTGCAAGCCGCTTTCGCCGGCACCTCCAACGTCACCTTCCGCGTCGAGCGGGTCGAGACGGCGATGGCGTCGCTGGCGATCGGGCGCAGCGGCAACATGTCGATCTGCGCGAACATCATGCTGCAGGCGCTCTATCGCGGCGGCCAGATGTTCCTCATCATACCGCACTCCGCGCTCAACCCGCTCAGGCAAAAGCTTGCCCACGTCGTCGTCAGCGAGGGCGGCGCAGCCGATCCGCGCTGGCGCGAGCAGATGGAGAGCGAAGTTCACCGCACCGAGGTGACGCTGAGCGCTGTGCTCGACGAGAAGATGATCGCCCTCGAGGACGTCGTCAAATTCAAGGTGGGGCAGATCCTGGAGCTCGAGGCCACGCCGCGCACGCTGGCGCGGCTCGAGAGCAACAACCAGGTGCTGTTCTGGTGCCAGATCGGCCAGCTCGATGGCTACTACGCCATGCAGGTGGCAGATCCCGTCGATCAGAAGCGGGAGTTCGTCGATGATATCCTATCTCGTTGATGCGGTGCTGCTGATCGCGCTGGCCTTCACCAGCATGCGGGTGACCCGGATGCACCGCGAGCTCGCGAAGCTGCGCAGCTATCAGGGCGAATTCTCGACCATCGTTCACGAGACCGCCGGCGCCTTCGACACCGTGATTACCGCGGCGCACGATTCCACCGCAAATCTGGGCCGGCTTGCCAATGTGTTGAGCGCGAAGATCGATCAAGCCCACGAGGCGATCGCGGCACTCGATGCACGCACTGGGCTGCAGGGCGCCGTGACCGCGAATGGTCCTGAGGCCAACAAGCATTAGGGCCCGAAGCGGCCGAAGAGTTAGATCGGAGCGTTGCGACGCTCCGGGAGCGGAACTACCAAGAGGCGATACCAGATGGCGCAATCCTTCGACTACGAATCCGCAACCGCATCCGACGATGCCGAGACCTCTCCACTCGAGCGGCTGGCGGAGATTGCCGCCCGCACCGCCGAGGAGACCGGCAAGTTCGCCAATGTGGATGCCATCATGCGCATTCCCGTCACCATGCAGGTGGTGCTGGGATCGGCCACCATCCCGGTGGCGAATCTGATGAAGCTCGGCCGTGGCGCCGTCGTCCCGTTGGATCACCGCGTCGGCGAGCCCGTCGACGTCGTGGTCAACGGCCGCGTCGTTGCCCGCGGCGAAGTGGTCGTCGTCGAGGAAGACAATTCCCGCTTCGGCGTCTCGCTGACCGAGATTGTCGGACCGCTGGGGCAGGGTGATTCCTGACCATGGCGGCACCGGTCGCTCCCATCAAGCAGCGCGGCGTTGCCACGCTGGGCGGAACGGAAAAGGTCGCGGCGCTGCTGCTGGCCATGGGCCGCCAAGCGGCCGCCAGCGTGCTCGCGCAGTTCGAGCCGCAGGACATTCGCATCGTCACCAAGGCCGCGGCCGAGCTGCGGCCGATCACGGCCCAGGAGCTCGAGTCGATCGTTGAGGAGTTCGCCCAGCAATTCTCGATGGGCGCCAACATTCTCGGCACCCTCGGCGGCCTCGAAGCCGTGCTCGGCGACGTGCTTCCGGCCGACCAGGTCACGGCAATCATGTCGGACCTGCTCGGCAATTCGAGCCGATCGGTGTGGGACCGTGTCTCGTCGGTGTCGGAAAACTCGCTGGCGACCTACCTATCGAAGGAGCATCCGCAGACCGCGGCGCTGATCCTGTCCAAGGTCAAACCGTCCTGCGCCGCCAAGGTGATGAGCCAGCTGCCGTCGAGCCTGCGCAACGAATTGATGCGGCGGGTGCTCAGCCTCAAGCCGATCGTCGACGATGCGATGAAGGTCCTCGAGAAGACTCTGCACGAAGACCTGACGCTCAACTTCGCCCGCAACCTCGGCGCGGATACCTACGCCCGCGTCGCCGACATCATCAACAAGATGGAGCGCGGTCATATCGAAGACATGCTGAAGAGCCTGTCGGAGAAGCGGCCGAAATCGGCCGAAGTGCTGAAGGAGCTGCTGTTCACCTTCGACGACGTCATCAATCTGGCGCCGAAGGCGCGCACCATGATCTTCGACCAGGTGCCGACCGATCGCATCGTCGTGGCGCTGAAGGGCACCGACAAGCATTTCCGCGAGTTGATCCTGTCGGCGGTCGCTTCGCGCGTTCGCCGCGTCGTCGAGTCCGAGCTCGCCATCGGCGAGCCGTCGAACCAGCGCGACGTGCTGGAGGCGCGCCGCGTGATCACCGATCTCGCGCTCGACCTCGCCGAGAAGGGTGAAATCGAGCTCAACCCCGATCAGGAGGACGAGCTGGTCTTCCGCTGACCGCTGAACGGGCATGGCAGAGACATCCGACCAGGAGAGCAAGACAGAAGAGCCGACCGAGAAGAAAGTCCGCGATGCGCTCGAACAGGGCAAGATTCCGGTCTCTCGGGAGGCATCCCTGTTCGCGTCCATCGCGGCGCTGATGGTGATTATGTCTTTCCTGATCGGCCAGGGCGTACAGCAGCTGACCCCGACCTTGAAGAGCTTTCTCGACGAGCCCGATGGCTTCCCTCTCAGCACCGGTGCGGACGCACAGAACCTGCTCACCGTGGTCGGCCTCGAGGCCCTGCGCTTCCTGGTGCCACCGGTCGTGATCCTGGCAGTGTTCGGGCTCGCAGCGTCGCTGCTGCAGAATGCGCCGCGCCTCGTGCTGGAGCGCATTCAGCCCGACTTCTCCCGGATTTCGCCGGCGAGCGGCTGGAGCCGAATCTTCGGAACTCAGGGTCTCGTGGAGTTCGCCAAGTCGATGTTCAAGCTCGTCTCGGTGACATCGGTCGTCTGCTTCGTATTGCGCTCGTCGGAGGCGAGGGCGTTCGAGGCGATGTACACCGATCCGGTCGCGTTGCCCGAGATGATCCTCACCATCGCGATGCGGATCGTGTCGGCGATCTGCATCGCGACGATCGTACTGGTCGCAATCGATCTCGCCTGGGCGCGCTTCCACTGGCGGCGCCAGCTGCGCATGACCAGGCAGGAGATCAAGGACGAGCACAAGCAGGCCGAAGGCGATCCGCTGATCAAGGCGCGCCTGCGTTCGCTCGCGCGCGACCGCTCGCGCCAACGCATGATCGCCTCCGTGCCGCGCGCGACGCTGGTGATCGCGAACCCAACGCATTTCGCGATCGCGTTGCGCTATAACCGCGACGAAAACCCGGCGCCGCTCGTGGTGGCCAAGGGCATAGACGTGATCGCGCTGAAGATTCGCGAGGTCGCCGAGCAAAGCAAGATCCCGGTGATCGAGAACAAGGCGCTCGCCCGCGCGCTCTACGAAGCGGTGCAGGTCGATCAGGTGATCCCGGCCGAATTCTTCCGCCCCGTCGCCGAGATCATCTATTTCCTGCAATCGAAGCAGGCGCCGCGGCCCGCGAAGGTTCAGTAGAATCCCTGGGATGGTGCTCCGCGCAACAGCTTGACGAAAGCTTAACGCTCTAGGGTTCTTTCCAATGAACCAAAATGGGGCCGTCGTGGGACCACTGTTTCTCTTCGAACTCGCATCGTCGCAGGCACGCTGGCTCGAGCTTCGTCAGTCGACCATTGCCACCAACGTTGCCAATGCCAATACGCCGGGCTTCAAGGCGCGCGATGTCGAACCGTTCAACAAGGTGCTCGATGCGGTGCCGGTAAGGCTGGCCACGACCTCGCCCGCCCACATGCAGCTGTCCCCCGCCGAAACCGACACGCGGGCCACCGCCAAGAAGGACAGCTGGGACGTCGTCCACTCCGGAAACTCCGTGAGCCTGGAGCAGGAAATGATCAAGGGTAGCGACGTCAATCGCGACTATTCGATGAATTCGGCGATCGTGCGCTCGTTCAATCGCATGGTCCTGACCAGCGCGAAGACCTGAGGTGAACCGACATGCTTGACCCTCTATCGGCTTCATTGACCGTCGCGAGCTCGGGGCTCGAGGCACAATCGACGCGCATGCGCGTCGTCTCAGAAAACCTCGCCAATGCGACCTCGACCGGGCGCAGCGCGGGGGCCGACCCCTATCAGCGCAAGACCATCACCTTCGATGCCGCGCTCGATCGGGCCTCCGGCACACAGCTGGCGAAAGTCAAGGAAATCGGGGTCGACACCACGCCGTATCGCGTCGAGTACGACCCGGGTCATCCCGCTGCCGACAAGGCCGGCTACGTCAAGATGCCCAACGTCAACATGATGATCGAGATGGCGGACATGCGCGAAGTCAATCGCTCCTATGAGGCCAATCTCCAGGTCGTGAAGCAGGTGAGATCGATGCTCGGCATGACCATCGATCTGCTGAGGAGCTGACAATGCTGGAAGCAATTTCATCCACCGCGATCACCGCAGGGCAGGCGGCCTCTCGCGCCAGCGAGACGCGGACCATCGCGCCTACGGGAACGTCCGCGGTTCAATCCGCCGACGATGTCGGCTTCGATTCCGTGATGAAGCAGGTGACCACGGACGCGATCGGGACGCTGAAGACGGGCGAGGCAGCGTCGATCTCGGCGATGCAAGGCAAGGAATCGACGCGAAGGGTCGTCGAGGCGCTGATGTCGGCCGAGCAGGCCTTGCAGACGGCGGTCGCGGTTCGCGACAAGGTCGTGCAGGCCTACCAGGAAGTCGTTCGGATGTCGATTTGATCTGAAGGAGTGACCTAAGTGAAATCGCTCGCCATCGCGGCAACGGGCATGAATGCCCAGCAGACCAACATCGAAGTCATCGCGAACAATATCGCCAACATCAACACCACGTCGTTCAAGCGCGCGCGTGCGGAATTCACCGATCTGTTCTACCAGATGGACCGCATGCAAGGCGTCGCAAACGTGAACGGCTCGTCGCCGATTCCGGAGGGCGCAAATCTCGGTCTTGGCGTCAAGTCGGCGGCGATCCGCAAGCTGCACATCCAGGGCGCGCTGACGCAGACCGGCAATCCGTATGATCTCGCGATCAATGGCCGGGGCTGGTTTCAGGTGCTGGGCCCGAACAACGAGGTGCAATACACCCGCGCAGGTTCGTTCAACACCAATGCCACCGGCCAGCTGGTGACGATGGACGGCTATCTGCTCGATCCCAACATCACGGTGCCGCAGGGCACGGTGCAGGTCACGGTCAATCAGACCGGGCAGGTGTTCGCCAAGCTGGATACGGAGGTCAATCCGCGCCAGATCGGCCAGCTCAACCTTGCCAATTTCGCCAACGAGGCAGGCCTCGAGCCGCTCGGCAGCAACCTTTATCGCGAGACCACAGCGTCGGGTGCGCCGGTGGTTGGCCTGCCCGGCGATGCCGGTTACGGCAAGATCAACCAGCAATATCTCGAAGCCTCGAACGTCGATCCCGTCAAGGAGATCACCGAATTGATCTCGGCACAGCGCGCCTACGAGATGAATGCCAAGGTCATCCAGGCGTCGGATGACATGGCCCAGACGGTATCGAAGGGTCTCAGTCGCTAGTTCGGTGTGTCCATGTTGAACAGGGTAGGCCTGATCGTGCGCGCGTTGGCCGCCGCGCTGCTGGTTCTCGTCTTCACGCGGTGTGCCGCCGCAGACGAGAAGCGGCTTCCCGTGCCGGCGGTATCGATCCGCGCCGGCGAGCTGATCAGGGAGGACATGATCACCGAACGCAACTTTGATCAGAACGCGCTCGGTGTCGCGATGTTCGTCGAAGGGCGTCAGGTCCTCGTCGGCCGGATGGCACGACGGGCGCTGTTGCCGGGCCAGCCGATCCCCACGAATTCAGTGGAGGATCCCTGGACCATCGCCCGCGGCGCCATGGTGAAGGTGGTTGTCGAAGACTCCGGCTTGTCGATTGTGACGTACGGATCGGCGATGCAATCCGGTGCGCCGGGTTCGCTCATCACCGTGCGAAACACCGACACGGGCGTGATCATCAGGGCCATCGTCCAGCCGGACGGCACTGTCAAGGTTGCTGACGGAACATGACCAGAGTCCTGATCGCGCTCCTGCTGATCTTCTCCGCCGCCGGCGCCCACGCTGCCGTCCGTATCAAGGACATCGCGGACATCAAGGGCCTGCGTGAGAACCAGATCGTAGGCTACGGCCTTGTGATCGGCCTCAACGGCACCGGCGACACTCTGCGCAACGCGCCGTTCACGGAACAATCGTTGCAGTCGATGCTCGAGAACATGGGCATCAATGTCCGCAACGAGACGAGCAGCACGACTAATCAGTCGCGGCCGACGACCCTGCGTACGCGCAATGTCGCAGCCGTGATGGTGACCGCGGACCTGCTGCCTTCGATCGGCCCGGGCGAACGGATGGACGTCACGGTGTCGTCGCTGGGCGATGCGACCTCGCTGCTCGGCGGCACGCTGGTAATGACGTCGCTGCGCGCGGCCGATGGTGCGGTCTACGCGGTGGCGCAAGGTGCGGTCACCGTCGCCGGCTACAGCGTCGGAGGCCAGGCCCAAAACCTCAGCCAGGGCACGCCGACCGCGGGCCGCATTCCGAATGGCGCTCTGGTGGAGCGCGAGGTACAGGGCAGTCTCCACGAGATGGAGTTCCTGGTGCTCGAGCTGAAGAACCCCGATTTCGTCACCGCGACGCGGATCCTCGATGCCGTCAACCGCTATGCCGGTGGACGGTACCGTGCCCAGATCGCCTTTGAGCGCGACTATCGGACGATCGTGCTGTCCAAGCCGCGCTATGTCGGCCCCGTTCGCTTTCTCGCCGAGATCGGAGAGCTCACCGTCGAGCCAGACACGCCGGCGCGGGTTGTGATCAATGAACGTACCGGCACGGTGGTTATCGGGCGCGACGTTCGGATATCGACTGTCGCCGTCACGCACGGCAACCTGACGGTTCGTGTCACCGAACTGCCCGTCGTGTCCCAGCCGGCGCCGTTCTCGCAAGGCCAGACGGTCGTCGTACCCCAGACCGTGGTCGAAGCCAACGAGGCTGGATCGCAGGTGGCGATCCTGAGCGGTGTCGATCTCCAGCGTCTTGTGCGCGGATTGAACCAGATCGGACTGAAACCATCAGGCATCATCGCGATCCTCCAGGCTATCAAGACGGCCGGCGCGCTGCAGGCTGAAGTCATCGTGCAATGATGCATAAGCGTCGTGCAAGCTTGGTCGCTCAATGCTCAGGTCCTGACCGAGAATCGCACGCGGGCCGATGCTGAAGCTGGATCACAAAGCGCAACTCCTTCTGGCGACGGTGTTCGTGCTCGCGAACACATTGCCTGCGTTCGCGCTCGACGAACCGAAGCCGTCAAAGCCGCTCAATCTGCTCTCGTTTGCACGCGCCCGTGCGCCCGGACCGCAGAAGGCGCATGCGCAGGCTACGTCTGTTCCAGGCGATAATTCGCGGGCCACGGCCTGGGCGGCTGAGGATGCAGGGCCTGCAACCACCGGCGCAGTGCCGGAGGCGGCTCCTCCAGCACCGGCTCCCGCACCTCTGCCGACGCGTCCGGCGAAGTCCGGCAGTGTCACGGCGCCGCCGAAACCAGCGCCCGCCCAGGCTGGCGCGCCTCCGGACAACGAAGTGGCGCTATTCTGTAGCAATGTGGCCGATCCCGCCGTCGACGCCAGGCTCGCCTGGCAGCTGAAGGAGCTGGAGAAAGCCGAAAGCCTGCTGCGGGAGCGGATCGCGGAAGTCGAGGCCAAGCGGGTCGAGTACGAGAAGTGGATGGAGTTGCGCGACGACTTCCTGAAGAAGGCCGAAGCAAGCGTCGTCGAGATTTATTCGCGCATGAAGCCCGACGCGGCCGCGACCCAGATCGCCGGCATGGCGGACGAGACTGCCGCGGCGGTTCTCGCAAAGCTGAGCCCGAGGAGCTCGAGCGCAATTTTCAACGAGATGGAGACCGGGCGCGCAGCGCATCTTGCTGACCTGCTCGGTGGAATGCGTCGCGTGGATGACGGGAAGACCAAGTAAATGAAGACGCCGTTCCTCATCCTGTCGCTGTTGCTCCTTGCCGGGTGCTCCCATGATCCCGCGGAGATCCTGACCGGCCCGAAACTGTCGCCCGTGGGCAGCGGATTGAGGACGCCAGCCGAGCCTATTCCGGTGACGCCCCGCATGCGCACGCCCGTCAGTTATCGCTCGACGTGGGACGACGGCACCGATCTCTATCGCGATCCCCGTGCGCGCCGCGTCGGCGACGTCGTGACAGTGATCATCTCGATGCAGGACAAGGCCAAGCTCGACAACAAGACCGGCCGCTCGCGCGATTCGCAGGTCCAGTTCGGGCTGAACTGGCTGATGGACGTCGCGGGATGGCAGGACAAGGGCCAAGCCAACGCCAACCTCAACACCAATACGCAGATCAAAGGCAACGGTCAGATCGACCGCTCCGAAGACATCAAGCTTTCCATCGCGGCCGTCGTCACCGACGTGTTGCCAAACGGAAATATGATGATCAGCGGCTCGCAGGAATTCGGCATCAACACGGAGATGCGCGTGCTCAATGTCGGCGGCATCGTGCGTCCACGGGATATTTCGCGGACCAACACGATCTCCTACGAGAAGATCGCCGAGGCGCGCGTCTCCTATGGCGGCCGTGGAAATCTGTCTGACGTGCAGCAACCAGGATGGGGACACCGGATCTATGATGCCGTGGCACCGTTCTGAGGCTCACGCGTCATGGAAGCAGGGGGCGTCATGCGCCTGATCGCAGCCATCGTCGTGCTGACCCTGGTCGCGATTGGCGCCGGCGCGCTTGCGGGCCTGCATCTGTTCGCTGCTGCCGAGCGCGTCGCCGATGCAAAGAAAGGCGCCATCCCGCCTCCGATTGCGTCGAGCTATTCAGGCAGCGCGCGGCTCAGAAAGCTGTCGCCGATCGTGACCAATCTTGCGGCGCCGGCCAACAACTGGGCCCGGGTCGAGGCCTCCATGGTGACCGACAGCATGAGTGACGAGGATGCCGGCATCCTCGCTGCCCATATCAGCGAAGACATCGTCACCTATCTGCGGTCAGCTTCGGTGACGCAGTTCGAAGGCACGCGCGGACTTCAGCATTTGCGCGATGACCTGTCCGAACGCGCCAGCATCCGCTCGTCCGGCAAGGTCCGCGAATTGATCATTGAGACGTTGGTGATCCAGTGAAATTGAAAGTCCTGCTGCTCGCGTTGTTGCTGGTTGTGCTGCCCGAAGTGGCATTCGCCCAGATCCCGGATCTCAACTCGCTGTTGCCGCCGGGCAATGGCTCGACCAGCGGCCGCATCATCCAGCTGATGGCGCTGCTGACGGTGCTGTCCGTCGCACCGGGATTGCTCATCATGGTGACGAGCTTCACGCGGTTCGCTGTGGCGCTGTCGTTCCTGCGCGCCGGGCTCGGCCTTCAGACGACGCCTCCGAACCTCGTGCTGATCAGTCTCGCACTGTTCATGACCTTTTACGTCATGGCGCCGACGTTCGATCGTGCCTGGGAGACCGGCGTGCAGCCGCTGATGAAGAACGAGATCTCGGAGGAGGACGCCTATCTGAAGATCAGCGATCCGTTCCGCGAGTTCATGCTGGCACACGTCCGTGACAAGGATCTGCAGACGTTCGAGTCGCTCGCAGCGGAAAGCTTCCGCAAGAAGTTCGACGACAAGCGCGTCGATATGCGCGTCATCATCCCGGCCTTCATGATCTCCGAGCTCCGGCGTTCGTTCGAGATCGGCTTCCTCATCATCCTGCCGTTCCTCGTCATCGACATGATCGTGGCGACGCTGACCATGTCGATGGGCATGATGATGATGCCGCCGTCGATCCTCGCGCTACCGTTCAAGGTGCTGTTTTTCGTGCTGATCGACGGGTGGAATCTGCTTGCCTCGGGATTGGTCCGGTCGTTCTCTTGAGAGCGGTCATCGGTCCACCGGAATCGTTAAGGTTAGTAAAGAGTAATATTAACCATATGATTTTGCTGAAGAATTCAAGCTGGCCTTAATTCGGAAGCAAGATTCGGCGTGTTAGCGATGCGGCACGGCGGGTTGGACCCCACCCACATTCAGTCCAAAGGCATGATGCCGCCCCTCCGTACCGGTGAAAGCCCGGTATGTCCCCTCGTGAAAATGTAACGCGTACATAAAGGGACATTCGCAATGTCAAGCCTGCTTACGAACTCGACCGCGATGACCGCTCTCCAGACCCTCCGGTCTGTGAGCTCGCAGCTCGCCACCACGCAGACCCGCATCTCCACCGGTCAGCGCGTCTCGACCGCTTCGGACAACGCCGCCTACTGGTCGATCGCAACCTCGATGCGCGCCGACAACGCCGCGCTCTCCGCGGTCTCCGACTCGCTCGGTCTATCGGCCGCGACGGTCGACACCGAATATACAGCTCTGACGTCCGTTGTCGGTGACAGCAATGGCGGCCTCACCAAGCTGCAGTCGCTGCTGGTCGAAGCCAAGACGGCTGGTATCGACCGCACCAAGATCCAGGCGGACGTCACCCAGATCCAGCAGCAGATGCAGGCGACCGCGTCTGCGGCGACCTTTAACGGCGTGAACTGGCTCAGCACCACGACGGCCACCCCGACGACGGTCGACCTGGTGTCGTCGTATTCCCGTGTCGGCGGCACGCCGACCACCGGCGCCATCACCCTGACCGTTGCCAACTACTCGCTCTACACCTCGTCCACCAGCGGCATCCTCGACAAGGTGAGCGGCGGTGCGTCGGTCAACACGATCGACATCAGCACGCTGACTGACTCGGCAGCCGACCAGACCACGCTCGATGGCTACATCGCGCAGGTCACTGGCGCGATCAACTCCGTGGCTTCGGCTGCCGCGAACCTTGGCGCCGTTAAGAACCGTATCTCGACCAACACCGACTTCGTGAAGTCGCTGATGGACTCGGTGACCCGCGGTATCGGCCAGCTCGTTGACGCCGACATGAACCAGGAGTCCACCCGCCTGTCGGCCCTCCAGGTCCAGCAGCAGCTCGGCGTTCAGGCGCTCTCGATCGCCAACAGCAGCAGCCAGAGCATCCTGTCGCTGTTCCGCTAAGACTGACGACGATCTGAGGGGGCCGCGCTTCTCGCGAAGCGCGGCCCTTTCGTTTGACGTGACGTCCAGGGCACGCCGCAACTTTGGCTTCCCTGTTGCGGTAAGGACACAGAGCCACAAGCCTCGCACAAGCTTCGAGCGCTACGGTCGCCGTACGACAGGTTGGGCCCTCAACGCTATTGCGCAGCCCAAAGGCATGACGCCGCCCTGTCGTACCGGTGCAAGTCCGGTATGTCCCCAAAACAACTCGATCTTCAAAGGGACATCAAAATGGGTTCTAGCCTTCTCACCAACTCCGCCGCCATGACCGCGCTGCAGACGCTGCGCAACGTCAGCTCCAGCCTGCAGACCACCGAAAACCGGATCTCGACCGGCCAGCGCGTCGCCACCGCGTCGGACAACGCCGCCTACTGGTCGATCGCAACCTCGATGCGCGCCGACAACGCCGCGCTCTCCGCCGTCTCCGACTCGCTCGGTCTGTCGGCCGCGACCGTCGATACCGAATATACCGCTCTCACCGCGGTCGTCGGTGACAGCACCGGCGGCCTCACCAAGCTGCAAGCGCTGCTGGTCGAAGCCAAGACCGCCGGCATCGACCGCACCAAGATCCAGGCCGACATCACCCAGATCCAGCAGCAGATGAAGGGCACCGCCAATGCGGCAACCTTCAACGGCGTGAACTGGCTGAGCACGACGACGGCGACGCCGGCGACCTTCGACCTGGTGTCGTCGTTCTCCCGCGTCGGTGGCACGCCGACCATCGGCTCGATCACGCTGACGATCTCGAACTACTCGCTCTACACCTCGTCCACCAGCGGCATCCTGGACAAGGTGAGCGCCGGTGCGTCGGTCGACACGATCAGCATCAGCACGCTGACCGACTCGGCGGCCGACCAGACCACGCTCGATGGCTACATCGCGCAGGTCACCACTGCGATCAACTCGGTGGCTTCGGCTGCCGCCGATCTCGGTGCCGTCAAGAACCGCATCGCGACCAATACCGACTTCGTCAAGACCCTGATGGACTCAGTCAACCGCGGTGTCGGCCAGCTCGTCGACGCCGACATGAACGCGGAATCCACCCGCCTGCAGGCGCTGCAGACCCAGCAGCAGCTCGGTGTCCAGGCGCTCTCGATCGCCAACCAGAACAGCCAGAGCATCCTCTCGCTGTTCCGCTAAGTCTGAAAACGATCTGAGCGAGCCGCGCTTCTCGCGAAGCGCGGCTCTTTCATTTCGGGGTACGTTGTTCGCGCGGGAGAAGAATATCGATTTGGCGCCTCGAACTGCCGCTCCAGTCCAGTACGGTCACAGCGCCACAAGCTTCGCGCAAACTTCGCGTGCTATCGCCGCCGTTACGACAGGTTGAGCGCGCTTTTCTGCAGCCCAAAGGCATGATGCCGTCCCGTCGTACCGGTGCAAGCCCGGTATGTCCCAACAATTTCAGTTCGTTTTCAGGGGACGCCAAAACATGAGTTCTAGCCTTCTCACCAACTCCGCCGCCATGACCGCGCTGCAGACGCTGCGCAACGTCAGCTCCAGCCTGCAGACCACCGAAAACCGGATCTCGACCGGCCAGCGCGTCGCCACCGCGTCGGACAACGCCGCCTACTGGTCGATCGCAACATCGATGCGCGCCGACAACGCCGCGCTCTCCGCCGTCTCCGACTCGCTCGGTCTGTCGGCCGCGACCGTCGACACCGAATATACCGCGCTGACCGCCGTGGTCGGTGACAGCACCGGCGGCCTCACCAAGCTGCAGTCGCTGCTGGTCGAAGCCAAGACCGCCGGTATCGACCGCACCAAGATCCAGGCCGACATCACCCAGATCCAGCAGCAGATGAAGGGCACGGCCGCGGCAGCGACCTTCAACGGCGTCAACTGGCTGAGCACGACGACGGCGACGCCCGCGACCTTCGACCTGGTGTCGTCGTTCTCGCGCGTCGGTGGAACGCCGACCATCGGCTCCATCACGCTGACGATCTCGAACTATTCGCTCTATACTTCGTCGACCAGCGGCATCCTGGACAAGGTGAGTGCCGGCGCATCAGTCGACACGATCAGCATCAGCACGCTGACCGACTCGGCAGCCGACCAGACCACGCTCGATGGCTACATCACGCAGGTCACTGCCGCGATCAACTCGGTGGCTTCGGCCGCCGCCGACCTCGGCGCTGTCAAGAACCGCCTCGCGACCAACACGGACTTCGTCAAGACCCTGATGGACTCGGTGACCCGAGGCGTGGGCCAGCTCGTCGACGCCGATATGAACGCGGAATCCACCCGCCTGCAGGCGCTGCAGACCCAGCAGCAGCTCGGTGTTCAGGCGCTCTCGATCGCCAACCAGAACAGCCAGAGCATCCTCTCGCTGTTCAAGTAAGCTTCGGCTTCGAAAGCGACCGTGCTCCCCCGGGAGCACGGTCCCGCGGTGATCGGCGGACGTGACGGCACATGATGTGCGCGCAATTGATTTCCTGACGTCGGACGTCAAGGCAACGCGCCGTCCGCGTCGGCGCTCGCGCCTCGCCGTCGAATCGGTTGCGGCGTCCGAACTTCCAGTAAAATTGCAACGCCTCGCCCGCGAAGCGACATATTCGCGTGTTCGCGCAACCTTCAGACAAGGTTGGCAGCGGAGTGTCCTCACCATTCGCATTGGTACGAGGTCACATGCTCAGTCGCGCGCAGCTACAGCAGCTGCTCAACAATCTGCTGGAACTTGGGCCGCGACGTCTGATGGCCTTGGGATTGATCGGTTTCGCCGTCCTCGTCACCGTGGTCGGCGGCGCCTATTATCTGAGCCGGCCGGAATTCGAAACGCTTTACACTGGTCTCACGCGCGAAGACGTGACGCGCATCGGGGCCGCGCTGCGCGAGCAGAACATCAGCTTCGACATCAATGCGGCCGGCGATGCCGTGTCGGTGCGACCGAGCCAGACCGCGCAGGCGCGAATGCAGCTCGCCGAGAAGGGGCTGCCGACGAGCGCCAATTCCGGTTACGAGCTGTTCGACAAGATCGGTTCGCTCGGGCTCACTTCGTTCATGCAGGAGGTCACCAAGCTGCGGGCACTCGAAGGCGAGATCGCACGCACCGTACAGCTGATGAAGGGCGTCAAGGCGGCGCGGGTGCACATCGTGATGCCGGTGCGCGGTTCGTTCCGCGCGACGCAGCAACCGCCTTCTGCATCGGTCGTGCTGCGCACCGATGGTGCGATCGAGGCGCGGACGGCGCAGTCGATCCGCCACCTCGTCGCGGCCGCCATTCCCGGCATGACGCGCGACAAGGTCACGGTGCTCGATGCCGACGGCTCGATGTTGCTGGCGGAAGAAGACGAAGCCAGTGCCGCACCGACCAAGATGGCAAGCCTTCAGAAGACCGTCGGCGGAATGGTGCAGGAGAACATCCGCAAGGCGTTGACGCCCTATCTGGGACTGGACAATTTCGAGGTCAGCGTCTCGCCGCAGCTCTCGACCGACAAGCGCCAGATCAACGAGACCGTCTACGATCCAGAGACACGCGCCGAGCGTTCCGTACGCAACGTTCGCGAAAACGAGAAGTCATCGAACGCCGACCGCTCGACGCCGACGACCGTCCAGCAAAACCTGCCGGACCAGCAGGTTAATGCAGGCGGCACCAAGAACTCCAGCGAAGACAAGACCCGTCGCGAAGACGTCACCAATTTCGAGGTCTCGTCCAAGACCACGACGACGGTCAGTGACGGCTATTCGGTCAAGAAGCTCTTCATTGCCGTGCTGGTCAACCGGGCGCGGCTGGTCGCCGACCTCGGCGACAAGACCAACCAGGCCATCGTCGACAGCAAGCTCGCCGAGATCAGCCAGCTGGCGGCAACCGCCGGCGGACTGGACAAGGCGCGCGGCGACCAGATCCAGGTGACGGCGGTCGACTTCGTGGAAGGCTCGCGCGATCCGGCGCCGGTTCCGCCGATCAGCTTTGTCGAGATGATGAACAAGCAACTCGGCAGCGTGATCAACGCGGTGACGATCCTGGCCGTCGCTTCCATGCTGGTCTGGTTCGGGCTTCGGCCCGCGGTCAACGGCATCCTGACCCATCGCGCGGCGCAGGAGCAGAGCGAGGCGGCCGAAGCCGCTGAGCTTGAAGCTGCCACGGCCCTCGCCTTGGCCGACAGCCAGGACTCCGAGCTCAACCTTGTCGAGGATCTCGAAGGCAAGATGCAGCGCACGCCGCAGAAGCGGCTGGAGCAGATCGTCCGCCTCGATCAGATGCAGGCGGCAGCAATCCTTAAGGACTGGATGCGACGCGAGGAGGCGGCATGAACGCGGCAATCGGAAAACTGCTGACGCAATTCGACGCCAATGGGCGGACCAAGTTACCGCCGCCTCCGCCGCCCAATATTCAGGATGTGCTGACGAAGAAGGAGGTCCGGCGCGAGCCGCAGCCTCAACCACAGCGTCAGGAACGCCAGGCGCAATCGCAGTCGCAACTTCATCCGCCGCCCGCGCCGGAAGCAGCACCGGTCAACCTTCTCGAAGACGCTTATCGGCGCGGCCATGCTGCAGGTGTTGCGGAGGGCGAAGCCAAGCTCGCCGAAGAGCGAGTCCGCAGCGCGATCCGGCTGGGCGAGGAGCGAGCCAAGTGGTCCGACCAGCAGGCGGTCGCGATCGTCAACGGTTTCGACGCCGCCTGCCGCGAGATCGAGAGCAACATCGCAAGCTCGGTGGCTCGGATATTGCTGCCGTTCCTCGCTGAAGCGGTCCGCGACAAGGCGATCGGATCCCTGGTCGAGCAGATCGCGGCGTTGACTTCGAACTCGCCCGTGTCGGTGTTCCGCGTCATCGGACCCAGCGAGCTCATCGATCTCGTCAGGACGCAGCTCAATCTGGCCGGCCGTACCGGCATCGAATACCAGTCCGCCGACACTGTCGAGGTGCGCGTCCTCGCCGATCAGACCACGATCGAGACGCAGATCTCGACCTGGGTCGACCGGCTGAACGAGGCGCGCCGGTAGTTGCACCATGGAAGAAGTCAAGCACGAGTTCGTTATCATCCGCAGGCGGAGCGCCTTCGAAGACGAGAAGGCGCACGGTGGCGTCTGGAAGATCGCCTATGCGGACTTCATGACCGCGATGATGGCGTTCTTTCTGGTGATGTGGCTGATCAACGCGCTGAACCAGGACCAGAAGCAGGTGGTCGCGAGCTATTTCAACCCGATCAAGCTTGCGGAGAACGCGCCTGCGCCGAAGGGCCTGAAAGATCTGTCCAAGAAGGAGCCGACGAATTTCGACGGTCAGGACGGCAAGCGCCAGCCGGCCGGCCCGAACGAGGAGCGTCGCGGCGACTCGCCGACCGCCGAGAAGCCGCCCTTCTACGAAGAGAAGGTCCTGTTCCGCGATCCCTACGCGACGCTCGCCGAAATCGCGGCAAGCTCCAACCAGGCCTCCGGCCAGCGGCGCGCCGGCGCCTTGACCTCTGCGGAAGAGGACGGCCTCAAGGGCGGCGACGCCTATCGTGATCCGTTCGACCCCGGTTATTGGAAGCTTGCGCCCGAGGCGTCGAAGGAAGCTGACAGGATCATGGAGGGCGAGCCGAAGACGAGTGCTTCGGCGCGTGACAATCCGGCCAACACAAATCAGGGCGAGCCGCGCCGTGGCAGGACCGATGATGCCGGCGGCAGCGTGGCTCCCGACGCTCAGGCGTCGTCCACGAGCATGTCGCCGCTGCTGCCGCCGGGGCCGGCCCCATCATCGTCTGCGCGCGACGCGGGCGTGCAGCCGAGCCCGCAAGCGAATGTCCGGGCCAACGCCGCGCCGCAGGCGCGCCCGACCGATGCCTCGAAGGAGCCCGAGGCGCGCGACACCGCCCAGACCCAGCAACCGACCGTGAAGCAGCTTCAGTCCGCGATTGCTGATGCGCTGTCGGACATCAAGGCCGGCGCCGGGCCGGTCGCCGAGGTCCGCCAGGTCGAGGAGGGCCTGCTGATCAGCCTGACCGATGATGCGAGTTTCGGAATGTTCGCAGTCGGCTCGGCCGAGCCGCGGCCTGAACTGGTCCGCGTCATCGACAAGATCGGCCCGCTCATCGCGAAGCGTCGCGGCATGATCATCGTCCGTGGTCACACCGACAACAGGCCCTACAAATCGGACAATTACGACAATTGGCGGCTGTCCACGGCGCGCGCGCAGATGGCTTACTACATGCTGGTCCGCTCCGGCATCGATGCGCAGCGGATCGAGCATGTCGAAGGATATGCCGACCGGCGGCCAAAACTTCCGCACGATCCTGGGGCTGCGCAAAATCGACGGATCGAGATCCTGATCCGGGAGAAGCATCCTTGACCAGACCGCTGCTCCGCACTGTGCTGTTGATGCTGTTGTCGCTGGCGGCGACCCGTGCCTTTTCCGATCCAGCGCCATCGTCCGGCGAGCCTTATGAGCTCGTCCGCGCGCTGCAGGCGGTACAGGACGGCATCGCCAATGGCGATACCGCGGCGCATGGCAGCCACATCGCACTGATCCGCCAGATTGGCGAAAAATTTCTCGCCGCAAATCCGACCGTGTGGAGCAGCCCACAGAACGGTCAGGCGCTCGTGATCTATCTGCTGTCCGGCGGCGCGCCACAGATCGTCCGCAAGCTGCCGCGCGACAAGATCAACGTCGACAAGGCGCTGTTTGACGGCGCGCTCGCTTATGTCGAGGGACGGCAGGACGAGGCGAGGGAGCTGCTCAAGGATGTCAAGCCGCGGACGATCGCGTCCGGCATGGGCGGGCAGGTGGCGCTGGTCCAGGGCGCGCTGTTCGCCCGGTCCGAGGCCTCGCTCGCGATCGAGCGTCTGGACGATGCACGCCTGCTGCTGCCCGGTACGCTGGTCGAAGAGGCGGCGCTGCGGCGCGAGATCCTTCTGGTCGGGCAGGCCGAGGATTTCGACAAGTTCGAGTTCCTGACGCTGGCCTATATCCGTCATTACCGTAACTCGGTCTATGCAGGCGATTTCTGGCAGCGTTTCTCCACGGGCCTGACGCAATCGAATCTTGCGCTGGACGATCGTCGCTTTGCACGGGTCTCGGCGCTGCTGGAACAGGTCGATCGCGCCAGCCGCCTCAAGCTCTATCTGGTGATCGCGCGCGGGGCGCTGATCCGTGGCAAGCTCGCCGTCGTCAGCCTCGCGGCCGAGCGAGCGCTGACGCTCAGCGCCGACGCCACGCCCGATCGGGAGCGAGCACATTTCTATCGCGGCGCATCCCGCGCGCTCACCGACGAATATGACGGCGGCTTTGCCGAGCTGAAGGCGCTCGACCGGTCGAAGCTGGCGGAGCGCGATGTCCTGCTCCTCAACGCAACCCTCCAGCTCGCCCTCGACATTCGCAAGTCGATCACGGGTCCGGCTGCCGTCATGACGGCCGACAAGCCGCCGCCGACGCCGGCACGGATCGATCTCGCCTCGTCGAACGCGATGCTCGCGCGTGCGAAGTCGCAGCTCGGCGAACTGGAGCTTCTCACCAGGGATCACCGCCCATGACCAAGCTCAGTGGAACCTCCGGACAACTCTTCGCTGGTCTCGCCGAAAGCCTTGCGCGCGGGGTGACCCGGTCGACGAAAGGCGCGGCAACATCAGGCGCCAAGACCGCCGACGATTCCTCGTTTCACGATCTGCTCCACACCGTCTCGAACATGGCCAAGCGGGCCTTGGACGATCAGGGAGCTGACACGACCGCGAAGGCTGCCCCAGCACGCCCGCGCGTGACCCAGTTGACCGAGCGTGACACGTCGAAGGACGAACCGGTGCATGAACGCACCGAGGAGACCAAATCGTCGAACAAGCATGAGCAGGTCGATCAGGTCGCGAAGTCGGATGTCTCGACCAGATTGGGCCTTCCGGCGATCATGGGGCAGGAGCTTGCCGCCGCGCAGGCGGTGACAGTGCAGACACCACGGCCGTCCGGCGAAAAGAGGGAGGCGTCGACCCGGGACGAGCGTCCCTCGGTGGCGAAGCAAGGTATTGGCGACGCAAAGGCGGCGGCAGACGTCGGCCAATTCACCTCCGCTCCTTCGGCTATGGCACGTTCCGGCGGCGATACGTCCCACGCGCACGGACAGCCAGCCGCAGGCGCACAGGCTGCGGCGATGTCACAGGGAAGCGCCGTTCAGACGAATGCCATACCGGCAACACCGGGCTTCGAAGCCGTCGCAGCGAATGTCGAGCGTGCCGCAAAGTCTGCGGGCCGCGACGCCTTGCCTGAGACGACCAAGGTCACGGTGGTTCAGCAGGAGACCCATCTGCCTCCCGTGGGACAGTTGAGCGCGACCCAGCAGGTCGCAAACGCCGTCGTGTCGGAGCTCAAGGACGCGCCCGCGCCGGCGGCGTCCGCCGCGACAGATATCGCGGGCGCACAGAACAATTCTCCGGATCGGCCGCTCAAGATCCTCACCGTCAATCTCGAGCCGCCTGATCTCGGCAATGTCACCGTGCGTCTTCGTCTCGTCGGCAACGAGGTGTCGGTTCAGCTTGCCGCCGAACGCAAGGACACCAGCACGATGCTGGATCAGCAGCGCGACCAGATCCGCGACCTGATGCAGTCGGCGGGTTATGTCGCCGACGTCGCGCCGGTGCAGCACGGTTCGCTCGACGGATTCCAGGCCGGGTCGGGCCAGTCGCAGCAGCAACTCTCGGGCCAACAACAGCAATCATCGCAGTCGCAAAGCGCGTTCGGCGGTGCGGGCACGTCGGCCGGTCAGTCCGACAGCGGCCCCAGGCAAGCCCGGCAGAACCAGCAGCCCAACCAGGAGGCACGCCATGACCAGGACGTGGCGCCGCAGTCTCGTCGCGGCCCTGTTTATCTGTGACGTCGGCGCCGCCGCGGCGGCGACGGACACCGTGCGACCTTGCGAGCGCGAGATGGCGCGCGCCTCGCAGCAGCACGGAATTCCGCTCGGCATTCTCTATGCCGTCGGCCTCACCGAGACCGGCCGTCGCGGCGCGCTCTATCCCTACGCGCTCGGTGCCGAAGGCCAGACCGTGTTCGCCAAGGACATGGACGATGCGATCGCGAATTTCGAGGCGATGCGGGCCAGGGGCATCAAGTTGATCGATCTCGGCTGCATGCAGATCAACCATTATTTTCACGGCGACAAGTTCACATCGGTGCGGGCGATGTTCGATCCGGCGAAGAATGTCGACTACGCCGCGCGCTTCCTGAAAGAGCTGAAGCAGCGCGAGGGAAGCTGGACCATGGCGGTCGCCCGCTACAATGCCGGTCCGAACAATCAACCGGCGCAGAAGCGCTACGTCTGCCACATCGTTGCGCATCTCGTCTCCAGCGGCTTCGGCGCGTGGACCGACAAGGCGCGCTCGTTCTGCCAGCCGAAGACGACGTGAGCTGACGAAGCCATCGTATGAAGTTGTGCATCGCCGCCAACCATCAGCCCCGCGCAAGCAAGACCCCCCATTGTAACGACAATCTGCCAAAGGAGCCTACTACATGAGCCTGTATGGTGTTATGCGCACCGGCGTTTCCGGGATGAATGCGCAATCCAACAAGCTGTCGACGGTCTCGGACAACATCGCGAACGTCAACACGGTCGGCTACAAGCGCGCTTCGACGGAATTTTCCTCGCTGATCCTGAAGAGCGGCTCCGGCAACTACGACTCCGGTGCGGTCGAGACCACGGTCCGCTACGCCATCACCGATCCCGGCAATCTTCAGTTCACGACCTCGACGACGGACCTCGCGGTTCAGGGCAACGGCTTCTTCGTCGTGCAGGATGCGAACGGCAACAACTTCCTCACGCGTGCCGGCTCATTTGTGCCCGACAGCACCGGCAATCTCGTCAACACCGCCGGCTTCCAGCTGATGGGCTACAACATCCAGAACGGTGCCGCGCCCAACGTTGCCGCTAACGGCTTCGGCGGTCTCCAGGTTATCAACGTCAACCAGATGGCGCTGCAGGCCTCGCCCTCGACCAAGGCGACCGTGGCCGCCAATCTTGACCCGAGCGCTGCGAATGTCGCTTCCCCGCTTGCTGCAGCTGGTCCGGGCAATTACACCTCGAAAACGTCGATGGTGACCTACGACAACATCGGCAACGCCGTAACGCTCGACGTCTATGCGGCGAAAACTGGCGCGAACACCTGGGACATTGAAGTCTACAACGGCGCCAGCCTGCTGACGGGCGGTCCCTCAGCCGCGACCGCATTCAGCTTCGACGTCACCGCGGCCGGCAAGGGCGCGCTGGCTGCAGCGAGCCCCAAGACGCTCGCGTTCAACGTTCCCGGCGGCTCGGCCTTCACCATGGACCTCTCGGCCATGACCCAGGTCGCCTCCAGCTTCGACTTCAAGGCGACCGTCGATGGCAACGCGCCGTCCGCTGTCGAGAAAGTCAATATCGACAGCAAGGGCGTGGTGACCGCCGTGCTCAAGAACGGCACCCAGCTGCCAAGTTTCCAGGTTGCGCTCGCCACCGTGCCGAGCCCGGATCACCTGACGCCGGAGGCCGGCAATGTCTATTCGCCGAACCTCGAATCCGGAAACGTGCAGGTCGGTCTGGCCGGGCAGGGTGGCCTCGGAACCATCCAGTCCGGCGCTCTCGAAGACGCCAACGTCGATCTTGCGAGCGAGCTGACCGACATGATCTCGGCGCAGCGCGGCTTCACCGCGAACTCGAAGTCGTTCCAGACCGGCGCCGATCTGCTTGACGTCGTCGTCAACCTGAAGCGCTGAGTCCTGCGGCGCCGATCCCGGGCAAGAGAACGTTCAAGAGCACGCCATGTCCCTTACCTCAGCGCTCGACTCCGCCCGCAACTCGCTCATGGCGTCGGGCATCCAGTCGTCGACGATCTCGCGCAATATCGCCGGTGCCGGTTCGACCGGCTATTCGCGCAAGATCACCGAGCTGGATAATCTTCCCGGCGCTGGCGTTTATGTCGCGGCGATCCAGCGCGCCGCCTCTTCGGGCTTGTACAGCAACGTTCTGACCGCGACCTCGGCAGCCGCCACGCAGAGCGCGATCTATACCGGTCTCCAGAAGATCGCCGCTGCCACGGTGGACGATCCGCAGCTCGACCAGTCACCGACGGCGCAGCTTAATGCGCTGAAGCAGGCGCTGCAGCAATATGCCAACGCGCCTGATAACACCACGCTGGCGCAGGCCGCCGTGACGTCCGCCAAAGACATGGCGACCGCGCTCAACCAGGCGACCCAGACCGTGCAGTCGGTGCGCGAGGGCGCGGACGCCGACATGAAAACGTCGGTCCAGAACATCAACCAGCTGCTCTCCCAGTTCCAGACAGTCAACACTGCGATCGTGAAGGGTACGATCGCCGGTGACGACGTGACCGACTATCTCGACCAGCGCGACAGCATCGTCTCGCAATTGTCGCAGGAGGTCGGCGTCACGATGGCGATCCGCACCAACGGCGATGCTGCCCTCTACGCCGACAGCGGCGCGGTGCTCTTCGACAAGACAGCGCGGGCGGTGACTTTCGCTCCGACCAACGCCTATTCGGCGAGCACAACGGGTAACGCGGTCTTCATCGACGGCGTGCCTGTGACTGGTGCCAATTCGGTGATGCCGATCAAATCAGGCAAGCTCGCCGGCCTCGCCCAATTGCGCGACACCGATACGGTCACCTATCAGAGCCAGCTCGACGAGATCGCGCGCGGCCTGATCAACAGTTTCAAGGAAAGCGACCAATCCGGCGCGGCGCTGCCCGACGTTCCCGGTCTCTTCACTTATCCTGGCTCACCGACGATGCCCGCCAGCGCCACTGTCTCGGTTGGCCTGGCCGGCACGATTTCGGTCGCCGCGTCGGTCGATCCCGCCCAGGGCGGCAACCCGAATCTGCTGCGCGACGGCGCGATCAGCGGAAGCCCGGCCTATAACTATAACACGGCAGGTAACGGCGGCTTTTCGGCCCGGCTTCAGCAGCTCATCGGCAACATGGATGCGTCGCAGCCGTTCGATGCCACAACGCAGGGCAAGCCGAACGGCAGCCTGATCGACTACGCGTCGTCATCGACGAGCTGGATCGAGAACCAGCGCAAGACCGCCAACGACAATTCCCAGTACCAGAACACGTTGCTGGACCGCAGCACGACAGCGCTGTCGAACGTCAACGGCGTCAACATGGACGACGAGATGTCGTTGATGCTCCAGGTCGAGCGTACCTATTCGGCGTCGTCGAAGATCATCTCGACCGTCGACCAAATGTTGCAAGCCTTGCTAGCCGCCGTGGGGAATCCGTGATGATGAGCGCCAACTACATTTCCACCCTCGTGCTACACTCGTCCTTGAGGTATTCGATCACGAACAATCAGGCTGCGCTGAGCAAGGCGTCGACGGAAGCGACCACCGGCCGCTTCGCCGATGTCGGCCTCCAGCTCGGTGCGACGACGGGTGGCGACGTCACCCTGCGGGCGGACCTGAGCTTCGGCGATCAGCTCGTCGACACCAACGGCCTCGTCGGGGGGCGCCTGGACGTGACCCAGGACCGCATCACCCAGCTCAGCACGACCGCAACTGACTTCCTCAAGGACCTGATCGCGGCCCGCAGCACCGACGGTGGCGGGCGGATCATCCTGCCGCCGGCGTCCTCCAATCTCCAGGACCTGATCGGCGCGTTGAACATTTCTTATAACGGCTCGTACCTGTTCTCGGGCATCAACACGCAGAACCAGCCGATCACGGCCTACCAGGCCGGCTCGGCCAGCAAGAACAAAGTCGATGCCGATTTCGTTGCGGCCTTCGGCTTCACGCAATCCTCGGCCAGCGTGAACACCATTACGCCTGCTCAGATGCAGACATTCCTCAACGGCCCGTTCGACGCCGAGTTCGCAAGCCCGGCCTGGAACACCAATTGGTCGTCGGCCACTGACCAGGTCATGCAAAGCCGCATCTCGACGACCGAGATCGCCGATACGTCCGTCAGCGCCAACCAGACCGGTTTTCGCAAGCTCGCCGAGGCCTACACCATGATGGCCGATCTCGGGAACGCGAACCTCGACCAGTCGACGTTCCAGGTGGTGGTGGACAAGGCCATCGGCCTCGTCGGCAGCGCCATCACGGACCTTGCGACGCTCGGCGGCGACGTCGGCACGGTCCAGCAGCGGATCACCAACGCGACCGACAAGCTGAAGACCCAGAAGGACATTCTGAACAATCAGATCGTCGGCATGGAGAAGGTCGATCCGACCGAAGCGTCTGTGCGCGTCAACACGCTGCAGACCCAGATCCAGACGGCACTCGCACTGACCTCGCAGCTCCAGAAGATCAGCCTCATCAACTATCTCTGAGCCCAAGGGCGGTCGCGTTCGCTTTCAGTTTCCTGCAATTTCCTGCGCAGAGTATTACGGATGACTTTTGAAGCCTATGAGACGGTTGTTGAAGACAGCGGCTACGAGGCGCGAGGGCGCGAGCGCCAGGCGCTCAGCCTCGGCATCGACCGGCTGGAGCGGCTCCAGAAGGAGCAGCGCTTCAGCATCGAGGATCAGGTCCAGAGCCTGCTCTACGTCCGGCGGCTGTGGACCATCTTCATCGAGGACCTCGCGCATCCCGAGAACGGGCTGCCCGAGCAGCTGCGCGCCGACATCATCTCGATCGGGCTGTGGGTCGTCAAGGAAGCCGATCGCCTTCGCGAGGAACGATCGAACGACGTGATGCAGCTCGTCGAAATCAACCGCCTGATCCGAGACGCGCTTTAATGAAGATCTCCTTGCGGGCCGGCGAACGGGTCTACATCAACGGCGCGGTGCTGCGCGTGGACCGCAAGGTCTCGCTGGAGCTCGTCAATGACGTGATGTTCCTGCTGGAAGGGCAGGTGATGCAGGCCGCCGACGCCACCACGGCGATGCGCCAGCTCTATTTCATCGTTCAGCTCATGCTGATGAATCCGACGGACGTGGCTGCCGCCGCTTCGCTCTATGGGCAGCACCACGCAGCCCTGCTGGCCGTGTGCGAGAACCGCGAGATGCTCGACGGGCTCGCTGCGATCGACGAGATGGTCGGCGGATCCCGCTACTTCGAGGCGCTCAAGCGCATCCGGGCGCTGTTCCCTCTGGAGGAGGCGATCCTGGCCGGCACCACCACCGAATCTCCAATCAAGGCTGCCTGACAGCGGAGAGGCTCATGAACGTTCCCAGCGTGACCGATACCACAAGCACCAATTCGACCAGCTCGACCTCGTCCGGTTCGACGCCGTCGAGCAGCGGTGTCGACTACAACACTTTCCTTCAGCTCCTCATCGCCGAGATGAAGAACCAGGATCCGACCAATCCGACGGATACGTCGCAATATATGAGCCAGTTCGCCCAGCTGTCGACGGTCGAGCAGGCCATGCAAACCAACACGAAGCTGGATTCGCTGCTGTCCTCCCAATCGCTGTCGCAGGCGGACGGGCTGATCGGAAAGAACGTCAGCTTCACCGACTCGACCGGCGCGACTTTCACCGGCAAGGTCGCGTCGATCTCGATCAACAGCAACGGCTCCGTCGCGACCCTCCAGGACGGCACCAAGGTCGCGGTCGGCCCTGGTCTGACGATCAGCAACTAGCCATGAACGAGCGGGACGCCCTCGACCTCGTCCAGGCAGCGATCTGGACCATCCTCGTTGCGTGCGGACCCGCAGTCGGCGCGGCGATGCTGGTCGGCATTGTCATCGCGCTGATCCAGGCCCTGACCCAGATCCAGGAGGCGACGCTGACCTTTGTTCCGAAGATCATCGTCATCCTGGTGGTCGTGGCCATCTCCGGCTCCTTCATCGGCGCCCATCTCTCCACTTTCACGGAGATGGTCTATTCGCGGATCGAGCACGGCTTCTGATCCGCAGGCCAGGCCCGGCCACCACCCTCGCGTAAGCTTTGCGGGGCAGATTGCAGGGCGGACCCTGCCGCCCGGTGACCTATGGCCGATACGTTAGCTGCTAGCCTGCCGAACCCGCGACGCTTTGGTGCGGACGCCTTCTTCGCTGGCGGTATCGTGACCATGCTCACGATCCTGTTCCTGCCGATTCCCCCTGTTCTGATCGACCTCGGCCTCGCCTTCTCGATCGCGCTGGCGGCGCTGATCCTGATGGTCGCGTTGTGGATCCAGCGACCGCTGGATTTTTCCGCCTTCCCGACAGTGCTCCTGATCGCGACGATCCTGCGGCTCGCGCTCAACGTCGCGACCACCCGCCTGATCCTGTCGCGCGGTGGGGAGGGCGAGACCGCTGCCGGCCACGTTGTCGCCGGCTTCTCCAAGTTCGTCATGGGCGGCGACTTCGTCATCGGTCTGATCATCTTCGCGATCCTGGTCACGGTGAATTTCGTCGTGATCACCAAGGGCGCCACGCGTATCGCCGAAGTCGGCGCCCGCTTCACCCTGGATGCCATTCCCGGCAAGCAGATGGCGATCGACGCGGACCTTTCCGCGGGCCTGATCGACGACAAGGAAGCCCAGCGCCGGCGCCGCGAGCTCGAGGAGGAGAGCTCCTTCTTCGGCGCGATGGATGGTGCCTCGAAATTCGTGCGCGGCGATGCCATCGCCGGCCTGATCATCACGGCGATCAACATCTTCGGCGGCATCATCATCGGCGTAACTCATCACGGATTGACCCTGTCGCGCGCCGCTGACGTCTACACAAAACTCTCGGTCGGCGACGGTCTGGTCACGCAGATGCCGGCGCTGATCGTGTCGCTGTCGGCGGGCCTCCTGGTGTCCAAGGGCGGCACCAGGGGCTCCGCCGAGCAGGCGGTGCTGCGGCAGCTCGGTGGCTATCCGCGCGCGGTGTCGGCGGCCTCCTTGATGATGTTCGTGCTTGCCCTGATGCCGGGGTTGCCGATGGCACCGTTCGTGCTGCTGGGCGGCGTCATGGCTTTCGTCGGCTATTCGCTGCCGAAGCGGCAGGCAGCGCGCGAGCGGAAAGAAGACGCGCGCAAGGCGGAAGAGCGCGCCCAGAACGAGGCCAAGGAATCGGTCAAGGAATCGCTCAAGACCGCCGAGATCGAGCTGTCGCTCGGGAGCCATCTGTCGGTTCACCTGCTCGGTTCGCGCAACGAGCTTGCCCATCGCGTCGCCAAGATCCGCAAGAAGTTCGCCAAGCAGTACGGCTTCGTCATTCCCGAGATCAAGCTGTCTGACAATCTGTCGATCGACCCCAAGGGATACCAGATCCGGATCCACGATACGCGCGTCGCCCATGGCGAGCTCCGCATCGGCGAGGTGATGGTGCTGGTGGACAAGGACGGCAAACCGGACGTGCCCGGCGACGAGGTGATCGAACCCGCGTTCGGCATGAAGGCGCTGTGGGTGACGGAAGCCTTCACCGAAGAGGTCAAGCGGCAGGGCTGCAAGCCGGTCGACAATCTGTCGGTCCTGCTCACGCACTTAAGCGAAGTGCTGAGGGCTAACCTATCGCAGCTGCTGTCCTACAAGGACATGCGCGGGCTTCTCGACCGGCTCGAGCCCGAGTACAAGCGCCTGGTCGACGATCTCTGCCCATCGCAGATCTCCTATTCCGGCCTGCTGGCGATCCTGAAGATCCTGCTGGGTGAGCGGGTTTCGATCCGGAACCTGCATCTGATCCTCGAAGCGATCGCCGAGATCGCGCCGCATGTGCGGCGGTCCGAGCAAGTCGCCGAGCACGTGCGGATGCGTCTTGCCCAGCAGATCTGCGGCGACCTCTCCGACAACGGCGTGCTCAACGTCCTTCGCCTCGGCAATCGCTGGGACCTTGCCTTCCATCAGAGTCTGAAACGCGACGCCAAGGGCGACGTCGTCGAGTTCGATGCCGACCCGCGGCTGATCGAGCAGTTCGCGACCGAAGTCAGCGCCGCGGTCCGGAAGTTCACCGAGGACGGCACCAGCGTGGTGTTGGCGGTCACGCCGGAAGCCAGGCCCTATGTCCGCATGATTCTGGAGCGGGTGTTCCCCACCTTGCCAATCCTGTCGCATGTCGAGGTCGCTCGCAGCGCCGAGATCCGCGCGCTTGGAGCCATTTCGTGATCGGCGGCCTCACCGACAACGTGCTCGCCACGTTCATCGTGTTCTGCCGTATCGGCGCCTGCCTGATGCTGGTGCCTGGCTATTCCAGCGTGAACGTTCCGCCGCAGATCCGCCTGTTCGTTGCCCTGGTCACGACCTTCGCACTGACGCCGATCCTTATCGCCATCCTGAAACCGCTCGTCGACGGCGCCTCGCCGCTGACGCTGGCGCTGCTGATCGGCACAGAGCTTCTGGTCGGCAGCGTCATCGGCCTCGGCGGGCGGGTGTTCTTCCTCGCACTCCAGACCATGCTCACCGTGATGGCGAGCGCGATCGGGCTCAGCAGCATCCCGGGCACGCCTGTCGGCGACACCGATCCGGCGCCGCCCGTGGTGCCGCTGATCATGGCCGCCGTCACCACGCTGTTCTTTCTGACCGACCAGCACTGGCAGGTGTTGCGCGGGCTGATGAACTCCTACGACGTCTGGCATCCCGGCGAGAAGCTGACCAGCGAGATGGCCCTGAACCAGCTGGTGAGCCGTCTCGCCGACGCGTTCGTGCTGACGCTGCGGATCACCAGCCCCTTCATCGTTTATTCCGTCATCGTCAATTTCTCGGTCGGTCTCATCAACAAGCTGACCCCGGCTATACCGGTGTATTTCGTCTCGGTGCCATTCGTCCTGTTCGGTGGTTTTCTGCTGCTTTACCTGACCAGCGACGAACTGCTGGCGCAGTTCATGCTCGGCCTGTCGTCATGGCTGGCGGGATGACGAAACATGACCTCGCGCGCCGACAAGCTCAGTCGCATTGTCTCGCTGGTGAAGCTTCAGCTCCGGCTGTCCGAATGGCAGCTCGCGCAAATGCGCCAGGAGGAGCAGGCCATGCAAGATGAACAGGCATGGCTGGTGGGGACCTTGAACGAAGGCAAGGCGCCGGCGGGCTCGTCGAGCGATTCGATTGCACGGCGCCTCAACAGGACGAGCGTAGGCGCTCGCGCCGTGCAGGAGCGCGCTGCGATGCAGCTCGACAAGGTCCGCTCGGAGACCCGGCGCGTGAAGCAGCTCGAGGACGTCGCCAAGGCGGCGCTCGCCGACAAGCTGCGCGACGCCGAGAAGCGCTCGCTCGAAGACATGGTGGGAACACACGCCGCCGCGCGCGATCTGACGCCGCGGCCAGCCAGGCGGACCAAGACATGATTGTGACACCGACATCCGACCTCGTTCTCGATGTCCTCGATGCCGCCGATCCGGTTGCGCAGCGGACGGCGACTGCGAAGCTCGAGTCGCTGAAATCGTCGGACGCCGATTTTGCTGCGACGATGGATGCGGCGGCCAGCAAGGCGGCCGATCAAGCCGCGACGAGGGTGGCCGAGGCGCAATCGGGCGTGGTGAACGGACCGCCGGTGCAGGTGATCAAGAAGCCGGGCCCGGACGAGGTCTATCGCAAGTTCGAGGCATTCGTCCTCCAGACCTTCGTCGAGACGATGCTGCCGAAGGAGTCGGAGGAGGTGTTTGGCAAGGGCACCGCGGGCGGCATCTGGAAATCGATGCTGGCCGAGCAGCTCGGCGCCCAGCTGGCGAAGGGCAAGGGGATCGGAATTGCCAAGCAACTCGCCTCTGCGCATCCGGCAGGCCTGGAGGTCGCGGGCAAGTCGGGCTGATGAATCTGGGACATGGGTGACGAAATTTGAGGGGTGAATTTGCTATGCAGGTAGAACAAGGCGCGACGACCCAGGTGATGGAGCAGCCGGTCGTTGAGCAACACGTCCTGGACATCGAGGCCGTGACGGAGGCTGAGCCGCGCGACGTTCTGTTGCCGGCGCTCCTGCCTGATGTCGGCAGCGGCATGACGCCCGACGATGCCGATGCGGCAAGGTTGGAGGCGATGCGGTCCGAAGAGGTCGCCGGATTGCTGGTCGCCATTCGCCGGCTCGAAGACATCATCGAGGAGGAGACCACTGCGCTCGCGACGGGGCAGAAGGTCGATTTCGACGATTTCAGCGCGCGCAAGAGCCGGAGCATGCTGGAATTCGTCCGGCTGATGCGGGCGCGGATGCATCTCGGCCGAGAAATCGAAATCACCGAGGAGATCCAGCGGCTGCGCGAGAAACTCGAGCGAAACCGCTCTCTGCTCGAGATGCACTACGACGCCGTGCGCGAGGTCGCGAGCATCATCGTCAGGGCGATCAAGGAGGCTGAATCCGACGGCACGTACACCGGTCGCGCAGCGCAGGACGGAAAATGATCAAGCTGGTGCTGGCCGGGCTCTGGGTATGCATCCTTACCGCGGGCACGAGCTACGGCGTTGCCTATTGGAAGGAAAATGGCAGCCTGCTGCCCGCGAAGGACGAATATCTCGACGGACTGCAATACCAGAAGACGCGGGCGCTGAGCGTGCCCATGGTCGAGGGCGGCGCCGTGCAGGGCTACATCGTCGCGCGCTTCGTCTACACCGTCGAGGCGAAGACTATGCACCAGCTGACCGTCCCGCCGGAGCCGTTCGTCGTCGACGAGGCCTTCCGCAGGATCTACGCTGACGACAAGCTCGATTTCAGGAAGCTTGCCCGTTACGATCTCTCCGGCCTCACCTCGGTGATCAAGCAGCGCGTCAACGAGCGCATGCAGGCCGACGTCGTCCAGGACGTCCTGGTCGAGGACTTCAACTACGTCTCCAAGGAAGAATTCCAGCAGAAGCCGTAGTTCGCTGGTCCGCGAAGTCGCGCCGGCAGCACGACATCTCTGCCGTTAAAAGCAAACCGGCCCCTGCGGGAGCGTCCCGCAGGGGCCGGTGGTCGTTTGTGAGCCGGGCTCGCTGCTTCAGTTGCCGGCCGGGTAGGCCGCCGGGGCGGCATGGGCCCGGTTCAGGAGGATGCCGACTTCGTCGAGCTCCTGCATCGGCTCGTCGATGGTCTCATTGGCCGGGATGTTTAGCCGGTATCCGACATAGCGGCGTGCCACGATCGCATCGAAACCGAGGCGGTCGCGGAGCTTCTTGCGCAGCTTGCTGACGTGACTCTCGATCACGCTCTCGTCGAAGGTGGATTCAAAGATGCCATAGACCGCGTTGAAGATCTGCGTCTTGGTGATCCACTTGCCGTGGTTGCTGACCATATATTCGAGAATGCGCAGTTCGCGGCGGGGCAGCGTCAGGGCGTGGCCCGCGATCTCGGGGTCACGTCCGTTGAAGAAGACCTGGATCCTGGTCTCGCAGGGCCTCGGCAACTCGCCCACCCGGCGGCGAGCGATCGCGGCCGTTCGGGCGAGGATCTCACGCAGATGGATCGGAACGTGGACGACGTCGTCCACGCCGGATTCGAACAGCTCCAGCGTGTTCTTGAGCATCTTCTGGCCACTCATGGCGATGATCGGAGCCGTAGACCGCTTGCGCATCGCCCGTGGCAGGCTTCCGCGGGCATCGCAGTCCCCCAGAAGGAAGGCATCGACGGCTGCCAGGTCCGATTCACTCGCGGATTGCAGCCAGTCCCAGAATTCTCCGGAGGAGAAGCCGATCGACGATACGCCTTCGCGAACGAGCCCTCCTACGTAGCTGTTCGTGACGCTCTCGCGATCATCAACGATAATATACATCAGTCTTTCGCCCCTGTTTCGCACTTGCTGTGGCCGGGAGGTTTGTTGTGATGCCCCGGCTCGGCAGCCATGCTGTTTGACGATATTCCCTCCCGCGAACCGTTATTGTGGTTTCGATATTCGCGGGCAGCCCTACGCATTCAGTGCCCACGTGTGTGGGCCTGCTACTTCGACTCGATACTGAACGCTTACTGCGTGAAGCCCGGCGGGTGTCTTACGGATCACCTTGCGGGGCGAATTGAGACCGCGACCTGGTACAGTTGCGTTACGTTGCTCATCGCGTCCGAACGCCACTGAACTCAGTCGATCTCCTCGCCAACGGGCGAGAATCACTTGAGACAGACCGTAACAATTGCCGATTTCCGATCAAGCGTGCGGAACAAAGTGTTTGCTACGTGTGCTTGATGCTGTTGGTTTGTTTCCAGTTGTTTCTTTGTATGTTCGAACGTATCAGTTGATTTAAAATCCGAACCAGTTTGCACTGTGGCGGTTATAAAGTTCCTATACCCGTATAAATAAAGCCATTTTGAGTCGTGTCACCGCGCCGTCATACCGAGGATTTTCAACCCCGGATTGACTCTCTTGGCCATGCACTCACGTGCGACAATTCGACTCACGTATGGCGGCGAGACTCCAGCTTGGCAAAATCTTGGCGAGTGTGTGTCTTTCGAGTCGCACTTTTGACTCACGCATGATGCGTCAGGCTCGCGCGTGCATCATGCGCGACGAAAGATTTCCGATGCGCACGTTTCAGGCAAGCTTCGCCAACTAGCTTCGTTCGACGGATCGAAACGAACGGAGCATTTTCAAATGTTGTCCGATGGAAAAACGCGTCCCGCTGAAGCGGCGGATTTGACCGCTGCGGCGAAGCCTGCTCCGGAAACACGCGATACAAAGCCCAATAGTAATGCGCGCGCGGCCAAGCCCGCGGCAGGGGCGAAGCCTGCATCAGTGTCGAGCGACGAAGCCGCAGCGAAAGAGGCGCTCGAGGGATTGAAGCGCATTCGTGCCAAGGCGCGCCTTGATAAGATGGCAATACCGAAACCTGCGCCGGTGGTGATCAAGCCGGCGGTGATCGTGGCCAAGCCGCCGCCGCCGCGCCCCACATGGGTCGCGCCGCTCGCGACATTGGCGGTTGCCGCCATTCTGGTGGTTTGCGCGTGCACCGGCGTCATCGCCTATCTCACGATGCAGCCGGGCCAGACCAATGTCGCGGCCAATGCGGAGATCAGGAATCTGCGCGACACGGTCGCCCAGCTGCGCAAGCAATTGTCCGGCGTATCGGAGAATCTCGATGGCCTGCGCACCGCGGTCGATCAGTCGAGCAAGGCAACCAGCGATCGTTTCGGCCGGTTTGCCGAGAATCTGGATCGTATCGAGCGGGTCAGCTCGTCTTCGACGGCGAAGCTCGACAGGCTTGCTCAGGCCCAAATCCAGGCGCCGGTGCAAGTCGCCGCGCAGCCGTCGCCGGCGATGCCGGTGATGGCGTCGGTTGCCGCGCCGGAGACCACGGGCTCGGTGGCTCCGGTCGAGCGGAGCTCAGCGCCGCGGAAGGTTGTCAAGGGCTGGTCGGTCCGCCAGGCCTATGAGGGCATTGCGATCCTGCAGGGCCCGAACGGCGTCGTCGAGGCCGTGCTCGGCCAGCAGGTCCCAAATCTCGGTCGGATCGAGGAGATCAGGAACGAGAACGGCCGTCTCGTGGTGGAAACCAGCGGCGGGGGTGTCGTCTATTCGGCGCGCAAGTAAGCGGCGGACGCTTCTATTGTCGGTGATGCTCGAAGCTGGTGCATAGCAGCTCGATCTCGGCCTCGGCGATCGAGGCACGAAACAGCCGGCAGGTGAACTCGACTGTCGACTTGTTCTCGGAAGCGGTGCGATCCTCCCGCAGGAAGATGCATCGCTTGCAGACGTCGGTATGATGCCTCTGTTCGGCGGCATCCGCCTGATCGAGCACGTGTCGCAACGTGTCGCGAAAGCGGAGCTTGCTGTCGTCATCGAGGACGGCGAAGGCGTCGGCCAAGCCGTTGACCGGATCGCGCGCAAGAAACTTCTTGCCCTGCTGCGTCACGCTCAGCATGACCGAGCGCTTGTCCTTGGACGAGCGTGTTCGCTCCACGTAACCGAGACGTTCGAGCTCGCCGATGATGAACGAGGCGGTGCCGCGCGTCGTACCGACATAGCTTGCCAGCGCCGAAGGCGTCCGTGAGAACCGGTTCGCACGGGAGAGGAAACGCAGCGCCATCCACTCGCGATCGCGCATGCCATGCTTGGTGCCTTCAAACCACAGGATCCGCGCCACCTGTCCCAACAATTCAATCGCTTCGCGAGCCAAATTCATTTCAATGCCAGATCGGATAAAGCTTTATTCAATTGAGCGTTCGAGGGCGCAATCGCTGCAGGTCAGAATGAGCGTTGATTCGCGCGAGACGAATGACATGCCGCGCTTGGTTCTCTCCGTTCTGGAGATGGAACATTCGCGAGTGGAACTAGATCGTCACAAAGAAAGTTCGAGTAAACTGCAAGGCTCGACTGATCCGAAAATTTCAGTCAAATGGCGCGGGCCCGCTGTCTTCGGGCAACATCATGTGTCGCTGTGGCCACGATCGCGCCCGTTTTTTGCATTGAAACGTTTCGAATTGCGCGAAGATGCACACAATGTGCAACTCGGGACGGGACGGTGAGGGGCGCGAGATTTTTTCGGTTAATGGATGTTGCGACGCAATGCGGCTACCCGGTTAAATCGGGCACACAATCGTACCGGGAAATTCACAAGTGTCGTTAGGAACAGAGCAAATCGAACCGTTCAGCGTTAGACGCGCCGCGCTGGCTGCCACTGTCGGCAACATGCTCGAGTTCTACGACTTCATCACGTACAGCTTCTTCGCGATCCAGATTGGCCACACCTTTTTCCCAACCGGCAGCGAGTACGGCAGCCTGATGTTGTCATTGGCGACCTTCGGCGCGGGCTTCTTGACGCGGCCGATCGGCGGCATCGTGCTTGGGATCTATTCCGACCGGGTCGGCCGGCGGCCGGCCATGCTGCTGAGCTTCGCGCTGATGGGGGTTGCGATCCTGACCATCACGTTCACGCCGTCCTACAATTCGATCGGGCTTGCTGCGCCGGTCATCGTGATCGCGGCCCGCTTGGTGCAGGGTTTTGCACTCGGCGGCGAGGTCGGGCCCACCACCGCCTATCTGATCGAGATCGCGCCGCCTGAACATCGGGCGCTGGTGGTGGCATGGCAGCCGGCGAGCCAGGAGATCGCGGCGACGGCAGGCGCCCTGGTCGGTGTGATCCTCAGCAAGACCATGGCACCGGAGATGCTCGACCTCTATGGCTGGCGGGTGGCCTTTCTGATCGGCGCGGTCTGCCTGCCGTTCGGCGTCTGGATGCGTCGGACCTTGCCGGAGACCATCCCGCAGGCGGAAGCCGGAATCGTGGCGAAGGAAAGCACGGGCCATCTCTCGCTGGCCCGCCGTCACATCGGCCTGATCATGCTGGCGCTGATGGTTCTGGCCAGCGGCACGATCTCGACCTATGTCACGCAATACATGACGACCTATGCGCAGAACACGCTGCATGTCTCGTCGACCCTGGCGTTTGCGGTTTCGCTCGTCAGCAACGGCATTCAGTTCGTGGGCGCGCTGGTTGGCGGCGGGCTGGCTGATCGTCTCGGCCGCAAGCCGGTGATGATCTGGCCGCAGCTCGCAGCGCTGCTGCTGACCTATCCGGTCTTCCTTTGGATCGTCCATGTGCCCGGCACATTGTCGCTGCTGGCTGGCTTCGGCCTGCTCTCCGTCATCGGCTCGCTGCCGTTCACGGCCTTCTATGCGACGTTCTCCGAGGCGCTGCCTCAGAACATCCGTGGCGGCGTATTCGCTACCGTCTATGCGGTTGCGATCGCAAGCTTTGGCGGCACGGCGCAACTCGTGGTCACCTGGTTGCTCCATGTCACCGGAGATCCGCTGGCGCCGGCCTGGTACCTGCTGCTCGCGGGGATCGTCGGGCTTGTGGCGATGAGCCTGATGCCCGAGACCGCGCCGGCGAAGACCCGGAGAACCTGACCGGGCGAAAGCTCGCAGGCTGGTGATTTGCGTTTCGGCGGCAATTGTCGGCGAATGCGTCGCCTGAAGGATCAGGGCAAGATACCAGGGCAAGGCATCAGGAAGGATCGACCAATGAGCATTGAACCCACCATGACGGCCGACGTGGTCGGGTTGACGAAAGTCGCCCCGGTCTCGCGTCGCGGATTCATGAGCGCCACCGCGGCCGTCGCCGCCGGCTACACGCTTGCGGCAGGTCCCGTCCGCGCCGAGGTGATCACGACCGACACCAGCGGCCTCCAGGCCGGCGACGCCAAGATCAAGGTCGGTTCCGAGGAGATGCCGGCCTATTTTGCCCGGCCCGCCGGCAACACCAAGGCGCCGGTGATCATCGTCGCGATGGAGATCTTTGGCCTGCACGAATACATCAAGGATGTGACGCGGCGCCTCGCCAAGCTCGGCGCCTTTGCGGTTGCGCCCGACTATTACTTCCGCAAGGGCACGGACCTCACCAAGATCACCGACATCAAAGACTTGCTGCCGATCGTCAACGCCAAGCCGGACGCCGAGCTGTTGTCCGATCTCGATGCGACGGTGGCCTGGGCGGGATCGCAGGGCGGCGACACTGCCAAGCTCGGCATCATCGGATTCTGCCGCGGTGGCCGCACGGTTTGGGAATATGCCGCCCATAGTGGCACGCTCAAGGCCGGCGTCGCCTTCTACGGTCCGCCGGTCGATGCGCCCAATCCGCTGTGGCCGAAGAGCCCGATGCAGCTTGCGCCCGAGATGAAGGCGCCGGTGCTCGGCCTCTATGGCGGCGCCGACACCGGCATTCCGGTCGCCCAGGTCGAGCAGCTCAAGGCCGCGCTCGCGGAGAACAAGAAGACGGCCGAGTTCAAGATCTATCCGGAAGCGCCGCACGGCTTCCATGCCGACTATCGCGGCAGCTATCGCAAGGAAGCGGCGGAAGATGCCTGGGCGCAGGCGCAAGCCTGGTTCAAGAAATATGGCGTCCTGAGCTGACGCCGAATTCGAAGAGGGCGGCCGATTGGCCGCCCTCTTACTTTCGCATTTCGTCATCGCGCCACAGCGCATCGAGGCCGTGCCGATAGGTCGGATAGGCCAGCGTGACGCCGAGCTGGCGCTTCAGTTTCGCATTGGAGACGCGGGCGCTGCTGGCATAGAAGCTGCGCGCCATTGCCGACATGTCGGCCGTTGCGAACGCTTCTTCGGCCGGCGGTGCAATGCCCATCAGCTGCGCGGCATAGGCGATCACGTCCTGCGGCGGTGCGGGCTCGTCGTCGCAGATGTTCCAGGTGCCGCCATTTCTGTGGTTGATCGCGGCCATGATGGCGCTCGCGATGTCATCGACATGGATGCGGTTGAAGACCTGGCCGGGCTTGATGATGCGCCGGGCGGTGCCGCCATGCAGCGTCACCAGCGCGTTGCGGCCAGGTCCGTAGATGCCGGCAAGCCGTAGGATCGCAACATTGCCGTGCACCGTCTCCGTCCAGGCCTGCTCCGCCGCGACGCGCATCCGCGCGCGATCGAGGGAAGATTGCGGCGGCGTGCTCTCGTCGACCCATCCGCCGGCGTGATCGCCATATACGCCGATGGTGGAGAGATAGATGACCTTGCGGCGGCCTGCCGCCAGCACATCACCGAACGCCGCGAGTGCGGGGTCGCCGCTGCTGCCGGGCGGGATGGAGACGAGCAGGATATCGGCCTCGCGGATCCGGTCGACCGTCGCGTCAGCGGGGCGGCTGCCGGCAAAGCCATGCAGCTCGATGCCGGCGAGGTCGTCTCGCGTGGCCGGATCGCGCACCGTGCCGGCGACATGCGAGAAGTTGCCGCTGAACCTGCGGATGAAGTGCCGGGCGCTATAGCCGAGGCCGAGGATAAAGAGCCGCATGCGTCTTCCGTGGTCCGAGTTCCGTTCGCGCGAGCCCGCGCGTCCTCGCTCATAAGAGATTTTTGGGTCTTGCAAAAGATATTGCGATTTTACGCGACCGCCGGTGCAGGCGATGCTCATCCGTTCACGGGAGGCGTCGACCATGCAGGCGGAAGCGATCGCTCCAGCGGGCGCGGCAGAACTGATCCGGAACGCGGTCGCGCTGATCTTCGATGTCGACGGGACGCTTGCCGAGACCGAGGAACTGCACCGGCGCGCCTTCAACCACGCCTTCGCCCGTCATGGTCTCGACTGGCACTGGGACCGCGCCGCCTACCGCGATCTGCTGCGGGTGACCGGCGGCAAGGAGCGCATCCGCGCCTTCCACGCCAGGCAACAGATCGCCCCGCCCTTGTCGGACGCCGATATCGCCGAGCTTCACCGCATCAAGACCGCGCATTACGCCGAGCTGATCGAAACCGGCTGCTGCCCCTTAAGGCCCGGCGTGGCGGAGCTGCTCACGGCGGCAAAGGCGCGTAGGCAGCGGATCGCGATTGCGACGACGACCTCGCACGGCAATATCGATGCGCTGCTGTCGCGTGCGCTGGGGGCGGGCTGGGCTCTTGATTTCGAGGCGATCGTTGCCGGCGATGATGTCAGGCACAAGAAGCCGGCGCCGGATGTCTATCTCGCGATCCTGGCACGGCTGAGGCTGGCGCCTTCGGATTGCGTCGCGATCGAGGATTCCGCCAACGGGCTGGTCGCGGCCTCGCGAGCCCACATTCCCGTACTCATCACGCGCAGCATCTACTTCAGGGATGATGATTTCAGCGCGGCGCGGTTCGTGCTGGACGAGCTGTCGGAACTCACCGACGAATACGACACTGAAAAACAACCCCATGCACAGTACATCACGCCGGCGTGAAGGTTGCCGTCAGTGCACCCGGTGGCTTGCTCTATCGTCCTCAGCCTGCTCGACAATCTGTGCGATCGGGCTCGACTGGTGATGCACCATGCGCCAGTCGTCACCGACGCGGCGAAAATGGTTGGCGGCGGCCAGCGCGGTTCCGTCGACGATCTCGATGCAGAGCACGCGGGCGCTGTCGCCGTCGACGATCGCCTGCGGCTCGGCGCAGACGATCTGCGGCCTCTCAGGGTTTTGCAGGATGTCGCGCCAGCTTCCGATCACCGTGGCGTGGCCGACGATCGCGGGCCAGCCAGGATGAATGCAGGAAATGGCATCGTCATCCGCCCACATCCGCTTCATGCCGTCAAAATCGCCCGTTGAAAAGGCGGCGTAGAAAGCCGCGTTCGCGGCGATGACCTTGTTGTCCTTTGCCATATCTCTCGGGTGGGGCAATGGGAGGCAAAAATCAAGCGCGACTTCAGTCCGACTTTGAACGCAGCGCAACATCGCTGCCCACTTTCTGGTCACGCCGAAATCTGCGTCTCCACCGCGCGCCGCGCACCTTCCGCGTAGAGACGTCCGAGCGCTGCGGTCACAGCCTCGCGCAGGCGCGGCTCGCCACCAAGCGGCCCGAACACTTTTGTGACGCCGAGCAACGCGGGTGCAAGCCGTTCCGCGACGGGACCTGCCTCGCGCGCCAGCGCCGCCAGCTCGGCGGCGAGGGGATCGCGCACGTCGATGGTGCGACCCTGCTCGTCGGACGCGGTGACGTAGCGCATCCAGCCGGCCACCGCGAGCGCATGCGTCGCGATCGGCAGGTTCTTGGCGAGACGATCCTGCATCGCCCCGAGCAGGCGCTGAGGCAGTTTTTGCGAACCGTCCATCGCGATCTGCCAGGTGCGGTGATGCAGCGCCGGATTGGCAAAACGCTTGAGCAGGGAGGCGCGATAGGCGGAAAGATCGGTGCCTTCTGGCATCGTCAACGTCACCGCGGCGTCTTCCATCATTTGTGCGGCGAGGCGTGCGAAATGCGGATCCTGCATGGTGTCGGCGATGGTCTCGTACCCGGCGAGGTAACCGAGATAGGCGAGCGCTGAATGGCTGGCATTGAGCAGCCGCAGCTTCATCAGCTCGAACGGCTTGACGTCGCTGACGAGCTCGACGCCCGCTGCGGCGAGATCAGGCCGGCCTGCGGCAAAGCGATCCTCGACCACCCATTGCGTGAACGGCTCGGTCATCACGGGCCAGGCGTCACGCATCCCGAGCGCCGTAGCGACCGCGTCACGATCGGCATTGGTTGTCTCGGGCACGATGCGGTCGACCATGGTGCAGGGGAAGGTGACCGTATCAGCGATCCACTGACTGAGCTCCTTTGAGCGGAGCGCGGCGAATTGCGTCACGATCCGCTGCACGGTTTGGCCGTTGGCGGCGAGATTGTCGCAGCACAGCACGGTGAAGGGTGCAATGCCCAGCACTCGCCGGCGGGCCAGCGCCGCCACGATGAAGCCCGGCGCCGAGCGCGGCGCGTCGAGATTGTTGAGGTCGTGCACGACATCGGCATGGCGCTCGTCGAGATCGCCTGACTGAGGCGTGTGGCAATAGCCCTTTTCGGTCACCGTCAGCGAGACGATGCGAACGGCGGGATCGGCCATCCGCTCGACCAGCGCGGCCGGCTTCTCGCGCGCGACGACGCTGTCCAGCAGTGCCCCGACGACGCGATGCGCGGTGCCTTCGGCGGCGCGCGCGGCGACCGTGTAGAGATGATCCTGCGGGGCGAGGGCGTCGCGCGTATCGGGGCTGCGCAGGCTCGCGCCGACGATGCCCCAAGAGCTGACCGATGAGTTGCTACCCGCGGCAAGGCAATCGTCGATGACGACAGCCTGGTGGGCGCGATGAAACGCGCCGAGACCAAGATGCACGATGCCTGGCGTGATCAGGGAACGGTCATAGGCCGGGCGACGGATGGCCGGCGGCATCCGGTCGAGATTGGCGTGGCCAAGCCGCATAGTCATCTCCCCTCTGTGTGGCCGCTGCTTGACATGGCGGCCGTATCAGGTCAATTGGTAAGGCCAATTATCCAAAATGGGCGGGGCCGCCGGGCAGCAACCCTTCCCGGCGAGACCCTACGGGGAGGCCAGCGTGCCGCTGGAAGCTGTGGAGGCGAGACGGCTTTACCGCCAGGTCGCCGATCAATTGCGAAGCCTGATCGACAGCGGCGAGTACGCGGTCGGCAGCCGCTTGCCGACCGAGCGCGATCTCGCCGAGCAGCTCAAGATCTCGCGGCCGACAGTGCGCGAGGCCCTGATTGCCCTTGAAGTGGAGGGGCGCGTTCGCATTCGCGTCGGCTCCGGCATCTATGTGACCGAGCCCGTCGACGCCGCGCCGGTGCCCTCGGCCGTCCTCGAGGGGCCGTTCGAGCTGCTGCGCGCCCGCGAATTCCTGGAAAGCGCCATCGCCGAGCAGGCCGCCCGCGTGGCGACCAGCGACGATGTCGCCCGCATCGACGCGGCCCTTGTCGCAATGGCTGACGTCGAGCATCCCAGCGAAGCCTCGATGGTCCACGACCGCGCCTTCCATGTCGCGATCGCCGAATGCCTCGGCAACGCCGTGCTGGTGCGCGTGGTCGGCGAGATGTTCGACCAGCGGCTCAATCCCTACTTCACGCAGCTTGCGCATTATTTCGAAAACCCCGGCACCTGGCTCGCGGCGCTGAGCGAGCATCGCGCCGTGCGCGACGCCATCGCGGCGCGCCGGCCAATGTCGGCTCACGACGCCATGCGCGATCATCTCGCGCATTCGCAGGAGCGCTTTGCGCAGAGCTTTGGTGCCGAGGCATCAGCAGGAGCGCCATCGGCACGGAAGCGGGCGGCGCGATCCGAAGGTCAGCCGGCGAAGCCAAAACGACCGTCTGGCGTGCAGCCCAAGAACGGCAGCGCGCGGCGACGATGAGATGGCTCGTCTCATTTTCGGGACGGGTGAACGAAGCTGCAGACACAATGGGATTTGATCGATGACCTCGACCGCTCTCGCCGCAACCCTGTTCGGACCTGAAGATCTGCGCATGATCGAGCATCCGCTCGATAAACTTGCCGACGGCATGGTGCGCATCCGTTTCGGCGCCGGCGGCATCTGCGGCTCGGACATGCATTACTTCCGCCACGCCCGGACCGGTGATTTCGTGGTGAAGTCGCCGCTGGTGCTCGGTCACGAGATCTCGGGCGAGGTCGTCGAGATCGCAGGCACGGCCGCGAACCTGAAGGTCGGGGATCGTGTCGCCGTCAATCCGTCGCGCTGGTGCGGCCATTGCACAGCTTGCCGCGAGGGCCGGCAGAATCTCTGCGAAAATATCTACTTCATGGGATCGGCCTCGAAGACGCCGCACATGCAGGGCGGCTTTGCCAACTATTTCGACGCGGTTCCGGCGCAGTGCGTGAAGATCCCCGATCACGTCTCCTATCAGGCTGCGGCTCTCGCCGAGCCGCTCGCGGTCTGCCTGCACGCCGTTGCGCGCGCCGGCAACGTCCAGGGCAAGCGTGGCATCATCTTTGGTGCCGGCCCGATCGGGCTTCTGACCATGCTCGCCGCCCGCCGCGCCGGCATGGCCGACATCACGGTGGCCGACATCGCGCCAGCGCCGTTGGCTTTTGCGACCAGGCTCGGGGCGTCCCATGTCGAGAACGTCTCTGGCGGCGAAGAGGGCCTAAAGGCGCAGGCCGCGTCACGTCCGTATGACGTTGCCTTCGAAGTTTCGGGCACCGCCGCGGGTCTTGCCAGCGCCATCGGCATCGTCAGGCGCGGCGGTGTCGTGGTGCAGATCGGCAATCTGCCGGGTGGCCAGATTCCGACGCCGTCGAATGCCGTGATGGCGAAGGAAATCGATTTGCGCGGCTCATTCCGCTTCGGGCTCGAATTCTTGACCGCGGTGGAACTGATCGGCGCGGGCAGCGTCGACGTGCTGTCGCTGGTCACCGCCGAGCGGCCGCTGTCGACCGCGCCCGACGCCCTGCGCTTGGCGCTCGACCGCTCGCAGAGCGTCAAGGTCGTGTTGACCGCCAACTGATTGGAGACAACGCATGATGCGCGAGGGATGGCGCTGGTACGGGCCCAACGATCCCGTGTCGCTGGACGATGTCAGGCAGGCCGGCGCGAGCGATATCGTCTCGGCATTGCATCAGGTGCCGATCGGCGAGGCCTGGACACGCAAGGCCGTCGAGGAGCGCAAGAATTTTATCGAGAACGGCCAGCCGGGCCGTTCGCAATTGATCTGGTCGGTGGTGGAATCGATTCCGATCCCTGACGACGTCAAGCGGCTCGGGGCTAAGGCGACCAAATCCATCGACGCCTGGATCGCCAGCCTGGAGGCGGTGGCCGCCTGCGGCATCAAGATCATCTGCTACAATTTCATGCCCGTGGTCGACTGGTGCCGGACCGATCTCGAATGGGAGCTGCCGAATGGTGCCCGCGCCCTGCGCTTTGATCAGGACCGGTTTGCGGCGTTCGAGCTGCATATCCTGAAGCGCCCGGCGGCGCCGCAGGAATATTCACCTGCGCAGCAGGCGCGCGCAAAAGCGCTGTTCGACAAGATGAGCCAGGCCGATATCGACTATCTCATCATGGTCATTGCCAGCGCGCTGCCCGGCTCGACCACCGAGCCGCTGACCATTCCGCAATTCCGCGACCGGCTGGATGCCTATCGCGACATCACGCCAAAAATCCTGCGGCAGCATCTCGTCGAATTCCTCACCCGCGTCGCGCCGGTCGCCGAGCAACTCGGCGTCTCGCTGACGCTGCACCCCGACGATCCCCCGCGGCCGCTGTTCGGCCTGCCCCGGATCGCCTCGACTGCCGAGGATTATCAGGCGCTGTTCGACGCCGTTCCGTCCAGGGCCAACGGCATCTGCCTGTGCACGGGCTCGCTCGGCGTGCGCGCGGAGAACAACCTGCCTGAGATGGCCGAGCGTTTCGGCGCGCGCATCGCCTTTGCCCATCTGCGCGCGACCAGGCGCGAGGCCGACGGGCTCTCATTCCACGAGTCAGATCATCTCGACGGCGACGTCGATATGATTGCGGTGCTGAAGGCCCTCCTGAAGGAGAACGCGCGGCGCCCAGCCGATCAGAGGATCGTGTTTCGGCCCGACCACGGCCACCGCATGCTGGACGATCTCGTTGCGACCAAACGCACCAATCCCGGCTACACCGCAATCGGCCGCCTTCGCGGTCTTGCTGAGCTGCGCGGCGCGATCAGGGCGATCGGGCATCGGTGAACTTCGCCTCTCCCCGCGTGTGGGGAGAGGAATGCGCGCTGAAAGCGCGGATTCCGGGTGAGGGGGACTCTCCGCGGGTCCATCTCTCACCATGATTGCGGAAGCAGCCCCTCACCCCAACCTCTCAGGGCGAGCAGAGCTCGTCCCGGCCCCGTAGGAACGGGGAGAGGAAGAATGTAGGCCGCGGACCCATAAACGCGGCGGCTTGATGCGACGAAAGCAGCGTCCGCTTTGCCCCCTATAGCGACAAGTTCGTGCGGTAGCGCAATATGTTGCGATGGGCCAGAAGCGGACCTTCACCTGCTCAATCGATGACGTGGTCGGCGCTTGCAACAAGCGCAGGAGGCACCGTTATTCCCAACTGTTTCGCTGCCTTGAGATTGATGGACAACTCGAACTTGGAAGTCTGGTAGAAAGGGATATCTCCCGGCTTTGTCCCTTTGAGTATCGCATCGATGTTGTTTGCCGCGCGCTTGTACAGTTCGATCAAGTCGAAGGAATAAGCCATCAACCCGCCAGCCTCAACGGGCTCAAAAAACGTAAACATCGAAGGAAGCCTGAATTCGCCGACCAATCTTGCAATGAGCGTGCTGTTTCGCAAAACGTCGGCCGAGTCGACCACCATGATTGCATTTGCGCCATCGTGGGCGGCGCTCTCGATTGCCGAGCGGTAGTCTGCTTCACTCGCGCCAAATGCGACCAAAGACACAACGAGAGGCACGCCCATCTTCTCGGCTGCCGCGCGGATTGCGGGGCCTGCGATGGCACGGGGACCTTCCCATTGAAAGCGAAGAGCAAGACAGCTCAGTTTCGAGATGGCGGGAAACATCTCGCGCAATAATGCTATCCGCTTCTCATGGATGGACGGTCCGGTGTCGATGCTGACGCCCGTGAAATTACTCCCCGGGTGGGCTAGACTCTGCGCAATCCCCAACGCGACCGGGTCAGCGGTCAACGCTACCACCGGAATACGCGATGTTGCCGGTTTGAAGCTGACCGCACCCGGACCGACCGTGTAGATGACATCGGGATGTCTTTGAACAATTGCCGTCACCAGAACGTCGAGGCCGGACGTGTTCTGATCTCTCCCGTAACCCTCGACCGTGAGGTTTTGTCCCTCGACCCACCCCAGCCGCCGAAGCTCTTCGAACAAGACCCTATAATACCGGTTCTCGCTATGCTCATGCATGAGCGTGCTCGACTCTGACGGGCTAAAGATTGCCAGAAGCTTGCTATTGCTTTGCTGTCCTCGAGCCACAAGTGGCCATGCCAGCCCGCCCCCAAGTGTCGCGATGAACTCACGTCGCCGCATTAGATCACCTCGAAGTCAGAAGTCACTGTCTAGCGTATCACGTCGCACTGGTTCGAGCGCCGGAAACGTCGTTACCGATCGACGATGCATGTCAAAGAGGATCAAAGCGTCGGTCTAGGTCTCGGCTGTAAACTTCCGGACTCCCCTATCGCGGCACCGCGTCAACGGTAGCGATGGCCAGACTCGGACATAAGTGACGCTACTCAATCACCTCGTCGGAGCGGGCAAGAAGCCCTGCCGGTACGGTAACGCCGAGAGCCTTCGCCGTGTTAAGATTGGCTGCCAACCATAATTTGGTTGGAAATTCGATGGGCAGGTCACCGCATCGAACACCCCTGAGGATTTTGTCTACAAAATAGCCGAGGCGACGATAACACCAGCGCAAATCGACTCCGTAGCTGACGAGGCCGCCGTGAATAACGTGCTCGCGATATCCGAAGACGGTCGGTAGCCGCTTTTCAAGGGCAACGGCCCCGATCTGCTCGCACCTGACAAGGAGCAGATTAGTCTGAAGGACAACGACGACATCGACCTTTTCGTTCGCCAACGCAGCGAGCGCCCCCGGAATGTCGTTCGGCGTATTGGCTTCGGCTTCGACGACGCTGAAGCCTAAAGATTGGCAGGCCGCCCTCAAGTCCCCGACTTGAGGCGGGCCCTTGGGATCGTTCATGTTGGTAAGCAGTCCAACGCACCGTGCCGTTGGCGCGATTTCTCGTGCGAGTTCAATTTGCTTGGTCGGCAATCCGGCGATGTAGGGCTCAATGCCCGTTACGTTTCCTCCTGGGCGAGCATCGCTGGCAATCAAGCCGAGATAAGCCGCGTTCGCGAGCGCGCCACAGACAATCGGTATCGTCGACGTCGCCTTTCGGGCTTCGACGGCTTGCAATGTCGCCGGCGCGGCGATGATATCGGGTTTGACCAGAGCCACCATCTCTTCCATGGTTGCTACTCGGTCAGTAAACATGTCAAATCGCTTTATGACATCAACGTTTCGACCTTGCTCGTAGCCGAACTCCGAGAGCCCCTTAACAAAATTGCCAAACGTCAAGTCCAATATGAATTGAGGTACGTTTGCGCCTGCGGGCGTACCTGCAGGCGGAGCGCCCGCCCACGCAATGAGCGGACGTTTTGGCACAGACTGCGCGCTTGAGCCGCGACCAAACATTGTTGATGCGGCTGCGCCAATAAGGCCGAAACGCCCGATGAACTCCCGCCGTCGCATGTCCGCTCCCAAGCTCAGGTGATGGCATCGTAGCGGTTTAGTCCGGCACATTGATAGTCATTAAAGCTATTGCCGCAGTGCACAGCCAGGTTCTCAGTTGGGTCATGAGCGACGTTTTGGCTCGGTTTACGTTAGGCCCGGTCTACCCCTGACAGCCGACACATCCTCAGCCGTGGGCTGCGGCAGCGATAAGCAAACAGCGGGCATGCAGAACTGATTGTCTCGTCCAGCCCGGCACCGCGCAAGGATGAGGGCTCTTCGCTTAGGATCGGCCCGATATGTAAGAGTTTGCAATGCGAGAAATTTCGTCGCACTCAGCATCTAAGATGCTCGTGTCCAAACAAATGGCTGGCCCCGAAATACTGTAGCGGGTCACCCACCCGAAGAGCCTACCGGCCGGCCGCATAAGAATCGTTTGCCTGAATTTGGGCTCTATCACAAGCTCGATTCCGGTTGCGCTCCTTGATCTGCTGGGAATGTACGGCGACACCGACTGGATCACGTTCCAGGGTATGGCTGTGGACGTTAGTCGCTCGTCCCTGAACCCCGTCTCGTCGATCGAAACGACGACTTGGCCCCTCGCGGTTAGCAACAGATAAGAAAACGCAAGGGCTGCACATGCCATCGCTGCAGCCACAATGTAGCTGGTCACGGTGAACCAGTTTTGGCTCCTCATCTGGGCGGCAACAAACCAAAGCATCACTGCAAGGCCGCCGCAGAAGCCCACGCGACTCAGCAACGCAAGAACCGAATAGTGAGCGTTGAGTCTTAGGTTGACCATCTCAGGTCCTCTGTGGCGCACCAGCGAAAAGGGACTGCCTGTCCAACCTCGAACCTACCTTTCCCCTGCGCAGCGTAGCAATCCAGAATCTCTCCGCGGAACGACTCTGGATTGCTTCCGCCTTCGCCAAGGCTTCGGCGGACAAGTAGCTGCGCTCGCAATGACGTGGAGAGAGCGGTCCCCCTACACCGCAATCGGCCGCCTGCGCGGCCTTGCTGAGTTGCGCGGCGCGATCCGGGCGATCATGCATTAAAGACGGTTGCGCCGGGCCGCCATAGCGGGCGTTATTGCGCTTCTCAATGTGAGAAGTGAAATCCCATGCGCGTCTTTTCCGCCGCCCTTGCCACCGAGACCAACACCTTTGCGCCGATGCCGACGGGCGTGTCGGCGTTTCACGAGCGCGCCTATTATCCGGCGGGGAAGCATCCCGATGCGATGCAGATGCATGGCGGCCCGCTCTGGGCCGCGCGGGAGGTCGGGCCGTCGCGCGGCTGGACGCTGATCGAGGGTCTGGTGGCGGCAGCCGTGCCGAACGGCATCGTGACGCGCGCAGCCTATGAAAGTCTCCGCGACCAGCTCCTCGGGGATCTCAAGGCGGCGCTTCCCGTCGACATGGTTCTGCTCGGCATGCACGGCGCCATGGTCGCCGACGGCTATGACGATTGCGAAGGGGACCTCCTGGCGCGCGTCCGGCAGATCGTGGGACCGGATACGGTCGTTGGCGGCACGCTCGATCCCCACACCCATCTCAGCGACGCGATGGTCGGGAATGCCGACCTCCTGATCTGCTGGAAGGAGTATCCGCACACGGACATCCTGGAGCGGGCGCGGGAGCTCGTCGAATTCTGCGCGGCGCTGGCCGAGAAGCGCCTCGAGCTGCGCGTCGCTGTTATCGACACCGGGATGATCGCGTCGCTGCACACCACGCGCGAGCCGGGCAAGAGTTTTGTGAACCGCGTGCGCGCACGCGAGGGCAAGGACGGCATCGTCTCCATCTCCCCCGTGCACGGCTTTGCATCGGGCGACGTGCCTGACATGGGCACCAAGGTGCTGGTCTACAGCGATGCCTCGGTCGATCCGGACGGCGCACGGGGACAAGACCTGGCGCAGCGCCTGGCACGCGAGCTGTGCGACCTGCGCGAGGCGCTGAACGAGCGGCCGACCGGGATCGATGCTGCGATCGACGCCGCGCTCGCCGCTGATGGCACGGTGGTGCTCGGCGATGGCAGCGACAATCCGGGCGGCGGCGCACCCGGCGATTCGACCTATATCCTGCGGCGGCTCATCGATCGCAACGTCGCGAGCGCTTGTCTCGGGCCGCTGTGGGATCCGGGCGCGGTCCGGATCGCCTTCGATGCCGGCGTCGGCGCGCGCCTCGCTTTACGCATCGGCGGCAAGATCGGGCCATTGTCGGGCGATCCTGTCGATGCCGTCTGGGAGATCCGCGCGCTCAAGCCGGACATGGTCATGACGGGACTTGCGGGAACGCCGGCGAAGCTCGGCGACTGCGCGCTGATCGCCTCTGACGGCGTCGAGGTCGTGCTCTCGACCTACCGCTGCCAGGCCTTCGGCGTCGACCTTTTCACCCAGCTCGGGCTCGATCCCGCGCAGCGCAAGATCGTCGTCGTCAAGTCATCGCAGCATTTCCGCGCGTCCTTCGAGCCGATTGCCACGCGCGTCATCATGGTCGACGCGCCCGGCGTCGTGGCCCGCGACATCACTTCGCTGCCATACCGCAAGATCCGGCGCCCGAAATGGCCGCTGCATGCGAGCTGAAGGACGGCGCCGAGAGTACCCGGCGGGCCATCCCAATCTCATCGCGCTTCAGGCGAGAAAGTCGCTGCGGTCCGCGAGCGGACCACCAGCCGGTTGCTCTCAATAGCACGCCGCCATCGCGCCGAGCTCGGGATAGAGCTTGTCGATCGCCGCGATCTCGCTGTGCATCTGGTCGATGATCCAGTCGCGGATCTCGGCGGCGATGGGGCGCATCGGGCGGTTGCGCGGCGGCAGGAATTCGCAGATGCGGCGCGTGGTGGTGAGCCTGTCGGAGGCCGGCACCAGCGCGCCGGTCAAAAGCCAGTGCGAGGCGACCGTGAGCCAGCCGAGCGCGATGCCCTGGCCGAGCAGGGCGGCCTGCACCACGACGGCATAGTCGGTGAAGCTCAGCCCCTTGGCCGCGCCGCGGCGTCCGGTGAGCAGCGATGCGTAATCCGCGGCCCAGTCGCCCGGCGTCTCGGCGAGGCGAATGATGGTGTTGCCTTCGGCGGGATCGGTCTCGCCGAGATAGGCAGGGCTGCACATCGGCAGCATCACCTCCTTCATCACCAGCATGCCGCCTGAGGACGGCTCGTCGCGATCGCGAAAGCGCATGCCGAGATCGACATTCTCGACCGCGCCGCGCAGCGCGCCGGAGATGAGCTGGAAGCGCAGATCGACCTCTGGAAACTGCTTCTGCAGCTTGTCGATGCGCGGCATCAGCCAATGCGTGGTGAAGGCGGAGGAGACCGACAGCGTCACCGTCTCGGTGCCCTTGCGGCGCCGCTCGATCTCGGTGAGCCCGGTCTCGATGCTGCGAAAGCCTTCGAGCACGCGGCGATAGAGTAATTCGCCTTCCTCGGTGAGCACCGCGCGGCCCGCTTTGCGGTCGAACAGGCGGACCCCGAGATGCTCCTCGAATTGCCCGAGCATGCGGCTCACCGCCGGCTGCGTCACGTTCAATTCGGCGGCGGCAGCCGTGAAGCTGCCATTGCGCGCCGCCGCGTCGAAGACGAACAGGGCGTTGCTGGAGGGCAGCATGCGGCGGAGCTCAGGCATAACGTCATGTTATGAGGCGCGTGAGAATTTGGCAATTGCCGGATTTTCGCAAGTCTGGTGTCATTGACCTGACAGCCTAAACACAGGGCCTGTGAGAGCAGATTTGGTGCGGTGCACGCCGCGCCTCCGAATGCTCCAAAACCCTGTCTATAAAGCAGGCTTATGGCGTGCAGTGAGGCACGCCATTGCGGGATTGCGCGAGGTCGATCGTTGGACAAACGAGCGGAAAGCGTCGAGATCAGGTCGGCCAGCAAGGCCTATGGTGCCGTTCGCGCCCTCGACGATGTGTCCCTCGATGTCGGCGCCGGCGAGTTCGTCTCGCTGCTCGGTCCCTCCGGTTCCGGCAAGACCACGCTGCTCGGAATCTTGGGCGGCTTCATACTGCCGACCTCGGGCACGATTCTCTTCGGTGGCCGCGACGTCACCTACATGGCGCCGCACAAGCGCGACATCGGCGTGGTGTTCCAGAACTACGCGCTGTTCCCGCATATGAGCGTCGGCGAGAACGTCGCCTTCCCCCTGCGCGCACGCCGCCTGCCGAAAGCGAGCTGGCCTGACAAGGTGCGCGCGGCGCTCAGCATGGTCGGCCTTGGCGGCTACGAGGAACGCGGCATCGCGCAGCTCTCCGGCGGCCAGCGCCAGCGCGTGGCCCTGGCGCGCGCCATGATCTTCGAGCCGCGCCTGATCCTGATGGACGAGCCGCTCTCGGCGCTCGACAAGCAGCTGCGCGAGACCATGCAGATCGAGCTGCGCACGCTGCACAAGCGCATCGGCGCGACCATCATCTACGTCACCCATGACCAGCGCGAGGCGCTGACCATGAGCGACCGCGTCGCCGTGATGAAGGACGGAAGGCTGATCCAGATCGACGAGCCGGCGCGCCTGCACGACCACCCCGCCGATTCCTTCGTCGCCAGTTTCATCGGCGAAGCGACGATGCTGCCGGTACGCCGCGTCGATGCGGTCAGTGTCGCGCTCGGCAACGCGCTGCTGCGCAGTGCCCGCGCCATTCCCAATGGCGACGCACTGATGCTCGCCGTACACAGCGAAAAGCTGCTGATCGACGACGGCGCACAGGATGCCGCCTGCAACCGGCTGACCGGAACGGTCACCGACATCGTCTATCAGGGCGAGAGCCTGCGCATCTTCCTGGCGCTCGCCGACGGGATCGCGCTCAGCCTGCGCCAGCCCAGCTATCACCAGGCCTATGGCCGCATTCCGCCGCTCGGCGGCAGCCTCACCGTCACTCTCCACCCCGAGGACACCATCGTCGTGCCCCGGGTGGACTGAAGCCTTGTTGCAACCTGAGAGAAGAAGCACATGTCGACCCAAGCCGCGTTCAGCAATTTCAAGGTTCTCACCTTCGACGTCGTCGGCACCTTGATCGATTTCGAGACCGGCGTGCTCAACGCGGTGCGCAAGATCTCGGGCAAGACCCCCGCCGAGCTTGGCGACGAGCAGATCTTCGAGCCATACAAGCGCGGCCGCGACAAGCATTACGAGCGCTCCAGCGAAGTCATGTTCCACGTCTATCGCCATCTCGCCACCGAGCTCGGGCTGCCGGCGGATGATGCGTCCTGCGAAATGTTCCAGCTCTCGGTGCTGCGCTGGCGGCCGTTCTCGGATTCGGTCGAGGCGCTGAAGCGCCTGCGCACGAAATTCCGCCTGGTGGCGATGACCAATGCCGACCGCGTTGCGCTGTCAGCTTACGCGCATGCGCTCGGCAATCCCTTCGACGACACCGTCTGCGCCGACGACACCGGCGTGGCAAAGCCGAACCCGGAATTCTTCGCCTATAACAAGGGACGGCAGTCGGCTTTCGGCTACAAGCAGTCCGACATCCTGCACGTGGCGCAGAGCCAGTACCACGACATCGGGATCGCGCGGAAACTCGGCTACAAGGTGTGCTGGATCGAGCGCCGCCAGGGCATCGCTGGTTTCGGCGGTACGCCCGCGGTCGAAACGCTGACCAAGCCGGACTTCCACTTTCCGACGTTGAAGGCGTTGGCTGACGCCGCCATCGGGCCGGCGTAAGGGATGAGTGCCGGCATGACACGGGACTGGCGCGCATTGCCATCGGCCAACTCGTTGTGGGAAGCCACAGCGGAGCCGGCGCGCGCCTTTCCGGTGCTGTCCGGCGAGCACAAGGCGGATGTGGTGATCATCGGCGCGGGCTATACGGGCCTCTCCGCCGCGCACCACATCGCCAAGAGCGGGCTCGCGCCTGTTGTGCTTGAGGCCGTCAGGCCGGGCTGGGGCGCGAGTGGCCGCAACGGCGGTGTGATCACCGCAAAGTTTCGCCTGTCGTTCCGCGAGATCGACGCCGCGCATGGCCGCGCCATGGCCAGGCGCATGTACGAGATCGCGCATGAATCGACCGACATGGTCGAAGAGCTGGTCTCTGAATACGGCATTGCCAGTGCCAACCTGACCCGCACCGGCCAGGTCAAGGCCGCGCATAACGAGACGACGCTGAAGGCTGCGATCGACGAAGCCATCTGGATGACGCGCGAGATGGGCTCGGCCGAGGTCCGTATCCTCGACAAGCACGGCGTGCGCGAGGAGACCGGCTCCGACATCTTCGTGGGCGGCGTGCTCAATCCCGGCTCGGGCGGCATCCATCCGCTGAATTACCTGCGCGGTCTCGCCGACGGCGTGGCGCGCCGCGGCGTTCCCATCTTCCAGGAATCGCCGGTGATCAGGCTCAGGCGCGATGGCGACGGCATCGTTGCCGAAACGTCACAAGGCGCGGTGCGCGCCAGGCAGGCGATCATCGCCACCAACAGCTATTCCGATCTCACCGGCGCGACTGGGCAACTCCAGCGCACGCTGATCCCGTTCCGCAGCGCCCTCATTGCGACCGAGCAGTTGCCGCGCAATCTCGCGGGGCAACTGATGCCGACGGGACGCACCTACACTGAGACCAAGCGCATGATGCGCTGGTTCCGCATGGTCGACAATCGCGTCATCTTTGGCGGCCGTGGCGCCTTCGGCAAGCAGGACTCGCAAGCCGCCTTCGACGCGCTGCGCAGGGCGATGGTCGGCATCTTCCCTGATTTGGCCGACGTTCCGCTCGAATACAAATGGTCGGGCCTCGTCGCGATGACGCTGGACTCGGTGCCGCATATCGGCCGGATCGACGATCGCACGCTGGTCTCGATGGGCTACAACGGTGCGGGCGTTGCGATGTCGAGCCTGATGGGCCGCTATCTCGCCGCCTTCGCACGCGGCGAGACGCCCGACGTCGGACTGCTCGACGTCAGCCGCATGAAGGCCATTCCGTTCTATCCGCTGCGCGAGCCCGCCGTGCGCATGGTCGCCGGCTGGTACCAATTTCTCGATGCGATCGGTCGGTGAGATCACTTTGAAGGAGGCGAGGATGATGACGAAGCAGAGTTTTGGATTTGGGTGTGCGTTGTTGAGCGCAATCGGATTGGTCACTTCGGCAAGCGCGGCCGAGCAGATCACCTTCGTCTCGCAAGGCGGCGCCTATCAAGAGGCGCAGACGGTGGCGATCCTCGATCCCTCTGCCAAGAAGCTCGGCATCACCATCAACCAGGATTCCATTCCCGACGCCTGGCCCGCGATCAAGACCCAGGTCGGCAGCGGCAAGCCGATCTGGGACGTCGTCGATACTCCGACCGGCAACTGCCTGCGTGGCGGCGAGCAGGGGCTGATCGAGAAGCTCGACTTCTCGAAGATTCCAAACGGCGGGGCGATGCCGGAGTCCTATCGCAGTCCCTATTCGGTCTCCTATGAGTTCTATTCCAGCGTACTGTCCTACAGCCAGAAGACGTTTCCGAAGGACGCCCCGAACAGCTGGGCCGATTTCTGGGACGTGAAGAAATTCCCGGGCCGCCGTGCACTGCGCAACCATCCCTTCGCGACGCTGGAGGCGGCCCTGATGGCCGACGGTGTTGCGCCCGACAAGCTCTATCCGCTCGATGTCGACCGCGCCTTCAAGAAGCTGGAGGAAATCAAGCCTGCCATCACGGTGTGGTGGACCTCTGGCGCGCAGTCGGCGCAGCTGCTCAATGACGGCGAGGTCGACATGGAGATGGCCTGGAATGGCCGCGTCAGCGCCGTCGCCAAGGAAGGCGCCAAGGTCGCCTTCACCTACAACCAGGGCATTTTGCAGAGCACCTCGCTCTGCATCCTCAAGGGCGCGCCGAACCTCGACACTGCCGTCAAGTTCCTCAACGAGGCCGTCGATCCCGTACACCAGGCCAATCTGCCGCTGCAAATCGATTATGGTCCGGGCAATCCCAAGGCGTTCGAGACCAACGTGATCAAGCCCGAGCGCGCCGCGCAATTGCCGAGCGAACCGGCCAATGCGGCGAAGCAGGCGTTGATGTCCTACGCCTGGTGGTCCTCGCCCGCGGGTGAAGCTGCCGAGAAGCGCTGGGCGTCGTTCATGCAGAAGTAGGCGAGGTCAGCCTTGGCGACTTCCGTGCCAGATCCATCGCAAAAGCATCAGCGCCGCGAACACGGCCTGATGCTCGCGCTGGTGTCGCCCGCGCTGCTGGTGATCCTGGCTCTGATCGTGCTGCCGGTCGGCTGGCTGGCCTGGCAGTCGATCTACCATGATGGTTTTACCCTGGAGAATTATCGCCGCGTCTTCACCGAGGACATCTACTGGCGCAGCTTCGCGCTGACCTTCGAGATCAGCCTCGCAGTGACGGTGATCGCACTGCTGCTGGGCTATCCCGTAGCCTATCTGGCCAATTCGGTGCCGAAGGGCTGGAGCATCCTGATCCTGTCGCTGGTGGTGCTGCCGTTCTGGACCTCAGTGCTGGTGCGGGCCTATGCGTGGCTGGCGCTGCTCCAGCGCACCGGCGTGATCAACCAATTCCTGCGCTATCTCGACGTGATCTCCGAGCCGATGGCGCTGGTCCACAACACGTTCGGCACGGTGGTCGCAACCGTGCACATCCTGCTGCCATTCATGGTGCTGCCGCTCTACGCCACCATGCAGAAGATCCCGGGCGATCTCATGCAGGCTGGCGCCAGCCTGGGCGCGAGTCCGTCGCTGACATTCTTCCGCGTGTTCCTGCCGCTGTCGCTGCCCGGCGTGCTCGCCGGCTGCACCATGGTGTTCGTGCTCTGCCTCGGCTTCTACATCACGCCGGAATTGCTGGGCGGCGGCCGCACCGTGATGGTGTCGATGCTGGTGAGCCGCAATGTCGAGCTCTACAACCAGTTCGGGGCGGCGAGCGCGGTTGCGGTGGTTCTGCTCCTCGGCGTGCTCGCGATCTTCTTCGTCGTCAGCCGGTTCATCTCGCTCGATCGCGTGTTGGGGCAGAAATGACACGCATCTCGCCCGCCCGGATTGCCCTCTATGTGATCAGCGCGCTGGTGCTGCTCTATCTGATCCTGCCTGTGCTGATCATCGCGCCGATCTCGTTCTCCAGCGCCCGCTTCCTGACCTTCCCGCCGCCGTCGTTCTCGACGCGCTGGTACCAGCAGTATTTCTCGAATCCCGCCTGGATGCAGGCGACGCGCGTGACGCTGACGGTGGCGCTGTTCACCGTGGTGATCGCAACGCCGTGCGGTGTCGCCGCTGCCTACGCCATCAGCCAGTCGAAATTGCGCATCATGCGGATCATCCACATGGCATTGCTGCTGCCGCTGGTGGTGCCTGTTGTCATCACCGCGATCGGCATCTTCTTCGTCTATGCCAAGGTCGGCCTGGTCGCGACCATGCCCGGCCTCGTGCTGGCCAACGTGATGCTGGGCTTGCCTTACGTCGTCATCTCGGTGCTCGCGGGTATGCAAAGCTTCGATCCCGCGCAGGAGATGGTGGCGCGCAGCCTCGGCATGAACCGGCTGCGCAGCTTCTTCGCGGTGACGCTGCCGCAGATCAAGTCCAGCGTGGTTGCGGGGGGCATCTTCGCCTTCATCTCGGCGATGGATGAGACCATCGTCGCCCTGTTCATCTCCGGTGGCCAATACCAGCCGCTGACCAAGCGCATGTTCACCGCGCTCCGCGACGAGATCGATCCCACGATCGCGGCGATCTCGACACTGATGACGGCGGTGTCGTTCCTGCTGGTGCTCGCGGCGAGTGCGCGGCAGAAGAGGAGTGGGTGAGGGGGCTGGTGCTCCATTCTCGGTGTCATCGCCCGCGAAGGCGGGCGATCCAGTATTCCAGAGACAGTTGTAGTCGAACCGAGCGGCCGCGGCGTACTGGATGCCCCGGTCAAGCCGGGGCATGACATAGATTGTGTGGCGACCAGCGTCTCAACGCGTAGGTCTTTGCAAAGCGCTCACTTCTTCTCCAGCCACGCCAAAATCATCTCCACGATCTGGCTCCTGCTCCTCGCCAGCACCTTGGGCTCGCTCAAATCGCGGTCGAACAGCGCACCGAACGTATGCCGGTTGGCGACGCGGAAGAAGCAATAGGAGGAGATGGCCAGATGCAGATCAATCGCGTCGACGTCGTCGCGGAAGGCGCCCTCGGCGCGTCCGCGCTTGAGGATGCTATCGAGGGTCGCGATCACGCTGGCGTTGAGCTGGCGCAGCTGCAAATTCTGCTTCAGATGCTTGCCGTGGTGGATGTTCTCGATCGAGACGAGGCGGATGAAATTCGGATTGCGCTCGTCGTGGTCGAAGGTCGCCTCGATCAGCCGGCGCAGGCCCTCGCGCGCGTCGCAGCTTTCGATATCGAGCTGGTCCTCCAGCGCGCGGATGCTGCGATAGGCTTCTTCCAGCACCGCAAGGTAGAGCTGCTCCTTGCCGCCGAAATAATAATAGATCATGCGCTTGGACGTGCGCGTCCGCGCCGCGATCGCATCGACGCGGGCGCCGGAATAGCCCTCCGAGGCGAATTCGGCCATCGCCACTTCGAGGATGTCGCGCTTGGTGCGCTCGGGGTCGTTGGTGCGCTTGGATGGGGCCGGCATGCGCTTGAGCATCACTGTTTCTCCCGCCCGTTTCTATGGATCACCTTGAAGGTGAAGGCAAATTTCGCCCAATCCGACGTTTTTCGATGTGATCTTGCATAAACGTACTAGTTCGTACATTATGGATCGAAACCAAGGTTGCGGCAACCAAAAGCAAAAACGCGCGCAAGGCCGGACGGGCACGACGCGAGCCGCGACCGCCACACGGGGAGGACGATTGATGAGCTTGACCTCAACTGCATCGCTGCACGCGCCGGATAGCGCGGGCGTTTCGCAAAACAAGCTGCCGAAGCGCGCCGCGCTGGTCAGCTTCGTCGGCAGCATGCTCGAATACTACGACTTCTTCATCTACGGCACAGCGGCGGCGCTGATCTTCCCAAAAGTGTTCTTCGCCAATGTCGATCCGTCGACCGGGACTCTGCTCGCGCTGCTGTCGTTCGGCATCGGCTATATCGCGCGTCCGATCGGCGCCGTCATCCTCGGTCATTTCGGCGACCGCATCGGCCGCAAGACGGTGCTGTTGTTCACGCTGGTGGTGATGGGCTTCTCGACGCTGGCGATCGGCCTGTTGCCCGACGCCAAGACGATCGGCAACGCCGCGCCCATCATCCTGACGTTGCTGCGCCTGTTGCAGGGCCTGTCGGCGGCCGGCGAGCAGAGCGGGGCGAACTCGCTGACGCTGGAGCATTCCGCCAATTCCAACCGCGCCTTCTTCACGAGCTGGACCTTGAGCGGCACCCAGGCCGGCGCGATCCTGGCGACGCTGGTGTTCATTCCCGTCGCCAGCATGCCGGAAGATCAGCTGCTGAGCTGGGGCTGGCGCATTCCGTTCCTGCTCTCGGCGCTGGTGCTGCTGGTCGCTTACCTCGTGCGCCGGACCATGCCGGAAACGCCCGTGTTCGAGGAGATCAAGGACAAGGCGCAAGTGGCGCGCTTTCCCGTCGTCGCGCTGCTGCGTGACTACTGGCCCGATGTGCTGCGCGTCATCGTCTGCGCGCTGATCGCGACCGTCAGCACCATGACCGCGGTGTTTACGCTCGGCTATGCCACCAGCAAGTTCGGCGTCGCGCGTCCGACCATGCTGTGGGCCGGCGTGCTCGGCAATGTCGTGGCGCTGTTCGCGCAACCGCTCTGGGCGTTGCTCGCCGACAGGATCGGCCGCAAGCCGGTGTTCATCGGCGGCGTGCTCGGCTGCGCCGTGCTGCTGTTCCCTTACTTCATGCTGGTGACGTCAGGCAGCACGCCTGCGATCTTCGCCGCCGCGATCGGCCTCTACATCATCTATTCCGCGCCGAACGCGATCTGGCCGTCGTTCTATGCGGAGATGTTCGAAGCGCGCGTGCGCTATTCCGGCACGGCGATCGGCACCCAGCTCGGCTTCCTCGCCGCGGGCTTCACGCCGCTGGTGAGCGCGAGTCTCGTCGGCGAAGGCCCGAACGGCTGGATCCCGGTTGCGATCTTCGTCGCGGGCTGCTGCGTTGCTTCGGCCGCGGCCGCATCAACCGCGCGCGAGACCCACAAGGTCGACATCGCCGATCTCGGCAGGCGGCGCGCGTGAGCGCATGACGGGACAGAGATCGATGTTGACCAACGCTGTTCCCACCGCGCTCGGCCCTGTTATCGGGGCCGAGCAGGGCCACGTCCGTGCTTTCAAGGGCGTGCCGTTCGCAATCGCGCGGCGCTTCGCCAAGGCGACGCCGCCGATTGTTTGGACGGAGCCGCGCCGTTGCACCGACTACGGCCCCTACGCGCCGCAGCCCGGACATCTCGATCAGCCGGAGCAATCCTGTCTCAGCCTCAATATCTGGACACCTGTCGGCGCCGATCGCCCGCTGCCAGTGCTGTTCTTCATCCATGGCGGCGCCTTCGTCACCGGCGGCGGCGCTGATTATGACGGCAGCTTCCTCGCCGCGCACGGCCCGGCCGTCATCGTCACCATCAATTATCGGCTCGGCCCGCTCGGCTTCCTGCAACTGCATCGTCACGGATTGCCCGAGGCCAACAATCTTGCGATCTCGGATTCACTCGCTGCGCTCGATTGGGTCCACGCCAACATCGCCAATTTCGGCGGCGATCCTGACAATGTGACGCTGTCGGGCCAATCCGCCGGTGCCTCCATGGTGATCGCGCTGGCGACGCTGCCGCAGGCCAAGGGCAAGTTCGCCCGCGCGCTGGCGCTGAGCGCGCCCGGCCGCAACATCATGAGCGCCGACCATGCCGACATCGTCGCGCGCCGCGTGCTGGCCGCGCTCGAGCTCGAGCAAGACCCGCGTGCGATCGAATCCGTGCCGCTGCCAAAACTCTTCGCAGCCGTGGAACGCGTCGGCCGCAGCATCGCGGAGGAAACTGATTCCGGCACCGTGTTCGGTCCGGTGCTCGATGGCCTCGCGATTCCTCGCGAGCCGCGCGATGTCTTTGCCAGGGGCGCCTTGCGCGACATTCCGCTCTGGCTCGGCTCCTGCCGCGACGAGATGGTGATGTTCCTGAAGAGCACGCCGCCGGCCGCGATGATCCGCATCACCGAGCGAAACGTGCGTGTCGCGCTCAGTGATGCCGGCTGGGAACGGTTGCTGGCCTGCTATCGCGGCTCGGCGCGTCCCGATGAAGATCCGTACGAGGCGTTGCTATCGGACGCGTTCTGGCATCGCCCGATGGCCGATCTCGCGCGGAGCCACGCGGCCGCCGGCGGCATGGTGTGGCTCAGCCGGTTCGACCATCGCCCGGCGCTGGAGCCGTTCCTGTCGCAAGGACCGACGCATGGCGCCGACAATGCCTGCCTCTGGGCGCATCTGCCTGAGTTCATCGACCGCCCGATCCTGAAGCGCAAGGGCGGCTCGATGACACCTGCCGATATAGACGTCGCGGCGCGCTTTCAAACCAGCCTGCTGCGCTTCGTGACGTCGGGCCAGCCCGATGTCGCGGAAGCCTGGCCACGGTTCGAGCTGAGCAAGGAGCCGCTCGCCATTTTCGGCCAGCCGTTTCATATTATTCCCCTCAACGAAGGCGTGCGCTCCCGCCTGTGGGCGGAACTGAGCAATGGCGACAACGATAAAAAGAACATCAGGGAGGCCGTATGAGCATTTTGAACAAGAACGCTCCGTGGTCCGCGATCTCGATCGCTTCGCTCCTGACAATATTGGTGGCTTCGCCCATCGCCGCGCAGATCGTCGCGACGCCCGTTCCCGGCGACCCCGTCAGCATCGACAGCGGCGCCGTGTCCGGCAAGGTGCTGCCGTCGAATGTAAAGGCCTATTTCGGCATTCCCTTTGCCGCGCCGCCGCTCGGCGATCTCCGGTGGCGCGCGCCGCAGAAGGTCGAGGCGTGGAAGGGCGTCTATCATGCCGACCGGCTGGCACCGGAATGCATCCAGGTGCTTCGCCGGCACAATCTCAATCATTATTTCGGCGAGGAAGCGACCAGCGAGAACTGCCTTTATCTGAACATCTGGGCGAGCGCGGATGCCAAGCCCGGCGCCAAGCTGCCAGTGGTGGTCTGGATCTACGGCGGCGGTTTCACGCTCGGCTCCAGCGGCATGGCGATGTATGACGGCGAGAACGTTGCGAAGAAGGGCACGATCTTCGTCAGCTTCAATTATCGCGTCGGCATCCTGGGTAATCTTGCCCATCCGGAACTCACAGCGGAATCGCAAAATCACGCGTCCGGCAATTACGGCCTGATGGACCAGGTCGCGGCGTTGCAATGGGTCAAGCGTAACATCGCGCAGTTCGGCGGCGACCCTGACAACGTCACCATCACCGGCCAGTCGGCCGGCGCGATGTCGGTGTCGGCGCTGGAGGCAAGCCCGCTGGCCAAGGGCTTGTTCAATCGCGGCTTCGCGATGAGTCTGAGCATGTTCGACGTCAGGTTTAAATTCCCGGCGCTTCCTGCCGCGGAGAAAATCGGTCTCGAGGTGCAGTCGGCGCTCGGCGCGTCCTCGCTGGCCGAGATGCGGCTGATCCAGGCTGACAAGATCCTGGCGGTCCAGAAGGATTGCCAGCTCGGCTGCGCCGGAACGATCTCGGTTCCGCTCGATATTGACGGCTACGTGCTGCCTGACACCGTCCCGAACATCTTTGCGGCCGGCAAGCAGAACGATGTGGCGACCGTCGCAGGCTTCACGAGCGACGAGAGCTCGAACGACCTTCGCACTGCCGGCACGCTCGAGGCCTACGTCGCCGCTGCGAAAAAACTCTACGGCGATCAGGCCGATCGTTTCCTCGCGCTCTATCCCGCCAAGACGGACGCCGAGGCGAAGGCCATGGGCCTGCTCGCCGCGCGCGAGGGCTTGGTCGAGATCGGTACGCGCAACTGGGCCGAGGCCCAGGCGAGGACCGGAAAGGCGCCGTTCTACATGTACATGTTCTCGCGCGTGCATCCCTTCGCGCCGGGTGTCGAATTCTTCGACAGCCCGCAGAGGATCGGCGCCTATCACACCTCTGACGTGCCCTACTGGTTCGGAACGCTGGACGCCTTCAACAAATTCCGCACCACGCGGAACTGGACCGAGTTCGATCGTGCGTTGTCCGAGCGCATGATGGATACGCTCGTGACCTTCGCGCGATCAGGCAATCCCGCGACGCCGGCAACGCCATGGCCGCAATGGAAGCAGGACGCGCAAACCTATGTCGAGTTCGGCGACATCTCGGGCGTGCGCGAAGAGAACCGGGCGCGGCTCGAGTTCCACACGCCCGGCAACGTCACGCCGTCGACGCCGCGGATTTCGCGCGACTAGCGCGGGGCTCACAGATCCCTGGAGGATGTCCCCCGAGACGGACGTCCAGCCGGATTTGACCCTTCGCAATTGTGCAGCGCGCGCATACGCTGCCGACGCGAGAAGCCGCTTTATCGCCGGTTCGCTCGCGGCTAGTCTTGCTCGTCTGTTTTGACGGCATCCGCGTTGCCCTCGCCGAGAGGCAGGACATCGGTGCGTCGCTTAACCCGGAAGGGAGACAGGATGCGCGCTGTCATCGTCGGTGCGGGGATGGGCGGGTTGATGTCGGCATTGGCACTGCGACAATCCGGCGTGTTCGCGTCGATCCATGTCTATGAGCAAACGAAAGTGCCGAGCACCGCGGGTGCCGGGTTGAACATTCCACCCAACGGGGCCCGGATATGCCGTTGGCTGGGCGTCGACCTCGATGGGGGAGATCCCAGGGGCCCCGATGGGGCGATCGACGGCGGCCGGGCGGCTATTCTGGAATCCACACGGCAGTTCAACGCGGATGGCAGCGTGACAAAGCGGCCGTTCGATCACGTTACCGCTGCGGGCGACGGCGCCGGGTTTCATCACATGCACAGGCTGGACTTGTTGATGTGCCTCTACAAGCGCGTGTTCGAATTCGGCCCGGATAGCGGGGCACCGTGCCCGATCACTGTGCACATGGATTGTCGGCTCACCGAGTTGCGTCAGACCGACGGCGAGGTCACGGCGACGTTTTCGAACGGCCAAACCGCGACCGGAGAGGTCCTGGTCGGTGCGGACGGCATCAACTCCGGCACGCTGCAACTGGCGTGGCCGAACCCGCGTCCCAAGCGCTGGACCGAGGTGACCTGCTTTCGTGGCCTCATTCCGCGAGCCGTCGTCGCCTCGCTCCGCAAGGCCGATGGCAGCGCGCTGGACCACAATCCGATCGACTCTTTCAGCATGGACCGCCACCGCAATGACAGGAGCGGGGCAACGACATATTGGGTGCGCGGCGGTGAGTTGTTGAACGTGTGGATCGCCCGCTACGAGCCCGACTCGGCCGCGTTCGAGCGAGAGGAGGGCGACTGGTTTCCCGTCGGTCGGGAAGAGATCCTTCGCGAGGTGGGCGAGGCATTCGAGGGGAGCCCCAGTCGCGAGGACCTGCTCGCTCTTGCAGGGGCGATCGTTCGCCCGACCAAGTGGGGCCTCTACGATCGCGATGCCCTCGAAACCTGGGTCCAGGGCCGTATCTGTCTTCTCGGCGATGCGGCGCACCCAATGCTTCCAACTTTCGGCCAGGGCGCTGCGCAATCCTTTGAGGACGCGGCTGCGCTCGCCAGCGCCTTCACGCTGCACAAGGGCGATGTCGCGACAGCGTTGTTGCATTACGAGCGCGTGCGGCATTACCGCGCCACCCGCTTCCAACTCGGCTCCAAATTCGCCTTCGATCATCTGCGAGCAAAGGACACCGCCGAGCAGAAGGCGCTGCTCGAGAAGCTGGACGAGCGGGTGAGCCCGGCGTTTGCTCACGACAAGCGAGGCGGCGAGGACGATTCCTGGATCTACGCCTACGATGCCCGCAATATCGGCACTGAGCTGCCTTACAAGAGATTGGGGCCGTGGGATTTCCGCCGCGCCGCCAAGACCAACTACGCCACGGTGACCGGCGCGCTATGGAAGCCAGCTTCTCCCGCCAGCGCTCCGCGCCGCGTCACGCGCGAAGAGGTCGCCAGGCACAACACCCGAGACGATTGCTGGGTCATCATCTCGGGGAAAGTTTATGACATTACCGAGTGGGCACCCCATCACCCCGGCGGCGCCGGAATTGCCCGAATGTATGCCGGCAAGGAAGCCACGGCGGAATTTGGGGACTACCACAGTGCCGAAGCGGTCGCGCACATGGCTTACTTCCGCGTCGGCGATCTCATTGAGGTTCCGGTCGATCGCCAAAAACACCTGTAATCTGCTTCACAGGCGGCCTCGCCAATCTGCGCTAGATGAAGTCAGGCCCCGTGTCCACGCGGCCGACTTCGGAGCTGGCGATGATTGCTGCACTGGCAAGAGCAATATCCCGCGCGACGGGAACCAATGTCGACGTCGAAACTCTGAAGATCCTCGTGATCTTCTCGGGCGCGGGCCTCCTGGTCTCGCTCGTCGCCGCGATGATCTACGGGCAGGCTCTCAACGCCGCTCTGTTCTGAGCGGGTTGCAATCAGGCCACCGGCTCCTTGGGACGGCTTCGCTCGCGCGGCGCCAGCGGCGGCGCCTGCTTCAGCGGAGCTGCCTCGCGTGGCGCGGCGTCGCTGCCTGAGACTTGTTCGACCGGCGCAGGGCCGTTGTCGCGCCAGGCGACGAACCAGATCAGCAAGCCGAGGACTGCCAGCCCCGCGCCGACGGGACCCGTCGAAGTCCAGCCGAGCCCATGACGAATGGCGAGGCCGCCGAGGAACGGGCCGAGCGCATTGGCTGTGTTGAACGCCGAATGGTTGAGCGCGGCGGCGAGCGCCTGCGCGTCTCCGGCAACATCCATCAGCCGCGTCTGCAGGACAGCACCGAGCGCAACGCTGGCGCCGATCGCGAAAATGTCGATCGCGAGCAGCCAGGGATTGCCGGCGACAAGCGGAAACGCCAGCAGCGCCATGGTGGCAAACACCAGGATGCAGCCCGCCGTCGGCATCAAGGCGCGGTCGGCGAAGCGCGGCACGAACAAATTGCCGAGCGTGGCGCCGATGCCGAAGATCGCCAGGAAGAACGGAATGACCTCGGTGCTGACCTTGGTGACCTCGATCAATGTCGTCGCCAGATAGGTGTAGACGGCGAACATGCCACCGAAGCCGATGGCGCTGATCGCGAGCGTCGTCCAGACACGGCGGCTTTTGAGCGCGCCGAGCTCGCGCAGCGGGTCCGACCGGCCGGCCTGGTCGCGTGGTGCGAACAGCGCACAGAGCAGAACCGTGAGCAGGGCCAGCACCGACACGAGGCCAAAGCTCGCGCGCCAGCCGACGGCCTGGCCGATCAGATTGGCCAGGGGCACGCCGATGATGGTGGCGACGGTCAGGCCCAGCATCACCTGTCCAACCACCTGCGAGCGGCGATGTTGCGGAACGAGCGAAGCGGCAACCAGCGCGGCGATGCCGAAATAGGCGCCGTGGGGCAGGCCCGAAAGGAAGCGGGCCGCGACCATCGAACCAAAGCCGGGCGCCAGCGCGGTGAGGGCGTTGCCGAGCGCGAACACGGCCATAAGCGCCAAGAGCTGCGTGCGCCGCGCGAACTTCGCGCCGAGCACCGCGATCAGCGGCGCGCCGAGCACCACGCCGAGCGCATAGGCGCTGATCGCGTGTCCGGCCGTGGGCTCGTCGATATGAAGGTCGGCCGCGAAGAACGGCAACAGGCTCATCGATGCGAATTCGGTGGTCCCGATCGCAAAGCCGCCCATTGCGAGCGAGAACAGGACGATGGCGAGATGAGGGGGCGCTGAATTGCGAGGTGAGGTCGCGTGAGGCGAGGTCGTCATGTGTCCTGCTTAGGTGACGGCAACGGGAACCAGCCCAGCAAACGTCGCCATCCCTGCAGTCTTTGTCTCACCTACTTAAACGCGCATGTGTCAGCGTCAACACCGGAAGGCCCACGTAAGGCGCGCGCATATCAGCGTCCCGGTTTGCTCAGGGCATCCGCGTCAATCTGTCTCGTGACATCGACTCAAAACGTCTCCAGCGGCTTGTTGCACGGCTGGAGACGTCCAAGACCAAAATGACGATCAGAACTGCACTTCGCCCGGGATGTCGTCGGCACTGAGGCCGACGGTTTGATAGGCCTTCAGCAGCCATTCACGGGTCTGGCCCAGCGAACGGTTGTAGTCGGCCCAGGCGCTGAGGAAATCCTTGTAGCGGCGGTCGGCCTCGGCGCGGATGCCGAGATTGGTCGGCAGCGTCAGGATCGGCCGCGGGATCGCGAGTTCGCCGAGCGTCGGATTCTTCTTCAGTGTGAAGATCGACAGCACCGCCAGCGAGATGTTGCAGTCGGCGCGGCCGGTCGACACCGCCAGGATCGCCTCGTCGCGGGTCTTGAAGCCGAGAATATCAGCCTTCGGGCAGTAACGGCGCGCGATGGTCTCGTGCGTCGAGCCGATGTCGACGGCGATCTTGACCTCGGGCTTGTTCAGCTCGGACCAGGTCTGCGGCTTGGCAAAGCCCTTCTTGGTGATGACGGTGAAGGAGTGCACCAGGATCGGCGTCGAGAAGTCGATGACGAGCGAACGCTCGGGCGTCGGGTTCACGGCGAAGGCGAGGTCGACCTTGTCGGCTTGCAAATCGAGGATCTGGTTGCCCCAGGTCGATTCCAGCATCTCGACCTTGGCGCCCAGCTTGCCAGCGATGTCGTTCGCCATGTCGATGCAGGCGCCCGACCATTGATTGGTGGCGAGGTCCTTGTGGAAATAGGGATCCTGGCCGGCGATCACCGCGATGCGGAGCACGCCGCTCTTCTTGATGCGATCGAGCGTGGAGGTCGGCGCGGTATCGGCCTTGACTGGCGCGGTCGCGGCCATTGCGGCGCCCGCCAGTGCCACGGTGGTGAGTGCGTCCCTGCGGTTCATCGTCAGTACTCCCTGAGGAATGGGGATCCATCGGCTCCGGCTGGTGGACTATTTCTGTATTCAGCTCATAATGCAATATGGTATTGCAGCTTTGCCGGGGATTTGAGCGATGAGGCAGGTTAGAGCTTAATCCTTTGGCAAAGCGAGAGAAAATTCCGTGAAGCCGGGCCGGATAGTGGACCGGCCGGCGGGTGCTTGGAATTAAGAGGAGGAAGTCCGTGCGTGCTGTTTTCGTCGATGCCAACGACACCCTGGCCGCGGTCACCGAGAGGCTGCTGGGTGCCGCGAAGCTGCCGGTCAGCATCGTCAGCAACCCCTCCATCGCGCCCGAGGATCTCCCCGGCCTGCTCGGCGACGCCGAGATCATGATCGTCGACCACACGGCGGTGCCATCAGCGATCGCCAAGAAATGCAAGGCGCTGAAGCACGTGGTCTTCCTGGGCACCGGCGCGCGCAGCTACATGAATCCGGAAGAGCTTAGCGAGCGCGGCATCGCCGTCCACACCATCAAGGGCTACGGCGATACGGCGGTGGCCGAGTGCGCGATCGCGCTGATGTGGGCGTCGGCCAAAAGCTTTGGCGAGATGGACCGCGGCATGCGCGAGGGCAACTGGCTGCGGCGCGATGCAGTCCAGCTCACCGGCAAGACGCTCGGCCTGATCGGCTTCGGCGGTATCGCCGCGGAAGCCGCGCGCATGGCGGCCGGCTGCGGCATGAAGGTGATCGCCTGGAACAGGACGCCGAAGACGCATCCGGGCGTTGAGTTCGTCTCGCTGGAGAGACTGCTGGCAGAGAGCCACGTCGTCTCGCTGCATCTCCTGCTCAACGACGAGACCAAGGGTTTTCTGTCGCGCGAACGCATCGCGCAGATGCGCAAGGGCAGTATCCTGATCAACACCGCGCGCGGCGCCATCGTCGACGAGGACGCGATGCTGGACGCGCTCCGCTCCGGCCACATCGCCCATGCCGGCCTCGACGTTTTCACTATCGAGCCGCTGCCATCAGGCCATCCCCTGACAAAACTGCCCAACGTGACGCTGTCGGCGCATTCGGCGTTCCGCACGCCCGAGGCGAGCGACAATCTCATTGGCGCTGCGCTCGATCATTGCCGCCGCATCATCGCCACCGGCAAGTAAAGGACATCCATGTCGGATATCACCCGCATCGACCAGAACACCCGCCGCAGCCGCGCCTCCGTTTACGGCGACCTTGTTTTCCTCGCAGGCCAGGTGGCTGACACCAAGACCGCTGACATCACCCTGCAGACCCGCGAAGCATTGGCAAAAGTCGACGACATGCTGGCGCGTGCCGGCACCGACAAGTCGCGCCTGCTCAGCGTGCAGGTCTGGCTGAAAACCATGGACGATTTCGATGCGATGAACGCGGTCTATGATGCCTGGGTCGTGCCAGGCAACACGCCGTGCCGTGCTTGCGGCAAGGTCGAGCTCGCCGACCCTGCTTATCGCATCGAGGTGATCGCAATCGCGGCGCGGCGCTGACATGCGCACCGATGGCCTCTGCACTGTCGGCATCGGCCTTGCACCTGATGTCCGCCTGTCCTACGCCACCCCGGAACAAAAGCGCATTCGCTAACGCCTGCAGGGAGCTGTCATGACCATCAGAAACACCCGCACCGGGGGCCAGATCCTGATCGACCAGCTGGTCGCGCAGGGCGTCGAGCGCGTCACCTGTGTGCCGGGCGAGAGCTATCTGGCGGCGCTCGATGCGCTGCATGACAGCCCAATCGACGTCGTGATCTGCCGTGCCGAAGGCGGCGCCGCGATGATGGCGGAAGCTTACGGCAAGCTCACCGGACGCCCGGGCGTCTGCTTCGTCACCCGCGGTCCCGGCGCCACCAATGCCAGCCACGGTGTCCACATCGCGATGCAGGACTCCACGCCGATGATCCTGTTCGTCGGCCAGGTCGATACCGGCATGCGCGAACGCGAGGCGTTCCAGGAGCTCGACTACAAGGCGGTGTTCGGCTCGATGGCGAAATGGGCCGTCGAGATCGATCGTCCCGACCGCATCCCCGAGCTGGTCGCGCGCGCCTTCCGCGTCGCCATGCAGGGCCGCCCCGGTCCGGTGGTCATCGCACTGCCGGAGAACATGCTGACCGAGACCGCCGCCGTTGCGGATGCCATGCGCATCGAGCCGGCGGTGAGCTGGCCGGCGCCTGCTGATCTCGAGCGCGTCGGTGCGCTGCTTGCGAGCGCCAGGGCGCCGCTGGTCATCCTCGGCGGCTCGCGCTGGACCGATGAGGCCACCAAGAGCATCGCGCGCTTTGCCGAACGCTTCGACCTGCCGGTCGCGACCTCGTTCCGTCGCGCCTCGCTGATCGACGCCGACCATTCGCATTATGCCGGCGACCTCGGCATCGGGCCAAGCCCGAGCCTGAAGGCGCGCATCGACAACGCCGATGTCATTCTGCTGATCGGCGGCCGCATGTCGGAGATGCCGTCCTCGTCCTACACGCTGCTCGACATTCCCTCGCCGAAGCAGAAGCTGATCCATATTCATCCGGGCGCCGAAGAGCTCGGCCGCATCTATCAGCCGGAGCTTGCGATCCAGGCGACGCCGGCTGCGTTCGCGGCTGCTGTGGAGACCCTGAAGCCCGTTGGTGCCGTTGCCTGGAAGGGCGAAGCGGCCAAGGCGCATGCCGATTACCTCGCCTGGACCGACAAGGCGCGCGAGCTGCCGGGCACGTTCCAGTACGGCCAGGTCATGACCTGGCTGCGTGATCGCCTGCCCAAGGACGCGATCGTCTGCAACGGCGCCGGCAATTATGCCGGCTGGATCCATCGCCATCACCGCTTCCACAGCTTTGCCTCGCAGCTCGCGCCGACCTCGGGCTCGATGGGCTACGGCGTGCCGGCCGGCGTGCTAGCCAAGCGGCAATATCCCGACCGTGTCGTCGTCGCGTTTGCTGGTGACGGCTGCTTCCTGATGAACGGCCAGGAGTTCGCGACCGCCGTGCAGTATGACGCGCCGCTCGTCGTGATCGTCGTCGATAACTCGCAATACGGCACCATCCGCATGCATCAGGAGCGCGACTATCCCGGCCGCGTGGTCGGCACTCAGCTGAAAAACCCCGACTTCGCAATGTACGCAAAGGCGTTCGGCGGCCATGGCGAGCGCGTCGAGCGCACTGAGGAGTTCGCGCCGGCATTCGAGCGGGCGCTCGCCTCGGGCAAGCCGTCGATCCTCCATTGCATCATCGATCCCCGCGCGATCTCGGTCGGCAAGGATTTCACCCCGGCGGTGAAGGCGTAAGCGATGTCGCAGGGCCGCCACGTCGCCATCATCGGAGCCGGTGCGGTCGGCGTGATCAGCGCCATCGAGGCGCTGCGCGAGGGGCATCGCGTCACGCTGATCGACGCGGGCGAGCCCGGTGGCGAGCAGGCGGCGAGCTACGGCAATGCCGGCTGGCTCTCGTCGCATTCGGTGATCCCGCCGGCCGAGCCCGGCGTCTGGAAGAAGGTGCCGGGTTATCTGATGGATCCGCTCGGCCCGCTCGCGATCCGCTGGTCGTATTTGCCAAGGGCACTGCCCTGGCTGATCAAGTACCTGCTCTCCGGCTGGACCGAGGCGCGGGTCGAGACGACGGCGTTCGCGCTGCGCGATCTGTTGAAGGACGCGCCGCTCTTGCACCGGAAGCTCGCGGAAGAAGCCGGCGTGCCCGAGCTGGTCGAGCGCAACGGCGTGATGCATGTATTTCCCTCGCGCGGCAATTTCGACAGCGATCTCGGCTGGCGGCTGCGCAAGAAGGTCGGCGTCGAATGGATGGAGCTGAACGCCGACGAGATGCGTCAGCGCGAGCCGGATCTGCATCCGCGCTACACCTTTGGCGTGGTGGTGGAAGAGGCCGGGCGCTGCCGCGATCCCGGCGCCTATGTCGCAGCGCTTGCTCAGCACGCGCTGGCGAGCGGGGCCAGGCTGGTTCATGCCAAGGCGACCGGTCTCAAGCTTTCCGGCAACAAGCTTGTCGCGGTCGTCACTGAAACCGGCGAGATCGCTTGCGATGCCGCCGTCGTTGCGGCCGGCGCGCATTCGAAACGGCTGACCGCATCGGTGGGCGATTCCCTTCCGCTTGAAACCGAGCGTGGCTATCACGTCATGATCGAGAACCCGGAGTCAGGTCCGCGCAGTTCGATGATGGCTTCCGACGCCAAGATGGTGGCGAACTGGACCAATAAGGGCTTGCGCGCCGCCGGCACGGTCGAGATCGCTGGCCTTGAGGCCGCGCCGAACTGGCAGCGCGCCGAAATTTTGCGCGACCATCTTCTCAGCATGTTCCCGAAACTGCCGCGGGACATTCCGGCCTCGCGCATCAAGATGTGGTTCGGCCATCGCCCTAGCATGCCGGACGGACGTCCCTGCATTGGCTACTCTCGCGCCTCGCGCGATATCGTCTATGCCTTCGGCCATGGTCATGTCGGCCTGGTCGGTTCGGCTCGCACCGGCCGTCTCGTCGCCCAGCTTCTGAGCGGCAAGCCGCCCGAAATTCCGCTTGCGCCGTTTTCGCCCAATCGCTTCCTCTGAGATCGCACCATGACCTATCCTGCCAACTCACCCTCGCGCATCGCCCGCGGCGGCAAGGCCATCTATGGCGCGCCGCTCGGAATTTTGATGCTGGAAGCACGCTTTCCGCGCATCCCCGGCGACATGGGCAACGGCACGACCTGGCCATTCCCCGTGCTCTATCGCGTGGTGAGTGGGGCGTCGCCCGAGAAGGTGGTGCTGAAGGGCGCGGCGGGGCTGCTGCCTGATTTCATCGATGCGGCGAAGGACCTGGTGCGGCTCGGGGCCGAAGCCATCACCACCAATTGCGGCTTCCTCTCGCTGTTCCAGAAGGAGATCGCGGCGGCGGTCGGCGTGCCCGTCGCGACCTCGTCGCTGATGCAGGTGCCGTGGGTGCAGGCGACCCTGCCGCCCGGCAAGCGCGTCGGCCTCGTCACGGTATCAGGGTCGACCCTGACGCCGGCCCATCTCGAAGGCGCCGGCGTGCCGCTCGATACGCCGCTGGTCGGCACCGAGCACGGCAAGGAATTCTTCCGTGTCCTGATCAAGGCTGAGAAGGACGACATGGATGTGGCCCAGGCCGAACGTGACGTGGTCGAGGCGGGCAAGGAGCTTGTTGCTAAGAACCCCGACGTCGGCGCCATCGTGCTCGAATGCACCAACATGCCGCCTTACGCGGCGGCGTTGCAGGCCGAAGTCGGGTTGCCGGTCTACGACATCTATTCCATGATCACCTGGTTTCATGCTGGACTGCGCCCGCGCGCCTTCAGCTGATTCCACGGCTCGCACAACCTCCGCTGTTGTTTGCATTGCAATCGCGCTGGCAGCCCCGGTATATTGGGCTGTGTTCGGGCATGAATGCAGTTGATGATGAGCAACGTGGAACTGGCCTCTGACAGTATCGTCGATCGCGTCTATGAACAGCTCAAGGCGATGGCCGTGAGCTATGAGTTCAAGCCAGGCGAACGGCTCAACGAGGGCGAACTGGCCAAACGCCTGGGCGTCAGCCGCACGCCGCTGCGCGAAGCGCTCAACCGTCTCAACACCGAAGGTTTTCTGCGCTTTACCCCGGGCAAGGGCTTCTTCTGCCGCGAGCTCGACGCCCACGAGATCTTCGACCTCTATGAGCTGCGCAAGTCGATTGAGGTCGCTTCCGTCCGCCTCGCCATCAAGCGCGCCAAGGATGAGGATATCGACGCGCTGCTGAAATTCCTCGAAGCCACCGGCCCCGATCCTGGCGACCGCACGTCGGTGGAGCTCGTCGAGCTGGACGAGACCTTCCACGAGCGGCTGATGGCGATGTCGAACAATGCCGAGATGCTGCGCGTGCTGCGTAATGTCAACGCGCGTATCCGCTTCGTGCGCTGGATCGACATGGACAGCATCAACCGTTCCAACACCCAGGCCGAACACCGCGCGGTGATCGAGGGCCTGAAGGCGCGCGATGAGGCGGTTTGCGTCTCGGTGCTGGAGAAGCACATCGACCGCCGTCTCGATCGCATCACCTCCGCGATCAAGGAAGGCTACGCGCAGATCTATATGCCGGCGGCGGCGAGATTGGCGACGAATTGAGTTCTCTTCCCTTCTCCCCTCATGTCCGCCGAAGCCTTGGCGAAGGCGGATGCGGGAGAAGGTGGCGCGAAGCGCCCGATGGAGACGGCGCTTGCTAATCGCAGCCACTATTCCAAGCACCCGCTATGCCAGGTGATAGTCGCTCTGTAGGAGCGGGGGTGTAAGCACCAAGTTATCAAAATACTCGTTCATGCTTGGTGCGAACTGGAGGGATTTGAGGCCCACAAAAGTCGTATCGAAACGGAAACTCTGCATCCCCTGACCGCCATCAAGAGAAAACGTTTGTGTGACCGTGCTGTTGTCGGCTTTGACACCGGTGAAGGTTGCGATTTGCCCAGCTGCTGCGAAGAGAGTATCCAGGTCGATTGATTGCGCTGAGAACAATCCACCGTTCTGACCTTGAATAAGCAGAGTATCTGCCGTCGGAACGCTCCCGCCCGCTGGTACAGTGAGGGTGTGCGTCTCGTGGAAAAAATAGTTGAAATTGTCGGCAAAAGTTTTGTCGAGAGACGTCACGGCAAAGTCTGTCCGATTAACGTTGGTGATACTGAATCCGCTCGCAGTGATCGGACCGTAGTAAGTCAGGGTGCCCCCATTGCTTGTGAACGTGTTGACCACGTTGAGAGCGCCAGAGCTCCATAGATTGTCATCGTTAAGAGTGATTGATACCGGCGCGCTAACCGTGATCTTGACGGTATTGTAGGTGTTGTTGGTTTCGTTGCTCTCGCTGACCTGGTTGTTGTAGTCGGCGATGCCACCGAGATAGTAGGTGCCAGGCGCGAGGTTGCCCGGGAGCGTGACCGACAGGGTTTGATGGTCGTAGTAGCCGGTCAGGCCGACGCTGGTCAGTGCGCCGGAGCTGACCGTCGTCAGCAGTGTATCGGAGGT
>NZ_JAKLTZ010000004.1:0-112982 GCF_022012555.1 Bradyrhizobium zhengyangense | reverse complement strand
CATGGTTGTTGTAGTCGGCGATGCCGCCGAGATAGTAGGTGCCGGGCGCGAGGTTGCCCGGAAGCATGACCGACAGGCTCTGATGGTCATAATAGCCGGTCTGGCCGACGCTGGTCAGTGCGCCGGAGCTGACCGTCGTCAGCAGTGTATCGGAGGTGGTGATCGTGGCGTCACTCGACAGGTAAATGCCTGCGGTCGAGGCTCCCGATGGGCCGGCTCCTATATCCATTGCATAGGCATCGACGGTGACGCTGTGGCCTGCCGCGACGGTGGTGTTGGCGACACCGAGATATTCCGAGAGATCAGGCTGGGCTGGCGCGGTGACCGTGATCTTGACGGTGTTGTAGGTGTTGTTGGTTTCGTTGCTCTCACTGACCTGGTTGTTGTAGTCGGCGATGCCGCCGAGATAGTAGGTGCCGGGCGCGAGGTTGCCCGGGAGCATGACCGACAGGGTCTGATGGTCGTAATAGCCGGTCTGGCCGACGCTGGTCAGTGCGCCGGAACTGACTGTCGTCAGCAGTGTATCGGAGGTGGTGATCGTAGCGTCACTCGACAGATAAATGCCTGCGGTCGAGGCTCCCGATGGGCCGGCTCCTATATCCATTGCATAGGCATCGACGGTGACGTTGTTGCCCGCGGCGACGGTGGTGTTGGTGACGCCGAGATATTCCGAGAGGTCAGGCTGGGTTACGGTAGCGGGTATCCATTGACCGAAGTCCGAGCCAGCGGTTAAATCGTGATCAATATGCACGCCTGGAAACGTTGTGGTGTCACCGTTGGCATATTGTTTGATGGTATAGTTTGTGTAGCCCGAAGAACCTGACCAACTCGGAGCGTCCGCCAGCCACTTGCATTGAGCAAGTCCGGCATTATGGATTGTGTCTAGTACGTCCCCACATCCATACACGCCGACGCGGTAAAGCGGATTTCCGCCTGACAGGTCGCTGAATGCTTGAGCTATGCCCTGAAAATAGTTGATGACATCAGGCATGTAGGGGCCCGATGCCGAAGCGTCAGCGTCGATCGCAAAATAAATTGCCGACCCCGACGGTTGATGTAGTACATTGTGGGCATAGTTGTACGCGTTCTGCCCATCAGTGTAACCGTTGCCATTCAGACACGTTGAAAAGTAGCTTGGTATGTTAGCGGCGATGTTGGGGTTGTAGTCCACTCCGTTGCGAAACGTAACTTCGTATACCGAGCATATGTTGAGTCCAGCAGCCAGATCGTTGCTCGCTTCGGCAGCGGTCAGATATTTACTGCTGCTGGTTCCAAGATAGTTGATTACGAAGCTAAAACCTGCCTGAACAATTTGCGTTGGTGTGAGCGCCGATGCGTCGCTAAAATCGATTCCCTGCTGCGAGCCACCGCCCCCGCCGATAATCCCGTTGTCGGTAACGCTGATGCTGTCGTTGCCGGTGAGGCTTGTAGGGTTCGAGCCGCCCGCGCTGATCGCAAAATAGTATGTGCCCGACAAAGTTGGGGTATAGCTGAAGCTCGCCGCATGATTGGCACCCCCGTCGACAACAGACGTGACGAGATTATTTCCGGTCGTGTCGCGCAAATCGATGGCGACGTCATTTAAGCTGCCAGACGTACCTTGTGCTGAGAAGTTGTAGCTGTGCCCAGCTGTCAGATTGACCTTGTACCAGTCGTGGTCGAAGGACGCGTTTGCGCTTCCGCTCATCGGCACCGCATCAATGGCGCCTGTCGTTGTCCCGCCAACTGTCAGGACGCCGATCGTCGCGGTGGTGTCGAGAAGCGTGTCGGTGGATGGCGCGCCATTGTCTGTGACGCTGATGCTGTCGTTGCCTGTGAGGCTTGCCGGGTTCGAGCCACCCGCGCTGATCGCAAGATAGTATGTGCCAGACGAAGTTGGCGTGTAGCTGACGCTCGCCGCATGATTGACGCCTCCGTCGACAACAGACGTGACAAGATTATTTCCGGTCGTGTCGCGCAAGTCGATGGCGACGTCGTTCAAGGTGCCGGACGTTCCTTGGGCCGAAAAGCTGTAGCTATGCCCCGCCGTCAAAGTGACTTTATACCAGTCGTGGTCAAACGAGGTATTTGCGCTTCCGCTCATGGGCACCGCATCAATGGTGCCTGTCGTTGTCCCGCCAACTGTCAGAACGCCGATCGTCGCGATGGTGTCGAGAAGCGTGTCGGTCGATGGCGTGCGATTGTCGGTGACGCTGATGCTGTCGTTGCCTGTGAGGCTTGCCGGGTTCGATCCACCTGCACTGATTGCGAAATAGTATGTGCCAGACAAGCTCGGCGTGTAGTTGAATCTAGCGGTACCGTTCACACCACCATCGATCACAGAGGTGACAAAATTACTGCCGCCTGTGTCGCGTAAATCGATGGCGACGTCGTTCAAGGTGCCGGACGTTCCTTGGGCCGAGAAACTGTAGCTGTGCCCAGCGGTCAATGTAACTTTGTACCAGTCGTGATCGAACGAGGTGTTTGCGCTTCCGCTCATTGGCACGGCATCAATGGTGCCGGTCGTTGCTCCGCCGACTGTCAGAACGCCGATCGTCGCGGTGGTGTCGAGAAGCGTGTCAGACATTGGAAATATCCTAAAACATTGGTCAACCAATCAATCTGGCGCAAAATTGGATATTTCAAACTAGGCATTCGCTGCACGCGCAGCAGCAATAGCCTCAGCCTCGAACTCAAAATCGAGGCATGAAGCACTTTCCATTTCAATACAACTAAGCAGAGAGGAACCGTATCCTTCAACCCAGATGGAATCAAGGGGAGGCAGCTGGTCAAGTCTGGCCTAGTTTGCCGTTATAAAAATGCCCTCCCACAAGGGGAGAGGACGCAGTCACGCCCATCGCGTTTCTGGGCCAGCAAAAGCCAGCTATACAATCCTTCAATACCTGCTCCTGCCAGACGGTCAGAGCCCTCGCGCGCGAACGTCGCTAGCGTGCTGCTCGAATTTCACGGAGACGTCTGGTGCATAGCCCTAAGCCCAATTCGAAGCCCAATCCCGACATCGACTGGCCGAGCGAACTCTATCGCATCCTCAAAGCCGCCGACGTCAAGCAGATGTCCTACGTGCCTGACGCTGGCCACAGCCAGCTGATCCGGCTGTTCTCCGCCGACGCCGACGTCAACACCAACGTGCTGACGACCGAGGAAGAGGGTATAGCCATTGCCGCGGGCGCCTGGCTCGGCGGTCAGCGCAGCGTGCTGCTGATGCAGTCGAGCGGGGTCGGCAATTGCATCAACATGCTGTCGCTGTCTGCGATCGGCCGCTTTCCGCTGCTGATGCTGGTGACGATGCGCGGCGAGTGGGCCGAGTTCAATCCCTGGCAGGTGCCGATGAGCCGGGCCACGCAGCCGTCGCTGGAAGCGATCGGGCTGAAGGTGATGCGGGCGGAGACGGCGGACGATCTGGTCGAGACTGTCGAATCCGCGGCAGCGCTCGCGTATGAGTCCGATCAGCAGATCGCGGTGCTGATCGGGCAGCGCCTGATCGGCATGAAGAAGTGGTGAGTGCAATGACCGTTGAGTCCCAACTCGATCGCCGCGCCGCCGTCGCGGCCCTGCTGAAAGATCGCGGCGATTTGCTGGTCGTCTCCGGCTTGGGCTCGCCAACCTACGATCTGCATGCAACTGGCGACCGCGACGACAATTTTTATCTCTGGGGCGCCATGGGCGGTGCTGCGCTGATCGGTCTTGGTCTTGCGCAGGCGCAGCGAGGCAAGCGCGTGCTCGCGCTCACCGGTGACGGCGAGCAGCTGATGGGCCTCGGCGGCATCGCCACCATCGGCGTCGCGCAGCCGCGCAATCTCGACATCGTCGTGATCGACAACCAGCATTTTGGCGAGACCGGGATGCAGGCGAGCCATACCGGCCGCGGTGTCGATCTCACTGCCATCGCCACGGCCTGCGGCTTTGCGGCCACCGCGACGGTGCGGACGCTCGAGGAGGTGCAGCGCCTCGCGGGACAAATCGCCGAGCCGGCCGCTGGCCCGCGGCTGTTTGTCATCAAGGTCAGGGCCGAAAATCCGCCGCGCTCGCTGCCCTCGCGCGATGCCGTCTTTATCAAGAACCGGTTCCGTGCTCATCTCGGCTTCGCGGCGGCTTGAACCGGAGTCCACTTCGGGATAGCTCGCTGCGTTAAGCAGCTATCCTGGAGTGAGACCCATGAAACTATCCGGCAAGGTCGCCGTCATCACCGGCGCAGCGCGCGGCATCGGCAAGGCCTGCGCAAAGCGGTTTCTCGACGACGGCGTCAAGGTGGTCATCTCGGACGTCGATACGGACGCGCTCGAGAAGACGGTCAACGAGCTGGGCAAGCCCAAGGATCTCTACGCCGTGCCGTGTCACGTCGCGCGGCGCGCTGACGTGGATCGTGCCGTCGCGACTGCGGTCCGCGAATTCGGCCGGCTCGACATCATGGTCAACAATGCCGGCGTCGCGCGCAACCGGGACATCCTCGAAATTACCGAAGCGGAATTCGACGAGATCATCGGCATCAATCTGAAGGGCGCGTTCTTCGGCGTGCAGGCCGCGGCCAAGCAGATGATCGCGCAGGGCGGCGGCGGGGTCATCATCAACATGTCCTCGGTGAATGCGCTGCTGGCGATCCCGGCGCTTGCGACCTACGCCATGTCCAAGGGCGGCATGAAGCAGCTGACGTCGGTCGCGGCCGTCGCGCTCGCCCCGCACAACATCCGCGTCGTCGCAGTCGGCCCCGGCACGATTTTGACCGACATGGTGGCGTCGTCGATCTACACCTCGGAGGATGCGCGCAAGACGGTGATGTCGCGTACGCCCGCGGGGCGCGGTGGCGAGCCGAGCGAGGTCGCCTCCGTCGTCGCGTTCCTCGCCAGCGACGATGCGTCCTACATCACCGGACAGACCATCTATCCGGATGGTGGCCGGTTGATCCTGAACTATACGGTGCCGGTGAAGGACAAGTAGGAGCGGAGGAGGTCATCACACACCCGCTGTCATCGCCCGCGAAGGCGGGCGATCCAGTACGCCGAGACAGCAGCGATAGAATCGATAGGACGCGGCGTGCTGGATGCCCCGCCTGCGCGGGGCATGACACCTGTTGTGAGGGAGGCAACTTGCCTATCACTCCGCCGCAACCGTCATCCCGTAACCCAGCCGCTTCGAGATGCCGCCGGCACAATCCCGCAAGGCATGGGCGATGGGGCTGTCCCAGCGCGCGTCGAACGTGCCTTCCGGCCCCATCGCGGTGATCACAAGCGCGACGTGGCCGGCATGATCGAACACTGGTGCGGAGAACGCGTTGACGCCGGGCAGGGGATCGCCGAGCGCGCGGGCGAGGCCGTGCTTGCGGACCTCCGTGAGCATCTCGGCGATCTTGGCGCCTTTCACCGGGCGCTTCGGATTGTAGCCGACGCCCTGACGGTCAAGCCCGCTTTCGAGCGCGGCGTTGATGGTCTTCTCCGGCAGAAACGCTGCAAAGGCACGCCCCGTGGCGGTTTCCAGCAGCGCCATCACCGAGCCGGCGCGCATCACGATGTGGACGGGCTGGCCGGGCTCTTCCAGCTGCACTACGGTCGGGCCGTGCGTGCCCCACACCGCGAGCGAGACGGCGTGTCCGATCTGGCTCGCGAGCGCGGCGATCTTCGGCTGCGCGATGCGGACGCCGGAGAGGCGGCGCAGACTGATCAGGCCGAGCTCCAGCGCGAGCGCGCCGATCTCGTAGCGGCCGGTAGTCTCGTCCTGTTCGATCAGCCCGATGCGGGAGAAGCTAGCGAGATATGGATGCGCCTTGGCCGGTGTCATGCCGGCCTCGCGCGCGAGATCGCGCAGCATCATCGGCTCGCCGGTTTTGGCGAGCGCACGGAGCAATTCTCCGCCGACCTCGATCGACTGGATGCCGCGGCTTTCTTTCTTCATGCGCCTCCGATGCGCTGGGATTACGCCGCGTCGCGCTTGGCGGCGCTAGCGGCGAGATGACGGCCGGCAATGTAGCCGAAGGTCAGCGCCGGCCCAAGCGTGATGCCGGCGCCGGGATAATTGCCGCCCATGATGCTCGCCATGTCGTTGCCGGCGGCATAGAGTCCGGGAATCACTCGCCCCTCGGCGTCGAGCGCCCGGGCGTTCTCGTCGGTGACGATGCCGGCATAGGTGCCGAGATCGCCGATCACCATCTTGATGGCATAGAATGGGCCGTTCTCGATCGGCGCGATGCAAGGGTTGGGGCCATGCATGGCGTCGCCCTGATAGCGGTTATAGGCCTTCGATCCCTTGCCGAAGGCGGCGTCGTGACCCAGCGGCGCCGTCGCATTGAATTGCTTGACGGTCTCCGCGAACGCCTTGGCGTCGATACCGGCCTTCGCCGCCAGCGCCTCCAGCGTGTCGCCGCGCATGAGATAGCCGCTCGCAAGGTGATGGCCGAGCGGCATCGGGAACGGCGGCACGCAGCCGAGGCCGTATTTGCGCAACGTCCGGTGATCGCAGACGAGATAGGCCGCGATCTCCTCGCCGGGCTTGGCGGCCTTGATCATGGCCTGGACGAAATCGTGATAGGAATTGCCTTCATTGGCAAAGCGCTTACCGTCACGCATCACGGCGATCACGCCCGGCTTGGCGCGATCGATGAAATGCGGCATCACGCCCTTCGAGCCGTCCTTGCGCGTGGTCAGCGACACCGGCACCCAGGCCGCCGCGTTCGGCAGGCGATCCTCGATGTGGCCCCCGGCACCCTCGGCGAGGCGCAGGCCATCGCCGGTGTTGCCGGTTGGGCCGGGCGAGAAATGCTCAGCGCCGGTCGGTGCATGCGGAAACATCTTCTTGCGCCGCTCAACGTCGTGCGGAAAGCCACCGCAGGCAAGCACGACGCCTTGTCTTGCGCGGACGCGCACGTCTCGGCCTTCGCGCGTGACGATCGCACCGGTGACTGCGCCGTTCTCGACCGTCAGCTCGCGCACCGGCGAGGACAGCCACATCGGGATCTTCAGATCCTGCGCGGATTTGGCGAGGCGACCGGCCAGCGCATTGCCGTTGGTGAGCGTCATGCCGCGGCCGTAGCGGAGCACATCCATCAGATGCCGCGACAGGCGCTTGGCGACATAGACCGCCGAAGTCAGCGACTTCGTCACGCGCATGAAATGGATGATCTCCTTGCCTGACCCCAGCATCATGCCGAACACGGTAAGTTCGGGCAGGGGCATGCCGAGCGTCTTGATGAGATCACCGAGCTCGCGGCCGTCGAACGGGCGCGTCACCATGGAGCGGCCGCCCTGCGCGCCGCCGGGCGCCTCGGCATGATAGTCCGGGAACACGAGCGGCATGTCGAAGCGCAGCGCCGTGTTGGTGGTGAAGAAATCGACGGCCTCGGGACCAGCGCTGAGGAACGCCTCCACGCGTGCCGCGTCAAAATTGTTGCCGGCTTCGTGCCGCAAGTAAGTGCGCGCCTGGTCCGGCGCCTCCTCGATACCGTAAGCCTTCGCCAGCGACGTGCCGGGGATCCAGAGCCAGCCGCCGGAGCGCGCGGTAGTGCCGCCGAAGCGCGGCTCCTTCTCGACCATCAGCACGTCGAGACCGCGATACCTCGCGGTGATCGCGGCCGACATGCCGGAGCAGCCCGATCCGGCCACGAGCACGTCGCACTCGTAGGTTTCGCTTGCGCTATGCTCGTTGCCGGCCATGTCTCACCTCACTTCTTCAGCAGCGGACATTTGGATTCGGAGACCGGGCGATAGGCGTCCTCGCCCTTCACCGTCTTGATGATGTCCAGATAATCCCAGGGTTCCTTGGACTGCTCGGGCGACTTCACCCTGGCGAGGTACATGTCGCGGATGACGCGGCCGTCCTCGCGCAACTTGCCGCCATGGACGAAGGTATCCTCGATCGGCAGCTCGCGCATCTTGGCCATCACCTTGGCGGGATCATCGGTGCCGGCGGCCTTGATGGCCTTGAGATAATGCAGCACCGAGCCGTAGACGCCGGTGTGGATCATGGTCGGCATCACGTTGGTGCGCGAAAAGAACTTCTTCGACCAGGCGCGGGTCTGCTCGTCCATGTTCCAGTACGACGCCGTGGTCATGTAGGTGCCCTGCGCGGACTTGAGCCCGATCGCGTGCACGTCGGTGTCGAACATCAGGAGACCGACGAGCTTCTGGCCGCCTTGCACCAGGCCGAACTCGCCGGACTGCTTGATGGCGTTGTCGGTGTCCTGGCCGGCGTTGGCGAAAGCGACGACGTCTGCCTTGGAGCTCTGTGCCTGCAGTGCAAACGACGAAAAATCCGCGGTGTTGGTCGGATGCTTGACGCCGCCCAGCACCTTGCCGCCCATCTCGTTGATGAAGCGCGTGGCGTCCTTCTCGAGCTGCTGGCCGAAGGCGTAGTCCGCGGTGATGAAGTACCAGGATTTGCCGCCTTCCTTGATCACGGCGGACGCCGTCACCTTGGACAGCGCGTAGGTGTCGTAGGTGAAATGCACGGTGTTCGGGCTGCACAGCTCGTCAGTCAGCGAGCTCGCGCCGGGCCCGGAGAGCAGCGCGATCTTGTTGCGCTCGCGCACCATGTTGTGCACGGCGATGGCGATGCCGGAATTGGGGATGTCGACGACGGCATCGACCTTGCTGTTGTCGAACCAGCCGCGCACGATATTGACGCCGACGTCGGTCTTCATCTGGTGGTCGGCGCTGATGATCTCGATCGGCTTGCCGAGCACGGTCGGCCCGAACTCCTCCACCGCCATCTTGGCGGCCTCCACCGAGCCCGGCCCGGAATTGTCGCGGCCCCAGCTCGACAGATCCGTCAGCACGCCGATCCGGACCACGTCGTCGGAGACTTGCGCGCTTGCGACGGTGGTCATGGCAGCCGACATCGTGGCCGCGAGCATGGCGCAGGCCAAAAGCCCTCTCATCGAAGTTTCCTCTCTTTTTGGGCCGCTTGGCGCGACCGTTTGTTCTGGCAGCAGATTAGATATTAGCTAATAGGTTTGTCAATAATGAATTGAGGCGCAACCTGGGGTTCCGGGGTCGCGCGACGACATCCGCAAGACGTGTGCGCAACTGTCCCAACACCGTCATTGCGAGCGCAGCGAAGCAATCCAGAATGTTTCCGCGGAGAAACTCTGGATTGCTTCGTCGCATCAGCGCAAAATTGCTGCGCAATTTTGTCGCGAGCTCCTCGCAATGACGGGCGTGGGAGGAGCAGCGCCAAAATCTCGCATGGTGATCTTGGGGAGAAGTGGCACTCCCGCAAGTTGCAACCACATCCGTGATTGGCCATGATGCCCACTGGAATAAGGGGCGGATGGCATGACGGCAGCGACAGGAGTCTCCGGCACAACGGAGCGATCGACGACGGCGCATGTGGTGTGGGCCAGTGCGCTTGGTACGGCGATCGAGTGGTACGACTTCCTGATCTACGGCACCGCGGCCGCGCTCGTGCTCAACAAGCTGTTCTTCCCGAGCTTCGACCCCTTCGTGGGCACGCTCGCGGCCTTCTCGACCTACGCGGTCGGCTTCGTCGCGCGGCCGATCGGCGGCGCCATCATCGGACATTATGGCGACCGGCTCGGTCGCAAAAGGATGCTGGTCGCGACCATGATCGCGATGGGGCTCGGCACCTTCCTGATCGGCTGCCTGCCGACCTATGGCCAGATCGGCGTCTGGGCGCCGATCCTGCTCGTCGTCCTGCGCTTCATCCAGGGCATCGGTCTTGGCGGCGAATGGAGCGGCGCGGTCGTCATGGTGGCCGAGCACGCCGGTAACAGGCGCGGCTTCTACGGCAGCCTGGTGCAAATAGGCTTTCCCGTCGGCGTCGCCGCGTCCACCGGCATCTTCGGACTGATGACGCAACTACCTGAAGCCGACTTTCTCAGTTGGGGCTGGCGCGTGCCGTTCTGGATCAGCATTTTGCTGGTCGGCATCGGCTTCATCGTGCGTCTCAGGCTCGCGGAGACGCCGCACTTCAAGGAGGTCGTCGAGCGCAAGGAGGTTCTGGCGCAGCCGGCGTGGGAAGTGCTGCGGAGCGACTGGCGCAGCTTTCTGCTGGCGATCGGCATCACGGTGTCGGAAGTGGGGCTCGCTTATCTCCTCACCGTCTTCGTCGTGGTCTATGCCACGGCCAAGCTCGGCGTCCCGCGCCAGGTGATCCTGAATGCGGTGGTCTATGCCGCGGTCGTCGAATTCGCGACGCTGCCGCTCGCCGGCTGGCTCTCCGACATTTTCGGCCGCAAGCCGCTGTATCTTGCCGGCGGCGTGTTCACGGTGGCGCTGGCGTTTCCCCTGTTCTGGTTCCTCGATACCAGGGAGCCGGCGCTGATCACGCTCGCGCTCGTCGTCACCATGACGCTGACGCATGCGCTGCTGTTCGGGCCGAAGGCGGCATTCATGCCGGAGCTGTTCCGCACCCAGGTGCGCTACAGCGGCGCTTCGCTCGGGGCCAATGTCGCGGCTGCGCTCAGCGGTGGCTTCTCGCCGTTGATCGCAACCGCATTGCTCGCCTGGGCCGGTACGTACTGGCCGGTGTCGCTCTACATCATCGCGCTCTCGGTCATCACCATCGTCGCGACCTTGATGACGCCGGAGACGGCGCGCGACACGCTGAGGTCGTGAGCCGTCAGAAGCATGCGGCGTTCGCGGCGGCGGGAATCACGAGGAACGTGATAGTTTCCGGCGCAAGACGGACCGAGCCAGCCGCCATCGGGCGATCGATGAGATTCGGCATCTTGCCGCTGGCCGTGAGCGCGAGCGTGTGGCCGTTCAATTGCACTGTCGGGGCCTGTAGCCGGGTCGAGCCGAGCGTGTAACGACTCGAGGGAAGCGGCACAGCGAGCGAGTGCGAGGCGTCATGCGAGATGTTGATCGCGAGCAGCGTGACCGCGCCGTGAAGTGCCGGATGGCAATGGGCGTAGACGTGGAAACCGGACGCGGCGGCTACACTCGCGTCGAGTACTGTCGTACCCATCAGCCGGTGCCAGAGCAGCGCGCCCCAGTAATTCGGGCGAGGGCGGAAGGTCTTCTCGTCGAGCAGGCCGTAGTCGCTTGCGGCGAGCGTGTTGTGCATCACCGCCTGCACGCCCGCCCTAGACAGGCGTCCGAGCTGGTCGAGATAGCGGAACGTGTCGAGAAACGTCTTGTCCCAGCGGTTGCCGCCACAGGCCGCGTCCGCGGTCTCCGTCAGCCAGATCGGTTTGCCGGGCTCGAATTCGTCGCGCAAGTCCCGGTAGATTGCGAGCGTCGCGTCGGTGCGGGCGAGCCATTCCTCGGACAGTACTTGCGATGGATCATCGCGGCCGCCGCAGCGCGGCGAGACTGCGTTGTAGTGATGATAGGAGAAGCGGTCGAGACCGGGGCCGGAGGCGGCGAGCAGGTCGCGTGTGGTGATGCCCGGCCCGGACGGTGACGCCACATCGCCGGCCGAGCTGGGACCGACAATCAGAGTCTCCGGCGCAGCGCGACTCATCCAGTCGCGAAACACCCCGAAGTCGCGGCCATAGCCGTTCGCATCGTATCCTGCTGGTGCGCCATTGCTGGCGGAAAGCGTCGGCTCGTTCATGAATTCGGCAGCGGCGATGCGGCCACCCAACGCGCGCGTGACATCAATGAGGTGCTGCGCCTGGTCCGGCCTCCACAGGCCATTGGCGTCGCGGCTGCCGGAGCTGATCGCGAAGGAGGTGAGGATCTCCGCATCGACCGCGCGCGCGAAGTCGATGACGCCGCGCCATTGGTCGCGGCTGAGCACGGAGTCGAAACCCGGCGGCGGTTTGCGCGGCGCATCGGCAAAGAACGTGGTGTTGGCCCAGGTACCGCTCACGCGCAGATAAGCGGGCGATAATGCTGCTGCCAGCCTGCGCAGGCGTGCATTGGCAAGATCGATCGGCGCTCTTTCGCTATAGCGATCTCGTTCGTCGAAGGCGCGTCGCGTTCGCGCATAGGGTTTCCAGAACCGTCCGCCCGTCACTTCCACCATCTCGACGTTGTAGGATTGAAAGCGCGCATCGACCGTGCCGATCGCCTTCATGTCCGTCGGCGCGATGGAGAGATCGCCAGCGCCGGCCGCGCGCGGCGTGACAGCAATGAATAGCGCCATCATCGCCGCAACGAGCGCGTGCATGTGGTCGCATGTTTGAAGCCATCGCCTTGTATGCACGTCCTGACGCCTTCTTATGCGCGCTGCCAAAAGCGAATGCAGCCGGCAGAACCATTAGCCGCGTTTATGTGGCGAATTTTTACTTCCAATTTTACTTCGCAAAATCCCGACCCTAGCCTCGCACGTATGGATCACATCCGCAGCCGATCAATGGCGATCGGTGCGAGCGTTCATCGTAACCAACGAGGGTTGCCATGTCTGATGAGACGAAGGGGACATTCACTTCCGATCCGGCGGGAACGGCGGCGAAGCCTGTGAAAAAGCTGAGCCGGCGCACGCTGTTAAAGGGTGCGGCCGCCGTCGCGGGCGCGGCCGCAGGGTCGGATGCGATCCGCGGATTCCCGACCATCTGGGCGCAGGAGATCAAGGACATCGAGCTCCGCCATGTCGGCGTGTCCTATTCGGTGGTGAAGGCGATCGGCGACCAGGCCGCCAAGGATCTCGGCTTCAAGGTGACGATGCAGAACCTCGACACCTCGGCCGCCATCAACCGCTTCATAAGCCAGCCTAATACGGTCGACATTGCCGACCTGGAGGGCTGGCAGGCCAAGCTCGCTGCCAAGCGCTCCGTGATCCAGGGCATCGAGGTCAAGAAGATCAAGGAGTTCGACAATATCCTGCCGATCTTCACCAAGGGCGAGATCGACGGCCACAAGATTCCGCGCCAGGGCATCTCGCCCTATGAGGCCATGTACATCGCCAAGCCTGATGCGACCGATCTGAACGACGGCGTCACCGAATGGGCGACCTTCCTGCCGCAGGTCTACAACGCCGATTCCATCGGCTATCGGCCCGATCTCGTCGGCCATGAAGTGACCGAGTGGAAGGACCTGATCGATCCCAAGTTCAAGGGCAAGGCCGCGATCCTCGACGTGCCCGCGATCGGCATCATGGACGCGGCGCTCTGCTTCGAGAGTGCCGGACTGATCAAATACGGCAACAAGGGCAACATGACCAAGGAGGAGATCGACTTCACCTGCAACAAGCTGATCGAGCTGAAGAAGGAAGGCCAGTTCCGCGCGACCTGGACCACCTTCGACCAGTCGGTGCAGCTGATGGCCGCAGGCGAAGTTGTGATCCAGTCGATGTGGTCGCCGGCGGTCGCCGCGGTGCGCGTCAAGGAGATCCCCTGCGTCTACGCGCCCGTCAATGTCAAGAACGGCAAGGAAGGCTATCGCGGCTGGTGCAACGGCATGGGCCTGATGAAGCACCTCTCCGGCAAGAAACTCGACGCTGCCTACGAATATCTCAACTGGTACCTTTCCGGCTGGCAGGGCGGCTTTGTCGCGCGCTACGGCTATTACAGCCCGGTGCCGTCGACCGCGAAGAAATTCCTCACCCCGGCCGAATGGGCGTTCTGGTACGAGGGCCAGCCCGCGCCGGAGGTGGTCAATGATCCCTACGGCGTGCCGATGGAGAAGGCCGGCACCAAGCGTGACGGCGGCTCGTTCCTCGACCGCGTCAAGAACATCTCGTGCTGGAACACGCTGATGGATGAGGCCGCCTACATGAACAAGCGCTGGAACGACTTCAAGGTGGCCTAAAACCTGCTTTTCCCTGACGTCAAGAGGCGCCGGCGCCGTCACGCGCCGGTGCCGATAAGACCGACTTCGAGGCCATTGCTGATATGCAGCCCAGTCCAAGTCCACAATTAGGTTCCTCGCGCTCCAATCTCGCCGGCTGGCTTTACGTCTCGCCGCTGGTTCTGGTGCTCGTGCCATTCTTCGTGGCGCCGATCCTGGTCGTGCTGACCGCGAGCTTCTTTGCCACCGATGGTTTTGGCGGATTGACGCCCGGCTTCACGCCGGCAAGTTATATCGAGGTGCTGCATTCGGCGCTGACGCTGAAGCTGTATCTGGCGACCATCAAGTTCACCGTGCTGACTTGGATCTTCACGCTGATCATCGGCTTCTTCGTCGCCTATTTCCTGGTGTTTCACGTCCGCAACCAGCTGCTGGCGATCGGCCTGTTCCTGCTGTGCACCGTGCCGTTCTGGACCTCGAACATCATCAGAATGATTTCCTGGATCCCGCTGCTGGGCAAGGAAGGCCTGATCAACCAGGCGCTGCTCGCCATGGGCGTGATCCATCAGCCGCTGGAAATTCTGCTGTTCTCCGACCTCGCCGTGGTCATCGCCTATGTCCACCAGCTCACGATCTTCATGATCGTGCCGATCTTCAATTCCATGGCGCGGATCGACAAGAAGTTGATCGAGGCCGCGATCGATGCCGGTGCCAGCCGTTTCGACATCATGCGCCTGATCGTGGTGCCGATGTCCAAGAGCGGCATCGCGCTCGGCACCATCTTCGTGGTCTCGATCGTGATGGGCGACTTCTTCGTGGTCAAGGTGATGTCCGGCGGCGGCTCGGCCTCGGTGGTGAGCGCCTTCTACGAGGACGTCGGTGTGCTGCAATATCCGACCGCGGCGGCCAGCGCCGTGCTGCTGACGCTGGTGCTGGTCGCAATCGTCTCGCTGATCCTGCGCACCGTCGATATCAGGCAGGAGATCACGCAATGAGCGCGGTGCTCGCTGACATGCCCAAAACCGAAACCTCCAAGACGGGGGCGCCTGCATCGACCAAGGCGATCGCGCCAAGCAAAGGTAGCCGTCCCTGGACGTTCTACGTGCTGGCAACGCTGTTCGCGGCCTACGTGATCGCGCTCTACGGTCCGATGTTCTGCATCTACATCCTGTCGTTCCAGGACATCCGCGGTGGCCTCGTGTTCCCGATGAAGGGACAATCGCTGCATTGGTTCGTCGATCTCTTCACCCAGGTGCGGACCGGCGACGTCAAGGGCTCGTTCGACCGTTCGATCAAGTTGGCCGTCATCGTCACCATCATCACCGTCGTGGTCTCGTTCCTGGCCGGGCTCGGCTTCCGCAAGCGCTTCCGCGGTGACACCGTCGTCTTCTACATGATGATCGGCAGCCTGGTGGCGCCCGGCCTCGTGCTCGGCCTCGGCACGGGCCTGTTGTTCCAGGCACTCGGGCTCAATGCGAGCTGGTACACCTCGGCGCTCGGCGCGCAGCTGTCCTGGACGCTGCCGTTCGGCGTGCTGGTCATGTTCGCGGTGATGTCGCGCTTCAATCATGTCTGGGAGGAAGCGGCCTATGATCTGGGTGCCAGCCGCTGGCAGTCGATCTGGTTGGTGATGATCCCGGTTCTGGCGCCAGGCCTCGTCGCGGTTGCGCTGTTCGGATTCACGCTCTCCTACGACGAATTCGCACGCAGCCTCCAGACGGCGGGCTCGCTGAACACGCTGCCGCTGGAGATCTGGAGCATGACGCTGAACGTCACCTCGCCCTCGCTCTACGCGCTGGGCACGGTGACTACCGTCGTCTCCTTCGTCGTCATCGGCGCAAGCCTCGGCACCATCGTGCTGATTCAGAAGAAGCGCGGCAGCCAGGCCAAGGGTTGAGCAAGGGTTGAGCAAGGGTTGACTGGAATGAAAAGCGATCGCGGCGATATCGAACTGGCTGGCGTCTGCAAGAGCTTTGACGGCGTGACGAATGTGGTCGACGGCGTCAACCTCAGGATCGACGACGGTGCCTATTGCTGCTTCATCGGCCCCTCCGGCTGCGGCAAGACCACGATCCTGCGCATGATTGCCGGCCACGAGGACCCGACAGCCGGCGAGATCGTGATCGGCGGCCAGAACGTCGTGGGGCTCGCGCCGGTGCAGCGCCGCACCGCGATGATGTTCCAGTCCTACGCCCTGTTTCCGCACCTGACGGTCCGCGAGAACATCGCTTTTGCATTGCGCGTCCGCGGCCAGTCCAAGGCCGACCGCTTGCGTGCGGCGGACGCCATGATTGAAAAGGTGCGGCTGACCCAGTTCGCCGACCGTCTGCCGGCGCAGCTCTCCGGCGGTCAGCAGCAGCGCGTCGCGCTGGCGCGTGCTGCGATCACCGAGCCGCGGGTGCTGCTGCTCGACGAGCCGCTGTCGGCGCTGGACGAGCAGCTTCGCGTCCAGATGCGGCAGGAGCTTCGCCGGATGCAGCAGGAGCTCGGCATCACCTTCATCCATGTCACCCACACCCAGCTCGAGGCGATTGCGCTGGCCGATCTCGTTGTGGTGATGGAGCAGGGCAAGATCAAGCAAGCCGGCGCGGCGCGCGATGTCTACGCCCATCCGCACGACCGCTACGTCGCCGAGTTCATGGGTGGCCAGAACGTGCTGTCGGGCCGCGTCGAGAAGGTCAATGGCGCGAGCTTCACGCTCGCAGCACCTTCCGGCATCGAGGTGCCGCTTCAGGCACGACCCACTATCAACGTCGGCGACCAGGTCGATATCGCCGTGCGCCGCGACGATGTCGCACTTGTCAGGCCGGGCAGGGACCTGCCGCCGGGCTATACAACCTCGCTGCCGGGCCGCGTGCTCGCGATCGAATACCAGGGCTATTTCGTCAAGGTCATGCTCGACACCGTGCCGGACGACGAGTTCGTCGCCTACGTGCCGGAAAAGACCTTCTTTGCGGATCCTTTCACCGTCGGCGATGTCGTCATGGCCACATGGGCCACCGGCAGCGCGCTTCCCCTCGCCTAAAGCCCCGTCGCGCACAGGAGTATGACCGTGCAGATATCCTTCACACTCAACGGCCGGCCCACCACCGTGGATGTCGAGCCGGCATCGCTCGTCGCCGAACTGCTGCGCGAACAGCTTCACCTCACCGGCACCCATATCGGATGCGATACCAGCCAGTGCGGCGCCTGCGTGGTGCATCTGGATGGTCTTCCCGTGAAGAGCTGCACGCTGCTCGCTCCCGCACTCGACGGCGCGACGCTGCTCACCATCGAAGGCCTGCAAGGCGCGCCCGGTTCGAACCTGATGCATCCGATGCAGGAGGCGTTTCGCGAGCATCATGGCCTGCAATGCGGCTTCTGCACGCCCGGCATGCTGATGACCGCGGTGGCGCTCGCGGCGGAGAAGCCGGACCTGACTGAAGCCGATGTCCGTCACGGCCTCGAAGGCAATATCTGCCGCTGCACCGGCTACCAGAACATCGTCGTCTCGGTATTGGCCGGGGCTGCCGCCATGAACGCCGCCAAGGGAGACTGACCATGAGCAATGTGATCGGCATCGGCGCCTCACCGAAACGCAAGGAAGACCAGCGCTTCCTGACTGGCCGCGGCAATTACGTCTCCGACATCAAGCGCCCCGGCATGACGGCGGGCGTGTTCGTGCGTTCGCCGCACGGGCATGCAGTCTTGCGCGGCATCGACAAGGCGGCGGCTCTGGCCTCACCGGGCGTGATCGCCGTGCTGGCCGGCGAGGATACCGCAGCGGATAAGCTGGGTTCGTTACCCTGCGGCTGGGGCATTTCGGACGCCAAGGGTGTGCCGATGAAAGAACCTCCGTTTCCGATGCTGGCCCAGGGCAAGGTGCGCTTCGTCGGCGACATGGTGGCCTTCGTCATCGCGGAAACACCGGAGCAGGCCAATGCCGGGGCCGAACTGTTGAAGATCGACTACGAGGTGCTGCCCTCCGTGGTCGGCGTGCTCGAAGCCGTCAGGCCCGGCGCGCCGCAATTGTTCGACGACGTCCCGAACAACATCTGCTGCGACTGGGAGCTTGGCGACAAGACCGCGGTGGAAACGGCCTTTCGCAAGGCCGCGCATGTGGCAAAACTCAGCCTCGTCAACAACCGCCTGATCGGCAATCCCATGGAGCCGCGTGCGGCGATCGCGGAATACGAGCCGGGCACGGACCGTTTCACGCTATGGACCACCAGTCAGTTCCCGCATGTGGTGCGGTTCCTGATGGGGGCGCTGGTGCTGAACATCCCGCAGCACAAGCTGCGCGTGGTCGCGCCCGACGTTGGCGGCGGCTTCGGCGTCAAGCAGTTCCATTACGGTGAGGAGGCCGTGATCACCTGGGCCGCCAAGCGCGTGAAGCGGCCGGTGAAATGGGTGGCCAGCCGCTCCGAGGGTTACGTCTCCGATCGCCACGGCCGCGATCACGTTACCGAGGCCGAACTTGCGCTCGATGAAAACGGAAAATTCCTCGCCTTCCGCGTCAACACGCTCGCGAATATGGGCGGCTATCTCTCGACCTTCGGGCCGAACATCCCCACCAATCTGTATGGTCCGCTGCTCGGCGGCGTCTACACCACGCCGGCGATCTACTGCAATGTAAAGGTGGTTTTCACCAACACCGTGCCTGTCGACGCCTATCGCGGTGCAGGCCGGCCCGAGGCGACCTTCGTGCTGGAGCGCATCGTCGATGTCGCCGCCAGCGAGATGGGTATCGACCGCGTCGAGATTCGCCGCCGCAACATGATCCCGAAGGAGGCCTATCCGTACCAGACGCCGGTGCTGGTGCAGTACGATTCCGGCGATCCCATGGGTTGCCTCGACGGTGCGCTGGTGGCCGCCGACGTGAAGGACTTTGGCGTGCGCAAGGCGGCCTCCGCCAGCAAGGGCAAATTTCGTGGGCTCGGTTACTCCACCTATGTCGAGGCCTGCGGCCTGGCGCCGTCGCGCTTTGCGGGCCGGCTCGGCGCGCGCGGCGGTCTCTACGAAAGCGCCACGGTGCGGGTGCATCCGACCGGCCAGGTGACTGTCATGATCGGCACGCACAATCACGGCCAGGGCCATGAGACGACCTTTGCGCAGATTGTCTCGGACAAGCTCGGCGTCGCCTTTGAGAATGTCGACATCGTGTTCGGCGATACCGACCGCGTACAGTTCGGCATGGGCACCTATGGCTCGCGCTCCCTGGTGGTCGGTGGCACCGCGCTCTCCAAGGCGACCGACAAGGTCATCGCCAAGGGCAAGAAGATCGCGTCCCATCTGCTTGAGGCGGCTGAAGTCGACATCCATTTCGAGAGCGGCAAGTTCTCGGTTGCTGGCACCGACCGCATGAAGACCTTCGAGGAGATCGCGGGCGCGGCCTATGTGCCGCATAATTATCCGCTCGAAGTGCTGGAGCCGGGGCTGGAGGAACAGGCCTATTACGACCCCGTCAATTTCACCTATCCCGGCGGCTGCCATATCGCCGAGGTCGAGGTCGATCCCGAAACCGGCACGGTGACGCTGGTCAACTACACCGCGGTCGACGATGTCGGCACGGTCATCAACCCGATGATCGTCGAGGGCCAGCTGCATGGCGGCATCGTGCAGGGTGTCGGTCAGGCGCTGTTCGAGAATGCGGTCTATGACGAAGGCTCCGGCCAGCTGCTGTCGGGCTCGCTGATGGATTACTGCATGCCGCGCGCCGACCATCTGCCGATGATGAAGGTCGCGACGCATTCGACGCTCTGCACGCATACGCCGATGGGCGTGAAGGGCTGCGGCGAGGTCGGCACCATCGGCTCGCCGGCCGCCGTCATCAATGCCGTGGTCGATGCGCTGTCGCATCTCGGCGTCACCCATGTCGACATGCCGGCGACGCCGAACCGGATCTGGCGGCTGCTGCAAAACGCGTCGCTGCCGGTCGCCGCGGAATAGGGAGGACAACAACGATGAAACCATTTGCCTATCACCAGCCCGACCAGATTCCCGACGCGGCCAAGCTTCTGACCACGATCGAGGACAGCAAGCTCGTCGCCGGCGGCATGACGCTGATCCCGACATTGAAGCAGCGGTTGGCGAGCCCGCCTGCGCTGGTTGATCTCTCCAAACTCGGCTCCCTGAAGGGCATCACCGACGACGGTGCCACCATCACCATCGGCGCGATGACGCCGCATGCCGTGGTGGCCGCCTCGAAGCTCGTGCAAACGAAAATCCCTGGGCTGGCTGCGCTGGCTTCGATGATCGGCGACCCCGCCGTGCGCAGCCGCGGCACCATCGGCGGCTCCGTCGCCAATAACGATCCCGCGGCGGATTATCCGGCCGGTGTGCTCGGTCTCGGCGCCACTGTCATCACCAGCACGCGGGAGATCGCGGCCGACAAGTTCTTCCTCGGCCTGTTCGAGACTGCGCTAGAGCCGGGCGAGATCATCACCGCGATCCGTTTCCCCGTCCCGCTGAAAGCGGGTTACGCAAAGTTCAAGGCGCCGGCGTCGCGTTATGCGCTGGTCGGCGTGTTCGTCGCGAAATTCGCCGATGCTGTCCGCGTCGCCGTAACCGGCGCGGGTCCCGGCGTGTTCCGCGTTCCGCCGATGGAGGCGGCGCTGTCGGAGAACTTCGAGCCGTCCGCCATCGCGGCGGTCAAGATCGACAATGATGGCCTCACCTCCGATATCCACGCCGAAGCCGATTACCGTGCGCATCTCGTCACGGTGATGGCCAAGCGCGCCGTCGACGCGGCGCTCAGCTAGCTCGTTAGGGTTGATGATGACTGATGGTTCCGGCCGAGCGGCCGTCCCGCCGGCGCCGAGTGGCCTAGGCGCGCTTTCTGCAACCGAGATCATGGCCGGCTACCGGCGCAAGGCGTTCACCCCGCGCGATGTGGTCGACGACACCATCGCCGCGCTGGAGGCAACGAACGAGACCTGCAATGCGTTGGTCACGCCGATGTATGAGCAGGCGAGGGCGGATGCTGACCGCGTCACAAAGGAGATGCGGGCGGGCGAGGCCAAGGGACCGCTCGCGGGTGTGCCCGTCACGATCAAGGACCTCGTCTTTGTTGCGGGCGTGCCGGCCTATGCCGGCTCGCCGATGAACAAGAGCTTTGTGCCCGAGGCCGATGCCGCGGTGGTGTCCGCGCTGAAAGCGTCAGGCGCGATTATCACCTGCAAGACCACGACCTGCGAATCCGGCTACAAGCTGACGGCCGATAGCCCCGTGACCGGGATCACGCGCAATCCCTGGAATCCCCGTCGCACCAGCGGTGGATCGAGCGGCGGCGCGGCGGCCGGTGTGGCCGCCGGCTGCGGTCCGATTGCGATCGGCACCGACGGCGTCGGCTCGATCCGCGTGCCATCGTCCTTCTGCGGCGTGTTCGGGTTGAAGCCGACCTTCGGCCTCGTGCCGCGCTCGCCCGGCTTCTCGCCGCCGTCCTGGGCCTCACTCGCCCATACCGGGCCGATCACGCGCACCGTTGCGGATGCCGCGCTGACATTGGAGATCATTGCTGGCTACGATCTCCGTGACGCCGCAAGCCTTCCCGTGTCCGCGCGCCGGTTCGACACCAACCCCGGGCGGCTGGATGGCATTCGTATCGGCGCCAGCGCCGATCTGGGCTATGCCGCTGTCAGCCCTGATGTCTGCGCGGCCTTTGGCAAGGCACTCGCCATTCTCGATTCCTGCGGCGCGCAGGTCACCATGGATGGGCCAGGTCTCGACCCTGATATCCTCGAGCATACGTTGAAGCCGATCGCGTTCACGGAGCAGGCCGCCGCGGTCGCGACCAAGACGGCCGCCGATCTCGCCGGCTCGGAGGCGGACTATCGCAATGTCGTCAGCGCTGGTCGCCGCTACAGCGGTACGGATTATATCGAAGCGAGTTACCGCCGCGGCCAGGCGCGCAATGCGTTCGTCAAACTGTTCGAGCGCGTCGATGTGCTGGTGACGCCGACAGTCGCGGTAACCGCCTTCGAGGCCGGGCAGATCGGCGTCGAGAGTGTCGATGGCAAGGAGGTCGATCCGCATCTCGGCTGGTCGCCCTTCACCTGGCCGATCAATCTTGCCGGTCTTCCGGCGGCGACGCTGCCCTGCGGCTTCGATCGCGACGGTATGCCGATCGGGCTTCAGATCATTGCGCCCTGGCTCGACGAGCCCACGATCTTCCGTATCGCCGCAGCCTTCGAGCAGGCGCAGCCCTGGGCCAAATTCTGGCCGCAGGTTGCGTTGCGTGGGTGGCCCAGGGCGTAGGGCTGGAACCAGTCGGCCTCTTATCGGCCGCGGTTCGAAAAATTTTTCGAGCCGCCCTCTTGAAATCAGCAGCCGTTTTTATAATTCGTTTTTCGCCGCGAGAGCGGTGTGCCGGGCGCCAGATCGGGCCCGGCGCGGGCGCCGGACCGGTCGTCGGACCCGTCTGATACCCTGTCCTGCGCTCCTTCGTATCCATCTTGCTCTTTGGAGGACTTGGTTATGAGGACCAGTTTTGACTTCGCGCCCCTGTGGCGCTCCACCATCGGCTTCGATCACCTGGCCGACCTCGTCGATAGCACGCTACGCCAGGCGACCGAGGATAACTATCCCCCCTACAACATCGAACGTTCTGGTGAAGATCACTACCGGATCAGCCTTGCTGTGGCAGGTTTCAGTCCCGGCGATATCAACGTGACGGCCGAGCAGAACGCGCTTACCATCGAGGGCAAGAAGCCGGAGACCGCTGCGCGCGAATACCTGTATCAGGGCATCGCCGCCAGGCCATTCCGGCGCGTGTTCAACCTTGCCGACTATGTCCAGGTGAAGCAGGCCTCCTTCCAGGACGGTCTCCTGATCATCGACCTCGTCCGGGAAGTTCCCGAGGCCATGAAGCCGCGCCGGATTCCGATCGCGGGCGGCCCTCCTGCGGCATCGCAGATCGAGCAGAAGAAAGCAGCTTAAGCGCTCGATCGGTTCAGTGCTGGAACGCGGCGTGCGGATGCGCGCCGCGCTCCCGATGCATAAGGAGAGAACCATGGCTATTCGTCATCTGATTCCCTGGTCCAGAAACCAGGAGCTTGCGCCGCCGCGCGAGAATTTCGATCCGTTCCTGACGCTTCACCGCGAGATGAACCGTCTATTCGACGACATCTTCCGCGGCATCAGTGCGACCAGCCTGTCGCCGCTGATGGAAGGCCGCTTTGGCTGGCCCAAGGTCGAACTGAGCGAGACCGACAAGACGCTGACCGTCTCGGCCGAACTTCCTGGCCTCACCGAGAACGACGTCCAGGTTGAGATCGCCAATGGCGTCCTGACCGTCCGCGGCGAGAAGAAGGCGGAGCGCAACGGCGAGGGCCGGTACTTCACCGAGCGCTACTATGGCGCGTTCGAGCGGCAGATCCCGCTGGAGGGCGTCGAGGAGGACAAGGCCGAGGCGTCGTTCAGGAACGGTGTCCTGACCGTGTCACTGCCGAAGTCCGAGAAGGCGCGCGAAGGCGTCAAACGCATCGCAATCAACACGCACTAGCATCAACCGGGCGGCGGCGGTTGCCGCCGTTCCATCGTCAACAAAACCGTCCCTTGGAAAGGAGCATGACGGAGGCACCACCAATGACCAAGATGAATATCAATTCCGGCACTCTCAATCCGCTGTTTCATCCCGCGGCCCACTACGACTCGCCTGCCGACGTTCTGAATGCACAGGAGCTCTCTCCATCAGAGAAGCGGATCATCCTGTCGTCCTGGGCGTCCGACATGTACGCCGTCGAATCCTGTCCCGCCTTGCGCGAGATCCCCGGCATGAGCCACACGGTTCGGCTCACCGATATTTTGGCTGCCCTGCGCAGGCTCGACGGGGACAACGACAATGACGACCCGCCGCGCGGCGGCGGCGTTCCGATGCGGCTGCGGCGGCCATGGGCCGCCGCAGAGGGGCAAGGCGCATGATGCTCACGCAGACGGTTCTGGGAGTCGTGCTGCTTGGCCAGGCCTCGGCGGTCTGCGTCGTTCCGTTTCTGGCGCTGCAAGGCCTCATCATTGGGCCGCGTGCCGAGATCTGAGGCCAGAGTTTCCACGTTCCGAGACGAGGTGGCAGGTACTGAAGATGCGTGCTGTACGATGGCTCTTGCTGGCGATGCTGGTGCTGACGCTCACGGCGTCGCAGCCTGCTGCCGGCCAAATTCCCGACCTGAAGACGGGCGGCTCGCTGCCGACCCTCGCGCCGCTCGTGCGCCAAGTGACGCCCGCTGTGGTCAACATCTCCGTACACGGGCGGGTGAGGGAGGATAATCCGCTCTACCGCGACCCGCTGTTCCGCGAGTTCTTCGACGTCCCCCGGCAGATCGAAAAGGAGGTCAGCGCGACAGGCTCCGGGGTCATTGTCGATGCCCAGCGCGGCTACGTCTTGACCAACAATCACGTGGTCGAGGGTACTTCCGCCGTGCAGATCACGACCAAGGACGGCCGGCAGTTTTCCGCGAAGGTCGTCGGCCGGGATCCGCCTACGGATGTTGCTGTGCTCCAGGTTCAGAACCCGACCGGGCTCAAGGCGCTCGCCTTCGGTGACAGCGACGCGCTCGAAGTCGGCGACTTCGTGCTTGCGATCGGAAATCCGTTCGGGCTCGGTCAAACCGTGACGTCTGGACTCGTCAGCGCTTTGGGCCGGACCGGTCTCGGCAAGCAAGGCTATGAGGATTTCATCCAGACCGACGCCGCAATCAATCCGGGCAATTCCGGCGGGGCGCTGGTCAGCCTGCGCGGAGAACTCGTCGGCATCAACTCGGCGATCATCTCGCCCGCCGGCGGCAATGTCGGCATCGGCTTTGCCATTCCGGTCAACATGGCACGCAAGGTGATGGAGCAGATCATCGCCAACGGCCGCGTCGAGCGTGGCCGTATCGGCATCTCGCTGAACGACCTGCATCCGTCGGCTAACAAGGGAGTGATTCAAGGTGCCGTCATTGCCGAAGTGGCCGCGGATTCGCCCGCGGAAAGGGCAGGTTTGCGCAAGGGGGATGTGGTCACCGGAGCCGACGACCGCCCGATCCGCACCGCCGCCCAGCTCCGCAACACCATCGGCCTTGCCCGCGTCGGCGAAGATGTGAGGCTCTCGGTCTTGCGTAGCGGCGTTCCGCTCACCGTGAGCGTCAGGATCGCGCCGGCGAGCGAATCCAGCAGTGCCCTCGCAGGGCCCAATCGCCTCGTTCGTTGAAGCGGTCGCAAGGGACGCCCCGAAGCATCGGCGGTTTATCCCCTAGGCATGGCAACTATGAGACCGGTTTCCCGGCGGCGATAGCCCGGTCCTGCGAGGTTGGCGAGCCGCATGACTGCGGTTCAAGCCGCGCGGTGATCCTGCTCGCCCTGCAAGTCGCGGATCAGCCGTCGCTCACGCTCGATCCGCTGAAGATAGAGCTCGCGCTCTTGCTCGGTCTTTGCGCTTGCAAGGAGGCGTTCGTAATGGCCGATCACCTTTTCGCTGCCGCGAATGAGTAGCTCTCGCCGGCTGATCATTGCATTGCTCCCCTCATATCGATCGGCGCCTGGGTGGCAGAGAGAGCGAGCGGGAAGGTCGCTGCGGTCAGGCTTTCGAGCGCCGACCGTTCTTCCGTGAGGCGTCTCTCGATGAACTGGCGCTCGAGCTCAGAGAGCTTGGTATTCAGAAGGCGCCGATAGCGGTGGATGTTGTTTCGGTGTGCACGAATGCGGGCCAAATTCTCGTCGAGCATCGTCGTCTCTCCAGACGGTCGCGTTAGATCCTTTAATTTTCGAGGGTGAGAACGTGTCTTCTCGACACGAAAATATGCAGCCGGAATTGCGTGTCAAGAGATTTGCGAGGCGCTGGCGAGCGTCGCTGATCCCGCAGGAGCTATGATAGCTCGATCGGTGCGCCGCGGCCGCTGAGCTCTTCGTCGAGGCGCAGATAGTGCGCGAGATAATCGTGCAGCGCGGTCGCGGCCTTCGAGGTGGCGCCGCTGGACTTGTAGAGCAGCAGCTCGATCTTCGGCAGCGGCGGCAGTCCTTCATTCGGGCCGATCTCGCGCATCGCCGGCACCAGCGCGCTGCGGCCGAGCACGGTGACGGCCATGCCGGCGAAGGACGCGGCTTGCAATCCACCCACGCTCTCGCTGACGCAGGCGATGCGCCAGCGCAAATTGGCGCGCTCCAGTGTGTCGATGGCGTAGTCGCGATAGATGTTGCCCGGCGGCAAGAGTGCAAGAGGGATCGGGCGTTCCTGATGCGCTGAGGATTGCTCGCCCGTCATCCACACCAGTTGTTCGCGCCGTACTACCTGGCCGCCCGTAAAGTCGTTCATGCGGGTGACGAGCGCGATGTCGACATCGCCGCGCTTGACGAGCCCGACCAGCGGCGTCGACAGCGCGCAGTTGAGCTCGACCTGCACGCGCGGAAAGGACTTTCGGAACACGCTCAGGATTTGCGGCAGCATGAACGCCGCATAGAGGTCGGGCGTGCCGAGCACGACCTGGCCTTCGATCTCCTGCGAGGCCAGCTGGGAGATCAGCTCGTCATGCAACCTGAGGATGGATTTGGCGTAGGTGAGGACGGTGGTGCCGTCGTCCGTCAGTATCAGCCTGCGGCCGCCATGCTCGAACAGCTGCTTGCCGGTGAGCTCCTCGAGCCGCTGCAATTGCAGCGTGATCGCAGGCTGGGTGCGGCCCAGCCGTCGCGCGGTCTCGGTGATGCTGCCGGTCTCGACCACCGAGATCAGCGACCGGAGCATGCGGATGTCGAGACTGATGAGGTTCATGCGGTGTCCATATCGCCCAGAATTTATGCAAGTTCCATGCTAGGGCCGATGGCGCGGTCCGCAAGATGGCGGGTCATGTCCGGCCGCGACGTTGCTGGCATAATGAATATCGGCTATCTGCCAAGATGGCGCGCACGACGTCGCCCAAGAATGCCAGAGGGGGAAGAGAACCATGACAGAAACCACCCGCCGCAGCGTGCTCTCGGCCGCGGCCGCGATGACCGCCGCGGGTCTTGCTGAAGCGGCGCCCGCCGCTGCACAGGCCGCGCCCAAGCCGATCTTCGCGGTGCCGATGGTCACGATTCCGATCGTCGGCGAAACGGATGTGTTCCAGGTCCGCCGTATCTACTGCATCGGTCGCAACTATGCCGCGCACGCGATCGAGCGCGGCTCGGATCCGAACCGCGAGCCGCCATTCTTCTTTCAGAAGCCGACCGACGCGATCCAGAACGTCGCGGTCGGCGAGGTCGCCGATCACCCCTATCCGTCATTGACCAAGAACTACCACCACGAGGTCGAGCTGGTCGCTGCATTGAAATCCGGCGGCACCAACATCGCGCCCGAGAAGGCGCTCGATCACGTCTATGGCTACGCGCTCGGCCTCGATATGACCCGGCGCGATCTCCAGAACGGCATGGCCGCGGAGAAGAAGCCCTGGGAGATCGGCAAGAGCTTCGACCATGCCGCGGTGCTCGGCCCGATCCACCCCGCGAGCAAGACCGGCCATTTCAAGAAGGGCGCCATTTCGCTCGCGGTGAATGGCACCGTGCGCCAGAGTTCCGATCTCAGCAAGATGATCTGGAGCGTCGCCGAGCAGGTCGCAAAACTGTCGGAAGCGTTCGAGCTCAAGGCTGGCGACATCATCTATTCCGGCACGCCGGAGAATGTCGGCCCGGTCGTGAAGGGCGACGTGCTCTTGTGCAAGCTCGAGGGCTTGCCTGACATGTCGATCAGGATCGTCTGACTTCTTGCTTCTTCCCGCCTGCGGGGAGAAAGCGCGGATTGCGTTGCGCTGACGCCTCCGCTGGAACCGCGTTTGACAGCGGAGGCCTTTGAATTGCCGGAGTTCCATCGGCCGCTGCCCTGTGTTGGGCAACGAACAAACCTCAAGCGGCCATATTTGAGTCAGAGTGATCTCCGGTGAGGGAGGCGCTCTGATGAAGAAAGTTTTGATCACTGCCATTGTGATGCTGGCCAGCGTGCCCGCAAGCGCCGTTGCGCAGGAGCGCGCGGGCTCTGCGGCGCTCGGAGCCGTGTCCGGCGCGGTCGTGCTGGGGCCGGTCGGTGCTGTTGCGGGCGCGGTGATCGGCTATACCGCCGGTCCTTCCATCGCCCGGTCATGGGGCGTGAGAGGTTCGCGCTCGCCAAGACACCGGCAGCCGCCACGCCGCGAGGCGTACGGGACCGCCGCCACCACTTCCTCGCAACGCACGCGCGAGGCGATGGAGGCCAACGGTCAGATGAGGGCGGCCGGCAATCCGCCGGTTCAAGCCGCTCCCGTGGTGCAACCGGCTCAAGTTGCGCCGGCGGCGACCACGACGCCACCCATTCAGGGGTTCGACTGAAACGACTCCAGGGCCGCGGCGATCTTCGGCCGCAGCCGGTCCACCGTCCGCGCGACCAATCCTCTAGAGTTGGCCGAGGATCTTCTTCGCGGCGCGAAGATGCGGCTTGTCGATCATCTGGCCGTCGAGCCGCAGCGTGCCGGAGTTCGGATTGCTCGCGAACGCCGCGATCACCTTCTCCGCCCATGTCCGCTCGGCGTCCGTTGGCGCGAATGCCGCATTGACGATGTCGACATGCTTGGGATGGATCAGCGCCTTCGCCGAAAAGCCGTCGCGGCGCGCGGCGCGGGTTTCCTGCTCGAGGCCGGCGAGATTGTCGATATCGGTATAGACAGTGTCGATCGGTGCCACCTCGGCCGCGGCCGCCGCCATCAGGCAGAGATCGCGCGCGAGGCGATAGGGACTGTGGAACACGCCGCCCGAGGCTTTTTCGGTGGCGCCCAGCGAGGCCGAAAGATCTTCCGCGCCCCACATCAAGCCGGCAAGGCGCGGGGAGCAGCCCTTGTAGCTGCCGAGCCCGAAGATCGAGCTGGCGGTTTCCGTCGCGACACAAACGATGCGCGTCGCGCCTGATGTGATGCCGGATGCTGCTTCCAGCGCTTCGAGCCAAGTCGCGACCTGGCGCACGTCGTCGCCGCCTTGCGATTTCGGCAGCACGATGCCGTCGGGTTTGCCGGGCATTACCGCGGCAAGGTCGGTGAGCGTCATGCCGGTATCGAGCGCGTTGACGCGGACATAGAGCTGGTGCGGGCCGGGGCGGCTGTTGAGCATCGCAAGCGTCAGGTTGCGCGCCTCCGGCTTCTTGTCGGCGACGACGGAGTCTTCGAGGTCGATGATCAGCGCGTCGGCCTTGCCTTCGCTGGCCTTCTCGAATTTGCGCGGGGAATCGCCCGGTACGAATAGCATCGAACGCATCAGACTGGCCTCTTGTGCATCATCGCCATGCGGCGGCATTTGCCGACGATCTCGTCGTTCTGGTTCAAGGCGTGGTGCTCGAACTCGACGATGCCCGCTTTCGGGCGCGATTTGGATTCTCTCAACGACAGCACCTTCGTCGTCGCCCGCAAGGTGTCGCCATGGAAGACCGGCTTTGGAAAAGTCACGTCGGTCATGCCGAGATTGGCGACGGTGGTGCCCAAGGTCGTATCATAGACCGTCATGCCGATCATGATGCCGAGGGTGTAAAGGCTGTTGAAAATGCGCTGGCCGAATTCGGTCTTTTCGGCGAAATGCGCGTCGATGTGCAGCGGCTGCGGATTGAGCGTCAGCAGGCTGAATAGGGTGTTGTCCATTTCCGTGACGGTCCGGGCCAGCGGATGCCTGAACTCCTGGCCCACGGAAAAGTCTTCGAAATAGAGTCCGGCCATCGCGGTTTCCCTCCCTGCGAAATAACGGCACGCGCGTAGCTTTGCGCCGCATGACGCTATGCATGTTAGACACAGTTGATAGACAAATTCACGTATCTGCATGCGGTTTTTCGAGCTAAAGAACGAGAAGCGAAGGCATGTCGGGCGCGGCAGGCGGCCATGGCCTTTACGCGGGGAACGCGATCGGGAGATGGCGCCATCGCGGCTCCCAACAAGGAGACCAAGACTATGGATTTCGCGCTCACCGATCAGCAGGAAGCCATTCGCGACGCCATCGCCAAGATCTGCGAAGGCTTTCCCGACGCCTATTGGCTGAAGAAGGATCACGACGGCGGCTTCCCGCACGACTTCCACAAGGCGCTGGCCGACGCCGGCTGGCTCGGCATCTGCGTTCCGGAAGAATATGGCGGCTCGGGCCTCGGCATCACTGAAGCTGCGATCATGATGCGCACCATCGCAGAGTCAGGTGCCGGCATGTCCGGCGCGTCCGCGGTGCATATCAACGTGTTCGGTCTCAACCCCGTCGTCGTGTTCGGCACCGAGGAGCAGCGCAAGCGCATGCTACCGCCGATGGTCGAGGGCCGCGAAAAGGCGTGCTTTGCCGTCACCGAGCCGAACACCGGGCTCAACACCACCCAGCTCAAAACCCGCGCCGTCGCCAAGAACGACCGCTACATCGTCAACGGCCAGAAGGTGTGGATCTCGACCGCGCAGGTCGCGCACAAGATTTTGCTGCTCGCGCGCACCACGCCGCTGGAAGAAGTGCGTTCGCCGACCCACGGCCTCAGCCTGTTCTACACGGACTTCGACCGCGAGAAGATCAAGGTCCATGAGATCGAGAAGATGGGCCGCAAGATCGTCGATTCCAACGAGCTGTTCTTCGAGGATTTTGAGATCCCGATGGAGGACCGCATCGGCGAAGAAGGCCGCGGCTTCGAATATATCCTGGAAGGCATGAATCCCGAGCGCATCCTGATCGCAGCCGAAGCGGTTGGCCTCGGCAAGCTCGCGCTGTCGCGCGCGACCGAATACGCCAAGACGCGCGTTGTGTTCAATCGTCCGATCGGCAAGAATCAAGGTATTCAGCATCCGCTCGCGATAAACTGGGTCGAGCTCGAGGCGGCCTGGCTGATGGTGATGTCGGCGGCCTGGCAATACGACAAGGGCATGCCCTGCGGCGCGGCAGCCAATGCCGCCAAATATCTTGCGGGCGAGGCTGGCTTCTCCGCCTGCGAGCAGGCGGTGATGACCCATGGCGGCTTCGGCTATGCCAAGGAATTTCACGTCGAACGCTATTTGCGCGAGATCCTGATCCCGCGCATCGCGCCGGTCAGTCCGCAGCTCGCACTGAGCTTCATCGCGGAAAAGGTGCTGGGGCTCGCCAAATCGTACTAAAAACAAGTCGTACCGGAGGACGCCAGGCGCTAGCTTAGTTCGGCCGCGATCCGCTCCATCGCCATGGCGCGGAGTTTTGCGCGCTGGATCTTGACGCCATTGGCGCTGTCAGTAACGGGGAAGGCGTCCACGACGTAGATCCGCGCCGGAATCTTGTAGCCGGCAAGCCGCTCGCGCAGGTGTGCTGTCAGCACCTCCTGACGCGGCGAGGTGCCTGCAGGAATGACGAAGGCGACGCAGCGCGCCTGGCCCTTCAGATCGACCGCGACGACCTGCGCGTCGGCAACGCCGGCGCAGGACTTGAGCTCGTCCTCGATCTCGCCCGGCGCGACCAGGAAGCCGCCGAGCCGCATGGCATCGCCTGCGCGGGTCTCGTAGACAAAAGCGCCGCCGCGCAGGCGACCGATATCGCCGGTGCGGAGGAAGCCGTCCGCGGTGATCGCATCGCGCGTCGCCTCGGGATTGCCGAAATATCCGAGGAAGCGCGACGGCGCGCTGATCTCGATCTCGCCGGATATGCCGGGGACTGTGAGCTCGCCGGTCTCGGTGTCGCGCACGCGGACCTTTGCGTCCGGTGACATCGGCCAGCCGCCGCCCTCGATGCGGTCGGCGAAGGCGTCGCTGGCGCGGCCGATCGAGAACAGCGCCTGCACCTCGCTCGATCCGTAGAGGCCGTACAGCGGCAGGCCGCGTGCCTCGGCCTCCGCAGCCAGCTCGCGCCAGCCAGGCTGGAACGCCGCGAAGCCGCAGATTTCCAGATGCGGGAACGGCGCGTCGGTCAGCGCAAGGATGCGGCGAAACATCTCGTCGGAGCCGAAGGTGTGGGTGATCTTGTGCTCGCCAAGGATCTTCAGCGCCGGCGCCGCCTCGAAGGCGTCGAGCACGTGGACGGTGGCGCCGGCGGCAAAGAAGCCGAGCAGGCTCGTCATGCCGAAGGTGCCGCAGAACGGTAGCATCGCCAGCAGCGCGTGACGTTGCGCCGAAAGCTGGAGCGCCGTGGCAACGGAGTGGGCGTGGGTCGCAAGCGTCCGCTGCGAATGCGCGACCAGCTTTGGCCCTTTGGTCGTGCCCGATGTCGTGTAGAGCAGCACGGGCAGATCGACGTCATCCTGAGATGGAGCCGGGGGGCAAGGCTTGTCGAAGGCGTCGAAGCGTACACAGGGCCATTGCGCAGGGATCGCATCTGCGCCGACCACCGCGAGCTTTTGCAGCGCGGGCACATCGTCCCCGGCGATATCGGCGAGAATGGCGGCGAAATCGATCGATCGGAATGCCGCCTCGATCACCAACAGCTTTGCTCCCGATAGCTTCAGGAGATGCGAGACTTCCGCGCTGCGATAGCGCGTATTGACGGCGGCGACGATCGCACCGAGCCTGGCGGCGGCAAACAGCAGTGCAATCCATTCGACGCGGTTGACCAGCCAGACCGCCACGACGTCGCCCTTGCCGATACCCTCCGCGGCAAGCCAGGCTGTGGTCTGCTCGACCTTCCGAGCAAATTCCGCGCGCGAGACCGGCCTACCGTCAAACACGAAGGCGGGATCGGCTGTAGTGTCCGATCCGATCAGCGAATGCAGTGAAACACCGTCATCATGCATGGCCACCGGAGTAGCCCGATCGCGCAAACCTGTCTACTTGGTGCCGAACATCCGGTCGCCGGCATCGCCGAGACCCGGCACGATGTAGCCGTGATCGTTGAGCCGCTCGTCGATCGCGGCGGTCCAGATCGGCACGTCGGGATGCTCGCTCTCGAACTGCGCGATACCCTCGGGGGCCGCCAGCAGGCAGACGAAGCGGATGTCTCGGGCGCCGCGATCCTTCAGCAGGGAGGCGCCGGCGCAGGCCGAGTTGCCGGTCGCCAGCATCGGGTCCATCAGGATCACAGTACGGTCGGATAGGTCCTGCGGAGCCTTGAAGTAATATTCCACGGCCTGCAAGGTCTCAGGGTCGCGGTAGAGCCCGATATGGGCGATGCGGGCCGAGGGCATCAGCGCCAGCATGCCGTCGAGAAAGCCGACGCCGGCGCGCAGGATCGGCGCCAGCGTGAGCTTCTTGCCGGCGATCTTGGGCGCCTGCATCGGGGCGATCGGCGTCTCGATGTCGACCAGTTCCAGCGGCAGATCGCGCGTCACCTCGTAACCGAGCAGCATCCCGATCTCGTTCAGGATCTCGCGAAAGCTCTTGGTCGAGCGGTCCTTCTCCCGCATCAGCGAGAGCTTGTGCTGGACCAGGGGGTGGGCGACGACGTTGACGCTGCTTGTGCTCATGCGGCCGATCTAACACGGTTCCGCGAAGCGGCGCCAGATCGGCCGGGGCGTTTTCCGCAGGGGACGAAACGGCCTCGCCGGGCTGTGCGACTGCGGTATGTGCCATGTTGCCCCCCTCGTGGGCAGCCATGGTCAATTCGGATCTAGACGCCGAGCCCGCGTGCCGCGAGCGTGATCACGATCGTCAAGATCGCGCCCCAGATCAGGCTCAGCGTCATGATCAGGATCGTCGTGGTGACCGCGTGCTCGAGATGTCCCTTGAGAAGCGGCATGCTAGCTGTCCGAGGCGGGCGCAGCGGTGGCGCGCAGGCCGAGCAGCAGCGCGGCCATCAGCACGAGCAGCACGGCGATCTTGAGCTCGATCATATCGCGTTACCTCGCAGCCAAGCGCGCCAGAAGCCGCCCGGCATGTTCCGCAAGCGCGATAAGCGTATTGCCGCGATTCTCGATATCGAGCTCGAAGGTCTCGACGGGAAACACCAGCGCGCATCGTGCCGGCGCGCTCTGACGGTTGGCAAAGTCGACGGCCGAGCTCTTGAACAGGAACAGGCCGCCGATGCGTCCGCGCGCCTCGCGTGCGACCCAGAGGCCAGCGGCATTGCGGCCGACGAAGAAGGCCGGAATGGCGTCGCTGACGATGTCGGGGTCCAGCGGCTTGAGCTCCGTCGCAGCCCGCCGCCGCGGCTGGCGATGATCAGCTTGAAGAGCAATCGCGGCCATGGCGGCCTCCTCACACATCTGCAAGGTCATTGGTGGTCTCCATTGCCGTCAGGCGTGGAGGTGCCAAACATAAATCACGGTCTTCAGCGCGATGAGCGCGGCTAGGACACCGCCCATCGTGAGCACGGCTAGCGCACGCAGTGCGAAATGCTTGAGCTGGGCCTTGCGGTCCCTGGAGATCAGCGCCGGGCGTTCAGCCCAGCCGGAGGGCCGTTCAAAGCCCTGAGTCAGCATCGACATGTCAGAAGTCCTTGTCTTAGGAGCGACGCGACAGTCGCCCCAACCTGCCTCTCATGATGCGCATTGCAGCATAGGAATGCGAGACGGGCCGTGGTGCAGTCATATAGGAGCGCCATAAAGGCGCCTCTATGCGCCGATGCCGTCGATCAGTTCTTCATCGGCAATCGCCACGAACGCCTTGGTGACCTCTGCCTGAGCGGTGTCATCCAGCGGTACGATCGGCAGCCTGGTCGCCGGCGACATCAGGCCTAGCGTGCTCAGCGCATATTTGAGCGCCGCCGGGCTCTCCTTGCTGAGGCACGCGATCAGCGGAACGAGGCGCTTATACAGGTAGCGCGCGGTTTGCAGACGGCCCTGCCTGACTTGCGAGAAAATCGTGCGGCAGAGATCCGGCGCAATGTTGGAGACCTCCGAGATTGCGCCGTCGCCGCCGCCGGCGATATGGGCGAAGGCGGTGGCATCGTCGCCGGACAGCAACCGAAAGCCCGCCGGCAGCAGCCGGTTCAGGCGCATCGGCCGGGTGACATCGCCGCTGCCGTCACGCAAGCCGACGAACTGGCGTGATTCGACCAGACGCAGCAGCGTCTCGTCGGCGAGCGGGCGCAGCGTGCGGGACGGAACATCGTGCAAGATCACGGGCAGTCCTGTCGAGGCGGCAATCGTGCGGAAATGCGCGAGCATGCCCTCCTGCATCGGCTTGTTGTAGGCGGGCACCACCGACATGATGGCATCGGCACCGGCGGCCTCCGCGCGGCGCGCGAGCTCGACGGCGCGGCTGGTCGCGTTCGACATCGCGCCCGCGATGACTCGCACGCGACCACGGGCGACGTCGACCGCGGTGCGAATGACGAGCTCCCGCTCGGCGGGCGAAAGCGTTGGCGCTTCGCCCGCCGTCTCGCAGACCACGAGCGCGGGAACACCGGCCGCGACCTGGCGCTCGCATAGTGCGGCGAACGCCTTCAGATCAATTGCACCCGACGCATCGAACGGCGTCGGCAGATCCGGAATGAAGCCGGTGAACCAGGCTGATGGAGGGATGAACATGATGAGTCGCCTGAAGGCGCCGGCTTAGGCGGCGCGCTGCGAGACGCCGGGGTTCTTGCCCATCTCGAGCTCGATCTCGCGCGGCAACTCGACGATGGTCTCGGGGTGCTGTCCGTTCTCGAACAGGGCGTATTTGAGGGCCTCTGCGCGGCTGACGAACAGACCGCCATAGAGGCCGTGCTGCTCCTGCGCGATCCACTGACCGCGACGGTTCTTGCCGATGAAGACAATGCTGGAGAGGGAGCTGCACGAAGGAGGTTCGACGAGTTTCACGGAGGTGGTCCTTCCAATTGACGGGCGCAGCGGGATCTCGTCCCGCGGATCGCCCGATCAATATCTTTCTCAATGGATAGGATTTCGAGAGAGAGCGCGCGGCGATCTCATAGGAACGCCATAAGACTCGCGAGCAGCTCAGCCGACATTCTCGCAGGCGACCGGCTCATAGAGGGGGTCGATGGCAGGGCGCACGCTGGGAACGCTTGGCCGTGAGGCTTCCACAGCCAGCGCCTGCACTTCCACGAAAGCCGACATCAGCGCGATTGCGAGATCGCCATGGCAGCCCTCGACGGCCGCATCGAGCCAGTCCGGCAGTTCGCGTTCACGCGACAGCGCGCAATGCCACTCACCCTCGTCATAGGCGATGCGGCGGACGTGCCACAGCGGCAGCTCGAGCTCCATCAGCGCAAGCGCGACATCGGTCCAGGCCTCGGCGTCGATCAGCTGCATCAGGCGAGCGGTGCGCTCGCTCTGGCGGAGCGAGGGGATTCGTCGGCAGGCCTTGTCCATGATCTCGCGCATCAGCGGACCGGTCATGCCTTGCGCATTGCGCAAATGGTCGCTGAGCGAAGGGAAATCGTAGTGTCGGAAAGCGACGGTCATGTCAGGCCTCCTGGAAGTGGTGTCGGTCAGTCGGCCGGCCTCTTCAGGATGGCGGGATGAGCATTGGAAAACGAGATGGGGCGCGGGTGGGAGATATAGGAATCTCATAAAGGTGGGATACGAGCGGTGAGGGGTGCAATGCGCTTCCAAACCCCGCCGTCATCCCCGCGAACGCGGGGATCCATAACCACAGGGGAGATGTTGTGGGACCAGGCTGGTCACTACGAGTCCTCGCCAGACATCTCCCTGGGGTATGGGTTGCGGATCTGGGCTTCGCTTGTCCGGGACGATAGCGGAGGTTGCCGTGCGACTACGAGTCGACCGCACCGTCCGCCCTTTATGAGATTCCTATAACTTCGCCATAGCCCTCGTCTCGAAAACCTATGTCCGTGGTGGCACTTCAATGCGGTGAAAGGTCCCGGCTGGCAACTGCTGCACATGCGTTGCACTTGATACAACGCAAGCTGTCTGCCGGGAAAGAGAGACATGGTTGCCTCCTGAACAGGGCGCAACGAGGAGTTTTCCCATGATGGACATTCTGATGCTGGCGCTGGGCTTCGGCTTCTTCGCGCTCGCGATCGGTTATACCTACGCTTGCGAACGGCTTTGAGGGAGCGGACCATGATCTTCGAGTATTCGCTTGCTGGCGTCGTTTCGCTGGGGCTCCTGTTCTACCTCACCTATGCGCTGCTGCGGCCGGAACGATTCTGAGCCGTGCTGCTGCTTGTCGAATTGCTGCTGGCCGACGTTGCGCTCGTCGGCTGCTTGCTTGCGGTGCTGCTGCCGCTGTTGCGCCGGACACCAAGCCTGAAGGGTTAATTCCATGACTGTGATCGGTTGGCTCCAGATCGTTCTGTTCTGCGTTGTCATCGTCGCACTGACCAAGCCGCTCGGCTATTACATGACGCGCGTGTTCAATGGCGAGAAGACGTTTCTCTCGCCGGTGTTGCGTCCGATCGAGGCCGGCATCTACTGGATTTCGGGCGTCGACGAGAAGCGCGAGCAGCATTGGTTGACCTACACGGTCGCCATGCTGCTGTTCCATGTCGGCGGCTTCCTCATCATCTACGGCGTAATGCGCTTGCAGGCTGTGCTGCCCTTCAACCCGGCCGGGCAGGTCGCCGTGGCCGAGGATCTCTCCTTCAACACCGCGATCTCCTTCATCACCAACACCAACTGGCAGAACTATGGGGGCGAAAGCACGATCTCTTATCTCGTGCAGATGGTGGGCCTGACCCATCAGAACTTCCTGTCGGCCGCGACCGGCATCGCGCTTGCCGTGGCGCTGATCCGTGGTTTCTCGCGTGCCTCGATGCGCACGGTCGGAAATTTCTGGGTCGACGTCACCCGCTGTACGCTCTACGTGCTGCTGCCGATCTGCGTCGTCTACACGCTGTTCCTGGTCTCGCAGGGCATGCCGCAGACGCTCGGCGACTATGTCGAGGCGACGACTCTCGAAGGCGCCAAGCAGACCATCGCGGTCGGCCCGGTGGCATCGCAGGTCGCGATCAAGATGCTGGGCACCAATGGCGGCGGCTTCTTCAATGCCAATGCAGCACACCCGTTCGAGAACCCGACCGCGCTGTCGAACTTCGTGCAGATGCTGTCGATCTTCGCGCTGGGCGCCGCGCTGACCAACGTGTTCGGCCGCATGGTTGGCAACCAGCGCCAGGGCTGGGCCATCCTCGCCGTGATGGGCGTGCTGTTCATCGCCGGCGTCACCGTCACCTATTGGGCGGAAGCAAGCGGCACCTCGACGCTGCAGGCGCTCGGCCTCACCGGCGGCAACATGGAGGGCAAGGAAGTCCGCTTCGGCATCGTCGCGTCCTCGCTGTTCGCCGTGATCACCACCGCCGCCTCCTGCGGCGCGGTCAACGCCATGCATGACAGTTTTACCGCGCTCGGCGGCATGATCCCGCTGATCAACATCGAGCTCGGCGAAATCATCGTCGGCGGCGTCGGCGCCGGCATGTACGGCATGCTCCTTTTCGTCATTCTGGCGATCTTCGTCGCCGGCCTGATGGTCGGCCGCACGCCCGAATATGTCGGCAAGAAGATCGAGGCGCGCGAGGTCAAGATGGCGATGCTGGCCATCCTGGTGCTGCCGCTGATGATCCTTGGCTGGACCGCCGTCGGCGTGGTCTATCCGGCGGCGGTCGCCTCGATGGCGAACGCCGGCCCGCACGGCTTCACCGAGGTGCTCTACGCTTACACCTCGGGAACCGGCAACAACGGCTCGGCCTTTGCGGGCCTCACCGGCAACACCTTCTTCTACAACCTCACGCTGGGCTGCGCGATGTTCATCGGCCGCTTCTTCATGATCGTGCCGGCGATGGCGATCGCGGGCTCGCTTGCAGGGAAGAAATCGATCCCGCCGTCCATGGGCACGTTCCCGACTACGGGCGGGCTGTTCGTCGGCCTCGTCGTCGGCGTGATTCTCATCATGGGCGGCCTGACCTTCTTCCCGGCGCTCGCGCTCGGCCCGATCGTCGAGCATCTCGCGATGAACGCCGGCAACCTCTTCTGATTTCCGGAGTGACCTCCATGGATACGATGAAACTGCAAAAGCGTGCCCCGATGTCGGCAATGCTCGATCCGAAAATCGTGCTGCCTGCGATCCGCGCGTCCTTCGCCAAACTCAATCCGCGGCTGATGGTGAAGAACCCCGTCATGTTCGTGGTCGAGGTCGTGGCTGCGCTCACCACGGTGATCTTCTTGCGCGACCTCGTCACGGGCGGGATGAACCTCGGCTTCACTTTTCAAATCATTCTCTGGCTCTGGTTCACGGTGCTGTTCGCGAACTTCGCCGAGGCGGTGGCCGAGGGCCGCGGCAAGGCGCAGGCGGATTCGCTGCGCAAGACCCGCACCGAAAGCCAGGCCAAGCTCCTTAACGGTGCAGGTCATGACTTCAAGCTTGTGCCGGGCACGAGCTTGAAGGTCGGTGACATCGTGCTGGTCGAGGCGGGAGATACGATTCCGTCCGATGGCGAGGTGATCGAGGGCGTTGCTTCCGTCAACGAGGCCGCCATCACCGGTGAGTCCGCGCCTGTCATCCGCGAGTCCGGTGGCGACCGTTCGGCGGTCACGGGCGGCACGCAGGTGCTGTCCGACTGGATCCGCGTCCGCATCACCGCGGCACAGGGCTCGACCTTCATCGACCGCATGATCAAGCTGGTCGAGGGTGCCGAGCGGCAGAAGACGCCGAACGAGATCGCGCTCAACATCCTGCTCGCCGGCCTCACCATCATCTTCGTGTTCGCCACCGTCACCATCCCGAGCTATGCGGCTTATGCCGGCGGCTCGATCTCGATCATCGTGCTGGTCGCGCTGTTCGTGACGCTGATTCCGACCACGATCGGTGCGCTGCTCTCGGCGATCGGCATCGCCGGCATGGACCGCCTGGTGCGCTTCAACGTGCTGGCAATGTCGGGCCGCGCGGTCGAGGCCGCTGGCGACGTCGACACTCTGCTGCTCGACAAGACCGGCACCATCACCCTCGGCAACCGCCAGGCGACGGCGTTCCGTCCCGTTCGCGGCGTGACCGAGCAGGAACTGGCGGATGCCGGCCAGCTTGCCTCGCTCGCCGACGAGACCCCTGAAGGTCGTTCAATCGTCGTGCTGGCGAAGGAGAAGTACGGCATCCGCGGTCGCGACATGGCCGAGCTTGGCGCGACCTTCGTTCCGTTCACGGCGCAGACCCGTATGAGCGGCGTCGATGCCGGTGGCTCGTCGGTGCGCAAGGGCGCTGTCGATGCAATCTTGAACTACATCGGTGGCGGAGCAGCACAGGCCGTCGCAACTGGCAATGCCGTTCGTGCCGTTCAGCCTTCGCTCAACTCGGACACCGCGCGGGAGATCCAGACGATTTCCGACGAGATCGCAAAGGCCGGCGGCACGCCGCTTGCCGTTGCGAAGGACGGCCGTCTGCTCGGCGTGATCCAACTCAAGGACATCGTCAAGGGCGGCATCCGTGAGCGCTTTGCCGAACTGCGCCGCATGGGCATTCGCACCATCATGATCACAGGCGATAATCCGATGACGGCTGCCGCGATCGCAGCGGAAGCCGGCGTCGACGATTTCCTGGCGCAGGCTACGCCCGAGGACAAGCTCAAGCTGATCCGCGAGGAACAGGCCAAGGGCAAGCTGGTCGCCATGTGCGGCGACGGTACCAACGATGCGCCGGCGCTGGCGCAGGCCGACGTCGGTGTCGCCATGAACACCGGCACGCAAGCCGCCCGCGAGGCTGGCAACATGGTCGATCTCGATTCCAACCCAACCAAGCTGATCGAGGTGGTCGAGATCGGCAAGCAGCTTCTGATGACGCGCGGTGCGCTGACGACGTTCTCGATCGCCAACGACGTCGCAAAGTATTTTGCGATCATCCCGGCGATGTTCCTGGCGTTCTACCCGCAGCTCAACGTGCTGAACGTCATGAACCTGTCGAGCCCGCAGAGCGCGATCCTGTCGGCGATCATCTTCAACGCGCTTATCATCATCGGCCTGATTCCTCTGGCACTGAAGGGCGTCGCCTATCGCGCGGTCGGCGCCGGCGCGTTGCTTCGGCGTAACCTCTTGATCTACGGCCTCGGCGGCATCGTCATTCCCTTCATCGGCATCAAGGCGATCGACCTCGTCGTCGTCGCATTGCATCTCGCCTAACGGAGACCCAACATGCTCAGAGAAATCCGCCCAGCCATCGTCCTCTTGCTGGTGCTCACCGCCATCACGGGCCTGGCCTATCCGCTCGCCATGACCGGCATTGCCGGCGCGATCTTCCCCGCCAAGGCGCAAGGAAGCTTGCTCGGGAAGGACGGCAAGGTGATCGGCTCCGCCCTGATCGGGCAGGAATTCAAGGACGACAAATATTTCCACGGCCGTCCCTCGGCGACACTGGCGCCGGACCCCAATGATTCGACCAAGACGGTCCCGGCGCCCTACAACGCGGCCAATTCCGGCGGCTCCAATCTCGGCCCGACCAGCAAGGCGCTGGCCGACCGGCTGAAGGAGGATGTGGACAAGCTTAAGGCCGAGAACCCGAATGCCCCCGTTCCGGTCGATCTGGTCACGACCTCGGCGAGCGGTCTCGACCCCGACATTTCGCCTGAGGCCGCGCAATTCCAGGTGCCGCGGGTGGCAAAGGCGCGCAATATTCCGGAAGAGTCGCTTAAGACACTCGTCGCCGCCAACACCGAGGGCCGTTGGCTCGGCCTGCTCGGCGAACCCAGGGTTAACGTTCTGGCGCTGAATCTCGCGCTGGATCGTGCGTCCGCGAAGTAGCGTCTAGGCCGGCAATATCAGGATGATTATATTAGCCTGATGGTTCAGCAGCGCCGCGATCCCGAACAACGTCCATCGCCCGAGGCGCTGCTGGAAGCCGCGCGCCGGGAGGAGAGCGCGAGCGGCAAGCTGAAGATATTCGTCGGCGCCGCGCCCGGCGTCGGCAAGACCTACGAGATGCTGCAGAGCGCCCATGCCCGGCGCAAGGCCGGCATCGACGTCGTGGTCGGCTTCGTCGAGACCCATGGCCGCGCCGAGACCGAGGCGCTGGTGCGGGGACTGGAGGTCGTCCCGCGCAAGCGGCTCGACTATCGCGGCCAGATCGTCGAGGAGATGGACCTCGATGCCGTGATCGCGCGGCGGCCGAAGATCGCATTGGTCGACGAGCTCGCGCACACCAATGCCCCCGGCAGCCGTCATCCCAAGCGCTATCTCGACGTCGAGGAGCTGCTCTCCCACGGCATCGACGTCTATACCGCCGTCAACATCCAGCATATCGAGAGCCTGAACGACGTCGTCGCCCAGATCACCCATGTCCGGGTCCGCGAGACCGTGCCGGATTCGATCTTCGACCGCGCCGATGCGATCGAGCTGATCGACCTCACGCCCGACGACCTGATCCAGCGCCTGCGTGAAGGCAAGGTCTACGTTCCCAAGCAGGCCGAGCGGGCGCTGGAGCATTACTTTTCGCCGGGCAACCTGACTGCGCTGCGCGAACTGGCGCTGCGGCGCACGGCAGAGCGCGTCGACGAGCAGCTGCTCAATCACATGCAGGCGAACGCCATCGCAGGCCCGTGGGCCGCGGGCGAGCGCATCCTCGTCTGCGTCAGCGAGGATCCGCGCGCGGCCGGGCTCGTGCGTTATACCAAGCGGCTGGCCGATCGGTTGCATGCGCAATTCACCGCGATCTCGATCGAGACGCGACGCTCGCTCCAGCTCTCGGACCAGGAGCGTGACCGGCTGGCGGACACGCTGCGGCTTGCGGAATCGCTGGGCGGCGAGGCGCTGACGATTCCCGCGGTCGGCCGCCGCATCGCCGACGACGTCATCAATTTCGCGCAAGGCAACAACGTCACCCAGATCGTGATCGGCAAGTCGACCCGCTCGCGCTGGTTCGAGATGGCGCGCGGCTCTGTCGTGCACGATCTGGTGCGCCGTGCCGGCAATATCAGCGTTCATGTCATCCCCGGCGACGAGCTGTTGGACGAGGCGGCGCCGAAGACGGCCGTGCAGACCGCCGCGCGGACCGAACCGTTCAATCCGCTGCCCTATCTCAAATCGCTCGGTGTCGTGCTGGTCGGCCTCGGCGCCGCAGAGCTGCTTCAACCGCGGTTCGGCATCGAGAATGTTGACCTCGTGCTGCTCACCGCGGTGGTCGCGGTCGCGGTGCGCTACGGCTTGTGGCCGTCGCTGCTTGCGAGCATCGCAGCCTCATTGGCCTATAATTTCTTCTTCCTGCCGCCGGTCTACACCTTCACCATCACCGATCCGACCAATGTCGCGGCGTTCTTTTTCTTCATGCTGATCGCGATCCTGGTGTCCAATGTGGCGGCGCGCGTGCGCACGCAGGCCGACACCGCGATCGGCCGCATCAGGACCACTGAGCAGCTTTACGCCTTCAGCCGCAAGCTCGCCGGCACGGCCACGCTCGATGACGTGCTGTGGGCCTCGGCCTATCAGATCGCGCTAATGCTGAAAGTTCGCGTGGTGCTGCTGCTGCCGGAGGATGGCCTGTTGACGGTGAAATCAGGCTATCCGCCCGAGGACCAGCTCGACCAGGCCGATCTTGCCGCCGCCAACTGGGCCTGGAGCAATGACCGCCCCGCCGGCCGTGGCTCGGATACGTTGCCGGGCGCCAAGCGGCTGTTCCTGCCGATGCGCACCGGGCGCGGTCCGATCGGCGTGATCGGCATCGACAATGATCGCACCGGCCCGCTGCTGACGCCGGACCAGCGCCGGCTGCTGGACGCGCTGGTCGACCAGGGCGCGCTCGCGATCGAGCGCGTGCTGCTGGTCGAGGACATGGACCGGGTCAAGCGCACCGTCGAGTCCGAACGACTTCGCTCGGCTTTGCTGACCTCGATTTCCCACGATCTGAAAACGCCGCTCGCGTCTGTGCTGGGGGCGGCCTCGACCATGCGCGATCTCGCCGGCGCGCTGTCCGACACCGAGAAGCGCGACCTGCTGGCGACCGTGATCGACGAGTCCGAGCGGCTCAACCGCTTCATTGCCAATCTGCTCGACATGACCAAGCTCGAATCCGGCGCCATCGTGCCCAACACGGCGCTGCACGATCTCGGCGAGATCGTCGGCAGCGCACTGCGGAGGGCCTCGAAGATCCTGACAGCTCACAAGGTCGAGCTGATCCTGGCTGCCGATCTGCCGATGCTCGAGCTGGATGCCGTATTGTTCGAGCAGGTGCTGTTCAACCTGCTCGACAATGCGGCAAAATATTCACCGGCCGAGACCACCATTGCGATCAAGAGCCGGCGCGAGGGCGACCAGGTGGTGCTTGATATCGTGGACGAGGGTGCCGGCATTCCGCCCATTGAGCTTGAAAGCGTGTTCGACAAGTTCTATCGCGTGCAGAAAGGCGACCACGTGCGTCCCGGCACCGGGCTCGGGCTTGCCATCTCCCGCGGTTTCGTCGAAGCCATGCGCGGCACGATCTCGGCTGCCAATCGCAGCGACCGCAGCGGCGCCATCCTCACCATTCGTCTGCCGGTTCCGGCGCAGACCAAAGCATTGGATACCGCCGCATGAGTGCTGCCCCGATCAAGGTTTTGGTGATCGACGACGAGCCGCCGATCCGCAAGCTGTTGCGGATGGGGCTATCGACGCAGGGCTACGAGATCCTGGAGGCGTCGAACGGCAAGGTCGCGCTGGAGAAGCTCAGCGAAGAGCCCGCGCTGATCATTCTCGATCTCGGCCTGCCCGACATCCAGGGCCATGAGCTGCTGCGCACCATCCGCGCCCGCAACGAGAGCGTGCCGATCGTGGTGCTGTCGAGCCGCGGCGACGAGGCCGGCAAGGTGCAGGCGCTCGATCTCGGCGCCGATGATTATCTGACCAAGCCGTTCGGCATGGACGAGCTCCTGGCGCGCCTGCGCGCCGCACTACGGCATCAGTTGCAGGTGCAGGGTGAGCGTCCGGTGTTTCGCACTGGTGATCTCTCGGTCGATCTCGTCCGCCGCATCGTCAAGCTCGGCGAGCGCGAAATCAAGCTATCGCCGAAGGAATACGATCTCCTGCGCGTGCTGGTCCAGCATGCCGGCAAGGTGCTGACCCACAGATTCCTGCTCAAGGAGCTCTGGGACGAGCTGACCGACGCGCAATATCTGCGCGTCTACGTCCGCCAGCTCCGCCAGAAGATCGAAGCCGATCCGGAGCGCCCGCAATATGTGCTGACGGAGACGGGGATCGGGTACCGCTTGAAGGCGGGGGATTGACTTCCTGTTGGGACGCGATTCTGCTTCCATATCGTCATTGCGAGCGCAGCGAAGCAATCCAGAGTCCCTCCGCGGAACGATCCTGGATTGCTTCGCTGCGCTCGCAATGACGGAGCAAATCAACCCGCCTTCCTCTGCCGCGCTGTGGATCGGTGCGTCTTCTTGGCAGCGTGCCGCCGCCCCGTCGCCCGTCGCGCATGCGACTTCGCCGCGGTTTTCTTCCCGCCGCGCCCCTTCAAGCTCTGCTTCAGCGCATCCATCAGGCTGACAACATTGCTCGGCCGCTCCTCGGGCTCCGGCAATTCGATCTTCTTACCGCTGGCCTTGCGCTTCACCAGCGCCTTCAGCGCGGTTTCGTAGTCGTCCTTAAACTTACTGGGATCGAAATGCGCGGCCTTGGTATGCAGGATGTGGCCGGCGAGCTCGACCATGTCCTTGGTGATCTTCGGGCTCTTGATGTTGTCGAAAAACGCGTCCTCGTCGCGCAGCTCGTAAGGAAAGCGCAGCGTGGTGCCGAGCAGGCCCTTGCCGAGCGGCTCGATCGCGATGATGTGCTCGCGATTGGTCAGCACGATCTTGGCGAGCGCCACGCGATCCTGGTCCTTCATGGCGTCGCGGATCACGGCAAAGGCGTCGATCGCAGCCTTGCCTTCGGGCGCAATGTAATAGGGGTGGTTGAGATAGCGCTGATCGATCTCCTCGCTCGGCACGAAGCTCTCGATGTCGATGGTGTGGTTGCTCTCGATCTGCACGGCCTCGAGCTCCTCCGGCTCGATCTCGACATATTTGCCCTTGCGCAACTCGTAGCCGCGGCCTTTCTGGTCGCTCTCGACGACGTCGCCGGTCTCGGCATCCACCATCTGCTGCTTGAGCCGGTTGCCGGTCTCGCGGTTGATCATGTGAAACCGTGTCTTCTCGGCGGCCGTGGTCGCCGGATAGAGCACGACCGGGCAACTGACCAGCGAGAGTTTCAACGTTCCTTTCCAATAAGCGCGCGGGGCCATTCCATTCTCCAGTGAATTCAACGCGTTTTGGAACTCCAACCACCCGCCAGGGTTTTGGTTCCGGGTGGGACTTTTGCCGTGATAGGCTTCAACGCGATTAGAGGATGTGGGACCGGTCGTGCTGCAAAAACTCTCCACCTATCGAAAGAAGCGTGACTTCGAAAAGACGCCCGAACCGTCGGGCAAGACAGCGGTCGCGCCCTCAAAGCAACGGCGCTTCGTGATCCAGAAACATGATGCGACCCGGCTGCATTACGATCTCAGGCTCGAATTCGACGGGGTGTTCAAGTCCTGGGCAGTGACCAAAGGACCCTCGCTCAATCCGCACGACAAGCGGCTGGCGGTGGAAGTCGAGGACCATCCGCTCGACTATGGCGATTTCGAAGGAACGATCCCCGAGGGGCAGTATGGCGGCGGCACCGTGATGCTGTGGGACCGCGGCACCTGGGAGTCCGATGATCCCGAAGCCGGCTTCAAAAAGGGCGATCTCAAATTCACCCTGCATGGCGACAAGCTGCACGGCAGCTGGGTGCTGGTTCGCATGCGGAATCGCGGCGGTGAGAAGCGCACCAACTGGCTGCTGATCAAGCACCGCGACGACTATGCCAGCGAGGACGAGGATATTTTGGCGGAGGACAAGTCCGTGGCCTCCGGCCGTGCGATGGAACAGATCGCAGGCGGGAAGGGGCGCGCGCCAAAACCGTTCATGCTGGCGAAGAGTAAGGGCAAGGCCGATGCGGTCTGGCAATCCAACCGGGCCGAAGAGACGAAAGGGCGCACGGTCAAGCCGGCGCCCCGTGCGGCGCTGAAGAGCGGAAAAACGTCGAAGAAGAAAGCGACGACTGCGACGACGGCCAAGAAGGCCTCGGAGATGCCTGACTTCGTGGAGCCGCAGCTATGCACCCCGGTAGAGCGGCCGCCAGCGTCGGATGGCTGGTGCCACGAGATCAAGTTCGACGGCTACCGGGTCCAGCTGCGCGTCGAAGACGGCGAGGCGACGCTGAAGACGCGCAAGGGCCTCGACTGGACCGACAAGTTCGCATCGATCGCCAAGGAGGCGAACGGGTTGCCCGACGCGCTGATCGACGGCGAGATCGTCGCCCTCGACCACAACGGCGCCCCGAACTTTTCTTCGCTGCAGGCTGCTCTGTCGGACGGCAAGACCGAAGAGCTGATCTTCTTCGCCTTCGACCTGCTGTTCGCCGAGGGCCTCGACTATCGCCGCCTGCCGCTCGGCGAGCGCAAGGAACGCCTCAAGGAATTGCTGGAGGCGCGCAAGACGAAGGCGAACCAAATCCGTTATGTCGAGCATTTCGAGAGCGGCGGCGAGGCGGTGTTGCAATCGGCCTGCAAGCTCGAGCTTGAAGGCGTGGTGTCGAAGAAGCTGGACGCGCCATACCGTTCGGGCCGCACCGAGAGCTGGACCAAGGCCAAATGTCGCGCCGGCCACGAGGTCGTCATCGGCGGCTACAAGACCACCAATGGAAAATTCCGCTCTCTGATGGCGGGCGTGCATCGGGGCGATCATCTCGCCTTCGTCGGAATGGTCGGGACCGGCTTTGGTGCGGACAAGGTCAAGCGCATCATGCCGTCGCTGAACGCCATGGAGGCCAAGGAAAGTCCCTTCGGTGGCAAGAATGCGCCGAAGAAGACTCGCGACGTGCACTGGCTGAAGCCCGAGCTCGTGGCCGAGATCGAGTTCGCGGGCTTCACCGCCGACGGCAACATCCGCCAGGCCGCCTTCAAGGGCCTGCGGCAGGACAAGCCGGCCGCGGAGGTCGAGGCGGAGACGCCCGTGGATACCAATCTGGCAAAACCCTCGGCCCGGAAGCGCGCCGTGCCGAAGGCCGACAAGCGAAAGAACTCCGGCACCGCCGAGGTCATGGGCGTCGCCATCTCGAAGCCGGACAAGGAGCTGTGGCCTGACGGCGGCGACGGTGAGGGCGTGACGAAGCTCGATCTCGCGCGCTATTTCGAGGCCGTCGGCGCCTGGATGATCGAACATCTGAAGGGCCGCCCCTGCTCGATCCTGCGCGCACCCGACGGTATCTCCGGCGAGAAGTTCTTTCAGCGCCATGCCATGCAGGGCACATCGAACCTGCTCGAGCTCGCCAAGGTCTCGGGCGATCGCAAGCCATATTTGCAGATCGATCGCGTCGAGGGCCTCGCTGCGGTCGCGCAGATTGGCGGCGTCGAACTGCATCCCTGGAATTGCGCGCCTGACGCCTATGATACCCCGGGCCGCCTGGTGTTCGACCTCGATCCGGCACCGGATGTGAAGTTCGCCGATGTCGTCGAGGCGGCCAAGGAGATGCGGAAGCGGCTCGCCGACGTCGGCATGGAGAGCTTTTGCAAGACCACCGGCGGCAAGGGTCTCCACGTCGTGGTGCCGCTGCTCCACGGCGCGCGCGACAAAGTGAGCTGGAAAGAAGCTAAAGCCTTCGCGCAAGGCGTTTGCCAGCGGATGGCCGATGACGATCCCGAGCGCTACCTGCTCAACATGTCCAAGAAGCTGCGCAACGGGAAGATCTTTCTGGACTATCTACGCAATGATCGTCTGTCCACCGCGGTGGCGCCGCTGTCGCCGCGTGCGCGCGATGGTGCGACCGTGTCGATGCCGGTGACCTGGGCGCAGGTGAAGGGCGATCTCGATCCGAAGCGCTACACGGTGCGGACTGTGCCGGGCCTTTTGGCGCGATCGAAGGCGTGGGAGGGCTATGATGATGCGGCCGCGTCGATCAAGGCGGCGATCAAGAAGCTGGCGGGGAAAACGAAGTAGGCCGGAGCTACGGGCGCAACTCCCGTAAGGTGGGCAAAGCGGCGCGTGCCCACCATCTGCCTGTTACGGAGAGGGAAGGTGGGCACGGCGCAAGTGCGCCTTTGCCCACCCTACGAGATCCTCGTTGTGGTGCTAGATCCGGCCCATCAGCAGCAGGATCAGCAGAATGACGATGACGAGCCCAAGGCCGCCGCCGCCGTAATAGCCGGTGCCGTAGAACGGGCCGCCGCCGATGCCGCTGAAGCCGCCGAGCAGCGCGATAACCAGGATGATCAGAATGATCGTACCGATAGACATGAGAATCTCCTCCAGCCCTTTGTCGAAAGGGTCGTTGCAACCTGTCCCGTTGTGCGGAGGGCAACTTGCCCAGGGTTTTAAAGTTCCGGATTTGAAACGGGGCGACGGCTCCAACTTGCATGGAACCTTTGCGTCTCCATCCGGCATCACTATGTGAGGATCAGTCACCACAGGGCAGGGCCATGTCAGCACCGCTTGTCGTCTCCATTCCGCATCGTCTCGGCCGCGAGGAGGCGGTGCGACGGCTCAAGACCGGGCTCGGCCGCGCCGCCGCCAGCATTCCCGTGATGCAGGTCGAGGAGGAGCGCTGGAGCGGCGACACCATGAACTTTCGCATCCGCGCCCTCGGCCAGATCGCAAGCGGTCAGGTTGATGTCGCCGACGACCATGTCAAGGTTCAGGTGGTGCTGCCGTGGCTGCTGCAGCGCTTCGCCGAGATGGCGCAGGCGACCATCCGCAAGCGCGGACAATTGCTACTGACCAAGGATGAGGGGAAATGAGCGTCAGGCGCGCACGCGCTGTCGTCCAGGCTTGATGGAGCTTGCCGTGCGGGCCTCGATGACAGCGGCGGGAAAATCACGGAACGCCTGCGCGAGCGGCAATTCGTTGCCCGCAAGGCCCGGCGCGGCGTAGCCGCTGACGTCGACGGTTGCGTCAAAAGCTTCGAGCGCGGGCCACTCGCGGCCCGCCTGCGTGAAGGGCGCGAATTGTCGCGCAACCACGACGATGGCTGCAGCGCGGCCGTGGTGGCGGACAAAGGAGATCACATGATCGGCGTGCGCGCCGCGCACCTCCAGCGGCTGATAACCGCCTTGCGCAAAAACGTCGGCAAGCTCAGTACGGAGCTTGAGAAGGTGCCGCGTCCACGCCAGCTTGAGCCGGCCGTCCGGCCAGGTCTTGATCAGCCCGCCCCAGTCCGGCGTTTCCAGCGAATCCAGCGCCGCTTGCCTTGCGGCAAAATCCACCGGGCGGCGGTTGTCGGGATCGACCAGCGACAGGTCCCAATATTCGGTGCCCTGGTAGAAATCGGGCACGCCCGGCAGTGTCGCCTTCAGCGTGAGCTGGCTCAGCGAATTCAGCGCGCCAAGCAGCGCGACGCGGCGAGCCAGAGTGGCAAGCGCTTCCAGGAATTCGACTGACAGTGCTGGATCGAGAATCTTCTCGATGAAGCTCTTGACGCCATTTTCATACGCTTCATGCGGATTGAGCCAGCTTGTCTCTTCCTTGCCCTCGCGAGCCGCCTTGAGCGCATAGGCCTGGATGCGCTCGACGAAACTGGCATCCATCCCCTGTAGCGGCCAGGCGCCAAGCAGGGCCTGGTAGAGCATGTATTCGAACGTTGCCGATGGCGCGCGCAGATTGGCGTGGAGCGCAAGGTGCGGCGCGTTCAGCACCTTCCAGCGCGAAACCGCGCTGGTCCATTCGCCTGATATCTCGCTGAGCGCCGCGATCCGCGCCCGCGCATCCTCGCCGCGCTTGGTGTCGTGGGTGGCCGTTGCCGTCATCCCCTGCGGCCATTCCCTGGCGCGGGCTCGCATCGCCTCGTGAAAGGCGGGTACGGTGAGGCCTTTGCTGGCGGGATCGCCGCCGACCTCGTTCAGCGCCAGCAGCCTATGGAACTGGTAGAACGCGGTGTCCTCCAGCGATTTCGCCATCATCGGTCCGGTGAATTGCTGCACCTTCAGCGCAAACCGGCGCACGCGCGGCGCGCTGTGCGGCGGGCGGCCGGGTTTGAGCAGGTCCATGGTCAGCGCATCGCGCAGGAAGTCGAAAATGCCTTCATCCGCAGCGAACCACTCTGCGCGGGCACGCGCGATGGTGTCGTCGATCAGTTTGCGGTCGAGCGCGGTCGGGCCGCTATGGGTCAGGTAAGTGCGATAGACCGGGAAGTGCAGCACGTAGAGCTCGAGTGCCTGCCGCAGGCTGTCGGCGGAGAAGTCGCGGGTCGAATAGTGCCCGTTGGCGATCCGGGCAAGCAGACGCGTCAGCACGATGAATTCGCTGGTCAGCAGCGTCTCCAGCACGCGCCTCTTGGCATCCTTCACGTAAGGCGCGAGCCGCGGCGGCCGGTTGCTGATCTGGCGCCAGGTTTCGTCCAGCGCCTCCAGCCCCCTGGCATCGACCAGCACCTGGGTGATCGCGTTCATCCATTCATAGCCGGTGGTGCCCTGGACGCCGGCAAAGTGCGGCAACTTCTCGTGCTCGCACAGGATCTTTTCGATCACGGTGTAGAACGGCTTTGCATTGCCTTGCGCGTCGCGCACCAGCCGGCGTAGCCGCTGGCAATATTGCGCGGGGTCGCGCAGGCCGTCGATGTGATCGAGGCGGATGCCTTGCAGCTTCCCGTCGGTGACGAGCTGCTTCACCAGCCGGTGCGTGGCGGCAAACGTGCTCGCGTCCTCGACGCGGAGGCCCGCGAGCCCGTTGACGTCGAAGAAACGGCGATAGTTGATGTCGCTGGACGCCAGCCGCCAATGGCCCAGCTTGTAGTTCTGCCGTTCTAGCAAGTGATGCAGCGCCAGCGTCTGCGCCGGGCGATCTTTTGCCGGGCGATAGGCGGCGAGGCCGTGGATGATGATGTCGGCGCTGCCTGTGATCTCCTTCAACTCCGCCTTGAAGCCCGGCGCTTCCTTGCGGTTCGGCCGGCGCAGGCCGGTGGTGTGCGCGGCGAGCGAGAGCAGGCGTTTGCCGGCGACGGTATCGGCGGCATCCGCCTCCTTCACGATCATCCGCAGGATCTCGCCATAGCGTTCCGGCGCGATCGGCAGGCGGTGCTCGAAATACCAGGCAGAAAAACTGCCCTCATCCGGATCGTAGCGCAGCTCAATGTCGCCGCGTTCCAGCGCCTCGCCATAGGACGTACCGAGGATCGGCAGCAGCACGCCGCCGCGGGCACGATAGGGCAATTGATCCCAATCGATGTCGAAGGAAACGGCGTGCGGCGAGGCCTGGCCCCATTCCAACACGTCCAGCCACCAGGGATTGTCGGCGAAGTGCACGCCGACATGATTGGGCACGAAGTCGATGATGAGGCCGAGATCGTGCTTAGCGAGCGTCTCGCTCAGCCGCGCAAAGCCGGCCTCGCCACCGAGCTCGGGATTGAACTGGCTGTGATCGACGGTGTCGTAGCCATGGGTCGAGCCTTTGCGTGCCTTCATCACCGGAGAGGCGTAGAGATGCGTGATCCCGAGCGCCTTGAGGTAAGGCACGACCGCAGCGGCCTTGTCGAAGTCGAAATCCGCGGTGAGCTGAAGCCGGTAGGTCGCAAGAGGAATCGCGGAAGGCATATCAACCTCCGAGATGCCAAACCACCGACCAGGGCGGAAGTCGGTCGCCGGCCGCGCCGCCCCAGATCGGCGTGCCTGCATTGTTGTTGGAATGCGCGATGTCTTTGTCGGACAGATTGGCCGTGAGCCGCAGCGTCGTACCGTCGCCCATGCGCCAGTGCGCATTGAGCAGGCCGTTGTCTTCAGCCACGGCATCGCCGAACCGCGCGCCCTTCAGCCGCGGCATGATCTCCTTGTGGCGAAGCGCGAGGAGATTGCGCACCAGCGCCAGCCGCGCGTCCTGTTCGGGCGTGCGGCCCGTCCAGTCCAGCACGGCCGATTGCGGCGTGGCCGGATCAAGCGGATCGGGCACTTCGTCGCCGTATGTCGCGTAGGCCCAGGCATATTCCTGCTTGCGGCCCTTGCGCACGGCATCGGCAAGGCCGCCCTGGAAATCGCAGAAGAACGGGAAGGGCACCTTCGAGCCCCATTCTTCGCCCTGGAACAGCATCGGCACCATCGGCGCGAGCAGCGTCACTGCGAGCGCGGCCTCGATCTGCTGCGGCGAGGCCAGGCTCTCGAGGCGGTCGCCAAGCGGGCGGTTGCCGATCTGGTCGTGGTTTTGCAGGAAGGTGACGAAGGTCGCCGGCGGCAGCTCGCCGCTGGCTTCGCCGCGCGGCTTCTTGCCCCAGAATTCCGAGATCTCGCCCTGATAGACGAAGCCCGAGGCGAGCGCGCGCGCGAGGTCCATGCGCGGCGTCTGGTAGTCGCCGTAATAGCCGTTGAGCTCGCCGGTCAGCATCACGTGCCAGACGTGATGATAGTCGTCGTTCCACTGCGCGCGATATTTGCCGCTCGGCGGCTCCTGCGCGGCGTCAAGCATGCTGGCGCGGTTATCGCCATTCTCCAGCACGAGATGAATGTGTCGGTCGGTGGCCTTGGCAAGCTCGCCGACGGCGGCGCTGAGGTCGTGCAGCATCGACTGCTCGCCGGGAATCGCCATGATGTGGTTGGCGGCATCGAGTCGCAAACCATCGAAGCGATAGTCGGTCAGCCAGGACAGCGCATTCTCGACCGCAAAGGCCCGCACTTGCGGCACGCGATAATCGATCGCGCTGCCCCAGGGCGTGTGCGCGTCGGTGAAGAAGGTTGGTGCATAGCGGCCGAGATAATTTCCTTCGGGGCCGAAGTGATTGTAGACCACGTCGAGGAAGACCATCAGCCCGCGCAGATGCGCTTCGTCGATTAGCGTCTTCAGATCTTCCGGGCGGCCATAGGCACTGTCGGGCGCGTACCAGAGCACGCCGTCATAGCCCCAGCCGCGGCGGCCGGCGAAATCGGCCAGCGGCATCAGCTCCAGCGTGGTGATGCCTGATACGACCAGATGATCGAGCTTGTCGATCATGGCGCGGTAAGTGCCGTCGCGCGTGAAGGTGCCGACATGGGTCTCGATCAGCACCGTCTCTTCCCAGGGGCGGCCGCGCCAATCCTTCGCGCGCCACTTGAAGGCGTCGTGATCGATCACCTCGCTCGGGCCGAACACATCCTCGGGCTGGAATGCGGACGCCGGATCGGGGACGTCGATCTCGTCGTCGATCCTGAACCTGTAGGGGCTGCCGACTGGCAAGCCCGCGATTTCGGCGACATACCAGCCATCCTGCCGGCGCTGCATCGCGTGCCGCCGCTCGAGCAGGAGGTCGACGCGACGCGCGCCGGGCGCCCACAGTCGGAACGACACGCCGTCCTTGGTCGGCTTCGCCCCGAAGGATGGCCTCATAGCGCCCCCGCGAACGCGAGCACGGAGCGCGGCGGCGCCTTGCTGTCGCTTCCAGACATGAAATTAACGCTGTTCAGCTTGGCATCCGTCGTATTGAGGATCTGCTGCCAGCTCTTGTATTCGGGCATTTTGGGCAATTTGAATGCGATCTCTTCGGGGGCGGCGTTCAGTACGATAAAGATCGCCGCGCTGCCCGGTTCCATCGGTCCCATCACATAAGAAAGGAACCGGCCGTCCGGAAATGTCCAGTCGCTGTCCGTCATCTCGTTGCCTTCGGGCGTCAGCCACAGCGCACCGTAGGAGATGCCGTCCTTGGGGCGGCCATCGAGCCAGCGATGGCTGCGCAACTGCGAGAATTTTCGCCTGACGTCAGCGAGGTCAGCGACGAAATCGACCATGTCGTCGCCGTCCTTGCCGAGATTGTCCCAGCCGACCCAGCCTACTTCGTTGTCCTGGCAATAGGCGTTGTTGTTGCCGGATTGCGAATTGCCGACCTCGTCGCCGGCAAGGATCAAGGGAATACCCTGCGCCAGCATCAGACAGGCCAGCACGTTCTTGCGAAGCTGGCGGCGCAGGCCGAGGATCTTGGGATCGTCGGTCGGGCCCTCGACACCGCAATTGTTGCTGTGGTTGTCGTTGGAGCCGTCGCGATTGTCCTCGCCATTGGCCTCGTTGTGCTTGTCGTTGTAGCTGAAGAGATCGGCCAGCGTGAAGCCGTCATGGACCGTGATGTGGTTGATGCTGGCGCGCGGCCGGCGGCCATCGTGATTGAACAGGTCGGAGGAGGCCGTCATGCGGCTGGAGATATCGCCGATCAGGCTGCCTTCGCCGCTCCAGTAGCGGCGCATGGCGCTGCGATAGCGATCGTTCCACTCCGACCATTGCGAGGGGAAGGCGCCGACCTGGTAGCCGCCGAGGCCGAGATCCCAGGGTTCGGCGACGAGCTTGACGGTGGCGAGCACCGGATCCTGCCGGATTGCAGTCAGGAACGAGATGCCGCGATCAAAACCGTTCGGGCCGCGCGCGAGCGTGGTGGCAAGGTCGAAGCGGAAGCCGTCGACATGGCAGACCTCGACCCAGTAGCGCAAGCTATCCATCACCATCTGCAGCACCCGCGGATGAGTGAGGTTCACCGAGGAGCCGCAGCCGGTGAAGTCGTCGTAATATCGCGGGTTCTCGCGGTTCAGCCAGTAATAGGAGGCGTTGTCGATGCCGCGATAGCACAGCGTCGGGCCGAGATGGTTGCCCTCGGCGGTGTGGTTGTAGACCACATCGAGCATCACCTCGATGCCGGCATCGTGCAGGCGCGCCACGGTGGTGCGGAAGGAATCCAGCGCGTTGTCCTGGGCATAGCGCTGCTCCGGCGCGAAGAAGGACAGCGTGTTGTAGCCCCAGTAATTGGCGAGCTTCTTCTCGACCAGCACGCGGTCGTCGACGAAGCTGTGGATCGGGAGCAATTCGATGGTGGTGACGCCGAGCTTCTTCAAATGCTCGATCATCGCCGGCGACGACAGCCCGCCATAGGTACCGCGCAAATTCGGCGGCACGTCGTCGCGCTTCTGGGTCAGGCCCTTGACGTGAGCCTCGTAGATGATGGTGTCTTCCCAGGGGATGTTGGGCCTTATCTCGCGCCGGCCCCAGTTGAAGGTCTCGTCGACCACGACGGCCTTGGGCATGCCGCGCGCATTGTCGCGCCGGTCGAACGAGAGATCCTCGCGCGCCGAACCGGTGCGATAGGCGAAATGCGCATCGCTCCAGACCAGGCGCCCGGCAAGGCGCTTGGCGTAGGGATCGAGCAGCAGCTTGTTGGCGTTGAAGCGGTGGCCGTGCTCGGGCTCATAAGGGCCATGCACGCGATAGCCGTAGAGCTGGCCCGGCGAGACGTCGTTGAGATAGCCATGCCAGACGTCCTCGGTGCGCTCCGGCAGCTCGATGCGCTCGAGCTCGCGCCGGCCCTGGCTGTCGAACAGGCACAGCTCGATCTTCTGCGCATGGGCTGAGAACAGCGCGAAGTTGGTGCCGCGTCCGTCCCAGCTTGCACCGAGGCGCGCGGGCGATCCAGCAGTCAGACGCATCGGTCAGCTTTCCGGAACGAGGAAGATCGCGGCGAGCGGCGGAATGGTGAGACGAAGCTCGGGCGACTTGCCGGCAACGGTTTGCACCTCGCCGATGTTGCCGACATTGGTGCCGCCATAATGGGCGGAGTCCGAGTTGAACACCTCTTTCCACTTGCCGGCAAAGGGCACGGGGACGCGATAGTTGCGATAGACATTGGGTGAGAAGTTGATGACCACGAGACACCGCGCGTGCTCGTCAAAGCCCTTGCGCAGCCAGGCAAAGACATTGCGGTTGGCATCGTCGGTGATCAGCCATTCGAAGCCGGCCTGATCGCAATCCATCTGGTGCAGCGCCGGCACCGCGCGATAGAGCCGGTTGAGGTCGCGGACCAGCGCCTGGACGCCGGAATGGTACTTGTATTCCAGCAGGTGCCAGTCGAGCGACTGGTCGTGATTCCATTCGCGGCTTTGCGCGATCTCGCCGCCCATGAACAGCAGCTTCTTGCCGGGATGGCCGAACATGAAGCTGTAATAGGCGCGCAGGTTCGCAAAGCGCTGCCATTCGTCGCCGGGCATGCGGCCGAAGATCGAGCGCTTGCCGTGCACGACCTCGTCATGCGACAGCGGCAGGATGAAGTTTTCCGAGAAGGCGTAGTGCAGGCCGAACAGGATATCGCCGTGATGATATTTGCGGTGGATCGGATCCTTGCTGATGTAGTTCAGCGTGTCGTGCATCCAGCCCATGTTCCACTTGTAGCCGAAACCGAGCCCGCCGAATTCGACCGGGCGCGAGACCTGCGGCCATGCGGTGGATTCCTCGGCTGCCGTGGTCGCCTGCGGGAAGCGCGCGAACAGCTCGGTGTTGAAGCGGCGCAGGAAGTTGATCGCCTCGATGTTCTCGCGGCCGCCGTACTGGTTCGGAATCCAGGCACCGGGCGGGCGGCTGTAGTCCAGATAAAGCATGGACGCGACCGCATCGACGCGCAGGCCGTCGATAGCGTAGCGCTCGAGCCAGAACAGCGCGTTCGACACGAGGAAGTTCGTCACTTCGGTGCGGCCGTAATTGTAGATCAGCGTGCCCCAGTCGAGGTGGCGGCCCTGCAGCGGGTTGGCGTGCTCATACAGCGCCGTGCCGTCGAAGCTGCCGAGCCCGTGCGGATCATCAGGGAAATGTCCGGGCACCCAGTCGAGCAGCACGCCGATGCCCTCGCGATGGCAGGCATCGATCAGCGCGGCAAACTCCTCAGGCGAGCCGAAACGGCTGGTCGGCGCATAGAGGCCGGTCGGCTGATAGCCCCAGGAGCCGTCGAACGGATGCTCGCTCACCGGCAGGAATTCGAGGTGGGTGAAGCCCATGTCGCGGGCATAGGCCGGCAGTTGCTCGGCGAGTTCGCGATAGGTTAGCCATTCGTTGCCGCTCTTGCGCCGCCACGAGCCGAGATGGACCTCGTAGATCGACATCGGCGCCGACAGCGCGTTGATGCCGTCGGGCGCCGGGCGAGGCCGCGGCAGATGCGCCTCGTCGAACACGATCGACGCCGTCTTCGGCCGCACTTCGCTGGCAAACGCCATCGGGTCGGACTTCAGCGGCAGCAGATGGCCATGCGGTCCGATGATCTCGAACTTGTAATGATCGCCGGATTTGGCATGCGGAATGAACAATTCCCAATAGCCGGCGCCGCGCACGCGCATCGGATGACGCCGCCCGTCCCAGAAATTGAAATCGCCGACCACGGACACCCGCCGCGCATTCGGAGCGAGCACGACGAAACCGATACCGTCGATGCCGTCCAGCCGCATCGGATGGGCGCCGAGCTTGTCGTAGAGCCGCTGATGCGTGCCTTCGCCGAGCAGATAGAGGTCGAAATCGGTCAGGATTGGCGGAAAGCGATAGGCGTCCTCGAACTCGACGAGTTTGTCGCCGAATTTGGCGCGAAGCTGGTAGTGCTTCGAGCCGTTGGGCAGGGCGCCGATGAACAGGCCGGAATCGTGGACGCGGTCGAGCGGCGCGACTTCGCCATGCTCACCGACCGCCTCGACATTGGAGGCCTCCGGCAGGAAGGCGCGCACCACGCTCTTGCCACCCTCGGGATGCATCCCGAGATAGTGGAAGGGATCGGAGTGGCGCCCCTCGATGATGGCGTAGGCTTCGGCTGGCAGTTTAGGCATGGGCTTCGCTCCCGGCACTGGACAGAATGCGAAGCAGGCCGGTCAGCGGCGCATGGAGCCCTTCGGGCCGGTGGGACAGCTCGTACTCTACCTCGTCGAACGCTAGATCAAGCAGGAAAAACCTTAACATGCTTTCCGCGGAATGTGCGTCTTCCGGCCAGAGCCGCCGGTCGGTCATGGCCTCACGATAGGCGGACTGGAAGGTCGCGGTGGCGCGCTCGCGCCATTCGTCGAGCGCGGCCGTAATCCGGCCGTGTTCATGACCCCCGCCCGACAGCGCCCGGCCAAGCGCGGCGTTAACCGAAAGATCGATCGAGCGGACCAGGCCGGCGACATCGCGCGCGGCAGGCAGCTTGCGCCGCTTGTCGACCAGGGTGAGGTGCGGATCGCCGTCGAAATCGATGATGAAGATGTCGTCCTTCACGATCAGAGTTTGCCCGAGGCGGAAGTCGCCATGATGACGGATGTTCAACCCGCCGATGTCGGATGGCAAGAGCGCATTGACGTGGCCGGGCAAGGTCGCGCGCATCGCGACGAGCTGATCGATCAGGGGCCGGTCAGCCTCGCGCAGGCCGTCCCGGGCATCGGCCAGCCGGTCGAAGACCCGCTCGGCCCTTGCCTTGAGGTCTGTCGTCCAGCGCTTGACGTCGGCTTTGCCGATCGGTTCAGGGGCAAGGTCGGGGGATTTTGCGGCGGCGAGCGCCATGTGCAACTCGGCGAGCCGACGGCCAATCTGCGCCACGAAGTGCAAATAGGGTGACTGCTCCTGGGTCTCGCGGTGCATTTCATCCGGCGGCAGCACCCGCTGCTCGTCGATATAGCGGTCGAGGTAGCCCGTGGTGACGGCCCAGCCGTCACCCTGGTTCTCGACATAGGCATGCAGCACGCCGAGCGCGCTGCGGCTGACGCCCTCGACCAGCTCGACGCTGCCGAGCAGCGCTGGTGTGTTGGGAAAGCGCGCGACCTCGGTGAGATAATTGCCGATTTCGATCTCGGGGTTGCTGCCGCTCTCGAGCCGACGATAGATCTTGGCGACATACTGATTGTCGACCAGCGCCGTGCTGTTCGATTGCTCGACCGTCCGAATGCGCGCAGGCTCCTTCACGGTGTAATCCGCGAACCGGCTTGTCGGCTTGAACTCGAGCCGCAGATTGTTCTCGTCCACGACGAGATTCTGCGACAAGCCTCGCAGGAAAAGCCCGATGAAGATCTGGTCGGTGGCGACGTCGAGCAGCGTGCCTTCGCGTGCGCCCTGGCGCACGGCGGCGAGTGCCCTCGGATTGAAGCGCTCGCGGTCGAAGCGGACCCACTCGATCTGCATCGGCAGCACGTAGCGCGTCGCGACTTCGTCGTCCGTCGTCTCGAAGAACGCGATCCACGGCCTGTTGTCGCCGATGTCGCTGAACGGCACTGCTGACGTCAGCGCAGCCTTGATGTGCTTGGGATCGTGTTCGGGATACCAGCGCGTGCGCGACAGGAATCCCGGCAGCACGTCGCGCTCGAACACGCCGCGCTCACGGGCAAGCGACACCCAGTTGGAGTTGACAGGCACCACCAGCGTTTCGAATTCCGGCACCGCGCGCGGCACCACCGGCTCGGATTTGTCGCGCTCCTGGAGCTGGAACCAATAGAAGCCATAGGGCCCCAGCGTGATCATGTAGGGCAATTCGCCGATCGCCGGAAAACGCGTACGGCCGAGCATCTCCTGCGGGATGCGATCCTTCCACGGCGACAGATCGAGCTCGGTCGCCTGCGCCGCGCGCGACAGATTGGCGACACAGAGGATGACCTCGTCGCGATATTGCCGGACATAGGCCAGCACGGCGCGGTTGGCCGGGCGGATGAAGGTCATGGTGCCGCGGCCGAAGGCGAGCGTCGACTTGCGTACCGAGATCAGCCGCTTGGTCGCGTTCAGCAGCGAGGACAGGCTGCGCGACTGTGCCTCCACGTTGACTGATTCGTAGCCGTAGACGGGGTCCATGATCAGCGGCGCATAGAGACGGGCGGGATCGGCGCGGGAGAAGCCGCCATTGCGGTCCGGGCTCCACTGCATCGGTGTGCGCACGCCGTTGCGGTCGCCGAGATAGATGTTGTCGCCCATGCCGATCTCGTCGCCGTAATAGATGATCGGCGTGCCGGGGAAGGACAGCAGCAGCGAGTTCATCAGCTCGATCTTGCGCCGGTCGTTGTCCATCAGTGGCGCGAGGCGCCTGCGGATGCCGACGTTGATACGGGCGCGGGGATCGTTGGCGTAGGTGGTCCAGAGATAGTCGCGCTCGACGTCGGTCACCATCTCCAGCGTCAGCTCGTCATGGTTGCGCAGGAACAGCGCCCATTGGCAGCTCGCGGGAATATCAGGCGTCTGGCGCAGGATGTCGGTGATCGGGAAACGGTCCTCCTGCGCGATCGCCATGTAGATGCGTGGCATCAGCGGGAAATGGTAGGCCATGTGGCACTCGTCGCCACGGCCGAAATATTCCTGCACGTCCTCCGGCCATTGATTGGCCTCAGCCAGCAGCAGCTTTCCCTTGGAATAGGCGTCGAGCTCGTGGCGCAGGCGCTTGATGATCGCATGCGTCTCCGGGAGGTTCTCGTTCGAGGTGCCCTCGCGCTCGCAGAGATAGGGAATGGCGTCCAGGCGGAAGCCGTCGACGCCGGCGTCCAGCCAGCGCTTCATCACCTGAATGATGGCGCTGACGACGCGCGGATTGTCGAAATTGAGGTCGGGCTGGTGCGAGAAGAAGCGGTGCCAGTAGAACGCGCCGGCCTCGGGATCCCAGGTCCAGTTCGACTTCTCGGTGTCGGTGAAGATGATGCGCGTGCCCTGGTATTTCTGGTCGGTGTCGCTCCACACATACCAGTCGCGAGCGCTCGAGCCGGCCGGGCTGCGGCGCGCGCGCTTGAACCAATTGTGCTGGTCGGACGTGTGGTTGACGACCAGCTCGGTGATGACGCGCAGGCCGCGCTTCTGCGCTTCCTGGATGAAGCGCTTGAAGTCCTTCATCGTCCCGAAATCGGGATTGACCGCGCCGTAATCGCCGATGTCGTAGCCGTCGTCGCGGCCGGGCGAGGGGTAGAACGGCAGCAGCCACAGCGCAGTGACGCCAAGATCCTGCAGATAAGGCAGCTTCTCGGTCAGCCCTGCGAAATCGCCGATGCCGTCATTGTTGCTGTCGGCAAAGGCCTTGACGTGGAGCTGGTAGATGATGGCGTCCTTGTACCAGAGCTCGTCCGCGATCGCGGCAGCCTCGGCCTTCTTGGTGTCGACGGAAGACAGAACATTCATGGCGTGATCCTTACGCCAGGCAGCGGAAGAGCAGGGCCGGATCGCGGTCGGGATCGATACGCAATTTGATCCCGCCCCATTCGATGCGGGACTGTTCGCCTGTCATGAGATTTTCGATTGCGGTGACGTGGCGGCGCTCGCCGCCGACATCGATGGTGAGGTCGCCGAGCGGCAACCAGATCTCGCGCGCATGGCGCGAGAGGGCGATGGCCGCGATGATCGCGTTCACCGGTTCAGCGGCCTCCTTGACGAAGGCGATGGTCTCGCCGTCCTCGATGCCGAGGAAGCGCAGATTGCTGGTCTGCTGGAGCGCGGCGTTGTCGTTGCGGATACGGTTGAGTGTCGTGATCCAGGGTTTGATATTGCCTGATTTGTCCCAGTCGCGCTGGCGGATCTGGTACTTCTCGGAATCTTGATATTCTTCGCGGCCGGGCACGGCCTCGTGCTCGAGCAGCTCGAAGCCGCTATAGAGGCCGTAATTCCCTGACAGCGTTGCCGCCAGCGCGACGCGCGACTTGAACATCCAGGCTTCGCCGCTCTGCAAATGATACGGCAGCAGGTCCGGCGTGTTGACGAACAGGTTTGCCCGATAGAAATCCCGCTCCGGATAGCGCGAGAGCTCGCCGAGATATTGCTCCAGCTCCCACTTTCCTGTGCGCCAGGGGAAATAGCTGAAGGACTGCGCAAAGCCGAGCTTGGCGAGGCCCTTCATCAGCTTCGGCCGCGCAAACGTCTTGGAGAACAGGATCACCTCGGGATGCCGCTGACGAATCTCGTGGATCAGCCACTCCCAGAACGGCAGCGGCGCGGTGTCGTGATTGTCGATCGCGAAGATGGTTACGCCATGGTCGATCCAGAACAGCATGGCGTCGCGAAACGCATTCCACAGCCCGGCCCGGTCGACCGAGGCGAAATCGGGGATCACGATATCAGAATAGGGGCCGTCCGCCGTCCGCACCGAACGGTCCGGTCGCCATTTGAACCATTCCGGATGCTGCGTCAGCCAGGGATGATCGGGCGAGCATTGCACGGCGAAATCGAGCGCGATCTCGAGGCCGAATTCGAGGCAGGTCGCGACCAGCGCGCGGAAATCCTCGATGGTGCCGAGCTCGGGATGCAGAGCATCGTGGCCGCCCTCAGCCGAGCCGATCGCATAGGGCGACCCGGGCTCGCCCTCGGTTGCGACAGGCGCGTTGTTGCGGCCCTTTCGGCTTGTGCGGCCGATCGGATGGATTGGCGTGAAGTACAAGACGTCAAAGCCCATCGCCGCGATATCGGGCACGCGCGCGATGCAGTCGCGGAGCGTGCCGTGCTGGCCGGCAACCGCGCTCTGGCTACGCGGCATCATCTGATACCAGGCGCCGAAGCGCGCCCTGTCGCGGTCGATAACAAGCGGGAAGTTCGGCGAGCGGGTCAGGTCCAGCCGCGCCTGGCTCTCGGCCATGGCCTCGCCGAGGTCGGTTGCGAGCAGCGAGGTGACGTCGCCGTTCTGGAGATAGTCCTCGCATTGCCTGACGATCACGGCCGCGGCGTCCTGTTGCGCGCCATGCGCCTTGGTCAAAAGGCCAGCGCCCTCGATCGCATCGAGCGTCACGTCGCCACCGGAGAGCTGCTTGCGCTCGACCCCGTGGCGCCAGGTGGCGAATTCGTCGGTCCAGGCTTCGATGGCATAGACATATTGCCCTGCTTCGGTCGGCGTGAACGCGCCGGACCAGCGGTCGTCGCCATGATGGATCATGGGCTCGCGCCGCCATTCACGGTCTTGCTCGCCGCGCCAGACCAGCGCCGCGCTGATGGTGGCGTCGCCGTCGCGATAGATGTCGGCCCACACCTCGACCCGATCGCCCGCGATCCGCTTCACGGCGAAGCGGCCGCCATCGATCAACGGATAGATATCTTCGATGAGGAAAGCGCTGCCGGCGGCGGCACTCTCGACAGTTTGAATTGTCTTGTTCACGGTGATGCCATTGACAAGAAAGCAGGAGCCCGTTTCCCTTGTCGGGAACCTACGCTTGGTACCACTATAGAAAGCCGCTTGTGTGTCATTGGTTCCCATGGGAACGGCAGGTGCGGTTTGGGAGTTACCCCTGACTAACCTCTTCCGCGACCTCGTTAAAATCCATGCCCCCGGCCAGACAATGGCCTGCAAGCTGCGTGCCGAATGGATCTTTTAGCTCAAGCCCAGACCAAGGGCGTCCAATCCGAATTTGTCGACGCCCTCGGCAAGCTGCGGGTCACCGCGCCCGAGGCGCTCAAATCCATCCTCGATGCCCTGCCGGAGAAGCGGGTCTATCGCTTCGTCAGCGGTCCGGTGGTGGTGCGCGCGCTGGGCAATCCGCGCACCGAGCTTGCTGCCGTCGGCACGGCGCCGCTGCAATGGAAAATCACCGGCAAGGGCAATGTGATCGGGCAGGGCGAGACGCGCGAGCCTGTTATCGCCTGGCCCGCCGGCCTGCCGCTCGGTTACCACCGGCTGACGCTGACCGATGCTACGGGCGCGACGGAAGAGGTGCCGATGATCGTGGCACCCGAGCGCGCCTTTGGCGGCGAGTTTGACCGCGGCTGGCTGCTGGCCGTGCAGCTCTACTCCGTTCGCTCCGACCGCAATTGGGGCATCGGCGATTTCACCGATCTCGCCGGTCTTGTCAGGCTCGCCAAGCGGCTGGGGGCTGACGGCGTCGGGCTCAATCCGCTGCATGTGCTGTTCGACGATCATCCGGCCGATTGCAGCCCCTATTCGCCGAACAGCCGGCTGTTTCTCAATCCGCTGTATATCGACGTCGAGGCCATTCCCGAATATTCGGCCGACCTCGTCCCGGACGCCGCCACGACCGCCACGCGGCTGCGCCAAGGCGATCGTGTCCCTTACGCCGACATGGCGGCGCTGAAATGGCTGGGCCTCCGTGCTGCCTTTGACAGCTTCTTGAAGACCGCGACCGGTGTCCGGCGTAACCAGTTCGATGCGTTTCGAGCGGACCGCGGGCCGCTGTTGTCACGCTTCGCCTGCTTCGAGGTGCTTCGGCATCGTTTCAATGTGCCGTGGTGGGAATGGCCAGTGGAATGGCAGCAGCCGGACGATGCCAAATGCGCTGAAATGCGCAAGGGACCCGACAGGCACAAGGTCGAGTTCGTCGAATTCGTGCAATGGACGGCGGATAGCCAATTGCGCGCCGCCAAGGAGCTCTCCGCCGAGCTCGGCATGCGCGTCGGGCTCTATCTCGACGTTGCCGTCGGCGTGCAATCCAACGGCTTCGATGCCTGGAACGAACAGACGTCAATCTCCCGCCACCTTGCGGTCGGCGCGCCGCCTGATGTCCTCAATACCGTCGGTCAGGATTGGGGCCTTGCCGGCTTCAACGCAGGCGGCCTGGAGGCGCAGTCCTTCGTGCCCTTCGCGAACATGCTGGCCGCCTCGATGCGGCATGCCGGCGCCATCAGGCTCGATCACGTGCTGGGGCTGAAGCGGCTTTATCTGGTGCCGCGCGGCTTCAAGCCCGATAACGGCGCCTATGTGCAGATGCCGCTGGAGGCGCTGCTCGCGGCGGTCGTGTGCGAGAGCGTTACCCACAAATGCATCGTGATCGGCGAGGACCTCGGCACCGTGCCCGAAGGCTTCCGCGAGACCATGCAGGATTTCGGCATCTGGTCCTACCTGGTCATGATGTTCGAGCGCGACGATGCCGGCCATTTCCGCAATGTCGACCACTACCGGCCGAACGCGCTGGTCACGCTCAACACGCATGATCTATGCACCTATGCTGGCTGGCGCTCGTTCGGCGATCTCAAGATGAAGCTGTCGCTCGGGCTCGATCCCGGGGAGAACGAGCAGGCACGTTGGGACGCGCTCGGCGCGCTCGATCAGATTCTGCACCAGAACGGGATCAACGCCAACGACCTCTACTCGGTGCTCGGCTTCCTGTCGCGCACGCCGTCGCGGCTGCTCGCGGTGTCGATGGAAGACCTGCTCGGCGTGATCGACCAGCCCAACATTCCCGGCACGATCGACGAGCACCCGAATTGGCGGCAGCGGCTTCCCGTCGCACTCGATCAGATCGCTGCCAAGGTCGATCTCGCGGCTTTGAAGGCCGCGACGCGGGAACGTTCGCTCATCGGTGGGCGTTGATATCCGGGGATTTCCTAGGCTCGCAAAACATTGTCTCAGAAGATCGAGAACTATGCGCTGATCGGCGACTGCGAGACCGCGGCGCTGGTCGGGCGCAACGGCTCGATCGATTGGCTGTGCTGGCCGGCCTTCGATTCTGACGCCTGCTTTGCCGCGATCCTCGGCACGCACAAGAACGGTCGGTGGCTGGTCGCGCCGAGCGAGGACGTCACAAGTATCTCGCGCCGCTATCTCGGCAACACCCTCATCCTCGAAACGCGCTTTGAGACCGGGAGCGGCACCGTCGCGCTGGTCGACTTCATGCCGCCGCGCGGCAAGGCGTCCGACATCGTGCGGCTGGTGCGCGGCGTCAAGGGCACGGTGAAGATGCGGATGGAGCTTGTCATCCGTTTCGGCTTCGGTGTCGATATTCCCTGGGTGAGGCGGATCGACCATTCACTGCTGGCGGTCGCCGGCCAGGACATGACGGTGCTGCGCACGCCGGTCGAGACGCGCGGCGAGGATCTCACCACGGTGTCCGATTTCGAGGTCAGGGCCGGCGAGACCGTGCCGTTCGTGCTGACCTACGGTCCCTCACATCTCGATCCGCCTGAATCGATCGACCCTGATATCGCGCTCCGGGAGACCGAAAAATTCTGGAAGGAGTGGTCAAGCCGTTCCACGCATGACGGCGAGTATCGCGATCTCATCATGCGTTCGCTGATCACGCTGAAGGCGCTGACATTCGGCCCGACAGGGGGCATCGTCGCGGCGCCGACCACCTCGCTGCCGGAAAAGCTCGGCGGCGCCAGGAACTGGGACTACCGCTTCTGCTGGCTGCGCGATGCCACCTTCACGCTGCTGGCGCTGATGAACTCGGGCTACACTGACGAAGCCTTGGCTTGGCACAATTGGCTGCTGCGCGCGGCCGCCGGCTCGCCCGCCAACATGCAGATCATGTACGGCATCTGGGGCCAGCGCCGGCTGCTGGAATGGGAGGCAAGCTGGCTCGATGGCTATGAGGGCGCCCAGCCGGTGCGTGTCGGCAATGCCGCGCATGCGCAGCTTCAGCTCGACGTTTACGGCGAGCTGATCGATGCCTTCCACCAGTCGCGTATGGCCAAGCTCCAACTCGACGATGAGGCGACCTGGGCGCTGGAATGTGCGGTGCTGAATCATCTCGCCGAGGTCTGGGACCATCCCGACCATGGCATCTGGGAGCGGCGCGGCCAGCCGAGGCACTACGTCTTCTCCAAGGTGATGACCTGGGTCGCCTTTGACCGCGCCATCAAGAGCGCCGAGACTTTTGGCTTCAAGGCGCCGCTGCTGCATTGGCGCACCTTGCGCGAGGCGATCCATCGCGACGTCTGCAACAGAGGCTTTGACGCGGAAGAGAACGCTTTCGTCGAGTCCTACGGCTCAAAACTGCTCGATGCGAGCGTGCTGCTGCTGCCGGGTGTCGGCTTCCTGCCGGCCGACGATCCGCGCATCCGCGGCACCATCGCGGCCGTCGAGAAGCACATGATGCGCGACGGCTTCGTGCTGCGGCATGACCCGCGCGAGGTCTCCGAGGAGACCCAGCCGATCGAGGGCGCGTTCCTGGCCTGCACCCTGTGGCTGGCCGATGCCCACGTGCTCGCGGGCGACCTCGATCGGGCGCAGGCGCTGTTCGATCGCATCGCAGGGCTTGCCAACGACGTCGGGCTCCTCGCCGAAGAATATGATCCCGTCGCACGCCGCCAGACCGGCAATTTCCCGCAGGCGCTGACGCATATCGCGCTGATCAACACCGCGCATAATCTCTCGGCGGCCAGGCACGCCAGCGATAAGCCGGCGATGCAGCGGTCGAAATAGTAGGGAGCGCGCGGTAGGGGAGGGTCTTAACCCCTCCCCGCTGGGGAGAGGTACGACCAGCTGCGCACTTGACGCAATTAAGCTCTAGCCCACCCCATTCCGCTTCAAGATCATCTCCATCGCCTCGGCAAACCCGTCCTGCTCGTTGCTCGCGGTGACGTTGGTGGCCTGGTCCTTGACGCTGTCAGTGGCGTTGCCCATGGCGATCGAGGTGCCGCTGACGCGGAACATGGCGAGGTCGTTCTGCATGTCGCCGATGGTGGCGACCGCATCCAGGGAAATGCCGAGCCGCTTGGCCATGGCCTGCACGAACGTGCCCTTGTTGAAGCCGGGCGGGGTGATGTCGAGATAATAGGTCTGGGAGCGGACCGCGGTCGCCTCGCTGCCGAGCGCCTGCTGCATCGCCTTCTCGCAAGCCTCGAGGCCCGCCGCATCGGCGCTGGCGCCGACGATCTTGCAGGCGCTGGCGAGATGCGGTGCAAAATCCGTCACGATGGTGGGATCTGAGCGGATCGTGTGCTGCTCATGCGCGACGTATTTACCGCTGGGGTTATCGATCAGCCATTTGTCGTAAGTGAAAAGCCAGATGTCGGCGCCGAACTCCCGGAGGATCTGCAAGCTGCGCTCGGCCGCGTCCTTCGGGATCAGATGCTGCTCGACCGGATTCATCTCGGGATCGACGATCGAGGAGCCGTTGAACGGGCCGACCGGCAGCCACAACGCCAGCGGCTCGATCAGGAAGCGCATGCCGATCGCAGGCCGGCTGGAGGTGATGGTGAAGCCGATGCCGGCCTGGTGCAGCCGCTGCACCGCGCTCCGCGCGCGCTCCGTCAGCGTCTTGTCCTTGGTCAGCAGCGTGCCGTCGACGTCGGAAACGATCAGTGAGATTTTCGTCATGGCTCGGCCCTGCTTTTCCCGCCGTCGATTTTCAGCTGCCGCACGATGCCATCGACGATTGCTTCGACGGATTCGTCGATCGAGGCCGTGATGACGTGCTCGCTCGCCTCCGGCGGCTCCAGCGTGTTGAACTGGCTGGTGAGCAGTCCGGGCGGCATGAAATGGCCCTTGCGATGCGCCAGCCGATCGGCGATGAGCTCCTGCGTGCCCTTCAGGAACACGAAGCGGACGTCGTCGCGCCCGCGCAGCAGCACCTCGCGATAGGTATGCTTGAGCGCCGAACAGGCGATGATGATTGGCTCGCCCTTGCCGCAGGCCCGCGCGATCTCGTCGGCGATGGCGTTGAGCCAGGGCCAGCGGTCCTCATCGGTGAGGGGATGGCCGGCCCGCATTTTCTCGACATTGTTCTTGGGGTGGAAGCTGTCGCCATCCTCGAATCGCCAGCCGAGGCGGTCGCCCAGCGCAGCTGCAATCGTGCTCTTGCCCGAACCCGACACGCCCATCACGATCAACGCACAAGGTGCTTTAGTGCCCGCCACGAATCCCCTCCGGAAGCGCGGCCCGGTCGACCAGCCAGACGGTCTCACCATGCGAGCGCGCGCGTAACGCCGGCAGATTCTCGCCATTGAGCAGGCGCGTCAAGATCGGCTGCTTGTCGTGCCCTGCAATCTCGAACAGCATCTCGTGACACGAGGCCAGCGTGGGAAGCGTCAGCGAGACCCGCGGCACGAAGGGCGCGACATTGGCTTTGGGCACGCCGACGACCCAGCGCGCAGTTTCCTCGATACCGGGATAGCCGGGAAACAGCGAGGCGGTATGCCCATCGGGCCCCGCACCCATCAGGACGAGATCGAACAACGGCCGTGCCGGATCGAGGCTTTCAGATCCGTAGAAGGCTTGCAATTCGTGTGCATACGCCGCAGCGCTCTCATCCGGATTTTCAACCAGGGTCGGAATCGGATGGATATGGCCTGACGGCGCGTTGCGATCGAGAAACGTGGCGCGAGCGACGGCCATATTGTTGAGCGGATCGCTCGTGCCGACAAAGCGCTCATCGCCGATGAACCAATGCACGCGATCCCAGGGGATCTTGCCGCGCCAAGCCTCGCTACCGAACAGCTGATACAGCTTCTTCGGGCTCGACCCGCCGGTGAGGCAAATCGCGATGCGGCCGGGATTGGCTGCGATGCGGGCGATCGCCCGCTCGGCGGCGGCTTGTGCGAGGGCTTCGGCGTCCGCGACGACGATCAGCTTAGGCTCTGCGGCTGTCGCCATCACAAAAGCTTCCGCCAGCTTCGGCCGTCGCGCCGCAGCAGCTCGTCAGCGCAGGCCGGGCCGTCGCTGCCGGCTTCATAGGTCTCGATGCCATTGTCGCCCGCGGTCTTCCAGGCGTCGAGGAACGGCTGCACCGCCGCCCAGCCGGCCTCGATGCCATCGGCGCGCTGGAACAGGATGTTGTCGCCGATCATGCAGTCGTAGATCAGCGTCTCGTAGCCGGTGGACGGATCGGCGCGGAAATAGTCGCCATATTTGAACTTCATCTCGACGCCGTCGATGGTGATGCTCGGCCCCGGGATTTTTGCATTGAACTGAAGCTCGATGGTTTCGGTCGGCGCAATGCCGATGGTGAGGAAGTTTTGCGAGAGACGGTCGACCGTCGTGCCTGAAAACATCGACAGCGGCGCCTGCTTGAACTTGATCGCCACCTCAGTGCGCTTGTGGCCCAGTGCCTTGCCCGTGCGCAAGTAAAACGGTACGCCGGCCCAGCGCCAATTGTCGATCATCAGCTTCAGCGCGACAAAGGTCTCGGTGGTGCTGCCGGGCTTGACGTCTTCGGTCTTGCGATAGTCCATGATGTCCTCGTCGCCGATGCGGCCTGCGAGATATTGCGCGCGCACCGAATTTCTCAGCGCTTCTTCCCGGCTTGGCTGCTGGATCGAGGTCAGCACGTCGGCCTTCTCGGAGCGAACCGAATGCGCGTCGAAGCGCGCCGGCGGCTCCATCGCGACCAGCGACATCAGCTGGAACAGATGGTTCGGCACCATGTCGCGCAGCGCGCCGGTGGCATCGTAGAAGCCGCCGCGATGGCCGACGCCGAGCTTCTCCTCGACGGTGATCTGGATGTGGTCGATGTGGTTGCGATTCCAGATCGGCTCGAACATGCCGTTGGCAAAGCGCAGCACCAGGATGTTCTGCACCGTCTCCTTGCCGAGATAATGATCGATCCGGTAGATCTGGTGCTCGTCCATGATCTTCAAGAGCTCGGCGTTCAACGCCTTGGCCGAGGCGAGATCGGTGCCGAATGGCTTTTCGATTACGAGGCGGCGCCAGGCGCCATTCTCCTTCATCATGCCGGTGCGGCCGAGCTCGCGCGCGGTCGGCGCGAACGCGGCCGGCGGGGTTGCCAGATAGAACAGCCGGTTGCCGCCGGTGTCCTGCGCGCATTCCAGCGAATCCAGATGCTCGCGCAGACGATCGAAGGAGGGCGGGTCCTTTGCGTCGGCTTCGACGAAGGTCACGCATTCCAGCAGCCTTGTGGCGATGTCGTCGTCCACGGGCCGCGTTGCGAATTGCTTCAGGCCCTTCAGCAGGCCGTCGCGCAGCTCGTCGTCCGACTGGCCCCTGCGGGCCACGCCGACGACGCAGAACTTTTCCGGCAGCAGGTGCTCGGCCGCGAGATTGTAGAGGGACGGCATCACCAGGCGATGGGTGAGATCGCCGGTGACGCCGAAAATGACGAAGGCGCAGTTTTCCGGCTTGCGCTTTGGTTGCGGGTCTTTTGTCACGAACGTTGGGCCTTCGCTTAAGTTCTTATTTTGGCTTCGAAGCGTCCGGCTGCTTCGGCTCCTTGTGGCCGCCGAATCCCGCGCGCATCGCAGAAAGAATTTTTTCGGCGAAGGTGTGTTCCCGACGGGAACGGAAACGTGTGTAGAGCGCGGCCGTCAGCACTTCGGCCGGCACGGCTTCGTCGATCGCCGCATTCACGGTCCAGCGTCCTTCGCCGGAATCCTCCACGAAGCCGGAATATTCCGCGAGCTGTGGGCTGTCGGCGAGTGCCGTCGAGGTGAGGTCGAGCAGCCAGGACGGGATCACGCTGCCGCGGCGCCAGACCTCGGCGATATCGGCGAGGTCGAAATCGTAGCGATGATCGGCCGGCAGGGCGTCGATGTTGGCGTTCTTGAGGATGTCGAAACCTTCGGCATAAGCCTGCATCAGGCCATATTCGATGCCGTTGTGGATCATCTTGACGAAGTGCCCGGCGCCGACCGGACCTGCATGGATGTAGCCCTGCTCGATGCGGGGATCGCGACCCTCGCGTCCCTCGGTGCGCGGAATGTCGCCGGCGCCGGGGGCGAGCGCTGCGAAGATCGGATCGAGCCGGTCGACGACCTGCTTCTCGCCGCCGATCATCATGCAATAGCCGCGGTCGAGGCCCCAGACGCCGCCTGAGGTGCCGACGTCGACATAGTGGATGCCGCGCGTCTTCAGCGCCTTGCCGCGACGCACGTCGTCCTGCCAGAAGGTGTTGCCGCCGTCGATGATGACGTCGCCCTCCTGCATCACGCCGGCGATCGTCTCGATGGTTGCTTCCGTGATGCGGCCCGCCGGCAGCATCACCCAGGCCGTGCGCGGCCGCTCCAGCTTCGAGATGAATTCTTCGAGCGTCGCCGAGCCGACCGCGCCGTCCGCGGCGAGACCGGCGACGGCCTTGGCGTCCTTGTCATAGACCACGGTCGAATGTCCCTGACGCATCAGGCGGCGAACGATGTTGCCGCCCATCCGGCCGAGGCCGATCATGCCGAGTTGCATGTGAGAAATTCCCTTAATTCAGCGCGTCGTTGAGCGCGGCATTGAGCGCCGCAAGGCCTTTCTTGAGCGGCCCCTTCAGGTGCACGCGAAGCGCGCGCCGGCCGCGCTCGGTCAGCACGTCGAAATCGCCACGCGCCTGTGCCGCCTTGATCACGCCGAAGCTTGCCTTCTGGCCCGGCACAGGAAGGTCCTTGGCGTCGTCGGCGGTGATCTGGAGGAACACACCGCTGTCGGGCCCGCCCTTATAGGCCTGGCCTGTCGAGTGCAGGAAGCGCGGGCCGAATTCGGCGGCGGTTGCCAGATGTCGCTTCTCCAGCACGGCCGTCCGCATCTCCTGCAGCGCCTCGATGTTGGCCTTGTCGCGCGCGATGTAGCCGAGCAGGGCAAAATAATCGCCGCGCCGCGAGCGGGTGATATGGGCCCTGAGCCAGGAGGTGAGGTCGCCATTGGCGCCCATCGTGCGCAACGCGGCGGCGTTGTGGTCGTCGGTGTAGAGATCGAACTCTTTGGTGCTCACCACCGGCTCTTCGGCCGGCAGCGCACCGGTCTTCTCAAACGCCGACGTCAGCTCACGGGTCTTGATCTTGGCCGCTTCGACGTCAGGCTGATCGAACGGATTGATGCCGAGGATCGCGCCCGCCACCGCTGTTGCCATCTCGAAGCGGAAGAACTCCTGGCCGAGATGGTCGATCGACTTCATAACGATGCGCACCACCGGATGACCGGCTGCTTCGATCCCGGCGAGCGCCGAGTCATGGGCGGCATCCGTTTCGCCCTCGGTGCGAATGTCGATGAAGAAACGGTCGTTGCCGTAAGCCGCGGACTCCCTCAACGGCTCGCCGGCGATCGGGATCAGGCCCTTGCCCTCCTTGCCGGTCGATTCCGCGATCAGCTGCTCGGCCCAGGCCCCGAAATCGGCGATCTTCTTCGACGCCAGGATCGTCACCTTGTCGCGGCCTTCGAGGCCGGCGAGGCCCATGGCGAGACCGAGCTGCACGCCCGGGTTCTCGGCTGGCGGCACGTCCGGTCCGCAAGAGCGGGCCATTGCCAGCGCATGCTTGAGGAAGGTCCTGACGTCGATGCCGGCGGTGGCCGCCGGCACCAGGCCGAACGGCGACAGCACCGAATAGCGGCCGCCGATCGAGGGCTCGCCATGGAAGATGCGGGCATAGTTCAGCTTCTTGGCCGCCTTCTCCAGCGACGAACGGGGATCGGTCACCGCGATGAAGCGGAAGCCGGTCTTGGCCTTCGGGCCGAGGGCCTGCGCGACGCGCTCGTGGAAGTAATCCTTCATTGCGTTCGGCTCGGTGGTGCCGCCTGACTTGCTCGACACGATGAACACCGTGTTGGCGATGTCGATCTTGGCCTCCATCGCCCGCACCTCGGCCGGATCGGTGGAGTCAAGCACGTGCAGCTTCGGGAAGCCGGCCTTCCGGGCAAACGTCTCCGCCAGCACCTCGGGGCCAAGGCTCGATCCGCCCATGCCGAGCACGACGGCGTCGGAGAATTTCTGGCCCTTCACGCGGCTCGCATAGTCCTCATAATCGGCGACATCGGCCTTGGCGGCGCTGTCGAGCCAGCCGAGCCATTTGTCCTCGTCCGTCCCGGTCCAGACCGACTTGTCGCGCTGCCACAGCCTGCGGATTTTTGCCGATGCGCGCCATTCCTCGGTGCTCTTGGCCACGGCCTTGCCGAGGCCGTCGCCGAGCGAGAGAAGCTGGCGGTCGATCGCGGGGCCGAGCACGGTCGCGCGCTTGTGGGCGACCGCGCCGTAGAGCTTGTCGGCGGCGTCCGCAAACAGCTTGACGCCGTCCTTGACCAGTTCCTCGGTGATGGCGTCGAGCGAGACGCCGGAGCGCTCCAGCTCTTCCAGCACGCGATAGGCGTCTTCGACATTCTCCTCCAGGCTGTCGCGCGGCTTGCCATGGTCACGGAACGCATCGAGCGTCGCCGGCGGCACGGTGTTGATGGTGTCGGGGCCGATCAGCTCCTCGACATAGAGCACGTCGCTGTAGTCCTTGTTCTTGGTGCCGGTGGAGGCCCACAGCATGCGCTGCGGCTTGGCGCCCTTGGCGGCGAGCTTCTCCCAGCGCGGGCCTGCGAACAGGCGCTTGTAGTCCTGATAGGCGACCTTGGCGTTGGCGATCGCGACCTTGCCCTTCAGCGCGGCGAGGCGCTCCTTCTCGGAGGGATCGTTGGCCCGTGCGATCTTCTCGTCGAGCTGCTTGTCGACGACGGAATCGATCCGGCTGACGAAGAAGCTGGCCACGCTCGCGACATGGGAAGGATCGCCGCCGCCGGCAACGTATTTTTCCAGACCGGCGATATACGCCTCGGCGACCTGGAGGTAGACCGCTTTCGAGAACAGCAGCGTGATGTTGATGCTGATGCCGTCGCCGATCAGCGTTTCGATCGCCGGCAGGCCCTCTGGCGTCGCCGGCACCTTCACCATCAGGTTCTTGCGATTGACGTCCTTCCAGAGCCGCCGTGCTTCGGCGACCGTGCCCGACGTGTCCATCGCCAGATAGGGCGAGACCTCGAGGCTGACATAGCCGTCGCCGCCCTTGAGGCGGTCATAGACCGGGCGCAGCACGTCGGCAGCGTTCTGGATGTCCTCGACCGCGACCGCCTCGAACAGATCGGCCACGGTCCGGTCGCCGCGCTTCAGCGCCTTGCCGATCGGGGCGTCGTATTCGTCCGAGCTGCCGATCGCCTTCTCGAAGATCGAGGGATTGGAGGTGACGCCCTTGACGCCATCGGTGTCGATCAGCCGCTTCAGGTCGCCCTTGGCGATGAAGCCGCGGGCCAGGAAGTCCAGCCAGACGGCTTGTCCGTGCTTTTCCAGTTCTTTGACGGGATTCATGATGCTTATTTATCTCCAAGCCTGCGGACGGAGGGGGTTTCCGCACCGGTCCTGACGCGCTATCCTCTAGCTAGCATGCTCCCGGAAGGGAACCAATCAAGGGTAAGGGCGTCATACTCGTAGCCTAACTCCGTCGCGATCATGACGATCCAGGCGGCCGTCGTGCTTTTGCGTAATAATAATTTGGCCGGCATGGGTCGGCCGAGGCTTTTGGTTGAGGTCGATTATTCGCGTCGCGAGGTGTCGTCAGGAGGAATGGTCCGCCTGATCGTCACGGGGCTCGGTTGCGAATGGCCATGCTGGGGGAAAGCATGCACACTCGTCCTGATGGTGTTGCCGTCGCCGATAACCGGCAATCGATTCCGTCGGCGACCTGCATCGATTCGTCTCATGATCTCGAAGTCGGGCAATGCGTCACGCGCATGCGGCTGCTGGTCGCGGCAGGCTTCGCGGTGACGCTGCTCAGTGCAAGCCTTGCTTTCGACTGGTGGGGCGAGATCGCACCCTATGACACGACGATAGGCTATCTCGGCGTCGCTCTGTTCGGCCCTGTGACCGCCTGGTTGATCTGGATGCTGCCGGCCGAGCGCGGGCCGGTGGTGATCGTCACCCTCTTCGGCATCCGCGACTTGCGGATAGGCAATGAGTTTCTGCTCTGGGAGTCGATTGCTGATGTCTCGGCTGAGGAATGCCGCGGCCGCAAGGCGATTGTGCTGACACCGACGCCTGCCTTGCAGCGACAGCTTTCCTACATCCGTGCCGCCACGCGCGGCGCGCAGGATGAACGGATTGTTATCCGTCCGGAGGGGTTGGCGACCGATTTTGACACACTGCTGCGCGCTTGCCGCGATTGCCACGCTGCAGCCAACCCGGCCGCTGCAAACAATCAGGCCATCGCATTGCAGCAGGAAGATGAACGCGGCACCCGCGGGATCGCCTTGCAAGCGTCATAAGTTTGCCGCTCGCAAATCGTCATGTTGCAGTGCCGGAGGAAGGTGCCCCGGTATCGCCCGGATGTGGCGAGCCAGTGACAATTTCTGGAAATACGCCAAGATGGACAGAGATTCGCACAAATTACAGGCAAGTGCCTGTTCGTAATTCAGCGAGTGCCTACCTTGTGCGTTGCGTCGTGTCGGCACCCGGGTGTCCAATGATCGTCATGTGCTCACGCTGATTCGAGAAGCGGCCTGAGGAACGGTCCAGTAACTGCTTTCGTTTCAGCTTGTAGCGGAACTCACGCGGAGAGGGATCATGTACAACGATTCTCTATTCAACGCTTTCGCTCGGTCGTTCGAGGCGAGAAGCCAGCACGACATGTCGATGGCTGAATACCTGGAATCGTGTCGAAGCGATCCCATGAAATACGCCAACGCGGCCGAACGACTACTTGCAGCGATCGGTGAGCCCCAGACAATTGACACGGCCAAGGACCCACGCCTTGGCCGTATTTTTTTGAACCGCACGATCCGGACCTATCCGGCCTTCGCCGGCTTCTACGGCATGGAAGAAACCATCGAGCGCATCGTCGGGTTCTTCCGCCACGCGGCGCAAGGTCTCGAAGAGCGTAAGCAGATCCTCTATCTGCTCGGCCCGGTCGGCGGCGGCAAATCCTCGCTCGCCGAGCGGCTCAAGTCGCTGATGGAAGTGCATCCGATCTACGTGCTCAAGGCCGGCGACGAACTCTCGCCGGTGTTCGAGAGCCCGCTCAGCCTGTTCGATCCCGATCAGCTCGGACCGATGCTGGAAGAGAAGTACGGCATTCCGCGCCGGCGTCTCACCGGTCTGATGAGCCCGTGGTGCTACAAACGCCTCGAGGCCTTCGGCGGCGACATTTCTCAATTCAGGGTCGCAAAAATCCAGCCGTCGCGGCTGCGCCAGATCGCGATCGCCAAGACCGAGCCCGGCGACGAGAACAACCAGGACATCTCCTCGCTGGTCGGCAAGGTCGATATCCGCCAGCTCGAGACCTACGCGCAGAACGATCCCGACGCCTACAGCTATTCCGGCGGCCTCAACCGCGCCAACCAGGGCGTGCTCGAATTCGTCGAAATGTTCAAGGCACCGATCAAGATGCTGCATCCGTTGCTGACCGCAACGCAGGAAGGCAACTATATCGGCACCGAGAATATCGGCGCGATCCCGTTCACCGGCGTCATCCTCGCGCACTCCAACGAAGCGGAGTGGGCGAGCTTCAAGTCGAACAAGAACAACGAAGCCTTCATCGACCGCATCTGCGTCATCAAGGTGCCCTACTGCCTCCGGGTCACCGAGGAGCAGAAGATCTACGAGAAGCTGATCCAGGGGTCCGAGCTCGCGTCCGCGCCGTGTGCGCCCTCGACCTTGGAGACGCTGGCGCGATTCTCGGTGATGTCGCGCCTGCGCAAGCACGAGAATTCCACCGTGTTTGCCAAGATGCGGGTTTATGACGGCGAAAGCCTGAAGGAGTCCGATCCGAAGGCGCGCAGCGTCCAGGAATATCGCGATGCCGCCGGCGTCGACGAAGGCATGGACGGCGTCTCCACCCGCTTCGCCTTCAAGATCTTGGCTGCGACCTTCAACCACGATCCGCAGGAAGTCGCCGCCGACGCCGTGCATCTGATGTACGCGCTGGAGCAGTCGATCCGCCGCGAGCAGCTGCCCGAGGAAGTCGAGAAGCGCTATCTCGAATTCATCAAGGCCGACCTCGCGCCCCGCTACGCCGAGTTCATCGGCAACGAAATCCAGAAGGCCTATCTGGAATCCTACTCGGATTACGGCCAGAACCTGTTCGACCGCTACGTCGATTACGCCGATGCCTGGATCGAGGATCAGGACTTCAAGGACCCCGACACCGGCCAGCTGCTTGATCGCGAGCTTTTGAACCAGGAATTGACGAAAATCGAGAAGCCGGCGGGCATTGCCAACCCCAAGGACTTCCGGAACGAGGTCGTCAAATTCTCGTTACGCTCCCGGGCCCAGAACGGCGGCAAGAATCCGACCTGGACCTCCTATGAGAAGATTCGCGATGTGATCGAAAAGCGGATATTCTCTCAGGTCGAGGACCTGCTTCCGGTCATCTCGTTCGGTTCGAAGAAGGACGGCGAGACGGAGAAGAAGCACGGCGAGTTCGTGGCACGCATGGTGGAGCGCGGCTACACCGAGCGTCAGGTTCGCCGACTGGTCGAATGGTACATGCGCGTGAAGCAAGCCGGTTGAGGCGGATGAGAAAGTGGCCATTCATATTATTGACAGGCGCCTGAATCCAGGCGGCAAGAGTCTTGAGAACCGCCAGCGGTTCTTGCGTCGGGCCAAATCCCTGGTGCAGGGCGCCGTCAAGAAGACCTCGCAGGAACGCGACATCAAGGATGTCCTGGAGGGTGGAGAGGTCACAATCCCGCTCGACGGCATGCACGAGCCGCGTTTCCGCCGTGAAGGCGGGACGCGCGACATGGTACTGCCGGGCAACAAGAAGTTCGTCGAGGGCGACTATCTCCAGCGCCAGGGCCAGGGCAGCGCCAAGGATTCCGGTCCCGGCGAAGGCGACAGCGAAGATGCTTTCCGCTTCGTGCTCAGCCGCGACGAATTCGTCGATCTCTTTCTCGACGATCTCGAGCTGCCTGATCTCGCCAAGCGCAAGATCGCGCAGACCGAGAGCGAAGGCATCCAGCGCGCCGGCTATACCACCTCGGGCTCGCCGGCCAACATCTCGGTCAGCCGTACCGTGAAGCTGGCGCTCGCCCGCCGCATCGCGCTCAAGCGCCCGCGCAAGGACGAGGTCGAGGAGCTGGAAGCCGCGATCGAGGCCTGCACCGACGAGGACGAGCGCGCCGAGCTCATCGCCCGGCTGGAAAAGCTGAAGGCGAAGACCAAGCGCATTCCCTTCATCGATCCGCTCGACATCCGCTATCGCCGCTACGAGAAGGTGCCGCGGCCGGTGGCGCAGGCCGTGATGTTCTGCCTGATGGACGTCTCCGGCTCGATGTCCGAGCACATGAAGGATCTGGCGAAGCGCTTCTACATGCTGCTCTACGTGTTCCTGAAGCGGCGCTACAAGCATGTCGAGATCGTCTTCATCCGCCACACCGATCGCGCCGAGGAGGTCGACGAGCAGACCTTCTTCTATGGCCCGGCCTCCGGCGGTACGCTGGTCTCCAGCGCGCTGCAGGCGATGCACGAGATCGTGCGCGAGCGCTTCAGCCCGGCGGACTGGAATATCTACGCCGCGCAAGCATCCGACGGCGACAACTCCTATTCCGACGGCGAGCTCACCGGCCTGCTGCTGACCGAGAAGATCCTGCCGGTCTGCCAGTTCTTTGCCTATCTCGAGGTCGGCGAGTCGGGCGGCAGCGCCTTCGATCTCTCCGATTCCTCGCTCTGGACCCTCTATGAGCGCCTGCGCAACTCTGGCGCACCGCTCTCGATGCGCAAGGTCAGTGAGCGCAGCGAGATCTTCCCGGTGTTCCACGATCTGTTCCAGCGCCGCGACACTGCCCAGGAGAAAGCCGCTCCATGACGGAACGCTTGTTCGAAGGCGCCGATTGGGATTTCCACACCTTGCAGCGCATCACCGATGCCTGCGAAGAAGTGGCGCTGAAGGATCTCGGGCTCGACGTCTACCCGAACCAGATCGAGGTCATCACCGCCGAGCAGATGCTGGACGCCTATTCGTCCGTCGGCATGCCGCTGTTCTACAAGCACTGGTCGTTCGGCAAGCACTTCGCCTATCACGAGGCCTCGTACCGCAAGGGGCTGATGGGCCTTGCCTATGAGATCGTGATCAACTCCTCGCCCTGCATCTCCTACCTCATGGAGGAGAACACGGCGACGATGCAGACGCTGGTGATCGCGCACGCCGCTTTCGGCCACAACCACTTCTTCAAGAACAATTATCTGTTCAAGCAGTGGACCGATGCGGAAGGGATTCTCGACTATCTGGATTTCGCCAAGAACTACGTCATGCAGTGCGAGGAGCGCTACGGCCGCATCGAGGTCGAGCGCACGCTGGACGCCGCGCACGCGCTGATGTCGCACGGCATCGACCGCTATCCCGGCAAGAAGAAGCTGGATCTGCGCGAGGAGGAGAAACGTGCCGGCCGTCGCCGCCAGCACGAGGAGGAAGTCTTCAACGATCTCTGGCGCACGGTGCCCAAGGGAGCGTCGAAGACGCGGTCCGCGATTTCGCTCGAGCGCCGCCGCAAGCTGCTCGGCCTGCCGCAGGAAAACCTCATCTACTTCCTGGAGAAGAGCGCGCCGCGCCTGGCGCCCTGGCAGCGCGAGCTGTTGCGCATCGTCCGCCACATCGCGCAATATTTCTATCCGCAGAGCCAGACCAAGGTGATGAACGAGGGGACGGCGACCTACGTCCACTATCGCATCATGACCAAGCTGCATCAGCAGGGCCGCATCACCGACGGCAATTTCCTCGAATTCCTGGGCTCGCACACCAATGTGGTGTTCCAGCCTGAATTCGACGATCAGCGCTACTCGGGCTTCAATCCTTACGCGCTCGGCTTCGCCGTGATGCAGGACATCGAGCGCATCGTCACCAATCCGGAAGACGAAGACCGCGAGTGGTTCCCCGATATCGCCGGCAAGGGCGATGTCATGGGCGTGCTGCGCGACGTCTGGGCCAATTATCGCGACGAAAGCTTCATCGGCCAGTTCTTGAGTCCCAGATTGATGCGGCACTTCCGCATGTTCCATCTGCACGACGACCCCGAGGAGCGAGCGGGCATCCGGGTCGACGCCATCCACGACGAGCGCGGTTTCCGCCGCGTCCGCCGCGAGCTGGCACGGCAGCACGATGTCGGCTTCATCGACGCCAATATCGAGGTGGTCGATGTCGATCTCTCCGGCGACCGCCGGCTGATCCTGCATCACCGCGTCATCAAGGGCTCTCAGCTCAACGAGACCGACGCCAAGCGCGTGCTTCAGCATCTCGCCGATCTCTGGACCTACGACGTCGCACTGATCGAGGTCGATGCCAACGACAAGGTGCTGCGCGAATATGTCGTCAGCCCGCGTCCGATCGCGGCGGCGGTAGCCTGAAGCGGACTACGCCTGACGCTTGACGATGAGCCCGACTAGCGCGCCGTCGAAAGTGCGTTCCCTCCCCCACAAGGGGGGAGGGAACGGAGAGAGCATCGCCGTCGGTCGATCTTCGGCTCATCAGGCTTTCTTCGCCGGCTTCTTCTTCGCCTTCGACGCATTCAGCTCCACGGCCGCGCGGATCAGCGCCTTCAGCGCCTTCTCGTCGAGCTTCGCGCCCTCGCTGATATCGATCGCGCGACGCACATTGCCGTCGAGGCTGGAATTGAACAGGCCGGCCGGGTCATCCAGTGCAGCCCCCTTGGCAAAGGTCAGCTTCACGACCGCCTTGTAGGTCTCGCCCGTGCAGATGATCCCATCGTGCTCCCACACGGGAACACCGCGCCATTTCCATTCCTCGATCACATCAGGATCGGCCTCCTTGATCAGCGCGCGGATCCGCTTCAGCATCTCGCCACGCCAGTCGCCGAGCTCCTTGATCCTGATGTCGATGAGTTTCGAGGGGGACGGTCCGTCCGTTTCCTTACTTGCGGTCACGGTCTTCTTCATGACCTCGCCTCGCTGCGGCCGCTGAGATAGGGCAGTGCGAACAGATAGAGCCCGGTCGCGAGCAGCGGGATCAAGGGCACGAAGGCCATCAGGCCAATCCACGTCGCCTGAATCTGCATGGTCAGCGCAACGATGTTGGCGATCACGGCAAGCGTAAAGGCAATGGACAGCCAGCGATGGATCTGCCGGATCCACAGGTTCGAGCTCATTTCAATCTCCTGTCGGGAATGTTGGGAACGGATGCGCGTGGCTGGGCTATTCGGCTCGAGCCAGCAACTCGTCCAGCTTGGTGAAAAACTGCTTCCAGCCGGCATGCGCGCCGCCATAGGCCTGCTTCTGGCTGGGGCGGAAGCCCGCCTGCTCGACACGCAGATGCGTGCCTCCCCCTTGCGGGGTCAGCGTGAAGGTCACCACGCTTCTGAGATCGTAGGCCGCGTCCTCATGGGTGAAATTCCAGGTGTAGGCGAGGGAGCGCTGCGGCTCGATGGCGAGCACCTCGCAATCCAGCACGCCGCCCCATTCGCCGCGCAGATTGAAGCGGTGACCGACTTCAGGCTTGAAGTCGTTCTTCATCAGCCATTCCTCGATCAGATGCGGCTGCGTCAGCGCGCGCCACAGCCGCTCCGGCGGATAGGCGAACTCGCGCTCGATGATCATGGAACGTGTTTCGGTCGCAGCCCCAGTCATTGGTCCATCCTCTTCAGGAGATCGTCGAGCGCATCGAGCCGGTTTTGCCAGAAGCCGGCCATCTGGCTGGTCCAGTCGATCAGCGGATCAAGCGCGGCCGGCTGCGCGCTGTAGTGGGTCTGACGTCCCTCGTGACGGTCGCGCACGAGGCCCGCCTGCTTCAGCGCGCCCAGATGCTTTGAAACCGCCGGCTGGGAAACGCCTGATAGCGCCGTCAGTGCCCCGACCGTCTGCTCCCCCTCGCGGCACAGCCGCTCGAAGATCGCCCGCCGGGTCGGGTCGGCCAGGGTCCTGAACAGAAGGTCTGGGGTGGCGGACATGGGAATCCATAACCATGAAGTTATGGATTAATTCATAACCGTGGAGTTATGGGTCTGTCAAGTGCGGCCGGGAGAGTGATGGTGGCTTGCGCAGCCCTCTCTCTGCGAGGAGCTCGCGACAAAATTGCGAAGCAATTTTGCGCTGATGCGACGAAGCAATCCAGACTATCCCCGCGGAGGGATTCTGGATTGCTTCGCTACGCTCGCAATGACGGGGGATGGCGCGGACGCTCACGCCCCTCAGGGCCGCAAATACAGATATCCCTGAGACTGCAGTTCGGCCAAACGAACCACGCCGCCTTTCTCGGCACTCACGAATCCCGGCAGCAGATCCGTCAGCGTGATGTTCTGTGCCTTCATGGTGTTGCCGCAGGCGGCGAGCTCGACGCCGTCCTTCGCGAAGTTGCTGATCCGTCCGCTGACGTCAGGGTTGGCCTGCGCCTGATGGAACGCCTTCAGCGCCGGTCCGTGGATGACAAGCGCGAGGGTGACATGGTCGGGGCCGCCGACGCCGTCGATGTGGTTCTGGATGTTGCCGAGCACGAAATTGACCTTGTCGGCGTCGCTGAGGTGATAGACCACCTTCAGCTTGTCTGACTTTACAGCTTCAGTCGCAGCTTTTTCGGTCGCAGCCTTCGCGCGCGAAGCGGCAAAGGCTGCGCCCAGCGCCGAGACGGTGCTCCACAAGATGTTCCGGCGGTTCATGGCAATCTCCCGATTTTGCCCGACAGATATCACTTGTGGCGGAGCGCGGCGAGTTCCTTGCGGTCGGTCGCCAGCGCGGCGCACTCGCTGGTGTCGGTGCGGTCGAGGCGGAAAATCCCGTCGTCGCTGCCCGCGACCAGTGTTCGGTCTTCATCTTCAGTCGGCTGATTGTGCAGCCAGATCCTGACGCTCTCCAGCCGCACGACCGCCGATTTGTCGTCCGTCGACAGCGCGATACCGACGCCGCCGCCCTCGCAATCGACACCGCAGCCGAGCCTGACCTCATTACCTTCCTTGGTGAGCACCGTGTGGTGACAGGAGCCGCTGGAATCGAAATCGCCGCTGCGGTGGCGATAGCGGAAGCCGATCCGGAACGAGTTGTGCAGCTGCTTGTCCTCGCCGTCGGCCTCCGCGGAGACCAGCAGCTTCATGGACGCGACCTTCTGCTTGGGATGCCGCGCCAGATGCTCGGCATCGTAGCGGCGGACGAAGCAGGCATAGGCCGTCTTGCCTGGAGTGCCCGCATACATCCGTGCATTGAAGGTCTCGGCTTCGGTCTTGCTCGCCTCGCGAAAGTCGTCGGCCTCCTCGGCCCGGGCAGCGCCGATGCAGGCCACGAAGGCAAGCGGAAGGATGAGGGCAAGTTTCATGATCGTACCGCCGGCGTCAGGCATTTCGGGCCCGCATCGGGACGGTGAGGGGCCAACCAGCGGTTAGTCGCAAGCCGCACGCGGCGCGTTCAACCGCACGCCCGGCCGGCAGCCTCGCGCAAGGTTCCAGGCTTACCCCTTGCGACGGGGCGCAGAAAAACCCCGGTTGTTGCAAATGGCTGGAGGCGCTTGAACATGTCCGAAAGTCAGAACTTGCCCAATCTTGCGATCGGCTATTCCCTGGCCAGGTCGTTGAAGGTACTCGGCGCGGGCCTGCTGCTGACGCTGCTCTGCGCCGCCGTCGCATTCAACTGGCTCCACGGCAAGGAGATCAGCTCGCTCCAGATCGTGATCTGCTCCGCCGGCGTTGCGCTGTTCGGCTTTGCGACCTGCCAGGCCATCTGGCGGCTGGTCTCCGCCCGCGAGCCGGTCGTCTTCATCACCCGCGTCGGCATCCGCGACACCAGGATCGCCGACGACACCATCGTCTGGCGATCGGTGCGGGACATCCTGGTCTGGCAGTTGCGCACCCAGAGGATCGTGGTGCTGAAGGTTGATCCCCTCGTTGCCGAACAGTTTGCCGGAGGCATGCTGAAGCACATCGTAACGCTGATGAACAAGGCGCTCGGTGCCGACGGCGTGATCGTCAATGCCGGCGGCCTGACCATGGACGCCGAGACCTTGTGCGAAACCTGCAAGCAGTACTGGTCGGCCAGCCGGCTCGCCACCTCGCGCCGCGTTGCGCCGGAGCCCGTCAGCTAGCGACCGATCGTGCGGCCGATCCAGTCAACGCCTCAGCGCAGGCTGGCGTTGATCTTGTCCAGCACCGCCGAGCCCGGGCACAGCGTATCCGCTTCCAGCGTGTTGAGCGGTGTTTCGACCGTGTTGAGATGGGTGTGCAGATCGTCCGCATCGGGGTCGACGTACAGGAGCCCGGTGACGATCTGGCCCTTGGCGGCGTGCTTGGCAAGGAAGGTCTGGGCGCCGAGCCGGTCATGCGGATCGTAATCGGCGTCGATCTTGCGCAGCGCGATCTTGCTGCCGTCATGCTGTTCGACCACCTGCACAGTACCAGGCGCATAGTCCACCGCGATCGGATCGCGGCCGACCAGCACGTCTAGCCGGTTCACGGCGTCGTTGTGCTCGCGGACATAGTCAAAGCTCTTGGTCGAGCCGGCATGGTTGTTGAAGGCGATGCAGGGGCTGATGACGTCGATGAAGGACGCGCCCTTGTGGCCAATCGCAGCCGCGATCAGCGGCACCAGCTGGCTCTTGTCGCCGGAGAATGAGCGCGCCACGAAGGTGGCGCCGAGCTGCAGCGCGATCGCGACGAGGTCGATGGCGTTGTCGGTGTTGGTCACGCCCTTCTTCGACTTCGAGCCGCGGTCGGCGGTTGCCGAGAACTGGCCCTTGGTCAGGCCGTAGACGCCGTTGTTCTCGACGATATAGGTCATGTTGACGCCGCGCCGGATCGAATGCGCGAACTGGCCGAAGCCGATCGAGGCGGAATCGCCGTCGCCGGAGACGCCGAGGTAGATCAGATCGCGATTGGCGAGGTTGGCGCCCGTCAACACCGAGGGCATGCGGCCGTGCACGGAGTTGAAGCCGTGCGAATTGCCAAGGAAGTAATCCGGCGTCTTCGAGGAGCAGCCGATGCCGGAGATTTTTGCCACCCGGTGCGGTTCGATCGAGAGCTCGTAGCAGGCCTCGATGATCGAGGCCGTAATCGAGTCATGGCCGCAGCCGGCGCATAGCGTCGAGATCTTGCCTTCGTAGTCGCGATGCGTGTAGCCGAGTTCGTTCTTCTTCAGGCTCGGATGATGGAATTTCGGCTTGGCAATATAGGTCATGATACGGCCTTGCGGAGCGGGGTCACCTTGAGGTGATCCTGGTGGTCGCCAATGGCTTTTGCGATGAAGCGGGCGGTGATCGGGGTGCCGTCATAATGCACGATCGGCACGAGGCGGACGGGATCGATGCCGTTCTCGTTGACGATCAGCTGGCGGAGCTGGCTGTCGCGGTTCTGCTCGACGACATAGACGAAGTCGTGCTCGGCGAGGAAGCTCGCAACGCTCGAATGGAAAGGGAAGGCGCGGATGCGCAGCCGATCGAGCTGATGCCCGCGCGCCTCCAACAGGCCGATCGCCTCGTCCATCGCCGGCGAGGTCGAGCCGAAATAGATCACGCCATATTTGGTCGGCCGTTCCGCATTGGCCTGCAGCGGCCGCGGCACGAGGTCCTGCGCGGTCTCGAACTTGCGCACGAGCCGCTGCATATTGTCGGCATAAACCGAACCTTCCTCGGAATAGCGCGCATAGCGGTCGCGCGAGGTGCCGCGGGTGAAATAGGAGCCCTTGGTCGGATGGGTGCCGGGATAGGTGCGGTAGGGGATGCCGTCGCCGTCGACGTCGAGATAGCGGCCGAAGTCGCGGCCCTCTTCCAGCATCTCCGCGGTCATCACCTTGCCGCGGTCATACTGCCTGGCATCGTCCCATTTCAGCGGGCGGCAGAGCCGGTGGTTCATGCCGATGTCGAGGTCCAGCATCAGGAAGATCGTGGTCTGCAGCCGCTCGGCGAGATCGAAGGCGGCCGCCGCAAACTCGAACGCCTCAGCGGGATCTTCGGGGAACAGCAGCACATGCTTGGTGTCGCCATGCGAGGCATACGCACAAGCGATGATGTCGCATTGCTGGGTGCGGGTCGGCATGCCCGTCGAGGGGCCGGCGCGCTGGATGTTCATGATCACGGCCGGAATCTCGGCGAAATAGGAGAGGCCGATGAACTCGGTCATCAGCGAGATGCCCGGGCCCGAGGTCGCGGTGAAGGCGCGGGCGCCGTTCCACGAGGCGCCGATGACGATGCCGATCGAGGCCAACTCGTCCTCGCCCTGCACGATCGCGTACTTCGCCTTGCCCGTTTCCGGATCGTGCCGGTACTTCTTGCAATGGGCGGTGAAGGCTTCAGCCACCGACGAGGACGGCGTGATCGGATACCACGCGCACACCGTGGCACCGCCATAGACGGCGCCGAGCGCGGCGGCGCTGTTGCCCTCGATGAAGATGCGGTCACCGACCTTGTCGGATTTCCTGATCCGCAGCCCGATCGGGCATTTCAAATTCTGCAGCGCCCAGTCGCGGCCCAGATGCAGCGCGTGGACGTTGGAGGAGAGCAGCTTCTCCTTGCCCTTGTACTGCTCGCCGATCAGCTGCTCGATCAGCTTCGGGTCCATCTCCAGCAGCGCTGAGAGTGCGCCGAGATAGATGATGTTCTTGAACAGCTGGCGCTGGCGCGGATCGGTGTAGGTCGAGTTCGTGATCGCGGTCAGGGGCACGCCGATCACGGTGATATCGTCGCGGAATTTTGTCGACGGCATCGGCTTGGTGGAATCGTAGAACAGATAGCCGCCGGGCTCGATGCCGGCGACGTCCTTGTCCCAGGTCTGCGGGTTCATCGCCACCATCATGTCGACGCCGCCGCGGGCGCCGAGATGGCCGTCTTCCGTCACCCGCACCTCGTACCAGGTCGGCAGGCCCTGGATGTTGGAGGGGAAGATGTTGCGAGGGCTGACAGGCACGCCGTGGCGCAGGATAGCGCGCGCGAACATTTCGTTCGCGCTGGCCGAGCCCGAGCCGTTGACGTTGGCAAAGCGGACGACGAAGTCGTTTACGCTGCTGATCGGCTTTTTGTCGGACATGTCGAACCTGCGTGAGTCATCTCGATTAGATATTTCTGCATGTCCCAGGCGCCGGTGGGACAACGCTCGGCGCACAGCCCGCAATGCAGGCAGACGTCCTCGTCCTTGACCATCACGCGCCCGGTCTTGAGATCGCTGGACACGTAGAGGTCCTGGTCCGGATGCGGGGAGGGCGCCTTCAGGCGCGTGCGCAGGTCGCTCTCCTCGCCATTATGGGTGAAGGTGATGCAATCCATCGGGCAGATGTCGACGCAAGCATCGCACTCGATGCAGAGCGAGGTCGAGAACACCGTCTGGACGTCGCAGTTCAGGCAGCGATGCGCTTCGCCGAGCGCGAGCTTGACGTCGTAGCCGAGCTCGACCTCGGTCTTGATGTCCTTCAGCGCGACCACCTTGTCGCGATGCGGCACCTTGAAGCGCTTGTCGATGGAGATGTCGTTGTCATAGCTCCATTCGTGGATGCCCATCTTCTGCGAGGAGACATGCACATCCGGCAGCGGCCGCTCGGTGATGTCCTCGCCCGACAGCATCTTGTGGATCGACAGCGCGGCGTCGTGACCCTGCGCCACTGCCCAGATGATGTTCTTGGGCCCGAACGCGGCGTCGCCGCCGAAGAACACCTTTGGATTCGTCGAGACGAAGGTCTTCGGATCGACCTTGGGCATGTGCCATTTGTCGAACTCGATGCCGCAATCCTGCTCGATCCAGGGGAAAGCGTTCTCCTGCCCGACCGCGACCAGCACGTCGTCGCAGGGAATGGTCTGATCGGGATCGCCCGAAGGCACCAGATTACGGCGGCCCTTTGCGTCGTATTCGGCCTTGACGTGCTGGAAGGTGACGCCGATCAGCTTGCCGGCGACATGCTTGAATTCCACCGGCACCATGTAGTTGAGGATCGGGATATCCTCGTGGATCGCGTCTTCCTTCTCCCAGGGCGAGGCCTTCATCTCCTCGAAGCCGGAACGTACGATCACCATGACTTTCTCGCCGCCGAGACGGCGCGCGGTGCGGCAGCAATCCATCGCGGTGTTGCCGCCGCCGAGCACGATGACGCGCTTGCCGATCTTGTCGGTATGGCCGAACGACACCGAGGATAGCCAGTCGATGCCGATATGGATGTTGGCGGCGGCCTCTTTCCGGCCGGGAATGTCGAGCTCGCGGCCGCGTGGAGCGCCGGAGCCGACGAAGATCGCGTCGTATTTCTCAGCGAGCAGCGCCTTCATGCTCTCGATGCGATGACCGCCTTTGAACTCGACACCGAGGTTGAGGATATAGCCGGTCTCCTCGTCGATGACGGAATTGGGCAGGCGGAATTTCGGGATCTGCGTCCGCATCATGCCGCCGGCTTCAGGATCGCCGTCGAACACCGTGCAGTGATAGCCGAGCGGCGCCAGATCGCGCGCCACCGTCAGCGAGGCGGGGCCCCCGCCGACGAACGCAACGCGCTTGCCGTTCTTCGGGCCGGGATGTGGCAGGCGCTGCTTGATGTCGTCCTTGAAGTCGGCAGCGACACGCTTGAGGCGGCAGATCGCCACCGGCGTCTCCTCGACGCGTCCGCGGCGGCATGCCGGTTCGCATGGACGATCGCAGGTGCGTCCCAGGATCCCGGGAAACACGTTCGATTTCCAATTGATCATGTAGGCGTCGCTGTAGCGGCCTTGCGCGATCAGTCGGATGTATTCGGGAACCGGGGTGTGCGCTGGACAGGCCCACTGACAATCGACCACTTTGTGAAAGTAGTCGGGGGCCGCGATATCGGTCGGTTTCATTCCTACCCTCGTCCGCGCAGGCTCAAAGACCTGGCGGCCTCTTCTTGAGCTTGTCGACGCTTAACGCGCGGCGATCTGGTTTCTGAATGACGTCATTGGGTTAGCTTATTAGAACTGTTCCGGAGCACAACGGCAAATTTGCGCGCTTCCCCTCTTTCATGGGAGCCAAGCGTGCACAGCATTAACGCGCCGCGCTCGAGATGCGTGCGGTGCAATATGTTGCGATGCGGATAGACGCTCAGCTGCGCGCGATGTCGCTCTTCGCGAGGTCCCACATCAGGCTGTAGGTGCCGACGGAGACGGGCAGCGGGAAGGGCGCCGCAGCCGGTCCGGTGAAGCGCTCGGCGATGACGGCCGAGACCGCACCGACATGCGTGCCGTCGATCAGCACGAACCAGTCGCGGGCACCTTCGTTGCGCACCGCCGGAATATCCCCCGTTGCGCCAGACAATTCCGGCTCGCTTTCGAGCAGGTGCATCGAGATGATGCCGTCACGATCCCCCGGCGTCAGTTTTTCTTGCAGTGCATCACGCCAAGCGCCGGCATTGTCCGGCGTGGGTCGCAGCCGCACCAGGCCGAGCGCGGCACCGCGGCCGGTGCCCTTGCTGATGGTGATGCGCGCGACCACGCGCAGCATGTTCTTGAAATGCGCCATGGTCCGCCGCGACCACTCGGTCTGGTTGGCGAGTCGTACGCGGTAGGCGGGACTATCGAGCACGTCCAACGTCGCGGTCGAATAGAGCGAGAGATATTTGGGACTGGCCGCGTGCGCGACATAACGGCGCGCCTCCAGAAAGCCCTCGATCGCGACGCGCTCTTCCAGATGTTCGCGATCGTACCAGCGGTTGAAATCGGCCTCGTCAGCCGCGTCGATATTCATCGACGTCAGCAGCATGCCTGTCCCGGCGATCGGCATTGTTCTTGTTGTCCTTGTTTCGCGCGTCAGCGCGCGGCCTTCGACGCAAGATCGGCGATCGACTTCATCACCGCGTCCCGCACGCCGGCATCATAGAGCGAATGTCCGGCTTCTTCCACGATCCTGACCTCGGAACCCGGCCAAACTTTCGCGAGTCGTGCGGATGTCTCAGGAGGGCACAACAGGTCGTAGCGGCCTTGCACGATAATGCCGGGAATGCCGCTGAGCCTCGCGGCGTTCCGCAACAGCTGGTCTTCGCTCATGAAGGAATCGTTGACGAAGTAATGCGCCTCCATGAACGGCGTTGCCGGCAGCGTGCGCCAGACATTCAGCGATGCAAGGTCAATGCGCGTCTTGGTCGCCTTGTGCTCCGACAGCGCGCGCTCGGTGTCGTGCCAGGCGCGCGAGGCGGGCCCGTGCACGGCCGTATCAGGATCGAGGATGCGGCGATAATAGGCCTGCACCGGTTGCGCGCGTTCCTCCGGCGGCAGCACGCTCAGAAAATCCTCGTGCAGCGCCGGATAGAATTGCGCCAGGCGCGAGGTGAAGGCGGTCTCGACCTCCGCCTGCGTGCCCAGAAAGGTCGCGCGCAGCGCAATGCCGGAGACGCGCTCGGGATGAGCCTCTGCATAAGCCAGCGCCAGCGTCGCGCCCCAGGATCCGCCGACCACCATCCAGCGCTCGAAGGCGAACTTTTCGCGGATCCTCTCCATGTCCGCGATCAGATGCGCCGTGGTGTTGTGCTCGCGCGAGCCCTTCGGGCGACTGCGGCCGCAGCCGCGCTGGTCGAACAGCACGGCATGCATGCGCTCGGGATCAAACAGCCGGCGATGATCGGGCTGACAGCCGCTGCCCGGCCCGCCATGCAGATAGATCGCCGGAATGCCGTCGGCGCGGCCGACGCTCTCGACATAGAGCTCGTGGCCGTCGCCGACGTCGAGCATGTCTGAGGTCAGCGGTGCAAAGGGATCGGCGCGCCTGGCGGCGGTGCCTGCGTCGGCGTCAGGCATCATTCCCGGGTTCCAGGGTGCCACCGGCAAAGTTGCGATAGAGGAAGCGATTGGTCTCGCCCTCGGCCTCGCGCTCGGCCTGCTTGAAGATGGTCTCGTGCAGCGGCGACAGCGCGCAGGCCGGATCGGTGTTGGCGGCATCGCCCGTCAGCGCAAAGGCCTGGCAGCGGCAGCCGCCGAAATCGATCTCGCGGAATTCGCAGGTCTTGCACGGCTCTTTCATCCAGCCGGTGCCGCGATAGCGGTTGAAGGCCTCGGAGTTCTGCCAGATCCAGGCGATCGAATGGTTCGAGCGCACCGACAGGAACTCGAGCCCGGTGATGCTCTCGGCGGCGTGGCAGGGCAGCACCTTGCCCGCGGGGGAGATGTTGAAGAATTGTCTGCCCCAGCCGCCCATGCATTTCTTCGGCCGCAGCGCGTAATAGTCAGGCACGACGTAGTCGATCGCGAGCGTGCCCTTCAGCCGCTCGCGCGCCTCCTCGACGAGGCGGGTGCACTCATCGAGTTGCGCCACTGTCGGCATCAGTGCGGCGCGGTTCCTCAGTGCCCAGCCGTAATATTGGACATTGGCGACCTCGAGCCGGTCGGCGTCGAGATCGACGGACATCTGGATGATCTCGCGGAGCTGGTGCAGGTTCTGCCGGTGCATCACTGCGTTCACGGTGAGCGGCAGGTCGAGCTCGCGCGTCCATTTCGCCACTTCGAGCTTCTTGCGGTGGCCGCCCTTGTAGCCGGCGACGCGATCGGCGAGGCCTTCCTCGATGCCCTGGAACGAGATCTGCACATGGCAGAGCCCGGCGTCCGCGAGCTCGCCGAGCTTCTCGCGCGTCAGCAGCACGGCGGAGGTGATGAGGTTGGTGTAGAGCCCGACGTCGCTGGCATGCTTGACCAGCTCGACCAGGTCTTTCCGCGCCGTCGGCTCGCCGCCGGAGAAGTGCACCTGCAGCACGCCGATCTCGGCGAGCTCGCTTAAAACCTTTTTCCATTGCTCGGTCGTCAGCTCCTTGCCCGAGCGGTCGAGCTCGACCGGGTTGGAGCAATAGGGGCATTGCAGCGGGCAGCGATGGGTGATCTCCAGCAGCACTGCGAGCGGAATGCCGAAGGTCTCAGCCGTCGAGCGGGCCTTCTCCAGCACCGCGAGGCTGTCGCTCGTGTCGGGCGGGATAGTCGGGAGCACATCGCTCATGGCGTCTTCTCCCTGATCTCGGTGAGGAACCCCTTGTCGGCGAGATCCTGCAGCATGGCGATGACATCAGTCAGGATCGCCTCGCGCGGCGCGGCGTATTTCGCCGCCAGCTGATCGGCGACATCGCCGACATTGCGCTTGCCGTCGCAGAGCTGCAAGACCTCGACTGCGATCTCATCCGGCGCCAGCACGCGTTCCGGCGCGAGGATCACCCAGACCTTGCGCGTCTCGTCATATTTCAGCTTGGCATGCCGCGGCAGCACGGGGCGGCTTGCCTCGCCGACGCTGATGTTCCGCGGCCCGGCCATGCCCCTATCCCTCAACTCGCTTTGGGCACGAACGCGCCCGGCGGAATGTTACCTTCGACATAGGCATGATAGAGCGCGTCGAGTTGCACCCACAACACGTTGGTCTTGAAGATCAGCGCATTGCAGACGGAAGCCCGCTCTTCCGGCGTCCGCGCATGCGTCCTCACATAATCGAGCGCGAAATTGGCATCGCGCGGCGCCTGCGTCAGGCGGCGCTTGAAATAGCTCATGATGTCAGGATTGACGAAATCATAGTGCTCCAGCATGCCGGCGATGCGCTCTTCGTGCAAATTGGGCGCGAACAGCTCGGTGAGCGAGGAGGCGATCGCCTCCAGCGGGCTCTTCTCACGACAGAAATGCACGTAAGCCTCGACCGCGAAGCGCGTCGCGGGGAGAATGCCTTCGGTGGATTCCACATAGGCCGTGTCGAGGCCGAGACCTTCGGTTAGCTTCAGCCAGCGCTCGATGCCGCCCTCGCTGCCGACATCGCCGTCATGGTCCTCGATGCGGTGGCGCCATTCCAGGCGCGTGGCGCGGTCGCGGAAACGCGAGATCACCACCGCGTCCTTGATGGGGATCGTGCTCTGGTAATAGTAGCGGTTCAGCGCCCAGGCCTGCACCTGGCCCTTGTTCAGCTTGCCGCCGTGCAGCAGCTTATGGAACGGATGCAGGCTGTGATAGCGCGTCGCGCCGATATGGCGCAGCGTCGCCTCCAGCTCCTCGGCGCTCGTGAGCTTGATGTCTTTGCCGATCGAGAGCGCAGTCATTCCCGTCATGGATGCAGCATTCACAGCACGATCTCCGTTCCGTCGGCGGGTATCTGCCAGCCCGCGCCCTCGGCCGTCTTGCGTTCAGGCGATGCAGGCAGCAGTGCCGGGTTCGAGTTGTTGATATGTAGAAATATCTTTCTGCCGATCGAGAGATCGGCGAGCCGCGCGATCGCGCCGTCGTCGCCGGACATCGCGACATGGCCCATGCTCTTGCCGGTTTTGTGGCCGAGCCCGGCCTTGATCATTTCGTCGTCCTGCCAGACCGTGCCGTCGAAGAACACCAGCGCGGCGCCGTCGATCTTGGCCTTCAGCGCATCGGTGACCTCGGCACAGGCGGCGATGAAATAGAAGCACTTGCCGGTGGGTTTGTCGGTGATCTTCAGGCCCAGCGTATCGCCATCGCCGCTCGCGCCGCCGGGATGCACCTTGCCTTCGAGATACCAGGCCGATTTGCCTGGCACCGCGAAAGGCAGCACCTCGAGCCCTGACCGTGCGCCGTCAGGCAATCGCGGCTCGAAGGGCTCATTGATTCCGATCGGCTGGCGCTGGACGTTCTTCTCGTTCAGCACGTTGAAGATGCTGTTGCTGGCCAGGATCGCCAGCACCTTCTCATGTCCATAAACCGTGAAGGGCGAGCCCTCGCGCATGGATAAGAGGCCGGCGACGGCATCGACTTCGCTGTTGGTCAGGATCACGCCGGCGACGGGGGTGTGGCGCAGTGCGCCCGCCTTGGGATGCAGTTGCGGCGTGGCATTCAATTGCTGGCGCAGATCGGGGGAGGCATTGATCAGGAACCAGTGCTCGCCGTCGCCGCTGAAGGCGACCGAGGCCTGGGTTCGACAAAGCTCTTGGCCGTTTTCACGGGCCGCCCGGCAGCCCTCACACCCGCAATTCCACTGCGGGACTCCGCCGCCAGCCCCGGCGCCCAGGACGACGACGCGAAGCATGATCCGTCTCCTGGAAGCAACGTCGCGAGGTGGATCCTCAGGATCAAAAGGACTTGGACGACACAGTTTCCGTCAGTCGGAAACCGATCGTGACCGAAAGACCCACCTGCGCAGAACGCAGACTAGCCAACCGCTTATTTGCGGGTGGCGCTCACATACATGTTGATTTCCATGCCGCAGGGCACTTCGACGATCTTGGGGGCTTTCCAGGCCATTTCGGCTCTCCATTTTCGTGATTTCGGACGTATCCGCCCGGGGGTTAAATTACTGCGGGCGTAAAAGTTCGCCAGTGAAATTTTCCCGAGCACAGCCATATTGCGCCGCGAGAAATACGCGGGGAACAGTACTTTCTGGTGATACGGCCTTGCGTCTGGCGCATTCGGTCGCGAACCCTGTCCTGATAAAGCAGTTGTGAGTGCAGTGCAGCTTTCAATCCGATACAGGCCGCTTTAGCTGGATCTCGTGATGCCCAAATATTTCTTCAACACCCGTATCGGCGATGAACTGATCGTGGACCCCGACGGCGAGGATCTGCGCAACCCCGATCGCGCCTGGGAGGTCGCCCGCCAGATGATTCTGGAGGTGGTGAAATCCGAAGGCGCCCAGCCGGCCTTGCTCGAGGCGGTCATCGAGGTGACCGACGATGACGGCGAGATCGTGCTCGAATTCCCCTTCACCGAGGCGCTGCTGGACATCCCGGACGAGTCCGAAACAAGGCATTAGGGGCCTCCGTTCTCTCTCCCCGTCTTTGCGAGGAGCCCTTGCGACGAAGCAATCCAGACTGTCGCCGCGGAGGGATTCTGGATTGCTTCGCGGAGCCTGTCTTCGGGCCGCGCTTCGCGCGGACCCGGTGGCTCGCAATGACGGAGAATGAGGCGCCAGTTGGGGCCAAACCCGCTCTTCCTCCCTGCGAAATCCGCATGGCTTTGCCGCGATCCCGGCGCTAAAAGACGCCGGTCATACGGAGCAAGTCATGCAAGACCTCTGGCGCCTGTCGGCCGCCGACCTCGCTACCCTCGTGAAATCCAGGAAGGTGTCCGCCCGGGAGGCCGCCAAGGCCGGCCTCGACCGCCTGGATGCCGTCAATCCCAAGCTCAACGCCGTGATCGACCACCGGCCGGAGGACGTGCTCAAGCAGGCCGATGCCGTCGATGCCGCCATCGCCAGGGGTGAGAACCCCGGCGTGCTCGCGGGCGTCCCCGTCACCATCAAGGCCAATGTCGACCAGGAAGGCTTTGCCACCACCAACGGCCTGAAACTTCAGAAGGACCTCATCGCGCGCGAGGACAATCCGGTCGTCGCCAATTTCCGCAAATCCGGCGCGGTTCTGCTTGGGCGCACAAATTGCCCCGCCTTCTCCTATCGCTGGTTCACCACCAATCTCGTCCACGGCGACACCAAGAACCCGCGGGATGCCTCGCTGACCCCCGGCGGCTCGTCCGGCGGCGCCGGCTCGGCGGTTGCGGCCGGGATCGGCCACATCGCCCACGGCACCGACATCGCCGGCTCGATCCGCTATCCAGCCTATGCCTGCGGCGTGCACGGCCTGCGTCCGACCCTCGGCCGCATCCCCGCCTTCAACCCGGCGCTGCCGGAGCGTCCGATCGGGCCGCAGATCATGGCGGTGTCGGGACCGCTAGCCCGCACCGTCAACGATCTCAGGATCTCGCTCGCCGCGATGTCGGCCCGCGACGTCCGCGATCCCTGGTTCGCGCCAGTGCCGCTCGAAGGCCCGGCGCGCGAGAAGCGCGCCGCGATCTGCCTCAACCCGGATGGCCTTGGCACCGCGCCGGAGGTGAAGGCCGCCGTGACCGACGCCGGCAAGCGGCTGGAGCGGGCGGGGTGGACCGTTGATGTGATCGAGAACACCCCGCCGATGCGCGAGGCGGTCGAGTGGCAGATCAAGCTGTGGCTCGGCGACGGCTACGAGGCGCAGCTCGAAATGGCCGAGCGCGAGGGCGATCCGGGCGCGTTGGCCTGCCTGCGTGGCATCAGCGCCAGAGTCACGCCGATGGACCAGGTGAAATACGCCAAGGCGCTGACCCGCCGCGCCACGCTGACGCGCGAATGGATGCTGTTCTTCGAAAAATATGCGGTGCTGCTGACGCCGGTCTCGGGCGAATTGCCGTTCCCGGATCATCTCGACCGCAAGGACGAGGAGTCCTTCAAGCGGGTCTGGGAAGCGCAGCTGCCGCAGATTGCCATTCCTTTCATGGGCCTGCCCGGCCTCGTGGTCTCCACCGGCCTCGTCGGCAAGATTCCTGTTGGCGTGCACATCGTCTCCGGCCGCTACCGCGAGGATCTCTGTCTTCTCGCCGGCGAAGCGATCGAGGCGGGCGGCGTGCCGCCGTCGCCGATCGATCCCGTGGGTTAGCGATGCCTGAGATTTACAACTTCAAGGCCAATTCGCTTGCTGGCGAAGAGGTGTCGATGCGCAAGTACGAAGGGCAGGTGCTCTTGATCGTCAACACCGCGAGCAAATGCGGCTTCACGCCGCAATATCGCGGCCTTGAGGATTTGCATCGCGATCTCTCGCCGCGCGGCTTCGCGGTGCTCGGCTTTCCCTGCAACCAGTTCGGCGCGCAGGAGCCGGGGCAGGCGAACGAGATCCAGGCGTTCTGTTCGACCAATTACGATGTCACCTTTCCGCTGTTCGAGAAGATCGACGTCAACGGGCCGAAGGCTCATCCGCTGTACGAGTACCTGAAACGTCAGCAATCCGGCCTGCTTGGTTCCTCCATCAAATGGAATTTCACCAAATTCCTGGTGGACCGTGCCGGCAAGGTGATCGCGCGCTATGCGCCGACCGCACGGCCCGAGGGGCTGCGCAATCAAATCGAAACACTGTTATGAGCGAGACATCAATGAGCGACGAATTTCCTGATCGACTGTCGGTCGACCCCAACAGCCCCTATTACAACGCCGACATCCTCCAGCGCGACGTCGGCATACGCTTCAAGGGCATCGAGAAGACCAACGTCGAGGAGTACTGCATCAGCGAAGGCTGGGTCCGCGTCACCGCGGGCAGCGCCAAGGACCGCTACGGCAACCCGCTGACCATCAAGGTGCACGGGCCCGTGGAGCCGTATTTTCGGGACAAGAAGTAATTGCGACCCGCGCCCTCCGTGTCGTCGTGAGGGGCCGCACTCTCTCCTCGTCATTGCGAGGAGCGCTCTCTCCTCTCGTCATTGCGAGCGCAGCGAAGCAATCCAGAATCTTTCCACGGTGACAGTCTGGATTGCTTCGTCGCTAGAGCTCCTCGCAATGACGACAACAACCACCGAAGGCTGAGCCCCATGTCCGTCCGCATCGTCGACGTCCGCGAAATCACCAAGCCGATCTCGTCCCCGATCCGCAACGCCTATATCGACTTCTCCAAGATGACGACGAGCCTCGTTGCCGTCGTCACCGACGCCGAACGCGACGGCAAGCGCGTCGTCGGCTACGGCTTCAACTCCAACGGTCGTTACGGGCAGGGCGGTCTGATCCGCGAGCGCTTTGCCTCGCGCATCCTCGAAGCCGATCCGAAGAAGCTTCTGAACGAGGCCGGCGACAATCTCGACCCAGACAAGGTCTGGGGCGCGATGATGACCAACGAGAAGCCTGGCGGCCACGGCGAGCGCTCGGTCGCGGTCGGCACCATCGACATGGCAGTGTGGGATGCGGTGGCGAAGATCGCGGGCAAACCGCTGTTCCGCCTGCTGGCCGAGCGCCACGGCGTCGCCGCCAATCCGCACGTCTTCGTCTACGCCGCCGGCGGCTATTATTATCCGGGCAAGGGGCTCTCGATGCTGCGCGGCGAGATGCGCGGCTATCTCGATCGCGGCTACAACGTCGTGAAGATGAAGATTGGCGGCGCTGATATCGACGAGGACCGCAAGCGTATCGAGGCGGTGCTGGAAGAGATCGGCAAGGACGCGAAGCTCGCCGTCGACGCCAACGGCCGCTTCAATCTCGAGACCGGCATCGCCTACGCCAAGATGCTGCGGGACTATCCCTTGTTCTGGTACGAGGAAGCAGGCGATCCCCTCGACTACGCGCTGCAGGCCGCGCTCGCCGAGTTCTATCCAGGCCCGATGGCGACAGGCGAGAATCTCTTCAGCCACCAGGACGCCCGCAATTTGATCCGCTACGGCGGCATGCGCCCGGATCGCGACTGGCTGCAATTCGACTGCGCACTGTCCTACGGCCTGTGCGAATACCAGCGCACGCTCGAGGTCTTGAAGACCTACGGCTGGTCGCCCAGCCGCTGCATTCCCCACGGCGGCCACCAGATGTCGCTCAACATCGCGGCGGGCCTCGGCTTAGGGGGCAACGAAAGCTACCCCGACCTGTTCCAGCCCTATGGCGGCTTCCCGGACGGCGTCCGCGTCGAGAACGGCCACATCACCATGCCCGATCTCCCCGGCATCGGCTTCGAAGGCAAGTCCGACCTCTACAAGGAGATGAAGGCGCTGGCGGAGTAGGTCACACCGCGGCCGCTTTACCCACCGCCATCGGCTGCCGCGCCCCATACATCAACGACCGCCACAGCCATTCGAGCGGGCCATAGCGGTAGCGGCGCAGCCACCAGGCGCTGAACAGCACCTGCGCGATGCAGACCGCGATGCCGATGGCGACGGCCTCGGTGATGCCGAGGCGCCCGAACAGGCCGAGGCCGTAGCCGTAAAAGATCCAGCCGAAGACGATGGACTGTGCGACGTAGTTGGTGAAGGCCATCCGTCCCAGCGGCGCAGCCCAGCCCAGCAGCCGCTTGCCGCGCGCGAAGTTAGCAATGCCGAGAATGGCGGCACCGTAGCCCAGCGCCAGCACGATGGTCCCGAGCGGCTCCATGCCGCCATAGAGCAAGGCCGCGCCGAGAGTGATCGCGGGAAACGCGATGACGAACAGGCCGCGCGTATTCTGCACAAGGCCGCTGCGCCAGGCCAGCGCCCCCAGCAGAAACAGCCCGATCGTGCGCAGGAAGACGAACGCGTGCAGCGAGGCGACCAGAGGAAGTTCGCGCAGGCGAAATGCCAGCACGTCAAGGAAGCCGCCCGTCGCGTAGATGCGGTTGGCATCCATCACGTCGCGCCAGATCACGGCCCTGCTCGGAAACAATCCCTCCGGCGGAAAGTCCTGCATCGCCAGATACAGCACCAGAGACACCAGTGCGACGAGAGCGATCAGCCAGCGCGGACCAAACAGCAAAGGCAGCACGATGAATCCGGCCAGCGCATATTCGGTGAGGACGTCGCCGTTCCAGATCAGGCAAAGGTGAATGATGCCGAACCCCAGCAGCACGGCGAGCCGGCGCAACAGCAGCGCGGTGCGGCGTCCGCTCTTGGCAAGCCGGTCGAACTGAATGGCAAGGCCGGCGCCGAACAGCAGCGAGAACAGCGCAAACGCCTTCAGCTCGATCGCCTGCGTCAGGATCATCTCAACGGCGCGATCGATGGGCGAGGCAAGCGTCTCCGGACCCAGAAACTGGTCGAAGATCGAAACGCGAAATTCCATCACGACGTTGATGGCCATGACGCCAAACAGGGCGATGCCCCTGAGCACGTCGATGGCGTCGATGCGATCGGAAGACGGCACCGGCGTAGGAGCTGCGGGACTGTCGGTGATCATGAGAGTCTCGCCGAATCCGATCTTGCGGCAGCTGCGCATGGCAGGGCGTGCAGTTGGAGACCAGGGTGCCGCCACATTCTCCGTCATTGCGAGCGCAGCGAAGCAATCCAGAATCTTCCCGCGGCGGCAGCCTGGATTGCTTCGTCGCAAGGGCTCCTCGCAATGACGACGTGGCGCGAGCGTCTGCGCCCCCCCTACGACAACCGCATGTCCAGCAACCTGCGTCCTTCGCCCTTGAGCAGCTTCTTCACCGCGCTCGAGGCCACGACCTCGCCGTCATTGGCGTAGGCTTCGTGGTTCTTCTCGATGTCGTCGAGGCGGTAGAGGTAGTTGACCATCACGCCGGCGGATTCGCGCAGGCCTTTGGGCGAGAGGTCGCCGAGCCAGTTGATGCGCTCCAGCCGCGCGCCGTTGCCGAGATGGAAGCGGGCGACGGAATCGATCAGGCGGCCCTTCGGCGTGCGCGCCTTGAGGAAGTAGTGCGCGGCCAGCGGTTCGATCAGGCTGCGCAGCTGCGCGGTCGTCTCCGGATTCTCATACCATTTGGGATCGTCGAGGCGCTTGAGGATCTCGCGGTCCTCGTCCGACAGCGGCAAATCCTTGTCCTGCTTGATCCATTGCATGAAGCCCGGCACCGGCGACAACGTCACGAAAGTGTCGAGCTTCGGCGTTTCGCGGCGTAGCTCCTCGACCACCTGCTTGATCAGGAAGCTGCCGAAGGAGATGCCGCCGAGACCACGTTGGGTATTTGAGATCGAATAAAAGACGGCGGTGCGCGCCTTCTCGATCGGAAGATGCTGGCGATCGACCGCGAGCAGCGGCGCGATCGCGCCGGGAATGGTCTCGGTCAGCGCCACCTCGACGAAGATCAGGGGCTCGTCGACCATCGCGGGATGGAAAAAGGCATAACAGCGGCGATCGACTGGATCGATGCGGCGGCGCAGATCGTCCCAGTCTGAGATCTCGTGCACGGCTTCATAGCGGATGATCTTTTCGAGGATGTTGGCCGGGGTCGACCAGTCAATCCGGCGCAGCACGAGAAACCCCCTGTTGAACCAAGACGAGAGCAGATGCGAGACGTCGCGGTCGAGTGCCGCGAGATCGGTGTGTCCGTTCATCATGCCGAGCAGATCGGCCCGCATGGCAACGAGATCGCCGGTTCCTCCGGGCGCGCGGTTGAGCCGGCGGATCAGCTCCTGCCGCCGCGGCTCCGAGGCGAAATGCAGTGCGCTCGCGTCCTCATCGCTTGGCTGGGTGCGCCACTTTTCGATCGCCTTGGACAGGCGCTCCCGGTCCGGGCCGAAATCGCGCACCAGCCCTTCGAAGAAGGCGCGGCGGCCGGCCGTATCCAAGTCCCCGTAGATGTCGAGCACCTCGCGCGCCATGGCGGTGCCGGAGGCCTCGCCGCGGCCCGACAGCAGCGCATCGCAGAGCGCGATCAGCCCGTCGGCATCCTGCTTGGCGTCAGTGGAATCCCCCCGGCGCAGCAGCGTGCGGCCGCGCTCGGAAATTGTGGCGAGCAGGTCGGAGAAGAAGGCATTGGCCATCTGGGCTTTTCGAATCCGGGTTTGTGCGGTGCGGAAGCTTACACGGGATTTAGGCGGAAGCCGATCACAATCAAGCGGACGAAGTTGGATTAGGCGGTGCTATGCGCCCCAAGCACACTGTCATGCCCCGGCTTGACCGGGGCATCCAGTACGCCGCGCCTTCTCGGTTCTGGCCGCGCCGTCTCGGAGTACTGGATCGCCCGATCAAGCCGGGCGATGACACCGAGTGTGAGGCGGCGACGCCACTGAGAGTGGAGCTGCTACCCTACTTCCCCGCAAACTCCGTCGGCGTCCGCCCCGTCACCTGACGGAACGCCGCCGAGAAGGCCGGCACGCTGGCATAACCAAGTTGGGTGGCGAGCTGCTTCACCGAGACATTCGCATCGATGGACAGCCGCTGGATGGCCGCCGCGATCCGCGCGCGCTGGCACCAGCTCTTGAAGCTGAGCTGCGTCTCGCTCGAAAACAGCCGCGACAGCGTGCGCGCGGAGGTGCCGACCTCGCGCGCCAGCGTGTCGATGTCGTGCAGGGCTGTGGGATCGTCGAGCACGATCATCGCGGCGCGACGGCAGCGCGGTTCGTGCGGCAGCGGCACGAAGGTCGCGGAATCCTCGGCCTGGTGCAATTCCAGCATCACCAGGCGGACCAGCAGCTCGGTGCGCTCCTCGGTGTTGCGCGGATCGAACAGCGCCAGGATCGCCTGGTTGAGCAGCGGCGACACCCGCACCACGAATTCCCGGGTCAATCCCTCGTAGCGCTTTTCGCGCTTGAGCCAGGCGAGGTCGAAATACAGCGTGCGCATCTCGATGTCGGCGAGCAGGTCGATGGCATGCTCGAGCCCGGCCGGAACCCAGACCGCGCGGTCCGGCGGCACCAGCCAGCGCCCGCCGGGCGTCGCCACCTGCATCGTGCCCTTCGCCGCATAGATCAGCTGCGCTTCGCGATGCATGTGCAGATCGATCCGCATGCCCCTGGGGTAGTCGCGCGCGACCAGGTGCACGCCCGCGGGCGAGCGATGGTTGCTCTGGACCTCCCTCAGGATTGGCGTTTCCAAGACAGTCATTGGCAGCATCCCGTCATGCCAAGGACATATAACTCATTTCGGAGCAGGAGAGGATTCCGAATGAACAGCCCTGTCAGGGTCATCAGTTTCGTCAACGCCGGTCATTTCATCGACCATTATGCGATGCTCATTTTCGCCGCCGCCGTGATCATCATGGGGCCGGCGCTTGGCATGGCCTATTCGGAACTGCTGCCTTACGCGACCCCCGGTTTCATCGCCTTCGGCGCCGGCTCGCTGCTGACGGGCTGGCTCGGGGACCGCTGGAGCCGCCGCCACATGATGTTGATCTTCTTCGTCGGCATCGGCGCCTCCATGATCTCGGTCGGCTTCGTGCAGACGCCCGTGCAACTCGGCGCCGCGCTGCTCGCGATCGGCATCTTTGCCTCGATCTATCATCCTGTCGGCACGGCGATGATCGTGTCCTATGCCGAGAGGCTCGGCCGCGAGATGGGCATCAACGGTGTCTGGGGCAATCTCGGCGTCGCCTCGTCGGCGCTGGTCACCGGTGTGATCGGCCAGTATCTCGGCTGGCGTTTTGCGTTCATCATCCCCGGAATCGTCACCATCCTGATCGGCCTCGCCTTCGCGATGCTGGTCGTGCATGAGGACCGCAAGGGCAGCAAGCAGGCCGCGGCGCAGGCGCGGGTGGCAAAACAGGACATGTGGCGCGTGGTGCTCTCGCTGCTCATCGTCGTGATCGCGATCTCCACCACCTTCAACGCCGTCACCGTCGCGCTGCCGAAGCTGTTCGCGGAGCGGCTTGCCGATCTTACCAAAAGCCCCGCGCTGCTGGGCGTGATCGCCGCCTGCGTCTATGTGTTCGGCGCGATGACGCAATACACGATCGGCCGGCTGCTCGACCGCTATTCGCTGAAGACGGTGGCCTTGCCGCTGTCCTTCATGCTGGCGCCGTTCCTGTATCTGGCCGCGAGCCTGAGCAATCTGCCGCTGATTGTTGTTTCGATCGGCATCGTCATGGGCGCGTTCGGGCAGGTCACGGTGAACGATGCCATGGTCGGCAAATACACCAGTGAGGAATGGCGCTCGCGCGCCTATGCCGTGCGGTACTTCATCGGCTTCACGGCGGCCGGCGCCTCGGTCGGCCTCGTCGCCTGGCTCTACGAGCAGGGCGGCTTCGTGACGATGCTGCACGCATTTGCCGGCCTGTGCCTGCTGGCGATTGCGGCGGCGATCATCCTGCCGCGCGAGATCCGGACGCCCGCTGCGGCGTGAGGGAAGGGCTAGGCGACTTCCCGCACCATCTCCTGCGGCGTGGCCAGGCATGATCTGACGCAGGCCTGCGCCAGCAGGTCGGTGGGATCAAGCAATGCCGCGCCGATATCGCCGTCGAAGGCGGCGAGGGCCAGGGGGATTTCCGTGCAGGCCATCGCAATGTGCGAGCAGCCCTTGGCTGCGAGCGCTTCTGCTTCCCGACCAAGGATGCCGGCCGCCTCGTCCGTAAGTCCTGCCTTGACGAGACGGATCGCGCGCATGACCTCGGCTTGCGCCTTCGCATCGGGCATCACGCAGACATAGCCGCGCTCGGTGAGACGCTGCTGGTAGATTCCGGCGTGGACCGTGCCGTCGGTCGCAAGCACGCCGAGGGTCGGGGTCGTCCGCTGCCGAGAAAGCGCATCGGCTACGGCATCAACGATGTGGAGGATCGGCACCGACGTCTCGGCCTGGAGCGCGCCGTGCCAATGATGCGCCGTGTTGCAGGGGATCGCGATGCGGGTCGCGCCTGACAGCTCGAGCCGGCGCAGGGCATTCAGCATGGCGGGAAAGGGATCGGAGCCCTGGCCGAGAATGGCGGCGGTGCGGTCGGGCACATCGGTCGCCGAACACACCACCATCTGGATGTGGTCCTGGTCGCGGGACGCGGGGGTGTTCCTGACGATCTTGCTCATGAAATCCACGGTCGCCATCGGGCCCATGCCGCCCAGAATGCCAAGCATCGAAGTCTCCTTGCCTGAGGCCATGGTGCATGGCTGCTTCGGCCAAATCCAATGCCTGTTCAGAACGGCGTATGCAGTTTCTACATAGTTTTGAGAGCGGCAGCCTGCGCGGCGTTCCAGACCTTTTCCACGATCGGCCTGGTTCGCCGTGCGCTGCGATAGAGCCGGACCTCCAGGGGAATCTCCGGCCCCACGATCGAGAGGGTGGCCTCATCCAGCTCCCGGGCCACCAGGCTGCGCGGCAGCCAGGCCAGGCCGTAGCCCTCCAGCGCCATGAACTTCAGCCCCTCGGCCATGGCATTCTCGTTGGTGTGAGTCACATGCGCGGGCGGTGAGCCGGCCTGGGCCTGGGCGAAGGTGGCGACCCGCCCCAGGAACGAGTTCGAGGCGTAGCTGAGCAGGGGCAGCGAAGCTGTGTCGTCTCCTGCTAACGCCGTGCTGCGGACGGCGACGAAACTGTCCATGCCGACGACGATATGCGGGTAGAGCTCCGGCTCCAGCAGGATCGGCACATTGGCGTGGTGGAAGGTGAGCAGGAAATCGTAGCTGCTCTCGACGAGCGCCTGCAGGCAACTGTGAAAATCGTCGGGCAGCAGGCGGCTGCCGATCGGCCCGACGTCCTTCTCGATGGTCCGGAACCAGCGCGGAAAGAAGTGCAGCGACAGCGTGTGCAGCGCGGCGATCGAGACGACTTGCGTGCTCGGCCGCTTGCTCGCCTGAAGCGCGAGACGGCTCGCATGGAGCATGCGAACCGTTTCTTCCGCGGTCTCCAGGAATTCGCGCCCTTCGGCGGTCAGCGTCGTCGGGTAGCTGCTGCGGTCGACAAGGGACACACCGAGCCAGAGCTCCAGCGCCTGGATTCGGCGACTGAACGCAGATTGCGTCACGTGCCGCTCGTCGGCCGCGCGTGAGAAGCTGCGGGTCCGCGCCAGGCTGAGAAAATCCTCCAGCCATTTCAATTCCATCGTGTCTGCTCCGGTGTTCGCCCTGGCGAAGATGCCCCGATCCTCAGGGGAAATCTATGCAAAATCGGAATAGAGCTTGCCGGCATAACATTGGACGGCCCGCCGTCGTCAGGCGCATGCATCGCCCCCGCAACGTCAAGCCTCCGCGCGAGGCTCACGGCCACGATCACTGTCTCCGGACAACGGAGCTGACGAGCGGGAGATGACATGCGGACGGAACATGATCTGCTTGGTGATCGCGAGGTGCCTCGTGAGGCCTATTACGGCGTCCACACCATGCGCGCCGTCGAGAATTTTCCGATCTCCGGGATCGCGATCTCGGCCTATCCCGAGCTGATCGGTGCGCTCGCTGCCATCAAGCAGGCGGCAGCCCTGTCCAACATGGAGCTCGGTCTTCTCGACCAGCGACGCGGGCGGGCCATCGTCGCGGCGTGCGAGGAGTTGCGCGCCGGCCGGCTTCACGACCAGTTCGTCGTTGACGTCATCCAGGGCGGCGCCGGCACCTCCACCAACATGAACGCCAATGAGGTGATCGCGAACCGGGCCCTGGAGATTCTCGGCCATGCCAGGGGCGAGTACGCCGCGTTGCATCCGAACGAACACGTCAACATGAGCCAAAGCACCAACGACGTGTACCCCACGGCGCTGAAGATCGCGACCTCGCATGGCTTGCAGACTCTCGTGAAGGCGATGGACGTCCTGCGCCTCGCCTTCGCCGGCAAGGCCGCAGAATTCAAGGACGTGTTGAAGATGGGTCGGACCCAGTTGCAGGACGCGGTGCCGATGACGCTGGGGCAGGAGTTCAACACCTACGCCGTCATGATCGGCGAGGATCAGGAGCGGCTCCGCGAAGCGGGACGCCTGATCCACGAGATCAACATGGGCGCAACCGCTATCGGCACCGGCATCAACGCCCACCCGGACTATGCGCGTCTCGTCTGCCGTTACCTGAATGCGATCACGGGATTGCCGCTGGTGACCGCGCCTGATCTGGTCGAGGCGACGCAGGATTGCGGTGCGTTCGTTCAGATCTCGGGCGTGCTGAAGCGCGTCGCGGTCAAGATCTCAAAAATCTGCAACGACCTCCGGTTGCTTTCGAGCGGGCCGCGGGCCGGGTTCGGCGAGATCAATTTGCCGGCGGTCCAGGCCGGCTCCTCGATCATGCCCGGCAAGGTCAATCCTGTCATTCCGGAGGTCGTTAACCAGGTCGCCTTCGAAGTGATCGGCAACGACGTCACGGTGACCATGGCCGCCGAAGCCGGCCAGTTGCAGCTCAATGCGTTCGAGCCGATCATTGCGCACAGCCTGTTCAAGAGCATCAGTCATCTCAGTCAGGCGTGCCTGACGCTGGAGCGCGGCTGCGTCACAGGCATCACCGCCAACCGCGACCGTCTCAGGGCCGATGTCGAGAACTCGATCGGCCTCGTGACGGCACTCAATCCTTACATCGGTTATGCGGCCGCGACGGCGGTCGCCGTGGAGGCGCATGCGTCCGGCCGCGGCGTTGCCGAGCTCGTGCGCGAACGGGGCCTGCTCACCGAGGCCACGCTTGCGGCGATCCTGAAGCCCGAGATGCTGACGCGGCCGCAAAGCCTTGCCGCCGCGGACCAGGACGGCCGCCAGCCACAGCCGATTTGCTGAAGCCATCACGCAACAGCGTCAGCACGCCGATTGGGTCGCCGCGCGTGGCCCAACATGATCAGACGCACCCAAGGGAGGAGATGAGAAATGACAGTGAATGCCGACAATTCACCGGCGCGATCCAACCGCCTGACCAACGCTCTCGTGGTCAGCCTTCTGCTCGGCATCCTGGCGGGCTACGCCTGCCACGAGCTGGCGCCGACGCCGGAGACCGCGAAGAACATTGCGGGCTATTTCTCTATTGTCACCGACGTGTTCCTGCGCATGATCAAGATGATCATTGCGCCGCTGGTGTTCGCCACGATCGTGTCGGGGATTACCAGCCTCGGCTCCGAAGGCGGAGCGGTCGGCCGCATTGCTGCGAGATCCATGGGCTGGTTTGTCTCGGCCTCGCTCGTTTCTCTTGGTCTCGGCATGGTCTTTGCGAACCTGTTCGCGCCGGGGCGGGGTTTGCAGCTGCCGCTTCCTAATGTAGATGCTTCCACCACGTTGCAGACCGCCGGCTTCAATCTGAAGGACTTCATCACCCACGTCTTTCCGACCAGCATCGCCCAGGCCATGTCGACGAACGAGATCCTGCAGATCCTCGTCTTCGCGGTGTTCTTCGGGCTCGCGCTCAGCCGGCTGAAGACGAGCCATGCCAGGACCATCGCGTCGTCGATCGACGAGCTGGTCCACATCATGCTGCAGATCACGAACTTCGTGATGAAGTTCGCGCCGCTCGGCGTGTTTGCGGCCATTGCGGCTGTCATCACCACGCAGGGGCTTGGCGTGCTCCTGACCTACGGCAAGTTCATCGCGACGTTCTATTTCAGCCTGGCTGTGCTCTGGACTGTCCTTGTTCTCGTTGGCCTGCTGGCGCTCGGCCGGCCCGTCCTTCAACTCCTCGGCCTCTTGCGTCAGCCGATGCTGCTCGCCTTCTCGACCGCAAGCAGCGAGGCCGCGTACCCCAAGATGATCGAGCAATTGACGAAGTTCGGCGTCAGCGAGCGCATCTCGGGCTTCGTGCTGCCGCTGGGCTATTCGTTCAACCTCGACGGTTCGATGATGTACCAGGCCTTCGCGGCCCTGTTCATCGCCCAGGCCTACGGCATCGAGCTCAGCTTCACGCAGCAGCTTGTCATGCTGCTGGTGATGATGGTGACCAGCAAGGGGATCGCCGGCGTGCCGCGCGCCGGGCTCGTGGTCGTTGCCGCGACCCTGCCGATGTTCAATCTGCCGGTGGGCGGCATGCTTCTCGTGATGGGCATCGACCAGTTCCTGGACATGGGCCGGACCATGACCAACGTCATCGGCAACGGCATTGCGACGGCCGCCGTGGCGAGGTGGGAAGACAAGCGTGGTCTGGTCGAAGAGGGAGTGTCCGAGACCGTAGTGCCAGCCGTCGTCGTCGCAGGTGCGGCGGGCGGATGAGCCGGTTGGTCCGCCCGCTCTCGAGAAAACTCTGCGCGTGATTCAAAGGCCCCGGGAGATGTCCCGGGGCCTCAGGCCGGTGAAAGGCTGCGCGCTCAATGTTTCGGGTTGCGGCCGCGGATGTGGTCAAAGCCCTGCTTGATTGCGGCGAAGCGCGCTTCGACGAACGGCTCGAATTCGAGGTCGGTGAAGATATATGGCCAGTCGTTTTCGACGCCTTCGCGGACGAGTTCACCGACATAGAGGGGATCAATGCCCTGAGAGACGCGTTCACGGATCATATTGATCTGCTCGGCACGCGGGCCCGAAGTCGGCATGGCAGGGACTCCCTCCTCGAAGCGTTTGGGGACATTGCGCCTTGAGTTCACGATTTGAGTGCGGATGAACCCGGGACACAGCACGGATACGCCAATCCCGCGCGGGGCGAGTTCAAGCCGCAGGCCCTCGGACAGCGCGACCACACCATATTTTGAAACGTTGTATGCATTGCTCGCCCCTGAAATCAGGCCGGCGATCGAGGCTGTAGAGACGATGTGTCCACCCTCGCCATGTTGCTCGATCAACGGCCCGAAGATCTCGATCCCCCAAATGGTCGCCATCAAATTGACGCCCAGGGTCCAATTCCACGACGCCTCGGTCCAGGTGCCATAGGGCCCGCCGCCGCCGACACCTGCATTGTTGACGAGGATATGCACCTTGCCGTAGCGGGCGGTCGTGGCTTCAGCGGCCGCCACGAGCTCGGCTTTGAGTGAGACGTCGGCCTTCACGCCCTCGACATCGGCGTTGGTGAGCTTCAGTTGCTTGAGCGCCGCGGACAGCGCCTCTTCTTCAATGTCGCAAAGCATCACTTTCGCCCCCGCCTGGGCGAAAGCGGTCGCGATCCCCAGGCCAATGCCTGACGCCGCACCGGTCACGAACGCAGTCTTTCCAGCGAGTTCTTTCACGCGCATTCTCCTCCGGCAAACCAAGACTCTTGCAACACAACGTCAAGTGTCGCCGAACGGCATATGATCGCACTTTCGAGCGATTTGGAAGCCTGTCGAATGTCCGCGTCTGGCCCTCCACGTCAGTTGCTGGGCCGACGAGGGTTCGAAAGCGCAGCGGACGTGGTCTATTCATGAACCATCACTATTGCCGCCATGCACCGCTAACGGCGCAGGCTGTGCCGGCAGTTGCGGTCGCTCGTGCGGCTGGCGGATAGGCTGCTAGCAAGGGCGCATACTCATAAACCTAGGATGTCCGCTAATTCCCCAACAGCGGCACAGGAGCAGACATTGCAGGAGGTCCGAGAAGGGCCATAACCGGAAGCTGGTTTGCAAAGTCACCTCAGCAATGCTCTGTTAATTCTAACCAACCGCATAGGGTGCATTTTGTCTGGCTGTCGCTTAGGTTGCGATGGAGGATTTGTGACTGATGGTGCTCGCCCACGATAAAGGTCGGTCTCCATGTGAACTGCGGAACGGGACAATGCGTTCGTTGCTGGTCATATCGACCACCGCCTTAGGCATCGTGATCACGTTCGCCTGCGCGACATCGATCTTCTGCTATTTGACCGGTCAGAGTGCTGCGAGCGCAGGTTGTTCAGGACGAGAAATGTTGGAGGGCTACCGCAGCAATCTTTCTGACTTTCTTGCGCTGCCGTTCTTTAGTTTTTTCATTGTGGCGATGATAGTGGTTTTCATACGAAGGCTGCACAAGGGTGGCATTGCTGCTCTCGACGGCGTTCCGCTCTCCTACTACTTGCCGCCAGCTTACTTCTCCCTCTTCTTGCTCATTGCCATGAGCGGTTGGACACTGTTTTGGGTCGTAACGCGGTACAACGTCATCTGGAGTTATTGTCAGGTGGCTCATTGAAGCCCGCTATGGGTCAATCGCGACGGTTTAGCCCGGTTAAGTTAGGTCCGGTCTACACCTGACAGCCGAAAACTCCTCGGCCGGGGGAAGCGGCAGCGATGGGCTAACGGCGGTCATTGCTAGCGGCTCACGCGCGATCCATACCTGCTGGGGCCTCGAACCGGTCAAGCGGCGGCGACAGTAGCACTCTCGTGGGCGACGTATCCGCGCCCTCCGCGCTTTACATCGTAGAGGCGGTCGTCGGCGCGTCGCTTGAGTGACCGTGCGCTATCTCCGTGAACCGATGCCGCTAGGCCGATGCTCGCACCTATCGTGACGCTATTGGTAGCGATCATGAACGGCCTTTCAAGCGCGAGCACAATCCGTTCTGCCACCCGCGTGGCGTCGGCTACACCAAACCCCGCGTCAAACAAGATAGCAAATTCGTCGCCGCCGAGACGAGCAACGAGGTGGCGATCCTCAAGCTCGGCGAGGATTCGCGCAGTCACCGACCTTAACAATACGTCGCCTGCGTCGTGACCGTATGTATCGTTGACCGCCTTAAATCGATCAAGATCGATCATGGCGACAACAGCGATACCGGATGCTATTCGTTGTTCGAGCGCGCCGTCGAGTGCTGGACGATTTGCAAGGCCGGTCAATGCGTCCGTCAGAGCCGCTTGCGACATATGATATTCTGCGAGCAACTTACCACGGATGTGGCCATGCAACATGGCTATGAGCTGTAGCGTCCCAACCCAATGAAATGCCAATAGAACCGCTACTGCCCAGCAATCGGAGCCAATCGCAGACACAATGAGCAGCCCGAACAATGTGGAGGCGTTGGAAATTGCAAGCTTCGGCACGGCAGCGCCCCTGATCGTCGCGGCTGAGAGGTGCCCCGATGCGGCGAGCACGGCGATAGCGATAGCAACGTCGTCGCCTAGCGAGAACGCCCGTACAACGAGAGCGGCGATACCCGCCGCCCCGATGACGCCAATCGCCAGCAGCGTCGGCAGATAAGCGGAGGTCGAACTGCATAGCTTCACGACCCCGATACGCAACGCGACCAGCGCGGCGCTAGCCGCCGCCAGCGAAGTTATTACAACGTCTCCTGTTTTCAGCCATACCGCAACCGCCACTAAGACAAGAGCAAGCAGGAATGTACTCGTACCTCTGCTCGTAACAGCGATCGCTGACTCAAAATCACGGGCTACCGATGTTGGCAGGGCCGGATCAATGAAGTGTATTTTGGGAAACATCTGTGGCCCCACGGCAATGGAGCCACCATTGCACGCGGCGATTGCTCTCAAGTTTACAAGCGTGGTGCTCGCCTCGTGACCTTAATCCATAAAATTGTGCCTATGGGTGTAGGTGCGCGTGCCGATGTGGCCGCGAGAAGTGGCGGGTTGATCCGTCTGGGTTATGACAAATCTGCGATAGGTCAATCGCGTCAGTTTGACCCGGTCTATGCCGGGTCCGGTTTAGCCCTCATCGCCGACATCGACGCGCGGACCGAGTTTGTCGCGATGGGCCAATGCACAAAGTCGCTGCGCTCCAGCCCGCTGCGCGGGAGCAAGAGCCGAGAGGGCGGTAGCCAGTTGAGACGATAGTGGTAGCACTGGAGAGCCCCGTCCTGAGAATCGAGGTGTTGCAACCCTCACTCAGGAAGGAGCTCTCCATGAGCGATACCAACACAGTCAGTCCGCTGCGTCAGCGTATGATCGAAGACATGGCTGGGCGCAAGCTCAACCCGCACACTCAGCGTGGCCACATTTACAGTTGCAAGCGGTTCGCCGCCTGGCTCAAACGCTCGCCCGATACGGCGACGGCCGACGAGGTGCGCCGATTTCAGCTGCACCTGATCGAGAGCGGGATGAGCATCTGCAACCGCAATCGGATCATGACCGGGGTGCGGTTCTTGTTCCGCGTCACGCTACGTCGTCACGATCTGGCGGCCGAGGTCTGGCACATCAAGGAGCCCGAGAAGCTGCCGCCGGTGCTGAGCCCCGAGGAGGTCAAGCGTGTCCTGACCATGGCGACGAGCCTGAAGGCGCGGGCGATGCTGACCCTGGCCTATGGTTGCGGATTGCGCGCCAGCGAGGTGGTGCGGCTGCGGGCGGGCGACATCGACAGCGAGCAAAAGATCATCCGCATTGTGCAGTCGAAGGGCCGCAAGGACCGGCACGTGATGCTGCCGCCAGAGGTCCTGAAGCTGTTGCGGCAATGGTGGAAGGCGGGGCCGAGCGCGTCCAACAACGGCGTCGCGCCCGAACAGCGCTGGCTGTTTCCCGGTCGCAGTCAACGTCAGCCACTGACCACGCGTCAGTTCAGCCGGTTGTTCAAGGAGGCCGCCAAAGCCGCGGGGCTGCGCAAGACGGTCTCGCTGCATTCGCTTCGCCACAGCTTCGCGACCCACCTGCTCGAGCGCGGCAGGGACATTCGCGTGATCCAGGCGTTGCTCGGACATTCCAAGCTTGAGACGACAGCCCGCTACAGTCGCGTGGCGATCGGACTGATTGCCAAGATCGAGAGCCCGCTCGAGGGCCTAAGCGCGCCGCGCCGCCGCCGGCGACAGCGAGACAGTGAGGAGCCGCCAGCGCCGTAGCGCCGCCGGCCGTGGCTCGGCCAGTTCTGGAGGTCGCGGACATCCTCCGCGATCACGGCTCTGCTTGGCGTGACGCCAATCAGGGGCATGTGAGCCTCGGGCAAT
>NZ_JAKLTZ010000039.1:0-16625 GCF_022012555.1 Bradyrhizobium zhengyangense | reverse complement strand
GGGAAAATCGATCTGCTTCAAGCCAGGTTGATCGGCGCAGAATAGTCGGCGTTGCACCAAACTTGCGTCAGAGCCAACCTTGGAAGCCGATTGGGGGTCAAATAGCGTGCCTATTCACACCTGTCATGCTTATTGGGCCGTCGATCTCGGTCGATTCGCGGGCCCTTTGAGATGTTGCGATCACGTGGGGATTGGCGATTGGAACCAAGGCCAATCCTCGTCGTTGGCTAAGGTTTTGATCTCCGCGGCTCGATCAAGGTATTGGGAGCGGAAGAGCGGCTGCCAGGGGTAAGGGATGTCGAGTGGAGTTGAGCGACCGATCTCTGCCATAAAAGCAAAACCCTATCGCTCCGAGACGAACGAGCCCGGACCGGCGGTGCTATCGGCAATCCTGGCCGGCTCACCCGACCCGATCTGGTGTTGGCGCATCGACGGCATCATCACCCAATGGAATCCCGCGGCAGAACGCCTGTTGGGGTTCGAGGCATCGGAAATCGTCGGGCATTCCCTGCTGGATCTGGTCACACAAGCGGACCGCTCAGTCGCCGAGAACATTATTGATCGCGTGAGCGCCGGCGAATCCGTTGGCCCTTTCGAAACCGTCAGAGTGGGCAAGAAGGGCAGAGCCCTCTCCCTGGAGATTACAGCCGTCCCGCTGCGCGACCAGAACGGATTGATCGTGGGCGGAGCATCGTTTTGCCGGGACACCAGCGAGCGCAAGAGTGCTGCTGAATTTCTTTCGCGGACCGTTCGCGAGCTCGGAACTCTCTTTCACCTGACAGAGCGCCTGCAGGCTGCCAGAACCGCGCAAGAGGTCTATGAGGCGGCGCTCGAAGCGATCACGGAAGCGCTCGCGTGCGAGCGCGCATCGATCCTGCTGTTCGATTCGGCTTCCGTGATGCGCTTCGTCGCTTGGAGGGGCATCAGCGAGCAATACCGCAAAACAGTAGAGGGCCACTCGCCGTGGACACCCGAAACGACCGACGCGGTCCCGATCTTCGTTGCCGACATCAGGGATTCTAACGAACCTGATGCCCTGAAGAAGGTAATCGAGGGCGAAGGGATTCGGGGCCTCGCCTTCATTCCGCTGCTCCGCGATGGACACGTCATCGGCAAGTTCATGACCTACTATAGGTCTCCGCATCAATTCAGCGAGGGAGAAACCCGTCTAGCCAGCACCATTGCACGCCAGTTGAGCCTGTCGCTGGACAGAATAATGACGGAAGAGCAATTGAGGGAATCCGAACTGCGATTCCGTCTTATGTCGGAGCATGCTCCTGTCATGATCTGGATAAGCGACTCCGCAGGCAAATGCCTTCACCTCAACCGGCTACTCCGCGACTTCTGGGGGGTAGAGGAGGCAGGCATTGCCGACTTCGACTGGTCGTCAACCATACACCCCGACGACGCCGCAGCCGTCCGCGTACAGGTCGGGACCGCAATTGCGCAACGGGTTCCTATCGAGCTGAAAGGGCGATACCGCAGCGCATCAGGAGCATACCGGGTGTTAGAAACCGTCGCGCATCCTCGCATCGGCGCTTCCGGTGAATTTCTTGGGCTGATTGGCGTCAACGTCGATGTCACCGAGAGAGAGGAAGCTGAGGCAGAACGTCGCCGCACCCAAGAGGAGTTGCAGGCAACGAATGTTGCGCTGCGAGAGAACGAAGAGCGGTTGCGGCTCGCGACGGCCAACGCGGACGTCGGCTTCTGGGATGTGGATGAAGTCAATCAAATCCTGCACTGGCCGCCCTTGGTTAAGGCAATGTTCGGTATCGCGCCGGACACGCCCGTGTCGATGCTGGACTTCTACTCGGGCCTTCACCCCGAAGACCGGGACGCCGTTAGCGCGGCTTACGCGGCTGCAGCGGATCCCGATATGCGCGCTCTCTATGACGTCGAGTATCGAACCATTGGCAAGGAAGACGGTCGCATCCGCTGGGTCGCGGCAAAGGGACGGGGCGTGTTCGATGCTGAGGGGCGCTGTTTGCGGGTGACCGGTACCGCCATCGACATTACTGCCCGCAAGGCCGATGAGGCAAAGCTCAAAGAGCTTAACGAGACTTTGGAGCGCCGCATCTCGGAGGTTCTGGCTGAAAGAAAGGTTTTGGCCGACATCGTCGAAGGGACGGATGCATTTGTCCAAGTCGTGGACCTCGAATTCCGCTGGCTCGCCATCAACAAAGCCGCGGCTAACGAATTCGAGAAGATATTCGGGGTTCGTCCGCAGGCCGGGGCATGCATGCTCGATCTGTTGACACATCTGCCTGCCGAGCGCGAAGCCTTACGCGCGGTGTGGGCCCGCGCGCTATCCGGAGAGGAATTTACGGAGATCGCAGCCCTCGGTGAGCGCGAACGTCGTCACTACGAAATGAAGTACAATACCCTCCGAAATAGCAAAGGAGAGCGGATCGGCGCGTATCAATTCGTCTACGATGTATCGGAACGTATCCGCGAGCATGAGCGGCTGGCAAGGGCGGAGGAGCAGCTACGTCAGGGCCAGAAAATGGAGGCGATGGGCCAGTTGACCGGCGGCGTCGCCCACGACTTCAACAACCTGCTGACGCCAATCGTCGGCGCCCTCGATGCCTTGCAACGCAGAGGCGTAGGCGGGGAACGCGAGCAGCGATTGATCGCCGGGGCGATGCAGTCCGCAGATAGGGCCAAGACGCTTGTGCAGCGGTTGCTCGCATTCGCACGGCGGCAACCGCTCCAGGCCAGAGCGACCCAAGTAGGCGACTTGATCCACGGAATGGGCGAGCTGATCGCCAGTACGTCCGGTCCGCAAGTCAAGGTCTCTGTCGAGATCGAACAGGACCTGCCGGCGGCAAAGGTCGATGAAAACCAACTGGAGATGGCTCTCCTCAATCTCGCGGTGAATGCGCGTGACGCGATGCCCGACGGCGGTACGCTGCGCATTACCGCCGACGCCCAACACATTGACGCGAAGCATGGGACAGACCTGAAACCTGGACGTTATGTCAGGATATCCGTTGCGGACAGCGGCATCGGCATGGACGAGTCTGTGAAGGCCCGAGCAATCGAGCCATTCTTCTCAACCAAGGGCATCGGAAAGGGCACGGGCCTCGGTCTGTCGATGGCTCACGGCCTGGCGTCGCAACTAGGCGGGGCACTGACAATTCAAAGCCGCCCAGGGCTGGGTACAAATATAGAAATTTGGCTTCCATCGACCGATGAGCCTGTAGCGCCGGAGAACCAGCAAACGGCCTCAGTGCCCGCCGTTGGCGCCCTAGGGACAGCGCTTCTCGTTGATGACGAGCCCCTTGTGCGTGCCGCAGCCGCCGACATGCTCATGGACCTCGGTTACGCCGTTCTCGAAGCTGGTTCGGCCGAAGAGGCAATTCGGTTGATCGGTGGGGGCGTCAAACCCCAGCTGCTTATCACCGATCACCTGATGACAGGAATGAACGGTACAGATCTGGCCCGTCTCGTTCGTTCCGAACTGCCCGGAACGCTCGTGCTAGTGGTGTCGGGCTACGCGGAAAGCGAGGGCGTCGCGCCCGATCTTCCGCGGCTGGTCAAGCCATTCGGCATTAACGATCTCGCTGCGAAACTTGCCAGCTTGTCGAGTGGTCGATAGGTGAAAGCAAAGGCCGCGCTCCGTTGCCAGCTGCAGTCCGCGAGCAAACTGCGTCCTCACGTTTCATTGCACATGCCGCCTGACCTCGCGTCTCGGCCAATGAGACGGTCAAGGCTGGTCAGGCGCCGGCACCGACTCGACGACCGCGTTTCCGGACGGCTTTTCGTTCGTCGCAAAAGGGGCCGTCCGCCAGACAGTCTTTGAGCTGGGCTCAGGTCTTCTTAACACAAGTTAGCCCGTCGCGTCCGATTAGTCCTTAACCGCCGAGCAATCATTGCGTCCTAGCTTGCGCGCAATGTGAAAGAAAGTGGGACTATGAACACGTGCGCGGGTTGCCGTCTCAGCGAGAGCTTGCCCTTCAAATTCAAAATGGCTTTCCAACCGATCGTCGATCTCTCGGCGGGAGAGGTTTGGGGATACGAAGCGCTCGTGAGGGGGGAAAACGGGGAACCTGCCCATACCGTCCTTGCGCAGGTCACCGACGAGACTCGGTACAGCTTCGACCAAGCGGCCCGAGTCACGGCAATCGAGGCCGCAGGCCCACTCTTCGCGGGCAGAGACATGCGGCTGTCGATCAACTTCATGCCGAACGCAGTATACGAACCCAAAGCGTGCATCCAAAAGTCGCTTGCCGCCGCCAAGCGCGTGGAATTTCCACATCGTAATCTCATGTTCGAGTTCACCGAGAACGAGCGGATGGTGGACCCTGCTCACGTCGCGAAGATCGTGGAAGCATACCGCAAGTTCGGCTTCTGGACGGCGCTCGATGATTTCGGAGCAGGATACGCTGGGCTCGGTCTCTTGGCTCGATTGCAGCCCGATCTGATCAAGATCGACATGGAACTGATCCGCGACATACATGTCAGCCACGCCAAGCAAACAGTTGTAGCTGGCATCGTTAATATCGCGCGGGAGCTTGACGTCCGCGTGCTCGCCGAAGGCATCGAGGACGAAGCCGAACTCGGCGTATTGAAAGCAGCTGGCATCAATCTGTTTCAGGGCTATTACTTCGCAAAGCCGGGATTCATGACGCTGCCCAAAGTTACTTTCATTGCGGACAGGCCGATTGAAGCCGCTTTGGCAGCAAGATGATGAATCAGCCCAATAGCTCCTCCGCCATACGATCTCGTCGGCTGTTCGTTCGATATTGAACTAAGCTGATGCGTCCAAGGCGAGCGGCTCGGCTCGATACTTTCCCGTCAGAGCAGCGTGCCGGCAGAGCGCATGCGACACTATCGACCTCGCCCGTTCCTCTCGAGCGAGACCCGCAGTCAGCCTATGAGGTGAACGAGATACCCATGCTGTTCCGATTGGTCTATCACAGTCGCAACTTGCTACGTCGGAAGGCCGTAGCCGGTGGCAACGGGCTGATGAGCATTGCGAAAGCTGCCGAACAAAACAATCTTCAATTGGGGATATCTGGCGCCCTTCTGTTCGACAAGGACACTTTTGCGCAAGTGCTCGAAGGAGACCGGCTAAAGGTCACGCAACTTTTCATCCGAATATGCAGCGATAGTCGACATACCGACATTAGTATTGTCGAGGCAAAGTCGGTCACCGACCGCCGGTTCGCCGATTGGGCTATGGCTCTTATTCCGAATCCTGCTGCGTCGCCCCTCGGACCGAACTTCATTTCCGGCGATGCGGTCGTCGAGATGATGGTCGAGCAGCTCCAGAATTCGGATGCCTCGCTGAGGGTCGCTGTTCCCGTCTGGTGAAAACGCTAGGCCGCCGCCAACCTTTTGACAGCTCGTTCAAGTCGCTTTCCTAGAACGAGGCGCTGTTGCCGTAATTACTTTTCGCGGACAATCGCTGCTTATCGATCTCTTCGTGCAGCTCGCCTCGAAAATACCTGTTCGTTGATTTCCTCTAGTGGAAAAGCGGGCCCGAATCGACGGTCGAACCGCTCGTGAGCAGAGTTCGTTATTTTTCACAGAGCTGCAGCGGTCGCCGTGCGCGCTGGCGGCGCGCAGCGGGCACCACATCCTGCCCGTGTGGAATTTTGCATTCAAGAGATGGCTATCCGCCTCGGTTTCCTGCGCTCCTTGCGTGAAGGGAAGTTGCGTTACGCGAGGGGGGCTCCACGAACCCGCTCGCCACGGCCTTTTTCCGGTGGCCAGCCTCCCGTCGACGACGAAATCTCGGCAATAGCGAACCGTTTCTTCACCGTGCCGAGCTTCGGTCCGGCCGATTCCTCCTTCCTAAACCCGCGTTTAATAAGCCGGATGCCCTGTTTGCCGCTGGACCTTGGTCGGGCGAGGCGGCGTTCACGTGCCGCTAACCCTTTCTCAACCTGCCCTGATCCAATCGCAGCCCTGCCTCGTATCTGCTTCCGGGAGAACAAATTCGCATGTGGCAAGCTCTGACCTGTCTGCCCGGCCAGCACGACCTGCGCTACGTCGCTGTCGCGGTGCTGGTTTGCGTGCTCGGGTCGCTTTTGTCGATGCGGCTGTTGGCGCGGGTCCGGCGCAACACCAGGGCGCGGCGTTTCAACCTCCTGTTCCTGTCCGGCCTCGTTGCCGGCGGCACGGTGTGGACCACGCATTTTGCGGCGATGCTCGGCTACAACGCGACGGTGGCTCGCGCCTTCGAACCCGGGCTGACCTTCGCCTCGCTGATGATCACCGTGATATTCGCCTGGGTCGGCTTCTTCATAACCACGCGCACAAGACTCGGACCCGCAATCGAGGGCGGCGGCTCGATCTTCGGTCTCGGCATCGCCGCGATGCATTACACCGGTATGGCCGCGTTCGAAGTCCCGGGCATTCTGGGCTGGAATTATCCGCTGGTTGCGCTCTCCGTCGTATTTGCGGCCGGCTTCGGTGCGGTCGCCGCCAACCGCATCGCACGGCCGATCACGCGCTTCTGCAAATATGGCGGCGCGCTCTCGATGTTCCTGGCGATCGTGTCGCTGCATTTCACCGGCATGGCGGCCATGTCCGTCTATCCTGCGTTCGACCTGGCGGTGCCGCCACAGGCTCTGTCGGATACGTTCATGATCACCAGCGTCATCGTCAGCATCAGCCTGATAATGGCGATGGCTGCCTCCGCCTACGCGATCGACCTTCAGGCCGCCAACGAGGCGACCGAAAGCTACAAGCATCAGGCGATGCACGATCCCTTGACGGGCCTGCCGAACCGCAACGGATTGGCGCAGCAACTGCATGATCTGCTCGCCGGACGCGGCGACGACACTGCGCGCGTGGTCGTGGTGGCAATCGATCTGGATCGTTTCAAGGACATCAACGACGTCCACGGCCATGTCGGCGGCGATCATCTGCTGCGGCAAGTTGCCCAACGCATCTCGGCGCAATTGCAGCCCGGGGAATTTCTGGCGCGGATCGGCGGCGACGAATTCGTGGCCGTGAAGAGCGAGATCTTTGCCCGCGGCGAGGCGGTCAAGTTCGCCGAGCGCCTGCGCAACGTCGTGCTCGACCCGATCGAGTGGCAGCACCAGACGCTCGCGGTCGGCTGCAGCATCGGCATTGCATTGTTTCCCGAGCACGGTCGGGCCGGCGATGAACTCACCCAGCGCGCTGATCTGGCAATGTACCGCGCCAAAAGCCTCGGCCGCGGCAAAATCTGCACTTATGAGCCGTCGATGGACGAGGCGAGCCGTGTCCGCGCCGAGCTCGCGATCGACCTCAAGCGCGCGCTCGCCGGCAATGAGCTCGAGCTGTACTATCAGGTGCAGAACGACACCAACACCGGCGGCATCGTCGGCTTCGAGGCCCTGATCCGCTGGAATCATCCGCAGAAGGGACGCATTCCACCCGACGCTTTCATCCCGATTGCCGAAGAGACCGGCCTGATCATCGATATCGGCGATTGGGTGATGCGGACGGCCTGCACCGCCGCCGCGCTATGGCGGCTGCCGTTCAAGGTCGCTGTCAATGTCGCGCCGATGCAGCTCAATCATGACCTGCCGCGGCGCGTAGCGGAAATCCTGAACGAGACGGGCCTGCAGCCGTCGCGGCTTGAAATCGAATTGACCGAGAGCGGCATTATCGCTGACCGCCAGCACGCGCTGCAGGTCGTGCTGGCGCTCAAAGCGATCGGCGTCACCGTCGCCATGGACGATTTTGGAACGGGTTATTCCTCGCTCTCGACGCTGCAGGCGTTTCCCTTTGATAAGATCAAGGTCGACAAGAGCTTCGTCCAGGCGGTCGAGACCAGCGTGCATGCGGCCGCTATCGTCAAGGCGACCTTGCTGCTCGGCCGCAGCCTCAACATCCCGGTGCTGGCCGAGGGCGTCGAGACGACGAGCCATCTCGACTTTCTCCGCGGGGAAGGTTGCGACAGCGTTCAAGGCTATCTTTTCGGCCGGCCTATGCCGGTCGACGTCGTGACCCGGATGATCGATGATGAGAAGGGGTCGCGTCCACAAGGGGCTGATGCGCACAATGAGCTCACGCAGGTTGCGGCCGCCTGAGATGGCCGCTCAAACCTCGCGGCTATGCAGCTTCCAGAGCTCGTAGATAGTGTCCCAATCAGGAACCTTATCGGGAGCATAGCCAAAGATCCTCCCGGTCCCGAGCTTTCGAAAATTCTTCATGGCCTTGAGGTGCGCGCCGCTTGTAACGAAGGCGCGCATGCTGACGAGATCCGACCAGGCTGTCAGCGTGTGATAGGTACCGCCGATGATTTTCGCTTGAACCGCGACAATTCCAGTGGCACGACGTGCCTGCGCCAGTGATTGGACCGTTCGCCACCAGAACCTGGGCAAGTGCACGATGCCACGCGGGCGGAAGCCAGTCATGGAGACATAGACCATGCTGCACCTCGATTGTGATGAGGCAGGAACGATGCTCAAAAGGGATTGGATCACCTGGAGGCGCGGGCGACATTGGCCATCTGAGAAGTCGCACCATCGGTCGTGAAGCGACTTGGTTGGAACGTCGTTGATAGCGCCCCAAGCGAGCAGGCCGCACTATGCCAAGGCGCGAAGTAGAGAGGTGGGTCGTGCGCAATCGACGGTCGGCGCCCAGAGCGGGTACTAGGCCCTCGCATCATAGCGCAGCGGCGAAGCAAGAATGCCCCTCTTCATCGGCCGCGAATCACGCTCAACGTTGTCGGCCCTTTCAAGGAGCGCCGAATACCTGACATTAGTAGTCGCAGGAACTGGGAGAACGAACCTTACCTCCTCGATCCGCACAGCCCCGCCGGCTAGGGGCGGGGTTTTCCTCTCGCACGACGAGCTCAATAACCAAGTTGTCCTAGGCGCTTCGCTGCCCCGAGAATCCGCATGAACTGAGCCCGGCAGCCATGTTGCTTGATTTTGAATCCACCTTGCATCTGATGGAGCTTTCGTCTTCAGGGTTGCGTGGAGGGGGCTTAGAGAAGACCAGCATCCGGCGCGTCCTTCGCATTCGAGCGCGCTCTTAACTCGGCGGATGGCTGCTCTCTAGTGCGGAACAATCCGGAGGTCATACTCCGTTGCGTTCGCCCCGAGCATTTTATTCCAGAGCCGCAAAAAATTGTCGATCCTGCGAGAAAACTGAAACCGAACTCCACCGTTGCTCGTAGCTTGAGGCGCCTAAGTTTGGCGTGAAGATCGTCAACCATAATTGAACTCATGCGTAAAAGGTGGAGGTTCTGATGAAGTACAGCACTCTGATTGCCTCGGTCACTCTTGCAATCGCCGGCATAGCAGGCAGCGCAACAGCTCCGGCGGCGGCGAAGGAAAAGACAGTGATGGTCGGCGGTGCAGCAATGTACCCCACTAAAACGATCGTTGCTAACGCCGTCCATTCACGAGACCACACAACACTGGTCGCAGCCGTCAAGGCCGCTGGCCTCGTCGATACTTTGTCTGGCCCAGGACCCTTCACTGTATTCGCTCCAACCAATTCGGCCTTCGCAAAGCTGCCGAAAGGCACGGTCGAGACACTCGTGAAGCCGGAGAACAAATCGACTTTGACCAAGATCCTGACTTACCATGTCGTACCAGGCAAGCTCGAAGCAGAAGATCTAACCGATGGGCAAAGGCTGACGACCGTCGAAGGTGAACAACTGACCGTGAGGAAGGCCGGCAGCCGCACAATGATTGTCGATGCCAAGGGCGGTACGTCAACCATAACGATTCCCGACGTCAATCAGTCCAATGGCGTGATTCATGTCGTCAACACGGTGCTAATGCCGGCAAGCTGAATGATCGAACGAGGAGGGCGACCGGCACGGGCGCCAACTCCTCCGCCGCATCAATGGGAACTACGTGTTAGCGCCACAAGCGAACACCGACGCCGCTCGGTCATACCCACGACTGCGCGGCGTCATGCGCGTGGTTCTGGCCGTCTTCTACACCACAGCGGGGATCGCGCACCTGCTGGCGCCGGCACAGCTACTTGCGATAACGCCATCTTGGGTGCCATTTCGGCCCCAGGTCATCCTTATTACGGGTGTCTTCGAACTGACGGCCTCAACAGTGCTGCTCGTCGGACCTCAGCAAAAGTATGCCGGAATTCTGATGGCACTATATGCCCTCTGTGTCTGGCCGGCTAACTTTAAACATGCGATCGAAGGAATCGATTTGCCCTACATCTCGTCTAGTTGGTGGTACCACGTGCCGCGGCTGGCGTTTCAGCCCATCATCATCTGGTGGGCGTTATTTTGTTCGAACGCGATCAATTGGCCGTTCGGATCGTCAAGGGACTGATTGTGAGTCAGCAAATCAACACTGTAGTATGTGTCCCCGGACTTGGCCGATCGCCGCAGCGCCCGGGCGCTGCCGGAAAGCCGCCGCTGGAGCCCTGAAGGTCAGTGGCATTGAAAAATTATGCCGCGTCACTGTGCGGTGCCGGATCAACGACCCTTTCCAAGAACAGGGCATAGTCGCTTCCGAGGGAGTGATCTCTTCCGTCGCAGGCGGAGGTTGACCGAAAAGAAAACCGACGATTGGCGGAGAAAGTCTAAGTGCAAGAGGCGGCCACGCTGATCCTGCCAGTCTCTTCATGAAAAGCGAGGGGCCTATTCGATCACGGCGATGATCGACCTCTTGAAGACTTAACCGATCGAACAGGCTCCGTACCCCTCATTCGGCGAATTCGGCTTGCGCTGGGCGAACGGATCAATTCCGCGACCAGCGGATTTGGGTAGCGGCGTTGCTGGGTGACGGCGAAGAACTGCTCCTTCAGTGTATTCAGCCTGATGCGCTCGACCAGAAGGCCGGAGCGGAGTTCGTCGATGACAACGATCGGCGGAACCAACGCCAAGCCGCCGCTTTCGCGCGCCATCAGACGCAGCATGGCCATGTCGTCAACCTCCGCCGCTATGACCGGCCTGATGCCGCTGCGACCGAGCAGCGCATCGAAGGCCGAACGTAGCGCGTTGCCTCGTCCAGGCAGTACGATGGGCAGACGCGCGAGGTCCTGGGGAAAGCCAAGGCGCGTAGGCTTCGCCGGCTTGTGGCTGACAATGCTGACACCCTGCTCGTCGATCAGCGTGTTCTCAAAGCTACTGCGTGCATCGGGCGACGCCGGATGATTGGCAAGTACGATATCGAGCTTGTGCGCATCGAGCGCCTCGAGCAGATCATCGAACAGTCCAGTGTGGATGATGAGTTCGACATCAATGCGGCCTATCAGTGGCCGCAGAAAAGCGATTTGAAAGTTGCGTGATAAGGTCGCTGCAGCCCCGACCCGCAGCACTTGGCGTCCGGGCCGCAGGCCGGACAACGTCTCCATCAGTTCATGGCCTGACTTGAAGACGCTGCCGGCATAGTCGACCGCGATGCGCCCGGCCTCCGTCAGCTGCAGCGTGCGACCGACCCGCTCGAACAGCTGCTGGCCAAGCTGCTCTTCCAAAGCCTTGATCTGCACCGACAGCGAGGAGGGCGAGACGTTGAGCCGCTGCGCGGCGCGGCTCATGCTGCCTTCGGTCGCGATTATCCAGAAATAGCGCAAATGATGGTAGTTGAGGTGCGGCATGACGATCGTTCTATTTGATGTAACGATCTAGTTCAATAATTGAATTTTTAACAAACGACGTCGTGCGGTATGGACGGGGACCGCCGGATCAACCCTGCCGAGATGCCATGTCAAAGTTTCTGCCTTGCCTCGCCGTACTCGCCCCGCTGACCCTCTGCCTCGTCGGGTTCCTTCCGTCTCGCGCCAGCGTCAGGGATTACGTCGGACTTGCAATCGTCGCCGCAGCGGCGTCGCTCGTCGTTGTCGTCGCGGCAGGTCTCGCCTGCTTCGTTGTCGGGCCGGGACGCTCGAGGCTGCTGGGAGCCTCCGGGCTAGGACTCTCGCTGCACGTCGATGCGCTCTCAACGATCCTCTGCGTGCTTGTCGGGTTCGTCGGGCTCGTCGTCGTCAAATACAGCCGCAACTATCTGGATGGCGATCCCGGCCAGATCAGGTTCACGCGCTGGCTGCTGCTGACGCTTGCCTCCGTACTGACCGTGCTGATATCTGGCAATCTAGTGCTGCTGCTGGTTGCCTGGATCGCCACCAGCGTCTCGCTAGGCCGGTTGCTGCTGTTCTACCACACGCGGCCGGCCGCCATCCGGGCCTCGCGCAAGAAGTTCGTCGCGAGCCGGCTCGGCGATGGGTGCCTCGCGATCGCCGCCGTGCTGCTCTACCTGCACTTCGGAACGCTCGAGGTCGCCGATCTGGCCACCAAGGCGCGCAGCGGTGCCGAGATCGGTTCGCCGGCCATCTCCGCGGCAGCGCTGCTGATCGTCGTGACCGCTATGCTGAAATCCGCGCAATTGCCGCTGCATGGCTGGCTGAGCGAGGTGATGGAGACGCCGACCCCGGTCTCGGCGCTGCTGCATGCCGGTATCATCAATGCCGGAGGCTTCCTCGCCCTGCGGCTCGGCGATGTGCTGCTGCTGGCGACGCCGGCCCTCAACGTGCTGGCCGTCGTCGGCGGCATCACCGCGCTGTTCGGCTCGCTGGTGATGCTGACGCAGACGTCGGTGAAGGTCCAGTTGGCCTACTCAACCGTGGCCCAGATGGGGTTCATGCTGCTGCAATGCGGGCTCGGCGCCTTCTCCGCCGCGCTCCTGCATATCGTCGCCCATTCCCTCTACAAGGCGCACGCCTTCCTGTCATCGGGCAGTATCATCGACCTGGCACGCGCGTCATGGACGCCTAGCCCCGGTGGCCAACCGCACCCGGCGCGGCTGATCCTTGCGCTCGCGGGCGTGATCGGACTGACGCTCCTGATCGGCTGGGGGCTTGGTATGACCTTGCGCAGCAATCCGGCGCAGATCGCGCTGGGATCGGTGCTGCTGATGGGGCTCGTGCACCTCATGGCCAATGCAATCGACGAGCGGCCCAACGCCTTCGTCGTCGCGCGCGGCATCGTCACCGCGGCCGGTGTCGCCGCGCTCTACTTTGCACTGCAAGCGGCGACGGCGTGGCTGGCCGCCGGAAGCGTCCCGGTCGGACGTCCGGTGGATGGCACAGCGCCGATGCTAATCGCCGCGCTAGTGGTGATCTCCTTTGCGGCGATGACGGTGTTTCAGAACCAGATGATGCGCCGCGCCGACGCACTGTTTTGGATCGCAGCTTACGTGCATCTGCGCAACGGGCTCTATCTGAATACGCTGGCTAACCGCCTAGTGCTGGCGCTTTGGCCACGCGCGTCGAACAAGCTCAAGACCAACCCCTGACGCCGAGATAACCATGAACCAGGCCGCCCTAGCCCTGAAGATCACAGCGACCGAAGCCGACACGGACGTCACGCTCGAGGCCCGCATCGCGGCCGCCTGCGCGCGCGTCGCACCGCTCTGGCCGCTCAAGCATTTCGTTGCGGTCAATCCGTTCCTCGGCTTCACGGGCCAAAGTTTTGCCGCCACCGCCGCGACGTTCGAGCGCGTGGTGCGGGCGCGCATCCTGATGCCGCGGGCGTTCTACCGTCACGCGCTCGCGGAAGGCCGCATCGACGATGCGGCGATGGCGCAGGCGCTCGCGCTTCACCCCGACGCTGGCCTCGACATCGACAGCCTCAAACAGGGGTTGCGCTCGGATGCGCCGGCCGGCGCGCCTCCGGCCGTCGTCGCCACTGTGGCCGAGGTGCTGGACGGGCTTGCTGAAGGCGACCGATACGTCTCGCTGGTTGCCTTCATGATCGACGAGATCTCGGCCTTCTGCGCCAGCTATTTCGACGAGGGCCAGGCCAATTGGCCGAACCCGACGCGCAGGCTCAGGCCCTACGCGGCCTGGCGGACGCTTGCGATCTACGACCGCAATCCCGAAGTCATGGGCATCAGGGGTTTTCGAACGTCTGTTGCGGCTCTGCCTACAGATCCCATCGAGGCCATCGGTGTCATCCTCGACCGCCTCGGGATTCCCGATCGCGCGATCGAGGATTATCTGGTGCGCGCACTGTTCGACCTTGGTTGGTCGGCCTACGCGCGCTATGTCGGATGGAGCGCGGAGCTCGAGGGCCGTCGGGACGACACTCTGCTCGAACTGCTTGCGATCCGGCTCGCCTGGGGTTTTGCGCTGTTCGAGGCGCGGACCGATGACGCCTTCAGGACAGCCTGGGCGCGAGCGATGGAGCAGGCGGCGAAACTGCCCGTCGATCACTGCCTAGACGAGACTCCCGAGCTCGCCGTCGACGTCGTCCTGCAGGAGGCCTACGAGATCGTCTTCCGCCGCAACTTGATCGCCCGACTCCTCGCCAACCGCGGCAGCGCGGCACCGTCTGGTCGGATGGACCGGCCTGCGGTCCAGGCGGCCTTCTGCATCGACGTGCGCTCGGAAATATTCCGGCGCGCGCTTGAGACCCTTTCTCCGGAGGTGGAAACGATCGGTTTCGCCGGCTTCTTCGGCTTCCCCATCGAATATGTTCCGATAGGCCACCTTCGGGGCGGCGCGCAATGTCCCGTGCTGCTCAAACCGGCGTTCATCGTCTGCGAAGAAGTCAAGGACGCCGAGCCGTTCGAGGAAGCCGAAGTGCTGGGCCAGCGACTGCTCCGGCGGCGAGTGGCGAAGGCTTGGAAATCGTTCAAGGTCTCCGCAGTGTCGTCCTTCTCCTTTGTGGAGACGGCAGGCCTCGGCTTCGCGGCGAAGATCGCGACTGACAGCGCGGGCGTAACCCGACCGGTGCCATCGCCGGTCAGCGATGGTCTCGATTCCGACGTCGCTGCGAGGGTCGGCCCGCGTCTCGCGCCTGGCAAGCTCAAAGGGCGTTCCACCGGCTTTACCGACTCGCAGGCCGTCGATATGGCCGAGGCGGTGCTGAAGGCGATGTCACTGACCGGGCCGTTCGCGCGCCTCGTGCTGCTGACGGGCCACGGTAGCACCACGGTCAACAATCCACACGCCTCGGGCCTCGACTGCGGCGCCTGTGGCGGTCACACAGGCGAGGCCAATGCGCGTGTCGCCGCCGCGATCCTCAACGATTCGCAGGTCCGCGATGGCTTGCGGGCGCGGGGCATCGACATCCCCGCCGACTGCTGGTTCGTCGGTGCGCTTCACGATACCACCACTGACGACGTAAAGCTGTTCGACGAGGAGGACCTGCCGGCGCAACTCGCCGACGATCTGACACGGTTGAAATTGCGCCTGGCCGATGCCGCTCATCTGGCGAGGCTCGAGCGCCGCGCGCTGCTGGGCGTCGGAGATGCGGCGGATGCCGACGCCGCGATCAAGGCGCGTAGCAAGGACTGGTCCCAAGTCCGGCCAGAATGGGGCCTCGCGGGAAACGCCGCGTTCATCGCTGCCCCGCGCAGCGTCACGCGCGGTCTCGACCTGTCCGGCCGCGCCTTCCTGCACTCCTATATCCACGAGCAGGATCGGGATCATCGGGTGCTGGAGTTGATCATGACCGCGCCGCTGGTGGTCGCGAGCTGGATCAATCTGCAATACTACGGCTCGACCGTTAATAACGCGGCGTTCGGAAGCGGCAACAAGGTGCTGCACAACATTGTCGGCCAGCTCGGCGTGCTTGAAGGCAACGCCGGCGACCTGCGAGTCGGGTTGCCATGGCAGTCGGTCCATGACGGCAAGCGCTTTGTCCATGAGCCGGTACGTCTGAACGTCTTCATCGCTGCTCCCGAAACTAAGATGGACGATGTCCTGCGTCGGCACTCAGGCATCTGCGATCTCGTGACCAACGGCTGGATTATGCTGCACTCGCTCGGCGAGCATGGCCCAGTCATCCGCCGCTGCGTGCGGCCGGGCATTTGGGTTGCTTCATCTTCTGAATAAGATCGCGGCTGCATGTCGCCCATCGATCGGCTTCCCAACTTTGAGGCCTTGAGCGTGAAGGATCGTAAGGAAGTTTGCGCGCCCCAATCGCGTCCAAAGCAGGAGGCCCAGTGTGTGGATCGGCTCCGAGCTTTGACCCCTATCGGCGCCAAACCGTGACCCCAGCCCACGGCTGATTTGAGAAAGATGGATTGATCCACAGCTCACGTGGCCTCGTCAGTATCCTCGATTCCCGGGCATTGCAGCGGGTCTCCTGTACCTGCTTCGACACGATCGCGAGGGAATATCGAAGGCAGTTGAATCCAGAGGAATGATCAAAGACCCTCTAGAGACACCTCGTCCCGAAGTTGAGCGACGGAGTTGGAACCCTTGCCAGCTCTATAACGGAGAGCGCGTCGTGAGCGGCCGAACCGCTCCGGTCTTGATAGGAGCCTATCTCGCTCCGGCCAAGAACGTTGACGCGGGTCGAGGACGATTGCACTCAACGCACCGGACGCTCTAACTGTTTCGAATGCTGCTAACCCGATGGAGAGGGGCGCTGCTCATTCCGGGTGCAGATATCGGTCGATCCTAAAGCTTCGGCCTACGACACGAGATGGCTTGTCGCCTCCAAGAACATCCCAGCGTGTCACCTCTCCCTCTCGGCGAAAGTGAATGTCGAACCGTAGCTTCCCGATTCTAAGATCTGCGAGTGTGATATCGGGCAACCAATCCGGCAGCATAGGGTCCACGTAGAGCCGTTCTTCTGCCGCGTTGGGCTGAAGGCCTGTCAATCGGCTCGCAAATTTGGCTCTGACGCAAGTTTGGTGCAACGCCGACTATTCTGCGCCGATCAACCTGGCTTGAAGCAGATCGATTTTCCC
>NZ_JAKLTZ010000038.1:0-18035 GCF_022012555.1 Bradyrhizobium zhengyangense | reverse complement strand
AACGGGTGGGCGACTTCAAATCGGAATGGTGGGCGAGATCATCTCGGAATCCTGGGCGACATCGATCGGAATCCGCAATCTCAGCATTGGCCGAAGAAAGGAAGCCAGACGCCCTGTCCCAACCTAAAGGTCCTCCGGACCACTGCAGAGCCCCGCTACTGCTTCAAAACGAGGCCCATGTTGCTGGCGACCCGCCTGACCGATGTAAGGTATCTCTCCAATGTACTGGCAATCTCGGCCGCTCGAACGGACGCCCTCCTCGCTCAATTTGATCAGCATCTTGACCTCGTCGTCTGTCCATTCTCTTGGCTTCTGACACCTCATCATGGCGAGCCAAAAACGTCTTCCACTGGATGGCAGCAGATTCGATGTCGCGGTAGCGAGAAGTCGCTTTATGCCGGCTTGAGCTGGGCCGAACACGCCATCCAAATCTCTTTGACCGCGCGTGCTTTTTCAGGAATGCATCGGCCCGAATAGGTTAGCTTGCCTCGTTTGAGCCCGCTGGTGCATGAAGGCACCAGCATTCGCGATCGCCGCGAGAATAGTCATCCAGCATTCTGCATCGAAATTGATGCTTTGGCCTTGATCTGCAGTGGGTGATCGAATGCAACGTCCCCTTCCCATCAAAAGCAGCTTGGAGAAGTGTTTCGCCTGGGATCTCATATCCGGCCAAAGGCATCTCCCGGGACAAAAGCTCCCGGCACGGGCTTGCGGCTCGCGCCCTCTATTCGTATCGCCCCCTGCTATGATGGACATTCGCCGACGAGCCGGCAGCTTTCCCCGGGCTCAAGCCGCTTTCCTGCGTGGGCCGCTGAAACCTGGCGGAGAGATCGTCCGTACATGGCATCATGTGCAATGGAGAAAACCGCCGAATGAAAGCGATTGAAAAGCTGCCTCTCGACGAATTGCTGCGCCTACGGCGTGCAGTACGTGCCCTTATCGAGAGGGACTCCAGCGACGGATATATGCCGAGGTCTTTCGCTCTGAGCGAGGCGGAGAATTATGCCTCCAGTTCGCGCAAGTGCATTCTCAATGCGAAACGTTGAAATACGCGCAGTGACTGCGCTAGTCCTTGTAGAGCTTGTACAGCTCGATCGCTTCCTCCCTTAGACAGTCTGCAAAACCAGATGGCGACGGTCCAGCGCTTTGTCCCTGGACCCGCGCGACACATTGAGCAAAACGCAGGCAGAATCGCTCTTGCAGACGGCGCTGGGCAATTTGGTCCTCCACGCCGTGCCGGTCCCTGAAAACCTGACTTGCCGTGAGATAGTTTTTAAAGGCAGTCGCCGCACAGGCAACCTGGCCATTAGCGTCCTCAGCGGACGTCGCGCTCACGCAAAGCTGCGAAATGACGATCGCGAGGTACAGCACTCTCATGTCGTCTCGCTCCCTTCAAAGTATATTTCCGCCAAAGCTTATGGCCTGGCCGTTGCCAGACGATCTCCGAAGCACGAGAAATGGCTTCGTCGTGATGAGGGCACCGGAAATGAAATCTGCAAAGAAGAGTGCTCGGCCGTGCGCTCGCAGTTCGCCTCTTCGCCAGCCGACTTTCGGCGATAAGCGAAGAATTTAAGCTGCCCCTGAACGTGTAGAGACCGACTAGCAGATCTTCCCTGACATCTGGGCCGCGCGAGGGATGCTCTCGCTGTCGATGGGTTGACATCTTAGTCACTTCCGTCGAGCCGACGTGGGCCTAAACATCAGCTAAGGGGCAATGTAGAAAATGCTATAGTTGCAGCGCAAACCACTTTCTTCATTGAATGGCTCCGTATTGAAACTGCATAGAGCTCAGCATACTCCTGCGAATGCCGCATACACAATGCGGGCAGGTCGCTCTGGCCGTCGGGAGACGTCGAAGCCACCCAACGCGGCGACAGAGGTTAACGAAAAAGAGGAACGATGCCCTTCAAAGCCAGTTGGTACTTAGCGTCATTGAGAAGGTCGACATGAGTTTCAGCAAGATTGCATGCATCGTAACGATGGCCATTCTCGCCGGTAACTCCGTCACAGCTGCCGGAAGCGGAGGTCGTACGACTGGTGTGGTTGGTGTGGTTAAGCAAGATCACTCAATTGGCACTAAACAGCATGTCTTCATCGTTCGCCACCCATTTCCAATCCTGGGACCCCCTGCACCACCCGCGGCGCCTGTCGGTATTGCGGCTCCGAATTCCAAGATCAACTCGCGGATAGATAGCAAGATCTACAGCAGATTTTGATGCGCGCCGCCGGAGCAAGTTCCAGCCAGATCGCTCCTCGTGCCAAAGCCGCAATTTTCAGCTATCGAAGACGCTACTGTGCTGACCCCGGTACGATTTTCGACGAAGTTATTGGCCAGCAGACATTTCCCGCGCTCCAATTATCCTGCCAAAGGGGTCAGCGTTTCGTGCAGAAGATTGCCAGCAGGCAGCCCGAATGCCCAAAGGAAATAGTATTGAGTTTAATCGTGAGCCGTTACCTTGATTTCATAACGCGATTGCACGGCTTGCGTGAAAACGCCATCATTGTCGGCGCCAATCGCCTCATTTTAGGCCGGAGTTTCAATGATTGGTCCACGGGCCGCCGGTGGACGCCAGCAAGCTGCCTCCTTTCTTTCGGCAGAAGAGGGAGAACCACGACGAACTCTGAGGTTACGATTTCAATGGAAAGTCATTATCTGGGCTGGACGCCCACCGACGATGCGCAATTTCGGCGTATGGTTGAGAATGGCGCGTCCGAAAATGAAATTGCGCTTGCTCTGAGCAGGACTCCACAACAACTGCGACGGCGAGGCTATGATCTCGGCCTGCCGCTAAAATGGTTTCGTGCGGTTGGTCTGAGCGAACGAAGCCCCTTGAGACGGTGAACTGGTCAGACCAGCGTCGTTCAGGATGCCAGCCATGGAAGATGCCTACTGCTTCGTTTTGCTGATCAACCAGCCCGGCAACACGTCTTGCATCGTTGCCTCAATCCAAGACAGACGGACTGATCCTCTTCACTTTGACTAAACAAGCTGAGTGCCAATAAATGCTTCCGCGTGCGGGTTCCCGAATTAACTGCAGGGCGCTGGATCAAGCTTAATTTAAAGCTTCGGTTGCACCGTCATTCGCCCCAGCTAGTTTTACTTGCGTCTGACATTGCCTCGTCTGGATCAGGCGGGGTGAGGTTGCCCGCGATACTGGGAGTGATGGGTTCGTCCGAGGGTCGACATGAGAAAATCGCTTTTGATGGTGTTCGCCGCTTGTTGCTGGATCACATTGCTCGCCGCGGTGGTAACGACAATTGTGCGTCTGAGCAGCGACGCGAAGGAGCGACGCGGTCACACTGCGGCCGCCCAACTTTCCAAGACCAAGCGCTGACCCTGCCGATAAATTAACGCCTTTAGTGGTTAATCATGTTCGGCAGGGGCTCATCTCGCTGGACGCCTTTCTGGAATGAGGTCCCGGCTCGAGCTGGGGCCTTTTTCATTTCAGAAAGCCAGGGCCTCACTTGTAGCGACGCGCTTTCAGCACGCAGCAATCTGCCGCGGCGCCGGCGCGTACCCGATCACCGATTGCCAAGACTTCCTCGAAATCCATCGTTGTCCTTAAACGATCCCTTACCAAGCCCCTAAATCTTCCAGAAACCAGCTTTCCTAATCGCCCGGCAATCTCGGCCTGTTATCGAAGAGTGGAGACGCCGTTGCTGCAGCATTAGAGGGCCTTGCGCGTTTGCAAGCTCGGTAGCGGCCGATATTGCAATTGAAAGTCTTTGACCTCTCTCGCGCGCGACGCTACCATGGCTAACCAGCTTGACCTTACATCAGTTCATGCCCGCGCCATCTGTGACGAGATCGGCGCAAGGCTTGGCTGTATACTCCGCCCGGACCGCAACGAGTTGCCTCCTCGGCTGCGCGATCTCGTTTGTCGCCTCGCGCAGATTGAGGACGAGGCTCCCTCTTTGGTTCCATCCCTTGAGCATATTGCCATGCCACAGATGGACGCAGCCTAGCACCGATCATGATCGAGCGCCGCGCAACAGAACGCGATGAGATCGAAGAAATCGCCTACATCGCGGGCGACGGCTCGAGCATTCGCTGCCTGGTCGTCAACATTTCGCCAAGCGGTGCGGCCATTGACGTGCCAGATCCATCCTGCCTAAGACCTCGGTTCAAGCTCATGTTAGAGAGAGACCGCATCTTGCGAAATTGCAGGTTGATCTGGCGATCAGAAAAACGGATCGGCGTATCTTTCGAGGACTAAGCCCCCCGCAAAAGCCCACTCACCAGAGACCTTCTAGCGGTCTCGGTGGAACATTCTCTGAGGCGGTGTGGCCCGAGCGCGTTCTCGCCCTATTCGGGGGTTTCGCAAGCATCTTGCCAATCGCGCAAGCGCTTTCAGTCGCAAAACTTCTAGCATGCCCCACTCATCGTTCCTGCCAAAGAGCAATGGCGGTTTGGCGGGTCGGAGACTGCGGCCTTCATTATGCTCGCGGGGCGCGCATTGAAGCGATCGGCAGCTCTAGCTCCGACCCAGCGCTATCGGCTCACTCATTCTGTGGTTCATTTCCCTTCGGCTCTTGCGAGAACTTGGATAGATGACTGCGTGCCTCGCGGTCGCGAGGGGCTGGGCGTGCTGAGGGGGCGCGTCCGAGCTTGGATTGCAACTCGACGAGATCGGTGAAGACGTCGGCCTGGCGGCGCAGCTCATCGGCGATCATCGGCGGCTGGCTGGCGATGGTGGAAACCACCGTGACCCTGACACCGCGGCGCTGCACGGTCTCGACCAGCGAGCGGAAGTCGCCGTCGCCGGAGAACAGCACCATCTGGTCGATGTGCTCGGCGAGCTCCATGGCGTCAACTGCGAGCTCGATGTCCATGTTGCCCTTGACCTTGCGGCGGCCGGAGGCGTCGATGAACTCCTTGGTCGCCTTGGTGACCACGGTGTAGCCGTTGTAATCAAGCCAGTCGATCAGCGGACGAATCGAGGAATAGTCCTGATCTTCGATGATCGCTGTGTAATAGAACGCCCGCAGCAGCGTCCCGCGGCTCTGAAACTCGGTCAGCAGCCGCTTGTAATCGATATCGAAGCCGAGGGCTTTCGCAGTTGCGTAAAGATTGGCCCCATCGATAAAGAGCGCGATCTTGCTATCGGGAGAAGGTGACATTCAGTTCGCTCTCGCCGGGCGCAGTGTCAGCTGGTCACTTCACAACGCGGCATCGTAAGCCATTTCGCGAGATAGCGAACGTCGCCGGTACCAACATATGGTCACGGCTTCAACCGATTTCCTACAAGTATATTGTGCACCCGAACTTAACAAGCGTCCCTCAGTTGTCCCGACAGGTGACCTTGGACGCCGTCTGACTTGAAAGTCTTCAGTTTTTGGTCGCGTCCAAAGGCTTTTGTTCGATTCGTCCACACGATTGTCAGGCATGGGCAACTGGCGTTGGGCGACATCAGATAACATAGGAAGACCCGTTATGTCTGGGACCGCGCTTAGTCGGGCTGCCGCCGCGTACTCTATCGCTGCACGAGCCAAATTTCACCATAGCTTCAAGCAGGTCGATTGAAGATCGTTGCTGACTGCGCGAGGCTTGGAAGTAGGCACTCTCAAGAGGGATGGCACAGGCCGCATTGTGAGCGCTGGTCGCAGACGCGCCGCAGGTTCAGATTTCGGTCATCGATTGGCCGTTACTCAGCTCGAGCTATCGATGCAGATTTGCGGGCATGCCAGGCCCTGTTGATAGGTAAGCACGACTGTCCTGGCTTAAGGACGACATCTGGCGGTGCACGACCGTTAGCCGAACCCGGTACCCGCCTCTCTCCAAGACATCAAAGCCTTATACATGTTGGGCAGAGTTGAATCGCCGGGATTTTGCACATCCTCGGCGGCTGGAAAGCCGCCCCCCGCGTGACATTTAAGCGGTTGGCTTTTTTACTCATGGGACACAAACGGCGGCTTTCGCCGGCGCCCACGCCGGGCCTTGTCCCCTCACACTGCAACCTGAAACCCTAGCGCCCCGAGCGCCTCCCGCCCGCTCCAAATGCCGCATTGACTGTGATGGCATCGTTCTGACGATCATCGGCGTATCAACGAGACATCGGCAGAGGATGGTGTCGGTCGACCGAGAAGCAGACTTGATACCTCTGACCGACCTCAGCTAAATTAAGATGTTTCATTCGGAGGACGTGACGTTGGCAATGGGAATTGTTAAGTGGTTTAATACGATCAAAGGCTATGGCTTCATTCAGCCCGATGAAGGCGGGCCAGACGTTTTCGTCCATATCAGCGCGGTCGAGAAGGCCGGCTATACCAACCTCGCCGAGGGCGCACGTCTCAGCTACGAACTGAAGGCTGGTCGATCTGGCAAGGTGTCTGCCGAGAATCTCCGGTTTGGATAGGAAAAGCATCTCTTGATGCGCTATTGGGGTCCGGCTTCCTTTTGAGGACATATTGACCTGGACTCAGTACCCAATCGGTGCTGGCCCTGTTTCGCCGTCGTACCCGGCGCGCCCTTTAGCGGACCTGCTTGTCGAGCGTCTCGAAGCCGCTCGCCTGTGTAGTTTCGGCAGACGTTAAGTCGAGAGCTTGGCTTGGGACACTTATGCTCCTGCTCAGGCGCCGGACATTGGATGGCCCTGATAACTCGCGCGAGTTCACTTCCGGCTAATACCAGCGTGCTGAGAAGCAAATGCCCATCTGACACATTAAAAGCAGCATCTTGATCGGAAGCGGACACCTGCTTGGCGTGAACAACCAGTTTGGTCTCGCGACTGCACAGTTCAAGCGAGACGATCAGGCGATCGCTTTGCGGGCCACCTTTTCTTAACGCCAGTGCCAAGAAAGCGGACACCGATCTGCTCACCATTGACCCAAGCCAACTCGCAACGACGATAGGCAACGCCCCTCGTCGAGAGTACGAGGAAAAACTCCTTGCGACCCGGGTCTTCTATAGACGTCTCGATAAGCAGCTTAGCGCCCGCCTGTGATATATCGATCATCTTGCAAGAGCGGCTCCAGGTGCCGTCGATCGCGACGATTTGGACGTCCACACCGTGAGAGAATTCAACGCGAGACGGTCGACGTTTTTCAACATCGCTAGTCTTTTGCATGGGATCACCGCTGGACTTGACTAATCGGCGGGTTGCGTCGATTTCTTAATGAGCTCGAATTGGTGAGCAATCAAAACCGCCAGTTCTGAGCGATCTTTCTTCAAGGCCAGTTCCTGATCGGAGACGTCGTGGCCATCATGCTCAAGGACTGCGATCAATGTCGCTCTGTCTTCAATGTGACGCTGGCGTTCGGCTACCGATCGATTCAGTTCGGCCAATTCACTTTCAATCTCCGACATCATTTTGAAAATCCCCTGTCGGCGTCGTTGCCATAAAAGCTCAACAATAAGCGAGGCAACCTTGCTCAACCCTTAATCAAAAGCCCCGCCCACGCAGTCTTCACGTTGCAACTTAAGAGAGCATCTCATCATTGTTGTGCTACTTGAGTGTCGGAGTTACATCCGCTCCGATAGGCGACTGTGATCGAAATCACTTAGTTTCGATCGGCGCATTTGGACGCGCCTTACTTTTGTAGCTTTCGCTCTTGGCGACCCCCCGGATGAACGCAATGGCCAAGGAATTGAAATCAGCGCAAGAACTTTCTGATGCCATCTGTCAGGTTGTCGCCATGCCGGGATTTGATGTCGTCGTGCATCGTGATCAAGCGTATGGCTGGCGGCCGACCGTCCAATCAGCGCCACTAAATTCGATCAGCTTTCAACGCCGCGTCGAAGAGATCGCTGATCGGACGCGACCAAAATACGATCTCGCAACTTGAAAAGCCGACCAGCCAAGATCGACACCTTAGACAACCCTGAGCCTGACAAGGTCATAGTAGTGCCAGGCAAACTCGCAATCGCCAGGATGAGATTTCCTCCGCTTCGAGGTCGAGCTTTAGGAGAACAACACTGGCCGCGCCGAGCGAGACCAAACGGCGACGCCATAAATGCACCAATGGACCGAGCGTCGCGATCGCCGTCCGATTGACGCAGTATCGATTCTGAACCCGCCGATCGCACACTGGCAACGTCGAGCACTGCGCGGTCACCGCCGGCATCACGACTACTCTGAGATGTCTTCAAAGATAGCCCTTAACAATGATATTGAGAGCTCGGCCGAGGCGGATGGTCGCCGCTGGCCCTGCTTTGGCGATCTCGGAGCGATGCGGACAAAACAATTGTTCGGTCGACCCAACATAGCTCGTCGGATGGATGCACCAATCAAAGTCGTATGTTAAACTTGATAACGGAGCCCCGATTAATTCCGATAGTCGTATTCGCCGTCCGCCACATCTCATTGTCAGTCGGTCCACGGGGGTATAACGTTCGTAGTCTGAGAGCGCGTGGCAATCAGGCTCTTGTCAGGCGAAGGCGCTGACATACCCGGTCGGATTTATTTCGTATTAATACCTAAGACCTGTTTTCGGACCTGGACCATATATCGATGTCCGTTATCCATCGTATTTTGACCAATCTCAAAGACCTCGTGCGATACGGTCCGCGCTTCCTTATGCGTCACGTCCCGCGGCTCACGGGCGCAGACACGGCCAAGATTTATGTCTCGGGCCAAGCTATTCACGTCCGGGCTGGAGACTCCGACATCGACACCGTCCGGGGGGTCTTCGGTTCTCATCAGTACGACGTCTCTCATTCGATCCCGAGTGTCGAGGACCGCGTCAACCGTCGATACAAGGAGATTATTGCCTCCGGCCAAGCCCCGGTCATCGTAGACGCCGGTGCGAATATTGGCGCAGCATCGCTCTGGTTTACAAAGCAGTTTCCGGCCTGCATCGTCGTCGCTGTAGAGCCAGACCCAGAGAACTTCCGCATTCTGGCGAAAAATGCGGAACTCGCCGATAAAATCATTCCCTTTCGAGCGGCAATCGGAGCCGAACCAGGTTTTGTCCACGTCCTCGAAGGCGACATGGGTTGGGCATCGCGAGTAGAGCGCTCATCGAGCGGCCTGCCCATCATGACAATGCGCAATGCCTTTGATTGCGTTCCCAACGGGGTGCCATTCATAGCGAAAATTGACATCGAAGGCTTTGAGAAGGACCTCTTCGCAAACAACACCGAATGGCTCGCAGATGTGTTCGTTGTGCATATTGAGCCTCACGACTGGATGCTGCCGGGCGCCGGCTCGAGCTTTACGTTTCAGAGGGCCCTGGCTGCCTATGCATTCGAAATTTTCATCGCGGGCGAAATACTGACCTACATTAAGCTCCTTTAGCACCCGCACCTGCCGGCCTTCGTGGTTGCCGCCATTGGGCGCGGCGTTGACGGGTCATTGCAGCGCGTTAGGCACCGGAGCTCGGGGTTCCCGAAGCGTTGGAGAACCAGAAAGGTCGAAGGCATTTGTGATCAGGTTAGCGGGAGACATGAACAAGTGAAATATCTCCCCTGGTGCATTCACACCGCTCGAGTCGGTTTAGCGAAATCAAGATCCCGCATGACCGTCGTCGGTGCCCACGCGCCCGCACGCTAAAATAAGGGTAGGCGCCGATTCAGTTCAACGGGCGAGGTTTCGCCGAGGAAATGTTCGAGATGCCCGAGAATCTCGCCTTGAAGGCGCCTATCGAGGAGTCCGCTGCCTTTACCTATGGCCTCAAGCAGGCCTACCGAATGGACCGCCGGGAACCTGCGAGCACATTTCCCATCCTCGAATTATATCTAATTAAATCGGCCATCTTTAATTGCGCCCGATCATCCTCGGCTCAAGGATTCTGCCAGAGCCGAGCCACGCGGCTTTCCCGAGCAAGCCAGTCGAACCGAGCCGCCGCAATTTCCGCTGGCGAAAAGCTTTATTTTACAATAATATAAAGGTAAGTTAGAAAAACTGAAATTATGCTGTTCGTTTGGCGGGGTGATTGCTGAACCCACCCGGATTTTTTCAACGGGCTTATTCCCCGCTGGTTTGAAATCGAGCCGGCCTTATTCGCTTCCTTTTTGTGCAAGGAAGCTCGCGGAGCCGTAATGACAGAAAGTGGCTTCAACATTGCAATGGATGAGCGTTCAAAACGCTCTGCTGCAAGATTTATAAAGCGTCTGCCGGACCTGCCAGATGAGGCCGAGTTTGAGGACGATGTTGCTGTTTCAACGCCACTCAGAACGCTCCTCCCACGATCGCTTCTTGTTGCACTTTCGGCAGTCGTCACCGTGATGTTAGCTCTCGCCTTGGTCGATGACGGAAGCGAAACCAAAAGTAAACCCCGGCCTGATGGCTCGAAAGCAACCGAGAGTGTACGGATCTCCGTGCCAGGCGACGACTTGGATGCCACGCATTTAATCGAAGCGCTCACGAACGAATTGGCGGTCGCACGACGGGAGCTGAGTGCCAAAGGAAGTCAATCGCGCCAAGCCAATGATGACGCCGCCGAGTTTAAAAAAACTGCAGAGGCAGCCACCGCCGCACTGCAAGACGAGCGAAAGCAGACTGCAACGCTCATGAATGCTTTGACAGCCGCTCGGCACGACCTGGACGCCAAGGCCGTCGAGTCCGGCAAGACGCAAGCGGAAGCGGTAGAACTTAGGAAGACAGGTGAGGCCTCGACCGCGGCCTTGCAGGAGGAGCGGAAGCGGACCGCTTCGCTCGCGACCGACCTGGCAGCTGCACGCCGCAACCTCGATGCTATGGTCTCCCAATCCAGCAAGACTGACGGGGAACTAGCGGATCTCAGAAGGACTGCGCAAGAAAAAGACGCGACCCTGCAGGATGAACGCAAGCGGTCTGCATCGCTCGTCGCCGACTTGACTGCGGTACGCCGCGATCTGGATGCCAGGATGGCGCAACCCAGCATGACCGGCGAGGATGCAGCCGAACTGAGAAAGTCTGCCGAGACCGCCAACGCAGCCCTGCAGGACGAGCGGAAGCGAACCGCTTCGCTCACGAGCGAACTAGCTGCTGCGCGCCGCAACCTCGATGCTCTGGTCTCCCAATCCAGCAAGACTAACGGGGAACTAGCGGATCTCAGAAGGACCGCGCAAGAAAAAGACGCGACCCTGCAGGATGAACGCAAGCGGTCTGCATCGCTCGTCGCCGACTTGGCTGCGGTGCGCCGCGAACTGGACGCCAGGATGGCGCAACCCAGCATGACCGGTGAGGATGCAGCCGAACTGAGGAAGTCTGCCGAGAACGCCAACGCAGCCCTGCAGGACGAGCGCAAGCGAACTGCATCGCTGCTAGGCGATCTAGGGGTGGTGCGCCGCGACCTTGAAGCTAGGGTCGTCCTATCTAGCAAGGCCGGAGTGGAAGCGCAGGAGCTAAAAAACTCCTCCGAAGCAACAAAGGCTGCCCTCCAAGAAGAACGCAAGCGGACCGCCTCGCTTATGAATGATTTAGCTGCGGCTCGCCGCGACATAGACACGAAGGCGGATCAATTCAGAAAGGCTGGAGAGGATGCTGCCGAACTCAGAATAACCGGGGAAGCCGCAGCTGTTGCGCTCCGACAAGAACGAGACCGCAATGCTTCGCTGACGGCCGATCTAACTGCGGTTCGCCGGGAGTTGGATCTAAAAGCCTCCCAATCGAGTGCTTTGAAGGATGACATCGCTAACTTGGAGAGCAATGCTGAAGCAAGCACTGCAGCGCTTCAGGACGAGCGAAGGAAGACTGCTGCATTGACAGCCGAACTCGCCAGCACCCGCGCAGCCGCAACGAAAGCAGCCGACGCCGTTGCGCAACGGAAAGAGCGCCCGATTTCGACGGCGCCCGAGGCCATCGGGCCTGCCAAAGTCCCTGCCGCTACTCCCACGACACAGCCAACGCAGCCCGTTCAAAATCCAGAGATCGCCCATCTGATGGAGCGAGCCGATTCCTTCCTCGCCGACGGCGACATCAACAGCGCCCGAAGTTTCCTCCAACGCGCCGTTGAATTGGGAGGTGCTAAGGCCAGCTTTATGATGGCTCAGACCTACGATCCTCGCGTTTTATCACGCTGGAACGTCTACGGAACCCGAGCGGATACTTCGAAGGCGCGTGAATACTACGCGAAGGCACTCGCCGCCGGAATTACCGAAGCCAAGGCCCCTCTTGATTCATTGCGCCAGTAAATTGCTTTGTACTTGTGAGTGTGAGGCGACTATGCGTGTTTCCCTGACGCCAATTATCCTTCGGTTTTTTGTCTTGCTGACTTTCGCCTTTGCGGCACCCGTTCAGGCGCAAATACCACCCAGCCAGTCTCAGCGCGCCGCAGCTGCGCAGAAGTCACAAAAAGACAGCATTAACGCGTGGACATTAGGTCTGGCCGCCGGCCAACTCGAGGGAGCACCAATACGCTTCGCCACCGAGATCGCGCGTGTCGTCGACGATGGTCGCAACATGATCGTCCTGCCCATCGTTACGCGGGGCCCGGTAGAAAACCTCAACGACCTCCTCTATTTGCGCGGCGTCGACCTCGCTATCGTCAATCTGGATGCGCTCGAAGAATACAAGGCTCAAGTACCGGACATACAAACTCGTGTAGTCTATCTCCTGAACCTCTTCCCTTCCGAAGTTCATATTTTCGTTCGCCCAGAGATCAAGACGTTGCAGGATCTCGCGGGCAAGAAGGTCAATTTCAACACGCGTGGAACGGCCGCCGCATACACTGGGCCCCTGATTTTCAGTCGTCTCGGCGTTGACGTGGAGAAGACCTTCATCCCTCATCAGGTCGCACTCGAGCAAATGCGTCAGGGTGAGATTGCCGCGGTGGTCTTCATTACCTCAAAGCCCGTGGATGCCTTTGCGCGAGGGCGTTGGGACGCCGGTTACAAATTCCTGCCGGTCACCTACGACTCCAAGTTCGAGGATTACTATCTTCCGTCGACCCTCGAGCCAAATGACTATCCAGCCTTGATCAAGGATGGCGAACGCGTGTCAACGATTGCGGTCCCCACGGTACTGCTGTCATTCAATTGGCCAAAAAACTCGAACCGTAGCGATCGCGTTGCTCGCTTCGTTGACTATCTCTTCTCTCGAATCGACCGGTTGCAAACCGTCGGATTCGACCCGAAATGGAAATCCATAAACATCGGGGCAAACGTCCCAGGCCTCTCGCGATCTCCTGCAGCCCAGGCCTGGCTGGATCGTCAGCCGCGCGCAAAGCAGGTCTCGCAATGAACCACGCCAGGCTTCCCCTGCTCCTGACATCCTTGTGGTTCGGAAGTGGCGGGGCGTCGGCTCAGACTTTGCAGCCGCCGCCTTCCACAGGAAACTGGATCGTCAGCGAGACCACCTCCCCAGTCGACTATACGCCCATCGTCATCGCAACCACGCGGGCAAAGGCAGCTACAGCAGGTCCCCGAATGGAGCTTTCTATTTATTGCCGGGCCGGCCAGACTCATCTTGTCGTGAGGGGACCGAACATCTCTGCGGCCCCTGACGGTTACGATTTTTCATATTCGGTGAACGGCGGCAGCCTTACGCAGGCAGGAGCTGGCACTTCGCTATTCGGAGGCATTGCGATGCCCGGCGAGGTCGTGAGTTTGCTGCAAACCCTTCCAGGCGATGGAGAGATATCCATTCGCCTTGCGTCGCGATCGGGAACAGTTCGGGAAGGAACTTTCCTGCTCGACGGGCTTAAGTCCGCAAAAGGAAGATTGGCTGTTGCCTGTAACTGGCCCCCGGCCACCGCGAAGTTGCGCAATTGATAGTCAGGGAGAATACTCAGATGCTTACTGTTCGAAATGCATTACACGCGGTTGCTGCGATCACACTGTTGATGACCGCGCCTGCGCTGGCGAAGAATACGAGCTCGAAGTCTTCCACGATTTCGAAACAGGACGTTTCCGCCAAGGTGAGCCATCGGCTTATCCTGCAAGTTAACAGTAACGACCCCGCGATGATGAACCTTGCGCTCAACAATGCGGCCAATGTCGTGCAGTACTATAAGGAACTTGGGCAGACTGTTTCAATCGAGGTTGTCACCTTCGGCCCCGGCCTGCACATGTTGCGCGACGATACGTCTCCTGTGAAAGCGAGGATCGAAACGCTGGCATTGAGCACGCCTGAAATCTCCTTTAAGGCGTGCGGCAACACCAAGCAGAACATGAGCAAGGCCGAGGGCAAGGACATTCCCATTATCCCACAAGCGCAGGTCGTGAGCTCCGGGGTCACCCGGATCATGGAACTGCAGGAACAGGGATGGTCGTACGTAAAGCCGTGACCGGGCCTGTTTGATGCGCCTGCGCGGGCGGCCGTCAGGCCCCCGCCGACCATCACCGAACGTGACTGTCGCCTTCCGTGCGTCGAGATGGGGTGACGACGAGCTCTCACCACAACCAACGTTGCGAGTAGTCAGGGCGGGTCAAGCACCCCGGCATTCCGTGACAGGCGGAGGCAAAGCTCGTCCCGTTGCCTGCAGGGATAGCAGCTGCCGCGAGCCTGAACCATTCCACTCGTCCGATTTTTGAAAACAAGGGCCTCAAAACGCACCAGTAGGCCACGCGCGCGACGCTCCCCAAGACATGATGAAAACGAATTGATCACAGCTATCGAGCACGGACATGACTACGGCTGCGCAGCTGCGCAAGTCCCATCAATCAATTCAGACGTCGATGGACGCGAACCTGATTCGATATCAATGTACGCGGAGAGCGACGACAAGGTGAAGGCGATCCTCGCCCGGCCGATCGAAGGCGATTGCCGTATCTGTGGATCGACGCCACCTATGTGCAGGTGCGCCAGCAGGGCGCATCGTGTTGGTCGCGGTGATCGTCGCGATCGGCGTCAACAGCGATGGCCGGCGCGAGGTTCTCGGCGTGGATATCGGCCCCTCAGAGGCCGAGTCGTTCCGGACAGCATTCCTGCGCAAGCTTGCACGACGCGGCCTGCGCGGCGTCAAGCTGGTCGTCTCCGACGCCCATGAGGGCATCAAGGCCACCGTCGCCAAGGTGCTCAATGCCTCCTGGCAGCGTTTCGTAACGCACGGGCCCATTCCGGCACGAGCGGCCGACGCGTCGTCTCCGCCTTCATCGCCACCGCGTTCGCCAAGGACGATGCCGAGGCCGCACGAAGCCAATGGCGCAAGGTCGCCGACCCGCTCCGTCCCAAGCTGCCCAAGTTTGCCTGCTTCCTCGACGAGGCCGAGACCGATGTGCTGGTCTACATGACATTCCCGCCGCAACATCGGACCAAGCTGCACTCCACCAACCCGATCGAGCGCCTTAACGGCGAAATCAAGCGGCGGACCGAGGTCGTCGGCATCTTCCCTAACGGGGATACCATCGTCCGTCTCATCGACGCGATCCTGCTCGAACAGAACGATGAATGGGCCGTGCAGCGCGCCCGCTACATGACGCTAGAAGCCATCGCGCCGTTGAGCGATGATCCAAACGTCAGCGTTCAGGTTATCGCCAGCTGATCAGCCCGGCCCATGCCGGTGAACGCGGTGACCCGCCGGCGAGCCGCACCACGCTTAGGGACACGATCAAATTAGGCCGCGGCCAGGCTCCTTGCCCAAGAACGAGTGAGGCTAGTAAGAGTTCTCCGATCGGCAGATCGCGCGCATAGCAATCGGACGGATGCGACGTTCGACTTACTCCCCGGTGAGCTTCGTCGAGACTTTCGGTGCTTCAAAGCTCTATTTTGATGAACTTTTTGCCCCAAAAGCCTCTGTGCTGGCCACGCAGACACGCAGGTGGAAGCGGCGATTGCTAAGGCTCGAGTCCAGCGAATGCCTTCAACCGAGCCGGCGGAGGATTGGACGATTGGACACCAGGACATCTAATCGAACTGCGGGCAGGATCTCAACAGCCTCTCGCGCAACCGATGAGCGCAGGCGCCGCTACCTATGCAGGCTGTTCTGAAGATAGTGCGGTCAGATGCCGTAAGAGCGACCGATCTGCTTTGTCATCGCGATGCCAGCCATAGTATAGCGACCACTCGTCCAGCATTGATCGCATATCACCAAAATGAGCAGCGCTATCAGCGCAATGAGAATTCCCTTGCACATAATGGACTTCTCCGGTGAGGAGACCGCCAACCGAGCAGGTCTGTATCTAAAGGTAAACCCGTAATTCCTGACGTCGCGTATTGCGACGATTGCAATAGTCCTAGACTGTCAAGGAGCTGTAACGATTCCATTAAAGTGCCTCGCGTCCCGCGAGCTCTTCACTGCAGCGTTCATCGTGGACTATCAACACAACGCCCGCTTCGCGCCGCCCGCTACTACCGAGACGCCCCCCCGCCATGCAAAACCTTCTCTTACTAGGGTACAATTTTGAACGGTCCCAGCGAAGGAACGAAGCCTATCGGAAGGCCGCGAGTGACGGGCAGTCAGGGACATTCGGCTGGGCCGCCCTCCATGCGACACATCAGTGAGGCCCGGCTCGGGCTCTGCTGGGGAAACTTCTGGCACCGCATGTCCCTCGTCGGAATCGGCGCAGGCTAGTTTCTGTCGATAGTTCTGATGGCCCGCGCCTTAGCGCCGGCATTGTGCTTCGGCGCGGCGGTGTGACCTGCGTCGTCCGATGGAAAGCGTAAGTCACGGTCGCGATCATGCATCAGAAAGATCAAGGACCTTGAAGACCGGACATATCAGTGCGGCGACGCTTCCGAGGCATCCCAGCCCCTATCTACATCTCATACTTCATCGTCGCGCCTTGGCTTCGCTCTAGCTTGGCGAGATCGATCGTCGCCCATGGCACCCCCGCCAGCTCGCGGGAGAATATAACGGCGATTGCGATGAGCGACTTGAGGCCTGCGATCTGTCCGCAGGCGCGGTTCTCGATGTAGATGCTGGCACGATCTGACGTAGCGAAAGGTTGGACTGTCCAGTGAACGCTGACTTTCGTATTACCGGTGTAATCTTCAACCGAAATGCATGGGCATCCAACCCTCCGTTGAAATAAACGGGAATACCGAGCTTCTTCCACGGATCCAATCCGAGCACTTTTTACCGGCTCAATCACAGAGCCTTGTTAACTTTCCCACAAGTTAGCGGCAATCGCAGGCCGGGTCGACAGTCTTCCGGTCCCGCAGCCGCCGAGGCAGGAAGGATGGATGCTGCGCCTGTTGACACAAGGCGGTGATCCGCCGCCAAGCCAAGATGGGCGATTTAACTGGCGGCGTCCGAACTCCTGACCTGCAGCTGGATCTCGGCCTTCGAACCACGTTAGTCTCGATTTGCCAAATGCGAAACAACATATCCTAGGGAACGCCCCTATCCGCCATGGCGGAGGCGTTGGCCGCATCCGCCGACGCATGGCAGCTTTAGGCCTCGACGTAACTCACCCTCAGGGGTAACCGGCGACCAACGTGATGCGTTCTGCCCCGTCGACCGCCAAATGATCCACGCCAAGCTCGTGCAACACCTAAGGACGAACTCTTGAAAGCTTTGAGTCGATGGCGCTAAGTGCTTTCGATTTCGCCCACGCTCAAGCTGCGCACTGAACTCGGGACTCATTATTCTTCTTTATCTTTCTTTCGATACCAACGGCGCGAGCTATCTAGCCAAATCGGGATTTCTCTGTAGGAAAAGCCCTGCTCTTCCATTTCCGCAATCGTAAATCGGCTAGGTTTGCGCTCGACACCAATGAACGTCCAATAGTCATCAGCGGGACTTTCATCGGGATAAGTTCGCAGCCAAGCTTCACGAGCGCCACGTGGCAGTCTCTCTTCCTTCATTTTATAAACGTTGTAGATCGCGGGCCGCATCGCATGATCCCTCTTTTCCGAATTTTGGGAACCTCCCCCTGAGTCGCGGCATAAAATGGGCTTCTTTTTGGCTCTCGCGCGGAACAGTCCAAATTAGGTAGAAAACGCATGGATGCTGCAGCGCCGTGTGCCGCGGTTGACACCCGTCAATACAACCGGCTGCTCGGGCTCGCTGGCTTGATCGCTGCTTCTCAAGCGGCCGCGGCTTTGACCCGATCAAAAAAATCAAGGCTTGTTGGTCTATAGTACGCATACGACGAATACCGCCTGATTGACGGATGCGCGCGGGCACGGCGGGGTCTATGATGGCGTTGGGGTTAAGGTCAGGCGGCTTGCTGATCGGTTGGCTTATCGGCTTGGCGCAGGAGCTTCCATTCCCAGGGCAGCAGTTCGTGC
>NZ_JAKLTZ010000037.1:0-22501 GCF_022012555.1 Bradyrhizobium zhengyangense | reverse complement strand
CCTTCACGCAACGCCATCGTAGAACTCGCCGTGCTCGCGCGCATGCGTCAATCAGGCGGCCTTCGTCGTATGCGTACGCTCCTCAAGCGGTGGAATTGGTGAAAGCTCCTGTCGCGGCTTAGCCCCGGCGGATACCGACAGGCTTGGCACCACGATCGATGATTTCGGCGCGAAAGCCGTCGCCGTCGTACCCTTTGTCACCAATGAGGGCAGACATCGGTGGCGCGAGTTCCAAAAGGGCCGGCGCTGCGGCTATATCTGCATCCTGGCCTGGAGTGAGATGAAATGCGCAAGGTCTGCAGTCAGGGTCGCTCAGCGCATGGATTTTCGTGGTCCGCCCACCGCGCGAGTGGCCGATCGCTTGTTCATGCTCCCCCCCTTTTCCGCCGCTCGCCGAGCGATGCGCTTGATCGAGGTGGAGTCGATGGATAAAGTCACGCCGTCCTTGCCACAGCGGGCGAGCGCTTCAAAGATCGCCTGCCAATGTCCACGCTTGGCCGAGCGATTGAACCGATTGTAGATCGTTGTGTAAGGACCGTAGTCGGGCGGACAATCGCGCCAGCGTGCGCCGCACTGAAGCATGTGAATGATACCGCTGATGATGCGCCGATCGTCATCGCGCGCCGGGCCGGTCTGGTTCATCGGCAGATGCGGCTCTATCTGAGCCCACTGCTTGTCGTTAAGCCAAAACAGCCCTTTGCGCATCGAAGTCCCCCGTGCCGAATCAACTCGGTGCGAGGGAATCAGAACCGGCTAATTAGGTACAGACCCTAAATCCAAAGATCAAATCGCTCAAGCGGCGCGCTGCACGGGGGTCCGTCAGTGGCGAACAAAACACGCTTGCTTAGATCCATAATGATGGCGGAAAGGGTACTATTCGGATACTGCGTATCCTGGTTCGGGTGACAGCAAATGGATGCCGGGTAAGAGAAATGGTCTTTGAGGCCCAACAAAATATGATCCACATCCACCTGCCCGAGCCTTGAGCGCAGATGTCGACCAAAGCGACGGGACCGAAACGGACTGTCGGGCACAAAGCGCTCCCATTCTGAAGGTATTCGTGTTCCCGGCTCAAAATGATTTGCGTGTGAAATTACCCCATCCTCAGGATAAATGTACCGTTTGTCATTGGGGGAGCTCTCAATGTTGATAATCTCGCCATCAGCATGGCCAATCAGGTAGTTCATAGAGATGTTTCGATCAGCGCGGATAATCGCGCTTATCGCGCGGTCGAATGTCGGCGCCTGAAGGATGGACCGGCACCTCAGCTTAAACGGGGCGGTCATGAGTGCCGAGCCATCAATAGGCGAAACCAAGCTGTTGCAGACTAGCCCGATCCCAGCTTCATTCAGTCCCGCTATGGGGCCGGCGCAGCCTGCTTCGAAGATGCCCAGCCATTGCGGGTTAGCGGGCGTCACTACTTTGCCTACAAAAAGGGTGCCCCGAACTGCCGCTTGCCCATCGATCGTTTGCGCCAGCATTGTTGTATTTTGCGCGGTTACCTCGGGCATTAATCCGGCAGACGTGCAGCCATCCAAAATCCCATACGATAGATCGGCGGCTCGACGTGCCATCAGGCGTAGCCAAATCTCATGCCGGACGTTAAGCATCACAACCGTATAGAGGGGCATAAAGGCAGCGTCGGCAATTCCCCTCAGCTCTTCAACGTAGTCGGGTCGTAGATCTTCAAGGAAGCGCAACCAACCAGTTGCTTCAGCTTGAATTTGCGCAAGATTAGTTCCGTTAGCGCAAAAGCGTTTTAAATAAAAGTCAGCATTGGCCGCGATTTCCGATCGCATCAGCTCTCCTTGCTGCTGTCCCCTTTCGCGGGGTATCGCAGTAAAGACGGTAAGCTTAAGACTCATTGAAAGATCTCCTTGCATTGGTATGTCCGCTTCTACGCGGTGGGCGGAGCGACGCGATAACTCGGATCGAAGTCGTGAGCCTTGTACGGTGACCCGGATGGTGTATAGAGATCCGATGGAGAGGCTGCTGGTAGCTGAAGTGCTTGGCACGCTCATTAACTCACAAGCGTATGGCATCTAGTCTAGAGAGCGGCAATCGGTGGGGCGTTAGCTCAAGACCTTCGTCGCCGGTATTGTTCCGGCCCGCAGCCCGCAAATGCAACGACGTTAGACGATCAGTTCAGGTCCGGCGTTACGTCTAACAATTGCTTAAGTTCATAGCCTGTCATCCAGAACAGCCAATCGTTAGCGACGATATTCTCTTGCACCAGGTGAATGTCTGCTCCGCCTGGTTCATTGTGAACCGGATCATAGACGTTCTTATCCAACGACCACCGCCCAGCTAGGCCACAGAGAAAGTCGGGAGCCCACATCGCAAGACTGACGCCACGCATAGTCCCCGTCATGATCTTGAGCAGGCCCGAGCCCCTGAAGTCGGGGCGGATCCAGATATCCCCGTGGTACACCACTTTACCTGTAATGCTGCGCGCCATCTGAGCAGTACAAACGCAGCGATCTTCAGGATGTGCATCTATCGTCGGATTCGCATAGAAGAACTTCAGCGTTTCGAGGTGTGCTGCAAGGGTGGTTTGCGACAGGTCATAGAAGCGCGCGGCCTCGACGAGCGCCACTTTGTTTTCCTTATCAAAACCCACAAGCCAATACCCTTCGCCCGTTCGAATCGGTGAGCGGTCTGGCCGAAAGATGGGATAAGTATTGGGTTTGTCTGCTAGCGAGGCTGTGATCGCGATGTACTCGTTGAAATCACACCCAATGGAAAGCCTGATGCCCATTTTCGCGGCCGCGTCATCGTAAACCTGGAGAAAGCGCAGCAAGGGATTCAAGGTGTATGTCATATTTGTTAGTCCTCTGTGTGAGGCTGGTTGTATCCTTTTATCGATCCTCACTGCTCGGCCGCAAGAGATTCCTGCCTATCTACTCTTGTAGGGTGAGTGATCTAGGCCGACCGCTCGTAGCTAGGAAACGTTCTCTTCCTGGATTGCCTAAGGAAAACCATGCTGTGAAAGCGACGGCCGTGCGGACGGCATGTCCTATCGTTAGGAGCAATAGGATTGAGGCGACGCCGATCCTATGCCAGGATCATGCGTAAACTCGGCGTGAGCCGCAACGAGCTGTTCGCACAGATCGACAAGCCGGCGCTCAACGCCCTGCCGCCGATGCCATATCAGTATGCCGAGTGGAAGAAGTGCCGAGTCGCGCCCGACTATCACGTCGAGATCGCCGGTCACTACTACTCGGTGCCCTCGCGTCTGATCCGCGAAGAGCTCGAGGCGCGCGTCACCGACAGGACGGTCGAGATCCTGCACAAGGGCAGCCGGGTTGCCAGCCACGCCCGCTCTGACGTACCCCAATGCCACACCACGATCCCGGAGCACATGCCGAGCGCGCACCGGCGTTATGCCGAATGGACCCCGGCGCGGATCAAGCGAGAAGCCGCCAAGATCGGCCCTGCCACGATCGCTCTCGTCGAAGCAATCATGAAAGCCAAACCACACCCCGAGCAGGGCTTCCGGGCTTGTCTCGGCATTTTGCGGCTCGCGCGCAGCTACGGCTCGGCCCGCATCGAGGCCGCCTGCCAGCGTGGCAACGACATCGGCGCGACCACCTACGGCTCGATCAAGTCGATCCTGCAGCACGGGCTCGATCGCGCCTACGCCAACGAGAGACCGCCAGACGGCCCACCGATCCGACACGGCAATATCCGCGGCACCGATTACTACCAGTGAAGAAAGGAGAGACGATGTTGACACATCCCACCCACGACCGCCTCGTCGCGCTCGGGCTTACCGGCATGGCGAAGGCCCTCGACGAACAGCAGCGACAACCCGACATTGCCGCGCTGGCCTTCGAGGAGCGCCTCGCACTGCTCGTCGACCGTGAAGCGACCGAGCGCGAGAACAAGCGGCTGGTTGCTCGGTTGCGGTTCGCAAGTCTCCGGCAGAACGCCGTCGTCGAGGATATCGACATGAAGGCGCCGCGCGGGCTCGACAAGCCGCTGTTCCAAAAGCTCGTCGCTGGCGAGTGGATCGACCGGCATCAGAACCTGCTCATCATCGACCCGACCGGCGTCGGCAAGAGCTGGATTGCTTGCGCCTTGGGCCACAAGGCCTGCCGGGACAACCGCTCCGTGCTTTATCAACGGCTGCCGCGGCTGTTCGAGGCGCTCACTCTCGCGCGGGGCGACGGCCGCCACGCTCGCCTGCTCAGGACCCTGGCGCGCGTCGAGCTTCTGGTCCTCGACGACTGGGGACTTGCCCCGATGACTGCCGAGCAGCAACGCGACCTGTTGGAGATGATGGAGGATCGCCATGGCCGCGGCTCGACCTTGGTGACAAGCCAGCTCCCGGTCGAGCATTGGCACGAGCTCATCGGCAACCCAACCATTGCCGACGCTATCCTCGATCGCCTCGTACACAACGCCCACAGGCTCAATCTCAAGGGCGAGAGCCTGCGCAAAGCCGCCGCCAAGCGTCAGACGCTTGACGACGAGCCCGCCAACTGACCTGATGACGACGTCGTCGCGAGACCCCGCCTCGGCAGGCGGCCGGGATCATCGGAATCCACGGCCGGCTTCAATCGGTACAGGCGGCCGGCTTCGCCCGGAATCCGCGGCCGACTTCGTCGGAATACGCACCCAGCAGGTGCACGACTGGCGACGCCGGGCACGTTTGGGCCAGTTGGTGCTGCCGACTTCGGAGACGCTGTCGTTCGTGCCGGTGGTATCGGAATCGGCGCTACCGGCGGCCGCAGAGCCGACCAGGTCGCCGGAAGCAGCCATTGTGACGGTTGAGCTCCAGGGAGCACGCGTGGAGGTGCGGGGGGCGCCTGGCCTTGCTGTGTTGAGCGACGTGTTCTTAGCGCTTCGACGGACACGTTCATGCTGACGCCGCCCGCGAGCCTCATGCTTTACGTGGCGACGCAACCTGTAGACTTCAGAAAAGGTGCGGAGGGCTTGGCGCTGTTGGCGAAGGAGACGCTGGGCCATGACCCGATGAAGGGTGTGCCGGTGGTGTTCCGTGCGATGCGCTCTAACCGGGTGAAGATCGTCGTCTGGGATGGCAGCGGCCTTGTGATGTACTGGAAGCGGCTCGATGGCAGCGGCTTCAAATGGCCTCACATTGTGGCCGGCGTGATGCGGATGAATGCCGCCCAGCTGTCGGTGCTTCTGGCTGGCATGGATTGGACGCGCATGCATGCGCCTCGCGACGCACCGCCGAAAGCACTTGCGTAAAGATACAAATCTTCGCTGCATCGGGGCGCGAAGCATGGCAGACTCGGGGCAATGAGTGATTTGCCTGATGAACTGCCGAGCGATCCGGCCGAGTTGCGGGTCTTTGCCGCGGCTCTGCTGGATCGCTGCGCCAGGCTCGAGCGGTTGCTCAAGCTTGCAAAAGATGCGCAGTTCGGTCGGTCCTCGGAAAAGCTGGACGCTGATCAGCTGCAGTTTGTTCTGGAGGATATCGATCAGGCCGTCGCCGCCCTCGAAGCAGCCGAAGATCGCCCCAATCCCAGAGTTTGCGAGAAGAGAGCTGCCGCGCGCAGAGCCAACAGGGTTTAACTTCCGTGGCATTTGCCGCGCATCGTCGAAATCCTGATGCCAGCGGAGACCAGTTGCCCGTGTTGTAACGGCGACCTCTTCGAGATCAGTCACGATGAGAGTCAGAGGCTCGATGTCGTTCCGGCGCAGTATCGCGTCATCGTAACCCGCCGGCCCAAGCTGGCCTGCCGCGCCTGTCACGGCGTCGTCCTCCAGCAGGCTGCGCCCGAGCGACTGATCAGGGGAGGATTGCCCACCGAGCGGCTGGTCGCGCATGTGATCGACGCCAAGTATCATTGGCATTTGCCGCTTTACCGCCAGGCGCAGATGTTGGCGACCCACGGAATAGCGCTGGATCGTTCCACGCTCGCCTTCTGGGTCGGCTATGCGGCCCAGGAATTGAAGGCATCGTCTGCGCCAGCTTCTGCTCGCCTCCTCGAAGCTCTGTGTCGATGAGACTCCCGCACCGGTGTTAGATCCGGGGCGCGGCAGGACGAAAACTGGCTACTTCTGGGCGCTGTCACGCGATGACAGGCCCTGGGCCGGACCTGACCCACCTGGGTGGTTTACGCTTATGCACCGGGCCGTGGAGCCGTCCGGCTTGAGGCTGCTCGAAGGCTATCGCGGCATCATCCACTGCGACGGAGCTTACAAGACGATGATCCGAGAGAGGCGTGCGGACGCCCTGTCCGGGACGCTCGCCTTCTGGTCGCATCTGCGGCGCCAGTTTGTGAAGATCGAGCGCGAGGCTTCGCCGGCGCCAGCTCCGGTTGCCCGCCAGGCTCTTGAACGCATCGCCCAGCTTTACGCAGTCGAGAAGGCCCTCCGCGGCCGATCGGATGCGGAGGGCTGTGCCGGCAGGCAGGCGCATGCTCGGCCTCTCGCTACAGCCTTGAAGCAGTGGGTTGAGGCCAAGCTTGATCACCTTGCACCGAAGAGCGACACGGCGAAGGCCTTGCGTTACGCGCTCCGTCATTGGAGCGGCCTGACACTCTACCTTGATGACGGGCGCATCGAGATGGACACGAATGCTGTCGAGCGTGCGATGCGGCCGATCAAGCTCAACGCCAAGAACTCTCTTTTTGCCGGGTGCGACGAGGGCGCCGAGGATTGGGCAGTCCTGGCTTCGTTCATTGAGACAGCCCTATGCCGCGCGCGGCATAGGGCTGTTTATGCCGCCCGCCGAACTATGCCGAGTCGGGTCGTTTTCCCCAGATTTCTGGCTGACCGGCGTTTGGTCGGTTCGGCATAGTTCGTTCTGTGCCTCCGCTTTCAACAGCGGAGAACAGGAAGATGGAAGTTGAAAAGTACTTGGGCAGAAGCCGGCTGTACCGGCGTCTCAGAAGCGGGCCGCACGGACAACTCGTCGAGCGCTACGCCGCTCGTCTCATCGAAGAGAGGCTCGTTCGGCACGGCACGTGGCGTTGCCTCAACGTGGTTGGCGGGCTCCTGAGTTGGATGGCGGGCCGTCGCTACAAGCTGGTCGATCTCGATGAGCAGGTCGTTGAGCGGTACCTCCGGCATCGAGGCGGAAGGCAGTCTATCCAACCCGGTGACCGGGCCGCGCTCAAGCGATGGCTGTCGGTGCTGCGCGAGGAAGGCGTGATCGCGCCGTCGGTGCTGCCGCCTCTCACCCCGCACGAACGGATCTTCAAGGAGTTCGATGCCTACCTGCGATCAGAGCGCGGCTTGGCCCCGAGGTCCATCGTCCGCCATCTCCCGGTCATCCGCAGGTTCCTGCACGAGGTGTGCTCCGGCGGCGCCGCCCTGGGCAAGATCAGCCAAGAGGACGTGATCCGCTACATTGAGCGCCACGCCCAGGATTGGAGCCCGGGAACAGGCAAGGCGATGTGCTGGTCGTTGCGCGCCTTTCTCCGTTACCTCCACCATCGGGGGCTGAACGCGCGCCCGTTGGCGGATTGCGTTCCATCGATGCGGCGATGGAAGCTCGCAACTCTGCCGACCTATCTGCCTGCGGCACAGGTGCGGAAGGCTCTCGACGGTTGCGACCGAGAGACAGTGATGGGACGGCGGGACTACGCCATTCTGTTGTTGCTAGCCAAGCTCGGCCTGCGGGCCGACGAGGTCGCGACGCTCACCCTTGATGATATCGACTGGCGCGCCAGCGAGATACTCGTTCGCGCCAAGGGCCGACAGCGTGCACGGATGCCGATACCGCCAGACGTTGGCGCGGCCATCGTTGCATATCTCCGCAATGGCCGCCCAAAGTCGTCGTGCCGACGATTGTTCGTCCGTACGCTCGCGCCACACGTCGGCTTTGCTTCCGGATGTGCGATCACCATGATCGCCAAGGCCGCTCTCGATCGCGTTGGAATCGAAGGTTGCGCACATCGCGGCGCCCATATCTTCCGACACAGTCTCGCTACCGAGCTTCTCCGATCTGGCGCCACCTTGTCGGAGATCGGACAGTTGCTGCGGCACGAGAACCACGACACTACCCGGATTTACTCGAAGGTCGACATCGATGCGCTGAGAACATTGAGCCTGCCCTGGCCGGGAGGCGTGCAATGACCAATCTGCGCGCCGCACTCGATAAGTACCTGAGCATGCGCAAGGGTTTGGATACAAGTACGAGCACCAGACCCGTCGGCTCGCCGACTTCGTCGCCTTCATGGAGAAGCGCAAGGCGAGGATCATCACGACGAAGCTGGCCATGGAATGGGCAACGCTGCCGCCCGATCGTCATGCATCCTGGGCGCTGCGATTGAGCGACGTGCGCGGGTTCGCGCGCCATGTCGCCAACTTCGACCCGAGAACGGAGGTGCCGCCCGTCGGCATGCTGCCCGGATGGAAGCGCGCCAAGCCCTATGTTTACAGCGACGCGGAGATCGATGCGTTGCTGACGGCAGCGCTGGCTCTGCCACCAGCGGACGGGCTGCGCCGATGGACCTACCATGCCTTGTTCGGGCTGATCGCGGTGACGGGCATGCGTATATCCGAGGCGATGGGCCTGGAGCGTGATGACGTCGACCTCGACGCCGGCGTGCTGACGGTCCGGCTGACCAAGTTCGGCAAGTCGCGGCTCGTGCCATTGCATCCGACGACGAGAACCGCGCTGCGCGACTACGCCCACCGGCGCGATGCGCTGCTCGGGTCACGCTGCGGCTCGACCTTCTTCGTTGCCGAACAGGGAGGCCGCTTGCTGCACCAGTACGTTCATCGCGTCTTCTGGCGATTGTCCAGAGAGATCGGGCTGCGGCGCCCAGGTGATCGTACCGGGCCACGCGTGCATGACTTCCGTCATCGCTTCGCCATCCGGACGCTGCTCAACTGGTATCGCGAAGGCAAGAACGTCGAGCAACAACTCCCAGTGCTCTCCACTTACCTCGGCCACGTCTGCGTGCGCGACACTTACTGGTATCTCTCGGCCTGCCCCGAGTTGATGGAGGAAGCCGCGCGGCGTCTCGATCGGCGATGGGAGGTGACGCCATGAAGCCCGCTTGCAATGTCGCCACGTTGATCGAGCGCTTCTTCACCGAGCGCCTCATGCGCCAGCGCAATGTTAGCGGCAACACGATCGCCTCCTACAGAGACACGTTCCGGCTGCTGTTCATGTTCGCTCGGGTGCAGCTGCGCAAGTCCCCATCGGCCCTGACGCTCGCCGATCTGGATGCAACGTTCATCGGCGCGTTCCTCACCGATCTCGAGGTAACGCGCGGCGCCAGTGCGAAGACGCGTAACCTGCGTCTGACGGCCATCCGATCCTTCTTCAGGTTCGTGTCCTTCGAGGAACCGGCACACAGTGCGCTGATCCAGCGCGTGCTCGCCATACCGAGCAAGCGTCACGACAAGCGAAAGGTGCACTTCCTGACGCGCCCCGAGATCGAGGCGGTTCTCGCAGCGCCCGATCGAACGACGTGGCTTGGCCGCCGCGATCACACCTTGCTGTTAGTCGCGGCCCAGACAGGCTTACGCCTCTCAGAGCTGACTGGCCTTGACCGGGATGCCGTCCACCTCGGGTCTGGCGCACACGTGCGATGCGTCGGTAAAGGGCGGAAGGAGCGGACCACTCCGCTGACCACACTCGCTCGGTGTGCGCTCCAGGCATGGCTCAAGGAACCGTTGCGGAAAGGAGCAACAGCGTTGTTCCCGAACGTGCACGGGGGCCGGCTCAGTGCCGACAGCGTCCAGTCCCTGCTGGGAAAGCATGTTCGTGTCGCTCACAAGAGTTGCCCGTCTTTGAAGGCCAAGAGCGTGTCGCCGCACGTGCTGAGGCACAGCGCTGCGATGGAACTGCTGCAAGCCGGCGTCGACTGTTCTGTGATCGCGCTGTGGCTCGGTCATGAATCGGTCGAGACGACGCAGACGTACCTGCACGCCCACCTCGCCCTCAAGGAAGCTGCCCTGGCGAAGCTCAAGCCGTACGAGCGCGGCAAGCTAACCCGCTTCCAGCCGAACGACCGCCTGCTCGCCTTTCTGGAGGCGCTCTGAACGACCAGACTATGCCGAATGGAATGGGGCTGCCCTGCACGCGATCGGCGGTGCCAGCGTGACAACGGCGTGCCATACCAACTCCGTTCGGCATAGTTCGGCGGGCGGCATAAACCTGTAAGCTCAATGGCGTCAGTGCCGAGCACTGGCTCGCTGATGTTCTCGCCAATCTCGTCAATGGTTGGCCTGCGGCGCGACTGGACGAACTGCTCCCTTGGGCATCGATCTACACGATGCTTCCATACGATCCGAGGCTGGCGGCATGAGCCTGAACACGACCGCGGTCCGGATCAAGGTGACCTCAAGGACGTGAAACCGGAGGTGATGCGTCGCCTCGTCGTACCCGTCACCCTGCGCTTGGATCGGCTGCATCTGTCGCTTCAGGCGGCATTTGGCTGGACGAACAGCCACCTCTTCGAGTTCTTCGCTGGTGAGGTCCGTTGGGGGATTCCAGATCCTCACAACGATTACGCCCACCAGCCCATGGATGCCAGCAAAGCGCGGCCTTGCGATGTCGTTCGCGAGACTGGCGCCAAGACGATCCATTATCTCTATGACTTCGGCGACAGCTGGGACCATGTGATCAAGCTCGAAAAATGGTTCGAGAACACCACGACGGAGGGACTTCCCTTCTTGCTCGAAGCCGCCGGTCGTTGTCCTCCGGAAGACGTCGGCGGTGCGCCGGGTTATGCCGAATACCTTGAAGCCATCAGAGACCCTGCCCATCCGGACCACGAACATATGCGCCTCTGGGGTCCGGCGCGGTTCGATCCCAACATCGTCGACCGGAAGGCGCTCGAAGCCGCCGTCAACGCGCTGTCCGACACATGGAAACCGCGGCGACGCGCGACGCGAACAAAATAGGCGTCAAGGGCCAGTCAAAAGCCGCAGAACTGCGCTTACGGTTAAGGCAACGCAGCCGCGGATAAAATGTCCTCCAAATTTCGTAGTCCGATTCGCGGCGCATTGATCAGAACAGCCATGTTTCCGGGCCTGTGCTGATTCTTCCACATCTTCGTATGCGCTCGCGCAACTTCCTCCCACGGCAGGACCTCGCTCATACTCGGGTCGATTCGGCGATCGAGCACAAAACGGTTCGCAGCATTTGCCTGTTTGAGATTCGCGAAATGAGAACCTTGAATTCGCTTCTGGCGCATCCAGATATAACGGGCATCGAAGGTAAGATTGAAACCTGTTGTGCTGCCGCAAACGACTACCATGCCACCGCGCTTTACGACGATCGTCGAGACGGGGAATGTTTGCTCACCTGGATGCTCGAACACAATATCGATATCGCGCTTTCCAGTAACATCCCAAATTGCCCTTCCAAACCGCCGCACCTCCTTGAGCCAAGGCCCGTATTGAGGTGAATTTACTGCCGGCATAGGGCCCCAGCAATTGAATTCAGTGCGGACTATAACACCCTTTGCACCAAGCGATCTTACATAATCGGCCTTAGTCCGATCGGAAACGACTCCGATTGCATTGGCGCCGCATGCTGTTGCAAGCTGCACTGCAGATACCCCGAGCCCGCCCGTAGCACCCCAAATCAGCACGTAGTCGCCAGCCTTTAGAATGTGCGGCGGGTGTCCGAACAACATCCGGTAAGCCGTTGCAAGCGTTAGCGTGTAGCAACAGGCCTGCTCCCAGCTGAGGTGAGCTGGCTTCGGCATCAATTGCCGTGGCTGCACGCGGCAGAACTGGGCGTAAGAACCATCAGGCGTCTCGTATCCCCAGATCCTCTGGGAAGGTGAGAGGAGCGGTTCGCCACCATTGCAATCCTCATCATCCCCGTCGTCCTGATTGCAGTGGATGACCACCTCGTCCCCAACCCTCCACCGGCGCACCCTTGCTCCTACCGCCCAAACCACTCCAGCCGCATCCGATCCGGCCACATGATAGGAGCATAGGTGCACATCAAAGGGGGACATCGGCGCCCCTAACGCCGCCCACACTCCGTTATAGTTGATGCCTGCAGCAGCGACCATGACCAATACTTCATCCTCGCCGATCGGCCAAGTCGGCACCACTTCTACCAGCATCGAACTCTCTGGCGGCCCGTGGCGCTCGCGCCGTATGGTCCACGCGTACATACGTTCGGGAACGTGTCCGAGGGGCGGCACTTCGCCGACCTTGTACAAATCCTTCTGGCGGGAGGCCTGTCGTGATGTATTGGGGTCCAACTTCAACTCCTCTGCGCTGTGATGTGGTGCGCGGGCAGAGTGCTCTCCGCCTTAGTACAGTCGTCGGCCTGCGCAGCCTCTCCAAGCAAGCAGCAATTAACGTGCCGCCACAGTGAGAGGAGTAGACGGAGGCAAACGCTTAACGTGGACACGATGCAAACGGGACAGCTTCACCTTGCACCAGGATCGTCGACCGCGCCTGTCGAGGCTGCACGAAACGCTTCCATTGGAGACTTCGACTTCTAAGTCTATCTGCCACCATCCTAGCACTACGACGTCGGTAAGTCGGAGTGGACACCTCATCGAACGGTAGACCCATCCAGCCGCTTCGTCGCGGCCACAGTCAGCGTAGAGAGGACCAATCAACCCTTCTGTCATCGCGCATCCCGAACTGACGACCTTGCGACAGAGGAGATCCATGACGGCAACCAATTGTAGCTAGCGACCCTCAAGCCGAGGGCCCACGGGCAGAACAGTGCCTTTTCAGATGCGGGGTTTTGTTCCGTCTCGAGTCCTCTCAAATCCTGCGTCCTGACTTCTCCCAATAAGGATCTTTCAGCAGCCTCTTGAATAACTTGCCAGACTCTTCACGCGGAAGGCTGGTCCGGATCTCGATTATTTTCGGAATCTTGTAGTCCGCCAACACCGTCTTCAACTTCTCGCGGATGTCATGGACTCTAAGCACCTCCCGTCGGCGCGGTTCGATCACCGCCATCAGTGCCTCGCCAAAGTCCGCGTCCGGAACGCCAAACACAGCACAGTCTTGAACGCCCGGTATCATATGGAGAGCCGCTTCGATCTCCGCGGGATAAATGTTGACACCGCCTGAGATTACAACCTCCCGTTTTCGGTCACAAAGAAATACATATCCATCAGCGTCGATATAACCGAGGTCACCGGAAGCAGTGAAACCGTCGTCATCGGCCTCGGCAGAGCTCCCAGGTCGATTGTGGTACTTGAACTGTGGGTACCATACGTTGCGTGAACAGATTTCTCCTATTTGTCCGGCCGACAATTCTCTTCCGTCTGCACCAATCACACGCAGCTGAACGTGCTCTAGCGGCTTGCCGACCGTTCCCGGCTTTGCAAGTGATTCTCGCGAACTCGCAAATGTTACCGCACCGGCCTCCGTCGAGCCGTAGAACTCGCATATAATGGGGCCCCACCAATTTATCATGGCATTCTTCACGATCGGGGGGCAGGGCGCAGCCCCGTGGACTACGTGTCGCAAGGACGCGAGATCATAGCTTCGTCGAATACTGTCGGGCAGCTGCAGAAGGCGAATAAACATAGTCGGCACCATCAAGATGGTGTCGATCCTCTCCGCCTCTATCAGCCGCAACAACTCTTCAGGCTCGAACCGCGGCATCAGCACAAGCGCACCACCGCGGCGGCTGAACCACATTCCAAATAAATTCGGCGCTGAATGATAAAGCGGGCCTGGGAGTAGCGCGCGAGTGCCAGATCCATAGACTATGGCTCGCATTTCCTCCAATCCGATCGCCTGCTCGCTGGTTGGTGGGCTACGACGCACGCCTTTAGGACAACCAGTCGTTCCTGAGGTGTAGATCATCGTCATCGGCTGCCGCGCGGGCGCTCCTGCAAAGAGCGGCTGATCCGCTATCCACTCTTCAAAATCCCGCGCGAAGTGCGGCACTTTGAGGCGCGTCCCTTCAATCTTGTACGCCTCTGCTACTTCGGGCGGCGTCGGAACGCTTAGAATTGGCAATCTGCTAGCGAGATCGGCATCCAACAAATGCAAGAGGTCCGCGTGGCCTATTAGCAAACGTGCTCCACAGTCGGCCAGAATGTACCCGATCTCCTGTCGCTTGAAATGCCAGTTTACAGGTACTGCAAGGGCTTCGGCTCTCATGATCCCATCGGTAACTTCGACGAATGCGATATCATTCCGCATTAAGATGCATACACTGTCCCCTTTCCCAATGCCGAAGCGCTTGAGCCCCCCAGCAACGCGAATTGCGCGATCTGAAACCTCAGAATGACGGCGGCGCCTCTTACCTGAGATAATACCCCGAAATCGTTTAGACGGCTGATACATCGCTCTTCCTTTAGTGGAGAAGGGCGACGTCGACGATCCGGCCGTTGGCTGGACATGCCCGAGACACGTGCCCTGCCTTGCCTCAGAGCAAAGCGCGTGCCGATTTCATACAAATTGGGACAGTGTAGAAACGCAAGAGACACCTCAGCTGCTCTGACAACTACTATGCTTTTTCTGACACTCGTGTTTGTCCGCCGCACGCGGGTACCTTTTCATCCGGCTTCACCACTCTGGAGCCCGCGTCGACATTATGGCAAGGCGCGTCGGCCCCCTTTTCCTGCAACACAAGCTCGCAATCGGAGAACTAAACTCAATCCCATTCGATGTGTTGGAATCGGCTTACTGACCGGCGACGACTTATCTGATGTCGGTCCACAGACTTGGTTGTCCCAATATCGCGATCATGATGATGATGGAGATCGACCTGAAGTCGCTGACGAGGGTCGAAATACAGTGCAGGCTAGCTGCGAACCCGGGTCGTGTTGGCTTTCTTGCAGAGGGCAGAACCAGAAGGAGACGACCACATGGACCTGAAGTCCGAAATGGGAGAAGTGGCGGCGCCCGATTCCCGCATCGAAGCCGGTGATCGCGCGAGGGAAACTGCCCCAAGACGACCAACCATCGGAGTTTTCGCGGCACGGTAAAGGCCAGCGGCGGCCGGTATCGACATGCACCGCATTCGCCGGCCTTCCGGCTCCCCGCGCCTCGGATCAGAGAGATTCAGGCTCGACCGATCCGTACGTCTTGATCGACATTCGCGATGCCGTCGGATTTTAGGGCTCCCCAAGGATCGTTTCGTGTGCGGACACACAGTAGTAGCCTCAAGTCATGCTTTGGGCCGCAGCGCGCCGATGTTGCCGATGCGTCCTGGCCACCCAGCCGCAAGGAGCCATGACTACAAGCTGCATGGCGCCAAATCGCTATTCACGTTTAACATTGCGAGGCAAACGCCGAACTGGCACTGCGAATAACCCGAAAGAAACACCTAGATACTACTCAGTAACTGGTTTCAAGTTATTATTACAGCCGCCTCAGGCTTTGAACCGCAGGAGGTCATGGCCCGAAGCTGACTTGAGGCTTTAATCGTTAGGTTGTTTGGACCACAAAGAGTTGACCGTGACACTCTGCGCGGCTGGTTGGATTGACCGCAAGTGCCAGCCCTGAGTGACCCAGCAGCCCCGCTCTTCCCAACGGGGACTGTCGCAGATGCGACAGCTGTCCGCCTCATGGCGCCTTCCCTTCGGCAAATTCACTCAGACTTTCATTGTGGCACAGGTTTTGAAAGGACTTGCTCATCTGCCGGGACGGTAGAAAACGCCCCAATGACAGAGCACTACCTTACGGCACTTCGGCGCATCCTACACTGCGCACTTAACCTCAAGACTAGCTGGACAGCGTTAGCGATACTTTCTTGGAGAGAGAGACGCACCAGCGCGCGGCGCTCACTATGGCGGCTTCCGTACGTTCATCATGTCTTCTTCCAAACCAACATGCACCTTAGCACGTTGATCGCGTTTTCGTTGTCAACGGACACAGGCTCGCTTGGGCCTACCAATGACGGCACTAGCATCGAACCGGGGCACCGTATCCTGAGGGCTGCGACGCACCTGGTTCTACCTTCTTTACAGAATCAACACCTTTTGCACTCGACGCCCAACATCGCGGGACCGTGGGCTCGAGGCGGGCAGGCGTCTTCACCGAGCACGAAATACACCAAATGAAGCAGCTTTCTGCCTTGCGTCGCAATCCAAGGACACGAACGGTTTTGAGTAGATTCGCTGTCGAGCTCCGTGCGACCGCGGTGTTGGCTTGGCCAATGGCACTGGCGCAGCTTGCTCAGGTCGCAATGATGGCGACGGATCTTGCCTTTGTTGGTCGTCTTGGGCCCCGGGAGCTCGCGGCCGCAGCATTGGCCACCACCCTGTATGTCATAAGCTTCACGTTCGGCGCCGGGTTACTGACGCCGATCGCACCTTTGACGGCACAATCTCTTGCCGGCAAGGGTGCGGCCGATGTGCCGCGTGCACTGCGCATGGGGCTTTGGCTGGCCCTGCTTTTCTCGTTGCCTATTATGGCTGTTTGTACGGCAGGCGAACAAGTTCTGCTCGCCCTCGGTCAGGAACATTGCGCAGCACGGCTATCTCAGCAGTACCTGCTTGGACTCGCGTGGGGCGTGACGCCAGCGCTGTGGTTTCAGGCCATTCGACATTTCATGGGCGCAGTGGGACGGCCGCAACCGATCTTCCGAATTACCCTGGCCGCTATCCCGGTCAACGCGGCCATTGTTTATCTTCTGGGCTTCGGAAAGCTCGGGCTGCCACCACTAGATCTTCTTGGCGTCGGCATTGCGACCGCCCTCGTAAATTGGGGCATGTTCGTAGCAGCTCTATGGCCCGCAATAGCTTGCCGCCCGTTCCGCGACTACCAGGTGCTTGCGCACCTGTGGCACTTCGACTGGCCGCTCCTACGAGCGATCATTTTGATCGGAGCGCCGATCTCGGTAGCAGTCATCATGCAATACGGCGTGTTCGCCGCCGCCGCACTCCTTGTAGGTAGGATCAGCCCGAGCGCGCTTGCCGCTCATCAGATTACGATGCAGATCGCCACAATCGCCTACACGGTGCCCTTCGGCATCAGCATGGCGGCCGCAGTGCGGGTCAGTCATGCGGTCGGGCACAATGACGCCTCCGGTATCAAGCGCGCAGGCCTGGCTGCGATCCTGCTCGGTGTTTTGGCCTCTGCGCTTGTGACGGTTGGGGTCATTGCGACGCGTTTTCGGATCGCCGCGTTTTTCTTAAACAAGTCACTGAACGACACGGACACGGCAATCGGACTGACGTCATCCCTCCTTATGGTTGCCTCAAGCTTTTTCGTAGCTGATGCAGCGCAGGTCATTGCGGGTGGCGGGCTCCGTGGGCTGAAAGACACGGCAAAACCGCTTCTGTTCGCAATCTTTGCGTACTGGCTAATCGGCTTCCCGGTCAGTTTCGCCTTGAGCTGGGTCTTTGGTGCAATTGGAGTCTGGATCGGGTTATCCGCCGGCGCAATTACCTATGCAGGTTTCCTCGTCACCCGTTTTCTGTTGCTGGCAAGTCGCTTTACTGTATAGGCCGCTCCTATGCCTCTTAAACCCAAGGAGAAGATTCCGTGCTCGCGCGTGCCTCCGGGGTGAACTTCATGTTCGGCCTTTAAGCAATGAAACGCTGACTGCAGCAGCATTTTTAGCGTTTCGACGGGAGATACTCTCATTACGAAGGCCGCCTTACGAATCGGAGGAGGCCGCCGGCCACGAAAACAGTCATACAAAAACGGGGTTGCACACCGTCCTCACCATGAGCTTACCATCGGGGCTCCCAGTGACTGAATACATCCGTCACAATCTGAGCCCCGATGGTAAGCTCACGGTGCGGGCGTCGAAACTAGCGGCCGGGATGACGCAGCCGGAACACCAGGACGAATTCCTGTGCGAAGTCCCGGAGGGTGCGAAGTTCGTATGGGATCAGTAAATCGAGGGTGTGAGTGACGCTCGATGTAGATGTGATCTGTACTGCGGCCATATTCCATAGCTCGTGTGGCAGCGAGCGAACGGGGCCTTCGTTCAGAACCGTCGCTCATATAAGAGCGCGTATTCCGCTTTTAAATGACAACGGGCAAATATCCCGGCCTCCTCGGTTGTTGATTTACTCAGCGCAGCGGCAGGGCGCTATTTTCGCGCCGTTGGCGCACGCGCAACAATAGTCCCCTTCCTACAAGGAAAGAGCGATCATGGCTAAAGTCCCTCCATTCCATTCGATCAAACCCTATTCAACGAATGTCTATCATGACAACGACAAGTGCACTGAAGGCAACAACATCGAATGGCAGTATCGCCTTCTGGCGCAGCCGGTCGGCCCCGTTGCGAGCCACTGCATCCGGCTTGCCTGACTTCAACGGTGGTCGTGGTGTACGGCGCAAGCAGTCCCACGCTTCGTGATTATCCAATGCGGCACCGAACAACCTTGTTGGGGAGCACGTCCGCTTCCATCACCATCGGAAGCAATATTCGCGCTTTGGCGGCCTTCTTTCCGGCGATAGTTAGCGCAAAACGCCGACAAGTCGCATCCGATATGGATTCTAGCCTGCCCGAGCCGCCCCTGTCTTCAAAGGCTCGGGTCCTGTCGCAAACGCAACACTATAGCGACCGTATCGCACCACGCTCCTCGGCGGCAGGTATTCTAATAAGTTGGGCAGTTCCGAGGTCTGTTTGGGCGAGCTACGAGATCGGTTTGCCCTTAGCAAGTCGGCACATGCAAGACAACTGTGGGTCCACGCTGCTTCAGGCCAGCCTTTGGCAAGGATTTCGCAGGAGATCCCAGCAGATATTGCCGGATTCGCCAAGAGAGCCGATGCCCATCAATGATGAATTGGCTGCCATGCGTAGTCATCGTAACCGCATTCACCGCTACAGCCAGCTCCTGGAACGCGAGCTGCCAGAGCACGATCGCAGCTATTTGGAAGGACGCTTGTCTGAAGAATGCCGCGCGCTTAGACGCCTGACAGACGCCGTTTTTCCCATCGCGCTTGGACTCCCGCGCAGAATTACTCTTTCCGTACGGTCAGCCGAGTAGAGTAGGCGGCTAGCACGTGGCTAAAATCCAGGTCACGCTGCCCGACTGTGCCATACCGTAAACCCAACGGCTCGCCACTCGTAAGCTAGTCCCCCGTGAAGTAACGCGAACAGCCTGAAGTTACGGGCTAGTTCGAGGAATGCCGGCGATTGATTTTGCCGGCAATCGCGATGGCGAGGCCGATTTCCTTGCAAGATCGAATGAGGTATTCCGTCGAATTCAATCGTGATCCTCTGCTCGTCGGAGTGCATGAGCGGAGGTTTTGATGCGGCCACGGGAGCGGCGCGAGACCGGCGAGCAGGATCTGTTTCGCTCCCTGCTCGATCAGATCATCGATAGAAAGCATTCGCTGGCGACGCTGGCGCGCACGGTGGATTGGGGCTTCCTGGAGCAGGCGTTCGGAATGGTCTACACGGACGGTCCTAGCCAGTCGCCGCTGCCGACGCGCTTGATCGCAGGGCTCGGGATCCTTAAGCACACCTATGACCTGTCCGACGAGGTCCTGTGCGAGCGCTGGGTGGAGAACCCCTATTACCAGTTCTTCTGCGGCGAGGAGTTCTTCCAGCACCGGCTACTGGTGTTCGATCACTCGTCGTTGAGGCGCTAGCGCAACCGTATGGGCGAGGAGCGGCTTCAGGCCCTGCTAAGAGAGCCTGTCGGTTGCCGTCAGGACCAAGGCGATCGAACCGTCGGAGTTCTCCCGGGTGATGGTCGACACGACGGTGCAGCCCAAGAATGTGATGTTTCGGACTGATGCCAAGCTTCTGAACCGAGCGCGCGAGAAGCTGGTGCGGCTGGCGCAGCTCACCCGGGTGCGTTTACTCCAGTCCTATGCGAGGGTGGGCAAGTTCGCCCAGATAAAACATTAGCGCTACGCCCATGCCAAGCGGTTCAAGCGTGCCAGGCGGGCGCTGAGACGATGCGTACCTATTTCGGCCGGGTAATGTGTCATTGTCAAGCTCACATTTTTGAACTCTCCAACGGCAAGGTGGTAGCGCTCGTGCCGTCGCAGCTGGTCAGGGTTGCGGAGACGGCACGGGCGCGGGTGATACATGGTTTGCCGGCCAGGCTTGGGATCGCTCGGACCGGTTGACGTCGTCGCTGGGGTCATGGTCCTTTCCGAGGTCGCGCAGCGCCTCATGATGATGTCCGGGTCGGGTGCCTCAACGTCTGCAGCGGAGTACGGTCAAGCCGCCACCAGCCGAATGAACGAGGTCGCCACAACACCGTCCCAGCTGGACATCGCCAGTCCGGCGGACCGGACCAGGAACTTCACAAATCGGATCAGGCTTCCTTCGCCTGGCCCCAGTCGAACGATGTGCCGTCTACCCAGATACAGTGAAGAACTAGGGCGATCTTCCGCGCGATAGCAACCTTTGCCTTTCTCATGCCAATCCGCTTGGCAAGCTTCATTCCCCAAGCCTTGAGAGAAGACCATTTCTTCGTCCGATAAAGCAGAACTGTCGCCGCTTCGAACAGGTAAGTTCGGAGAAGACGGTCGCCCCATCGGGATATCTTGCCATTGATATCCGTTTCGCCAGACTGACTGCGCCGCGGTGTAAGACCCAGATAGGCGCCGACGCTCGATGCTGATCGGAATCGCGATGGGTCATCGATCGTATGCCGGAACGTCAAGGCAGTCACCACACCAACACCAGGAACCGTCATTAAGCGACGCGTCGTCTCATCCGACCTCGCAAGCTGTCGGACTTCATCGTCGAACTTGCTTTGCTGCTTGCAGATCTGCTCATGGATCGACAGAAGCGGCGCGATCACACCGAGGAGCTGATGACCGTCAGCCAACAGGTCACGGACCAGATTGCGGAACTGCAGGCCTATCGCGCGTGGAAACAGCAGCCCGGATTCTTTGATCAGGCTGCGGACCTGGTTTTCGATATCTCGACGAATGGCCACGAGCCGGGATCTCGCGACGAGTATCGCGCGAATCTTCTGACTTTCCTCGCTCTTGACTTTGACTTCTCGATACCAGCCAACTCGCACCAGTTCGGCCAGACCTCGAGCATCATTCTGATCGCTCTTGTTCATGCGTACCGACAAGGCCGCGTGGGCATGCCGAGCGTCGATGCAAACCACCGGAAGATCGACCCTGCGAAGTTCATGCCACAGCCAACTCGCCATCGCGCCGGTCTCAAAGCCGATGCGCTCCGCCTGTGGCGCCCGCTTGCGAAGCAGTGCCGTGAGCGCCCCCGGGTCGGACTTGGCCTTCCCCTCGAACAAGACCTCGCCCTCTTCATTGACCACGCACATCGAAGTTTCTTTTTGCGATACATCGAGTCCGACATATTGCTTCATGACAGGTTCTCCGAATCGGTTGATTGCGAGAGCTCGATTCTAATGGAGCTTTTCGTGCCCACGAGCGCTGACCGCAATTACGTCATCGTTTGCAATATTGACCCCCCGTATTGCCTCACCTGAGGATGTTACTTTCGCTTGACGGATGTAGACCCCACTGTCAGCCGGTCCGAGGTTGCGTCATTGCTCGCAGGATCGGAGGGACTGGGGGACGTCGCGGAATGCCCATCACACGCAGCGGCGGCCCCAGTCCCGGGATCACCGGCCAGTGCCGCACCCTCAGCCGTGCGCGGGATGATCGTCTCGGCTGCTTTGCGTCTGAGCGATCGCAACAATCGCTGCACGATGGTGTGCTGCGGCGGACCGAATTGTTCGGGGCGTTGTTCAGCGAGGCGACCGAGAATTGCCAGCGCGGTTAGACGGGGCTCGGCCGCCAGCCAGCGCTCGATGTCGGCGAGGTGCGGATCGAGCATTGATGGCATTCTCATGCGCTTTTTGTATGGCTTGTGCAGACGCCGATGGATGATGCGCTGCTCCCCCAAATGCACATCATTGCCGAGCCTCTTCGCGAACGCTGCTGCGTTCGTTGTCGGTACCGGTGGGCTGGCTGCTGCCACGAGCTTGCCCGCTCGGGCGTCGACGCGCGTGCCGAGCTCCGCCTGGGCGTCTCTCATCTCGGCCAGCAGGGCCACAGGATCGAGCGTGCGATAAAGCTCTCGAAGACGCCGTTTGACGACCTTGCTCAACCTCGGATGCGCCAGTGCGCGTTCATAGGGCGTGGCTGGAACATGATAGCGCTTGATCACTTTGGCGCCCTCGCGTCGCTTGTCCTTCAGCTTGGGGAATGTCCGAAGTTTTGTGTAAGCGATCGACGACGGCAATCAGGATAGAAGGCAAAGGTAGCCGTTGCCCGGAAGATCGCCGTAATCCTGCACTGTATCTGGGTCGACGGCACATCGTTCGACTGGGCCAGGCGAAGGAGGCCTAACCCTATTTTTTAAGTTCCTGGTCCGGCCTGCCGGACTGGCGATGTCCGCTGGGACGGTGGTCGTGGCGACGGCTCCAGCATCTGCTGGTGGGCTTCGATCGGAATGCTGCTGTATGTTGGAGGGCTCTCGAAAAGATCCCCCTGACGACGCAGTTGCCCAGTGTCGCCCGATCAAGCCGCAGGCCCTGGCGCGCATAGATCTCGGACTGGCGGTAGAACGGCGTATGGTCGCCAAACTTGGAGACGATGTAGCGCGGCAATCTGGGTAGGAGGTGCGCGGCGATCAGGATGGCGAGGCAGTGTCGCGGCCTGATGATGATTGCCGCGATGATTGTCGCGCGCAAGAGTTTTGTTGAACTCTGATTGTCGCGCAGCG
>NZ_JAKLTZ010000036.1:0-23083 GCF_022012555.1 Bradyrhizobium zhengyangense | reverse complement strand
CAAGCTCGCCGGCGGCGTCCACCGTCTCGACGGCCAGCTCATGGTCGTCCTCGACGTCGACCGCGTGCTCGAGCTCGCGCCCGAGATGATGGCGGCCTGATACGCCGGCGCACCTGCCGACGTACCTGTAATTGGAAGTGCCCCGCAAAGGGGATAGGAAGCAGAGGTTCACATGCGAACTTGTCTCGTCGTTGATGATTCCAGCGTCATCCGCAAGGTTGCGCGCCGGATCCTGGAAGGCCTCGACTTCCAGATTCTCGAAGCCGAAGACGGTGAGAAGGCCCTCGAGGCCTGCAAGCGCGGACTGCCCGATGCCGTGCTGCTCGACTGGAACATGCCCGTCATGGACGGCTACGAGTTCCTCGGTCATCTGCGCCGCATGCCCGGCGGCGACCAGCCCAAGGTGGTGTTCTGCACCACCGAGAACGACGTCGCGCACATCGCGCGCGCGCTGCATGCCGGTGCCAACGAATACATCATGAAGCCGTTCGACAAGGACATCGTGACGGCGAAGTTCCAGGAAGTCGGCCTGATCTGAGCGAACACCCGGAGGCTGGACGGGCCCTTCGGCGTTTGTTGTCAACTGAACCGTTTCAGTCTGAGTTGGTGAGTAATGAGTGTGGCGTTCGCAGGTAATTCGACCATGAGCCCGTCGCGTGAAGCCGGGCCGCTGCGGGTGATGATCGTCGACGACTCCGTCGTCATACGCGGTCTGATCTCGCGCTGGATCGGAGCCGAGCACGACATGGAGGTCGCGGCGTCGCTGCGCACCGGGCTCGAGGCGGTCAACCAGCTCGAACGCATCAACCCTGACGTTGCCGTGCTCGATATCGAAATGCCCGAGCTCGACGGCATCTCGGCGCTGCCGCAACTGCTGGCGAAGAAGCGCGATCTCGTCATCATCATGGCTTCGACGCTGACCCGTCGCAACGCGGAGATCAGCTTCAAGGCGCTGTCGCTCGGCGCGGCCGACTACATTCCCAAACCGGAATCGACGCGCGAGACATCGGCCGCCGATATCTTCCATCACGATCTGATCCAGAAGATCCGTCACCTCGGCGCGCGGCTGCGCCGCAAGCCGGCGGTTGCGAGCCCGCCGCTCGCGCCCGCGAGCCCTGCTGCACCGCTCGCGCGTGCGCCGGTTGTTGCGCGGCCTGCCGCGCCCGCGCCGGCTGCGCATGCCCCGTCGTCGGGTTTGCTCTCCACGCGTCCGTTCTCGACCCAGGCGCCGAAGGTGCTGCTGATCGGCTCCTCGACCGGTGGTCCGCAGGCGCTGATGGCGCTGGTCACCGAGCTGGGCCCGGTGATCGATCGCTTCCCGGTGCTGATCACCCAGCACATGCCGCCGACGTTCACCACCATTCTCGCCGAGCATCTGGCGCGTTCGAGCCGCAAGCCGGCCGCCGAGGCTGTCGATGGCGAGCCGGTCAAGCCGGGTCGCATCTATCTCGCTCCGGGCGGCAAGCACATGCGCGTCGTGCGCAGCGGCGCTGAGGCCGCGATCGCGCTCGACGATGGTCCCGCCGTCAATTTCTGCAAGCCTGCGGTCGATCCGCTCTTCACCTCTGCCATTGACGTCTGGCACGGCAACATCCTCTCCGTGATCCTGACCGGCATGGGCTCAGACGGTATGCGCGGCGGCAAGGACATCGTCGCAGCCGGCGGCAGCGTGATCGCGCAGGACGAAGCCTCGAGCGTGGTCTGGGGCATGCCGGGTGCGGCCGCCAATGCCGGCATCTGCGCGGCGATCCTGCCGCTCAACCAGATCGGCGCCAAGGTCAACCGCCTGTTCGCGGGAGACCGCACGTGACGCCCGCCGACTACGACTATCTGCGCAAGTTCCTGAAAGAGCGCTCCGGTCTCGATCTCTCGTCCGACAAGCAATATCTGGTCGAGAGCCGCCTGTTGCCGCTGGCCCGCAAGGCCAGCCTTCCTGGAATCCCCGATCTCGTTCTGAAGATCAGGAATGGTGATGGCCGCCTTGCGACCGATGTGGTCGAGGCCATGACCACCAACGAGACCTTCTTTTTCCGCGACAAGATCCCGTTCGATCATTTGCGCGACAGCATCGTGCCCGGCCTGATCCAGGCCCGCGCCGCGCGCAAGTCGCTGCGGATCTGGTCGGCGGCCTCATCGACGGGGCAGGAGCCCTATTCGATCGCGATGTGTCTGAAGGAGATGGGTGCCACGCTCGCAGGCTGGCGCATCGAGATTGTCGCGACCGACCTCTCGCAGGAAGTGCTGGAGAAGTGCAAGGCCGGCGTCTACAGCCAGTTCGAGGTGCAGCGCGGGTTGCCGATTCAGCTGCTGATGAAATACTTCACGCAAGCGAGCGACGTCTGGCAGCTCAACGCCGACGTCCGTGCGATGGTGCAGTTCCGCCAGCTCAATCTGTTGCAGGACTTCTCCCATCTCGGCACGTTCGACGTGATCTTCTGCCGCAACGTGCTGATCTATTTCGATCAGGACACCAAGGCCATGATTTTCGAGCGCATGGCCAAGGGGCTGGAAGCCGATGGCACACTGCTGTTGGGCGCTGCGGAATCCGTCGTCGGCATCACCGATGCGTTCCGCCCCGCCTCCGACCGCCGCGGGCTCTACCAGCTCAATCCGGCGCGCTCCGGCCGGGCGATGGGTGGCTTGATGCCGCAGCCACTGAAGGTCGCCGCGGCGCGGTGAACTTCTCCTCGTCATTCCGGGCTCGCGACTTTGTCGCGCCCCCGGAATGACAGAGTCTCACAAAATCGCATGCGGCAGGAACCGCGAGCTGTTGCCCGTGATCGGGCTCTCGTCCTCGCGGATCGAAAGCCCGCAGGGCTCATGGTTCACCAGCCAGCTTCCGATCACCGGATAGACGCCGGAAAAATTCGGCAGCGGCGATAGCGCCTGGCGGACAAAACCTTCGGCGCCGTAGGGACCTGTGTGTTCGTCGAGCGACGTCCCGCCCGACACCAGCGCGACATTGGCGCCTTCGCGCGACAGCAGCGGCTTGCGGACATAGGAGCTGCCGAGCTCGGCGGCACGCGGATCATCCTCGAAGAACGCCGGCAGCAGATTGGGGTGGTTCGGAAACATCTCCCACAACAGCGGCAGGATGCCCTTGTTGGAGAGCACGGCCTTCCATGGCGGCTCGATCCAGCGCGTCGGTGCGCCCTTGAGCTTGGCGCCGAAAGCGTCGTGGAACATCCACTCCCAGGGATAGAGCTTGAAGACCAGCTCCATGTCGCGGTTATCGAGGTCGACGAAGCCGCCGCCCTCATCGCGCCATCCGATATCTTCAATGTCGAACAGCGTCGTGGAGAGGCCGGCCTGGCGCGCGGTGTCTTCGAGATAAGCGAGCGTGCCGGCGTCTTCCTCGTTGCCGGTGGTGCCGGTGAGGTGCAGATGCTCGCCTCCAGCAATCTCCTTCCACGCCGCGATCAGCCGCTCGTGGATCGAGTTGAACTGGTCGGCGCGCGCGGGGATGATACGCCGCTCGATCGCCTGCTCGAGCCAGGTCCATTGAAACACCGAGGCTTCGAAGATCGAGGTCGGCGTATCCGCGTTGTACTCGAGCAGCTTTGCGGGCGTCTCGCCATCAAACTTGAGATCGAGCCGGCCGTAGAGGCTGCGGTCGTCGCGTTCCCAGCTCTCGGCGATGAGGTCCCAAAACGCTTCCGGAATCTTGAGTCGCCGCAAGTGCTGCTCGTCGCCGATCACGCGGCCGGCAAGCTCGAGGCACATCGCATCGATCTCGCCGGTCGGCGCCTCGATGTCGCGCTCGATCTCGGCGAGCGTGAAGGCGTAATAGGCGCGCTCATCCCAGTAGCGTTCGCCGTCGATGGTGTGGAAGCCGAAGCCGCATTGTTCGGCGGTCTGTTGCCAGTCGTCGCGCTCGGGACAGCTGATGCGCTGCATGATTGCTAGCCGCCGCCATGTCCATGGCCGTGGCCGCCGTGACCATGGCCGTGAAAATGATGCAGCGTGCCGCCGAACCCGCCATAGACCGGACGGCAATAAGGCCTCCCATCGATGCCGGGTACGGCCTCGAGACCCGGGCCGCACACCGGCTCGCGGCGCACGAATCCGAGCGAGACTGCGCCGACTGTTGCACTTCCCATCATTGTGAGGACGACCCGTCGCGAACGTTTCATGATTTTGCGGCCCAGCCTCCGATTCCCGGTGTCGTCGGAGTTTCCGTCACATGCCCGCGTGGAGACAAGCGAAAGCCGCACGTCTCACGGCATCGTGCGGCATTGTCAGGTCCACGGAGACAAATGTCAGTACGTTCGTCCGGGCTGGAGCGTCGGCGTGGGCGCGCGGGGCGTCACCTTGAGCCCCAGCGGAGGACGGGCAAGACTCGTCGGACCGATGCTCGACGGCTTGACGGTCGGTACGTTCCTCTTGTGGATCTCGGCATGACCGTATGAGCCGACTCCTCCGCCGCCGGATGATCCTCCGGCGTCCTGGCAACTGCATGATTTATTGTACCATTGCCCGGTCTTTGCGTCATACCACGCGCCGTTTTCTTGAGACGTCGCGTAGGTGGTGCACTGCCAAAGCTGGCCTCCCGGGCAGTGTCCCTTCGCTGCGTGAGCTGCAGTGGGGATGGCCACAGCAGCACACATGAGAACTGTACGGATCGCGGCGGCGAACGTTGCTTTTTTCCCACGTTTCATGCGCTGGCCCTCGTGAACTCAAACAAGAATGCCTGCACCGGCCGGCCGCGCGTTGATGCGTGTCAACGGCGAGGGGGCTTGTTCGGTTCTGGTTCGGCATTGTCGGGATACCGTTGAAGGTTTGATCGTGGGGGTCCTCGCGTTCTCGGCATTTGAAAAGGAGGCATTTGTTGATCCCGCTCAATCCCGCGCCGGTGCGATCGGTTTCAAATGGATGTGGTCGTTTGAATGGGATTCTCGCCGATGCAGATGCGTGTGCCCCACCCGATTCCGTCGGAGCAAGGTCATCGCGGAGATCGCAGGAGGTGGCTGCGCGCGGTGGTGTTCGCCGCATTGTCGTTCGGCTCGCTTGGCTGCGGTGAGGCTACGGCGCAGTCTGCCGGCATCGTTGCCAATGGCAACGCGATTGTCACGGGATTCTCGGGCGCGATCCCGCCGGTTATGATCCCGCCTGGTACTGATCCCGTCGATAAGATGTTCATCGACCTCAACGGGCCTTCAGCGCGCGTGCTCGATCTGCAGTCGCCGGGTGCGCCTCCGCAGGCGCAACTGCTGACGGCGCCCAAACCCTTCACGGTCACCGCCGCTCAAACCGGCCAGCTGTTTGGTGTCGCGCTCGACAACGCAACGCCGCCGAACGTGTTCGTCGCTGCAACGTCGGCTTACGGCTTGCCGATCGTCGTTCCAACGGGAGCCGCCCAGTTCGCTCGCGCCAAGCAGGGTGCACCCAATGCCGCCTTTATGCCGGGCCTGTTTGGACCCGCGCAATTCGGCAGCGGTCCCGGCTCGATCTGGCGGATCGATGGCACCACCGGCGAGGCCCGCCTGTTCGCCAACGTTGCGCTAGACGGCGCCGCCAATCCCGGTCCGGCGCTGGGCGGGCTTGCCTTCGATGCCGCGTCCAACACGCTATTCGTGGCCGACCGTGCCACGGGCATGATCCACGCATTCGACTCCACGGGAACGGAGCGCGCCCGCTATGACCATGGTGTGCAAGGGCGTAGCGCGGCCGGCTTGCCGCCGGTGCCTTACGATCCTTCGGGACATCTCGATATCTCGAGCCCGAAGTTTCGTACTGGCGATCCCGCGACCTGGGGCTATGCCAATCCACAGCGCCTGATCTTCGGTCTCGCTGTGCGCAACGGGCGTCTGTACTACGCCGTGGCCAGGGATCTTCAGGTCTGGTCGGTTTCGATAGCGCCAAAATTTGGCGCCGAACCGCGGCTCGAACTCAGCGTTGCGCCGGGGGCTGGTCCGAGTGAAATCGCCAAGATCGCGTTCGACGATCAAGGGCGCATGCTGCTCGCCGAGCGCGCGGCGCCGAGCGGCGCCTACGGCTTCAACGCTCTGACGGTTGACGCCACCGGCCGCGTTCTGCGTTATTTGCCGGCGCCGCCCGACACCGCGGGGCCGCAATGGCAGCCGCAGGCGGACGAATACGCGGTCGGCTTCGCGCGGCAGATGCGCAACGGTAATGGCGGCGTCGCCGTCGGCTTCGATTACGACGACCAGGGCCGCATCGATCGCGCTGCCTGCGGCCAGTTCTTGTGGTCCACCGGCGAGCAGTTGCGCAACTCGAGCGACCCGGCGGTCGCCTCCCAGCTCGCGGCCGGTGGTCCGGTCGAAGTCAACGGCCTCCAAGGCAACGACATCCTGGCCGTGCGGCCTGCCAATGTGCCGCCGTGGCAGAGCTATTTCGCCGACTATGATGATCAGTTCCAGGACTCGATCGCGCGCGGCCATCTTGGCGACGTCGCGATTGCACGCGTCTGTGGGCAGATCGGATTCAATCTGCCGGGCTGGTATCGGCCGCGCGTCGAAATCTTCCCAGGATTTTTCTGGCTGCGCGTGCACGGCAAGAAGCCGCCGCTGCTCGACTGCCCGCCGGGCCCCGGCAACCAGTGCGCCTGCCCGCCCGGCACGTCGCAACAGCCGGGCTTCCAGTGCTGCCCCTTCGCAACCTACCCGGGGCCGAACGGGACGTGCACGTCGCCGTGTCCGGATGGATCGACCGATCCCGCCAAGTTGGAGCTTTGCCTGCAAGGTTTCGATGCCGGCAAGTTCGATCCCAACGATTGGTCGACCTTGGTCTGTCTCGACGGCTCGAAGCCCGTGCACGATGCCAACGGTTATCATTGCCCGGTGTTCAAGTCGCCGGTCTGTCCTGTGGGCTTCGAGCCCGACCCGTCGGCCAAGTTCTTCGGTTGCAAGCCGACAGCTCAGGAAATGAATTGCGAGACAAAGATTGATCAGTTCAATCAGATCGGGCTCGACGGCAATTGCCATCAGCTCTGCCCGTCCGGTTCATGGGCGTTCGTGGCCAACCAGTGCTGCCCGGATGGTACGCTGCCCGGGCCCGATGGCAAATGCGGCAAGCCGCATCAGCCGACGTGCCCGCCGGCACAACTGACGTCGAAAGGCATCTGCTGCGCGCCCGGCTCGACACCGCAGCCCGATGGCACCTGCAGGGCAAAGGAGCCATGTCCGCCTCAGCAATTGACCGTGAGCGGCCAGTGCTGCCCAGCGGGCTCTGCGCCGCAGCCGGACGGCACTTGCCAACCGCCGCTCAAGCAGGGATGCGCGGCCGAGCAACTGACGCCTGACGGTACTTGCTGTCCGGCCGGGACGAAGCCGCAGCCCGACAATAGCTGCAAGCCGCCAGTCAGCTGTCCGTCAGGCACGACTGTCGATCCGGTGACCGGCCAATGCTGCCCGCCCGCCACCGCAGTCGCCGGCACGAAAGCGGCCTGCACGTGTCCGACCGGACAGATGCTGATCAACGGAAAATGCACGTCGGATGCAGGGCCGACGGGATGCTTCGCCGGCTATGTGAAGTTGCCGAACGGCTCGTGCTGCCTCGCCTCGCAGGCGACAGCCGGCGGGCAGTGCTGTCCGGCCGGCCAGAAGCCCGATGCCGACAAACGCAATTGCGTGCCCGCGGGCGGCGCGACATTCGCGCCCGGCAAGTCTTTCGTTCCGGCGCCGGTTGTCGTGCCGTCCGGCAAGAGGGGCAAGGCTGTCAAGCCGTCGCGGGTGCGTCCGCCCGGCGTTGCGGTGCCGCCGCCGCCCCCGCCGAAGTTCGTCGTGCCGCCCAAGCGCTTCACGCCGCGACCGATCGTGCGGCCGACACCGCTCCCGCGCGTTCGCGGGCAGATTGAACGGTAAAGGAGAAAGCTCGTCATGCGTGGAACGTTCATCGCAGCAATTGCGGTCGCCAGCCTTTCCTGCGCGGCCACTTGGAATGCGTCCAGCGCTGCAAGCTCGGTCGCGGCGGCAGGCCATTCGGTCCAGGCCGGTGCGGAGCAGACCGTGACGACCCATGCAAATACCAAGAAGAAAACCAGGCGGACAACGGTCGAGCGCCAGCCCATCAATTGGCTCAATCCGCAGCCCGAGCCGCCGCGGCCGGCCGGCAACAAGCCGATCCAGGGCGGCAACTGGCTGAACCCGCAGCCGGAGCCGCCGCGGCCGGATACCGCGAAGAAACTGCATTAGAGGCGCGCGCCGCGATAGCAACGTCGCGAGGAGCTGCGCGATGATGTGCCGAATCGAAAAGAGCGCGACGGCGTTGCCATCGCGCTCTTTTCGTTTGCGTCCGCTCAGTCGTTGGGCCCGGGCGCCTTGTTCGGCTTGGCGGTCGGGACGTTGTGCTTGTGAATCTCGGCCTTGCCGCCGCCGCCGCCGCCGGAGGTCGAACTGCCCGGCATGTTCTGGTGCGGCCTCTCACAATGGCACTGCGGCGGACGATTCAGTGGCGTCGGCTCGCAAACCGTCACCAGACCGGAGGGGCAGGGTCCCGCTTCGGCGGCAACCCGCAGCGATGCCAGCACGATCAGGCCCAACGCCGATGTCATCAAAATACGCATCGTTGCACCTCGATGTTCAGTCGTTGGGACCGGACGACTTGTTCGGCTTTGCCGTCGGAACGTTATGCTTGTGAATCTCGGCCTTGCCCTGGTTGCCCCAGGGCGCGTTGCCGCCCTGCGTCTGCTGAGGCTCGCAATGGCACAGCGGCGGCCGACCGGGCGGGGACTGCTGGCAAACCCGGACCCAGCCGGCTGGGCAGGGCCGGGCTTCCGCGGCAACGGACAGCGATGCCAGCGCGAGCAGGCCAAGGGCCGATGTCATCATGATACGCATGATTGCACCTCCACGTTCAATCATTGGGGCCGGGCGCCTTGTTCGCCTTCGCGCTCGGCACGTTCTTCTTGTGAACGTCGCCGCCACCGCCGCCACCACCGCCCCAAGTGGTGCCCGGCGGATAGTCGCATTTGCACGGCATCGGACGGTTCGGCGGTCGGTCCGGCGGTTGCGGCATGCACGTCAAAACCATGCCGGGCGGACAGGGACCGGCTTGAGCAGCGGCTGATAGTGACGACAGCGCGAGGAGCGCCAGCGCGGAACTCATCAATGGACGCATCGTTTCACCTCTCGATTGGCTGGGGCATTGTCGGTCCACGCTCAGTCGTTGGGACCGGGCGACTTGCCTGGCTTCACCGTCGGCACGTTCTTCTTGTGAATCTCGGCCCTGCCGCCCCAGGTCGGGCTGCCCGGCGGACCTTCACAGCGACACCACGCCGGCGGGCCGCCGGGGGGACGGGTTTTCGACGGCGGTGGACAGACCTGAACGGTGCCGGGCGGACAGGATTCCGCTTTCACGCCGGCCGTCAACGACACCAGGGTGAGGAGGGCGATCACCGACGTCATCATCGTACGCATCGTTTCACCCCGATCCTTGTCGCCCTGCGGGCGCGTGATCATCAAGGACAGGATACCGAGCGCGCGGTGGTCACGATTTGACGTGTCTCAATCTCGTGCGCGGCTTTAACCGCGGCCCGAGAATCCGAAGGCGTGCGCGAACGAGCCGAAGCCGCCGCGCGTGACGCCGCCGGAGCCTCCATCGGACGAGCTGCCCGATGAAGAATGACTTGAGGAGTCGCTGCTGTAGAAGCTCGATCGCGACGACCAGTGCGAGCCGCCGCCCGAAGAACCGCTGCCGCAATTGGTGCCGGTCTGCGCTGGCGCCGTCGCCCCGGGGACTGACGTCCCGGGAGGCGCGGGATCGCAGTTTCGTCGCGGCATCAACATGAAGGCGGTGGTACCGACCGCGATGGTCCCCATCACCAGCAGAGCGACATGGCCCGAGCGCTTCACCGGCTCCCGCGGCGGTAGCGGCAGATCCGCCGGCAGGCGTGGCCGGCGCTTGCCGAACTCCTGGCTTGGAGGTTTGTTGGCCATGTCACTTCGCTACCATGTCAGTAGATCATGCAAGCGGCATTCAAAAGGCCCGCGGCAAGCGAGGACAGCCCGAGCCAGATGGCGGGCGCGAGCTCACCCGCAGCGATCCGTCCCGACAGGTTAGGTACCGGGACCTTGACGATGTAGAACACGGCGACCTGCACGATCAGCGCGATGAAAGCCCAGACCATGCAGTCCAGCACATTGGCCGAATGGGCGATCGCGCTGAACAGCGGCGCCACGAAGCCGAGCAGGCTGAGGCCGAGCGCAATCGCAGCGGCAGGGTCGTTGTCCCGGATCAGCTGGAACTCGTTGTGTGGCGTGATCCGCGTGTAGACGAACAGATATGCCACTATCGCGATCAGCCCGGTGCAGAAATAGACCAGGAAGGCGGGCAGGCCGGCGAGCGATTGCAGGATCATGAGGGGAGGTCCGACGGTTGCGGCGCGAATTCTGGCACGATCGCTTAGTCGCTGCAGCAGGCGGGCAGTTCGATCCCCAGAAAGAACCGGCTCCGCGTGCGTCCGGGGCACCGCACAAAAATTCGGGCCGCATGAGACATGCTTCACAAATGCGTCTCGAGGTTGTGTGTGATAGTCTGAGGCATTGTTTGGCGGCCGTCCGTCATTTTTTGATCGGCCGCGCTCATTCGAGGGATGCTTCGTTCAGATCAAGATCTTGTTGAGTGAGGCTCAAAATGCCCGTTGCCGAATACGAAGATTTCGAACTCGAGATCGGCTCCGATCTGCCCGTGGGTGGCGGCCCTCAGCAATATTACGGTCGGGTCGTCAGGTCGCCGGCCGGCGAGGCCCCGAAGACCCAGGTGAAGTTCTGGTTCTCCGCGCCGGGCGAGCTGGCCAAGCTGCGCGGTGAGCTGGAAAACGCCGTTCTCGAGATCGACGACAAGAAAACCCAGGGCCCGACCACGCGCGGCGAGCAGGTGCTGCGCGATTTCGGCCGCGGCGTGTTTCGCAGCGTCTTCACCGACGTGCCGTCGATCCAGCGGATCTACGAGCGCAGCAAGGGCGCGGCGCAGGATCTGAGGATCAAGCTGCGCATCGAGGCCGCCGACCTTGCCGGACTGCCGTGGGAATATCTCTACGATGAAGACGACATGCCCGGCTTCGTCAGCCTGACGCGCCCCATCGTGCGCTATCTCGAGACCGCGGGCGGCGTCGGCCGGATGGGCGTCAAGGGACCGCTGCGCATCCTCGGCATGATCGCCGATCCCTCGACCAGCGAATGGCCGAAGCTCAACGTCGTCAAGGAGCGCGATCGCATCAACAAGGGCATCGACGCGCTCCAGCACGCAGGCAAGGTCGATTTCCAGTGGGTCCCGGGCGGGAGCGGCAGAGACCTGATGAAGAAGCTGCTGGAAGGCGAATGGCACATCTTCCACTTCATCGGGCATGGCGGGGTCGAGGAAGCCTTGCCCGGCGCCGGCGCCAGCGGTTTCGTCGTCATGGTCGACGAGGACGGCAAGCCGGTGAAGAAGTTCGCCTCCGACCTTGCGATGATGCTGACGGGAGCACGGCGCAGCATGCGCCTGATCGTGCTCAATTGCTGCGAGAGCGCCAGGATCAACGTCGGCGACCGCTTCGGCAATCCGGCGATCGGCTTGATGAAGACCGGATGGCTGCCCGCCGTCGTGGCGATGCAGTTTCCGATCACCGACAATGCCGCGATCTCGATGTCGGAAGGGTTTTACGCCGCGCTCGCCGGCAACCGTCCGATCGACGATGCGGTGACGCTCGCGCGCAAATTCATCCAGGAGAAGTCCCGGGTCGAGTGGGGAATCCCCGTCCTCTACATGCGCTCGCCCGACGGCCGGATCTTTGACGTCGAAGCGCCGCAGCCGCAGCTGGCCCCGCCCGAGGCGGCGCGTCCCTCAAAGGAGCTGCTGCGGCAGCGCCGCGATGAATTCATGGAGGCGCTCGCCGAGAGTCCAGCCACGATCGAGGCGCTGGAGGAGCTGACGCGGCGCGGACAGGAACTGCACGGCCTCCTGGCAGACGATGCCGAACTCTCGGTTCGGCTCGCAAAAGTCTATTTCGATCTCGGTACGCTCCAGCACAAGCAGAAGCTGATCTCGAAAGCCGCCGCGAGCTTCGCCTACATGCTCAAGCTGGACCCTGCGAAGCCCGAATATTTCGTGCGGAGAGCCAATTTCAACGTGACGGTCGGTCTCTACGAAAATGCGCTCGGCGACATCACCGAAGCGATCAAGCTCAAGCCGAACAACGCGGAGTTCTACTGGATCAAGGGCATCGTCAGCATGACGGCCGCCGGCACCGACGACAAGCGCGGCTATGTCGAGGAGGCGATCAAGGCGTTCGGCACCGCGATCGCAACCAACGAGAATGAGCCGAAATATCTGGTGTCGCGCGCCAATGCCTATGCCCAGATCAAGGACGCGGTGAAGGCCCAGAATGATATGGACAGCGCGATTGCGCTTGCCCCCGACAATATCGATCTCCTGGTCCAGAAGGCCAAGATGGTCGCCCAGGCTGCCTGATTTTCACGTGGGTCGCCGGATGCCGCTGTGTCCGGCGCGCCTTTCAACAGCGAACCCTAGCAATAGGAGTTCATCGTGCCGCTCGCTCAAGTCGTCGATCCCTTGAACGCGATCCTCGAGTCCTTCGGCGGACCGCTTCTGGTCGTGCTGTTCTACTGGTTCCGCTTCCATACGATGAAGGGCACGCGCTCGTTCACGACGCGACCGCTGTTCCTGTTCGGCCTCGCCGTCTTCATCACGCCGTTCCTGGTGATCTACGCCATGCTGCCCGACAAACTGTCGCCGCTCGCGTCGGTCTGGCTGCTGATGTTCGTCTGGCTCATTCCGGTGGCGCCGAAGGCGTGGCGCAAATTCTGCCAGGAGCTGGCCGGCATTCCCGTCAGCGCGCTCGCGCTGCGCGAGGCGCTGGCCGCAGCACCGTTCCAGGTCGGGCCGGACGACATGCCGAGCATTCAGCGCAAGCTGTCCAGGGTCGGCTACCAGGTCGATGATTTCCGCGCCACGCAATCGACCGCGATCCAGTCGCGCTTCCTCAAGATTTCCACGCTGATGCTTCATCTGGAGCGCTGGGCCTCCGAACACGAGGCCTTCATGGAGCGTAATTCCGATCTCTATGCGGAGCTGCTCGCGGTCTATGACGCGCTCTGCTTCCGCACCGTCCGCGTGCTCAAGAGCAGCGCCGAGATCTACGGTGCGATCATGGAGGACAGCCATGTCGAGCCTGACGACTGGCAGGCGCTCGACCAACTCTCGACCCGCCACACCGTGGTCAGCCAGCTTCAGCTCGCCGCCCAGACCGCAGCGGGGTGCATGCTGGAAGATTTGCGCAAGGACATGGATTCGCTGCTCAACAATCTCTTGCTGTTCGCCGCGCGCGCATCGCTCGCCGGCGAATGGACGTTTGCCCGGAGCCGGCGCAGGCTTGGCGCAATCGGCTTCACGCTGGAGCCGGCCCCCCCAGGCATCGCGAAGTTCGTCGCGGTCGCGGCGGGCTTCGGTTTCGTCTGGTGCCTGGCTTGGCTGGTCGGGTCCGGCAAGATCGTGCACATGCCCGGCAACCAATCTGTCGCCATGATGCGGACGCTGCTGATGACGCCGCTGTATCTGATCGTGAACTTCTGGCTGGTCTACTATTTCAAGCGGCAATACGCCTTCGCGAACGAGAACATCTTCGGCCGGCTGCCTGTCGGCTTCATCCTGACGGTCGGCCTCTGGGGCGCGCTGATCCTGTTCCCCGTTCAGGCCGCGTTCGACTTCTACCAGTTTCCGCAAAGGCCCTATCTCGACGTCGTCCTGCACGAGCTGCCGGTTCTGATCTTCCCCTGGGGGATCGCCGCGATGGCGGCGCTGCTGGTGCAGGATTCGACCTGGGGCAAGCGGTCGCGCAAGACGCGGCGGATGCGCGATGGACTCGTGTTCGGCGGCGGCATGACGGTAATGCTGTGGGTGCTGCTGGCGATTCACAAGGTCAGCCCGATGCCGGTGATGGATGTCGTCGACAACATCTCCGGCTGGACGTTCGTCTGGTCCTTCGTGCTGCCGACCTTCGCCTTCGGCTTCACCATCGGCTACGCATTGATGGCCTGGCTGCGGGAGGCCGCCTCGCGGGTGCCGATCAAGAGCCCGGTGATGGCAAGTCCTGTGCTCGCCAGCGTCTGATCAAGCTCCCAAAAACAAAACCCCGCCATTTGCGGCGGGGTCCAGGCTGGGAGGAGCAAGCCCCAAAGGGCTTGCGACGTAAGCGGATCAGGCGGGGATGCGCTCTTCGTGCTCGTGCGGCTCGCGCAGCACGTAGCCGCGGCCCCACACGGTCTCGATGAAGTTGCGTCCCTCGGAAGCGTTGGCGAGCTTCTTGCGGAGCTTGCAGATGAAGACGTCGATGATCTTCAGCTCGGGCTCGTCCATGCCGCCATAGAGGTGGTTGAGGAACATTTCCTTGGTCAGGGTGGTACCCTTGCGGAGCGAGAGCAGCTCCAGCATCTGGTACTCCTTGCCGGTCAGGTGCACGCGCTGGCCGCCGACTTCGACCGTCTTGGTGTCGAGGTTGACGACGAGGTCGCCGGTCTGGATGACCGACTGGGCGTGACCCTTGGAGCGGCGCACGATCGCGTGGATGCGGGCAACCAGCTCGTCCTTGTGGAAGGGTTTGGTCATGTAGTCGTCGGCGCCGACGCCGAGACCCTTGACCTTGTCCTCGATGCCGGCGAGGCCGGAGAGGATCAGGATCGGTGTCTTGATCTTGGAGACCCGAAGCTGCTTGAGCACGTCATAGCCGGACATGTCGGGCAGGTTGAGGTCGAGAAGGATAATGTCGTAATCGTATAATTTACCGAGATCGACGCCTTCTTCCCCCAAATCGGTCGTGTAGACGTTGAAGCTCTCAGACTTCAGCATCAGCTCGATCGACTGCGCGACGGCGCTGTCATCTTCAATCAGCAAAACGCGCATGCCAGTTCCCCATAGTCGCCGCTCCTGGGCGTCAGGTCGGCCGCATTCGCGGCACTCAACAAAACGCCTTTGAACAACTGATTCGGATCCTGACAACAGATGGTTAACAAATCCTGATTCTGGAACGCAAGTCCCCCCGGTGCAATTTTTGTCGAATCGCCCTAAGGTCTTGCGCGTGAAGCAGCTTTCGTTATCCGGCTCCGTTCAAGTTCCACTTTAAGAGACGGGCCTAACCGACTCCCGCGACTCAGCCTTCTTCTGAAGGGGGGCCACGCTCAGTCACAAAGACAGTGACGCAATGATTAACGATGCGGGTAAACACGAAGTTAAGCGCCGTTCAGAAATGTGGCGAAATTTAAGGGTTTCCCCGTGAGGGCCCGGATATCGAAGGCGAGCAGCTTGATGAAGGCTCTTGTGAAAGCGCGCTCTTGATGAAAGCTGCTCTATGAAAGCTCTTGCCGAACAGATCGGCGATATCGACGGCATCAATATCTATGGCCGCGTGGTCGGCGTTCGCGGGCTGATGGTCGAGGTGGCCGGCCCGATCCACGCGATGTCCGTCGGCGCGCGCCTGGTGATCGAGACTGGCGCCAACCGTTCCATTCCTTGCGAGGTGATTGGCTTCTCCGGCAGCAATGCGGTGGTGATGCCGTTCGCTGGCCTCGACGGTGTGCGTCGCGGCTGCAAGGCCGTCATCGCCAATGCCGCCAATCTGGTGCGTCCGTCGCCGGCCTGGCTTGGCCGCGTCGTCAATGCGCTGGGCGAGCCGATCGACGGCAAGGGGCCGTTGCCGCAAGGCGCTTCCCCGATGCCGTATCGCAATTCGCCGCCGCCGGCGCATTCGCGCAAGCGCGTAGGCAGCCCGCTCGATCTCGGCGTGCGCGCCATGAACACTTTCCTCACCTGCTGCCGCGGCCAGCGAATGGGCATCTTCGCCGGTTCCGGCGTCGGCAAATCGGTGCTGCTGTCGATGCTCGCGCGCAACGTCGATGCCGCCGTCAGCGTCATCGGGCTGATCGGCGAACGCGGCCGCGAGGTGCAGGAATTCCTGCAGGACGACCTCGGTGAAGAGGGCCTCGCGCGCTCCGTCGTCGTGGTTGCGACCTCCGACGAGCCGGCGCTGATGCGGCGGCAGGCGGCGTATCTGACGCTCGCCGTCGCCGAATATTTTCGCGACGAGGGCCAGGACGTGCTCTGCCTGATGGACTCCGTGACGCGCTTTGCCATGGCGCAGCGCGAGATCGGCCTGTCCGCCGGCGAGCCGCCGACCGCCAAGGGGTATACGCCGACCGTCTTCACCGAACTGCCGAAGCTGCTGGAGCGCGCAGGCCCGGGCCTCGGAGAGGGCGCCATCACCGCGATCTTCACGGTGCTGGTCGACGGCGACGACCACAACGAGCCGATCGCCGACGCCGTCCGCGGCATCCTCGACGGTCACATCGTGATGCAGCGCTCGATCGCCGAGCGCGGCCGCTACCCCGCCATCAACATTCTCAAATCGGTCTCCCGCACCATGCCGAAATCGGCCGATCCCCAGTTCTGGCCGGTCATCCAGAAGGCGCGGGCGGTGATGGCGACCTACGCCGATATGGAAGAGCTGATCCGGCTTGGCGCCTACCGGGCGGGCTCCAGCCCCGAGGTCGACGAGGCGATCCGCCTGCACGAGCCGCTGGAAGCCTTCCTGCGCCAGCGCAAGGATGAAAATGCCTCGCTGGCCGACGGCTACCGCCAGTTGGCGCAAATCCTCGGTAATTTGGAAACGGAACGCTAACTTTGTCCCGTCATCATCCCTTCCCACAGAGTAGCAGAGCCGGTCTTGGCCTCGACGGGGCCAGTGGGGAGACCGGTGTCGTCCCAATGTGTGTATGTCTTGCAGCCAAGGGACTTCTGGGGAGTACGAGTCGATGAAGTCACGTGATACCCTCATCCGCCTGAAGAAGTTTCAGGTCGACGAGAAGCGCCGCCGGGTCGCCCAGATCGAGTCCATGATCGCCGACTTCCAGCGGATGTCGACCGATCTCGATCGTGAGATCCAGACCGAGCAGGACCGCGCCGGGATCAACGACCCCGCGCATTTCGCCTATCCGACCTATGCCAAGGCCGCCATCCAGCGCCGCGAGAACCTGACCCGCTCGGCCGACGAGCTGAAGGGCCAGCTCGAGGAGGCCAAGGCCGCGCTCGGCGAGGCTTTCGAGGAGCTGAAGAAGGTCGAACTGCTGGACGAGCGTGACCAGGCCCGCGAGCGCGCCGAGGAAAATGCCCGCGAGCAGGCTGATCTCGACAGCATCGGCCTGATGCGCTCCCGGATCGGCGCCGTCGCGTAAGCGGCGGCCCGCGATCAAAACATCCAAGAATTTGCGAGCCCGGACCCGCAAGGTCCGGGTTTTTGCGTGTCCTGTCCACAGCGCGGCGCGCCGCCTCTTGGTGACGGGCTTGGCCGCGCGCTATGGTGGCGGGAATGAATGGTGTGCCAGCGACGGCGGTGTCCACCTCTCCCTTCGGGAGAGGTCGGCGCGGAGCGCCGGGTGAGGGGTTACGGTCTCCCGTTAGCCCTCCGCCCCCTCACCCGATTTGCTGCGCAAATCGACCTCTCCCCGTCGGGGAGAGGTGAAGAGAGGCGACGGGGCCGCGCGTTGGGGGGCTGAATGCTGACGCCAGCAGAGCTGGTCGGGCTGATTGAGGCGGTGTCGAGGCGCGATCAGGCCGCGTTCGAGCGCCTTTACGCTGCCACGCGCGCGAAACTCTATGGCGTCGTGCTCCGTATCTTGCGCCGACAGGATCTCGCAGAGGAGGTCATTCAGGAGACCTACGTCAAGATCTGGAACAGTGCCGGCCAGTTCAATTCGCAGCTGTCCTCGCCGATCACGTGGATGGCGTCGATTGCGCGCAACCGCGCCATCGATATCGTCCGCAAGAAGACCGAAGTCTCGATCGAGGAGGAGCCGCAGGCGATGGAAGTCGCTGCCGACAGTCCCGATCCGCTGGCGCGCCGGGAGATGTCCGAGGAGCTGAAGCGGCTCTTGGAATGTATTGGCCGGCTCGAGCCGGACCGTCAGCGGCTCGTGCTTCTCGCCTATTACAACGGTTGGAGCCGCGAGCAATTGGCGGAGAAATTCGCAGCGCCCGTCAACACGGTGAAGACGTGGCTGCGGCGCAGCATGCTGGATATCCGGGAGTGCCTCGGACTGTGAGGACTTTGATCATGAGGGTGGTGTTGGACTGCAAGTGATGGCCTACAGCGAGGACAATATCGCGCTCGCCGCGGAATATGCGCTCGGCACACTCGATGCCGACGAGCGTGTGCAGGTCGCGACCATGATGGCGGTGGACCAGGAGTTCGCCGCGATCGTGCAGGCCTGGCAATTCCGGCTCGGGGTCCTCAACCAGATGGTCGGCACGATCGAGCCGCGGCCGATCGTGTGGGAGAACATCAAGCGCGAGATCGCACAGACGATATCGACGCAGGATTCGTATCAAGATTCGGAGCGAGACTCGCTCGAGGCCCCGCCAGTGCTGGTGGATGCGCCGCCACCGCCATTGCCGGAGCTTTCGTCATCGGAGCTGTCATCGCCCAAGTCTTCAACTCAAGAATCTTCAACTCAAGAATCTTCAACTCAAGAGCCTTCAACTCAAGAGCTTTCGTCTCCGGAGCAGCCATCGCAGCAAGCTCCTTTGCCGGACGTGCAGCCGCCGGCGCCGCCTCAATCCGACTCCGATGTCATCCCAGACATCGCCCCGCAATTCATTCCGCAGACCCATGCGCCCGACCCGCGCATTGTCCCTCTGACGCAGGTGCCGGTCGCCGATGACACCAAGGTGATCTATCTCGAGAGCCGCGTGAAGCGCTGGCGCACGATCGCCTCCGCCGTGGGCGCGCTCGCGGCCGCGCTGCTGGTGACGCTGTCGCTGCAGATCCTCTCGCCCGATGCGCTGCCTGGCGCGCTGCGGCCCGCGCCGCGCATCCAGACCGTCGAGGTCAAGACACCGCCGGCGCCGTCGTCCTTGCCCGCGCAATATGTCGCGCTGTTGCAGGGCCAGAGCGGCGGCCCCGCCTTCATCCTCACCATTGATGGCGCGACCAAGAACTTCACGGTGCGCAAGGTCGGCGCGACGCCGGAGCCGGGCAAGAGCTTTGAGCTCTGGCTGATCTCCGACAAGCTGCCCCGCCCGCGCTCGCTTGGTGTGATCGGCGCCGGCGACTTCACGGCACGTCCGGTGCTCGCCGGCTACGATGCCGACGTCGTCAATGGCGCGACCTACGCCATCACCGTCGAGCAGCCGGGCGGCTCGCCCAGTGGCCAGCCGACCTCGGCGCCGGTGTTCTCAGGCAAGCTGATCGAGACCGTGCCGCCGTCCCAGCCGCAGGTCCCCGCGAAGAAATAGCCCCCGCCGTCGGAGCCCGGATTGCGCTTCGCTCCATCCGGGCGACGCACGCCCAACCGCCAAACCTGTCGCCAGGGTCCATTCTGGCCGTCGCAATTCGACAAGTCCGGCCAAATCCGCGTTCGATTTGAACCTCCGTCCATTCCGCGGCGTCAAATGCCCGGAATTTGCAGTCGGCACGGCTGATCAAGGGTGCCGGGAAGGGGCTAGAAATCAGATGGATGCAGCCAAGCCGCCGGGCATTCTTATCCACCAATATGCAGGCCTGCCGCAGGGGCCTGCGTTCGAACAATGGCGCGACCGGGCCCTGGGGGCCTGCGGCCTCGAGATCGGGCCGAGCCATGGCGACAGCATCGATTGCCGGTTGCAGGTCAGCGCGGTCGACAACATCACGCTCGCCATTCCCGAAGGCGCCTCCGCGCAATATTCGCGCACCCAGAGCGGCCTCGCGGACGGCAGCGACGACCTCGTGCTGATCGCCGCTCATGCCGGCCTCGTCAACGTCAGGCAGAACGGCCATACGGTCGACCTTGCGCCGGCGCAGATGGTGCTCGCCGACATGAGCATCACCGGCAGCGTCGGTCATACCGACGAGAACCGTTTCACCACCATCCGCATGCCGCGCCGCGCGCTGCTCGACATCAATCCCCGCGCCGAGGACAAGCTGTCGCAGGCGCTGTCGGACGGTGCCGTCGCCGAGACCATCTTCCGCTATCACGCGCTTGCTGCGCATCAGGCACCGCATCTCGACGCGGTCGGCCAGCGCCTGACCGCCCAGCACATGGTCGATCTCGTCGGCCTCCTGCTCGGCACCGATGCCGAGCACGCCGCGCTCGCGCGCGGCCGCGGCCATGCGGCGGCCCGTCTCGATCTCATGCGCGCCGACGTGATGGCCGCCCTCGGCCGCAACGATCTCTGCCTGTCCGAGGTCGCCACCCGCTCGGGTCTCAGCCCGCGCCAGGCGCAGCGGCTGTTCGAGCAGGCCGGCACCACCTTCACCGAATTCGTGCTGGAGCAGCGCCTGCTGCTGGCGCGCAAACTGCTCGGCGATCCCCGCGCGCGGGCGCGCAAGATCAGCGACATCGCGCATTCCTCGGGCTTCTCCGATCTGTCCTATTTCAACCGCGCCTTCCGCAAGCGCTTTGGCGCGACGCCGTCGGAACTGCGCGAGGCGTGAGCCCCCCGATTTTGTGCAGCGGCGCATCGCGGCTGCATTTGGTCGATCCGTCTGAATGAGCTATATCTGCCCGCGCGGGGCGGACCACCGGATCCCTGGAAGCAGCGAAGTCAACGGACATGGCGCGTATCGTCGTGCTCGGCGCCGGGTTTGCGGGCCTGTGGGCGGCCATCGGCGCCGCGCGCCTGCGCGATGCGATCGGTGATGCCGGCCGCGATATCGAAATCCTCCTCATCGACCGCAACCCCTATCACAATATCCGCGTGCGCAATTACGAGGTCGATCTTAGCGAGGTCGCGCTGCCCCTTGCGCAACTGCTCGACCCGGTCGGCGTCATGCACGGGATCGGCGAGGTCGAAGCCATCGACCCCGTGCGCCGCGAAATCTCGCTGGTCGCGAGCAGCGGCAAGGAGACGCTGGGTTACGACCGCCTCGTGCTCGCGCTCGGCAGTGAAGTGACGCGGCCTGAGATTCCGGGCCTCGCCGAGCACGCATTCGACGTCGACAGCTATGCCGCGGCGCTTCGCCTCGAGGGGCATGTCACCTCGCTCGGCCGCAGCGCGCCGTCGCCGGGACGATCGACCGTCGTGGTGGTGGGCGCCGGCTTCACCGGCATCGAGGTTGCCGCCGAAATGCCGGAGCGCTTGATGCGCGCCGGCATTACCGGCAGCCGCCGCATCATCCTGGTCGATCCCAATCAAGCGGTTGGCGCCACGATCGGCGAGCACGCGCGGCCCGTCATCGAGACCGCCTTATCGTCGCTCGAGGTCGAGACGCGGCTTGGCGTGCGCGTCGCCTCGGTCGAGGCCTCAGGCGTTCGCTTGAGCTCGGGCGAATTCATCCAGGCGCAGACGGTGATCTGGTGCGCCGGTATGCGCGCGAGCCGGCTAACCGAAAACTTTCCCGGCGCGCGCGATCGGCTCGGGCGACTTCTGGTCGACCCCTTCATGCGCGTCGCGGGTCTGCCCGGAATCTTCGCCGCCGGCGACGTCGCCTCCAGCGTGGTCGATGGCCTGCATCCGACCGTGATGTCCTGCCAGTTCGCCCGTCCCATGGGCCGCTTCGCCGGCCACAATGTGGTGGCTGATCTGGTCGGTCAGCCGATGCTGCCGTTGCGGATCGACTGGTACGTCACCGTGCTCGATCTCGGCGATTGGGGCGCGCTCTACACCGAAGGCTGGGATCGCGAGGTGCGGACGACCGGTCAGGCCGCGAAAGCGACCAAGCGGACCATCAATCGCAAGCGCATCTATCCGCCGCTGACAGGCAGCAAGGACGATCTGTTCGCCGCCGCCGCGCCGACGGTGCAGGCGCCGCCGCCGACCTACGGGGCCCCTTAGCAGACGCCCAACCCTGCCGGTTATTGAGCTTCAACATAGCGGATGATGCTCTGGTTCTGGACGTTTGCCACCAGCTCATCCGCGCGGGACAGGAGACGACGCAGCAAAGGCGACGGATTTGTCCTGTTATATCCCAGCGCCAGATCGACCGTTGGCGTGCCGCCCTCGAGCGCTCTGGCGACGACATTCGGTGCCAGCATGTTCTGCGCATAGAGGGGGACGAGGCTGATCCCGCCCGTGGAAGCCACGAGCGACATGGCCGATGATATGTTTTCGCCTTCATACTTCGCCTTGAGGGTAATGCCGACCCGGGATGCGTAGTTCTGTATGACCTCCTGCAGAACCGGCGAGGTTCTTGCCGAGCTGACATAGATCTCGCGGGCGAGATCCTGCGGACGAATCTTCTTCCGTGATGCCAGTCGGTGCTCGGCGGGCAGCACGGCGATCAAGGGCTCCTTCGCCAATATCTTGAAGACGACGCCCTCGTTGTCTTTCTCGGGGCGAAGGAAGGCGATGTCCAGCTTTCCCCGCATCAATGCGAGCGCGAGTTCTGGCGACGATTGCGTGCTGAGCGTGACGTCGACATCGGGGGCTTCCTCGCGGAGGATGCGCAGCAGCTGGGGGAGCCACATCACCTCCAGCCCGACGAGAAAGCCCATCGAGAGGACGGGCCTTTGCGGTTGCGCCGTCTGCCGGGCTCCCTCCGTTGCGGCCTCGACCTGCAGCAGCGCCAGCCGCGCATGATCGAGAAACACGCGTCCGGCGGCGGTCAGCGTCACGCCGCGCGCCTGGCGCTCCAATAACCGAACGCCGATCTCGGCTTCCAGATCGCGGATCTGCCGGCTCAGCGATGGCTGGGAGGTGTGCAGTCGCCGCTCGGCTGCGGTCAGCAGGCTGCCTTCTTCAGCGACGGCAACGAAATAGCGCAGATGCCGGAGCTCCATGACCCCTCGTATATCTTCCAGGCATAGCTCGAAGCGTACAAGGTCTTGGTCAGCGGCCAAAGCGGGATTTACCGTTTCGCGGTCTTCGACCAACAAATGTCTAACAGCACAGATGGAATGACTCGATGCCCACGATCACGACGACAGACGGCGTAAACATCTTCTACAAGGACTGGGGCTCAGGCCACCCGATCGTTTTCAGCCACGGCTGGCCGCTGACAGCGGACGACTGGGACGCCCAGATGAGCTTCTTTCTTCGCCACGGCTACCGGGTGATCGCCCACGACCGGCGCGGCCACGGCAGGTCCGACCAGCCCGGCACCGGCAACGACATGGACCACTGGGTTGCCGACCTCGCGGCCCTGACTGAGCACCTCAAC
>NZ_JAKLTZ010000035.1:0-27807 GCF_022012555.1 Bradyrhizobium zhengyangense | reverse complement strand
TTCGCTTCGGGGTTCAAACACTGCGTTCTTGGCACATTACGATGCCGTCTGGGGAGGGCGGCAACCATCCCATCTCATCTGGTGATCTGTGATGTGTCGGCCGGGCAAGCGAGTGATTCCTCTTGGCGGAAGAACCACTTGCATAACCCCGCCGGCCGCGATCACCAGTCGGCGCGGTCCTCCTCGGGATCGCGCCGACGCTGGGCTCGTAACTCCGGTCGGGCTACGCCCTCCCTCCGTCACGAGCCCAGCGAAACTCTCTCACCTTGATTGACGCTGCCTTCCATCCTGATCGTCGCGCGACACTAGGCGCCCGTCGGCGCGATTGACTCGATGTCCGCGAGCGAGTGTGGCCGCCGGTTGTCGCTGAACTGGCAGCAAAGAACGCTGCCTATACCGGGACGCGACTTGCACGAGCGGCTCAGGCGCCACAGTTTGCTCGTTTTGACCGATGGCGGCGACGGTGCGAGGAACGCGATGCTCCAGCTGAAGCGGCAGGCCTGCTGTAGAGTGAGGGCAGCTGTGCTACGTCTGATTATGGGATCAACACCAGAACGCAACTGACGTCCCCGTCTGTCAGACTCGGGACAGTTGTCGCACTAACATGGCGTCGCGACGCTCTCGCAATGGTGCTCAGAATCCCCTAACTCATTTATACGTGTCAGAACTGTCATGCTCCCGCCGATGGCATCGGACTTGCTGATCCTCTCCTTGAGAGGCTTGCCCGGAGCTACTCCGGGGAGGTTTATTTGGCCCTGGAGGGGAATTGTAAATGGCGGAGAAGGCGTGCTCGAGATGCGGTCGATATCAATAAGATCAGGCTACGCGCTGACCAATACGTCCATTATCCAAGATACTGTTCGACCGATCCCACCTTCGGGCGCTCACGACCGCCTAAAACGGTAAAGCATGGAGCGCGCGGTGATCTTGGCACTCTGCGTGGCCGCTCTCGCAGCCGGTGGAGTGCTGCTTTCGTTCGCCAAGCAAGCGCTATACGTCTTGGCATTGGGGTAGGAAAGTAGCGTAGCGATCATGTGGCTGTGGCACTTGATTGGCGGCAGCCAATATTTGGATCAGCAGCACTGGCTGCGCAGGCCGCCAGGCGGGAGCTTTTTGACGACATCTTGGAGCCGACTGTCGAAACGACCGTGATAAGGAGTCGAACGATGAGCAGCTGGAAGTCCCTATTGAGCTGTACGGTGGTGGGAGTCCTGATGGTTGTCCAGTTGGAGCTGGCGACGGCAGCGCCGATGCCGAGGAGTGTCGGAGTCGTGCAGGCCTTTCCTGGAGGCACGACCACGATGTCCCCTGTCTCTCACTGCAACTGCGAACGGAGGATCTCCAGTCTTGCAAGAGCCGAACTCTTCCGTGGCGCAAGTACGAGCGGCGGCTGTTATGGCCCTTATTGCGTATATGCGGAGCCGCCTTATGGATACCCTCCGGTCAGTTATGGCTGCAGTCCGTACCATACCGGCCCGCGGTCGTACCCGTTCCGCGCATATCCCTGCCACGGTTATAGGCACGGTTGTTACGGACGCCACTGTTGTTATCGCCAGTACGACTGCCCGGATTTGTGACCGACCGGCGAGACGAAACTGTCGGCTACTGGTGAAGCGGATCTATAGCAAGGAGCAATATAAATGACCCCGATGTATGGTCCGGCCGTGCGTTGCAAGTGGTTTCGCCGAGCTGGCGGTGAGCGGTCTTGCATCAATGTATCCGGCCTTTGATTGGAGCATTTGCTCCGGCCACCATGGATATCAGCGCGCGTGCGTTCTCGTTAGCGGACAGGCCTCGATTGGACCATTCGGGTCACCAGTGTTCGCATGCGCCGGGAAGACCGAACCTCCATCTCGTCTCATCCTCTCGCAGACCTCGGCTGGAAATTATTGATAGGGGCTTACGTCATCGCTTGCTCCTCATTTTGCTCAGTTCCTTTGTTCGAGCCAAGGGCCGTTCCTTCGTCCCGGCCCGCAGAACGTCGATCGCGTCGCGCGCAGGGGCGGTCAAGGCCAGCCGTCGCGCTTGGCTTGCGGCTGGCTCCGGCGTTGCCAGGCTGCGCCTTGACCGCGCCCAGCACGGCGCGAGGATCAAGCGGGTCGGACGCCTGCATCGTCAGTCCTCGTCAGCTCGAAGGCGCGTCCTTTGGCCAGCACCGCCCAGGCGATGCGGGCAAGCTTGTTGGCGAGCGCGATCGCGAGCACGTTGTGGTGCAACCGCCTTTTGGCGGCTTCGATCCAGGACTTGAGCCCATAACTTTCCCAGTTCTTTATCCTGACCAGCACAACGCACGCCGCCTGCACGAACAGAACGCGCAGGTAGCGATTGCCGCGCCTCGAGATTTTGCCGAGGATCGTGCGGTCTCCCGTCGAGATCTGCTTGGGCAAGCCAAGCGCCGAAGTCGCGGCCTTTGGAGAATACGTCTCCGGTGCCGATCGCGGCCACCATGGCGCTCGAAATGATCGGCCCGATGCCAGGCACCGTCATTAGGCGCGAGCATGCCTGATCTTGACGGGCCAATGCTTCAATCTCGCCGGAGAGGCCATCGATGCGCTGATCCAGCCGGTGCCAGTCGCCTGCCAGCTCCTCGATGACACGCAACATGCGTGGCGACAGGGCATCGGCGCGCGTCGCAAGGATGGTGGGCAGTTCGGTGCGCAAGAAGCCGATACCTTGGCGCACGGCGATCCCGCGCTCCAACATGAAGGCGCGAATCTGGTTGATGATGCCGGTGCGTTGCGATACCAGCCGCTCGCGCACCCGGTGCAGCGCCTGCAGATCCAGTTGCTCCGCGGTCTTGGTCGCCACGAACTTCATCGTCGGGCGCTGCACGGCTTCGGCAATCGCTTCGGCGTCATTGAAGTCGTTCTCCTGTCCCCTGCTATAGGGGCGGACATATTTGGCCGGCATCAACCTCGCATCGTGACCAAGCGATGCGAGTTTGCGGCTCAGGTGATGTGCGCCGACGCAGGCTTCCATACCGATCAGGCAACGCGGCAGATTTGCGAGCCGCGCCTCCACTTGCCCACGCGGTCACTTTTGACGCAGAACGATGGCGCCGCGCGCATCGTGGCCGACGACGTTGAACGAGTTCTTGCCGATATCGATGCCGATCACGGCGATCGCGGTATTGGGTGTCTGAGACATGGTGTGCTCCTTGTCTTTGCCGCCCCTTACCAGCTTCGCTTGCTGGCGGGGGCAGGAGGCCCATTAGCGGAGCTCGGAAGAGGAGGCGAACATGCCGTCGATATCGGGAGAATCAGGCTCCGCGATGACCAATATGTCCGTGAGTTTATTCGAACCTGATAACGACGTTCCAGGCGGCAAGCAATTGTAAAAGAGAACGCATGGAACACGTGGCGTCTAGGCACTCCGGGGCGTCGCTCTGTCGAGGAATGTCTTGGCCATCTCGCTGTCAGTCATGCAGGTATACGTCGGCATTCATCTCCAGTGCCGGATCGAGGTCTGCATCCAGGTGCATCTCCGGCGCCGACATGCTCCGGCAACACTATCCATGCCTGTTGCGAGTGACTGTCGAGTTACGAAGAACTCATGACCGCACATGGACGCATGGAGCACGCAGAGCATGCTTTGCTGATCGCCGTGCTGGCGCTATTCCGGTATCCTGGGCGATCTCGGACAAGCTCGGTAAGAGTGCACAAACCGAAGCGATCAGCAAACCTGTGGACGCCGTCATCGACTGGGCCTTGTTCATGGCCAAGACCAGCCGCCGCACAATGGTGGAGATGGTAGCTGAGCTGGAATCTCCTGCGGCGTCTATGTCACGCGTTCGCCGAGCTTCGACAAGCCAGGCCGATCGCCAGGACGGGCACTACGTTGGGGCCGGCAGCAATCACGCCCTCCCGCTCGATGCCGTCGGGAGCGCTGACCTAAGCGATGTCAGGTTGATACTTTGTGCCTCCGTTATGAAAAGGCTTGAATCGCACCTAGCGTCACATTGTACGATCCTGGAATGAAGTCGAGACCTCTGGTGAACCAACGCCGGCTACTCCTTAGCACCTGGGATGGCATACTTGGCTGTGGAGTTCTCGTATCTGTTCTAGTGGAAACCGGATGAAACGCGCGCTTTTGACTACGGCCGCACTGCTTTTGTTGGTAGGCACTGCTTCAGCCCGCACGCAAGAGGGCCCACCGGAAGGCGCGCAGGAGCCCCCCGCCCGGGAGACTCCCTGGGACCCTGATGACCCGGGTGCGGCGTGCCGCCGGGTGCCGGTTCCTTGTTCTGAGGAAGAGAGAATTAAACATCCAGGCCGGCTGATTTGCGGCCATCAACGGCGCGGCAACTGCCGCACCTGACAAAGAGAGCCCGCCGACGACCGTGCAACTTGATCGATCGGCCGCTATTTGGACTTGTGTTAGTTACCGCCGTCCACATCGAGCCTCGACGTCAGCACACCGAGGCCTACTCACCGCGCCGCAACCTAATCTCGGCAGAGGCTACACTTATCGATGCGGAGATTCCGTTCCGGACAGCAGGGACCATAAGAGCCCGTCGATGGGGATAGTGCTCTAGGGTTGGGTGATGGCTCCGCGACAGCTGCAATGTCGCGGTCGATCTCTTGCGCAAGCGAGGCCAGTTCGCTCCTCGCAGTATCCACGATCCATTGATCGAGACCGAAAGCATCTTTGCCCCCATAACAAAGCCGTGAGCCGTCGAGCGAGCTCGCCGGCGGTGACGAACTTGCATTCCAGATGACTACTGTCCTGACTCACAAGTTCGCAATCGTAAAATCGCATTGGATTCGCTTGGTTGTGCCAGAGCTGGGTGCTGGAATAGCGACGAAGGATTTGATGTCGGTCCAGCTACTTGCGCCCCTGATATTGAGCGATGATGAGCGTGCCGCACTGACGTCACTGACGAAGCGGCGGAACACGGCGCAGGCGCTGGCTCTGAAAGCCCGGATTGTGTTGACCTGCGCGGAGGGAGGACAGAACAAGAAAGTGGCGGCCAAGCTGCGCCTGGAGCGGCGGGACGGTAGGCAAGTCGCGCCACCGTTTTTGTAGAGCAGCGCGTGGCCGGGCTTCACGACGAGCCGCGTTCCGGGGCTCCGCGCACGGTTGATGATGTCCGAATCGAAGTCGTGACCGTGCGAACGCTGGAGAACTGCCCCGCCACGCATTGGAGCTCCCGCAGCATGGCAAAGGCGAGCGGTCTGTTGGTGTCGACGGTTCAACGCATCTGGCGGGCCTTCGGGCCAGCCGCATCGGATGGAGACGTTCAAGCTCTCGACAGACCCGTACCTACTGGCCAAGGTCCGCGACGTCGTCGGCTTTACGTCTCGCCGCCGCAGCACGCCATCGTCCCGTGTGTGAGCGACAAATCCCAAATCCAGGCTCTGGATCGCAGCCAGCCGATGTGGCCGATGCGACCTGGCCAGCCGGCCCGAAGGAGCCATGACTACAAAAGGCATGGCACCACCTCGCTGGTCGCGCCCTCGATATTGCGACCGGACGGGTCATCGGCAAGTGCTACCGACTTCACCGCGCCGCCGAATTTTGCAAGCTCCTCGACGAGACCCAGCCCGCGCCGGCTCGACGTCCATCTCGTCATGGACAACTACGCCACGCACACGACCCCGCTGATCCGGCGATGGCTAGTTAAAAGGCCGCGTTGGCATGTGCACCTGACCCCGACCAGCTCGTCATGGCTCAATCAGGAGCGCTTCTTCGAGCTCCTGACCGACAAGAACATCAGGCGCAGCGTCTATCGGAGCATTGCCGCCGTCAGGGCCGACATCGCTTCATTCATCGAACGGCACAACGCCGATCCAAAACCATTTCCATGGACCAATTCAATCGAGCGCTTCTGCCGATCCAATGCTCTGGTTCAGGACACTAGACTTGCAGCAGCACCCAGTGTGGGGCTCTGCGCATTTGGCCATAACGTTAATCATGGGCATGTACTCGAAGAGCGACCAAACACAGTTCGGCCCGCCGAACGGAATCGAGGCAAGAATGTGTCGACCCACGATCACGAGGATAAGTCTGGCCAGACCGCCCAACTGCTCGCAACGGCCAGGCCACTGAATGCCGAAGTGATACTTCATTGAAAACAAGAACGCCGCGGCATTGCTTGGTCGATTTCGGACAAGTCTGTCGAATTAGCCACACATCGGTGTCGCAACGGGTGAATACATAAGCCTTCCCTTCACCAGCCACGTGACTGCCGCCGGTCAGGATCGCGGTCGCTATACGGACCTCGTTTGCGATGGCACAACTATTGCTACCCCTTTACTCTGACACTCCATCTAACAATCGAGGAAGTACATGAAAGAGGCCTTCTCCGTAAACGAGAACAAGGACGAGTGCGTGGACGAGTGCGTCGACGAGTGCGTGGACCAGTACATGGATCACGAATTCCATCTTAATGCTGCGCTGTGGGCGCGGAGCGGCACGACCTTCCTCCCAGTCTCTGACGCTTCCTTGGAATTGCCAGCAGGTGCTTATCGCTGCCGCGAAAATAGTTGCACCGTTTTTTTCGAAAAGGTGCCGACTGTAACTGACACGCTCTTGAACTTGCCGGACACCGCCGCGGAGAGGCTTTTGGTCGAGTTCGACAAGTTCTGGGCTCTGCGCGAGGAGTACGTCGAGTACGGCTTCACGCACAAGCGCGGCATGCTCCTGTGGGGCCCTCCCGGTAGTGGCAAGACCTGCGCAATCGGACAAATGACACAGGTCGTTGTCCGAGATCATAATGGCGTAGTTGTCTTTATCGATCGCCCGCAACTGGCTAGCGCGTGTGTCGGTCTGCTGCGTCGCATTGAGCCCGAGCGGCCCGTGGTCATGGTTATGGAGGATCTGGACGAGCTCGTGGAAAGATGGGGCGCTGAGCACTTTCTTGCGTTGCTCGATGGCAACGCGCAAACTGCGAACGTGCTGCACGTTGCGACCACCAACCACCCTGACCGTCTGGACAGGCGCTTTGTCGATCGCCCTTCTCGCTTTGACACCATCATGGAAGTTGGTATGTCGTCCGCCCAGACCCGCCGCGCCTACTTCAAAGCCAAGGAGCCATCGCTTGACGATGCTACGCTCGACCGCTGGGTCGAGCAAACCAAACGCTACAATATAGCACATCTGCGAGAAGTCATCATTGGCATTAAGCTCTATGGCCAGAATGAGCGATCAGTGTTCGAAAGGTTGAATAGCATGCGTCAGAATCGCTTCGACTGCGAGAGCGAGGACAAAGAATGATGTCTTACTCCTAAGCTATGGCGACGCTGATCCTGTTTTAGGACCCGAATAGCTCGGCCGGAAGGTGGTGGCTCGGCACGCGTCATCCGGGTGTCAACTCGGGGGACGGACAATGGAGCCCTGCCGCCTGAGGCAAACGTACGCTACGCTCCATTGATCCTGACGAACCTCTGGCGGGGGTACGGTCACCCTGCGGCACGTTTCGTCGGGCCTTCCGCTGGCGCTACCGAAGCACGGACGCGTCGATCAAAACAGCGGTCTTCGAGCTTTGAATACCCGGGAAGGAGTACGTAGCTTGATCGTTCCCGTCATTAGTGTGACCGTCGCACTTCAAACATGATGCGGAGCCGAACCATGGCGGATGAGCAGCGAGCTTCTGTCCAAACTGCACGCAGGATACTCTATTTTACAAGGTCCTACTAACCCTTCAGCGTCGCCTTAACTCTTCGCGAAACGAGCAGGCGAACGCGCTGCTGCTTGCATCGGCCGTCAGCACAGCACGAACTGACGACGTCGCAAATGCCTAGTAACGAAAGGAGCCGGTCATTGCGCAACCCCGGCCAGCTCCACGGCCGGCCTTCTCCTCCGTTCCCCCCGGGGGCGAATTTGCACGGGGCAACCACCGCACGTTCGGGAGCCTCCACATACGCTCTCACCCTGACCGTCGCGCTAGGTCGTTCTCGATCCGATCATGAGAGACCGTGAGATATCGTATGGAAGAGTTCACTCCTGCGCGCCTTTTGCTTCGTGGTCTCAATCCAGGAGTGTATAACGATGCCTGCCCTGCGGGCCAGCCGAGAGGCCTCAATCAAAACCACGGCGCCAACTCGCCCTTCGCAAATGCGGCGAGCAGCTTCTCGAACCCGCGACGCGCGGTGCCACCACCAAAGCGACCGAGATCATGGTCGATCACGCTCACCTCGCTCCAGCCAAGCTGCCGCGCACCGTCACCTAAGCCTTACTGCCGGCGCGGTCCACTCGGTTGTTGATAACCTGGTCGTCCGCCGACTGACGAACGTGCACGATGGCCCGGCGAGGAGCGTGCTCAGGCGTGTTCTTGCTCACCGCTGTCCTCCTCATGTCGTTTGCGTCGGTCACCCCGTCGGTGAGCGATTCGGTAGGAAGCTCCTTCAACAGCTCCAGCGTTGCTGGCAAGTTTCAATCGGAATGCTGCTGCATCTTGGAGGGCTCTCGAACCGATCTCCCTGTGAGGTGACGCGCTCGCCACGACGACGTCCCCACAAATGGGACGAATAACCCTAAGAGGAGGATAAAACCGCGTCGACAAGAGCGCGCACCTCCAGCGACCGTCCACCGCAAGCCGCGGAGCAGGGATCAATCGGAAGGACGCGGTGGTGCACCGTCCATGCCGGCAGGAGCGTTAACATCCCATCAGGTTGCCTGATAACTAAATCGGTCTCACCCTCAAGCCGCTTGCAAGGTGACAACGACGACTAACGCTGCGCATTGCGGATGGAACGGGGAGGATCTCAATCGGGCTCCTAGACATCGGCCAACGCTGGTTGCCCCGGGGACTGGCAAGACTAACCTCGCGATCGCAATTGCCCGCAGCTGTGTCCGCGCTGGCGCCCGTGGCCGCTTCTACAAGGACGTCCACCTCCTCAACAGGCTAGGAGCCGAGGTCCGCGATGGCCGCCAAAGACGGCTCGCCGATCACCTGACCCGGTTGGACTTCGTTGTTCTCGACGAGCTCGGCAATCTGCCATTCGCCCAATCCGGTAATCAGCTCCCTGTTCCACCTCATCGGTCGCCTACGAGCGCACTCGTGCTGGTGACCACCAATCTGGTAGTCGGGAATGGCCGAGCGTCCTTGCGGACACACCAAGATGACCACCGCGCCGCTCGACCACCTGAACCTTCATTAGGATATTATCGAAAGCGGAATCGACAGTTGGCGCTTCAACAGTCGGGAAGAAGATCACGCCCGAACGCGCGCTCCCCGCGTCTCCGCAACCCCGAAATTGTGAACGTTAATCGACATTCCGACATTCCGAACTTGACGGCCACTTCTCGCCTTAGGGGGAAAACCATCGCATTCGCGTTCAAGACGCACCGCCCACCGAATCTCCCTTATTCGGCAATAGTCAGGAAGCGGACGCCGGAAGCGTACGACTCGCCCACGCTCAGCCTTTAGGGACCAGGGCCGAGAGTTAAACCCGCCGAAGATGTTCGGCGACCGCTTCATGATCAACGATGTGCGACTTCGCCCGAGCGCCTCAACTGGAAACAGCTTTCACTTGAAACTGCGCAGTAAGATGAGCGCGTCGGCAGGATTTGGCCGCCAAGATTAACTGCACTGAACATCAAGGAGCCTCCGTCAACGCACGCGTGCATCGCAATTGCAAGAGTTCCGATTAGGACGTAACGTGTACCGCGAGTGCAGGCGATTATCTCAGACTCACCAATTCCGTTGAGGTGCTTTCCGCAAAGAGTGGTCGCTTTCATTTCCTTGTGTCGTCAAGTCCTTCGAGCGCTGCAATGAGGCAGTTGATCAATGTCATTGTGGTAAATGGTTTAGCGAGAAGGCAAATACCGCCAGCTTCGATTGCGCGGGCGCGAACTGATCTCTCTGCATTGGCCGTAATGAAGATAAACGGCGTTTGACGACCGTCGTTTCGCATTTGCCGTAGCAGCTCAAGCCCGTTCATGAAAGGCATCTGGATGTCGGCGATTACACACGACGTGGCAGCCAGCACCTCCGAGCGTAGAAACTCTGGGGCGGATGCAAACACTTGAACGTCGTAGCCGCGAGAGGACAGAAGGTTGTTCGTGGCGGCACGAACGGACGGATCATCGTCAATGATCGAGATGAGATGAGGCATTATAAGCGGAAAGCCTTTAGCTGCAGCGCTATCCAACCGAGAGCCGCCGCTCGTACTCAGGTTTGCACGTTTCCATTTGAGCGGGACAGGCCCAGCAACTCAATCATTCTTATGAGATCGGCGAGCGACTTAGCGCCGACTTTGCGCATGGCTTGGCCACGGTGGACTTTGACGGTGATCTCGGCGAGGCCGAGCTCACCCGCTACTTGCTTGTTCAAGAGCCCTGACGCAACCAGCGTCAGAATATCACGCTCTCGCTGCGTCAGACCTTCAAAGCGTGAGCGCACGCCGGCTCGCATCTTCTCAAGCTCTCGCCTTTGTCGATCTCTTTCGATTGCAATCTGGACTGCGCGAAGCAAATCCCGATCGCGGAAAGGCTTTGTCAGGAAATCAACCGCCCCCCCTTTCATTGCCTGTACCGTCATTGGAACATCCGCATGACCCGTTATGAAAACAATTGGCGTATGCATATTCGCGCTAGCGAGACCGGATTGCAGCTCGAGACCGCTCAATCCAGGCAACCGAACATCGAGCACAAGGCAGCTCGGCCCCTCGGGGCGGTCCGCTTTTAATATCTCCGCGGCGGAGGCAAAGTCCTTCACTTTCAAACCCGCCGATTGGAAAAGGTTCGTAAGAGCCTTCCGTATCGAGGCATCGTCGTCGACAATCAGCACCACTGCTTCGTTGTGATCCGGCACCAATTGCGATGCTTGCAAGCGCTCGTTCACGTGCCATCCTTTCAAACAGAACCATGGCAAATCCAAAAAACCTAGATTCTCGGCCTTATAACGGCTCTGCTTGGTCCGGGATGAGGGCCGATTACTGCTCTCGCCCAAAACCTACGGACTTCCGATTATAGGCCCGCTCCGGTATACACAAGTATGACCCGGGCCCTCACTGCTTTCTTCTCGAGCTACCCCTCCGAATTCGGCAATTCAACCTGACGTAGAGAACAAAGCCGCAAACGAGCGCGACCAGCCCAGACTTCCCGCTCAGGACTTCGCCTGCCCGAAGATCACCGTGCTCCGATATTCCTGGCACACCTCGATCGACAGTACCACGTTCCAACATACCAGCAAAATCAACAACCTGAATCCTTGCCGCATGAGGTGGCAAGGTACCTTGCAGCCGCCACTTGGGTTGTACAGGTCGAGGCAACTTGTTTCAGCTGAAACGGCCTGATTGAGGCAGATAGGGCAAGCCGGCGCTCCTGCGACTACCCGCTGAGAGGCGAGCATTTACACCATCTTTGCTTGCATTGCGCATACGTCACACCTTTTGGCGTTGGATTCCGACGCGGTACTCGCAACTGGCTTACCTCCTTAATCTCGGAGTGACGAGAGTGGGGTCGTGTCCCAGGGAGTGGTGTAGCTCATTAGCAAAGCCGCTCGCGACGCGCGCTCCCCCATAGCGCTGTAGCGAGCGAGCGGCTTTGCGAGTGGTCACCGATGATTCGTCGGTAAGGTTTGGATTGCGACAGCCAACCTGACTCGAGGAACCACCGATGACCGACGACATGATGAACCTGCGCACGCTCGTAGAGAAGATCCCCGATGCTGATCTGTTGCGCGAGATGATCGGCTTTGCTGCCCACCGGCTGATGGAGCTGGAGGTCGAGGGCCTGACCGGAGCCGCGTACGGCGAGAAGAGCCAAGAGCGGCAGGTCCAGCGTAACGGCTACCGCGATCGGAGCTGGGAGACCCGCGCCGGCACCGTCGAGCTGCGCATTCCCAAGCTGCGCAAAGGCTCCTACTTCCCCGGCTTCCTGGAGCCGCGGCGGATGGCCGAGAAGGCGCTCACCGCGGTGGTGCAGGAGGCCTATGTCCACGGCGTCTCGACTCGCTCGGTCGACGACCAGATGCAGGCGAAGGGCATGAGCGGCATCTCCAAGAGCCAGGTGTCGCGGCTGTGCGGTGAGATCGACGACAAGGTGAAGGCCTTCCTCAACCGCCCGATCGAGGGCAATTGGCCCTATCTGTGGATCGACGCCACCTATGTGAAGGTGCGCCAGAACGGGCGCATCATCTCGGTCGCGGTGATCATCGCGGTCGGCGTCAACAGCGACGGAAGGCGCGAGGTGCTCGGCATGGACATCGGCCCGTCCGAGGCCGAGACGTTCTGGACCGCGTTCCTGCACAAGCTGGCGCGGCGGGGATTGCGCGGCGTCAAGCTGGTGGTCTCCGACGCCCACGAGGGGATCAAGGCGACCGTGGCCAAGGTGCTCAACGCCTCCTGGCAGCGCTGCCGCGTGGGGTCGTTGAAGAAGTGGCCCATAGATTCGCGCGATGCAGCGACCGGCCTATCATGGCCCTCGCGTCAAAGCCCGCGCTACGGCGCGATCTGAAGCCGCAAACGCATTTTGAGGGACAATCCAAGACAGAATAAGCGCAAGGAGAGCGGTTGCCAGCCGCTTGAGGTTGATGGCGGCGGCCGTCAGGTAGGCCTGGATCTTCATATTCGGTAGACCGCGCCGTACGGCGCGCGCCAGCCCATGCCAAGTTTTGGCTTCGCCGTGGAATCCCTCTGAGCGCCAGCGATGGCGTTGATAGAGATGTCGATCCTGCTTACTCCATCGCTCGCGACGGCGGCGGGCGCGCAGCAGTGCCGGATAATGGTCACCGACAACGACCGCTTTGTTAACCCGCCCTTTGGATAGGCAATCCCGCTTGAGCGGACACCGGGTGCAATCCTTCGCCTTCGCGTAAAAGAAACGGCCGTGCTTGATGGGCCGCGCGGGGCGCAAGATACGTCCTCGCGGGCACTTCAAGATGTCGTTCTTGGCATCGTACCGGAAGCGTCTGAGCGGTACGCGACTCTTGATTGGTTCGGCTTTAGCTGGGATGAGGGCATCAATGCCGCGCCGCTCGAGCGCGCCGTAGACTTTAGCGTAGGCATAGCCCGCATCGGCGGTGACGACCTTGATGTCGATGCCCGTAATCGCTTCGATCTCATCGACTTGCGGCTCGATCATCTCTCCTTCGTTCGTTTGTTCAGTCGTGACCGCGACATCCAGAATGACACCGACCTTGTCATCGACGGCAGTGTGCTGCTTGTAAGCGGGTTCCAGCCGCCGGTTTCGGGCATTCGTAGCCATTGTCGCATCGGGATCAGTCGTGCAGACCTTTTTGTACTTCCCGCTTTGCCGGCCCTTTCTCTCATCCTCGCTTTCATCTTCGCTTTGATTTTCGCTCAGCACATCCACCGCATGCTGCTCGGTGAGGCTATCCCAACTCACGTTGGCGCGGATTAGCGACGCATCGATGTGAACCACTTCGGCTGTTGCGATCTTGGCCTTCAGACAGGCCTGGACCGTGCGTTTAAAGATCCTACGGAATCGCTCTTCGCCCCAGCGCTGGCGGATGCGCGTCAGGCTGGAATGGTGCGGTAGCCGCTCATGCAGGCCATAACCAGCAAACCAGCGAATGGCGATGTTAACCTGAGCCTCTCGGATCAGCTTGCGATCGTGTACGATGCCGGTGAGCAGACCCGCGAGCATCAGGCGGACCGCGGCCTCCGGATCGACGCCCGGCCGACCGTCGTTCGCGCTATAGCGGTCGGAGACCTCTTCCCTTAGCCAAGATAGGTCGAGCACACGATCGACCCGTGCCAGCACGTGCTCATCTGGGACGAGCTGTCTGAGCGAGCCAGTGATGAAGAGCTCCAACTGATCCCGCTCCTTGCGCCCCAGCATCTCGTTTGCTCCGCCAATCGCGAATCGCCGACGAGAACGGAATCAGCCAATTGCAGCTTTTTCAACGACCCCCGCGTGCACTTCATGCGCAACGCGCTGGCGCATGCCGGCAAGAGCGGCCGGCGCGTCGTCTCCTCCTTCATCGCCACCGCCTTTGCCCAGGACCATGCCGAGGAGGCGCGGGCGCAATGGCGGCGCATCACCGACCAGCTCCGCCCCAAGCTCCCGAAGCTCGCCGCCTTCCTCGACGAGGCCGAAACCGACGTGCTCGCCTACATGAGCTTCCCAGCCGCGCATCGCGCCAAGCTGCACTCGACGGATGAGATGGACAAGCGATTTCTTCAGACCGAGACGACGACTGCGAAAATCGCTGTAAGTCCATTCTTTTGTTCGGTCGCGCGGGTCATTCTTCCGTCCCGGCCACCGATCACGCAGCCGCCGCGCGCAGGGGCGGTCAAGGCTGGCCGCATTTGCGGCTACCGCAAGGCTTGGCCATGATCCGCCCGAGCACGGCGGCTGCGTGGAACGGGACTGGCCCGGCTGGAAGTTGCCGTCAGCTGCGATTATGATTGTTGGGCGCGGGCGACCTCGTGGCGAAGCGTGACGCGTCGGCTGCAAGCGTCACCGGACTGCCCTATTTTGTCTTGCCGAACTGAGGCGCCCGCGCGCCGGTTTTTGGCCGCCGCGCTTTCCATTGCGACATGAACCGTTCGTAGCTTCGCTCCGCCTGGGCGGCAATCGACATCTCGCCATCGCGCAGCGCCTTGATGTTGCAGGTATAGGCTGGTCCACGCCGGTTGCCTTTCTGTTGCGGATGTCCGGCTTGAAGTTGCATCGCGCGGGTCTTATTGGCGACCATCGCTGGGCGGGCCCACAGGTAATCTTCGCCCCTTGTCAACAAATGCCAGCAGAGCACAGTGAGCTTCCGAGCCACGGCGACCGCGGCGATCTGGTGGCCACGCCGCGCACGGATGCGCACGAAAAACGCATGCAGTGGACCGGGCGCCTTGGCCGCTGCCCAGGCCGCCTCAACCAGTATGGCGCATGCGTGACTGCGGCCGATCTTGCTGATTCGACCGTGATGGGCGGCTCCCAGTCCCGACTGCCGCACCCTCGGGTTCAGCCCGAAATAGCTCACCAGCTTCTGCGGGCTGCTGAACCGGCTGATGTCGCCGATCGCCGCCACGATCCCGGTAGCGACTGTCACATTCACGCTGGTGATCGTCATCACTCTGTTGACCGCGGAATCGTCGATGGCGTCCTGCGCGATCTCGCGGTCGAGCAGGGCCAAGTCCTCCGCCAGCCGGTCGAGCTCACGAACGTGCCGATCGATCGCCGCGCGCTCATCGTCCGGAAACTGTTGAGCGGCCAGCCACGCCCGGCCGCGGGCATTGAAAAGATCGGCATGCGAGCACTTTGGGATCAGGTGCGCATTCAGGATCGAATGCACTTCGTTCTTGAGCCGCGTGCGATGCCGCACGACCTGGTAGCGCCGCGCCACCAGCCTGCGCTTGCGTTCGGTCTCCGCATCAGGCGTCCAGATCTGCGGCAGGGAGCCCGCCGCCTGCAGGCTGGCGAGTGTACCGGCGTCGATCTTGTCAGTCTTGACGTGCGCCTGAGCGATCGCCTTCACCTGCAACGGATTGGCGATAGTCACCCGCGCCACGAATGGCGTCAGCACCCGCGACACCGCCATGCTATTTCCAGTCGCCTCGATCACCACTTCGTCGGTCGACCGCAGACTCTTGCCCATCCTTCAAGGGCGGCCCGGGTCATGTCGACCCGGCCCGCATGTCGAAGGATGCCGTCTTTCCAGATTACCACCTCGCCGAAGGTTCGGTGAACATCGATACCAATCACGCGTCGCATCTGCGCGTCCTCCCTTCCGTTGATTATTGCGGGAGCGGCGGGCGACACGACAACTACGGACTCGCGCTCACGGCGCAACCGGGCAAGTCGCAGAGGCGGCCAGCTACTAACACGAGCTCTCGGCTCATCGTGTGTATCGGCCTGCCCGCACCTTCGTGCTCCCGGTGCCTCTGTCCCGATGGTCGCACCATACGCCACGATGTCGAACACCGCAGCGGAACGTTGGCACCGAGAACTCTCATACCGGTTACCAATCCGCTCGAACGGGTCAATGGCGAGATCAAGCGCCGCACCGAAGTGGTCGGCATCTTCCCCAATGAAGACGCCATCGACGCCTCGTCGGTGCGATCCTGCTCGACCAGAACGACGAGTGGGCGGTCCAGCGCGGCCGCTACATGACACTGGAAACCATCGCCCCGTTGGGCGATGATCCCGCCGTCAGCTTCCCGGCAATCGCCAGCGACCGATCCGGCCCATGCCGGCGAACGCGGTGACCCGCACTCAGCTACACCACGCCACGGAACACGATCTCGAATTGGTCGCAAATCATAAGAGTTTGTCGCTGATCTCGTAGCTGCAGAACTCCAAGGCCGGCCCCAATTAGACTCGAGCCAGGCTGAGTGTCAGCGCTTTTGGGTTGAGGCGCAAGGGAGAGCATCAATTTTGCCCCACGCATCGTCGCGCGGCTCTGGGCTCTTACATCATCACGCGCCCAATCGAGACCGTAACTCCACGTCCCACTGATTGGGCCGCACGAACGAGTACGGTCCATCAGGAACTTGCTGCGAGGTCCTCGAAGCAGCACAGTTCTTCGAGTAACAGAACGTAACAGCTACTCGTTGCACTACAAGCTTCTACTCTGTTGAAGCGAACCAGCGGACACTTCGCTTCTGATCGAGGCAATCAAAGGCAGCCGCGAGGATGAGCGACGGCATGCCACAATACCCATGCTCCTACCTAACACAACGGCAGACAGCGCTTCGAGATCGCCGAGAGAACAAGTCGATTCGGCTCCATCAACGAGCCCTCGTTTGAGACCCGACAAGCGGTCCTTTGGCACCCCTGCAAAGCGAGCTCGCGAACCAGCCCCTTGCGCGCGGATTAACGGCTCGATCATCCACCGCTAAACGCGCCATCTTCTCGCAGATCACAAGACGTTCGGCGTCACGGAGCATGGAGCGAACTGCGACCATGCAGCAAGGACACAGCGCTTTGCACGGCACGTGCCGCGAATCACAAATAGGTTGGCCTAAGGCCCACTCTCATCTGTTATCGTCTACGATCGTCGGGGCGGTCCGGCAGCAGCTGGTCGTGCCGAACCCGCCCCTAACATCACCACAAGGGAGGCGGGATGGTGATGCTTCTTTGTAGGCAGCAAGAGCCGTGCCTCGACTAACCAAGAGAGAAGAGGGGGACACGCTGAGAGGCGACAAGATGAACTCACTGCCCTGCATGCCGTCGCATAGAAGTAAGTTGCCAAATGAGCGTCGAGTTCTGGCCAAGACTAGATAAATTCCATGCGATGGACAGGCAGCCCGACCACGGAACGCTCTTCTGGCATTTCCTTCGAAGCGAGCCCACCGGCCATGACCACCGTTCCGCAACCATCCTTGTATTTCCCGGGGAGCGAGGCCAGCCGAGGTACGGTTGCGATGGCATTCGCGCAAGCGGTAGTCACCGCTGAGATCAGGAGCGAAACGAGCGGCCGAGGACGGTGGGCCGGCCGAGCCGGGTCCCTTTTCGTACAGAGGCGTTGGATAGCGCGCATGCGACGTTTTTTTGGGGGCACACCTCTGTGCTCCTCGTCTGAAACGAAACACCTCACCGCGCCAGCCGTGCTCGGCTGACTTGAATGAGCTAAAGCGAGAGCCCCTTGGGTCCCAACAACTGTTTGTTTTAGATCGCTCCATAACTAGCGTTGATCTCTCACAATTTGTCTTGGCTCAGCAGAGTGACTGACAAGACGCTTACCTCCCAATATTCCGCTAAAGCAAGGCCTCGCTAGACGGCGTAAATCGCCGCATCTGAGCACCGTATACGCTGGTGTTATTAGCCGCTTGACGGTGCCTTCGATACCGCTGAGAGCGGGCACCACGCTTAGCCCGGGCATGCGGCGGCCAAGAGATCTCACGATAGAACATTGCAGCGCGCCCGACTGTCATGCCCGAAGATCGGCGATCGTCTTTTGAGAACGGAACCCAAATCAACACACCTGATTCAAACGTGCCGCTTAGGTCAGGGTCTCTCGGCCAGAGCCGCTCCTAAGCGATAACGGATTTCCTCAGGAAGTTAGCGAGCTCTGGGCAACTGCGCTCGCGTGGCATCCGATCGATACCCCTTGGGCCATTTCGGCTGACCCATAGTCCCTGTTTCATTGTGATCGCCTGCTCGCGATCACAAGCGAAGACTTCCATCTTCAAGAACAGAAGTCACCGCTCTCGCCCATCAGCTGTGCATTACCCGCTAGTTCTATTGTGCTCCTAAGCACGCGCATCACCACGGCATTCTTAACAACAATCGTAACATGGCGCCTGCATGCAGCTGGTCGACCCAGCGGCACGCAACTTGCTCACCGAGCATAAAAGCGTTGGAGATCCACATGAGCAATGGCTTCGTAGCTTGTCCCCACTCAGACACCGAACAGCGGCGCATACGCAATAGGAACACCGCAAGAAAGCGCGTCAAACCCGGTCATAGAGTTGTGAATGCTCACGACAACCGCGCGACGCTGACCTCGCGATTACCTAAAAAGTTACGTCTTTGCGTTCATCCGAGCCTATGTGGACGCCGCACGCGCCTTAAACAAAGCAGGGCCTTTAGGCAGCACGTCGTTAGTTTTGCTCGCCGGCTTCCGCAGCGCCGGTCCGCCGGATACATCCCGCTCGTCCTGCACGAGTCGGAACAAGCGGCGCATCACACCGTAGGAGCGACGCCACCGCCCGCACCCAGTCTTATGCCAAAGCGCCAAGAAAGGCAGTCGCTACTACCGTCTCGGAGTGAGGACCTACAACCAAGCCCGCTGGTCCTCATCTCGGCGGCCACCGGGAGACGGATGACAGTCGATATCAGTCGGACCGCTCGTCTACCCCGCAATCAACTCCCCAAGCATGAACCCATCGCGTGGCAGCTATGAACTACGACTTGATCAATTGCGCAGCCAACACGCAGTCGCTTTCACCTCTGTTCCAAATGCTGGTAAGCAAAGCAGGAAAGCTGGGCTTCGGTTCAGTAGCATATGCGGCAGTAACATACGCCCCGCCCAAACGCCTTCGTGAAAGTCCTGCCCCCATGATCGCCTCGAACTTTCCATCCCACTGGAGTAAGCCCTACGCAGAACACGAATACGGCAATATAGACCCCGCAATTCATCGATCACGGCGTTTTTCACGCCCAATATGCTGGGAGGAGCTGTCTGCACGATGTCGATTGCTGCCAGAAGAGCAACGCGCACTGGATTTCTACAAAATAGCGGGCTTTAAGCGCGGCATAAGCGTTCCCCTTTTCGCAGCGCAGGGCCATGTATCCGTGGCGCTGTTTGCCTCCGAAAGCGATCGGGCTGATCCGAAAGGCTCCTTACTTCACCTCGCCGCACTGGCCTCTCAATTCCACATCGGTTATGGCCTTATCGCGCCCCTACCAGATGAGAACCGATATCTGAATGTTACTTTCACTCCACGTGAAAAAGAGATCCTCTTGCACGCGGCGGAAGGCAGGTCTTCCTGGCATATCGGCCGGCTCCTCCACATCAGCGGGAATTCAGTCGACTTCCACATGAAGAACATTATGCGAAAGATGGGTACAAGTACGCGCACTGTGGCAATCAGAGAAGCCTACCGCGCCGGCCTTATTCACTACGCTTCCCCAACGAACGAGGAGTGCCGCTTCTCAAAGGGACATACAGTGAAATCGAAGAACCGTACTTTGGCAAGGCAATGAAGCATGGCCGCTGCCGGGTGCCCACAAGTTCAGACGATCCCCTGAGCTTTTCTGGTCCTGATCCGACGGATGCCCGGCGCGCGAACTGCTCAGAGAATAATTCCGGTGCTACCGATCCAACGCTGCGCTTGGTCACGTCCGGCTAAGTGAGAACAACCATAGCTTGCACCCGAAGTGATGGATAGTTCGCTTACAATGCTCGACACTGCGCCGCCTAACTTGCGTGGGAGATCAACACGTTCGCTGCGCCCCGATTTCTCAGGCTCATGCCGCGCGGCAATTAGGGTGGAAGCTCCCCACCCAGATTGTCGCGCTATACAGGCTCACTTGCTTTCAAGCGAGAGGAACGGTTGATGCGACTGCGAACAGATACTCCCGATCCATCATGCGCTCGCAAGTCCCGACTGTTCGCGGATCAATCCTTGCTGATGATGCAAATGCGACGCTGGCACATTCAGGCGCTTCCCCCGGGGTGGCGATAAAAGATGCCGCCGAAGACATGCCGCTCTTCACGAATGAGGCTGGCACGGCCGCCGACTAGCGAATGCATCCCAGAAGTGCTTGTAAGCCTTGGCAAGACCGGTGCCTTCCTGATATTGTTCGCGTAAATAGGACACCGGAGCAAGTATGGCAAAACAGGTAAAAAAGAAGATTGCGCGACGCGAGTACAGTAGAGCGGACGTGAAGGAACTCCGCGCCCATTCAAGGGCCAAAACACCGGTCATTCAAATTGCAAAGCTTACAAAGCGTACCGTTGGGTCGCTGCGTCAGAAGGCGCGAAAACTTGGCTTGCCTCTCGGTCACCGGCGCTAATCAGGGTCCTAACTCGATGGCTCTCTATTATTATCCCTCTCGTAACCACGCCATTGATGATGGCATTAGCTAGTGATCCGCCCTTCAGGGGGCCTGCGCCCGAAGCAGCAGTCGTGGGCAACGACAAACCTTCGCTATCGGGCCAGTGCAATTCTCTCGTGTTCCATGTGGATTGGAACGTGCGGGGTCGTTCCCGTATTCCACAACATCTCGGTAAATTCGTCGCCCCCCGGGCAGGATGCTGCATCTCGTTCACCCTTGAAGGGAAGGGCGCAAATAGAGCTTGAGCCCCCCTAACCCGATTTGGCGGTTTCGCGATCGCATTTGATGTCTGTATCTCGTCTGGCTTGCCCAATCACAAGCGTCACATTATGCAACTCTCAAAGCATGGTGCCCCGCGGACCACACGAGCTCTGCGCCTGCCGTCACGACATCGCGTTTTGACGAGTTGAGTCTGGATTAGTGCGCTGCATCGCTCGGCTCTCACGAGCTTATCGTGGTGCGGTGATCCATTCATGTGTGTCTACCTTACAGCGATCAGGCGCGAGCATCTCCTGCAAATGGGACGCTATTTAACTTGCTCAGCCGCGAATTCGTCTCTCTTATCTTTCTGATATCCCCTGGAGCTCGCGTACGGTTTTCGATTTAATCCACCAGGTGTGTGCGGCTACCAAGTGGGTTTCAGATAGGTCGGGTAAGAGTGGATGATCGCGCTAGCTCCTGTCACCATGCGCACGGCTCTGCGGGGCTGGTTGAGCGATCCACGAGCCGAATAGCCGGCACTAGCCGAGCCGCGGCAGCGAGGGAGAGCCCCGGCAACTAACCGGATCTAGTGACTTTTATCGCGGGAAAGGCCCCCCGTCCGCCAGCGGCGGGCTCGCCACAAAGCCGTGGGACCGTGCCACGACCCTTGTCGAGGCGTGGCCCAACGCGAGCCGTCGCTGGACTTTGTGCAAGACAGGTTCTCCAGTGGATCTCAGGATGGCGCGTCGCCCGCGAACTGACGGCGATCGTCGAGCGACGCGACAAGCCAGGAATGATCGTGTCCAACCACGGCACAAGTGTAAGCGGCAGGGTGAGGCCGTCAGATGGCGTGGTTCCATGGCATAAGGGCGTGGATTTCGCTGCTCAGCCAGCCGTTGGCGATACGCTGAAGCGTGAGAGCAAGCCAGCGAGCGGATCGACGTTGTTCTTCTTCGCTGTCTGCAACAGTGTCGCGATGGTCGCCCAGGTTCGTCTGCCGCCGTCGCTGCCGGCAAACAGACTATTCTTTCTCGTAATTGTTTGTGGCCTGATGGCGCGCTCGACGATGTTGGAGTCGAGCTCGATGCGACCATCGGTCAGGAAGCGTTCGAAGATGGCACATCTGGCGTCACGACGCTAAACGCTTCTGTCCCAAACGGAGGCCACACGGCCAATAGCGATCCGAGTAGCGCTCCGGCGACACTCCCAGATCCTTCGAAGGCCGCGCACAATCCACTGAATCGCTGCGGCGATGACAACAATTCCCGCCCCTAGCGCCGCAGCGATTGCGATTCTAACTGATAGCTCGAAAGGTCTTTCAAACGAAATAAAGTCCATCAAGCGGAACACGGCGCCCTGGATCAGATAAAGGACCAGCGTACGCTGCCCAAGACCTACCGCAACGAAGAGAACCACGCGACTAGAACAGCCAAAGCGCCAGACCTGCAGCAACACTTCCATTGCAATTGCCGAGGCAGATGCAGAGCCAAGAAACATAAGCAACACTTGCTTTGTATCGTGAACCAGTACTAGGTTGTTGTAGGCGTAGGTTGTTTTGTTCCAGTTGAAATAGCACGCACAAGCCATTCCACTAAGCAAGACCATCAAGAGCGATTTGTATCGTGAGATTATGGCCGTCCGCCATTCCTTCGAATGAGCGAACACGACTCCAAGGCAAAAGAATGGGTAAGTGTATCGCGCCAATGGCACTATCGAAACTGTCAACGGAGTGAGGGCAACAAAGATCGCTGACGTGCCAATCACCCAGGCCGATACCCGGCCGCACAACGCGAAAAGACTCCTCATGACGAGGAATGAGGCAAATGTGGTCCAAATGAACCAATATGAGCCTACTAGCTCCTTCGCAAGGTCAAACAGTACATCACGCAGGCTTGTTGGCACTGACCCCGTAGCTAGCTTGAACGCCCCCAACTTGATTGCTTCGAGAAGCGTGCCGCAAAATAGCGCCGGCAGCAACAATTGCTTCACACGATCAGCGACGCTGCGCGACAGCGACTTGTAAACTAGCGCTCCGTGGGACAAATAGCCGCTTATCGCCATGAAGAGCGGCATGTGAAACATGTAGATGAACTTGAAGTAAGGCGAATGCCAATATTCGTTATTTCTACAAATAACGTATTGTATCAAATGTCCGATGATCACCAAGATGATGAGCATGCCTTTAGCAAAATCAAGGCTTAGGTCTCGCGGCGCTCCTTTGAGCGCCTGCGAACTACACTCGGTTGATTGTGCTGAGCAATGAAACATGATGCCTCGGCATGCGATTTACGACCCGCGGAGCGCCAGTTGGGCTGACCCGATCGGGCTCGAAGGCTTCCCGACCGATTGGTGCACCCTCCGACGAAACTGACGTAATCATTGCAACGAATGCGACAATTCCGCCGTTCCGTTCCTCGTCTTTGCTCATCTTTCCAGATTGGTACAATCGGTTGTATTGATGCGACACATCCAGATGGTGAATGATGTGAGACGATCGCCGCCCGGCCACCGTTACCAGAGCTCTTGCACAATTAGTCGTCTTGCTACCCGCAATCAATCGGCTGCGTTTACGCACCCCATGGTCTCCGCAATAATAAGGCTCTCCTTGAACAGTAACACTCGTGGCACGCAGTTTGCTCTTTTAGGGCAAAGCTCACGAGAATAGGGGAGGTCCGCATGCACACTTCGTCTGCATGATCCAGATGCCCGGGAATAACCAGATTCCTCATCCCGTTACTATCATGCGCCACGCAGCCTGATCGATCTCGAAGAAGAACGCAGTCTTCTCTAGCGAGGCGCCCTTAGACATTGGATGCAGGAACGTGAAATAGTGAAGTACCTGCGCTTACGCCCACAGACCCTCTTGGCGGAACGCTGCGACTGGGAGATGAAGGTCGTGATTTTGGATCACCTAGACTGGGAGCGTGTAAGGCAGCTATTGCCCGCTGACCGGTGGCGACGAGGCTGCGCAAAAACAGCTCAATCGCTGGCTCTTTTTGGTTTGATCCACGACAGCCTAAAAATACTCGAATGAACTCGGGATCGGCCTGAGGCGAAACCGCTTAAGCCGCCTTCCTGAGCACGCCCACATGCCCCAATAACATGCCGGCCACTATGCCTCACTGGCGCTGCCAACGCCAAAGCTCGTTCTGCACACTGGGAGCCGATCGCCAGGAAGGATGGAGACATGACCAAACCCATTGGAGGCGTCGGGCGCGCCGAGCAGCCGCGTGCCGGAGCCCGCTCACATAAAATGCTATATGTCCAGGTTTTGGCGGCAATTGCTCTCGGCGGCATCGTCGGCTGGCGCTGGCCGCACCTGGCCACTAATGACTGGATCAAGGCGCTGGGCGAGGGCTTCATCAAGTTGATCAAGATGGTGATCGCTCCGATCGTCTTCTGCACCGTCGTCTCCGGCATCGCCCATATCCATGATGCCAAGAAGGTCGGACGCATCGGCGTGAAGGCGTTGGTCTATTTCGAGGTCGTCTCCACCTTCGCGCTCATCATCGGCCTCATCATCGGCAATGTCGTGAGGCCGGGCGCGGGCTTCGGCAGTGCGGCGGCCAACGCGCAGGCGGTCGCCAACTACGCCAAGCAGGCCGAAGGCCAGAAGTCGGTCGACTTCATCCTGCACATCATTCCCGACACCGTGGTCGGCGCCTTCGCGCAAGGCGAGATCCTGCAAGTGCTGCTGTTCTCCGTCCTGTTCGGCTTCGCTATCCTGGGGCTCGGCGAACGCGGCCATTTGATCCGCAGCTTCATCGATGATGCCGCGCATGCGGTGTTCGGCGTGATCTCGATCGTAATGCGCGCGGCGCCGGTCGGCGCCTTCGGCGCGATGGCCTACACGATCGGCAAGTTCGGGACCGGCGCGATCCTCAATTTGATGGGCCTGATCGCGACCTTCTACGTCACTGCGGCCCTATTCGTGCTCCTGGTGCTCGGCATTATCGCGCGCCTTGCCGGCTTCTCGATCTTCAAGTTCCTCGCCTACATCAAGGACGAGCTGCTGATCGTGCTCGGCACCTCGTCCTCGGAGAGCGCGCTGCCGTCCTTGATGGAGAAGCTGGAACGTCTCGGCTGCTCAAAATCGGTGGTCGGCCTCGTGGTGCCCACGGGTTATTCGTTCAATCTCGACGGCACCAACATCTACATGACGCTAGCGACGCTCTTTATCTCGCAGGCGCTCGGCTACGATCTGACGTTCAGCCAGCAACTCACGATCCTGCTCGTGGCGATGCTGACCTCGAAGGGGGCCTCTGGCATCGCCGGTGCAGGCTTCATCACGCTGGCGGCGACGCTCGCGGTCGTAGATCCACGGCTCGTGCCGGGCATGGCCATCGTGCTGGGCATAGACAAGTTCATGAGCGAATGCCGCGCGTTGACCAACCTCTGTGGCAACGGCGTGGCCTGCGTGATCGTTGCCTCGTCCGAGGGCGAGCTCGACCGAGAGACCTTTAATGCGGCTCTGAGCTATTAGTTGCAGCCGTTATGGCCGTCATCTCGCACCCTGTCATGGCGCGGCGGCCTGCACGGTGCACAAGTTGGTATGAACATAGGTCTTGAAACCGAGCACCGGAGCCGTTCACTCGGCAGTATGTCAACGGCCATTGATGCCATCTTTGTAAGTGACGTGCCATCGTGGTGTCGCACATCAACTTAGAGAGGGCAGGGCATCGGGTCCCCACCTAAGTTTGAATGACCATAATCATCGCGAGTGCGGGTGGCCCCGTACGCCCGGCAGCACGCGGCCAGACCCCAGGCGCCACCATCGGACGGTGATTGCGCGTGTGTTGTATTTAAATGACCTTTTCGCTGGCCTCTGGAGGCCAACTATCCATTAGCCAAATATAGCCCATCATTGAAATCGATTGTACAGCCGAGGGTGGGCCGCGCAATAGTAAGCAGCAGCTCGGTGCGAGCTCGCAAATAGAGATCCCTCAATGAATATTAGGGCGCAGAACGCTACCGGAAACACGATTGTTGATACGCTCCTATTTGCCTACTGCTTGGCCAGATCTCACCGATTGTGGACGCTCTATCCAACCATAGGGTTGCCTGTCTCGCCTCCGATCGCGTGCTCTCGGGTAGCCGCACCGTTTCCTCGACCTCGCAATTTCCACTTGTGAACGCGGCTCTGAGCCAAAGGCTACTTACCCCGGTCAATGATCCGCCAGAGCCTCGCAACAGAGCTGCCATTGCCCTCTCAACGTTGTTACTCGTTACTCGACGAGTGCCCTTATTGAGCAACCCGCCAGCACCTCCCAGGCTCCTGGTTCCACCGGTTAACACACATCGCAACGAAAAGGATAAGGACAGATGCTAGAGTCGTTACCTACACTGGAAATACACCAGAAGATCGTTTCTCATCTTCGGGTCACATGCCCGGTTATCTTGGACATTGGATGCAATGATGGTAGCGACACACAGCGATTTCTTGAGCTGTGTCCAGACGCCAGCGTATACTGCTTTGAACCTGACCCTCGCGCAATAGCTCGCTTCAAGGAGAATAAGCGTCTGGCTCGACCCAACGTGGCGCTCATGCAGCTCGCCATCAGTGATCGAAACGGTACCATCGAGTTTCATCCGAGCAATGGGGACGGAGATGCGAGGGGGTGGGACTTATCGGGCTCCATACGTAGACCCAAAAATCACCTTTCAGAATATGATTGGGTTCGCTTTGATGACTCGATTCTGGTCGAGACCCAGCGACTGGATGACTGGAGCGGCGAAGCTGGTCTCAGCGGCCCTGTTGATCTAATCTGGATGGATGTTCAAGGAGCTGAGTCGGACGTAATCGCTGGCGGTCAGAAAACCCTGGGCAGAACACGGTTCATCTACACCGAGTATAGTGACCGCGAACTGTACGAAGGCCAGCTTTCACTGCGCTCCATCCTTGACCTCCTTCCCGCGTTCGAAGTGGTTACTCTGTATCCGCGAGAGATTGAGGGCGACGTTCTGCTTAGAAACAAGGTGCTCCGGTCTGTTTGAGGAAAGCCACGCTCGGCAGAGTGGATGACCGACATGCGCGGTTCGCGGGCTTGTTTGTACCGCAGCACTCCTATCGCGGGGCCGACGATGAAGTGGCAAGTTGCCGAAGCTTTGTTTGCATACCGCCTAGGGTGGCTCGTTGGCTATCCAAAGCGCGCCAGGATACGGCTCAGACAATTCCCAGCCCGGAGGCATGCATGGGCAGATCGCAGGTGGCGCATAGATCGATGCGTTCCCGTGGGAGATGCTCCGCCAGTGGCCGGCGGGCTGGCTTGCGGCGCTCGAACGATGGCACCGCCATCTTGTCCGCAGCCACCTGAGACCGGTCTGGACTGCCCAGCTTTTTCCTCCAGGCCAGCGAGCTGCAGCTCGAGCCAGTCCAGCAATGCGCCTCGCTCCGGAGGACTGTCCGAACTGCTCGTGCTGGAGCTTCTTGAGCGTGAGCTTCTCGATCTCTCGATCAGCTAGGTCCCCGCTTGCCTTCCGCCCCGCCGGCGAACCGGACTTACGTCCGCCGCGCAGGCTGTCTGCAGCGTCCGAACCGCTGATCGCGCAACCGATTTAACTCCATTGAGCGCGGCAACTCCAAGATGGTGGTCAACGACAACAGCGAGGCCGACAGCAATGGCATCATGTCGTGGGCTGATCAGAGCCGCCTAGCCTGGCACTAAATGGGGCCCGGCAAGCCTATGCAGAATGCGCATCGAAGACTTCAATGGCCAGCTGCGGGGCGAGCCGCTGTTTACGTCCCTGCCCAGGCCCGTGTCGTGCCTGGGTGCCGGCGGGCCGATTACAACGACGCGCGACCACACTCCCAGCTCGGATGGAAGACCCCGTTCGGGTTCGTCTTCACCTGCCGGGATCTGGCACTGCGCTATGCGAAGGCTCCGCGTCAGCTTGTCGCGCGGCGATCAGGATGGAAGGCAGCGTCAATCAAGGTGAGAGAGTTTCGCTGGGCTCGTGACGTAGGGAGGGCGTAGCCCGACCGGAGTTACGAGCCCAGCGTCGGCGCGATCCCGAGGAGGACCGCGCCGACTGGTGATCGCGGCCGGCGGGGTTATGCAAGTGGTTCTTCCGCCAAGAGGAATCACTCGCGTGCCCGGCCGACACATCACAGATCACCAGATGAGATGGGATGGTTGCCGCCCTCCCCAGACGGCATCGTAATGTGCCAAGAACGCAGTGTTTGAACCCCGAAGCGAA
>NZ_JAKLTZ010000034.1:0-27814 GCF_022012555.1 Bradyrhizobium zhengyangense | reverse complement strand
CGCTCGCGCAGCAACCAGGCATGCATGTCTTCAAGAAGCGGCTTGCTTCTCTCCTGGCGCACGGCACGCCGCTCGTCGGCATTTCGGCCGTTGATGGCGCGCTCGATCTCGAACAGGGCGTCAAGACGCCTGACCACCTCCAGCGCGATCGGAGAGACCGGTTTGCCCTTCTTGCCTTCCCGAGCATTCTTCTCGATGTCAGCCAACTCAGGGCAGACTCGAGGCTGGATGAACAGCTTGGAAGCAATCCGCTCGCGCCTGTGACTAGAATTGGCTCTATAACAGTGAGCCACGCTGCCGTGTCTTCGCTATCGCGAGCTGGTACATTCAAGTCGCCGCCGTTACAGCCCTATTTGCGTTTAGGCACTCTCGAGTGGCAAACCTCCAGTGTAAGACGGCGCTCTCGTCTAGGAGCGATCCCGACGTCCAATACGTTGCGAACGTCGGATGGAAGAAGCCCGCCAGGTGCGTTAACTAGCGGGCTTCCAGCCAATGCGTCGCAGTGAGTCTGGGTGCGACTCCCCAATCTCAGCAAAACAACGTTTACGATCGGTTAGCGATACCGATGTAAGTTGTTACATCGCCAAATTGGCTCATCAGCATCGACTCGCGGGCAGCGCAACCATTGGGTGCCGGGAGAGACCATGGCTCGGATGCTTTCGATCGCGTTGATGGCGACAAGCCTTGTACTTACGGGGTATTTTGCCGCCGCCGCTTGGCAATCCTCGAGGGACGTCGAGCCAACCCGTCAGTCGACAGGGTTCACCCGCTGAGGCTCCTCAGCAACAGTCGTCGAAATGCGGGTCGGTACCAAGACCCTACCCCCGTCAACCACGACCTTCCTTTTTATTATGTCGGGATCGCAAAGATTAATGAGAAAGCCTCATTAGTTCCGCTGAGATTCTGATTGTTGTCGCAAGCAGTAGTGGCGGGATGGGTGAGCGATTGCGCTGTAAGCTATGAGCCTTTCTCTGACTCACCTGCCGCGCTCGAGCCGGGCAGCGGCCGGCCCAACATGCTGACGTGACAAGAAGGTGATAGCGCCACGCGTAATGTCGAGGCCCTCGGACTGGCAAAATCAGGACTGCACAAAGTCATCGGACATCTTCGAGACGGCAAGACGTCACAGGTTTGTCATCACGCCATAATTGCACATTGCAGGCGGCAACACATTGGCCAAGATCATTTGTGTGAACGACGCATAGACTTGGCCGGCGCACACATTTGTCGGAGCCGTACCGTCGTCGTCACACGAGCAAATCGGCAAGCGGCAGCAACATGATGATAGGGCAAAGGCACCAAACGCACTCAGAACTGCAATACCGAGATCGGCAGGCACCGGAGGCGCTACTCGTGCCTGCAACCGACAATATTAAAAGGGAATACCGATCGCCAGCACGTTCAATAGTGAAGAGGCCTCACAGCTCTCCCTCGGTAGCGTGGCGACTTCGAGCGCAATCGAGCTGGGTCGTTCAACCTGAAGGGAGCCCATGCGGCTGAGCTCGGGCCTAGGGCGCCGCAACTTATCCATCCTGCGACACTAGTGCAGGTTGACTCGAATACAGGCATGATCTTGGGAAAAATTCGATTCCTGCCGCTCCCCGACGAAGCCGAGACCGCCATCTCGCTCGGCATAAAATGAGCGAAGGCGTGGCTTCCGATCAAACACAAAATCCTAGACGATCTCTGGCTCGAATTCGGTACCGAACTCGACCTAGTGCGCTTGCCCGGGGCGAACGTCCATTCGATGCCGGCGCGCGCGTCCGAACCGCTTGTGTCGTTGGATGCAGGAGCAACCCGTCCATGGCGAAAGGCTAGGACCGCCGGAGGACATGCCGCCGCCAGGGACAACGCATGCAATGGTTCGGTCAACCTTGCCGGCGCTTCAAGCTCGATCGCCCCCCCTAGAGGAGCACATCATTGACGATGACACCAAACAGCCGCCCTCAAACCCTTCCAAAGTTCTCAATTCTCCGAACGAAGACGGCGGACTACAATTGACGTTGGCACTTTGGGTACCCTAACCGATCCGCCCCTTTCAACTCGGTCAAGACTAATTGTAGCCGTGCTGCAATTAAAGTCGGGCTCGCTAGGTGTTATTTCGTCACGGCCACGTGGGCGAAATGGCATTTGTCGGAATAGCGAAGGTTTTTTTTATACCGAAAGTGAAGGAGATCACACTCGCGATTGACGTGCTGCCCTACAAAGGTTCGCCCGTGCCGGCAAACATCAAAGGCCATTTGGCCAGTCCAGACCCTCGCGTCCTTTTGCCCGCTATTCAATAATGTGATAGGCTTATTAAGTGAGACGCTGCTTACATCGCCGATAACCGTCGACTAAGGCCGAGTTAAACCATGGCCGAAATTCATAACATCAAGTCCGGTAAGGGTGGCGACGAGCCTTCGCGCCAAATGATGCCGCGCCGCCTCGCAGCGATTGTTGCCGGCGATATCGCCGGCTATAGCCGCCTTATGCAAATTGATGAAGAGGGAACGCACGTTCGCGTAAAACGGCTCGAGCGAGAGCTCATCGAGCCCAGTATCGTAGATCATCACGGTAAGCTAGTCAAAACAACTGGTGACGGCTTTCTCGCGATCTTTGACAGTCCAGTCGAGGCAGTTCGGTGCGGCATCGTCATTCAGCAAAACATGATCGGGCGCAACGCATCGCTACCTCAGCATCATTGGATCGAATATCGAATTGGTGTGAATCTCGGCGACGTCATCATCGAGGCGGACGACGTTTACGGTGACGGCGTCAACATCGCCACGCGTCTTGAGGGAATTGCAGATCCCGGCCAAGTCTATATTTCGGGCGGCATCTACGAGCAGATCAAACACAAACTGGTTTGCGGATACGAGTCGCTCGGCGATCGTAAAGTCAAGAACATCACTGATCCAGTTAGAGTCTATCGCGTTCTTCCCGACGCCACCGCCTTCAACAGGGTTCATAAACGACGTGAAAACGCGCTGCTAATTTTACTGAGTCTAATCGTGCTCGTTATTGCAGGCGGCGTGCTCTGGTATCTACTCGTGCAGCCGCACAATCAAATGGCTCATCAGGCGTCAGCGACGGCCACGCCCTCAGCGGAACCGCCAACGCCCGCCCCACCGGCATTATCCGCTGCAAAACAAGAAGCGCCGCTGCCTTCGTCTCCCGTGCTGCCCCCACCCTCCGAGCAAGCAGTACCACCAAGTCAACCCGCGCCCTCCATCGTGCCGCCCATCCCTGCGACGGTCCGCGAGCCAGAAATGGTTTCGGTGCGCGGCGGCACCTTCTCGATGGGTAGCAACGACGACGCCTCAGAAAGGCCGGTCCATCGGGTTACAATCAAGCCGTTCTTGATCGGCAAATATCCGGTCACTGTTCGCGAATGGAACGAATGCGCCGCTGCAAAGGGCTGTGCGTTCGTAGCGACAGGGAAGGACGACGCGCCGGTCACGAACGTGAGCTGGAGTGATGCAAAGGCATTTGTTGCTTGGCTGGCAGCTGCGACAGGCAAATCGTATCGGCTCCCAAGCGAGGCTGAATGGGAATTCTCAGCACGGGGTGGCACACAGACTAAATATTGGTGGGGCAATCAGCTCCAGCCAGGCATGGCCAATTGCAAAAATTGCGCGGACGTTATCAGCGCCGACCAACCAGTGAAGGTCGGAACGTTCAAGCCAAATCCATTTGAGCTATTCGACATGGGCGGCGGTGTCGATCAGTGGGTTGAGGATTGCTGGCACAGGACCTATCAGGGTGCGCCGTCGGACGCTTCGCCATGGCTCGGAGGGGATTGTTCCTCACACGTGATCCGGTCCGGCTCCTGGAAGAACGACGCAAACTATGTTCGCCCAGCGAGCCGCGACAGTTATGACACCAACGTTCGCTATCCGACCCATGGGTTCCGCGTCGCCTTGTCGCCATGACACCGCGGAGGGAAAGACTCCTATGAAGATCATTCGGCTTGTGATGTTATCCGCCGCCCTGACGCTGGTGTCTTTCGCTACTGTTCAAGCCCAAGGAAGACCTGCAGGCAAGGACACTCTTCTCTACTTTGTTTGGCCGCAGAATGGTGCGGTCATCAAGGGCGGGTTCTGGTGCCGTTTCGGCTTGCGCGGTATGGGCGTCACTCATGCAGGCGACGACTTTAAAAACAGCGGTCACCATCATCTCCTGATTGACGTGAGCGAACCGCTTAATCCCAATGAACCGATTCCATCTGACAAGTCTCATCTCCATTTTGGAGCAGGGCAGACCGAAGCACGCATCGAGTTGCAGCCCGGCAAGCACACTCTCCAACTCGTCCTGGGGGACGCTGGTCACTACCCGTTTGACCCTCCGGTCGTCTCGGAAAAAATCACCATCACGATAAAGTAGACCTTTAGTCGTTTCGGATTATGTGTTGCTATGACACCATCTCCTCTTCCACCAAGCGACATCTTCGCAAAAGGAGCAGCGCTGCGAAAACGACTACGCACCGACGTCCTTTCCTCCCTGGCACCTCCGACAACTAATGTGGTCACCAAAGCAACCGCACTGATCTGCCAGATTCCGGCCCAGCTTTTCTATTCTTGAACCCTTACTGCTCCCCGCTGAATGGTATCTTCCGACTTTGTTGGAAGGTTGGAAGTCGAAGCCCCTATGACAAAACGGCCACGGGGTCCGTCCCTCTCAGAAAATTTAAGCGGGCATTTCCGGGGTTTGCGATTAGCCTAGCAGCTCACCTAAAACCGGACCAAGCTTCTCGCGCACGATTCAAGCTCTGATGAAAACGTACATCCTTCAATCTTTGCCAACTCCGCAGTCAGGGACGCTTTGAGTGCTCGCGTCGGCCGATGACGGAGCTTATCTGCGCGAGGACACGCACACCGCATACTGGCGCGGACACCATGAAAGTGGGTTTCGACGAGCACGGAAGCATTCATCGGGAGATCGAAAGCGTTGATCGACGATTTGCGCCCGGATTTCACAAGAACGGAAGTCCGCGCCCATTCTACATTCATATAGCCGCTTGGTGCGCGACATGGGCAAAGGGTCGTCTAGTGAACGCGCCGATCTAGATCTCGTAGCAGTCGATGAAGAAAATCGCTGGCGTGATCGTATTGAGCGCTACCGTCCGCGATCTGAGTTACGAGCGGTGACAGCTTGTTGCCGACAGCTTCCGGGCCGATCAGTCCTGCGCGGATTGACCACCGCTCTAACAGATCGTCCGGAATGTCTTCGCTCGACCCGAACAATTTAAGCAGTCGGTCTTCAGCGGTGCCATTACCATCGTGGTGGGCCTTGGCCGCATAAAGGGCAAATAACCCACGAAAAGCGTTACGGGAAACAGCGCGCGTTGTCATCGCAACGTCCCTGAAAAGCAAATTCGCAATTTGCACACTTTGTAGCCGTTCCGTGGAAAAAGCTAGTACAAATTTCGAACAGGCTACTGACCCACTCGATCGGATTGTCCCGAGGGGACAAAAGACGGCTGGTGGCCAGGGTATGTCCCTGGGGGCCGGTTTCCGCAGGACGACAAAACCGCCAAATCAGCTTAAACTTGGTTGTGTTTCTATCGGACCGGATAACTCATCGGCGGTGTGAGATCAGGATTTTTTCAGGTCGGCGTGCCATATTTCGGAGCCACAGGTGATGAAAATTGAAAAGCCCAAGGAGTGGAGTGAGGAAGAAGTCCAGTTACTGCTCAGGTTAGCGAGCGAAAATGCTCACATCGCCCAAATAGCTAAAGAGCTGGGAAGATACGTGTCCTCAGTTAAGCGCGTCGCGATAGGTCTAGGTCTCGTACTTCGGAAGTGAGCCTGCCCTTTTTTGGCCGGCGTTTGGTACTGCCGAACGAGCTTGGGCGCATCCCAATAAGCATTGTGTAAGCGACGGTCCGCCAGATCAGGTCCATCACCGCCCCCATCCGCCGTTACAAAAATCGACGACGAAAGGCTTTTCATCGTCTTCTACAATCAGTACTAGAACGCAGATTATCACCCGCACGCCGCCGTCGGCATGTGGGCTGTTGGCTTCGTCGTGCCGCGGCTATATCGAGCATGTTCTAAAGCGGGCAGCGCCCGTCAGACTGCTCGTGCGAACGCCGCTTAGGTGAAGCTGACGTAGCATTATGAGCGGCCGCATCGCAGCAACGATCGTCATTGTGTGAAACCAGTTTTCGGATAATCTCTTCACATTGGCGACTGTTTATTTCAGCACCTTGTCGAAAGAGACGACGATGAAGCCCCTGAAGAGCGCTGAAGAACTAGCGGCGTTGATTATGCAGGAAGTACGGGGGCAGCCAAAATGTAGCGACGTGCTAGACGTGATGATCTTGCCGAACATCGGCGACAGGCCGGATCATCCAAATTGGAAAGCCGGATTCACAGCGGACGGTCCAAGCACCGCGCCAGCGGAAGCATATCAAATTGCTCGGGAATTGTCGGAGCAATATGACTGGGATGAAAGGCAATAGCAGATAGGCCGCGTTAATTCGATTTTTAGGCACAATAGTAATCCTTTTCAGACTGCGTGGACCTGCTCGGGGTGGAACGACCGTCGCCATCGCAGCAGCAATGAGCGCGAAACGCCGTACCTCCGCGCGGTTGCAGCGACTTGGCGCGGCGCCTGTAAGCTCTCCAGAACGATCTTGAGCTACTCATCCTCACACCAGCGTCGCCACCGGCCCAGGTCCACCACCTCAAGACGTTCGGCTCGGGCACTGCGCTTTATCACTGTCCACAAGCAACGCCTCATTCGGCAAGGCGCCTTCACGGACGGATGCAGTTGAAGGGTTCTTCAGCAGGATCAAGCAATGCCGTCGAGTGGCGACGTGCCACGACAGGCTCGCCAATCTTACCTTGCATTTGTTCAACTTGCGTCAATCCGGCTGTGTCTGCGCCTTAATGGGTCCTCGTGCTGGTAAGCGGTCTGCTGAGATCATTGTTTAGGACGGACCAGCTGCTCGTGTGACCCTGTTTTAACGCGGCCGCGAAAACCGGCTTTTGCGGCCGGGTCTCGGAATATTCATCAGCGGCACTGTACCCGGTTGACGCGTGGGTCATTCCGCGACCTTGAACAAAGGAACGTTGGCCGGGCGCCTTCATTGTCGCTTGTGTCGGAAAACCCTGCCGTCCGCTATACAAACAAAGCCAACGAATGCCGCCAGCTATGCACGGTGCCGGCGCGTGCGAGAAGCATGGCTGCGCCTTGCGGAGGAATGGGACAGGCTCACAGACCATGCGGCATCGCCGTGGCGTCTTTGACCGATACGCATAATTTGACCTCTAACCTCTACGCGGCGGTCGCAATTCGCGCGTAAGCCTAAGAATTCGCAAGCGCTCTTGATGCTGTGGACGGCTCCTCCAAGGGCACGAGAGTGCCAAGGAGTGGGCGCCGCTTGAAGCTCCCACGATTCGGAGGAGCAGCCTATGCAGTCAATTTCAACGATTGGTCTGGATATCGCGAAGTCGGTCTTTCAAGTGCATGGCGTCGATGCAGCCGGCCAGGTGGTCATACGCCGTCAGCTCAAGCGCCGTTTCGCGCTGTCCTTCTTTGAGAAGTTGCCGCCGTGCCTGGTGGGAATCGAGGCTTGCGCGTCATCCCATTATTGGTCCCGCGAGCTGCGGGCGTTGGGGCATACGGTGCGATTGATGCCTCCGGCCTATGTGAAGCCCTACGCCAAGCGGCAGAAGAACGACAGCACCGACGCGGAGGCGATTTGCGAGGCGGTCACGAGACCCAACATGCGGTTCGTGCCGATCAAAACGATCGAGCAACAGAGCTGTCTGATGCTTCATCGCGTGCGCCATCTCTTCATTCGCCAGCAGACTGCCGTCATTAACTCAATTCGCGCTTATCTAGCCGAGTTCGGGATCGTCGCCCCTGTCGGGCGCAGGGGTGTCGAACAGCTCTTGGAAGTCGTCGCCGATCCAGCTGAACGCCGCCTTCCGGAGACGGCCCGTGCGTGTCTTGCGGCTCTCGGCAGTCAGTTGCGGGCACTGAAGGCTCAGATCCTGGAGTTCGACCGGCGCATTATCGCCTGGCATCGATCAAACGCGATGAGCAAGCGACTGGATGCGATCCCCGGCGTCGGTCCAGCACTGGCAACGGCGCTAGTCGCGAGCGTTGCCGATGCCAATGCCTTCCGATCGGGGCGGGACTTCTCGGCCTGGGTCGGGCTCGTGCCGAAGCAGAACTCCAGTGGGGGCAAGGACAGGCTTGGCGGTATTAGTAAGCAAGGCGATCGCTACTTACGCAGCCTGTTCACGGCAGGTGCACTCGCCGTGATCCGCTATGCCAAGATCCATGGCGCGCGGCATCGGCCCTGGCTCACAGCGTTGTTGACGCGGCGTCCCACCAAGGTCGCCGCGATCGCGCTCGCCAACAAGCTCGCCAGGATGGCATGGGCGATGATGGCCAGGAACGAATGCTACAGGGAACCCGCCGCTCTCACGGCGTGAACGAGATCACAGCCGGACATTCGGGTGTGACGTAACGGTTGGAAGGGCGAACAGCACTTAATGCAGCGCCGGTCGATCCGGCGATCAGGACAACCCACATGGGCCATGGCATCTTCGAATGCGTGCTTTTGATCGGGACCTGATCTGCGGAGGGCATTATGGCCAGCGGTCACGTGAACCGCGCAAACAGGCCGAACACATGGCCGCTCCGACCAACGCCGCAAAGTGAAGATTCTCCTTGCCAACCCGGAGCCGTCCACACATGGCCCTTATTCAGCGCTGCTTGAAGTTCCTCCAGAGCCTCAAGCTCTCGCTTTGTGTTATCACGCTCGGTAAGGCGTTTCGCGTCTCGTGTTTCACGCGTTTCTCGCGGCGCAGCGACCCGCCGCTTTGCAGGTTTTTTCTTGATCATGACTGCGCCCGATATGCGGCGCAGCCCCAATGGGTAAAAGCTGAGGCCGCGCCGAATTGTGTGCGACCCGGCAAGGCTCAATGACGGGAAAAAGCGGTAGTTCCTAACCGCCGGCGATGTTGTGATGGCCGAAAGAACAGGGCGGCGCCGGCCCCGGGGGCTATCGAGGATGACCATGGACGCCAGTCTTGCTCGTCACACGCCTGCGATCCTTTGGGAGGCTTCTTGGGCACCGACCCTTATCAAAGATAGGACAAACGTTCGTAGTACGTCGGGTTTATCTTACGGCAACTGGCCAGGGAGAATGGTCGCAGCAGCTTTTTGTGTGCGCGAGATGGGAATCGGTAGATTGCTAATTCGGTGAACCAGCTTTTGGCGGCCCGGATAGTTGCAGGACGAAGGTTGCCGCCGATCCACCTGGCTTCATCCCCGCGATGGTGGTCGCGGAAGCAGGGCCGACGCCCTGTCCAGTCGCGCCGCCCAGCAGCGGCGGGTCGATCGAGATCGAGTTTGCGGCCGGGGCTCGGATGCGGATCACGGTAGCGGTCAACGCGGCGACGCTCAAAGCCGCGTGCGGCGCTCCCAGATCGACGCCTGCGGTGATTGCGTCGGGCGTGTGGCTGTGGAATGCGACCGGCCACACCAACATGCGTCGACGGGCTTGCTGGTGCAAAAAGCTTTCAGGCGACACCCCGCAACGGCCTCGATGCGCCAAAGTGGAGGTGTTGAGCACCACTTACGGGAGGCGTCTACAGTCGGTCTAGATATCGCCAAGCACGTTTCGGCCTCACAACCTGCGCTGTGCACGTCACTGGGCTTTCAGTTCCCAACCACCTAATAAACTTAAGGAATTCACGGTTGTTTTGGTGGCGAGTGTGGCGGGCCTGCTACAGCAAGGTTCAATTGTGCGGCGTACTGTTGATCGGCAACTGGGCGTCTCGTCGTTCTGAAGTGGTTATTCCTGGGGAGACTCAAATGAAGAAAATAATTGCAATCGCGGCCGGGTCATTGGCATTGGCTTTTGCGGCTCCTGCCGGCGCAGCCGATCTCGCAGCTCGTCCCTACACCAAGGCTCCGCCGATGGTCGCAGCGATCTACGACTGGAGCGGCTTCTATATCGGCGCTAACGGCGGCGGCGGCTGGGCGCGCGACTGCCGTAACAATGTCACCACCGCGACGTTCCTTGGCTGCTATGACCCGAGTGGTGCAGTCGCTGGCGGCCAGGTTGGATATCGTTGGCAGTCGGCCAGCTGGGTGTTCGGCCTCGAGGCTCAGGGAGATTGGGCTGACATTCATGGCACGACCCAAAATCTGGGCAACCCGGCAAACTCGCTCTCGACCAAGATTGATGCCTTTGGCCTCTTCACTGGCCAAGTCGGGTACGCTTGGAACAATATCTTGTTATATGCAAAGGGGGGCGCTGCCGTCGTGGATCAGCGCTTCGACTTCATCTCGAACGCCACAGGCTTGGCTGTTGCGTCGGCCGGCTACAACACTCGTTGGGGCGGAACCGTGGGAGCGGGCTTTGAGTTTGGCTTCGCTCCCAATTGGACTGTCGGACTGGAGTACGATCACATCTTCCTCAACCATCATGACGTAACCTTCATTGCAACTGCAACTGGGTTGCCGCTCGCGGCGACGTACAACTCCGGCGGTGACGTTGATTTGGCGACCGTCCGTGTGAACTATCGCTTTGGCGGTCCAATCATCCCAAAGTACTAAGTAGCGTCATTCGAAAAACAAAGGCCGGCTCTATGAGCCGGCCTTTATCTTTGGGATGTTCGATGTCCAAAACCTACCGACCTGTCTCATCTGCCGACCTAGCCGCTCAGCTGAACGCCTCGTTTGCTTCGGGTGAACCTCATCAAATTTGCCAGGCAATCGGCAAGGCGCTTGGCGACTTCAATATCGCAGAAATGGCCCGAGAGACGGGCTTAGCGCGACAGAGTATTTATCGAGCCTTCCAGACCCACACCGAACTTCCGAACTTTACTACGATTCTCGCTGTGCTCACGGCCATGGGCTTGCAGCTCCAAGTAGCGCCCAATCGCAAGCCCTCCAAGGCAGGCAGTATTCGCAGAACGACGCAAGCGCGAGCGACACGGCCTGGCTAGACAGGGGGCACTCGTCGGTTCACGCTGGCGGGCTTTTTTTATGTCTTTGAACTGCTTCGCAGCCTACGAGATGCGGCCGTTCTTCTATGCTTCCGCCGGCCTCTGAGGTCGCGATCGGAACAGGAGAACGAGTTGATGAATATGGTTTGCTATTGTTCCGGCAGCGAGTCATCCCGCACTGAAGAATGCGTCTTGTTTCTAGATGTTTGCGCCGATGCCAAAAGTGATCCACTGCGCCGGAGTAAAACTGATTCACCTGGGAAATAATGATGGTTTTGCGCAAGCCGTCGATGTTGAGCCAGGACGAAGCAGTGGAGATACGAGTTTTGGCCCGTTGGGGGTCTGGAGTGCGCATTCCGACGAAGTCCGCCGTTGATTCCGAGCGAAGCCGGCCGCCTGTACCGATTGAAGCCGGCCAGGGATTCCGATGATCCCGGCCGCCTACCAAGGCGGGCTCTCGCGACGACGTCGTCATCACGTATCGAGCCCGTGCTGCAGGATCGACTTGATCGAGCCGTAGGAGGTCGCGCCGATGTCGTTACCGCGCCGGCAGGCGGTCTCGATGCGGGCCGAGCCGTAACTGCGCGCGAGCCGCAGAATGCCGAGACAAGCCCGGAAGCCCTGCTCGGGATGTGGCTTGGCTTTCATGATCGCCTCGAGGAGAGCGATCGTGGCGGGGCCGATCTTGGCGGCTTCTCGTTTGATCCGTGCTGGCGTCCATTCGGCATAGCGCCGGTGCGCGCTCGGCATGTGCTCCGGGATCGTGGTGTGGCGATGGGGCACGTCAGAGCGGGCGTGGCTGGCGACCCGGACTCCCTTGTGCAGGATCTCGATCGTCCGGTCGGTAATGCGCGCCTCAAGCTCTTCGCGGATCAGACGCGAAGGCACCGAGAAGTAGTGACCGGCGATCTCGACGTGATAGTCCGGCGCGACGCGGCACCTCTTCCATTCGGCGTACTGATACGGCAGAGGCGGCAAGGCTTTGAGCGCCGTCTTGTCGATCTGTGCGAACAACTCGTTGCGGCTCACACCGAGCTTGCGCATGATCCTGGCGTTGAGGTCGGCAACCGCCTCGCGGATGGCCGCGTTGAGCTCGTCAAGCGAGAAGAAGCGCCGGTTGCGCAGCCGCGCCAGCACGAACCGCTGGACGATTTGCACCGCCACTTCCACCTTCGCCTTGTCGCGCGGCTTCCTCGGACGCGCGGGCAGGATCGCAGTGCGGTAATGCTCGGCCAGTTCCTGGTAGGTGCGATTGATGCTCGGTTCATAGCGGCAGGTGGCGGTGACGCCGGCCTTCAGATTGTCGCAGACGATCGCCTTCGGTACGCCGCCGATCGTGCGCAGGGCATTGACATGTAACCCGATCCAGTCGGCCAGCCCTTCCGACCAGCGCGCCTCGGCAAAGGTGTAGTTGGATGCTCCCAGCACTGCGACGAAGACATGGGCCAGCCGCTGCGCGCCGGTCGCGGCATCGAACACCGGCACGGTGTCGCCCGCGAAGTCGACGAACAGCTTCTCTCCGGGCCCGTGCACCTGCCGCATGGTCGGCGAGATCGTCTCGCTCCATTTCCGGTAGAGATCGCAGAACCGGCTGTAGCCATAGCCGTCGGCGCGCTCGACGCGATATTCCTCCCACAGCAGAAGCAGCGTCACACCGCGCGCTTCAGCTCCCGGTGCACCGCCGTCCAGTTGGGCAACGGCCGCGCCGGTTTCTCCTCGAACGTCGGCGGCGTGAACAGCCGGCGCTCGAGCTCGCCGTCGTCCATCCCCTCCGGCACCGGCCAGGTGATGCCGATCACCGCAGCCCGCCGCAGATACTCGCCAACCGTCGATCGGCTGATGCCGACGGTGACCGCGATCTGCCGTTCGCTCACGCCAAGGGCGTGCCGCAGTCTCAAGACTTCTCGAACTTTCCGCATCGGCGCTCTCTCGGCGGGCATCAGACCTCCCCTTGCTTGACCGCAAAGGAGGGCTGGTCCGCGATTCGGTCGCCGTCTTCGAGAGTGTCAGGCCGGTCTCAACAGGGTGGCCGGCTTCGATCGGAATGGGTGGCCGACTTCCGTCGGAATCGGTGGCCGGATTGCGTCGGAATCAGTGGCCGGCTTGCATCGGATTACGCATCTGGAGTGCGAGAGATAGCGCGACAGCACGGCTGTTCGCGGAATACAGTGCGGCGATATCTGCGGGACCAGAAGGCAGGTCGATACGGGCGACCGCCCCGCGATCAACCAAGCTGGACGGGTACAGTCTACTTGAGCGCGTCGGCCAGGCGCGGTCGCGATGGATACCAGCGACAGTGTTGCTGCGCGAAATCGGCCAGCTCTGATATGGCCGGCCAAGGTCCGCTTCATCAACGCGGCCGATCTCATGCTGCAGTTGGCCGCGGCGCGAGCCCAAGGCCGTCTGAAAGAATACTTTAATCGATCGGTGATGGCGTCAAGCTGATCGGCATCGAAGAGATCAGGTACCTACCGTTCGGACGTGAGGAAGCCAATCTGCTCTTCAACGTGGTGGCCAACGTTATGAGCGCGGCTTGATCGTACTCACCAGCAACCTCCCGTTCACGCCGTGGCTGGCGCCCGCGCCGACGATCAGACTCCGACGGCCGCCATGCTCGACCGCCTGCTGCATCATGCCCACATCGTCGAGGTCACCGGTGAAACCTATCACCTGCGCGACAAACGCAAAGCCGGTCAGGCCGCCAGGAGGGTCACCGGAGAAAAACGGGACATTGTGCTGGCCAGCCGCTGCGGGCTCCGCCCTCCGCAGCTGGCCAGCACAATATAGAGCATGGGTGGGTCAGAATTACTTCGGACTTCCGCGAAGGTGGGTCAGATCTATGTCGGCGTTGACATCTAGAACAGCGCGAGGCTTTCACGCTTCGATATTCCTAATGTTATATCGCTCTTCCGAAACTTTGACCGCCGTCAAAGCAGGACAACTGTTGGACCAGGACAATCGCGGGCAAAAGCGCTCGCCGGAAAAATCATGAAAATTGAAAGTGTCAAATCATGTGAAGACCAGAATAGGAGGTCTTTGACGTAGCTTTAGGAGAGAGATTGTGCTCGATGATCGGAATAGTCCAGAAAATAAGCTGCTCTTGGAGCTTGTCCTATTGTGAACGCGCCAGATGTTTCTCAGCGTTCCCTTTGCGCTTGGTCTGTGCTGTGACGAAATGAAGGCCGACGTTAGTCCCATCAACCGAGATCAGCTCGCAGCGCCGAAATGCCAAACCAGCCGAGGATAGAACCAAGAAGACTTCCTGTGCCTTTTAATGGGTCGGTTGAGCCCTCGACCTCAAGCTGGCGCCACTATCAGCGGCGTCGAGAAGAATGAAGGTTCTTCGCCATGTCCCATCGACACCCATGGCCAATTAAAGCTCGCGCGGCTGTTCGCGGCCAAACGAAGCCAACGCACAGTATTGTTGATGCGGGGTTTCGCCAATGGGCGACCCGGAAAGGGCAATATCCGGTGTCGACAAGCTATCGCAATGTCGCCCCGCTTCAATCAAGGTGCGGATTAAGCTTGATAATGACGCGGCGCGTTAATTTGGAATGGAGCTGACAAGCCTTCAGGGAGCGCTCTGTAGTTGCGCCGCAATATCGACGAGTCCTTATTCGCCAGAAAAAACTAGCAACGCGTCGTAAACTATCCGGAGCTAACCTCATGGCATGGCCGATGATGACACAACAACAACGGGGTTGGGAACGTCGCTTCGGCGAAGCTATGGGCCCGTCTAGCGCCCTGGATAGTACGCTTTAGCCGCGAGTCTGAGCCTTGTCGATCGCCCTACCCGACGCGAGTTGAGCGACCTGCAAGCGTTCCCGATAAGCCGCTCCGACCAGCGCCGCCGCGTCCTTAAAGCCAAGGGCATCGCGATGACAAATAACGACGCATCTCGCGCCGCTGGTTGCCCGAAAGAAGAGGCGCGATTACTCGAGCTTCTTAATGGTGCTGCGACAGCAGATGAGGCCGGCGAACAGTTAGGGCGTACTCGACAAGCAATCTACGCTCGCTTGCAGCGATTCCAAAAGCAAAACGGACGGACGAACAGAACAACTGGGAAGTCCTTCCCGCAAATGTCGAAGTGATCACGGGTCCACGGTAATCGCAAATCGAAACTCTTTGCGCCGTAGCTCCTATCGGAGAGCGGTGCATGATGGCCGTCAAAGCCGGGCATCGCGGCCGACAGCTCGTTGCATTCGAAAGCGGCGCTTCTTCAACGTACCCGGAAAGCGAATCCAACGCGCGGCCAAGAACTGTGAGATACCTCACTGGATTTCTTTGACCGAATTTCAGCTCGGTTTACTTTTCCGAGCTGTACTGAGATTTTCGATCCATGGATGGCAGCAAATGGCCAAGGAATTGAAATCAGCGCGTGAACTCTCCAAATTGATCAACGAAATTGTCGGTGTGACCGGGCTCGAGGTAGCCATACGGCGCGATCATGCCGACGGCTGGCAGCCAACTGTGTTAAACGCGCCCGGCAATCCCATCGGCTTTCAGCGCCGCGTGGAGGAGATCGCACGGCGAATGCGGCTGCAATACGATCTGGCAAACTAGCGGACAAATTGCATGCATTTACTGCCCCCGAAAGCCGCCCGGATCACCGGCGCCCGGTAGGGCCCTATCAACGGCATCGGTGCGTTAAGTTCGGCCCCCTTGTCCAGCGACGCCGACGACGCTGTCATGGTCCGGCGCCTCGCTCCTTGGCGCGTGTCCGCGTCGCGCTTCCCATCCAGATCGACGCGCTACAGGCGCCGTTGTCTCGGCTGACGCTTCTTTTGATCAACAATATCCCCAAGACGGCCCTCACTCTGCTAGGCAAAGCTGGGCGGGTAAGGCTGACACCTTGAAACGCAACCCAGCTTGTTGCAGTCCACAGATGCCGGACAATCCTCGTGGCGTCATCGGTCTATGCTGACGATCAAGTTATTTCGTCATGCCGGCCGGCAAGAAAGTCACTTTAGGAACAAACCCATAAGGGCGGACAAAAAATTGTGAAACTAGCTATAGCTGTATTGTGCCCACCTTGGGCCGCGTATTCACTGAGTTCATTTGCCCGCTTTTTTGACCATCGCGTAGGCCGTAGCAGTCCCTGCTGCGGCCTACTTTGGGCCGCCTTTTCAAGCCGTGGAGCGCAACCGCTTCCCGAGCGACTTTCTACGGGGAACAGCAACTTGTTTGCAGTGCATTGCAAACGTTGATAACAGGTGGCGGCCGCGCACTTCGCCTGGGGTAGGTTGAGGATGCTCAGCACACGGCCGCCCGGTCACGGGGCGGCCGTGACCACTTTCAGCAAAGCATGCGTTGCTTAAATTTGTGTCGATGCGCGGACATGTAAGGTTCAACACGCAAAGAGCCTTCTTCGCATTTCGCACGGTTATTTAATTGTCGGTATTAAATAGATGATTCACTTGCGTCATTATTTAATCCTTTACCCGAAGGGCTAGGTTCCGGCGCCCCGCTGCGGCTTTGTCCAAACCAATTCTTTTCTGCAAGGTCGTCCCGACCTAACTCGCGGACGAAACTGATCCGGCATCAAAATGTGGGGATGCGAGCATCCTAGTCCTATTCGATTTGGCGGCGCCTTCCCTACGCCATGCTGATTGACATGCGGTCTAAGGCGCCCAGCCGGTACGCGGTGCCTTCGATCTAAGAAGAAGTGATCGGCGCGTAACCATGCTACAACGCCGCCTCGAAGATCTCTTTCAGATCCGGTAGCTGTATTCGATAACTGTGACCAGCTCAACATGCTGGCGATGGCTGACGCACTGTAAGGTAGGCCAGCGCGGCGCTTCCTCCCCTTGCCGGGCCGCGTTAGGATCCCGGCAAGCGTGCTGCTGTCGTCTCGGGGAGACATGCGGATGATGCTGCTTCCTCAGTTGGCGGGCCATGGCGCGGGCCCCGCATGGCTTTCGGCGAGGCTCGGGCGGTTCTCGACCTTGACGTCGGTGGGACGCTGGGCTCCCGACCTCGCAACTTGGCCACTGTCATCGCCTTGTCGAACTGTGCCGCTGCGTTAGGAGGCCGCCAACTGAGGCGGCCTTAGTGAAGGAATCCTTGCAGAGATGTTCTTTTCAGCAACCACCTTCGCCGAGAGCTCGCCGCCCACGGCCTGCAAGAAGCCTGCGCTCGCTCACGCAGTGCCAAAAGCGCGATGGGCCGCGAGCTGGTTGGAACGATCAAAGGCACCAAGCTTGGGCGGGAGACTGCACGGACGCGACGGAACTAAGAGACGACCCAGCGGCCAAAACCGACCTGCGGGCGGCGGGGCAACGCGCCGGGTCAAAAACAGTAAGCCAGCCAAGACCCCCGTTGCCCGGAGGAAAGGCATTCCATGCCCGATGACGGGAGAGAAGCTGCGCATGCTGAAGAACCAGTAATTGGAAAACCCACAGTCCCATTCGGTGCGTGGCCGTCGGTATGTACAGTTGTCGACGAAACATTTTCGTGAGCAATGGGCGAGCCAAATGAACCGGTGGCCCGATGACTCGATCTGGTTCGATCACAAAGCGCGTGACGACCTTGGCATCGAAATGGATTTACGAGAACTCGCCTCTCGCGCAGATCGCAGAAGCCAGACAGAATATCCTCGCGAAGTTGGGAAAGGTCTTAGCCACCATTTGCGCTTGCCGAGAGAAGACCAGTTAACAGTCTGCGCGCCGGGTTCAGTGGCTCGTGAGCCGCAGCGGGTCAAAGATGGACGTATCCACCTTACGCGCAGCTGGGGACAACTTCTGTAAGGTCAGCCCGTCTGTATTTTCCGAATCGACTTATCATGGTCGCTCGCTCCTGTGTCATGCTCAGGAGTTCAGCCGTGAGCCAGTTTGTTTCGATGCTTCTGCTTGTGATCGCGTTAGTACTAACCGTCTGCTTCGGGGTAGCCGCTTGGCGCGTGTCTGACCAGAGGGACATCGACATCACTGGCCAGATCCCCCACCAATCTTATGGATGGAGGGGGGCGCCTACCCGGTAGACCCGCGCTGCCATACGGTGGCGGGTCATTATTGAGAGAAAACGGAAAGTGCAGTCGCGTCGCTTTGCGGTTTGCCGAGAACAGGCGTCTGCGTTCGTGTAAACGAGTTGCCTTATCAAGTAGCTGAAGGCGAACCCAGCAGAGCTCGCGCCACTACTTCCGGTCGCTTGTAAGCTCCGCTCTCTCGGACGACACTATCCACATTTTCAGACAGCAATTTTGGGAGTACTGCGGATGTCCAAGATCCTAGAAAATCTATTGTGGTGCGCTGCACTTGCGACATGGCTGATGATGTTGTGCGGATTTGTAGTTGCGGCCCTGCGACCACTTGCACAGAGAGTTCGACGACGACTCACAGATCGGGCCGAAGCGAGGAAAACCTCGCTGAATCCCTGATACCAGCTTACTGGCTCACCCACTGTGAATTGAGGCCGTTGGCCCGCGTCACGGGTTGAACGCGACATCGATCGTGATCGCGGTGCCCCTGCTTTCCCTGCGCAACGATGTTGCCAAGGCGATGGACTAAATGCTCAAGCGCTGGGATGCGTTTACCCGCTTCCGCGACGATGGCCGCGTCTGCCTGTCGAACAACGCAGCCGAACGAACCTGCGCGGCATCGCCCTGGGCGGAAGTCCTGGCTATTCTGCGGCTCCAACCGCGGCGGCGACCGTGCCGCGAAGATCTACAGCTTGATCGTCAACGTGGATCCACAAGCCTAGCTCGCCGATGTCACGCATCGCTGCAAATCCGGTCCAACAGCTCGAGGAAACTTCTGCCCTGGAACTGGCGCGACCGAAACAAGCACGTCAACCAAGCAGCCTGAGTGACCGCTACGCGGCCGTCAACGGATGCTCACGGACGATCCCCGGCCCATCGCCGCATCGATGGATCCGGCATTACCCTTAACACGAACGGAACACTAACGCAGGCTGGGCCTCTCGTTGGGAACATTTGAGGTGATCTGACGTTAGCCGACAACTCAAAGGACCTCGCCGACGATGGGTAGATCATTGCGGCGCTATTGTCGCCGCCCGTGCAGTTCTTTCTCGCGCTGACGATGCTCTCGTCGCGCGTAGCAAGCAGCGGGCTCAACCGACGCGCCACTACCCTGCCGGTTTTCGATAGTCGCGGGTATTCAACACACCGGGATCGCCCGGAGATGCCTTCGACAGTGGCCAGAAGTAAGTTGCCGGGATGATGCGGGACAAACCACCGATTCTCGCTTGCAAGGACTGCAAGCGTCTCATGGATTACCTCGCGATGCTGCCACACACCGCGAAGCTGCCGGCCATACATGCTTACCGGTGCCTGCCGTGCCGGAAGGTCGAAAGCATTGTTTCAGGGCCGACCGGCTCGGCAGCTTCGAGCAACGAACAAAAGACAGCTCTTCTCCATACTGGATGAGGTTTGCTGCCCCGAATTTCGTCTCTTTCGAATACGATGCTGACGCGGTGGGAAAATCGCCATGTCGACTATCATTTCAGTCATCTCGGTCTGGTTCGCGTTCAATCTGGCCGTCGCGGTTGCACTGACAGCGCGGCGGCGTGTTGAACGCAGGCCCGCGCTACAGTCACGCACGTTTCGATCGAGCCCGCGAGCCTTACAGCCCCAACGCGCGTTGCGCCTGCTGTAAGATTGTGGCTGTGCAGTCAGTATATCGATCTTTGTTCTAGCGGCGATCGACGACAGCAGCGACAATGATGAAGATTTCAATCTTGTCCGTGGGCTGGGGGGCGCCGCGGGGAGCCCTTTTTCTTTGGTTTGAAGAGAAGCAGGAGTTGCGCCGGAAGGTTGGCCGGCGGGAATTAGGCTCTTGTCGAGCTGGAGGAGTGGCTGCCCGAGCGGTGCGCCAAGGCCAGTCGAACAATACTGCTGAGGGTGAGCTTCGGGCGGTCGTCTTAGGGTGAAAAATTGGAGCGTCGCCGGGACCAATGGCGGCCGCTGATGTCTGGTTGCCATCTAGAACCTCATCGCCACGTCAAGCTCAACGACATCGCCCCGCTGGCTTGGCTGCCGACGTGCTGGCGCGCCGCCTGGATTACCGCGCTAACCGCATCTGGCGAACTGTGACCTTGGAAGGTGCAGCGTATCAAGGCGTCGCCGACGCCGCTTACCGGCCTAACAGGAGCTGTCGTCGGAGGGGTCCGTTTTTCAAGAACTTGCATCTTTGGTTTCGTGGAATCACTTGCATTAGGTGCAACGAAAACTGGCTAACAACAATCTTCTTGATAGAGTCTCAATCTGGGAGAACGGGGTCTTGGCGACCCGCAGAACTTCGATTCCCCAGCGACCGCGCATGAAGCTCGAGCGCAACCAAATCATCGTCTTGCACCTGATCAATTCCCAGCCCCTTGAGCGGTGCGCGCGCGACGGCTGGCGATTTGGCACGAAGCAGATCAGCGATGCGCTGGTCGACCGGCTCATCGCCAGCGAAGGCGCCGAGAACCGGGGCGAGCAGCCGCAGCTGATGGCGAGCGATAATCCTAGATCAGGTCGAAATCAGGCTGCGTCGCGCGCACGAGCTGCTCGACCTGCTCCGCGTCCGGTCGCGGTTGGCCCGCGCCCACCGCAAGAGTTGCGCTCCAATCACCCGTAGACCCGCGGATTACCGTGACCTGAGACAGACTGTGTCCAAGCTTTGGGGGCGATGATGCTCTCCAGCTCTTCGGCCGTCAATTTCACGTTGGGCACGCAATCGCTGAAGTCTGAAACCTGCAGCAGCCCCGTCGCTGTGTATCGTTAACGGAGCGACAGGCTCAATCGACGCGGTGGAACTGCTCCTCGAGAAGCTAACAAGCGGTCAGCGAGTGGAAGGTTGGCGATGGCGCGTTCAGCCAAGATCCGTGAGCTGGTAGGTTGTGACGCAGGGCCACTTTTCGCCCGCATCGTAGTTTTGACTGGCGATCGCATAGATTTTTTCGCGATGCCTCTCGAAGGCTGCACGAGCGTCGCTTTCGTCGTCGCCATCGACGATAGCTCGGTCGGTAAGGGCCCCCCATTCGACTTCGCATACCACTCGCTTGTCGCCATCGAACATCGCGAACAAGATTCCCGAAGAGACGTCCACCACAATCTGGGCCAATCGATCCGGCTGCAAAGGCATGGGGTAAATCTCTCATTGAAAATACCCGTGAAAATCAACCCTCTCTCACGCGAAATCAAGGCGCCGAAGGTAGCGGCAAAGCGTAAATCTCAATCTTGTTGGTCGACAACCTGAGCCTATCCGCGAAGAGAAGTCCAAGCTCGCTTGCGGTGACGGCCTCTTTCAAACTCGCATCCACTTCGAACAATTTGCTCGCAGTAGGTTAGGAGCCGGGCGGGCCATCGGTGTCGAGCCAGTCTCATGTCAGGGGCTGGAGGGCGAGAAGTGGGATCAACTCACTCGGCCGAACTTCGGAAGATACGCGCCAGCCGAGAGCACGATGCCCGACTCTCGCAGTTTGCGATCGTCCTCCATCGAGACGGCACCGGCGATGCGCATGCGGTGCGTTTCGCCCATGGGCCCGGCGCGATGCTCCGCCGCCTCACGCAGAACTAGATCAGCGGTTTCGAAATAGCGGACGGCAATGGATCGGTCCGGCACGCCGGTGTCCTTGCGGTCAAACCAAACAGCGATAGGCATTTCTCAAACTCCTTTATTAACAGAAATGGAGCGCATGATTCCGACAGGACGAGGCGTCACGACGGCAGCAATACGGCGAAATCGCGGATGATCCTGCGCCGGAGCGAGCAGCTCGATCGAATGACCGCGCCAGTTTGTTTTATTTCGCGGGTCCGTCGAGAAGAAACTTGTGAAGCCTCTGCGCGTATCCTTGAGAACATCAAGCGATGTTGGCACTTACGTCATTGCAGGACGAAGCCTCGTGCTCACCTGAAGAGGCCTTGGGGAAATTGTCTCCGAACACGCTGGGTTAGCCGGCTTAAGACTTCATGACCCGCGTCATTCCTATGCGAGCATCGGTGCGGGCGACAGCATGGGCAAGCTTTTTGGTTATAAGGATTCACGAACGACCGAGCGCAACTCGCACCTCGCCGTTGTCCATCGCGACGGGCTACGTCACGCACAACACGCGTTGGGATAGTGAGAAGACGAAGCTATGCTGGTGTTTTGCCCGGCCAATACTTGGATTTGGTCAATATCCACTCCTTGGCTTCCACCTCCGTCTCAAAATCTCCAATATGAGAGTCGGGCCCGTGCCCTGTTTGTATGGCGACAAACCAGCGTCCGCCCTTCATCCTCTGTGGCTCAAACTTAGGTACTGACAGGTCATTTAATCGTATGGGCTCCTGAAGATCAGTGCCCCCTCGATTTAATTAAAAAGGAATCAATTTAGTCAACGCTGATTTATTGGTCAGCGGAGTTCGTCCCCCATGCATGACGAAGGCCCTTCAGGCCGTCAGAGATGCGCAGCGGATTTTGGAAGAATATCTGAAGCCCCAGCCACGCACTAACGAACGCGCTCTTCTCGGCCAATTTGGTGGAAATTTTGGAGCGTCCCGGTGCCTTATCGCGGCGGAAGCGCGAGCCAAGCTTCCTCATCTGCACGATTCCGTGCATTTTTTGCCACGCGCTGCCTGCACTCTTGTGGATCGAGCCGCCTAGGTGCGAATGAGACCGCCGGCCGCATTTCTCAACCGTTCGGTTGAGACTTGCCAAATTTCGATAGTCACCGGTAATAGGATAAAAGGTGCACTTGGCATCCTCCGTGCTCAAACCGCCACACCAATGCACGTTCCACTGACGGAACAATAATTTAGTGCGCGACGAAATAGTCCTGAAACAATTTGCCGCTTCAATCCTGGTGTCCGGGAGCGACATTTGTATCCTTAGAAGTTTTTACCCGGGGCTGGATTGAGACACCAATTTTTTCTGACAACGAAAGGGTCGCCTGGTCAGGCGGCCCTTTCTTCTGCGGCACCTGCTGCCGACAGATGAGCGCTTCTCCCGCACCAGCAACGTCCTTAGTGGCGACGCGCAGTCCGGGAATCAGTACCGCTGCACTGGGAGTTTTTCGACTGCTCTGATTTGGCGTCGTGTGGACGAACGTGATGCGGCGTGCCAGTTTTGGGCATTGCCGGAGGTTCTCCTTGTTTTGGGTTTATTGGGACACAGCGCTGCGGCGTGTGCGCATTCACAGGGCGGAATGCCCCCAATGCCAGAGCGGTCTGGGGTTTTCCAAACGCGGCGCTGTATCGGGCCCCGTAACGTACTTCTTCGAGGAATTTCCTTCTTATGGCGCCGCACGCCAAAAGGCAGACCAGCTTCGAAGTGCGGGAATGACTGGGATGGGAAGCTACATCGCCTGCCGGCTCTGCCGCCCAGGTCAAGAATAGGTTGCTCGCTATGGGTCCCGCGTCATGGTCGGGTGCCCGTCAACCAGTAAGATGTCCAAGGTCGTTAGCCGCGGCCAGCTGCTCGGCATGCCTCAAGTTCCAACGCTACGCCTAGCCGATATGAGCGGGGCGGAGATCCGAGCCTACGCGAGCGCAGACAACAAGCTCGCCGAGAACGCGGGCTGGGATAAGCGCTTGCTTGACCTTGAGCTGCAATACCTCACGGAGCTCGATATCGATCTCGACATCGCAATCACTAGCATTGTTCTGCCTGAGCTCGATCTTTTGATCGAAGCCGTCAGCGACCAGGCCAATCAGAACAACGATACCGCCGACCAACTGATCGATCCGGCCGCAGGCCTTGCCGTCACCCAGCCCGGAGATCTCTGGACGATCGGAGAGCACCGCCTGATCTGCGGGGATTCCACCCAGGACGAACCTATCAAAGGCTCCTCGATACCACAGGTCCAGATGGTCTTTGCGAATCCGCCCTATAACGTGCCGATCGCGGGGCATGTCAGCGGCAACGGCGAGGTCGTTCCCCTGAATTCGCGATGGCGTTGGGCGAAATGTCGGATGCCGAATTTTCGACGTTTCTCGCCACCACCTTTCGCAACCTCGCCCATCATTCCGTCAGCGGCGCGATCCATTTTCAGTGCATCGATTGGCGGCATATCCAACATATGCTGACGGCTGCAGACGGCATCTGTAGCGAATTCATAAACCTGTGCGTCTGGGCCAAAATCAATGCCGGCATGGGCTCGTTCTATCGCTCGCAGCATGAGCTCGTCTGCGTATTCAAGTCCGGGGCGGAGCCACATATCAACAATATCGAGCTCGGCAAATTCGGCCGCGACCGAAGGAACGTATGGAATTATGCCGGCGTCAATGCCTTCGGCGAGAGCCATTCAGATCTTCAACTGCATCCAACCGTCAAACCTGTCGCCATGGTCGAGGATGCCATCCGCGACTGCCCGGGTCGTAAAGGGCGTATCCTTGATCCTTTCCTCGGCTCGGCACGAGCTTGATTGCGGCCGAGCGGACCGGCCTGATCGGCAACGGCATCGAAATCGACCCGATTTATTGCGACGTAGCATTTTGCCGTCTTAAGGCGGTGAGCGGCCTTGAGGCAACGCTTTCATCGACCGGCGAGACATTCGAATGCAAGCAGCATCCCGGCGCCAAGAGGCGGCCTGAGGCAAGCAGCGAAAACCATCTCGGCCGGCGCCAATGCAGGACCGGCCGGGCCTTACGAGTGATCGAGCCTGCGTAGTTTTAAGCGGGTGGTCGCTAGATGTCCGCTCAATTCCTAACAGCGGCGAGAAACGAACATCTCGCTGACTGGTCAGGAGGCGACCTAGCTACGCAGTATGATGCCGACAGCTACGCTCTCTGCCTGACGGAAGCATCGACCGGGGCCTGAAGGGAGAAATTGGCCGACGTATGTCGAACACCGTTTGGATTTTCATCCCGGTTGACCCGTCACTTTCGCTTTTTGAGCTCAGGATCCTTTTGTCAACTCGAGATCGCGGCTTGCTTCGCGGGAGCTTCGACGTGACACTGACCGGATGCAATCGTCGGATCCGGAGGCTTTTGTGGAATCGAAATGGCGAATTCTAGCGCTGCTTTTCTCAGTGCGTTGCGTCATGGGCATGCAGTTCGAAAGCGTCGGCGCGCTCGGCCCGCTGCTTCGAGCGGAAGGCCTCGATTACGCCCGGCTCGGCATCCTGGTCGGCGCTTATCTAGCGCCCAGCGTCCTGGTTGCGCTTCCTGGAGGAATAGTGGTTCAAAAGTTCGGTGAACGAACTACGCTTCTCCTGTGCGCGGCGCTAATGTTGGCCGGCGCCGTCGTCGATCTGTCGAGCGACTGGAACGCGCGCCTGCTGGCCAGGGCCATCGCGGGCGCGGGCGGGGTGGTGTTTACTATCGCTGGCACCAAGATGATTGCCGATATGTTCGCTGGTCGGCAGTTCGGCGCTGCGATGGCAGCTCTCGCCGGCTCGTGGCCGTGCGGGATAGCGCTGGCGTTGATCGCGTTGCCGCCGATCGCGGACAAAGTTGGGCTGATCGGGGCGTCGGTAGTACTGGTGATCCTGACCCTGATCGCGCTAATCTTATTGTTCGCGCTGCCGAAGCAGGCGCGACCGGACACGCCGTTGTCCTCGGCCTTCCCAAGCGCGGCCGTTACGGCCGCGGTGGCCATCGCAGGCCTTGTCGCGGGCACTGCCAACGCCACTTTCGCCAATGCGTTTGCCTTCGGCCCGTTGCTTCTCACCGAGCGGGGCTATACGGCCGAGGTCGCCGGCTCTCACGTCAGCGTCGCCCTGTGGGTCACCATCGCGGCTATCCCAGTCGGCGGCGCGCTTGCGAGCCGGCGAGGCCCCGGCATCTGGATCGCTGCTGCATCCTTACTGCTCGCCGCGGTCGGGATGGCAGCCCTTCCGGCGTCCGACCACGACGTTCTCATCTTCGTAGGACTGGGGCTAGTGGCCGGCCTATCCGGAGCGACGTTCGCCAGCCTGCCGACATGGGCGCTTCCCGGCCAGGCGCGCGCGGTCGGAATGGGGATCTACTTCTCCATGTTTTACGGGAGCATGCTTGCGTTGCCGCCGATCGCGGGTGTCTTCGCGCACCGCGCCGGCAGTGCGGCCATTGCCTTCGACGTCGCTGCGGTCGCTCTTTTTGTCGCCATGCCCCTGCTCGCGGGCTTCGCCGCGCTGGTGTCCGCACCCCGGTCGGTTTCCGCGGTCGAGGAAGGCGCGGCATAAGGGCCGCGTTCAAATGGGGACGCCTCAATCACGCATACGCCGGTCCCGGGGCGGCCTGGGTTTCGTTCCGGCGTCCGATCGGTCAGGCTACCGCCGGGGCGGAGGGTCACTCGCGCGAAGCGTGAGCAAGCAGATTCCGGCGGCAAGCGCGCACGCCGTCGCGACGGCGCGGGCCGCCGTCGGCAGCTGCAGGCCGAACCAGTCCGGCAACCCCATGGGGCCGGTGCGAGCGCGCCGCGTCGCGCCGTTTCGACGGTGTAGACGAACCGACTTCCTCCTTGACGCCGCCGCTGGTCAGGCGTGAAACCACGATGACAATGGACTAGGTGACGGACAGCTCCCCGCGAAGGCTTCGAAGCCGGAAAGGAAATGCAGAAGCATCATCATCGTGTGCCTACACTGGACCGCGCCGTAGGCGGCGACCGCCCGTGGCGTTTTCGGGGTCGTAATGAGGCACAACCAAAGGAATCCATCGGTTCCGGCGCCTGGATCCTTCCGAACCAGACGGCTAACTCGCCGCCGAACCCGCGAGCGGCGGGGTCTGGCGAGATCAGATCCGCGTACCACCTGAAGGTTGCTCCAGAGCGGGTTCAAGCTCCGCAGCGGTTTGCGGACTCCGTAGGCGACCTTTTCGCCGTCCCGCTCGTCGACGAAGGTGCCGAACATCGGGTCCCAAAAGACGAAGATCCAGCCGTAGTTTCTGTCGATGTAGTAGTCGTTCCGACCGTTTGCACGCGATGGTTCGCTGGAGTGACCAGGATGCGGTCGAACACGCCGAGCCGGCCGATGAGTTCGGTGCGGACCCAATATTAGTACAGCAGATCGACCAGCCCGACGATGGGACGGGGCGAGAAGCCGCGCTAGTTTCGTCTAACATTTGTGCAGCGGAGGCCGCATCATTTGACGGCCTCTTTCATTCGAGCGACGACACCCCTGCGCGCGCGTCCGGTCGCTCTTTTGCTGGATAATTCAGCCCCCAGGGCGTCGCGCGCCAGCCGCAAGGACCGCATTTGTTTGAGACAGATTTTCAGTGCCCCATCCAGCGCCTCGAGTTCGTGGATTGTTTGCTCAATCAGTGCGCCGCGCTTTGCTCGCAGTAACGCGGCCCTGTGAGCAACGCTCTTCTTTTTGATCATCGAAGTCCCCCTAGTCGGCTGGGAAAATTTGACGAGCACGAAGCCCGGCCGAACCAGCGGGGCAACATTAGGAAAAACTGGTAGTTCCAAATTGGCCAGGCTTACTTTCGTATGATTAGCGCGTCGCAAGGGCTGGCGACCGTGCTGGTGGCTGATCTCCGCCAGGCAGACATTTCCACCTCAACAGATGAGACATCCTACTTAAGACCTTGCTCGCGCTGTAGGCATGATTCCTGCTGGCGTCGGACCATTTCGGTGGAATGAGCTTTCAAAACCATAGTGCTCATAACAACGGCCAAATAAGCGCGGCTGTACAAAGAATGATCGCGCCGGCCAGAACGTACGTCTTTTTCTGTGGCCTCCGACTGCGCAATTGTCGAAGCGCCACGTAAAAGAATGCCAGCACCTCTACGGGCAAAAGCGGGGAGAGCAACAACCAGTTCACGCGTAAGGCAAGGTGACGGAGCCCCTCACTTCGTCTTACAAAACCGTCGCGATCAGAAAGTATATTGAAACACAGGCTCGCAGGGCGGCGACCCATGAAAAGCCGGTGAGCGAGAATCTAGCAGGGTGTTGAAGAACTCAGCCGCGTTCGCAAACGAAGGCTGAATCGTCGCCATTGTGGATGTAGAAGTGGCC